>NZ_KB903539.1 GCF_000379805.1 Lewinella cohaerens DSM 23179 | reverse complement strand
CTGGCAGCCATGCCCTCTTGTCTCGAGGGTGGGGAAACAGGAATAAACAGGGTAAAACTCTGAACAAGTTGCGTACTTGTCGAGAGGTTTATCTTCGCTAACCGCCCCGTGAAGGTTCGAGCACGAAGTACACGGAGCACCGCGGAGTAATCCTTCCCTCACAGCTCTTTTTTAGTACTAAGTACAAAGTACCGGGTACCATGTACCATAACATTGTGAGGTGATAAACCTGGCAGTGCGTTTTTCCTTTACATCAAGGACTTAAAAAGTCGTCCATCTTTTTCGATTTCCCTTCGAATCCCCTGCAAAACATCTTTCATTCTGATCTTATTACTTGAGCGTTGCAAGCTTTTCAGGCACGCGTATTGTACCACATTTATAATGCTACCACCAGCTAGTTCGTAGCGAGCTGCTACTTCTACTAAGTCAACGTCTAAAGTTACCGCATCCGGGAACGCTTTACGCCATAACTGCAAACGTTCTTCTACATCAGGTAACGGGAAGTGGATAATTGTATTAAAGCGGCGTAAAAAAGCCTCATCAAGGTTACTTTTAAGGTTAGATGCAAGGATAATCAGCCCTGAAAATTCTTCCACCCTTTGCAAAAGGTAAGAGACTTCTTGATTAGCATAACGATCATGAGCATCCTTGACGCCTGTGCGTTTTCCAAACAAAGCATCCGCTTCATCAAAAAACAAAATCCAGCTTTTGTTTTCAGCCTTATCAAATAACTGGGAGAGATTTTTCTCTGTCTCGCCAATATATTTGGAGACGACGGCCGAGAGGTCTACCCGAAACACATCCCTACCGGTATACCGCCCCAGCAAGCTGGCTGTTAGCGTCTTACCTGTCCCTGGTGGACCATGAAATAATGCGCGATACCCTGGCTTAAGCACCCGCTTCATGCCCCAATCCTCCATCAAGGTTGAACTTTGCTCTATCCATGTTTTAATCTCCTCTATGCGTTCCAACACAAGAGGCGGCAATACCAAATCGGACCACTCTTGTTCTGTATGGAGCAATTGAGCCGGAAAAGACGAACTAAATTTAGGCGGCGACACATATCCTTGCGTAAACAGCTCTGTATACTCGTCATCTAATAGTATTCGGCGATTTAGCATCGACTCTCCTGTTCGCGGTTGTTCTAGGCGGAGTATACGCTGTTGATAAAACGGATGCTGATGATTAAAGAGCGCTAACAGATCCATCCGCTTTTGAATGTCATCGCCTGCCAGTACAAATAGCGCAGTAGACACCGTAGGCATCATGGTACGCTGTTCCGCTGTTTTTATGCCCCCAAAGGCGGGTAAATCATTATCCTTTTTCAAATTTTTAGCAACAACTCGATCAAAAAAATCAGGATAAACATGAGGAACCAGAGCGATGAGCAGAATCAGAAATTCTTCCAGTGAAAGCTTCATTTCTGCTATGGTTCGAAAAAAAGGGTCGCTGGCATCTGAAATATCAAAATCAGGGAAAGCAATCTTCTCGGGAGTCGTAAGTCGCTGAGAAATACGCTCTTCCAGATAACGGATAGCGTGTTCTAAATTGGTAATCGAAATCCTTTTCATTGGTCTAAAATAAAGCTATTTGACGGACAAACGTAGTGATTCGTATTTTTCCTTAAACGCTTCCCAGTTGAATTCAGGAAAAATCAAGGGCATGTTTTGTTTAAAGTTAGTGGTCTCTTCGCTTTCTTCTCCAGATTGGATATCTAGTAATACTTTAGGCCAATAAAAATAAACCCTGGCAGCAAGTGCCATTTCGAGGTAACCCGAGAAATCAAGATCCAGGTTGTAGAGCTGAGGCGCTCCAGTGCGATGATAATAAATCGATTCCGATGCGAAGCCTGGGCGATGAAGAAAGCCGCATTCAGCCTCGTCTGTTACTAAATCGAAGGGCTTGAAAAATTCGATCAGTTCTTCTTCCAATAAATCTTTGCTTTCGTATAGCTTCCCCTCCCAATTTTGCATTACGTGTTGCATAGCCAAGAAATGAAGTCGACCACCAGCCTCATCATCAGCTACAGCCGCCCAAGTTATTTCCCATCCATCAAACAATTCATACAATTGAATCATTTTTTGAGGCAAAGCTTTCAACGCTATTTCTTGAAAATCATTCGCATTTAAAGGTAGATTATAGTTTTCTTCCAAATGCTCCAAAGTACCTTCTTCTTCAGCATCGTATAAGGCATCACTTAATCCTTCGTGCCATTCTTCGCTTGGGTTACTCATGATCTCACTAATTTAATTTTATATTACGGGCTTCCTGCATCTTTATCACCATTTTTTTCAAGCGCCTTTTCTTAGAGCTACTAAGTGTACTATCTTGGCTGATAGCTTCTGTAATTTGATCATATCTCTTTAAATCATCAATGTCTTGTGCTAACTTTTGGATAATTACCACCTCAGCTACAGAAATACTAGTGTTGGTAGCGATCTTCTCAGCACTACTGTTTACCAAGCTTTGTATAGTCTTAGCTTCCCCTTTACCTACTTCGTATTTCTTCAGGTTCGTATCTATCTCATTGGTGATAGCCTTGTTATTAAGCAATACCTTTGATTTTTTGGTAAACTTACCATTAGCCCCTTTCTTCAGCATAGCTGAGCTAACGGTAAGTTTAGTAGGTATATACTTTTCTGCCGAACGGATGGTCATTATTGCATCGTGCTTGCTATCATCGATACCTGCCTTGGTCAACTGTGCTTTTGTTACACTCAAATCACCACGGCCATAATTAGCGGTCACCTTATAGTTGACGACTCCCCCGGACTGAACGGCTCTTTTCACTGCATTTTCTGCGGCATTGAGGTGGGCTTTATTTCCCTTCTGAGAGAGTATGGTCATGTTGTACCATTTACCAGGGCCATGCACATTATCATTGAGCATATGCCCACGGATATAGTAAGAGCGGCCGCCTTCACGCCGTAGCTTAAGCTTATCAAAAACTTCGTGTTTTTGCTGCGTAGGTGAAGATCCTTTATCTCCGCTAGACCGTGGCATTTTTGAAAGTACCGTAGCATTCATTTCAGTAGCAACGGTGCCTCCCCCTTTGGTTGTACTACCAAAATCGACCTCCGTAGCAGGCTGTTCTCCATCTGCGAAGCCGAATATCTGTGCCGTAATAGGGCTCAATTCATTGAGTTTTTCTTGTAAGTCTTTTTGCTTTTCCTTCTGGTTTTTCTTGGTAGCATCATCCGTAGCCGCACCTGTTCTACGCTGAATAATTTTATCGGCCTCAGCTGCTTTTGTTTGTGCTTGTTTTAAAAGTGTTTTCTGGTCTTTTGTTTTCGCAACAGATTTGATGTGCTTCATAAAATCAGCAAAGGTTTGAATATCACTGGCTACCATCATATTCGCCGTCTTTCCTTTCTGTTTGAAATAAAGCTTATGCTGTTTCCCGTCACCACCCTTAAACTTCTTTTTCGCCTTCCACCACTGCACCAATTTGTCCTTGACTTTCTTGGCTTTCTTCTTGGCACCTTTCACAAATTTCTTTGCCCATTTCTTAGCCCTGAGGATAATTTTATCGATGGCCCGGTTGATGCGTTTGCGGATATTCTTGATGATTTTCTGCACCTTTTGCACCAAATTAGAAATACCTAAAAGCTTTGCCAGTAATCCAATAACCAATGGAATTAGCGTAGACAACCCATTTTCCACCGCCAAGCTGATCCTTGCAAAATTCTTGGCAGCAGCAGCCTTGATCGCTTCAATCAAAGTAGGGATTAGCGCAATGGCGGACTCTACAAAGAAGACGATAAAATCCTTAATAGCTATAATCGCCTTTATAAACCCAGCTCCGGGAATCAGCAAGCTCAATAGCCACTTGATCCCCGCCTGAATGACCTGGGTGATGATCATATTTCGAACCGCCTCAATCACTGTCTCTTTTAGGTCACTAAACTGCTCCTGGACCTCTTCCCAGAGCCCCATAATTCCTTTTTCCTTTATTTTTTTGATGACCGTAAAGCCTGTCTCTACAGCCTTCACCACTGGCTCGGTGATGAGCTTGACCATCTTTTTCCGAACAAAATCCCAGGTTAATCCCAGTACCTGCATGATGAGATCAAAGATGCCCGATAGACTAAACAGGTTTTCCGGCACGGTAATACCCATCGGCCCCAACGACCCCGNCAACCACTTGAACAAGCCTGCAACGAGGTGTTTTTGGATATTGGCTACGAAGCTGTCAAAACCCGCTTTAATCCCCGCAAATAAGGCTTTCATAAAACCGATAGGGTCGGCCATAATCACGCCGATCAAAGATTGAATAGCCGCCAGCAAATCCATGATAAGCTGCTTCAATTTCTTGATGGTCTCAATGACTCCTTTGATGGCATCCAGCGCTTTGTCTACCAGCCCTCGGTTGGCCGCTTTCATTTCCTCAATGCGCGCATCAACGGCCTCCAGGCTTTCTTTGTATTTCTGGGCAATACTGTCGATGAGGGCATCCTGTTTGCTTGTAACCGCACTGTCTAGCTGACTAAATTTGTCTTCAATTTGCTCTACGGCAGCAGTCGCCAGTTTTTGCTGACTTTTCGGCAAACCATCCACAAAAGTTTTCACCTCCTTGCGCCCTTGGGAAATCCGCTGCTTCACTTTGCCCAATTCCGTGGCAATATATCGGGCGATGCCCGTAAGCGCTACATCCATATCGGCGATGTACTGCGCACGGCCGTCCACGTAGAATTGATTGACCTCATCGGGCATCCCAACAAAAGTATCTTTGATGCGTTTCCCCCAACCACGAGGATCAAACCAAGAGCCATAGCGCTCCCGTTTGTAAGCATTCATTTTAGCTCGGATATACGCTTCAAAGCGGAGTGTAGCATATTTTGCCGCCAGTTCAAACCTGGTGTTCACGCCTTCATCAATGGTGCCTTCTTTGCTGCCATCTGCTGGTCCAAGCACCTTTTCTACATCAACCTGGGTTTTGAGAAAAATGCGGTCAATTTCTCCACTTATAGCCTCCCTTGCGGAAGTATTGTCTTTCGCATTTTTTTCCTGTTCACCAGAAGCTTTGGCCAAAAGGTCCTTGCGTTCTCCAAACATGCCAGACACCGTATCTTTACCTTTATTTTCGGCCTGATTTTGGTGCTTTTCGCGAACAGACTGCTCTTGTTGGCGGAATTGTGTGGGCGCTTCTGCTGTGTTCGTTTTCGCGGTCTTTTTGGAGTCAAGAGCTGTAAGAAAGGTCGGTTCTTCAGATTTTGCCAGTTGTTCTTCCGTCACATCATTGGTGGCCATTTCATCGTCCATGCGCTTGGCATCTTCGATGAGGGGCTGGTTGACTTCCGAGGCATTGCGTGCCGGCGGAGTGGTATTTCCTGCTCGTAGCGGTTTGGGTTTATCGCCTGCCTGAGGCGGAGCCAAGTCAGCTACTGGCCGGACCTCTACTGCCGAAGGATCAGGTTCTTTAGCGGTAGCGGCTTTAATGGCACCCCCAGATTTTTCCTTCTCGCTGGCTACCTTTTGTTCTGCACTGTCTTTCACCTTATCCATCTTCCCGCTACCGGGAAATTTGTCTGCTTCTTCTTCGTTTTTAGGCAGAATTTTTTCAATCTGTTCCAGCAGTAATGTCTTAAAGGTTTCCGCATCAAACAACTGCGGCTCCTGTTCTTCCATTTCTCCTACCTGGCCCTCTTGTGCCTGTCCTTTTTGTTCGTTATCAGCAAGCGGTGCAGCCGCTTCTGCGTTTTCAGACAAACTCTTAGCTGTAGGGGTCGTCTTCTGCCCAGCTGCCGTCTTCTTTGTTTTTCGTTTGAGTGCCTTAAAATTGGGGTCTTCTCCCGGAGTTCTGGGAACGGGTGTTTCTTCAACAGGTGCCGGGCTCGCCCCAGCCTCACCTTCACTGGTAGCAGGCGCAGTTCCTGCTTCTGCCCCACCAAGGCTTGCAACGGCTGTGGTATCCTCAGCAGGAATGGTTACTGGCAATAAAACATCGGAATCTGCGGAGGGCGCTGCAGTATCAGTGCCGGGTTCCGCAATGGGCTCGGGAGTATCGGTAGCACGTTCTGGCACAACTCCCTGCTGCACCGTATGGGTAAGTTCATGAGCCAACAATAACTGTCCTTTGCGCCTCGACGGGTCGTATTTCCCCTCATTGAAGAAAACATCGCTACCTGTAGTAAACGCCTGTGCCCCCAAAGCACGATTCATCCGAACAGCATCTTGATCAGTATGAATACGTACGCCACTGAAGTCTGCCTGAAAGGCATTTTCCATTTTTTGTCGCGTAGCCGTATCCAACGCTTGCCCCTTTCCTCGGCGCAAGCGAATAGCATTTGCAATATCCAAGCCTCGATGCAATAAGGGGCGAGGCGCAAGTTTAGCTTGTAGCTGCTCCTCCTCTTCTTCCTTTTGTTGAATTTCTTCTTCGTCTTCTTTTTTGGTTTGTACAGCTTCTTCCTCTTCTTGCATTTGCAACTCTTCCTCGTCTTCTTTCCGCTGTACTTCTTCCTCTTCCTTGCTTTGTACTTGCTCTTCCTCCTCCATTTGCGCCTGTACCATCTCCTCCTCTTCCGCTTCTGGCTGGCGCTGAATGGGCTCCTCCTCTTCCATCATCGTCTGCATCACCTCTTCTTCCTCTGCGGCTTTGGCTTGTAGGTTTTCTTCTTGTTCTTTGCGTTGTACGAGGGGAGAAATCTGGCCAAATAGAGGCCGTGCCGTTCCTTCGTTATTGACGGCCCTATCGGCCATCTGATCGGCTTCGGTTTCATAACGACTCTCCCGCTTTCCAACTTTCACATTAGGCTGCGCCTTAAAAAAAGCGCCATCGCTCTTTTTAGTCTGAAAAAAGGAAGATTGCCGTCCTGGCTTGCCAGGTTTAGCTTTCGGGGTCTGAGTCGTTTTGGTTTTCATTCCCTTTTAGTTTAAAATAATCAGCGAAAATCTACCTTTAGCATTCCCTCCATCCAGGGGAGTTTTATCATGGAAATATTCCAAGGCAAGCGATCTAACAGCAGATCGTAAGGTGCCTGTGCTACTTGTAAATGCCAGTCTGTTCCTTGTGAATAAAGCAAGCCATCGCGTTGCAAAAAGTTTGCCCGAAAGCCCGCCACGGAAGTCTTTCCTAATGCCGACCAATGGCGGATAGCAGCTTCAATTAATTCGTCACCACTAGTTAGTTGCGCTTCGGTTAATTCAGGTAAAACCAACACTTCTTCCAGAGGTATTCCCAGTAAAATCTTGGGCAATACCAGCTCCCACTCTGCCGTCGGTGATTCTCCAACAACAAGGCTTTGCAGGAGGCTTGCGCCTAAATTGAGATCAATAATTTCATGATTAGATACTGCTCCGTGCAGGGTAAGAAACCGATCAATAAACGGATGAAGTAGCACCAACCCCGCCTGCGGCACAGACAATGCTCGCTGCTGACTGATACTGTTTTTCGCCAAATATTCAGACCGTTCCAATGCCATTGGCAAGGATTCTTGAACGGTCGTTTTTTTACCTAATCCTGTCGTTTTGGTATCTCCCGTTTTAGCAACTATCTTCAACTGTTTGGTCCAATATTCAAGTTGTTCCGTAAAGGAAAGTAATGCTAAAGGTGCTTGTTGTTCTTCAACAATACCCACTAACCGATGCAACATGACACTCCCAAATTGGGCGAGCATCCGCTTGAAGCAGTTTTCATTTTGCAATAACAAATGATGCATTTTCTTTACAAAACCAGCGTTTCCGGTAAGCAATTCCGTAAATTCATAAGCCAATGAAGCAACGGTGGTTCCTTTTGGTGCTGACCAAGGCAGGTATCCGCGTTCCAGAAAATGAATAATCCAGGCTTCCGGGCCAGTAGCTGCTTCGAGCGAGTTTTCTCTCCCTTCAGCTAGCTTATTACGAGGCCGTAGCATTTTTTCATACTCTTCTGCTTTCAAAAACAGTTCCAGCTCTCCGGCCAGCTGCCTACGGATCTCCGATTCTAAATCCTCTAAAGAATCCAGATCGCAGTCCAGTACAATTTTGTCGTACCGAACATACACATCAGGGGGCACCAACTCCGACAACACCCTATCAATGATTTCAGGTATCCGCTCTTGCCCAAGAACAGATAGCCGTTCTGAGGTCGCGTGATAGTCCCGATCTCGGGAAGCTTGAACAGTAAGTTCCAACTCAAGCTGCTTGATAATATGGATTTGCTTCGTCGGCATCAAAGTTCAAATGAAGCATTTGTCACCGATGCACAAGTTGTCTCAGGGTCTACCGCAATCGCTCTGATAACGTAATTGTTACCAAAATCGGTTCGGAAATTCGTCTCCACCTGGGAATCGGAAAGAATCGCAGGGAAAGCGTATTCAACCACCCACAACATGGGCCGTTCTCCCACATTGTTCGCAAATAAGAGAAGTTGATTATCAGAAATATCAAAGTTGATTTCCAGCGAAGTAGGCTCCGTACATAACTCCTGCGGAGGGTTATCAGGGTTACAGCGATCACGAATAATGCAATTATAGGCAGGTAGTCTACCTCCTCCTTCGAATTCCTCACTGCTATCAATAATTACCAATTCTCGCACCTCACTCTCTGATTCCCGGTATTGCCATAAGCGGCGGTAGTCATGTTTTCCAACAGAAGCGCCAGAGAAACTAACTTCAATTTCAATAACATAAGAATGGCAACTATAATGCTCAATTCGTAGCGTCGTGAAATTATCAAGACTCGATGGATCATAGGTCAGAAGAATAACAGCTTCCTCAGGGCTACCGAATGCATTCCCCAACACTGATTGAATGAACTCATTCGCAGCAGGCATCCGGCTATTCCAGAAACTGCTAAACACACTAGCTGTAGTGAAATCGCCACTTGGGTTTAGTATTTCGGTAAGTTGCCCTAGTTGTGCTGCATTAAAATTAATCGCCTGACCAGGCTGGTCACCAATAACGGTAAAGGTGTTGACCTGAAGTTGTACTCTTTGATAGCGAATACTGGTATTTGGATTGCGCTGCATCCAGAACGGATGGCCACATTCTCTGGTAATACCATTACAAGGCAGGCCACAGCCTTGCTCACAAACAACGGGTTTCACATTAAATCGTTGTTCACAAGCTGGGTTGCTACTGTCCTCTACGACCACCTCGCCGCCTTGGCCGCTTGGGAAAGTTGCAAAGCCTACATTTTCTCCTAGCGGCACTTCATAAGTTTGTCCATTGGCAATAACCCGATAAGGTGGGCGACCGCCATCAATGAAGACTTCGACCCGGAAATTCTGGCCATCCTCGTCGCAGACCGTTGCACCAGGGTCAATAACCAGTTGTGGTACCAATTCTATAGTACGCCGTACGGAGATGGTTCCTTCCGCATCCCTGATTTGCACTTGAGTGCCGTTGTTTACAGCGATGGGCTCTTCTGCTAATGCCAACCAATTTACACCTCCGTCCAGAGAATAATCATAAGGAGGAGTACCACCCGTAGGCGTAATCAGCGCAAGGCCGGTATTATTCGGCGTCGTACAACCGACCTGTTCCCAGCTAAAAGTGGGCGGTTCTTTGGGCAATACAAACTGCACCGGCGTACAGTCGGAACAGCACAAATAAGGCAAATAAAAATCTGCAATTACTGTTCCCACTGCCAGGTCTGCAAAACGCCCAAGTTCTGTATTATCATCCACCGGAACACCCAGATCGATCTCCAAAATTGTATTTTCATTAACGGCAATTACTTCACGGCTTCCAATACCGGGCATCAGTACCTCCAGACGGGCAGGTAAGCTGTTTACGACCAACGAAAAGTTGCCATCAAAATCCGTTACGGTACCCGAAGTCGTGCCTACTTGAATAATTGTCACACCGACAAGTACTTCTCCGTTCGCTACGACCTGGCCCCGAATGGTAAAGTTACCTTCCCTAATGGGCACATCATCTGGTTGGTCATCACCGTGATAGACCATGACGAAGGTTCCACCCATTGGCACCCCTGCCTTGTGCTGAATCCCCGGATGTTGATCCGTAAATTTAGCGAACAACAACTGCTCTCGTATCTTATTGACACGATCCTGGTATTCATCAAAAATACGCTGGAAGGATTCCAATTTACAGGAGAAAAGAACATGATCCATTTGATCAGAAAACTCCTCCAGATCGAGTTGATCACTGTTATTATCGCCAGAAGTCGCATCATTGGTAAGCTGCAGGATGAAGTTATTGAGCACCTGCATCAAGCCCAGCAGGGCATTGTGCTGCTGCCGGAAGGCGGTCATATCCAGTTGGGATACGTTCGCTGGCAGAGACGAAGCAAGTTTTACGAGGTTAAAAATAAACAGGACATGATAGATGTACACCGAATCCAGGTTCCCCAAATAGGGAGCGCTAGCCGTATGCTGGCTCAGGTGTTCTTCATAATAAGCGCCAATCGAATTATCGAAATAACGGAAGTTTGGCGCACAATGCTGAAGAAACGGAAGCTGTGGCACCCGATTCCCAAAAGCCTGAGTTGGCGTTTGACTAGGCAGAATTGGCGTCAGGTAAAACCGCTTTACCGCTTCGCAAAGTTGACAAATCAATTCTTCCCGAAAGGCATGATAAAGAGCGTCCAAATCCTGAAAATGGCAATCTTCCACCTCTGTAGGCAAAGGAATTGTATCCGCGTTGAAGCCGGACTTCAAGGCCACAATGTCTATCGGTAGCCGATTGCGGTCTTTTTGCGACAGTAACTCATGGAGTACCTGCACATAGTTTTGGCCAACGTGTCCCTCTATCCGAAGGAAATTATTGGATTCCAAATCGTATTGCAGTGGAAAACGGACAAACAGATCTGTTGTATTCCATGCATTGGAACGATAGCCCAAATTATGCCGGGCCTTTCCCTGGCGAGTCAGGTGATGACTCCACTGTTCGTATAAGGGTACCGGGCGATAATGGTAAGGAATTGCTTTCCGTGACAAGGGCCCTCCCAGTAAACTAGGGGTAATCTTGATACTGGTGGATAACCTTGGCCTAAAGGCGGTAAGTAATTGGGGACGAACAAAAGTAAAGTTCTCGAAAGGCGTAAATACCCCCGGCTGCAAGACTGCCGTAACCGGGCGAACATTCCCAACATTAAATCCGACCAGCGAGCTTACATTTGGAGGTAACTCCAAGCCCTGCACCAGACTCACTAACCGAGCAAACAACAGCCGCAGCTCAGCCATAGCCCCCTGCTGGCGCGTAAATAACGGCGAAGGCACAAAACTATGACGGTAGCTATTATCGATAGGCTCAATGCCTAGATTGCCCGCAAACAGATGTCTTTTAAACAAGCGGCTATCCGGACAACACAATCCTAGCACTTCCAAACCCCGAAGGCGAAATTCTTCGTAAGCTTGAATAATCGTATCCAGATGGTCATAATAATATTGGTACCAGAGGTACTGTCCGCTGGTTTCTATGCTATGATCATAAAGGAAAGCCCAATTCGTAGCGAGGTTAGCAAACGGATTGGTCTCAAAATCTACAAGCAAAGGAGCAAAAGCCTGATGAGCAGCACTTAATGCATTGGCAACACCCTCTACCACAGGTTGATTCATTGCCAATTGGAATGCTGTAAAAATAGAACTGGTACTCCCTAGATTGGTCGCAGCTACATCAAAACGAGGCAGCTTAAGCGTCGGCAACCCCAAACGACTACTCATCGAATCTGCCAGACTGAAATAAGCTTCCGCTTCTGGCCCCAAGGCGCGAATTCGAGCCTGCAACAAGTCAATATCTTGCTTCCTTATCAATAATGGGCGGATGGTTGCCGTTACGGTAGATCCTTTATCATTACAAGAATTGGGGGCACAATTCCGATTGCTTTCCGCCTCACATTCCAGGAATAGCACCAGAATTTTCTCATCACCTTCCCCCGGTATTTGGTTGACGCCCTGCAAGAAATCACGGCTTACCCTAACCGCCGTCGCATCATTGTTTCGATCTGCTGTGAGTTCCCAAATAGGAAACGGTGTAAATGGGTTATTACCACTTCCAAATTCCCGATAAGGGAGCGCATCTGGCACTTCGTAAGGGCGGTACCATTCCAAAGCAGCTTGGGTGCCCCAGGTGATGAGATAACCCTCAGAGGTCACCCCACATCCTTTGCTGATCTGGATACTATCGCCACTATCGGCGATGGATGGCTCCAAACCACAGACAATGCCAATCCCGATCAGGTTGGTTCGCGTGAGGCGTTCCTGTTCATCGAGGTAATTAAATAGCTGATTGAGATGCTCATTGGAAAGCACCTGATTGGCTTCAAAAAACGGATAGGAAATGTTTACTGGTAACATATCACTTGAGGGCTTTAGAGGGTACCAAGAATGGTGTTATCTAATCGAACAGGATTATCATCGCTACCATCATCACAATCGTGTAAGGTGGCTGTCGGGTAAATACTGGTCAGGTCGGAAAAAATTCGCAGGAGTACTTCGTGCCGGTAGGCTACTGCTATCCACTCGGAATAGTAGGCCAGCCAACGTTGGAGAAGATCCTCCCAGCGTTCATCGTTTGCATCAAGCCCTTGAAGTGGGCAAAATGAGGGATCGTTAGTAAGTGCGGTCGTTAAATCACTGCGGAAGGGTTGCCATACTTCTGCGTCGATACGGCTTGCCAGGCTGGGGATATCCGCCAGATCAGCTTCTTCTTCCACCAAGCTACTGATCCAATTCCGGAAACGATCTCCGAAATAAGCCAGCAATAACTCGGCACATTGGCAATTGTTTTCTTGCCCTGTTGTGCTTTGTAGCCATAGCTCGGTTTGTCTTTGCAGTTGGGCGTTGAGAGGTTGCCATAAGAAAGGGCTATTGGCTTCCAGCCAGTTGCACCAGGCGATCTCAAAGCGGTCAAACTGGTGGGCTTGGACCGCCAAAGTGACGAAATGATCCAGCAAAAGATCATGAAGGGTATCCCAAGCTTCATCGGTGCCCAGGCAAGGGAAATCTGCCGATGCTAAATCTGCAAAAAGTATCCGCAGGTCCTGTGCCCAAGCAGCATAAGGGCGGTAGGTAAGCAACCTGCTTGCCATCCAGGGCTGAAACAAGGCATCGAAACCATCGTACAGCTCTACTGCGCAACTACAAGCTGCTGCCTCCTGTTCTGCACCAAAAAAAGGCAGCAAAACATTGCTTAATTGAGAAAATATAGGCGCACACTCGTCTTTCTCGACCGTTCGGTTGCCTACCCAACATATTTTGGGCAGCAAATAGGAGGGCGTCTCTCTACGAATGGTTTGATCGGCAAATTGCCGTAAATCAATATCATAGCTGAAAGGTGCCAAACTTCCTTGCAGAACGTAAGTTAGCCGGAAAGAATAGGGGTCTTCCTCGCCGCAGTGGGTACAATCATCGGGCAAGCAAACGGGCATTAGCGGGCTCCCCGGAAATACAGGGCGTAGCAACAAATGCTCTACCGGAAACAGCCGTTCTTTTGCCAAAATATCGGTAGTAAACGCAATTACATCCGCCGCTACCACACCCGTTGCCAGCATAGCGAGCGGCAAGCCGTTTTCATCTTCGAGTATAGGGTCACCGTTGCCGTCGGTGCCGTACCGGCCCAAGGTGGTACTATTGGCAATGATATCTCCAATTAGCGCCCAGGTGAGGTCTTCCGCAGCTTCACCCGTAGTAGCGGTAATTACGTCTACTTCCTCTAGCAACAAGCCCGCTCCACCGACACGCGTATCGTTGAGCGTAAAGCTCGCTTCAAAAACGCCCTGATTATTGGTAATCTCTACCGCAAAATAGGCCCGTAGCGTCTCCATTCCCAACAGGCGACTTATACGGTCACTTATTCCTGCCTGGTTGCGGGGATCACACCAGCGTCCGTCGTAGCGGTAATTAAAAGCTCGCCCCCTATCAGCACTGATTCGCGGATAAAAGCGCAGGAAACGAATCTTGTCCCGGATTAGTTTATCCGCAGCAAAAGGTATCCGATCTTCATTAGCGTGAAGCATCAAAGCATAATCTCGAAATTGCTCCCCGAAGCGAGCCAAGAGATGATCTAAAAACCGATTACGACGGTCTTGAAAAACGGCTGCCGATTCGGTAATTCCCCGAAGGTTATCTTCCGTAGCTTGTGCCGTTACCAAATCCGAATAATCAGCAATTTCCGTTGGAACGGCTGCTGCATCAAAGAAATGAGAAAAGTAAGTTCGGTCTACTGTTTCATCGGTCGAAAAGAGATCAGGCGTGTGCGCCAATTGCTTCGTCATGTCTGCCAAGAGCTGTTCAAACGGCAGCAAGTACCCTTTCAGTTGGTGAGCTTGCGAACGCCGAGCGTCTGTAGCACGAGGAGGCAAGCCAACCGTACCAATACCATAAGTTAGAGGTAGCGTGTGCTGCACAGGTTCATAGCTGGACAGATCACGGTGTACGCCTACAGGAATCGGAAAATCACGCTCCGCCAATGGTAGTTTCCCACCGATATCCGCGCTGCGCAGTTGGGCCAAAATCGCCCGTACCTCATCCATCCTGGCAAGGAAGGGCAAACCGTTTTTATAAAATAAAACCCTTGATGCTTCCTGATAAAGCTGAGCGATATGCAACGCCCGAACAGGAATGCTCCAGCTATGCGAGGGCATAATAGGATTCCCTTCGTCATCGTAACGGGTGAATTGCACCTGCTGAATAGCAATGACACCGGGGATATCCATCAATTTATTGTACAAATCAGAAATATGGATAACGGAACGTAGCTGTGCCGCCTCCAGGTCTTCTTCCTTGATAAACCCATTCTCCAAAGCAGGACCTATAAATATATCTTCGGTCGCTAAACCTTCTGCTGTCAATTCCGAAAGGGTATGAAATGGCACTTTAGGATTGAAGTGCGTTTCAATCAGGTAGAAGATATTGGCCAGCACAAACTCAATATCGGCATCTGGTGTGAGTTCTACATCTGCACAAAAAGCCACATCCTCCGTTTGGATACCCTGAACACGACAATAATCTTCTCCTAAATTGCGGAGTTGATGCAATTGGTGCCGGGCCTCTCCTACTGCTACTTCAACCGCCTGTAGTTTTCTACGGTAGCGATCTACTAATCCGCCAGCGGCAGCATTTTCAAAAACAAAAGACTTCAAATCCTCTACGTTCAAGACCCGCTTTACGCCCTCTCGGGGAGAGAAAAAGCGCACAGGTACACTGTTTAATTCCAAACTGTGACTGTCGCCATTTACCTGAAAAGGAATGACTAAATCAAGGTAAAATACATTGCGCCAGCCTTGGAGGAGGCCCTGATTAGCGGTGGTCACTTCCTCTGTAGTGGTTCGGTCGCGAGAAAATCGCGTCACTCGAATACCTTCATCCGTTGGTTGTCCTTCGTTCAGGGTATTATCGCTATCCACTTCGAGCATAAAGCTGGGGTCGGTAGAGATAAACGCTGCATACAACTCCGGCTGCTCTTTGGACCAATCAGGAAAGCGGATTTCGATGGTTAATGCTGCCAAATCCGGTTCACCAATGTCAATATTCAGGGTCTGTATAAGCTTGCGGTTATTCAGATCACCTAGCTCTGCATCCACTTCCAATTGTAGTAAAACTTCGTATAATCCTTTGACAAAAACGGGATGCTCGTGCCCTCCCGCCGTCAGGTTTTTGGGTAATAGCCGCCACTGGGGAGCATGGTAAAGTTGGCTGTCCTTGCATTCTGCATAGACGGTCGTTTCACAAGCACATTCTTTACAGAGCAGCCAGGCATTCCGCAAACGAGGTAAATCAATGAGTGATTTCCTAAAATCGTTGACCGTAACAGGATTATTCGTTAGTATCCGCCGGGCAGTAAACAGCGCCTGCCGAAAGCTGATATAGCCACTACGTTCGGTAAGAATATCAGCAATATCAAACCCGGTACGATACCCCAATTCACTGATGGTATAAGCCAAAGCTTCCATCAGGGTAATCCCCGGATCATGAGCATTGTAGTCGGTCCACTGCTCATTTCCCAGCTCCTGAACGGCAGAAAACCCTTCGGCACGCAAGGCCCGATAATCTTCCGCTGGTGGCAGTTGCGGATCCTTTAATATGGTCAGGGTCGAATCACTCATGCGTCTCGGTTATCTAGGATGATGTTATTGGGTGTTCCGGTTAGTTGTGGTTGGCAGCCACAATCTTCTGTCCATTCGTTGTCGGTAGTTCCTTCTATGATCTCAATATCGTGCTGACGTGCCGACACCAGGATCGCCACTTGCTTGGTGGGGCGGACCATTTCTACATCGCGTTGCAATGGATCAAGGGTATGGTTCAAAACCAGGTCTTCGACATAATCGACATAGGGTCGTTCTTCAATAAAGTTGACCAATACAGACTTGTGCATTTTACCTCCAAATTCGATCTCGGCACCACTTCCCGTCGCCCAAGGGGAGAGAAAACTGAGGATTTCCTGATTGAGAAGTTTTTCATAAAAAGTCTCGTCTAAACCATCAAATAGCCGCACTTTAAAACTTGCAACAACAGGCTCGAAGATGGGATTCCGTACGTGTAACGTAGCTTGGCAAGACATTCGTTTTTTCAAAAAAGTCGCCATAGCTTCTAGGTCAGCCAAGCTCACGTAAGGCCGCAAAGGATCAACAGCTCCCTGATTTTGGAGGTCTGCGATGCCAACAATGGTTACATGCCCTGGTGCCAATTCCCGGTACGTCGGTTGGGGACTACCCGATTCATACCGCAGATGGTTGAGGCATTTTACTTTATGGAGTTGGGGGAATTCTTGCAACAACAAGCGTTCATAATCCCACATATTGATGGCGCGATCCTTGTGCCGGAGGCGTTCGCTGGTGCGGGTATAATAAGCCGATGGTAGTTCTTCTGCACTTCCACCATAAGTGGCATACGGTTGCGCTACTTTCTTGACAGCCCCTACTGCCTGGCGCAATTTGGCGATGGTTCCTGCAGGTAAAGGCAAGGCCCCCAACTGCGGATCATTCTGGTTGTCGATCATGGCTACGGCCATACCTTGGGCATATACGCCAACAATCTGATTGACTGCATCTACTGCCGTCTCAACGGTGGCGCATAACCAAGCTTTACCAGCGGGCAAGAGGGTATTATCTTCATTAATATCAGCAGGAATGCTCAGACGCACCAGCCCACTTTGCAATAAGCCCTGCGTACCATCACTTATTTCCCTTTCGGTAAAAGGCACCCATTCGTTCTGGCGGAGATACCACCACCTCAAATGAGGTTTGGGTTTTGCCAGTAATGGATCGGCCGTTCCTGGAGCGACCTGAATGAGGAGTGAGAGCACCTGTGGTGCTTGTAATCCTTCTAAGCCGATCAGCCACTCTCCGCCGTCTTTGCCCACATTATTTACAGGGCCATCAGGCGTAGAGGTGTTGTACTGACTCACCAGCAAAGGCAGTAAAGCCGTTGGCCCAGCGGTGGGTTGCTTCTCGGCTTCCCCAAAAGGGTGCAGGTGAAAAAACTCCGCCGTCAAATCATTATAAGCAGCAGTATTATTCAATGTAATCTCCTGAGTAGCCTTGTAGTCCAGTTCCACATCCAATAACTGAGGATCGTACAATGATTTAGGCAAGGCCGGAGTAGCACCGTCACCCTTGGCATAAGCGGCCAGCGCAAGTGGATATTTCGCATGCCCCCAATCGCCACTTAGGGAAAACCGAAGAAAACCACTGGTAGCTTGATTAGAGTAAGGCTGGTTATTAGAAAAATCAGGGGTAATGACACTGTTAGTATCCAGCTCGATACCGTTGCCAGCATCCTCTAATAATTGAACAGTAGTAGAGCTATCATTTGGCAAGATATTTTTGTTACTGGGGGTCGACCAGGTTCCGCTTACCAGAGTGCTCAATTGAGTGCTAGCTATTGATCCGCTAACCGTATCTTGATAATAGTTAGTACCTTTTTTCTCCTTCCAAACCAGCTTCAGGCTGATCATAGAATCTTTTTGAAAAACTTCTTTATCACCCAGAACGAAAACGGAACCATCGCCAGGTGCTGGCCCGAAGGGATGAAAAGGCTTGCTGGCATCCAATGGCCCAGTACTGCCACTAAGGGCCATATCGCGTTTTCCGGTTACATCTACCTTCAACGAAAGGCTTGATGCTTTTAGATTTTTTATGGCCTGGTAAGGAAATGGAACGTTGTTTTCGTGTACCAATTCTGCTTTCAGCATCGGAAAACCCGTTTGAAAAGCTCCGCCATGAGTCTTTGCCTGGTACGGCAAAATAGCGGGGTCATCGCCCTCAATGGTCCACTTCAATCGGTAACGACCATCTTCCGGGTCTTGATCAACGGTAATTGTTTTTTCCAACCAGCCTTTTTCGGTCGTGAGGCTTAGCTTAAATTTGACACCTGCCAGCACATTCATGCCGCTTCCATTAAACTTGAGGCTGATGGTACGGCTCCCTTGTTTCAGATACAGGTAATTGGAAGCGATGGCAAAACCGATCCGAGCAGTGGGCATTTTAATATCCCAGGTCGTCGCATCATCTCCTACTTCTTTATTCCCAAAAGGATGCCATCGGCCATCGGCACTGGTTAGTTCTTCTTCTCCTAAACCATCGGCAGAATTGCTTACGGGAGATGCAAAATAGCGGTTCCGATCGCGACTTTTATAAATGGGCCGCTCTGGGTCACCAAAGCTGTATGCTGCTATATCATTGGGGGCTTTGAAAATACTTCGCAGGTCTGTCACCTTGGCTTTATTGGCAACGAAATCTTCGGTTGCCGCAAAAATGATTTCCTGCCCGGTGGCATCTTTTCCTGCCTTAAAGGTCACGCCCGCCGCCAGCAGGTGTTGATCTACTTGTTTGGCCAACTCTACGGTAAGAAATGCTTTTGGTGGTTTTCCGGGAGCAAATTTCAAACGCAGTACACGCTCGTAATAAAAGCGGAGGTGCCTATCTGTCAGGGTGTTGAGGTAAGCTTGTTCTTTGGATAGCAATCGCAGGAATGCCAGAAAAAGAGCGAAGTGCGGTTCGTGCTTATTCCAGTTGTACAACAAGGATTCCAAAGCCTTTTCCGCTTCCTTGATGGCCAAGACAAAAGCCTGTAAAAATTGCTCATAAACACTCGTAAAGAAGTAATGCCGAACCACAAAACTAATAGACGTCGCCACAGTAGGGTCTGTTCCAAAAACGGTATCGTCCGCAGCAATTCCGGCCAAGTAAGTTGCCCAATCGGTCGCACCTGCTGGTAGCCAATCGTCGGTAAATAAAGTCTCAGGAGCTGGTGCGGTATAGAAATCTTCCGTGGGCAGTAAGTTTGCACCAAGGACACGGATTCCAGCGAGTGCAGGGCTTAGCGTCGTTTGACCATCATCCAACAAAGTTGCCTGAGCGTGTTTGTGCCAAGCAATCCACTTTTGTAGTGCCGGTGATAAGTACTTATTCACCCGATTCCGCAACACTTCCTTGATGGGCAAGCCTTCCGGAAGCAAGCGAATATGACGATCCAGTTGCCAAGTCAGGTTGGTAAAGAGGTCAAAAAGTTGATTCAGATGTTCTTGTAAATGTAGGTTACTGGCAGCGCTACCGTCTTGGTATTCCAGTTTTTGTAATTCAATAAATAATTGCCGGCTGGCTGTTCGAAAATCATCAATCGGTGCGGCCGCTAAATTTGCCAAAATGATCGCTGGATTAGCGGTCCAGAAATCAGTCCAATCACCTTCAGGCGTGTCTGTACTATTATAAAACTGAACGAAACGCGCATAATCTCGGACAAAAACTATCCAATCTGCGAAGGTTTTTTCATCCACCTTTACATAATCCGGCTGCTGCGCCAGCGGCTGCCGCTCACTCTGGGCCGTTCCGCCGTGGTTGAGGCGGTAGTCGTTCCGGATATCGTTGCAATTACTTGGCATAGATCATTGTATTGCGCAAAAAATAAACTAAACATTCTTTGATGCTTTTCAAACAACTAACACGCTTAAAGTGAACCGCTTAGCTAGCTATTTAAAAACCGAATGTTCATTTTGTTTTTGTGCTGTCTCCTACAAATAATAGGGTGAGCAGGTGATTAAATGGTTAGGCACATGGTCAAGTGCTATATCGGATTATCAACTTGTGATCCTTCCGTTAAATAGAAGGGGTAGACAAAGTTGAAGCGCGAATTGGTCGCTCGCACCCGATAAGCAATCGTGATGATGAGCACTCCTTCGTTCACGCGTTCGGTATCCAGCAGGATATCCTCTACTTCAATCCGAGGTTCGTAATACAGAATAGCGGTATTGATTCGGTCAAAAATCAAGGTCTGTAAGCCGGTATCAATGGGTTCAAACAAGAGCTCTTCCATGTTGCTACCATAGTTGGGCAACATAACACGCTCTCCTAAAGCCGTAGAGAGTAAAATTTCCAGGCTCCGGTCAATATCCTCCTGCCCGGTGGTCATTCGTACTCCTCTGGAAGCCTTTCTAAACGTTGGAGGAAAACTCCATCCCGTTCCTAAAAAATTGGTAGCTGGCTTACTATCGTCCATGTATCTTCTTTTTTTAGTAAAAACATGCTCTTATCCTCCAATCAGTACCGTGGTACAGCCAATGACGATGGTTCCACCATGGGCGGTACTATCGCCTAATCGGGCAGCAGGCATTCCGCCAATCAATACGGTTCCACTCCCTGCCACGATAGCATCAGGTGGCCCGGTACAGAGTGCCTGATCCCCTACCCTTGCGGCTGGAAAACCACCGATGAGTACCGTCACCTCTCCAGGAGGAATGATCGGCCCTCCCACATGTGGCACGGGGCCATTGGAAGCTGGACAAACGTGCATATCATTGATTCGAGCAGCAGGTGGCATCGTTTATTTTTTTAATTAATCTGAACCAGTCCTCCTTTGAGGGTGAGCGTTCCGCTGGCAGAAAATTCGCCAGTGCTTTGGGCATCAATCTTCACGGCCATCCCTTCTGCTTCCAGATTGGTAGCGGCCTTGAGTACTATATCCTTAATACTCTCCAAAGTGATTCCATTACTATCGAGCACAATTTTATTTCCATGTTGGTCTCCCAGGGTGACAGACTGGTTTTCACCAGAAATATCGACGAGGTTACCATCCGGGGTTTCGAGTAAAATGTTGTTGTGCTCATCATTGAAGAGCCATTTCATTCCCGAACGGGAAACAAAACCTCGCTCGTGATTATCTTCAGTGGCATCCAGCGGTGCCGGGCGTGTACTGCTGTTGAGCATGCCCGTAATCACCGGAAAGCGGGGATCATCGTTGAGGAAACCAACCACAACTTCATCGCCAACTTCGGGGCGAAAGAAACTTCCTCGGGTGTCGCCAGCGTCCAAAACGGCTACGCGTGCCCAGGTGCCATCATCTTCTGTACTGATCAGCGGCAAGCGTATCTGCACACGATGCTCGCCCAGCGGGTCATCATGAATCTGGGTGACGATCCCTATTTGCAGGCCGCTTACCGGAGGAATAATTCCCGCAGCTCGCGGTTGGGTAACTTCAAATCGTTCTGTAAACCAGCTGTCATCCAAGCCAAACTCGGCATCAGTGAGCCAGTTGCCATTATTGATTTCATGTCGAATAGCGGATACAAAAACTTGTCCGTTGAAGCGGTCACCCACACCTTGCAGCGTGACCAATTGTCCTACTTCCAGGCTGGCTATCCCCTGAAATTGTGCCCGCCCCCGAATGCGAGCCAAACGGCTTTTTTGCAGTCGTGCTTTCGACCACTCTTGTAATTCTGCTTCCGAAACATTGCCGCCGTGCTGTTGCTGCAAAGGATCAATGCCATGTGCATCTGCTAAATCATTGGCGGTCAGGTTTCCTGCATTTGGTGCAGTAAAAGTGCTTTCTTCCGCTTCCGCCAATTCGCTATTCGGCATGCTCCACGCCTTGGAATTGATGGACTTAAACTGGTTTCGGGCATCCATCTGCAAATCCAGGCTGAGCAGGTTTCCACCATAACTCAAGTTCAATGCGCTGGCTTGGGTAAGGTTGGGCGCTTTTACGCTGAGTGTACCGCCTTCCGTAATGCAAATCTTTCCTAAAGCATCTGCCCGCGTGAGGACAAAATCCCAATTGGTGCAGTGGTATTGAATGATTTCTGCTTTTGATTCCGTGGTTGCTTCCACCTCTGCCGTTAATCCACTGGCTCGAATGATATCTTCAAGCGCATCGCTTTCTGTTGTGTCACGGAAATAGCGATTCTCCGGATTTAAGGTCATTTTAAAAGCAGGGTCTTTACACACCACCTCCAGCACTGATCGCTGATCACGAACCCGAATGGCATGGCTCACCACAACTCCGCTGAATATTTTGTCTTCTGTGCCTTGGTAGCCGGCCTTCAGTTCCAGCTCTTTTCCGGGCACAAAGTAATCTTCTTCACTGGCGGTAAAGGTTTGGGCCGCCGGATCGCCATCTCTTAAAATCAGCGTTGCCGTTGCGATACGATTAACGGCCTTATTGACCACTATCGACAAGACCTGAAACTCCCTCGGCACTTCGGTTCCCGCCGAAAGGACGGTAAACGTTGCCACAGAAGGCGCCACCGGAGTTGGTATAATTCTATCGCTTAACATTCTTTTGTTTTAATCTTGATCAAACTTTAGCAAATGGCGGAAAATACAATTCGGTCCCAGCAGGTATTTGCCGGAATTTTGCCAGGTTATTAACTCTCGCTATTTGGGTTACATAGGCCGTGCTTCCGTAAATTTCTTCACACATATTGGGCAAAGTATCTCCTGCTCTGACAACCCGCTTGTGGGTGAGATCCGGAGAAAGCAAATTGGCTTTTGCCAACCTCAGTAAGTCATCGAAACTGCCCTTGAAGCTCACCGTTGCCATGGCCCGAATAGGGGTACCATCCGATTTAAACAACTTGTACTGAATTTGCAATCCGGTAATCCGCCCTTTAAAAATCATCTTTCCCCAGATGATCATAAAATGGCGGGGCTCGTGGGTCTCGTCTTCAATATCCAGCAAGAACTTCCGAAACTTATCCATTTCCGAATAGATATCCGGGCGTGGAGTATCGTCTAAAATGCCTGTATTATCAAACCACAAATCGCAGGAAAACTCTNCCGGATCATGGCGCGTATACTTGGCAGATGTTCCATCATTACCCGGAGCAGCATCCGTATTGTACTCGATTTTATAGTCCATCGCATAAGACTCCGGATTGACCAATACTGGCCAAGAAGCTGGCGAAGCCGGCTTGCTAAAGGCATTGTCTTTAAATGCCAGGATTCTCATTTTTTCCAACTTCCCGAGGATGTCCATCGCTTAGTATTTTGCTTTTCTATTCTCTGACAATTTGCCGCGGAGGCACCGAGACACGGAGTTTTTTTTAAAAAAAAAGTCAACGTATGAACGCTGTTATCGTTCCTTCTCGTCGGCGAGAATATTCAGTGTTTGTGCTACGCATTCCGCCACCAGTGCATCTTCCTTTTTGCGGGTTTCCTGCCTGGTGTTTTCCGTACTAGAAGTAGCATTATTGTTGTTCTGCGTCTGTTCGTTCACATTAATTTTAATGTGGAGTTCTCTGATTTCAACGGGCATAATTACAGGAGTTTATAGTAGCGGTAACTGAGTTCAAGCGTTTCAATGACGATGCTGTTATCCTCGGCATTAAAGTCGCTGACCGACCACCGTTTGGGCCAGGCCCTTACTACGCTCCAGGTGCGTAGCGGCTCATGGTTTTCATTCAGGAGGATCACCTGTATGTCTGTGGGTTCAAAGCTTCGGTTTTCAAAAGCATCAATGCACCACTTTACGACGGTAGAATCTACCATCATTCCCCGCTTGAGCACCAGATTGCTATAACTGGTACGCACAGGAATTTCGTGAACAAAGCGGTTTTCACCACCCTCATTAATCGTTTCCGTTTCGTATTCAACACTCAGGCCAGTGACACTCTGAAAGCGAGTATCATTGTCTTGGTCGCTGATTCCAAAGCGAACTGCAAAGTGAAAACCTACCGGTGGGTAAAATGCCATAGCAACAGTGGATTATTAGCTGACCATACTTAAGCCCTCGTGGGCAATCTCCAGGGTCTCAATGGCTACTTCATTGCCATCAGCCTTCAACTCTGAAGCCTGGTATTTGACGGCAAAACAGTTGGCCAAACGCCAGACCATCGTTGGCTCGTTTTCTTCATTGAGTAGCTTCACGATGACATCGCGGCGTTCTACGGTATTCATTTGTACCGTATTGAACCAGCTGTAGAAGCTGATATCCCCCTCGAAGGTGCCCCGTTTGAGGGTTACATTTGATAGTGCTTCCATGCCTGGCATCTTCAGCTTTGAATAACTTTTGCTGGAACCTTCACGGTATTCAATTACTTCTACGGAACGCTCCAGACCCGTAACTTCAGTAAATCCCAGGCGAGCCTCACCCCATTCGATGAGGAAACTAAATTTGGGAAGTGGGTAATTAGCCATATTGGTTTAGATATTGTGTACCAAAAGGGTACGAGCTTAAATTTTTGTTGATTAAGACTGAGGCATCATCTGCTCAAAACGAAGCACAATGAACTCGGCCGGGCGTACGATCGCCAAAGCTATCTGAACAATCATCCGACCATTCAAAATATCATCGGCGGTCATGGTTTTACCAAGGCCTACCGCAACCCGAAAAGCATGTTCTTGTTTGGCACCCTGTAAGGCACCTGCTCGCCACTGTAGCGTGAGAAAGTTTTCGATCATCGCCTGCACCCGTACCCAGGTATTGGCATCATTGGGTTCGAAAACAAACTGTTCAGCGGCTTTTTTCGTGGATTCTTCGACCATGTTCACAAAACGGCGGACACTTACGTAGCGCCATTCATTATCGTTGCCAGCCAAGGTTCGTGCACCCCAAACCAGGGTTCCTTTGCCTGTAAAACTGCGGATGGCATTGATAGATTTTCCGGTCGAAGGATCAACATTCAGGTTAGCTAAAGCTGATTGTACATAGGCTTTAGTAGGGCCGACCACCTGATTAAGGCTCACATTGGCAGGTGCTTTCCATACACCACGTGTACGGTCAACAGCAGCATATACTCCTACAATAGCACCACTGGGAGGAACCGCTAATGGAACAGCGTTAATACCCGCAATAATCGCCCGGTAGATAGGATAAACAGCACGCAGGTTTTCTTCGGCATCAGCCGTGGCTGTTGCTCCCACAAAACCGAGATAATTACTCATCGCAGTTGCTAAATCCTCTCGGGCAGTCGCTATATCTACAGCTGTGCTAACATTGGTCAGTGCTTCATAGGCTGTTACAGCAGCTTGTAGATTGGTAAGTGCAGTCGTATAATTGGCGGGTAAAACCGGAAATGGTGCCGGCACCAAATCTCCATTAATATCGGTATCCATTGCCGTGATCGCTGTATCCAGCGCAGTCGTCATACCGGCAGTGTCGTAGTCCGTGATTAGGAGTAGACTGGCATATTGATCATTAATATCCGAGCGCAGCGTGTCAATTGTCCCAATGCCATTGATAGCTAAAATCAAGTCATAATTATCGAGAACATTGGCGATATCTGCGTCTGTATTGATTGCCGCCAAATTGACTGCTGGCAGTGCGCCTGCTCTTACAAAAATATCGCCATTGAGCTGGGCATAACCGATATTTTTAGGCAGCAGCCCTTCTATCCAAGGGGTATAGGCAGCGCCGTATTTTAGGTTATTAATACCAATTTGCTGACGAAAATCTACAACATCCTGGAGGTCGGCAGGGCTGTCATTTTTCAAATCACAAACCGTCACACGATCCTGTAAGTTGGCACATTGCAGCAAAGCAGCTTTTTGAACATTTCCCAACGCAACATCGGAAAGCAAAACCGCATCCGGGAAAAGTAAAATGGTAGGCTCATCAACGCGACTGATGGCTTCCAGTGCCGTTCCGACGCCCGTAAAGTGGGCCTCATCGGCAAAGGAGGCAGTTGTCGCGTAAGGACCAACAGAAACGATGTAGCAATCACCACCGCCATTGGCATAAAACAACTGAACAGCATGGTGCATATAGTACGCTGTGGTAATATCAGCCCCCGCAAAATTGTCTGCGGCGTCCAGTCGAATTTCCGACACGCCCAATGGTGGTGCTACGCCAAAGCGCGTCTCAAACTCCGTAAAAGAAGTAATACGTACAGGGGTGTTTATCGCCAAAGGGTTGCCGGATGTATCCAAGGATTTTTGGGTATAACCCATAAAAGCCGGGATAGCAGTTTCTACCTGAGCAACAGAAGGTGGAAACTTGGGTATTTCTTCCACATATACACCGGGTATCGCATAGTTATTAGGCATAATAGGATTTATGATATCCGTCCAATAAAGGATGGATGAAGGTGGTCAATAATTAAGTTAGCCTTTTGGCAAATGGCGCAAGTCAGATTAAGATTCAGGCATTTTTTGCTCGAAGCGCAGAATGATAAATTCGGCGGGGCGCACAGGTGCCATGGCAATCTGTACGATCATCCGGCCATTCAGAATATCATCAGCCGTCATGGTTTTACCCAATCCTACAGCTACCTGAAAGGCGTGTTCCTGTTTAGCTCCCTGCAATGCTCCCGCTCGCCACTGAAGGGTCAGAAAGTTTTCAATCATTCCCTGCACTCGCACCCAGGTATTGGCATCATTGGGTTCAAAGACAAACTGCCCGGCAGCTTTCTTCACTGATTCCTCAACCATGTTATAGAAGCGACGAACATTAATGTAGCGCCATTCATTATCGTTACCAGCCAGGGTACGGGCACCCCAAACGAGTACGCCCTTCCCTGTGAATGTCCGGATCGCATTGATAGATTTTCCGGCAACGGGATCAATATTCAAATTGGCGAGCTGCCCTTGGGTAAAACCAGAAGTTGGTTCCGTCACCAAATTCACGCTCACATTCGCAGGGGCTTTCCATACGCCGCGAGTACGATCCACTGTCGCGTAGACGCCAGCAATCGCGCCACTCGGGGGCATCGCGAGGGGTAAACCGTTGATAGCTGCAATAATCGCTTTGTACAAGCCAAAGTTGTTGCGTAAAGCTAATTCCCGGTCTGCCAGCTGATCGGCAGTTTCTACGCCCAAATTGGCACGGTAAGTTGTAATCAGCGTTTGCGTAGCTGTATCCGTGGTGAGTGCTTCTAAGGCCAATCCGCTAACACCGTTACGGGTAAAGATGCCCGTGCTCAATTCCTCAAAAGTCAGGTTCTTGGCAAAAGTGGCTTGTAGCCAGGGCGTATACGCGGCTCCGTATTTTAGATTATTAATACCAATTTCGTTGCGGAAGGTCGCTCCTAGCGGGTCTCCCAACAGCGTATCACAAATAGTAAAGCGATCTCCCAACTCCGCACAAAGCTGAAGCGCTCTGACTTGCAGGGATGTGGAAATTCCTCCATCATCATTGCCAGCAGCATCAGGAAAACAGATGAGCGTGGGTTCGTCTACCAGTTCGAGGGCATTGACTCCACTCAATATTTCTCCGGAAACGTAGCCGCCGGTAAAGCCGGGCGCCGCCGCAACTGATACGATGTAGCAGTCGCCGCCGCCATTGGCGTAAAACATCTGCACAGCATGATGCAGGTAAAACGAGGTACTGATTGTAGCCCCCAGAATGTTGTTATCCGCATCCAGGCGCACCTCCGTCACCGTTAGGCGGGGAGCATTGCCGAATAGTGTTTCAAATTCGGTCATGGAGGAAATCCTCACGGGCGTATCCTGGGCCAGGGTGCCGCCGTTGGCATCTAGCCTGCGTTCCGTATAGCCAACGAAAGCCGGAATTGCTGTTTCTACCTGAGCGACGGCAGGAGGGAATTTGGTAATCTCCTCTACGTACACGCCTGGAATAGCATAATTAGTGGGCATATATCAGATATTTATGAGTTTTGGCAAAATCATTTTCTTTAATTTTTTTCTGCGCAATACGAAGGAACAGCACGAAAATAAAATGCGGTTTTGTTTCCAAAATAGTTGACAAAACGATTCATTTAAGTGTGTTAACTATTTGGGAAACCTAAAAAAATCGCATTTTATTTTCTGCGCAATACTAAGGCGCAGCAAGCCGAATATCGTACTCCGATCCTTCTTGAGCAGGGTCACCAGCTCCTTCCCAATCTTTGGTAAATAGATCTACCACTCCTATCAATGCAGGCTGGTTTTCTAGTCCAAGGTATTGTGTAATGGGGTCGATATTTCCTCCGGAAAAACGGTAAAGCCCCTCTCGCAGGGAGCGGCAATCCAATTCGTATTCTTCTTGTCCAGCGATCGCCGGAAACGTAAAACTCAGCGCAGGGGTGACGGCCGTGCTTAAAGCATCAAAAACGTCGATGGTCGTAGCAGTGCCCGCTACCAATTGTGGCAAACGAACCACCCTCCCCTGCTTGGGAATAAAGTGGCTGGTACGTAGCGTCTCATTTCCGCCATCCGTCAGTAAAGTGCGGGCAGCAGGTACGCGACCAAAATTGGTCAAGTGAAAGACCTGGTGTTGAATGTCCGTCACACCGGTCAAGGTGTAAGAAGGCCACTCGGGGTCAATTAAGCTTACCGCAAAACTGAGCCTAAAGGAATCATCGGCTTCCGTGTAACCATCCTTGCTTACTATAATTGCTCCGGTCGTATTTGCTTTAAAAACCAGACCTCTTTTTTCTAATTCCTTTTGTGACGTGGCTGTCAAACTTACCTTGAGTACATTTCTCAAATCGTAAGCGATAATTCTCTCTTGAACAGCTTGTGTACTCCCCGTGGGAGGTAAAACCAATACGTCTGCTCCTTTTAGTAACCAATGGTACTGCCAAAAGTGTAGCTTAATTACCCGTTGATATTTGATGATGAAGCCCATTGTTAATAGAGTTGTTCGTTAACAATAATGGTTTCAATCTGTGGTGCAGGTTCAGGCTGATCGATGTATTCGATGCGCTGAATCTGGAACCGGTACAACACGCTGGGTAGCATCCTCCCTCCTAGTATCCCCCATAAATGGTTGAGCTGCTCCAACGAGGGAGACAACATGCTCACATTGAAGTGGAAGGTGTCGATATTGACATCATTAGGAACAGAGGAATTATTTTCCGTGAAAACACGCTGGTGTTGAAAAAAACCGATGATTCTTGATAGATAGGTAAGCGCGGTATCATAGTTAGGCGTGTTTACCGTGAAGAGTACATGAAGGTTTAAAAAGACAGGTGGGTTAACATACTCCAAGCTACCTGTAACCGGATTACGGCGGTGTGCCGGCCGGTTTTTCATTGCAAACTCCTCCTCTGTTTTGACCAGCGTTACAATGATGCTATTACTTACGGCTCGTGGGTCAGTACTCGCCATATCCCAGAAGGCGATATTGTTAAGTTCAACAGCATCGTCTGTATTAGTTTCGATATCATCCAGCCCATTTTCAAGGGTCAGCCTGAGAATGGATAAAGTATCGGCGATGGTATCGCGTACTATTGGCATGAGGTAATAGGTAATTAGGTTAAAACAGCTACTTGGCAGTATTACTTAGACCCCCACAAATTGCTGATAACTAACCCAATAAACATCAAGGAAAACCCTGAATATAAAATCTAGTGGTTTTCCATGAGAAACATCACCACCCCATCCGGACAGCCTCACGAACAACTCCGGCCGTATTCCTGACTCCCATTTTATGAATGATATTCATCCGATGAGTTTCTGCCGTGCATGGGCTGATATAAAGCTGCTTGGCAATCTCTTTGGTCGTGTATTCTTCTACAATTAAGTTGAGGACTTCTTTTTCCCGACGGGTAAGGGATAAATTATCATTACCTAAGCCCATGGTCTGGCTCGCCCAATATTGGCTCAAGATGGGATCAAGGTAAGTCTGCCCATCAGAGACCGCCTGGATGGCTTTGCGAACATCGGCGGCACAAATGCTCGACAATAAATAGGCGCTTACGCCAAGTCGAAAACAGGCTTTTATGTGTTTCACGTCCGTGGTGTCGTGGAGCACAATAAGTCGCGCCAGTGGGTAATTTTTAATTATTCTTTTCAGACAAGTGAAACGTTTGCTTTTTTCTTCATTCAACTGAACGAAAAGTAAGAAGGCTGATGAGCAGTTTGGACAGAACTCGTCCTTTCCCAGCAAAAAACTTTTTTTGAAATTGTAAGAAGTGTCGTTCAAGACACTTTCAAGGCCAAGGATGACCAAAGGAGTTTTCCCCAGAAGGTAAATAGGCGTAGACATAGCAGAATAGTTTTAGGGTATGATTAAGTATACCAATACCCAGGTGCTTTGGGCAGGGCCCAATTCACTTTAAGCTTGGTATTTATTACAGCTACTGGTCTATTATTACCCTCCGCACTAAATTCGTTACGGATGAATAATAATTTTAAATCAAAAAATCAAAAGACTTTATCTGGGTTACACTTACAGAAGCGGGGGGAGAATGCTTCAGTGGGTTTACTCATTGCAGTAGAATACGCAAAAGGTAGTCGATTAAATAAAAACTCTGGAAAAGAGATAAATATTATTTAATACCGGAACTATTCCCACAAAAACAGACCTTTGAGCAATAATCTGTGCCTTTGCACCACGGCGGTCAAAGAAAAAGCCTAATTCGGCCTAACCAAAATTCCCTCATGCAAAAACTCCTCCAACTCTTCCGCGCTGCTATTCGCGGAGATGAGTACGACTATACCTCCGGTTCTATAAAAAAGGCGATTGTGATGCTCAGTATCCCCATGGTACTGGAGATGGCTATGGAGTCTTTATTTGCCTTGGTCGATGCTTATTTTGTTGCAAAGGTTAGCCCCGATGCGGTGGCTACTGTTGGGCTCACCGAGGCGGTCATCACCTTGGTCTACGCCATTGCCATCGGGATCAGTACGGCACCGGTAGCTATGATCGCCCGCTATATTGGGCAAAAAGACCAGGCCAATGCCTCGCGTGTAGCTAAACAAGCCATCTATATGGCCATTGGGGTGAGTTTTATCCTGGGAATCCCCGGTGTTATTTATGCAGAGGATATACTGAGGATGATGGGAGGAAGTGAAACTTTGATTGCTTCAGGTAAAAACTATACCCGTTTGCTTTTTGGCAGCAATGCAGTCATCATGCTTCTTTTCTTGCTCAATGGTATTTTCCGTGGCGCGGGAGATGCCGCTTACGCCATGCGAGCCTTGTGGTTGGCCAACGGTATTAATATTATTCTTGACCCTATTTTCATTCACGGCTTCGGGCCCATTCCGGCAATGGGCGTTACGGGTGCAGCGGTAGCCACCACTATTGGTCGTGGTATTGGGGTCGCTTTCCAGCTTTACATTCTTTTTGGCGGTCGTGGCACCATTCAACTTCGGGCGGGCGGTTGGCGCCTCGACTGGGGTATCCTCAAACGACTAGGCCGGATTGCTTCTTCGGGCGCCATGCAATACATCATTGCCTCTGCCAGCTGGGTATTCCTGATGAGAATTGTTTCCAAATTTGGTAGTGAAGCCGTGGCGGGCTATACCATTGCTATTCGCTTGATCATCTTTACCCTCCTGCCTGCCTGGGGATTATCCAATGCCACCGCTACACTCGTAGGCCAAAATCTGGGCGCAAAAGAACCCGATCGGGCGATACGCTCCGTGAAATTGGCCGCCATGATGGCCGGTGGTTTTTTAGGCATTATTTCTATCGTCTACCTGTTATTCGCCCCTCACCTGATCCTTTTCTTCGATGATACGCCCGCTGTTCTTGAGGCAGGTACTACGGCCTTGAAGATATTCGCATTGGGCTACACCCTCTATGGTTTTGGTATGATCTTCAGTCAAGCCTTTAACGGTGCTGGAGATACACATACACCAATGATGATCAATATCATTTCCTTTTGGATCGTTGAGATTCCAATGGGATATTATCTCGGGCTTTATCTGGGGTATGGCGTGGCCGGCGTCACTTGGGCGATCATCATTGCAGAAATGGTGCTTACAGCTTTGGCTTTTATTCTATTTCGTCGTGGAGATTGGTTGAAGACGGAGGTTTAACGCTTCATTTTAGTGGATGCCAAACATCCATAATAATTCCTTTTTGGGGCCTCCGCCTACCGCCACCGGCGGGGCGTCAGGTCGTCCGCTCTCACCTGCGGTACCGCTACCGCCCTTAGTCCCTGCGCACTCCGTTTACCGGGCTCACCTGTTCGGTTCGCTGTTTCAGCGGTTTGGAAGTCTATACCCGGCATTAAGAGCGTATTTATAGCGACTTCATGTCCCACGGTACTAGCATGGTTAAGTACTTTCTTACTTTATTTTCAAAACTCTATGAATTGGGATTCCTAGCGTTAAATAATAGCTCGTTAAATAGAAACGGTCTACTGGGACTCCTTTTCCAATCGCAAATTCTCTCTTGTAATCAAATGCAAGTATTACATACTTTATATCGACTTTTATCCTTGCTCTCCATAATAAAGCACCATAGGAGTCATCATAAGTTCCGATACTGAAACTAGAAGGAGATTCGGAGTTATCTAACGCTACTTCTGCTTCCTCGATTTGTGAATAGCCAATCAATACTTCTCCCTCTAACCCCATCAGTTGATTATTTTCCAACCATCTGGCTCCTGTACCAGCTTGTAAACCAAATTTCCGATGAGTATAGCCAGTATTTAGTGGAAAATCTGCATTGATTTCCTTTGAATAGAAAGTCTGCCCCTTCTCATAAAATCCACCATATGAAAATAAAAATCTACCATCATAGAACCTTTGCTGTCTTCCCAGTATTGTTCCAGTTACATCGATTGAGAAAGTCTGGCTTATAGGACTTTTAGAATTTAACTCTCCTAATGAGTACTTCTCTCCTTGAAACGATCTCAGGGTTGACTGGACTGGATAAGATATTCCTAAAATTAGAGTATGACGTGGGTAAAAATGAAAATCTATTATATTAAAAAAATGCTTCGTAGGCTCATTCCGTACATATCGCTCTGTACAGTAGTTGCCATACTTAAGGATCTCCTGATCTTGAGAAGTATCGTTCAACCTTTTTGCCAAATCAAGATGTCCTGTAGCAGCGATTCTTGCTCTCTCATTATCAATTTTGCTAAGTAGCGTTTTTTTCGTGAATGCTTCTACGGCTTTACTAAATTTTTCCTCAGCAGTATCGTTCGAAACAGCAATAGAATATAGATTACTATAAAACAATAGTTCATCAGCCCCTAACATTCTAAGGGCAGAATTCCGAAAAGGAATATCTGTGTCCATTACTTTGTCGCTTTCTATTTCTTCTTTTATTATTTCAATATCATTATTATAGGCGGCTTCATCGTAATTTATTTTGAAATAGCTGCCCTCTACATCCTTACTTATCTTATTGAAATTCACAATCTCTCTTGAAGAAGAAATACTTCTTCTTTGAAAGAATTTATTTTGATCAGGTAATCCAATATCAGGAGACAATAAAAACTCATCAACCTTATTGTTATTTCGCCAAATTTCGATTGTTAGTGAATTGGCTGAATTGTTTTCAAATACTATATTTCCATCTCGAGTATACACATCAACCTGATTTTCAAATAAAGAATCATACGTTCTTCTTTGACCAAATGATTGAATGGTGATTAATATAAAAATTGCAAAAAGGCAGATATTCTTTTTCATAATTCTGATGAGAGCTTATTACAGCGTAGATGGTGATAAAAAAACATCAACAATTGGCACCTAATTAATAATACAGGCTTGCTTTTCGAATGAACCTCACATGTCTTCATTGGTGCTAATACATTTAACCCCCACCCGTCCTCTTCCTTCTCATCGGTATGGTAATCGTCGTTTTTTGGCGGGAACTGCTGCTCCTTTTGCTATCCCTGACGGGTGTAAATTCGTTATAAAGTGGTTTAAATTCTGTATTCCAACCTACTCTCCAAGCAGTGAGTTCGTCTACTTCTGCCTCCCAATTGAGCCAGGTGCTAATCATTGTTGAATTAGGGTAAAGTTCCTTTAATCGTGCCGCTTTCTCTTCCGATTGGCTGGTTCCAAAATATAAATCCCAAGCGCCAAACTGGTGCAAAATTTCATGAGAAATAGTCTTATGATCTGTCTGCATCCCCATCGTAGAACGACAATACACCACTGCTACATCTACCTCGCTATTAGACCAATAATTGTAGGCATGGCTACGGCTATTGCTTTTTACAAAAAGGACCACCTTTAGCTTTTGCTTCGTGAAATCGAAATTATTATAATCCATGAATTCGTCAATCCCATCATGATTCATTTCTCTCATCACCTTATTCAATAATTGAAAGCTAGAGCTTCGGCTGGCTTCTTCTATATATACGATCTCATTATTTCGTAAAAAATAGTCGTTATTAAAAGTTAGATATTGGTCATAGCGCCAAGCTTGATCTATGAGCCAAGCCTGACTCTTATGCAATTCATCTACATAATAAGCCTGCTCTTCATCTGTCCAATAATCGACTTCAGTATCGACAAATAAAGTAAGGATAAACACTTCATCAATCAAAGACTGATACTGTTTTGTTGTGGATGGTTTATAGTTCTGCGTTAGTACTGGGTTGGTAACACTGAGTATCAGTGCTAAAATGAGCGTATTTTTCATGTTGCGCGTTTTAGAGAGAGAAAAATAGATACATGGAGGTTTTACTTGTTTCGTTATCCGAATAATTTTTCAAAAACGACTTCTTCTCCCTGAATCGTGGTGGAGAAGTGGTCTGTTTTTTTCACAATCTTCATCTGCTGATATTCTCCATCTTGAGGTTGTTGAAAAATCTCAATTTGCTCATCAGCCAGATTGATGATCCAGTATTCTGGTATACTTGCCTCCGCATAAAGGGCTTTTTTTACATTGCGATCAAAAATAAGGGAGGAGTCTGCTACTTCGATTAATAAGATTACCTCATCCACTCTAGGGTGACGTTCACGATAATCATCTTGACTAAATTGAGCTATCAAAACATCAGGTTCAGGTTCAGAAAAATCGTCTAAATGAACAGGGTTTTGTACGCAAACCGTTGCTTTATTAAATAAACAGTGAATGAGAATTTTACTTAGGTAATTCACCATACCAGCATGTGCACTTCTAATTGGACTCATATCTATTATATCACCATTAATTAACTCTACCTGACGGTCTTTACCCAATAGTCCATGCTCCGCCATTTTGTAGTAGCTATCAACGGTGAATTTCATACGTTGTGGAGCAAGAGTTGTCATATCTATCCTGTTTTTCTTTTAAATATACGCTTTTCTCTATTTAGTAACAAACGCTCTACCCCCCAAGTTCCAACTGGTTACTGATCAATTCCAGGTAGCGGCCTTTCTTTGCTACCAGCTCCTCGTGGGTACCTTCTTCTACGATTTGCCCAGCTTCAAGAACCACTATTTTATCGGCATTGCGTACCGTACTCAAGCGGTGAGCGACTACTACCACCGTGCGGCCTTCAAAAAAATGAGCAAGGTTATCGACGATGACTTTTTCGTTTTCAGCATCCAGTGCGTTGGTTGCTTCATCAAAAAACAGGAAAGAAGGGTCTTTGTAGATGGCCCTGGCAATGAGCAGCCGCTGGCGTTGCCCCTGGCTTACACCATTGCCCTGCGACCCTATTTTTGTCTGCAATTGCTGCGGCAACTCCTGGATGAATGCTTCTAAGTTCGCCAACACAATAGCCTTTCTGAGCCGCTCTATTTCGACTACACTGCTGCTTTCTGCAATATTATTGGCGATGGTATCAGAGAAGAGAAACCCATCCTGCAAGACGGCTCCACAAGCGCGGCGCCAAGTACTTATGGCGTATCCTTGTAAATCGTATCCTCCAAGTTGAATGCGTCCTTGGTTGGGTAAATAAAAACCGAGCAGCAGTTTTATCAAAGTCGTCTTCCCACTTCCGCTGGCCCCTACAATGGCAGTCACTTTCCCATGTGGGATCTTTAAATCAATATTTTTCAGGACATCGCCGGAAAGTGGGCTGTAAGCAAAACTCAGGTTTTCCAACACCAAGTCAGCCGACTCCGGCAACACTTCCATTCGCTGCTCACCTTCTTTTTCTTCCACTTCCATCTGCTGCAACTCTCCTAGTCGCTCCAGGCTCAATTGCGCATCCTGGGCGGTACGTAGAAAACCTACCAATCGCTGCAAGGGCACATTTAGTTGCCCCACAATGTACTGGATAGCCAACATCGCTCCCAAGGTTAAATGCCCCGCAATAACAGCCTTCGCCGAAATGACAACGATAATGATATCTTTCAACTGACTGATAAATTGAGCGCCAGTATCTTGGTACTGGGTAAGGCTCAAAAAACGGGTATTGGTACGAAAGAGTTGGTTCTGAATTTTCACCCACCCCATCCTGCGCTTGTATTCACTCTGCTGTAGTTTTATTTCCGGCATTCCCTGAATAAGCTCTATCAAGGTGTTTTGATTGGCCGTCATTTCGCGAAAGCGTTGATGATCAATTAGCGCTCGTTTTTTCAGGAACACCAAAATCCAAACCAGATAAAGTACCGCAGCAACAAAAAACACCACAAAAATACCCGTATGGTACCACCACAAAACTCCCCCAAGGATAAACAGGCTTGTAAACGAGAACAAGGCCGACAGCGAGGTATTGGTAAGAAATGACTCAATGCGCCGTTGATCGTAAATCCGTTGTAGAAAATCTCCTGTCGATTTTTGATCAAAATACCTTAATGGAAGCCTCATCACTCTTCGCAGAAATTGAGCAACCAAACTTACATTGATACGCGTGCCTACGTGCAACAAAATCCATCCTTGCAAAAGCGTAATCGTCACTTCTCCCACAAACAGCAGTAGCATCCCCACCAACATCAAATAGATAAAATCAATATCCTGGTTGCTAATGCCAATATCAACAACAGCCTGGGTGAGGAAAGGGAAAAGCAGTTGTAACACACTCAAGCCTAATAAACCTATCAATAACTGGCCGACCAAGCGGCGGTAGGGTTTCACAAATTGAAACAAGTACCTGAAACCTAGTTGACCGTTCGTTTCCTCTTCCCCTTCTTGCTCATAAAAAGCTGGTGTAGGGCTCAACATCAGCACAATGCCTTCCGTCTCACCTACAGAGCACCAGCCGCGAATAAATTCCTTACGTGTAAGTTTTTTTACCCCCGCTTCTCTAGGGTCAGCTACCCATACAAAGCTGTTGGTCATTCTAAAGACAACGACAAAGTGATTTTGCTCCCAGTGTGCGATTAGCGGTAACTCCAGGTCCTCCAAACCTGCTTGATCCTCCCCTCCTTCCCAGGGAATCCGAAAAGCATGAGCATCGAATCCTATGGTTTCTGCTGCTTTTACGATACCCAGCAAACTCACACCATCCTTTTCAATGTAGGATTGATCGCGCAAAAAAGACAGCGGGTATTTCCTACCGTGATAAGCTGCTACCATCCGTAGGCAAGCTGGGCCACAGTCCATACTATCAAGCTGTTGGTAAAATGGGAAGCGCTTAAACATAAGTGTTTAAATGATGAGAGGATTACAAGGTAAGTATTCCTATCTATCCCGGCAACTAAGTGTTTGGGCAAAAGCCCAAACCAGTATAATTGGGAACATTCTTTCGAAGAGAACAGCCCTAAGTCTCTACAAGAATCAATTATTCTTTAACTTTAATGGTTGAAATGAAAACGTGACCACCCAGTCAAGCACCGTCCAATAGAGCCTACAGTTTGTTTCCCGTATTTTTCCAACACCAACTTCAAGCTTTATTTTCTATGAAACATCTGATTTACAGCTTATTATTAGTCGCTTTTTGTGGCTGGTCGTTTGAGCTTTCCGCCCAAAACGAAAAACCTTCCTACTGTGACGAGTTGCCCGTCACTTACAGCAAGGGTGCTTCTAGAAACAGCCGCCCTTCGCTACCTAAATTCAGCACCACGCCTACGATTGAATACAAGGTGCAGGTTGCTATTTTACGCAATACCGACCCCAGGGAATACCCTTTTCATGAAGACCTCGTTGCTCGTCATCGCCCTTGCGAAGAGGTGTGGGTCATAGAATCAAGAGAAAGCTTTACCAGTCGATCGGAGGCACTAAAGTTGCAAAACAAGCTCCGAAATCTGGGTTACAACGGGGCCTATTTAATAGAAATGGTAGGCTATAGGTAAGTATTAACTTTTTTATACCAAACAAAAGCCCGACCTTGCGTTAGAATTGCGCAGAAAAAGATCGTGTTTTTTTTTTCGTGCTGTTCTTTAGAATTTTTCTGTAAAGAAAAATTGGTTTCGCGACACAACAATTCAACTTCTACTTACTCATGAAAAAGCTTCTGGCCTTTGGCTTGATGGCCTTAGCGTTTTGTACGCTTAGTGCCCAAGAAGATTACACCTCCTTTTTTACAGGTAGCCTCATGGATGCTACAACAAACCCCATAGGTGGGGTTTGCCTGATGGGAGGTGCTTCCGAAAACGATAACGCTATGCGGTGGTTCCTTGAACGAGCCGACGGTGGTGACGTCCTGGTCATTCGTGCTTCGGGTTCTGATGGTTACAACGATTATATGTTTAGTGATTTAGGAGTGACCGTCAATTCTGTCGAGAGCATTGTCTTCAATAATGCCCAAGCAGCCACTGATCCTTATGTACTAGATCGTATTGCCAAAGCCGAAGCCATCTGGATTGCTGGCGGTGACCAATACAACTACGTTTCTTTTTGGAGAAATACGGAAGTCGCCAACCTCATCAACGCAGGAATTACGGAGAGAAACATCGTCATCGGAGGCACAAGTGCAGGAATGGCCATCCTTGGAGGCGTCTATTTCACGGCTCAAAACGGCACAGTCACCAGCGCTACAGCCCTTGCTAATCCTTACGACAATAAAGTTGCGATCAGTAATGCTCCTTTTATTCGCGTCCCGTACCTCACACAGGTCATTACGGATACCCATTACGACAACCCCGACCGGCGGGGACGACATACCGTTTTTATGGCACGCGCCATCGTCGATTACAACACTCCTTATTACGGAATAGCTTGTGATGAATACACGGCTGTATGCATAGATGAGAGTGGCACTGCCAGCGTCTATGGCACCTACCCCGACTTTGACGACAACGCTTACTTCATTACCCCTAACTGCGAGGTAATGAACAACTTGCCAGAAAATTGTGCTAGCAATCAGCCCCTAAGCTGGAGCCAAGGCGGGCAAGCCCTCAAAGTCTACGCCGTCAAAGGTACTCCTACCGGTTTGTATACCTTCGACCTCAATACCTGGATGGATGGAGATGGAGGTGAGTGGCAAGACTGGTCGGCAGATGCCGGGTCATTTACAGCGATTGAAGGAAATACGCCCGCTTGTAGTCCTGTGAGTACCAGTATTACCAATACCCACATAAGCTTTGAGGTATTTCCAAACCCGAACAATGGTAATGTTAGTATACGCCTAAATTCCAGTAATCGTCCGGAAGGGAATATCCAACTTCTGGATGCTTCAGGGAAAGTACTGCAATCCTGGCCTGTAATCGGCACTACAGACAACCTGGATTTGTCCACGCTCAACGCTGGTGTTTATTGGTTAGAATACGTCAATGGTGAAGACAGGGCGGTTCGTCAGGTCGTAGTGAGATAGACACGAAGTAATTGAGGCGTTTAGTCGTTTAAACAGCTAGTGAGTGACTAGTTTGAACAAAAATCAACTCAGTACCTGTAAGAAACTATTCCTTGTTACAATTTTGTCAACAACCACTTTTTTTCCGGAAGAGGATTTTTGTTTTCTATAGCTGTCCTTAATTTTTGTCTAGCAAGATTATCATATGGGTTTAAATGCAGCATTCGCCTCATGAAAGATATCAGGTTCAGGTAGCTATTTTTATGATAGCCTAGCTTTCTTTGCCGGCGAACCATACCTTCAAAACTATTTAAATAGCTGGCAAGTACCTCTCTTTCGTCCAGTTCATAGAAAATTTTCATCAAAAGAATCCTACTCGTGAGGTTCGGTAAAGACTCATCATATTTTACCGCTTGTAATAGTTTCAACGCTGCTTCATACTCCCCTTTCTCATATTGCAACTTGGCAAAATTATAGTTGAAATTCAGCGCTTGATATTGCGTTTTAAGCTTCTCTCGATACTTTATTAAAAACTGTTCTACCCAATCATAAGCTTTCAAGCCCAATCCCAAAGCGGCAATATTTTTATAGTGAAATTGCGACAAGACCCCATGATCTAATAAAACATCATCTTCCAATGCTTTTTGGTAAAGATTGAATGCTTCCCGGACGTAGTCACCATTCCCACTATTCAGTTGCTTAATACTGAAATTGATGCTTATGATATAGAAATTCTTCAAGTCCCGCTTGGACAAACTCGCCCGAAAAGCAATTAGCATCTGTTTCAGTTCCTGAAAATGATTGATATCATCTTCTTTCAATGTCTTGTAGCTATGATAATACAAAGCAATGACTGGCTGGTTTACCAAATGGGTTTTCTCTGGCGACTCCAGATAGGGCAGAATGTGATGGAGTAGCTCGTAGTCGTAGGAAGTTTTCGATATATTCTCGTGTGTCAGCAAAGAACAAGCTTGCCTTAAGATGGAAGCAATGACAATACTTTCAAGACGTTCACTAGGCTGTTTTAGGTTAAGTGATGCCCCTCTTTCTTCATTCATCTGCTGATCACACAGGATCATTTCCAACTCATATTTAAGTTGATGCGACTCAATCGTATTTATACCTCCTACCGATAACAATTTTGATGCTTTTTCTACTTTTCGGAAAAAGATATTCTTTTGTTGGCGTGCCAATGCCTCCTTAGCAATAGCAAACTCCCTCTCCTCTTGGTTCGCTTCTAGGTATTGTACTGCAAAATAATCTTCGATTACCTTCATGAGGTAATTCAAGACATAGGCCAGCTCTTTTTTATCGAATACCTTTTGAGGAAAAAGGGCACTAAACAGTCTTTCCTCATTTAGCTCTTCCAAAGGGCTACTTCTCAACAAATCGAATAACAAAATCACATCTTCCCTGGTATTGTGGTAAGGAGAACGAACAAATTTCTTAAGGTTACGGAGATCTTTAGCAGTCAAAGACTGAAACAGCGTGATTAGTTTTTTCTGATTCATCAAATATTTTTTCGAAAAAAAATATAATTATCTACTTATAATCAAGTACTTAAGAGTTTAATAAGTTAAAAACAACTCGAAAATACAAAAAAAACATAGTTGTGTATTGAGTTCTGGGAGGCCACCTTTGTCACAAGGGAATCGAATTGATCCTTTCAAAAAGCGCAACAACTATGAAAAAGCCAGATTACCAAATGAAAACACACAACAACACGCTCTCTCCTTTTTTCTTGCAGCTCTCTCGTTCTTTTGCTGTTATTCTATGTCTTTTAGCCACAACACTTCACGCGCAATCATGGCTCCACAATTACCCTGGGGTAGGAAGTGGATTTGACATTGTGGAAGCTGCCAATGGCGACTTGCTAACCATTGCTCATCAAGGTGCTGATAATGAAATCGTCCTTACCCGTATCGATCCTGAAGCCTCCGTTGTCTGGCAATTTAGTATAGCTCCCAATACTTCGAACTGGGGCCCTAGCTTAATCAGAACAGATGACAATCATTATGTAGCTGCCTACGTAGGCTTGGTTACGGTTGACGGCCAGCAAAATAGCGCTGTGGTGCTCAGAAAATTTGATGAGGAAGGGAATACTATCTGGGAAACCGCCTATCCCAATCCAGACCTGGAATACAACAGTATCAGGAGTCTAGTAGAAGCTAGCGATAATGGGTTTATCCTTTCGGGGCACAATTCTGATTACTCGGCTTCCTATGTCATGAAGCTGGACGATAATGGGGTGCAGGAATGGTTTCAAGAATATCCTGGCCTATATACTACCCGAGTTATTGAAGCATCTAATGGCGACCTCATTTATTGCGGAAGTATTTTAGAGAACGGTAGTCGCGACGTGTATTTATATCGAATGGATAGCTTTGGTGAATTAATCTGGCAACGTATCTATGGTTATGAAGGCGAATACGATTATGCCGCCTCTGTGATCGAAACGAACGATAATGGAATTGCCCTACTTAAAGCCGTATCGCTAAGTCCTAACCACGAAGTCGAACTGCTAAAGACCGATATGAATGGCGAATTGATCTGGGCAACGCAATGGACTCCACAGACTGCTAATGCAGAGGGCAGCTCAAAGTTGCTCTACCAGAATACCGATGGCGTTTTTGAAATATTAACCTTACACGGTTTTTCTATAGCTAGTTCACCTATAACAAAGCTGGATGAAGATGGAACCATACTAAACCTGGCCACTGACGCACTCTATATGTCTCCCTATTACAATGCCTTCGCATTTACACCTTGCGAGGCCGGTGGATACGCTATCGTCGGAAGTGAGTGGATATCTGGAATGGGAGCGGAGTTAATCGTCTCAAAAACCAATAATGACGGGGAAATATTACACGGACTTATTCAGGGTAATGTCTTTCATGACCAGAATTCTTCTTGCTCATGGGATACAGGGGAAAACGGCCTCAGCAACTGGGTAATAACAGCCCTGAACAACGCGACCCAACATACCTATACTACCACTACGGACAGTTTAGGGGATTATCAATTAGCGCTCTTCAATGGCACCTATGATGTAATGGTGTCTCCCCCTGTGCCTATCTGGCAAACTTGTCCCGGCCAGACTATCCAAACGGTTACCATCACAACGCAAGATACCCCTCCTGAAATAGAAGAAGTTGACTTTCCTATCGTGGCTATCTATGAATGCCCTGTATTAACGGTAGATATCTCTACCCCATTCTTGCGCCGATGCTTCAACAACACCTATTATGTTGAATACTGCAACATCGGTACTGACAATGCCACAGATGCCTATATAGAAGTCGTATTAGATGATTTCATGACTGTCTTGTCGGCCTCCATTCCTTATGAAAACCAAATGGACTCGATATTAATCTTTCCTGTAGGAGATATCGGGATTGGAGAATGCGGCCAGTTTTCTATCACTACCCATCTTGATTGTGAGACTACGATTCTGGGACAGACCCATTGTACGGAAGCGCATATCTATCCCGATGACTATTGCTTGCCGGTTGACGTAAATTGGGATATGTCCAGTATTACCTTAGACGGTGCTTGTGAAAGTGATTCTGTTCGATTTGAAATAAAAAACGAGGGGGTCGGAAATATGGCTGCTCCACTGAATTACATCATTGTAGTTGATGAAGTGATCATGCTACAAGGTGATTTCCAGTTGGATAGTGGCGAAACGCAGGAGGTAGCCATACTTGCTAATGGAGAAACCTATCGAATAGAGTCAGAGCAATCGCCCGGCCACCCAGAAAGTATAGAGATTAGCTTCACCCTTGACGGATGCCCGGACTTTGGAGTAGCCGGTTTTGTAAATTGGTTTGAACTAAATGATTTCTATTCGTTTCAAGACATTGACTGTCAGCAAAATATTGGCGCCTATGACCCCAATGATAAAATTGCCTACCCCCGAGGCTATGGCAATACCCACCAAATAAAACCAGGCACAGAACTTGAATATTTAATTCGGTTTCAAAACACAGGTACAGACACCGCATTTCGAATAGTGGTACGAGATGAATTATCAGCAGATCTGGATGTAAGCAGCCTTAGAATGGGAGTAGCCAGTCACGCCTACGAATGGGAAATCGTTAACAGTAATACGCTGAAAGTGATATTTGATGATATAATGCTACCAGATTCTAATATCAACGAAGTAGCTTCTCATGGCTTTTTCAAGTTTAGTATCTCGCCCAAAGAAGCTACTGAATTAGGGACGGTGATAGAAAACAAAGCAGGTATTTACTTTGACTTTAATGAGCCTATCGTCACGAATACGGTATTCCATACCATTGATTCAAATTTTGTTTTGATTGAATTAATAAGCTTTGACCAGGAAGTTGATACACAAATGCCTATCCAAGTTTTTCCAAACCCCATAAAGACTTCAGCTAATTTTGTTCTTACAGAGCAAAAATATGCCTCACTGAATTTAGACGTTTATGACTCCTCAGGAAGATTAATTCAACAATTTGCAGGAAGTGGTGGCTCGCTTACCATGCCTGTAAATGGGCTTCGCAAAGGAATCTACGTCTATAGGCTCTATGGTGATCACAGCTTACTGGGCACGGGCAAACTCATCGTTATCGATTAAGCTGCAAGATTATGAGGCATCCCAGGTCCTGTTTCGACTAGGATCTGGGACACCTCTATTTTAGAGGTGTCTACCCTCTAACTCTGCCCTGCCGTATACAACAACGCCACCACGGTCTTCTGCAACTCTGCTTGGGTTTTGAGGAGTTTGAGCTGGGCTCCCAGAAGCTTTTGCTGGCGGGAATTGAGCAAGAACACAGAGCTTTCTCCCAATTCAAACTTTACACTTTCGGCATCCAGCAAGCTTTGGTAGTTTTCCACTACCGTTTGGGAAAGTTGTAATTGTTGTTGGCGGATTTCCCATTCCTGCCAATAGGCCGTGAGTTTAGCGCTTAAGTCTTGCTGTTTTTGCTGTAATTTCCAATCTGTTTGTGCCAATTTAACCTCCGTCAACGCAACACCAGCTCTTTCTTTTCGCAACAGTAATGGCTGGCTAAAAGTAAACCCCCACTTATAATTATCTGATACAAGGTTGCTAATACCATCTGTGTTCTCAGGGTTGAAATCAAACTGATTGGCGAGAAAGTTATAGTTGAAAGTTAGTTCTGGTTTAAACTGTTCCTTTTTCCAGCGTCGTTCGATGGTCAATTGCTCTTTTTGATACCGGTAAGCTACCAAACTAGGATGCTCGGTTATTGCTTGCTGCAAGTCTGCAATCACAGGCGTAGTAGGGGCAATTACGGGGGATTGGGGCACCCAATCTTTTTTCCACATTTCCGGCAGGCCTCCATCACTCCACAATAGGGCACTCATTTTAGCAACAGTATGGTTGAGCTGCATTTCTGTTTCTTGTACCTCCAACTCCCAACTTTGCCATTGCAAATAAGCTTCGAGTGTATCAATAGCCGGGTAATCGCCAGCACGAAAGCTTTCGCGAATTCCCCCAAGTCGTTCAAAACTATAATCTCTTGCAGAGATAGCCAACTCCCGCGAATAATAGGCATAAGACCAGTCCCAGTAGGATTTATTAGCAGCCAGAAAGAGCTCATTTCGGAGTTCATCCGCAATGGCCCGATAGCGATCTGTACCCACTTGGGCTTGACGCAAAGACGAACGCGATGCATCGAAAAACAATCCTTGCAAAAGTGGAACTTCAATACCAACAATGGCCTGCCCTCCCTGAGGAATGGTTCGGTCTGGATTTAGGTAGGTTCCATTAGGATCTGTCCAATCGTATTCTGCCTTGAGGGCAATACCCCATGCCGTGGGGATTTTAACTCCTCCCTGCCCATACCGGTAATAATCTTTCCCTCCAAATACCTTTTCTTCCTGAGAAGCATAAAGCTTGGGATCAAAACTACCGCGGGCATACAATAGTTCCTGCGCAGCTTGCTCCTGTAAAAGTGCCGCCTGTCTGGCAACAGGGTGATTGGCTTTTACTTGTTGCCAAAACAAATCAGCCTCCAGGATTTCTTGCTGTGCTGCGAGAGACATTGCTCCTACAACCTGCAAAAATATTAAAACCCACCAACGCAATTTCATCATTATTAATTAATTATCCCCTATTTATTTTAAAGATTTGATCGGTGCCTTAGTGCCTTTCTTTTCTTCTTCTTTGTCCCCTATACCATAATAGTCAGGAGGAAACCCATTCAGCTGCCGCCACAATTCGTACCAAACCTGAACATGGCCCAGCAAGGCTATACCCTGTACGCCCGAGCCAGGGCGCAGCGCTTCTGGCCAGGGGCGGTCATCTGGATTAGGAGCGACCAACAACCGGTAGCGGCCATTTTTGTCAATGTTATTGTCAATGGCTACAATACGACCAGAATAAGTACCCACTGACAGATCAGGCCAACCTGAAAACACGATGGCTGGCCAGCCATCAAAGACGAAGCGAACTTCTTCATTTTGGCGCACCAGCGGCAGGTCCATGGGGCGTACGTGCATCTCTACAGCTAGCTCAAAATTGGCGGGCATGATTGTTACAATGGGGTCGCCTTCCTTTACTGTTTCTCCAATACCCGGCTTTACAACTTGGGTAATGTAACAATCCTGCGGCGCAATAATGTAGTAGAATTGAGAACGCTCCTCGTAGTTCTTAGCCTGTATCTGCATCTTATTGAGCTCTCCTTCGGCACCGAAACGATCCGACAAAGTGCTAAAACGATCAGATTGTGCCTTAGCGACTTTGTTGTTGTACTCATTGACAATATTGCGCAAAGCCAAACGGGTAACCTCTAATTCCTGCCGGTTTTCAGCAACCTTATTCTCTGCTGCGATAGCTTTCGCCTGGGTTTCTTGCATCTTTTGCTGCTTGTCTTCCAGGTCGGTTCTCGATTTAATGCCTTGTTGGAAAAGGGTATCAGTTCGCGCCAATTGCCGCTGGGCAATAGACAGCGATACCCTCGCCTGCTCTAGGTCAGCCTCCTGACTCAACAGTTTCAGTTCTACCTGCTTAACTTTTGCTTCCAGTTGCTCTTTCTTAAGGATTAATTCGGCACGCATCGCAGCAATCTGTTCCGCCAGCGCACCTGCTTTTTGTTCGTAAGTCGTGATAGCTCCCGCCTTGGCACGGACCTGATTTTCGGTACGGCCCACCAACTCGGGGTCAAAGTAATCGACCTTAACTTCTGAAAGGTGAACGATCGTATCTCCTTTCTTTACCAATTGCCCTTCCCGAACAAACCATTGGTCAATCCGACCAGGAATGGTAGCTTGGATGGTTTGCGGGCGATCACTAGGATCGAGGGTTGTCATTTTTCCTTTCGACTGAATATTCTGCTGCCAGGGCAGAAACAAAAGAATAATAAAAATGACCAAAAGTGCCAATAACCAATTCCGCATCATCCTGTTGCCTGCAGGTAAAGGATTACGCTCCAAACAAGTCCACTTACCTTCCGGCAAACGTTGGGTGACCGAATTTTGAGGTGAAATATTTAGCATTACTTATTTTTTTTCCTGCCAGTTAGGTTGAATAGCCGAGCCATTGGGAGTGCTCATTTGAAAGATACGCTCAAAATGGGGGCTTTCTCGTAATTCTTCGTAAGTCCCCTCGGCAATAATCTGCCCCTTTTCCATGAGGATAATTCGTTCACAGCGGGCTGCCAATAAAGGATCATTAGAAACGGCCACTAAGGTCCAAGGTTGACTACGGTCTGTCAGCATATCCGACATCCGCTCACGTTCCTGAGGTTGGAGCCGATTGAGGAACTCTTCTAGTGCCAGTAAGCGCGGCTGGGAAACAATGCTCCGAGCTAGTAAGATTTTCGTCTGCACACTTTGAGGTAGGTTACGGCCGCCGGGTAGCAGTAGTGTATCATAACCTTTGGCCAGGCTTTTGACAAAATCCTCAAGCCCAACTTGGCGAGTTGCCCAAACGATCTGCTGAAAATCAATGTCTTCGTGCCCCAAGCAAATATTTTCCCAAAGGGTCCCCTGAAAAACATCCTCCTGGCTACCGTGATCTCCAATATAACTACGCAGGCTACGCAGGTTGAAGTTAAACATCGGTGCATTATTATAACTTATAGACCCCTTATAATTAAGCATCAACCCGGAAATCACCTGAATCAGTGTTGATTTTCCAGAACCATTATAGCCGGCAACACACACCTTTTCTCCAGATTTAATCTTAAAATTAAGGTCTCGCAAGGTTGGTTGATCGCTATCACTGAACTGAAAATTAAGGTTTTGGATATCTACTTCCATACCTTTTCCTGTATCAACACGCTCAAAACTCATGCCTTCATTCGGCTCTAGGGGAATGTCCGTGAAATAACCCATTTTTTCCAAGCCCGTGAGTAGATCATAAACATCCGCCAAGGTTACAATAACCTTCTCGACAGAGCCTAAAATCAGTAATACTACAATTTCTGCCGCGACAAACTGGCCAATCGTAATTTGATTATCAATCACCAATACTCCGCCAAGGGCTAGCAAAATAGCTGTCACCAGGGTTTTGAAAATAACAATGTAGCCATACTGACTAACAAGTACTCGGAAGTGATTGTCCCGTGCTGTCAGGTAACTGTCTACCAGGCTATTGGTTTTACTGAGTGATAACCGCGCACCGCTGGCCAGCTTAAAAGTGACCATCGTTCGTGCGACCTCCTGTAGCCAATGCGCTACCTTATATTTATACTTACTCTCGATCAGGCTGGTTTCTAATCCTTTTGGGCCCGTCCAGCGGAGTAGTGCAAATAGCAAAACCAGCACGCTAATCCCAAAAAAGACAAAGAAAGGGTGGTAAAAAGAAATGAGAATCAAACCAAAAATGATCTGTATAATACCGGTAGAAAAATCCATTAACACCTTGGGCAAGCCCTTCTGTACCGTGAGTGTATCAAAAAAACGATTTACCAGCTCCGGGGGGTAATCTTGCTGTAGAGCATCCATTCGCAAATTAGGAATCCTCAAAGCAAACTCAAATGCAGAACGAGCAAATACTCTCCTTTGCAAGGTCTCCGCTACGGTAATCTGCATAATTTTCAATACCCCAGAGAAAAGGGTACCCAATGTAACAACAGCGATCAAAATGACCAATGAAGAAGAAACATCCCCTCCCTGCACCAAACCAATGACGGCCTGTACGCCTAAAGGCAAAGTAAGCGTAAGGAGGCCGCCGAAAATGGCGTAAAGGTAAATGTAGGCAACGTCTTTCCGGTCTGGTTCCAGTAACTTAAAAAAACGCTTCAATGAGCTCAGCTGAGACATAAGATATAAAGGATTATTAACCTCTTAATGAGATTATCTTTTTCTATACGGTACTAATAACAACAGTCGTCGATAAAAGGTGCATAAAAAACGCTTATCGAAATGATAAAATAGTTTTATTTGCATAAATGATAGTTTTACTATTATATTTGCGTCAGTAAATCACTCTTTAGATTATCATATTATGACGATTGCAAACTTCGGTCAACTCTTTCAGAACCATACCCCCAATTTACAAGCTTTTGCGCTACAATTGACGCGTGACAAGAACGATGCAGAAGATTTGTTCCAGGACACCGTATATAAAGCAATGCGCTATCGTCACCTTTATCAACCTAAAACCAACCTTCAAGCCTGGTTGATGACGATCATGCGTAATACTTTCATCAATGAATGGCGCAAGCGCAAACGTAAGCAGCAGGCTGCTGAGCTCCAAATCCCTGGCGTGACGCTAACCCAAACTAGTGCTACTCGTAATGACGGGGAAAGTAAGGTAACCATGCAGGAATTAATGAAATCTATGGATCAGTTAGAGGAAGGTCTAAGCAAGCCCTTCTTAATGGCGTTCCGGGGATATAAGTACGAAGAAATTGCAAGCGAGATGGACTTGCCACTGGGAACGATTAAAAGTAGAATCCACCAAGCACGGAAATTACTAAAAACAAGTATTAAGCGTCATTACCAGACTAAAAACCTGGTAGATATATTAAACTAAAGCACCAACTCCCTGTTTCCTTCGCATAAAAACGCCCAACATCAAGCTATTGGGCGTTTTTTTAGCCTCACTATTTGTTTAAATAAAAAATATCTACAAATAATCCATAAACAATAGTAAAACTATTAGCTTTGCCGTTATCTTATTTATTTAAAGATGAGATACTTACAAAAACAGAAAGCTAAATAGTAATTTTATGAAGTCGCAAGAGCCCGGATTATTCTCTGAACTAAAATCAGATTTACCAGCAGGACTGGTTGTTTTCCTCGTAGCGGTTCCGCTTTGTTTAGGTATCGCACTCGCATCTGGAGCCCCGCTTTTCTCTGGTATCATTGCAGGTATTGTGGGTGGTACCGTCGTTGCTCTGCTTTCAGGTTCTCCTCTGGGTGTTAGTGGTCCTGCTGCTGGTTTAGCAGTTATTGTACTTACGGCCATCCAAACTTTGGGTTACGAAGCCTTTCTATTATCGGTAGCTATTGCGGGAATTATCCAAATTGTCCTTGGCTTTGCGAAAGCTGGTGTTATCGGTTATTTCTTTCCCTCTTCTGTGATCAAAGGGATGCTTTCTGGTATTGGTTTAATCATTATTTTAAAGCAAATTCCCCACGCTTTTGGTTATGATAGTGACCCGGAAGGAGATTTTGCTTTCAAGCAGATAGACGGAGAGACCACTTTTTCGGCACTAGAACACATGCTGGACGCCATTACCCCTGGCGCTTTATTAATCAGTGTCTTGTCTTTGGGTATTTTGATCTTATGGCAACAGCCTTTCATTAAAAAGTTCAAAATCACGAATATCATTCAGGGGCCGCTGGTGGTGGTTGCTGTAGGAATAATTCTTCAACAAGTCCTCATGGGAACGTCATGGAACCTGGAACCAGAGCACCTTGTCACCTTACCTATAGCAAATGGATGGGGAGAATTTATCGGACTTTTTACACTTCCTGATTTTAGCCAATGGAGCAATCCAGCGATCTGGGTTACAGCAATTACCATTGCAATTGTAGCTAGCCTTGAGACTTTACTATGTGTAGAGGCTACAGACAAACTTGATCCTTACAAGCGACTTACGCCTACAAATCTAGAATTGAAAGCACAGGGTGTCGGTAACCTTATCAGTGGACTGATTGGAGGACTGCCCGTGACCCAGGTAATTGTTAGAAGTTCTGCCAACATCCAGTCTGGAGGTAAAACGAAAGCAGCAGCATTCATTCATGGACTAATGCTTTTGGGAAGCGTATTGGTTATTCCAAAGCTATTAAATATGATTCCTCTGGCAAGCTTGGCAGCTATTCTGATTGTTGTAGGGTTCAAGCTTGCAAAACCATCTCTCTTTAAAGAAATGGCCCGACTAGGGAATAAGCAACTGGTGCCTTTTGTAGTCACTATTGTAGCTATTCTTTTCACAGACTTATTAGTAGGAATAGGTATCGGAATGGTAGTAGCTATATTCTACATCCTACTTAACAATTACAAGACGCCGTATTTTGTAGAGGACAAACGCAAAGATGCTGGCATTATTCATCTTGAACTGGCAGAAGACGTATCTTTTTTAAACAAAGCCAGTATGCTGTTAAGTCTTAAAAAGCTACCTAGAAATAGTAAAGTAGTCATTGATGCCACTCAAACCCTTCATATTGATTATGATATCAAGGAGATCATCATGGAATACAAAGCCAACGCTGCCTACAAAAATATTGACCTCAGCTTTATAGGCCTAAATCCTGAAACTATGGATTTAGAGTCTTCTTCCAGGAAACAAAAAGCTGGCGCACGCATTCCTGTAGAACCAGTGGATTAGATTCCGTTAGAATAATACGCCAAAGAAGATAAAAGGTGTATCAAACCTTCGCTTAGAAGAAGAATATCGAGCCAAATCAAGCAACTGACTGATTTGGCTCGGTATTTTCTATCTTCTCCCTTAAAATAGCCACCAACTCTTGCAAGTCTGGCAGCTCACGCTGAAACAGAACCTCTTCTCCAATAACCAGCGCAGGAATTCCAATAAGGTCATAACGGATAAACTGCTCCAGATCACTTACTACCTGAATATTGAAGTCTATCTCCAATTCTTCTAATGCCTCACTAACCAGCTCACGCCAAGCTACCAGGTTTTTGGATTCTGTGATACCGAACAGTTGAATCGCTATCATAAAAAAAATATTTAGCCTTGTACAAAAACAAAATGCCTCTGTACAAAGCTGTAAAGATTACAAGTACCACAGGAAGCAGACAACATGCTAGCCATCACCTCTTCCTGTGGCTTTTTTTAATTTAAAGGCGCTTATAGTCCCCTAATTTTATTTCTTCCTCCGCAAGAGCGCAGATAATATCATAAGTAGTAACAATACCCACCAACTCGCCATTCTCTTCAACTGGAAGAGCGTGAATGCGATTGGTTTTAAAGACTTCCAAAGCAGTTCTGATAGGGTCGTTAATTTCTACCTTAGCTAGTTTTTTCGTCATAATATCCTCCGCTTTCCATGCTCTCAAACGCACGCTCTCTAACAAAGAATCCTGATCGTTGCGGGTAAACCCTCTGAGAAAATGGTTGAAATCGGTAGAGCTAATAATCCCCACAAGTTTCTTATAACGTACTACGGGGATATGGTGAATACTGTTGTTATCAAAATGAGTTTTGATCGTTTCCAAACTATCATCTGGATTTACAGTTATCAAACGCGTACTCATAATTGTAGAAACCGGTGCAATGATATTCATAATGAAAAAATTTGATCTTGGAAATTAGTTGTGTTAGTTGGCTTAGTGTTTCCTTTTCAAGAAGTCCACCTTGCTTTTGATTACATCTGCAAGATCGGCCAATTTGATAGGCACAAATGATGACATTTGTCACCCTCTTTTATGATTTTCACTTACCCGGTGATCCTCAAATCTCGCCTAATTTGTATTTGAAAGGAAGGCTAATTAACATACGGCTTCCAAGAGATTGACAGGGATCAATCACATTTTCTGCAATGTATTAGGGATATCTTCCAGTCATTGCTTACCTTTCAAAAATGGAAAACATGAAGGCATTAACTGCCGAAGCAAGAAGACTAGAAGCCATTATTAACACTGCTACCGATGGCATTATTACAATAGATAAAAAAGGGGTTATCGAAACCATCAACCCATCTGCTGCTAGATTATTTGCTTACCAGCCTGAACAAGTAATGGGAAAAAAGATCAATATATTGATGCCTTCTCCTTACCATGCAGAGCATGATGACTACATGAATAACTACCACCGTACCGGTAAGGCAAAAATAATTGGCAAAGGCAGAGAGGTAGAAGGACTTCGTAGCGATGGCACCGTCTTCCCTTTTCGTTTAGCTGTAAGTGAAATGACTATTGATGGCCAGCGCATGTACACCGGGGTTGTCCATGACCTCAGTGATATTAAAGCCGCTGAACAGCGCATTATGGAACTCAATCGTGCCCTCGAGGAAAAGGTCGTCCAACGCACCGAAGACTTGGCTAATGCCGTAGACCAGCTTCTAGGTACAAACCAGCTCCTTAAGCAAGAAATCGAGGAAAAGCAAGCCGTCGAAAACCAGCTTCGCGAGCAAGAGCAAGAACTCCAGCAAGCCCTTAGGAAAGAAAAAGAGCTAAATGCACTAAAAAGTCGCTTTGTTAGTATGGCGTCTCATGAATTTCGCACACCATTGAGTACTATCCTAAGCTCTACCGAGTTGGTGGAAATGTATCATAAGGAGGAACAGCAGCCCAAGCGGCTTCGCCATATCGACCGGATAAAAGCTGCGGTTAGTAACCTCAATAACATCCTCAATGATTTCTTATCCCTCAGTAGGTTGGAAGAAGGAAAACTCGATGTGCAGTTGGAAGAACTTGAACTGGTAGCTTTTCTTAGTGAAATGGAAGATGAAATTAATCTACTACTCAAAGACGGGCAGCAATTAATGTTCCCTTCTCAGAAGGAAAAATGGGTCATCACTACCGACCCCAAAATATTGCGTAATATCTTACTCAATCTTCTTTCCAATGCCAGCAAGTATTCCGAAAAAGGGCAAACCATCTATCTTGATGTGGAAAAAGACGAAACAGCTGTTACTTTTGTGATTAAAGATGAAGGTATGGGCATTCCCAAAGAAGACCAGAAACATCTATTCACCCGGTTTTTCCGAGCACATAATGTCGAAAACATTAAGGGCACGGGACTAGGTTTGCACATTGTACAGCAGTATCTCGATTTACTAAAAGGGAAAATTGAATTTACCAGCGAAATGAGCAAAGGCTCCGTTTTTCGAATTACTTTGCCTATCTAGAATTGGTAAAAAACCGTTGCTTTACAATACTAAACTAATAATCATGAAACGTATACTCATCATTGAAGACAACGCCGAGGTTAGGGAGAACCTTTCGGAAATCCTCAGCCTTTATGGCTACAGCATTGAGGAGGCGATCAATGGTAAAGAAGGAGTGGAAAAGGCGCTGGCAGCCCCCCCCGATCTGATTCTATGTGATGTCATGATGCCTGAGTTGGATGGTTATGGCGTTTTAAAAATACTGAGCCAGAAAGAGACTACCCTGGGGGTTCCTTTTATTTTCCTGACGGCAAAAACAGAAAAAGAAGATTTACGCCGAGGCATGAACCTCGGGGCTGACGACTACCTGATGAAGCCAATTTATAAAGACGAGCTCCTCGAAGTCGTACAGCAACGCCTCGCTAAACACGAGCGCCTGCAACGACAGTTCAGCCAAACCTCTGTTACCTTCAGCGCCTTCATCGACGAAGCCAGAGGCCATGCCGAACTAAAAAAACTCTCTACAGACCACCGCCTGCGCAGCTACACCAGAAAAGAAAAAGTATTTACGGAAGGCGATTATCCCCGTTATTTATACTTGGTTGAGAAGGGTAAAATCAAACTCTACAAAACCAATGATTTCGGTAAAGAATACATTATCAACTACTGCCAGGAAGGCGATTTCTTAGGCTACACCCCCCTGATCAGTGGCCAGGAAGCCTATTCTTTTACCGCCGCAGCGATGGAAGACAGCGAACTTCGATTAATCCCAAGGGAAGATTTTGAAAAACTACTCTCTGCCAATCCTAACGTCACCTCCCGCATGATAAAAATGTTGGCCAATAATGTTGCAGACAAGGAGGAACAATTGATGCAACTCGCCTACGACTCGATCCGCAAACGGGTGGCCGACACCTTGGTCGTCATTGCAGAAAAGGAAAACACCATGGAGTTTGACATCCTACGTGAAGACCTCGCCAAAATGGTTGGTACCGCTAAAGAGAGCGTAATTCGTACCCTCACAGATTTCCGCGAAAGCGGCTACATCCAGATCATCGATGGCCGTATACATATCCTTGATATAGACAAGCTTAATGGAATCATGGGCTAAAAAAACACTGCTAATTCAAAGTACGCGTTTTTTGTTATCAGACTACGAGTCTGATACCTTGAGCTCAATCATCGCGAGCGTCATCACAATCAAAACTTCAATCAAAATATACCCCCACGCGAGATAGGTGATCCTCTCGTAATGATAGATGGCCAACCCAATAGACAGTAAACAGTAGCTTATGTTTAGGAGGGCAATCCCCTTCAAAAGGGGGGCGATATTTCTATTTTTCTTCTGGTAACAGAAAAAATCATAACTCGCAAACAAGCACGGTAATAGTGCGAGGGTGTAAAGTGTTGGTCTGGGAATTCCAAAGTATTCCTCAAATTCAACCAAAACAACGCCCAACAGAAAAGCCGATAGCATCGCTCCTAATCCATCTACCAAGAATAGCTTTCTTGGATCAGAATTACCCCAATTTATGAGTTGGTCTATCATCTGGTTACCGGGTCTCAACTCCCTTTTATCGCTTCCCAGGTAGCATAAAGGCTCTCCTGCGCAGGTCGATCATCTGGAATTTCTCGCAGGGGTTTACAAGCTTCCAATTGTGCGTGCAGTTCCGAAGGTAATTGCTGATACAGGCGAGTGCCTTTGGTTTTCCAGGCCAGCATTTCGTCACTTACTTCTTTGATGATTTTGGCAGGATTCCCGACCACCAAACTGCGCTCAGGAATAATCGTCTTGGCTTTCACAAAAGAGAGTGCGCCAATGATACTCCCCTCCCCTACCACAACTTCGTCCATGATGACGCTGTTCATTCCGATCATTACATTACGCCCCAAACGAGCACCATGAATGATCGCACCGTGCCCTACATGTGCGCCTTCCTCCAGCAATACCGTCACGCCTGGAAACATGTGTATAGTACAGTTTTCTTGCACATTACAACCATCTTCTATCACAATCCCCCCCCAGTCTCCTCGAAGCGCAGCGCCAGGACCAATATAAACGTCGGCTCCAATAACAACATTCCCTGTTACCGTGGCTTGTGGGTGTACAAAAGCAGTAGGGTGAACGACAGGTTGAAAGCCTTTAAAAGCGTAAAACATATTCTTATTTATTTTTCTCCGTCTCTCGGTCTCCCCACTCTTCCGTAAAATGCTCACGGTGCTTGGGTTGACTAAATTTTTCAGCATTGTAGGCAGCAGATTCGCCTCGGGGGATAGACAAACTTGCCCATTCTGCCCCCTTTAACATCCGACCAATATACACCATTTGCCCTACGTGATAGGCATAATGGGCAAGTTGTCGATTGATCGCCTCCACCATGGTGTGGCCCATATTTCGAATATAGATAATGGTGTCAAAGTTTTCTTCATCCACGGTGTCCAAAGCCGTAAATAAGCACTGCCATCCGGCCTCCCATTTTTCCTGCAGCTCCTTGTGGTCTTTTATATCTGCATCAAACTCCGCTTCTCGCTGGCGCCATTCTTTTTCGCCATCAGCAGTCAGAAAATCAGTCCAACGCGACAACATATTACCCCACAAATGTTTGACGATGATAGCGATAGAGTTGCTTTCGGGATTATATTGCCAAAACAACTGATCATCGGTCAATTGGTCCATCGTTCGATCTCCCAATGTTTTATAATACTGGAATTGCTTACGGGCGCTATCGAGGTAATTGGCGGTCATTGGCTAGTATTTTGGAAGAATACAATTTAGGGAGTTCGCAAAAAATAATCTACACACCTTGCTACAAATTTTTATTTATCCATCATCAGATTTCCCTTGCGTAGCCCGCTATGCCGCGAAAAATCTGACTTGTCTAATTAAAAACTTGCTACGCCCTTTGCGTAGATTATTTATTTCCTCATCCCTTAAGGAAAAGTCAGGAAATTATCTACTTAGGGGCCATGCCGGTAGTAGCGTTGCTGCGCAACCGCACCTACGGCACCAGGTTGTTCGCTCTCATGCAGTGCTGCGCATTGCATACCGCTGCCACCCTTTGTCCTGCTCTCCCGATGAAAAATCGGGATCCGCCGGGCTTCAGGCGCTGCCTTCCGCGCCGATTTCTCCGCCAATCGTACCAGTGCCATCATACAATTGAGGGCACATCTCCAAAAAACAAAGGACTTCATCCAGGATGAAACGACCTCGGAGGAGGTCGCACATTAAGAAATATCCTCCTCCTTTTTGATGCTTCCTGCCCCCATCTAACAGCCCTTGCTATCAAAAAAGGAACAGCAAAAAAAATAAATTACGATTTTACTTTTTGCAATGATTAGCAAGCCAGCTATTTTCAGCACACGTTAATCTCTCCTAATTAACACATAATCAGTCAAAACACACACAATGGTTATTAAAAATCGTACCTTTGCGGCTTAATTCAGGAACGCTATTTTTTCATTCCCGTCGTTTCTTCATTCGTAGTACTATTTTAATGTCAGATTTTTCTTCTCTGGGCTTGTCCCAACCGCTTTTAGACGCTATTGCTGAATTGGGTTTTGTAGAACCTACCCCCATCCAACAAGAGGCTATTCCTTTTCTCCTCGCTGGTGACCGCGACCTCGTGGGTTTGGCACAAACAGGCACAGGTAAAACTGCTGCTTTTGGCCTTCCCCTCATCGACCGCATGGACCTCAGCATCGGTAAGCCTTTGGGGCTGGTCCTTGCACCTACCCGTGAATTGTGTGTACAGATCACCAAGGAACTGCAACAATTTGCGCTTTTCCGGCCAATGCTCAATATTACAGCGGTCTACGGAGGTGCTGACATTTGGGCACAGATGAAACAACTCAAGGCCGGTTCTCAGCTCGTTGTAGCTACCCCTGGTCGTTTGCGTGATCTTATTAAGCGTAGAGCCATCAAACTCGACTCCATCACAACTGTTGTTCTTGATGAAGCCGACGAGATGCTCAATATGGGCTTTAAGGAAGAAATCGACGAAATCCTGGAAAGCGTTCCTTCCGAACGACGTACCTGGCTTTTTTCGGCTACCATGCCTAAAGAAGTAAGGAGGCTGACCAAGCACTACATGCATGACCCCCACGAAATCAAAGTGGGTGACACCAGCCAAACCAATGAAGATATTGACCACCAGTTCATCGTAGCTCGCCCCCGTGAACGACTGGAAGTTTTGCGCCGCTACCTCGATTCAGATCCAGAACTTTACGCGCTGGTTTTCTGTCGTACCCGTGCCGAAACATTGAGCTTATCCGATGATCTGCAACGCGATGGCTACGCTGTAGACGTTCTCAACGGTGACCTTTCCCAAGCCCAACGCGACCGAGCCATGGAGCGTTTTCGCAGTAAGCGTGTACGAATTCTAATTGCTACAGATGTGGCTGCTCGCGGACTCGATGTACAAGGGATCACTCACGTTTTCCACCTCAACATCCCCGATGATTGGGCCTTTTATGCTCACCGTTCTGGTCGTACCGGACGCGCTGGCGAAAAAGGTAAATCCATCATGTTGTTGCACCCCAATGACCGTCACAAGCTACGGGGCCTCGACAGACAGATGAACCTCCAGTTCAACGAAACAGAGCCACCAAGTGTATTAGGATTGGTAGAACGCCGCCTACAGCGCACTTTTCAAAGCCTGCTCGAAGCCAAAACTATCCCAGCCTTGGCACCCCTTACCGCAGAGCTGGAAGTGACCCTTTTCGACCTCAGCAAAGAGGAGCTTATCCAGCGTGTCGCTGCACTTAACTTCGGCGAATTGCCTGTGCATTACCAGCGCGAAGCTCTATACTTACTAGACCCACGTAATGCTAACAAAAGCAAAGGCCACAGAAAAGAAAGTGAGGTCCGTAAGTCGCCAGGCAAATACCAGCGGATGTTTATCAACATCGGCAAGAAAGAAGTCGCCGGCATTCCTGAATTTATAGAATTCGTGTGTTTCTTCGGTGAAATTGACGCCAAAGGCATTGGTGACGTAGAGCTGCGCGACAAGCATACTTTCTTTGACGTAGACCATGCATTGGCTGGTGCCCTCGTCAAGAAATTCAAAGGCTCAGAATGGGAAGGACGTGCCATGAGAGTCAACTTTGACGATGGCCCTCAGGGTGGAGGCGGTGATGGTCGCCGTAATCGCGGCCCCAAGAAAGACCGTAGTTTCTCCAAGAAGGGCTCTTTCAAAAAAAGAAAAGAAAAGAAATTCGGTTTCCCTAAACAAAAGAAAGGAAAGCGGAGGTAGTTTTTTTTGGTTAGATGGTTGATGGTTGATTGTTAGATGGTTTAGGCCATACAACTATGTGCACCATGCCTTCTCTTCCTCTATAGAACCACATAAAAAAGGATAGGACTTGCGTCCTATCCTTTTTATTTTGCATAATCATTTCTTTGGTGCCTTTAGTGGTTCAAAAATCCACATATCGGGTAAATTTCGTGAATTCACCCTACTAGACTAGCCTCTTATAATTCCTTATAATCCCTCATATGGTTCAAAACCTTTGGTACCTGTGGTGGTTTAAAAATCCGCGTGTCGGGTAAATTCATGAATCTACCCTGTCAGGCTAGCCTCTTATAATTCCTTAAATCCCTCATATGGTTCAATAATTGGTGCCTGTGGTTGTAAAAACAACTACCTCACCACCCAACCATCGCCAAATCCGGCAGGTGGGCTTACAAACACCAATTTACCGGTTTCATCCTCTGCCATCAAGACCATTCCCTGGCTAAGGACGCCTCTCATCTTACGAGGAGCAAGGTTAGCAACCATTACCACCTGCTTACCAATGATATCGGTAGGTTTGTAATGTTCTGCAATACCAGATAACACAGTCCGCTCCTCAAACCCTAGGTCAAGGGTCAATTGTAGCAATTTATCCGCCTTAGGTACAGGAGCTGCTGCCTTGATGGTAGCTGTCCGCAAATCCAATTTAGTGAAGTCATCAAAAGTGATCTCTTCTTTTACAGGTGGGCGTTCAGGGCCTTTCTCCTCTGCGAGGATGGTTTCCAGCTTTGCTTTCTGCCGATCAATGATTTGTTTACGACTATCATCTTTACGGTCGATAATCTTAGGGAATAAAACGTCTGACTTGCCAATCTGATGCCCTGGCTCCAGTAGCCACTCTCCCTCAGCCAACTTATTGAGCGTCTCCTCTAGTTCGCCAGACTGTGTAGGTTCTTGTCCTACCAGGGCCCTCAACTTGGGAGCAATAAAAGGCAAGAAAGGCTCAATGAGCTGGGCAACCAATGCGGTTACCTGGAGGCTAACATTCATTACCTCTGCGATACGCGGATCATCCTTATTTTCCTTGGCCAAAGTCCACGGAGCAGCGTCCTGTAGATAAGTGTTACCCCAACTGGCAATTTCCACCACATTAAAAGCAGCCTGCTTGAAACTGAATCCTTCAATATCTGCGACCAGCTGATCGGTAAAAGCCTTTACCGGTGCCAGAATAGTATTGATATCGGCATTTGTAGCAGGCACCTTCCCGTCGAAGTATTTATGCGTTAGCACAACTACTCGATTGATGAAGTTCCCCAGCTTATCTGCCAATTCTTTATCATGGAAATCAACAAACTCATCCCACTTAAAATCGGCATCCTTGGTTTCGGGCATATTACGAACGAGGGCCCAACGCAAGGCATCTACTGCATTCGGGAAATCTTTGAATTCTTCGAGGTATTCATGCTGTTCGATGCCCCAACCACGGCTTTTGCTAAATTTCTGTCCTTCAAAATTCAGGAACGAGTTAGCCGGTACATTGATGGGTAGATTGTAATCACCATGTGCTTTAAGCATCGCAGGGAAGATGATACAATGGAAGACAATGTTATCCTTGCCAATAAAGTGAATCAGCTGGGTGTCCTCATTTTTCCAATAATCTTCCCAGTTCTTCCCGTTTTCTTTAGCCCATTGCTTAGTGCTCGAAATGTACCCAATTGGCGCATCAAACCATACGTAAAGGACTTTACCTTCCGCCCCTTCGACGGGTAGTTTGATCCCCCAGTCCAGGTCACGAGTGATGGCACGAGGTTGCAAGCCCTCGTTCAACCAACCCAGGCTTTGACCAGTAACGTGCTTTTTCCACAACTTGGGGTCATGGTGCGGTTTACCATCAATCGTTCCTTTTTCAATCCATTCCTTGAGCCACTCATTGTGCTCATCCAACTTGAAGTACCAGTGTTTGGTCTTCCGCAGAATAGGCTGCTTGCCACTAAGGGTAGAAAGCGGGTTGATGAGTTCTAAAGGTGACAAGTCGGAACCACAATTTTCACACTGATCACCGTAAGCCTCTGCATGACCACACTTTGGGCAAGTACCTTTGATGTAGCGATCTGCTAAAAACTGGTCGAATTCCTCATCATAATACTGCTCCTGTTCCCTGGTTTCAAACTGGTCGCCCTGTTCATTGAGCTTGAGAAAAAACGCTTGAGCCGTCTCGTGATGCAAGGGATCACTCGTCCGGTGGTAATAATCAAATGAAATCCCCAGGTCACCAAAGGTGCCCTTATTCAGATTGTGGTACTTATCAATAATTTCGCGAGGAGAAATGCCTTCTTTCTTGGCGCGAATTGTGATGGCTGCGCCGTGTTCATCGCTACCACACACCCATACCACGTCTTTGCCCATCGCTCGCAAATAACGAACATAGATGTCAGCAGGCAGATAGGCTCCGGCCAAATGCCCAAGATGTAAAGGGCCGTTGGCATAAGGTAAAGCCGAGGTAATGAGATAACGGTTCATAGAATTATTAAAATTTGAATACAAAGGACTAAATCCCGTAAGTTAAACTAATGATTGCAGGTCTAAAAAAGTTTCCTTGAAAGCTGGTCATTCCTCTTTTTCTGCTTCCTCTTCTGTAAGCCATGCGGGGTTTACAAACTCCTTTATTTTTTCGAAAGAAACAAAAAGCTCAATCTCGCCCGCTGCATAAGGCGCAATTTCGTAAGGTGCGTAAACAAAAAACACGCCCTTATCTGTAAAGCCATAATTTTCATTAGGCGCAATCTCTTCTTCAAAAAGAAAGGTGTTGAGTGGTGCAGAAGCTCCCAAGTTATACTTTGTTCGCACCGCTTTTGCCAATGCCTTGCTTACCGCCTCTACATAGCCAGGAAGCAGAATATCGCTCAACTTGAGCACCTTCTTGTTCTTCAGGTCATAGCTAGAAACGATGGTCGCATACATGCCGTGCGCACCTCCCGTATAGGAATAATCCGTAAAGCCCAGGGTCAGCAACTCGGGGGCATTATAATAAACCTGCACCGAGGTATTGTAAGAATAATGGAAGCTCAAAAACATATCTGGATCCGCAAGAGAATCAATAATCCCTGCGTCTGTCATCGAGGCCATTTCTTCCCTGAAGTCCGAATACAAGGTATTCCTCTCCTCCGTAAGTTTCGTCAATAGATCATTAGGATCACCAATTGCGCTGCCTTCCAACATTCCTCGTGCGATCTGTTCTCTCAAAAAATCACGTTGCTTTTCCGGCATTTTCCCTTCGGCAACATCCAGCCACTCTAGTGAATAAGAAAGAACAGGCGATGCCTCCCACTCCGGGAAAGCAATCAGTGAATCTTGTATCCAATATCCTTCCAGAGGAACGGCATTGGCGCTTTTTTGCAATCGAAAATCATAAACATCTTTGCCATTGCTATGCTGCCAAAGCCCCGAAAAGTCGCCATCTTCTTCCCAACGCCCCTGAAACAAATGAGGGTCACCATCCCAGGAACCTTGCTCGGTAAGAATAAGGCGGTTGCCATTTTCCAGGTTGCCATAAATGCCAATAGGGCCGCCGTAATCATCGTAACGGTAAAACCCGCGAAAAAATCGCCCGTTCCTCCCCTGGTAGTTACTTTCCTCTTGCAACTCCATACTGATGGCTAAATCTCCCAAAGACCCTTGAAGGTGATAATAACGGTTCGACTGCTGAGGTTTTAACACTCGCTCTTCGGCTAGAAGATTTTCTTCACTTGCAGGAGAATCCGACTGGCAAGCACTACTTATAAGTAATACCAAAAAACTTCCCAGCAACATCCAGTTCCTACAGTGAATCATACGTATCATCAATTTTGTCGCAAAATTAACATCCCTCCACTAAGGATGATCCTTTTTGACGTCTATTTTGTTCGAGTACTGCCTTTTTTATTGAAATTCTTTACCTTAACGAGCTTTTTGCAAAAAAAATCACAAGTTTCGGGTGATCATTAAGTATTACACAAAAATAACCGGAGTCTTCTCTCTGTTTTTCCTAACCATTAATGATCCAATTAAAAATACCCCAAAGCTTTTTAAAAACTATACCAATGGAAACAAAAGAAAATAAAAACCATCTACGCCCCAAGCACCACAACATGAAAAAATGGAGTGACCAGATCAAAGGGGAAGATTCCTGGACAATGTTTAAAGTAGTTTCAGAGTTTGTTCAGGGTTTCGAAACACTCAACCTGGTAGGTCCTTGTGTAAGTATCTTCGGTTCTGCACGTACCAAACCTGATCATCCTTATTATAAACTTGCGGTACAAATCGCCCAGCATCTCACCGAAGAAGGTTACGGCGTCATTACTGGCGGCGGCCCTGGTATCATGGAAGCTGGCAACAAAGGCGCTCACCTCAATGGCGGGAAATCAGTAGGTCTCAATATTCACCTTCCATTTGAACAGGGCTCTAACCCCTATGTCGATCATGATAAAGACATCAACTTCAAATACTTCTTTGTCAGAAAGGTAATGTTCGTGAAATTTGCGCAGGCCTTCATTGCTCTTCCCGGTGGTTTTGGTACACTAGACGAACTTTTCGAGGTCCTCACTTTAGTACAAACCGGAAAAATCACGCCCGTACCCGTTGTTTTGGTAGGCTCTGAATTTTGGGGAGGCCTCAAAGAATGGATAAAAACCAGTATGCTGGATAAGGCAGGAAATATCAGCCCTAAAGATCTGGACCTTATCCCTGTTGTAGATACGCCAGAGGATATTATCCAAATTATCAACGAGTTCTATGAAGTCAGAGCGAAGGAGCTCCGGCCAAATTACGAGTTGTAAAAGGATACGCGACGATTAAATCGCCGCTTTGAGTAGAGCGTATAGAGATTAATAGTCCCTATACGCTTTACCTTGAGGGCGCGAAGCTGCCCGCTTCTTTCTACCGAATTTTGCCAAAAAAACTTATTTTCACAAAACACCTAAATTTTATACGATGCTGAAACACTCCATTTTTAGTCTTCTAGTGAGTGGCCTATTGCTATTCAGTTGTGACACGACCAATACCCTATCCACCACAAATACCTCGCCCGTAGAATTTGTAGTTCTCCAAATCAATGACGTTTACGAAATCGCTCCACTGGAAGGCGGCAAAGTAGGCGGGCTGGCCAGAGTAGCAGGTTTACTCCGACAATTAGAAGCCGAAAACCCTAACACCATTGCGGTATTGGCAGGTGATTTTCTAAGTCCCTCCTTCATGGGAACGCTAAAACTAGACAATGGCGAACGTATTGCTGGCCTCCAAATGGTAGAAGCCCTCAACGCGATGGGGCTTGATTATGCCACCTTTGGTAACCATGAATTTGACCTGAAAAATGCGGAACTTCTTGAAAAACGCCTTGACCAAAGTGAGTTCGAGTACATGACTACCAATGCCTATTGCGTAGACGGAGAGCAGCAACGGCCGTTTCAGCAAAATGGTGTCTCTGTTCCTGAATTCAGCACCTTCACTTTTGAACAAAATGGCGCTACTTACAAACTAGGAATTGTAGGAGTTGTCCTTCCCTTTGCGAAACCACCTTATGTGGGTTACAAAGACGTTGAAGCTACTTTTGCAGCCGCGGTGAAGACTGCCAGGCAAGAGACTGATCTTGTTATCGGCCTTACCCACCTAAGCGTGGACGGCGACGTAGCGCTGGCTGCTGCCGTACCTGGCTTGCCACTATTTATGGGAGGCCATGAACATGAAAACCTCAGCCGTTATGTAGGGCAAACCGCCATCACTAAAGCCGATGCTAATGCTAAAACGGTATACATCCACCGCTTTACCTACTATCCCGACAGTAAAGTAACACAGTTGTTTTCAGAACTCGTCCCTATCGATGAATCAACTCCCGAAGATCCTGTTACCGCTGCTGTAGTTGACAAATGGCAGGCTAAAATTGGAGACCTTATCAGCCAGATGGGATACGATGCCAGTGCGGAATTGACCACCTTGGCTACGCCACTCAATGGCACAGAAGCCGCTACCCGTACCAGCCAGACCAATTACGGGCTGCTCACCAACCAAGCCATCGCCAAAGCATGGCCAGGGGCTGATGTGTACGCCTTCAACAGCGGATCACTCCGGCTCGACGACAATCTCTCTGGTGCTGTTACTGCCTACGATGTGCTACGTTCGTTTCCTTACGGAGGCCCCGTTGTAAGAATGAGTATGAAAGGAGACCAACTCGCTCGCCTGCTCAATACCGGCGAAACCACGAACAGGGGGGAAGGCGGCTATCTCCAACGTTACCAAGCCGAAAAGAAAGGCGATAAGTGGATCGTAAACGGTAATCCGCTGGACAGTACTAACACCTACGTAGTCGTTCTTCCTGAGTTCATGGCTAAAGGATTCGAAGCTAATCTCGATTTCCTCAGCGAGTACACTTACGATAAACTGGAAGAGTTTACCGCCAGTGGTGAGACCGTAAAAAATGATATTCGGGACATGGTGATTTGGTATATGGGGGGGATATAAAAAGAGTGTAAGGGTAATAAAGGTGTAAGGGTGTAAAGGTTTAATGGTTTTTGAAGGCGGAAGTCGGAGATAATGGTGAACCAGCGGCTCTTTCTCCCTGTTACTTTCCTTAAATACAAACCCCATGCCCGAACTGCCCGAAGTCAACACCTTTAAGCAATATTTTGATGCAGCTGCCTTGCAACAAACCATCATGCAGGTAGATGTCTCTGATGACAAGATTATCCGCAGTTCTGACGGAGCTACTTTTGCAGAAAAGCTGGTCGGGCGTACTTTCGTTAATTCCACCCGGCGAGGTAAGTATCTTTTTGCCGACCTCGATAACGGCCATAGCGTTTTGCTCCATTTTGGAATGACAGGAGATCTTAAACTTTATCAACACGAAGAAGACCGACCGCGTTTTGAGCGTTTCGCTTTTGTCTTTCAAGATGGAAATCGCCTGGGATTTGAAGACATGCGGAAGTTTGCCCGTATCAATTACCTTGACGATCGAGACGCTTTTATTATTGAAAAGAAATTGGGACCGGATGCGCTGGTCATTGGTGAAGCCGAGTTTCTAGCCGCAATGGAAGGCAAGAAAACCAATATCAAGGCTTTCTTTTTGAATCAATCGAACCTGGCCGGTGTCGGTAACCTCTATGCGGATGAAGTTTTGTTCCAAACCAGGGTTCATCCGGCGAGTACCGTAATTAAAATACCTTTGAAGAAGAGGAAAGAAATCTTTGCTAAAACACAGGAAGTCCTCCACGAAGCCGTAGAGAAAGCTCCTTATTACAAACAATATGAGGAAGACTGGTTTTGGAATAAATGGCGCTTCGACGGCCACCTGGCACCTGACGGGAAAAGTAAAGTAGAAAGTGGAAAAATTGCGGGAAGAACGACTTATTGGGCGAAACCTTGGCAAAAGAAGTATTAAAGGGAGTTCGCAAAAATACTATGGACGTGGATATTCATTGAGTACATACAAATCAGCAAGCTCTTCTTCTTCCGTTGCCGTTTGCTCTTCAGTGATTTGTTCGGTAGCTGGTTGACGTACGCAGGTAAGCACCAAAGCTGGGCCTACCAACAAACATACCAAAACGAAAGTGTCAAGAAGTTTACGCATTGCTCTGTGATTTGTAGCTATTGACGTTCTCAGGTCACTTTTGGTACCCCCTTTCCTATCCTTTAATCCTTCCCTAACGCGTTTTTAAGACTTTTTAACGAAATCATCATCCAATTAATGGGTATAAAACCTGCTTGGATTTTTCTACCTTTGCGAACGAACATTCATTCGTATGGAAGACAAAACACTTTTAGGACAGATCGATACGCAGCTTGAAGGAGGGATAGCCACTATCACTTTTTCGCACCCTGCGCATAACAGCCTTCCGGGGCGTTTATTGGCGCAGTTGCGTGATGCTATCCGCCAGGCTGGCACCAATACCGAATGCCGGGTAATCATTCTCAAAAGTGGTGGCAACCGTACTTTTTGTGCTGGTGCCAGCTTTGACGAATTGATGGCGATCAGTGATTTTGCCGCTGGCAAGGAATTCTTTCTCGGTTTCGCACAGGTTATCAATGCCTTGCGGGAATGCCCCAAGTTTGTCATTGGCAGTGTACAAGGAAAGACGATTGGTGGAGGTGTAGGACTTGCTGCGGCAACGGATTATTGCCTGGCCACTACTTTTGCTGCTATAAAACTGAGTGAATTGGCCATCGGTATTGGACCTTTCGTCGTCGGCCCTGCTGTTGCACGTAAAGTTGGACAGAGCGCCTTTCAGCAACTGGCGATCAACGCTACGGCTTTTCAAACAGCAGAATGGGCACGCGAAAAAGGCTTGTTTGCCGAAGTATTCCCCAGTATTGAAGAACTAGATGCTGCCGTGCTTAAACTCGCTCAGCAACTTGCTCAATCAAGCCCTGAAGCAATGAAGGAGCTTAAAAGAATCAGTTGGGAAGGTACCGAAAACTGGAATGAACTACTGGACACCCGTGCTGCAATAAGCGGAGAGTTGGTACTGTCAGACTTTACCAGGAATGCAATTGCCGCTTTTAAGAATAAATAGAGCGTAAGTTCCCCCCGATCGATGTCCAAAGATAACTTGCTAAAGGGTTTTTTAAATACTGTGGAAGAGCAACTGACAAGCGGCAAGCCCCCTTTTGTTCAGAACACCCTCTGGCGGCTCGTAAAAATGGGCTATACACAAGAGGAAGCTAAATCCATGATGGCAGGCGTGATGGCCCACCAGATGGCAGATTCTATTTTTGGAGACACTCCTTTTAACCAATTGCAATACCAACTGCTTCTAGAGAAACTCCCAAAATTACCTCAGTGAGGTTGATCAATTTCAATGTTCTCATTGTTACACCAGTGATTTTTCATTTGCCCATACGATATAGTGCACAAAAAGTAAGTTGAGCATTCATTTTTGTGCTGTTCCTAACCAAGCATATTTTCCTTAACCATGGTCCAACCAAAGACTTCCACCACTATCAAAACCAAAGATTTAAAAGAAGCCTTTCGCAAGATGGCCATTGCCAAATCGCTGACCGAGCTTTATGAAGACAACTTCAAGTTCGTCTCTAAATATGTACACGCTACCAGTCGTGGGCATGAAGCTATACAGCTGGCAATGGGCTTACAGTTAAAGGAGCAGGACTATCTAGGTCCTTACTACCGTGACGATGCGATGCTTTTGGGCATCGGTATGGAACCTTACGAACTCATGCTACAGTTGATGGCAAAGCGGGACGACCCTTTTTCCGGGGGGCGTAGCTATTATTCTCATCCCAGCCTACGGCGGGAAGGTTTCCCTAAAATCCCCCACCAGTCTTCCGCTACAGGAATGCAAGCAATCCCCATGACTGGCGTAGCCTTGGGTTTTCAATACCAGGAGCAGACAAATTTACAAAAGTGGAAAAAGAATACCGCTCCGATAGCCGTCTGTTCCCTCGGTGATGCCAGTGTTACGGAAGGAGAGGTTGCAGAGGCTTTTCAGATGGCCGCCCTACGGCAGCTGCCTATTATCTACCTGGTGCAGGACAATGGGTGGGATATTTCCGCCAATGCGGAAGAAACCCGGGCCCAGGATGCCGCCGATTATGCTGCGGGCTTCCATGGCCTGGAAGTAGTGCGAGTGGATGGCAGTAACTTTGCAGAAAGTTACCTTGCGCTGGAACAAGTTATCAAGACTGTCCGTACGGAGCGACGCCCTTTTCTTGTCCATGCTTCTGTTCCTTTGCTGAATCACCACACCAGTGGCGTACGCAAAGAGTGGTACCGTGACGATCTTGAAGAACAGCAAACACGAGACCCTTACCCCAAGCTGCGGCAGTATTTACTTGACGCTCGTGTTACCGAAAAAACAATCAACAAGATTGAGCAGGAAGCAATGGCACTGGTTACTGCTGATTTTGAACGCGCAAAGGCCGCGGAAGACCCTCGCCCCGAAGATCTTTACACCCACGATTTTGCGCCTACCTCTATTGAAGAAGAACGTGGCGAACGGCAACCCACAGAAAGCAGCCCTACGGTAATGGTCGATAGCGCCTTGCACGCCGTCGAAGAGTTGATGAAAGAACACCCTGAATGCCTATTGTATGGCCAGGATGTAGGCGCTCGCTTGGGTGGAGTCTTCCGCGAAGCGGCTACCCTCGCGCAGAAATTTGGCGACGAACGCGTCTTCAATACACCAATTCAAGAAGCATTCATCGTAGGCAGCACCGTTGGTATGTCTGCTGTGGGCCTAAAGCCTTTTGTAGAAGTCCAGTTTGCCGATTATATCTGGCCGGGCCTTAACCAGCTCTTTACAGAAGTCAGTCGATCCTGTTACCTTTCTAATGGTAAGTGGCCAGTAAGTATGGTACTGCGGGTGCCTATTGGTGCCTATGGCAGTGGTGGCCCTTACCACAGCTCTAGTGTAGAATCGGTATTGACCAATATACGTGGTATCAAGATTGCCTACCCCAGTAATGGTGCAGACCTCAAAGGCTTGATGAAAGCCGCTTACTACGACCCCAACCCAGTAGTGATGCTGGAACACAAAGGCCTCTACTGGTCGAAAGTCCCTGGTACAGAAGCAGCTCGTACAGTTGAACCTGCCGCTGATTATATCCTTCCGTTTGGGAAAGCAGCTTCACCATTAAAAGCTGATGATGTCGCACTTGAAAAAGGCAACTCTGTCGTTGTAGTTACCTACGGCATGGGTGTTCATTGGGCTTTAAATGCTGCAAAAAAATTCCCCGGCCAGGTAGAAATTGTAGACCTGCGGACCTTAGCTCCCCTGGACGAGGAGTATATCTATGCGGCGGCACGCCGCCACAGCAAGATTCTCGTATTGACCGAAGAGCCTGTCAATAATACCTTCGCCCAAAGTATTGCTGCCCGTATTCAGGAACATTGCTTTGAGCAGTTGGACGCACCAGTGATGACAATGGGCTCCGTAAATATGCCAGCAATTCCCCTCAACAGTACCTTAGAAGCAACGATGCTTCCCAATACTGAAAAAGTGGTAGATAAAATTGCTGGATTGTTGGCGTATTAGGCATACAGTAAGCGCCTAAAGCCAGTGCGCAGGCCAATAGGCCGGAGCTCGGGGCCGGGACGGCGCAAGGACAATGGGATGGGCAGGAGCGGTAGCGACCGACAGCCCGGTGCCGATACCGTGCCGACTAGAAAAGTCGGGACGGGAGATGGCATGGCCCCAAATCAACAAAAAAGGGTGTAACGACAAATCGCTACACCCTTTTTATTTTATAAAACCAGGAGGATTACCTCAGCAGCGTCACCTGCCCGGTTCTTTCCTCAATTTCTCCGCCCACACCTACACGCACAGTGTAAATGTATACTTCGGAAGGAGCATCTTTATCGTCTTTCTTACCTTCCCATCCTGGGTTATTAGGATCGTTAGATTCGAAAACGACTTGCCCCCAACGGTTGTAGACCGTTAGTTCTACCACTTCCATTTCGCCAAGGAAGAAGGGCTTGAATACATCATTGTCACCATCTCCATTAGGAGAGAAGATATTTGGCATCTCGAAAAGAAGCTTCTGAATAAGGATCGAATCTTCTAAGGTCTGACAGCCCGTATCTAAGGATGCAAAAACGTAGCCAGGCAAAGAATCCTGCTGTGCACTACTTGGCATCCATCCCAGTGGGGAACCATTACCAATCGTAACGCCACTAAAGGACCAAACCACGTCAGGGTTACTTTCATTAGGCATAGCTGCAATCAAATCTACGGAAGTCATATTTTCCGTGATAAGGGTAGTACTCAGATCTGTATCAATAGCGAAAGTAGCTTCCTCAACAACCGTGATTGTTACGGTTTCGGTTGCCACACATTCTCCTAAGCTGGCCTCTAGTGTATAAGTAGTGGTAGCTGTTGGTTGAACTTCAGGGTCTGCCTCCATAAATACGTCACCTGCGGTACTTGTCCAGCTGTAAGTAACACCTGGTTCTACTTCGCCGGTGAATAAGGTCAATGGAAGGTCTAAACCAAAACAGATCGTTGTATCAGGCCTTACCTCTACTAACTGTGGCGCATCGTTGACAACGATCATAACGGTGTCTCTAAACTCGGCACAATCTTCGTCTGCAGAAATTCCGTACTGGTAAATAAACTCTGCGATGCCGCTTTCACTGGCAACCCAAGTAGTTGTTTCACCAATTTGGCTCTCGCCATTATACAACCAGGTAAGTGTTTCGGTACCGTTGGTGCTGTTGTCAACATTGGCAACCAGATCAAATTCGAAGCCACGACAAGTGACTAAGGTTTCGATGCCGCCATTGACATCTAGCAATACGCCTGGGTCAACCACTGTGACGGTGACTTCATCGGTTGCCGTACCACAAATATTGGTGGCAGTACCGGTGTAAGTCGTTGTAGTTACAGGAGTAACGATAGGGTTAACGTCTGTGCTTACATTTGGATTGGTCGCTGATGTCCATTGATAAGTGGTACCATCCTGGCCTCCACCACCATTGGGGTTGAGGTCAATAGACTCACCAGGACATAGCGTAATATCTCCCCGTGCGTTCATCACCGGAGCGGGAGGCACTATAACGGTCACACCTTGTTCAATCGCACAACCTTCTATACTCGAGCTTACGGTATACGTAGTCGTTGATGTAGGGCTGGCTAGTGGATTAGGGCAATCATCACAACTCAGGGTTTCGCCTGGTGTCCATTCTAATTCGCCGAGTGTCGTTGACATTACTGTCAACTGAATGCTTTCTCCAGCACATACTTCTGGTTGTGCTGGTGTAATCTCTAATGCATCGTTACTGATCACATTCAACAGAATGGTATCAACTTGCACACAGCCGCCATTAACCGTTATACGCTGGTAAGTAAAGGTATCTGCAGTGGTCAACACCATATTAAATAAGGTATCGGAAGTTTCCAGGCCAATGCCTATCCACTCGTGCGTAATATCCGGATACATAACAGGGTCATAAGTTGGCGAACTTAGCGTTACCAATTCGCCCTGACAGTAAGAATCTTCCATGGGGTCGGCCATAATAGCCATGTCTCCGGGAAGAGAATCTACCTGGATAGCAAAAGTATCACTGCGTACACAGTTGCCAATCGTTACCGTGGCGGTGTATACCGTATAGGTATCCGGACTCAGCAACGGTGCAGGGCCTGATACATCAGCAGGGTTCCATACGACAGTAGCATCCGTTGGCGTGACGGCAGCTTGTACCTGAACCGACTCCCCCTGACAAATAAAGGTAGTATCGGGTTCGTTCAAATCTATGGAGATATCCACCACTTCGACGGGTATAATATCTGTGGATTCACAGCCCAGGCGCTCGCCTGTGAGTACAAAATCGCCACTAACAGCTGGTATAATGACGGTTATGTTACTGTCGGGGCTAACGATGAAGTTAGGGCCAGACCAGCTGTAGTTTACATCATCTTCAACAATGGTGTTCGATAGAGAAATCTCATCGCCCAAACAAATAGCATCCATCGATTCTTCCGCAATATCAATGATCGGTAAAGGAGTAACCTCAATGGTAATACTATCCACCGAAGGTGTGGGGCATTCTCCGTTTGTTACCGAAAGAAAGTAAGTCGTTGTTACATCAGGTTGTACAACTGGGTTGGCGAGTTGTTCAACCGTTGATGCGGGTACAGACGTCCATACATAGACATTGCCATCAACAAAATCACCGCCAATTTGCCTTAATTCTCCATCACAGATACGCTCATCGTCTGCGATCGTGTATTCTGGGGCGGTAAAGTCAAGTACCGTAATGGTTACAAAATCCATGAAGCTACAAGCTTCGGCATTAAGCGTAACGGGTACATCATAAACACCTGGCGTATCAGCAATCACTATCGGGGTAGGACACTCTGTACAGCTAAAGGTCAACCCAGGAGGAGGTGACCAGGAGTAGGTAGCTGTTGCAAAATCCTGACCGGCAGGAATTTCAAATTCTTCTCCGATACAAACAATGATATCTGGGCCTGCGTCAAGGTCAAAAACATTAACGGTTACTTCCAAGGTATCTGCATAACAAACAGCATCAACAACAGCTTGATAAACCTGGGTCTCACTAGGCGTAGCTATTGGATCGAAACAGTTAGTACAAGATAAATCACCTGCATTGGGGCCAATCCACTCAATAACTTCCAAACCAGTAATAACTTCCAGTTGCACCGTTTCGCCGATACACACCGAAGTATCTGCTCCTATTACCGATATTCCTCCTGTGAGGGGTGCGATTACATCAGGATCAGAAGGCCCCCAATCAACTTGAATACCTCCGTTTTGAATTTGGTTACCCCAGTCATTGGCCAATACCACGAAGACTTCTCCTTCCATTGCAGGGATCGTCATTACTATATCATCGTTGATTCCTTGACAATCGTACTCATCTTCTATATCATATCCCAGCTGCGGGTGAACATCGGCAAGGCCGGTAGGCTCTGTACCACCAGCATAACTACTACGGATAGGTTGGTTATTGGTAACAAAATCTATTACACTCTGAGGTGTTTCACAAACCTCTTCCGGTGAGAAAGGCCCCCATACGTTAAAGTCAATATCTGAAGGAATATTCGCACTGCTCAGGATGAAACCAAATGGTCCATCAGCTTGTGCCTCAATGGTAAACCAGTAATAATCAGGTTCTACACCTACACCACCCCAACAACCATTGTTGACACCTTGGGTATTGGGAATATCCTGAAAACCATCTTCAAACATGAACTCGCTGGTGATATCATCACCATCAATACAGCCATTAAGCGGATTACAAAGGGCATCCACTAAAGCTGGGGAAAGCGCGCAATCGGCTTCTACGATATTCAATCCGAAATCGGTACATCCAGAAGGGTTGGCTACAATAATGTAGTAATCGCCTGGTGTTTGGAAATTAGCGCTACTGATCGTTCCTGCTGCACTTTGGGCAACACAAACGGTACCAGGGTCGTCTGGCAAGCCGTCAAGTACCAATACACCGGTACCTGGTTCTGCGCCAGTAACATTGATCGACGCACAAATGCCTCCCTCCGACTGATACAAAAACACTGTTTCAGGACCGTTCAAAAAAGGAATAGTACCACAAGGAGTGGTATTAAAGTTGGCGCCTTCCCCACAAGTAGTGAGGGCAGGGTTATTGAACGGGATTTCCGTAATTGTTACCGGGTTGTCAAACTCAGATCCCGCACATTCCAATGGTGAACATTGCCAGTTGGCAACAAAACCACCAGCGGAGTTGAAACCATCAGAAACAAACTCCAGCGTCATACATGAGTTGGAAGACTGTACTTCAAATTCATTGCCGTTGCTATTGCCCGTAATAGAGGCAATTAAAGGAGCGGCGGTAGTACTGCCTTCATAAACATTAAGTGCATCACCACCGATAATATTAAAGGACTCTACATCTAGCGCAACACACTGGGTGAAGTCATTAGGACAAATGGTAAACGTGAAGTTTTCGTTGTTACCATAGTCACCATCAGGGCCACCAGAGTCATAAACAGTACCAGAACAAGCGCTGGACTGTGTATCCTCTCCCATATTAATGGCCGGGATGTATTCTTCAATACAGAGGGTAAAATCCCCCCAGTTAGGTGTTCCTGTTCCGGAATAATCATTGACCCTGATGAAATAGGGAATCCCGGGAGTAAGGCCGATTACATCAAGGCTAATGGTGGTTTCACCAACATTAGCGCTGATACAGTTCAATTCGGCCAAGCCTCCACATCCACCCCGATAGAGGGCAAACTGAGGGTTGGTAATAGGCACGCCGTTAGGGCCTAGATCTGTGCCGATGACCGTAATGGTTACGTCGACCAAGGCAGCGTCGACCATAAATCCGAAGAAAACATCGTTTTGGGTTGTCCCTCCATTGAAACAGGTGGGGTTGTCCAATGGGCCTGAGTTACTGTCTGTAGCGTCGACGTTGGTATAAATATCACCAATACAGGCAGGTGCTGTTCCCAGATCAATGAGATCTACACAATCATCATTGACAGGTTGAGCAAAAGCGCTGATGGTAAAGAGGACACTACAAAGAAGCGTAAAAATATATTTCATACAGGATAAAGTGTCTGTGACAGATGGTTGATTAAGTTATACGACCAAAGATAGACAATTAGCCTCAAAAAAAATGTTCTCTGCCTTCCTTTGTCTGCTTACTTGCGTTCCTACATCCACTATTCTGTTGATAGCCATTATCTTTGGCGTTCAACGAGTCCTTTTTTATGCAAAATATCCTTCTCCACCTAGGGAGTAATCAAGGCTGGCGAAACCAAAGCTTGCTCCAGGCGCGTCAACTCCTGCAAACCCAGCTAGGGGAAGAAATCCAGGTTTCTGCCTGTTACGAAACCAGCGCATGGGGGCTTGAAGACCAACCAGACTTCCTCAACCAAGCTTGTCTTTACAGGACCAGTATGTCGCCACAGCAAGCCCTGAAAACCGTACTAAGTATAGAACAGCAACTCGGCCGGGTGAGGCACAGAAAGTGGGATCAACGCCTCATTGATATCGACCTTATCTTCTACGGCAGTGAGGTAATAAAATTGCCAAAACTGACGCTCCCCCACCCCTGGATGCAAGAACGACGATTTGTACTGGTACCCGTGGCAGAAATTGCGCCGAATTGGATACACCCACTACTAGGGAAAACGGTGGCCCAATTGTTGTTGGAATGCGACGATGAGGGGGTGGTGGTTAGGGTGAATTAGGTTTGATGGTTTGATGGTTTGATGGTCAGTATCAGGATTTTCAATGTCGGAAATCGGAGGTCGGAAGTAGTTTGATTGATAATTAGTCATCTTGACGCTGCATTACGCCTAATATTTCCGATATCTGAATTCCCACTTCCGATTTTCTTTATGGGTCTCCACCTACCTACGGTGGCGTCAGGCTGTCCGTCCTTGCAGTCCTACCATCCTTAGGCCCTACGCGCTCCGCTTGTCGCGCTCACCTGTTCGGTTCGCGTTTTTGTAGAGCTCAAGGGTATAAAAAAAGAAGTAAATCAGGGGGACAAGAACACCTAACAGCTTGATGAAATTAAAGCGTAAAAACATGGAAATCGAACTATTAGGAATCTCCCCCGTACTGCCAAGTCAAGACATTGATCGTGATGTTGAATGGTATGAGAAAAACGTTGGCTTTCAGCTAATACATAAAGACAAAATGTATGCCGTACTGAGACGGGAAACCTTCTCCATTCATTTGCAATGGCACGCTGATACCGAGGATGATCCATTGCTTGGTGGTTCCGTTATTAGAATATTTGTTCAGCATATTGAGCCAATATTTCAAGAATTTGTGAACAGGAGGACCATAAAACCTAGCAAATTGAGGTTAAATACGGATTGGGGAACTAACGAATTTGGCTTTTACGATTTAAATAATAATGCCATTTTTATAGTTGAGAGTTTATAACGTGTCAGGAAATTCCCCAACACACTCTTAATAAAAGCTTTAAAACCGAGGACATGAGCACCAAGACGAATCAGCATTTACTTTTACTACATGGGGCATTAGGCACAAAAGATCAATTTCGAAGCTTGAAAGAAAAACTCTCCTCTGAATTTCAAGTGCATGATCTTGATTTTGAAGGACATGGCGAAAGAGCATCTAGCGAGGAATTCACAATGGGTCTATTTACTGAAAATGTAATAGCGTATTTGAGTGCAAAAAAAATTAACAAAATCCATATCTTCGGCTACAGTATGGGTGGATATGTTGGTTTGAATGTAGCCCAAAAACACCCCTCATTCGTTGAGAAAATAATCACCCTCGGGACAAAGTTCGCCTGGACAGAAGCAACCGCAGCGAAAGAAGTAAGGATGTTAAACCCCGATAAAATTGAAGAGAAAGTTCCCGCTTTCGCCAATAAATTGGCATCAATTCATACCATAAACGATTGGAAGGAAGTGGTAGAAAAGACTGCTAGTATGATGTTGAGATTAGGACAAGGAGAAAGATTAACAGAGAAGAACTTAGAAGACATCAGGCATGAAATACTCATTGGAATTGGGAGTAAAGACAACATGGTAAGCATCGAAGAGTCAAAAGAAAGCGCAGAAGTATTACCCAATGGAAATTTAAGAATAATAGAAAATTTTCAACATCCAATTGAAAAAATAGACGATGAAATACTTAGCTCAATAATCGTTGATTTTATAAAAAATTAAAACCCTCCAATATGAGTATCACTACACCCGAGCACGATGAGCGCATAGCACAAATGAAATTCTCTTCAGTGTATCCACATTATGTTACAAAAGTGGAGAAAAAGGGAAGGACAAAAGACGAATTACATCAAGTCATTGAATGGCTAACTGGCTATGATTTAAAAAAGCTGGAAGAACTGATTGAAAGTCAGGTAACCTTTGAAAAATTCTTTGAGGATGCTACCCTAAACCCCAATGCCCATTTAATCAAAGGTGTCATCTGTGGCTATCGGATAGAAGATATCGAAACACCATTAACAAAGCAAACAAGGTATTTGGATAAACTGGTGGAAGAACTGGCCAGAGGGCGAAAGATGGAGAAGATCTTGCGGGTAGTTTAGAGCTTGTTTGGTAGGACCTCAATTGCCTCCAAGTGGCAAATTTCATTTCATGCTGCGTTAAATTTTTCGTCGAATCGCCCGCATTCGACTGCAAAATTTGCCTTACCTGAAATGAAATTTGCTCACTTTCGGCTAATTATGCCCTACCAAACAAGCTCTTAGCGTATCAAGGAGCTAAAAAATATCAAGAAACTACTTTAGTCAAGGAATCATCTACTATTACCAATGAAGCTTTTTAGAAAATTTAGACTTAAAGCAGTTGCCCAGAAAAAAATAAAGAGCTATTTCAAATATTCTATTGGCGAAATACTCATTGTTGTTATCGGTGTGATGATTGCAGTTTATTTGAACAACTGGAATCAAGCGCATCAAACAAACCTGGAGATTGAGACGTATTTTGAAAGAATACAAGAAGAGATTACCACCAATGGTGAATTTATCAAGGGGAATTCTTTAATCACCAAAGATTCCATGATTCCCAGCTTAGTGATTGCGCGAAGTATCATCATAAATGGGCAAGCTGATTCGCTGGAATCATTATCAAAGAAAATACGATTTTTAACCGAGTCAGAATCATTGTCTTTTCAATTTCCCGTCATTGAAGAATTTGTTTCTAAGGGGTACCTCTCAGAGATCAACGACCCTCAGTTGAATAAGTTGATTACTTTTTTCAACTACTACAAAGCTCAATGTAACATTACCGATGAAACAACAAGGGATTATCAAATACACCTGGTAAAGCCATTCCTTTTAAAAAACACCAGGTATGCTGACCTTGACATTTACCTTGATCAACCAATACTTGACGAGGAAGGGTACCGTTCCTTGGCCCAGCTACTCAAGAATAGGGAAGCCGAAAATTTGATCAGCCTATACATCTCCCACCTAACAAATTCTTCTGCAAATTTTGATTCCTTATTCGATGTTTTAACCCAAATACATGGGCGAATTGAAGAGATTAAATGATCAAATATTATGTGATTTATATTACATACTGCATAGAACTTTTCATCTATTTTAGTCGTATTATTTATTGAATTACATAAGCTGTTTTACCACAGGCATGCCTTCGGCATCAGCAAAAGTCAGTAGAAGGACGCGGGCTGCTTCGCGCCCTCAGCGTAACCTCGAAGGGATCGCTATACGGAATGCCTAAAGTACAGAGAATCAAAAAACACATAAGATGAAAAAGTTAAATGCAATCGGATTAACCAAGTCTGAATCCAAAGTCCTCGCTAATAAACTCAACACGCTGTTGGCAGAATATTCTATTTTCTACCAAAATGTACGGGGTTATCATTGGAATATTAAAGGCGAAAAATTCTTTGAACTTCACGTGAAATTTGAGGAACTGTACAATGACCTTTTATTAAAAATCGATGAAGTTGCAGAAAGGATATTAACACTTGGGCATTCCCCAAACCATAAATATTCGGACTACAAGAAGGCTTCTCAAATCAAAGAGAGCTCAGAAGTATCCGACGGAATAAAGGCCGTGAATAATATTTTAGAATCTTTTTCTGTCATCATAAAAATGCAACGAGAATTGCTAACTATCTCAGAAGAAGCAAACGATGAAGGCACCAATGCTTTGATGAGTGATTATATTCGTGCTCAAGAAAAATTAGTTTGGATGTACTCCGCTTTTCTCGGCAGGTAGGTTCATACGTTTCGCTTTAGCTCATTGTTTGCCGTTCTAGTGTAACGCCCAAATCAATGAGCTACTCGATTAAAGTCAACAACCTCATTAACAGTCTTTAAACATGAAGAAACTAGTAATAATAATTATCTCTATCCTAATGTTTAAGGCTTTCGTCATTGGGCAAAACCAAAACTTATCGAATGGCGATGTTTTTGATGGAGAACCCTACTTAGCCATCGATCCTAATGATGCTCAGCACTTGGTCGTTGCCTGGATGGGGTGGATTGATATCTTTAATCAATTTAAGATCAAGACCAAAACAAGTTTTGACGGTGGGCAAACGTGGACTTCCGTCACGGAGCTTCCGCATACAGTTTCCAATTACAGTTCTGCTGACCCCTGTATTGCCTTCAACGCTAATGGAGATGCCTTTATCAGTTATATCGACTTCACTGGCACAACGCCACCCGTAACGGGTGGCGTATACCTCTGTAAATCAACGGATGGCGGAATATCGTGGGGTGCTCCGAAAGAGGTCATTAATACCGATTATGATGGCAATAAATGGCCTATAGATCGGCCATGGATGGTGATCGACCAATCTACCAGCGGTGAATCGACAGCCATCTACTTGACCACTTTTAATTTAAACAGAACAGCACCCAGTTTCAATCCATACCTGTCTTTTTCAAATGATGGAGGAAATACGTTTTCCACCCGGTACCTGGATACCATTGGTTGGCTTGCAGGCAGCTTAAACCCTTTCCCCATGTGTTCTCCGACCGTAAATAATGCTGGCATTTTTCATGGTGTATATCCTTCTTTTGTGTTGACACAAAGCCTTTCTTTACAGATATTTCACGTATCCTCTGATGACGGCGGGAACACTTTAAACCATAAAAATATTCCAATCCAAGCAGAACCTGCGACTACTACGGACTACCCAAATGCCAAGAAAGCTCCCCTCTTGCTGTCTGATCCGGCAGATGACAACCATTTGGTCTACCTGTTTTTGGGAGCTGACTATGGCAATTTAGATGTCTTTATGATAGAAACCTTCAACGCGGGTATCGATTGGTCAGTACCCCTAAAATTGAATGACGCTCCTATCGGAAACAATAGAATGCAAGATATGCTTTGGGGTGATTTTGATAATGATGGCGACCTGGTTGTAAGTTGGAGAGACCGAAGAAATGGGACAGATGGTAGCTATCAAACAGCATCAGAGGTTTGGGCCACCTACAGAGCGAAAGATTCCTTAAACTTCTCGCCAAACTTTCAAATCACCAATGAAACCGTTGCTTTTGATGTCGTCTTGGAAAGTGCAGGAAATGACTTCATGTGTATAAAAATGCAAGATGATATCATAAACACCACTTGGGGCGATACCAGAAACGGTAAACTCAATATCTGGTTTCAAAGTATGACCATTGATGGCATTATTTTATCCTCGCAGCAACTGTCACCAGAAAAAAAATTACAGATCGCCATTTACCCCAACCCCACAACTTCGAGGGTCGCTATTACTGGTAAAAACATAAAAAGCATTACCATCTACAACATCAATAGCAAAGCTGTCCTTAAGGAATCAAACGACTCCAACAGGCAAGAACTAAACCTTGACCTAGCAGGGTTGAGTAGTGGTGTCTATCTCGTTCAGGTAAATACATCGGAAGGGATATTGACCAAAAAGTTAGTAAAGGAGTAGGGCCACAAAAAATAATAGCCCCGTAAACACCAAATCGATGAACAAAGAAACAGCAAAATACATCGTCAAGTATTTTTCATCTCTGTTGACAGACAAAGAAAAAATGGCTGTTAAACACACGTCTTCAACGTTTAAACTCAATGCAGCAAATAACACTGACCTTACTTCAGTGACCAGAATCTACCGAGAAAAAGGTTGGCTAACCCAAGACCAAGATGTATTGGACTTGCTTAAAGATGGGTACGACAACTTCGAGATAATCGTCGCTAAACGAATTCTCTCAGAACAGAAAGACAAAGTATTCCTAAATTATTGCCCTAAATGCGAACAGTTGGCACGAACTCCTAAAGCAAAACAATGCAGACATTGTGGAAATGACTGGCATTGAAAAGAGGGACCAACAGTTGCGGAACAAATAATGAAGCACGGCGCAACAGCTATTCACATAAATCTCGCCCCATACAAGAACCATAAACCTTACATTTCATGGGGCATTCGCAAGGCAAATTCATGAATTTGCCTTGCGAATGCCCCGTGAAATGCCTTAATTAGGTTTAATAAAAAAACTACTCCATCACCCAAGGCCCACCAGCAGCCTGGATGTCCTTACCCAATTGAGAAGCGGATGCTTTCCACTGATTGAGGCTGGTCATAATCTCCTTTATCTGCGCATTGGCAGCATCCAGGCTCATGCGGTGCATGGTCGTAGGACCATAAGTGGAGCGCTCCACACCGCGCATGACGGCAAAAATACGGTCGAAAACCACCGGCGGATTCTTTTCGCCTACCTGAGATTTTCTAGGATCGCCACCAATCGCCTTTTCCATTTGGTACATTTCCTTTTCCAAACCAGCCAGCGTTTCGCGCATTGCATTGGCTGCTCCTGGCGTGTTTTCCAGGCCCGTGGCCAATCGCTCGGCATAATTATCGGCATCCTCCAATTGAGCGGCTAAGGCCGTAAAATCAGCGAAGGTTTTCTCAAAAGATTGCCAAAAAGCTTCCACTTCGGCAGGCGCAGCACCAGGTAATGCCCCCTCTCTCAGTCGCTTCACGGTGAACGTAACAGGAGCCGACAAACTGCTCACCTTCCCGTCTACCTGCTGGTACATTGTGGCGGTGTATTCCCCAGGCATAGCCAATCGGCCGGGCATCCCAAAATCATCGCCAGTAATCGCTCCCGGTGAGGCATGGCGCAAATCCCAGGCAACGCGATGAAAGCCGCCCGAGGTCGAACAATCTACCTTGCGAATGATCTGGCCTTTTGCATTGCTCACCAAAAGGTAAACTTTAGCAGCCGCCTCTAAATCTTCTTTTTCCAGCGCATCCCAACCAGGAAATGTCACCGTTTCGGCCTCTTTTTCGGCTTTTTGGCGAGTCTCCTTGGCGCTTGTGTAACCGTCTTTCAAGTAATAGGTAAATACCGCTCCAAAGTCTGGGTTAGGTGCCACAAAATGGCCCGCCCCCTGATCGCCCTTCGGCTCATCAAAACCCAGGTGAGAACGTGGAATGTACCACCATGCATCGCGCGGCGTAAAGAGCGTAGCTGCCTCTGCCAACTGCGTCTCGTTCACAGCACGCAACGCTGTATAATCATCCAGCACAAACAAACCTCGCCCGAAAGAAGCTCCCACCAGATCGTTTTCGCGCCGTTGGATAGCCAGATCGCGGAAAGAAATCGTCGGCAAACCGCCCTTAAGTGCGTGCCACTGCTGGCCTCCGTTTACAGAAACGTAAACGCCAAACTCGGTTCCTAAAAATAGCAACTGCCCATTGACATGATCCTGAACGATCCGCCACAGCAGCGTTCTTTCAGGCAGATCAGCACCTAATTTTGTCCAACTCCGGCCAGCATCCGTGCTCTTAATGAGGTAAGGATTATAGTCGCCGTACTTGTGGTTATCTAACACCACGTAGACCGTATTGGCGTCAAAAAGATCGGCTTTTACGTCGTTGACAAAAGCGGTAGCAGGTACGCCCTTGACGTTAGACCATTCGATCTTGCGCCAGTTTTGACCGCCATCTTCGGTCACTTGTAGCATACCGTCATCCGTGCCCGCGTACAGCAAGCCTTCCTGCACCGGTGACTCGGCCAACGAAGTAATCGTATTGTAATTCGACATGGCGTTCACATCCCAGGCATTGTCCCAGCTTTGGGTACTACCCATGATAGGAAGCGTTAAGCGCTCCTGATCGCGGGTAAGGTCGCCAGAAATAGCTTCCCAGTTATCGCCGCGATTATCCGAACGCCATACCCGCTGGGAAGCGAAGTAGATCCGTTCCGGATTATGCGGACTCACCAGAATGGGCGCATCCCAGTTGAAGCGTTCATAATCTTCACCGGGCGCAGCTTGGGGCTGAATATCGATCACTTCACCCGTTGTCATGTCTATGCGCGACAGTGTTCCTTCCTGCCTTTCGGCGTAAACGATGTCTGGATTACCCGGCTCTGTCGCTGGTTGGTGACCATCCCAGTTGAGCACAACACTCCAATCCGAGTTTTGTATACCCTGCACTTTATCCGTACGAGAAGGGCCACCCTCGGTGCTGTTGTCCTGGGTTCCACCATAAATATTGTAGAAAGGTTCGGTATCGTCTACCGCAATTTTGTAAAACTGGGTCAGTGGCAAATTGGCCATAAAACGCCAGTTTTTCGCCAAGTCAAAACTTTCGTACAAACCACCGTCTGTTCCCATCAACAGATAATCGGGATCATCAGCACGGAAAGCCAGCGCATGGTTATCGGAGTGCTTATGCTGCTCCTGCAAGCGCCGGAAATTGCTGCCGCCATCATCGGATACCTGCACACGTACATCCATCAGGTACAAGCGGTCAAACTGGTGCGGACTAGCGTACAACTCCTGGTAGTAATGCGGCCCGGTAGCCCCGGAAACAGCTTCGGAGCGTTGTTCCCAACTTGCACCGCGATTGCTTGAGCGGTAAACAGCCCCCTCACGCCGATTGAGTTCAATAGCAGCATACAACACATCAGGCTGCTGTGGTGAGATCGCCAACCCTATCTTACCCATCGGCCCGCTAGGCAGGCCATTCGTAAGCTCTTCCCAGGTTTCGCCACCATCGGTAGAACGGTGAATGCCCGTGCCGGGGCCACCGCCCATGTAGGCCGCTACTGTACGATGACGCTGCCAGGTAGCCGCATAAAGCACATCAGGATTACGAGGATCAATCAGTAGGTCCGTTGCGCCGGTCCATTCTTCATCGCCGAGGGTACGGTTCCAGGTGGTGCCGCCATCAGTGCTTTTGAAGACACCGCGTTCGCCGCCTTTACTCCACAGTGGCCCTTGTGCAGCCACCCAAAGTACGTTGGAATCATCCGGATGCACCACAACTTTGGAGATATGCTCAGAGGTTTCCAAGCCTTTGTTTTCCCAGCTTTGGCCACCATCCGTACTGAGGTAGATGCCATCGCCGTAGCCCATGTGCCGGCCACCGACGTTCTCGCCTGTACCTACCCAGATGCGGTTAGGATCACGCGCATCAATGGTTACGCAGCCGATCGAGTAAGCACCTTGGCCCTCGAAGATAGAAGCCCATGTGACGCCCGCGTTTTCTGTTTTCCACACGCCGCCAGACCCCACGGCCACGTACCAGACATTATCATCTTGCGGGTGGATGGCAATATCCGCAATCCGCCCCGACATAAAGGCCGGGCCGATACTGCGCCATTCGATACCACTGAAATCGGGTTGATTTTTTGTTGTTTCCTGAGCGAAAGAAGAGACGCTCCATAAAAAGAGGCCACAAAGGGCCAGGAGTTTGAATATTGAAGGCATGTAGATTGGTTTTGAGAAGGACCGGCCAAGAAAAGGTTCCTCAGCGCCCCCTGTTATACTAGTCTTTAAAAGCCATCCAAGATAATCAAAACTGGAGGGGAAAAGAAAGAGAAAAAGGATAAGCTGTCAATCGGTTGAGGTTTGCAGTGGGCTTTCTGATCGAGCAAGAGCTTGTTCTCTTATCGCTTCATCATGGGCCATGCCATCTCCCGTCCCGACTAGAAAAGTCGGGACGGGATCGGCACCGGGCTATCCAGTCGCTACCGCTCCTTGCTATCCCTTGTCCTTGGTCGCTCCGCGCCCCGAGCTACGGCCTGCTGGCCTGCGCACTGGGTTAGATGTGGGCTCCATCCTCCGATTCTTCCGATACGATCCTTTATCTATCGGGACTAAACCTGCGGGCCACGGCCCGCCCATGTACCCCGCTGGCGGGGTCGGCTCGCAGAGCCGGGGGTGGAATTCCCGCTGGCAGGGTCGGCTCGTAGAGACGGGGATGGTAACCGCTCGGGCGGAGGTGGCCTGCCAGAGTCGGAGGTGGGGTAACCGCTAGTAGCATCGGTTCACAGATTCGAGAGTGGTAGCCTTAACGGCGGGCGGCTGGCCACCTCCGTCACTTCGTGACACCTCCACCAGCGGAGGACAAGGAGGGTTGCTTTGGTTGGAGTGCCTATTTCCAGGATAATTTTTTGCTTTGAGTAGGAGCCTACCCACTCGCTGGTCAGGGGACCAGCGGGATACTGTTCCTGTTAGTCTGGGGACTAACAGGAGCGGGATGTGCGAAAAGAAAACCACTCCTTAAATCCACCTCAAAAAAGCCCTCCATGCAGGGAGGGTTTGGGTGCCTGCCTGCCCGTAAAGTGGCAGGGGTCGAAAAAGCAGTTTACAATTCCAAAACCGGGGGCTTACGCCCCAAAACACCGCCCCAACCTAGCTCCGTACTACTCCTCCATTACGCCGTCGGGTTCGTCCCTCACTCCTCCTTGCTTCATTCCGTAGCAGCACTTCGCATTTGCTCATAAGATGGCCCGGAAAAGACCACCTCAAAAACTGTGGGCTAGGCGGAAGCCGATGTTACCACCACGAGCCACCGGCAACGCAGCGGTCCGATAAGCAGCGCGGCAACGCAGGGAATAGTCGTCCCAACTACCGCCGCGAGTTATACGGAGCACGCCCGATTTAGGCCCACATGGATTTTGTTGCGCGAAATTTTCGTACTCTACGAACCAATCACTGCACCACTCCCATACATTGCCACACATATCATACAAGCCTAATTCATTAGCCCTTTTCCCGCCTATTGGGCGAGTCGTTTTTTTGCTACCGTACGTGTTTCCTTTCTCCGCATTAACCTTACACCATGCCACCTCTCCTATATCGTTACTACCACTGTACAAGTAGCCTTTGCTATCTTTTCCACCCCTCGCCGCGTATTCCCATTCCGCCTCCGTAGGCAGGCGATAGCTTTGTCCCGTCTGGGTATTCAGCTTTTGTAGAAATCGCTGAATATCATTCCAGTTTACACCCTCTACCGGACATTCATCACAGCCTTTGTTGTATAATTCAGGAGGGTCGCTGCCCATCACTTCTCGCCATTGCGCTTGTGTCACCTGGTATTTACTGAGGTAGAAGGAAGAGAGGGTCACTTTGTGGGCAGGCTTTTCCCAATCAAAACAATCACTATCGCGGCCTTCCTGGCAGCCCATGATGAAGGTTCCGCCTTCCACGTAAATAAAACCATCAGGAGCATTAGGCATTTTTGCTTCTTGCAAAGCTATCAGTTCGCGCTCTTCTGATATCCGTGGCGGAGCTGGCGCGGGTTGGCTACGACTTGGTTCCATGAGTAGATCATCACGCAAATCTTCCTCTTCAATATCATCCGCCACATTGCTGATTGCAGCATTGATCCTATTCCGTTCGGTTGCTGCGTCCTTATGGCTGATGACACCCACATTTTCTTGCCTTCCTACCCGGCGGAGCCTACTAAGCAACAGGATAATAGTATTCTGATCTGAGCTTTCGTTGTCAAGTGCCTTGGCCATAAATTCCAAAGCTGCTTTGGTATCATCCTCCGCAAGAAAGTTGGCTACCGTAGCCTTGAAACCGTTCAGCGTCATCGTTTCAGGAACAGGGTCCGGTTCAGCTGCCAGTAATGCTGTCGGTTCCTGTTTTGCACGTGGTGGATCTGAAGGTTCTGGCCACTCTCTTTCAGGCGTAGGCTCAACACTAGCGACCCCATCTCGCCACAACACCAACTGTCCTCGTTTATCGCCCGTATTAAAAACCGGGCCGTAGTCGGAGAGTTGATCTTTATAATATTGCTTGCTTTGCAGCTGCACATTTTGAGCTAAAGCAGCCGCATTCAAGCCTTGTTTCTGGTTGTGGGTCAGTTCGTCGATGATGGCTTGGGCAAAAGGGCTATGCCCACCACGCGGGCCATCAGCTACGGCTTCATCATGGCGGCCCGAGCACATCACCCAGCGGCTGGGGCGGGCGGCCAGTTCTGTCAATACCATCTCCTCCGCTGCGCTCCGGTGCTCTTGCAAAAGGCTGCCAGAAAAACAGGCATCAGAGATAAACAATACGTGTTGTGCCTTGGCTACCTGGAAATAATCCCGCAGGGTAGAATTGGGGATATACAGGTCTGTATCTTCATTTTCTCCGTCGGTGGGTACCCAGGCCCCTAGTTGGGTGTCTTTATCTATATGCCCGTGCCCGGCGTAATAGATGATGATGCTATCCGGGGCCTTTACTTCTTTCATCAGTGCCCTCAATGCTCGGAGAATCTGCTTGCGGGTAGCTTCCTCGTTGCGCAGTAGCTTCCACAACGTTACGCCGTAATTTTGTTGGAGAATATTCGCGATCGCTTCCACATCCCGCACCGCGTTATTCAAATTCCCCCAATGCTCATAAGTATTGATCCCTATACCGAATAGATAGGTCTTTCCTGCGGAAGCGTCTTTGTTTTGCTGTGTAGGCCTACGGCCTGCGCGATGATCCATAAAGGGTATACGAATAGGGTTGTTGGATTACTCAATTTAACCAAAAATAGAAATAATTCTTTTAGGGATAGGATTTTACCCCAAATAACAAATTCCCCCTCCGTCCTCGCGGACACCTCCCCGTGGGGAGGACAGGGTATTGCTTTGGTTGGAGTGCCTATTTCCAGGATAGTTTTTCGCTTTACGCGAGGACTACACTCGCTGGTCAGGGGACCAGCGGGATACTGTTCCTGTTAGTCTGGGGACTAACAGGGGCGGGACACGCGAAAAGAAAACCACCTCTTAAATCCACCTCAAAAAAAGCCCTCCATGCTGGGAGAGTTGGGTAGATCATACCACCACGAGCAGTTTTGGCCTAGCGATGTGAAGTAGTGCGCCCACAGGGTGCAGACCCCAGGTCTCCTGGGGGCCGAACGAACAGTGAGCTACGCAACGTAGCGCCCGCAGGGAGGCCCCCTAAAGAAGGAATAAGGTGTAAAAGTGTAAGAGTTGGGTGGGTGTAAGGGTTTAGAAAGTCTACACTCCCCCCCTAACAATCAAACCATCAAACGTCCGGGCTGAAGCCCAGACTACTGATACCCCTGCGCCTGTAACCTAAACAACTCCGCATACTTGCCATCCTGCTTGATCAGCTCCTCGTGGGTGCCGATTTCGAGGAGGGTGCCGTGCTCTAAAAAGAGGATGCGATCCGCCATACGGACGGTAGAGAAGCGGTGGGAGATCAATACTGCTGTGCGGTCTTTGATCAGCTCGCTGAAGCGGAGGAATACTTCGTGCTCGGCGCGGGCATCCAGCGCGGAGGTGGGCTCGTCTAGAATCAAGAGTTGGGCGTCGCGCATGTAGGCACGGGCCAGCGCGATCTTCTGCCATTGGCCACCGGAGAGTTCTACGCCATCTTTGAAGCGTTTACCTAGCATTTGCTCATAGCCGCCAGAGAGATCATTGATGACCGTATCGGCGAGGCTCTTCTCAGCAGCATCTTCGATGATCTCTATCTCACCTTCCTGGCTGATCCGGCCTACGGCAATGTTTTCACGGACTTTCAGCTGATAGCGGAAAAAATCTTGAAATATGACGCCTACATTGGCCCGCAAACTGGTCAGATCATAATCTCGCAGGTCGACACCTTCGAGTAGGATGCGCCCTTCGGAAGGTTCGTACAAACGTGAGAGAAGCTTAACAAGGGTCGTTTTACCCGCGCCGTTTTCGCCCACAAGGGCAAGCTTTTCTCCAGCACGCAAGTGGAAAGACAAATTGCGAATAGCAAACTTATCTGTACCCGGATAATGGAAACTGACGTTCTCGAAACGAAAACCATCACTTACCTGCTCCGGAAAAGGTAGCGACTGCTCTTTGTTGCGAATCAAAGGACGGATGGCCAGAAAATCAAAGAGATCCTGGAGGTAGAGCGCCTGCCCGGCAATATTAGAAAAGCGGCTCATCATGCCCTGCAACTGCCCCTGCATCCGGTTGAAAGCACCTGATAAAAAGGTAAGGGTACCTACCGTAATCAGGCCACCCACTGTTTGCAACAAAATAAAAACATAGGCTCCGTAATAGGCCAGCGTCCCCAATGCAGAGAGCACCGAGCCCCAGCTGGCTCGCTTGATGCTCAACTTGCGGTTGGCCCGATAGTAATTCCAGGAAAGGTCTTCAAAACGTTGGGCCAAAAAATCGGAGAGGCCGAAAATCTTGATCTCCTTGGCCGTCGTGTCGCTGGCACCGATATAGCGCAGGTAATCCAGCTCTCGACGTTCGGGGGTCCAGCTGCGGGTGAGGGAATAGCTCCGTTGATTGAAATAATTTTCGCCCACAAAGGCAGGAATAACGGCCAAGATGAGCAACAGAATCAACCAGGGATTGAAAGCAATCAACCCCGCACCCAGTGAGATAATGGTAATCAAATCCTGGGCCTGTGACAGTACTTGTGACATCAGCACCGTACGCCCAGTCGTTTGGCGGCGAGCACGTTCCAGCTTATCATAAAAGTCGGGGTCCTCGAATTGGTATAAGTCCAGCTCCGCAGCATGGCGGATTAGTTTGACACTGGTGGAATTTGCAAATAAATCGCCTAAAAGACCATCCAGTAAATTGATCCCCCGGGAAAGGAGGTCGGACAAAATCGCCAACACCAGCTCTGCACCTACCAGCGTCCAAAGGTATTGCTGGGAAGCACTTTGTGCGTCCATTAAAAAGATCACTTCATCGACGATTTCTTTGCCAATGTAAAGCATGGCCAACGGCAGTACCGACTTGATCAGGCGCAAAACGGCATTCCCAATACTGAGAGAAGGGCTCGTTTGCCAAATCATCTTGAAAAAAGGGGGAAGGTGACGTAAAGCCCCTAACTGTTCTCGCCAAGATTGGGGTTGATCTTTGGGCTTTCTCTTTGCTTGCGACATTCGTCTATTTATTGCACAAAAAACAAATCAAGTCTTCTTATCAGGTTTCCTTAATAGCTGACACGCTTAAAATGAAACACTTAGCCAACTATTGAAAAAACAAAGGTTCGATTTGTTTTTGTGCTGTTCTCAGGTAAAAATCAGTAAAATAAACTGCCTAGATCAACAATAAGATTTGCCCGATAGTTTCGTTTTTAGCAACAACTACGCAAAAGTTACCAACAGCTACGCAGAGAGCAATGACAGATCTTATAGAATCTCGTATCTTGCGACTCTATTGCCTTAAATACATCACTATTCTATGCGCAAATTGATTGATCAATGGTTAAATGACCATGATAATCCTCGTCACAAAAAGATTGTAAGCTGGATGTGGCGGCTACTGTTCGCAGGGCTCATCGCCGGCGTACTGCTATTCCTGGGGCTTTCATTCACCAACTTACCTTCGGTTGCTGAATTGGAGAACCCTAAAACCAACTTGGCTTCTCAGGTTTTTGCCGAAAACGGCGAAATTTTAGGTAAGTACTATACCGAAAACCGGGTTCCTGTAGAATACGAAGAACTCCCGGAACACCTTATTCAAGCATTGATTGCTACCGAGGATATCCGCTACTACGAACACTCTGGTATTGACTTTTACGGCCTCGCCAGAGCGATTGCCTTTATGGGGAGTAGAGGTGGAGCCAGTACCATCTCCCAGCAGTTAGCAAAACTACTCTTTACAGGAGTGGCTGCCCGTAGTTTATCTGAGCGACTGGTACAAAAGCTTAAGGAGTGGATCATTGCGGTACGCCTGGAACGCAAGTATACCAAGGAGGAGATCATTGCCCTGTACCTTAATCGTTATGATTTCATCAATAATGCCAAGGGGATTCGTGCAGCTGCAGAGATTTACTTTAGTAAATCGCCTGAAAACCTCACTATTCCGGAAAGTGCGATGCTGGTAGGGATGCTCAAAAATGCATCCTTCTTTAATCCACGCCGCTTTGAGGAACGTACCAAACAACGCCGGGAAGTGGTGATGAGCCAGATGCAAAAAGCTGGATTCCTGAGCAGTGAAAAGTACAACGAATATCGACAGCTTCCACTAGGGCTTAAAGCTACGAGTCAAACCCACGTCGACGGACTAGCTCCTTACTTCCGGATGGTATTGGCCGAGAATGTCAAAGAAATTCTGAAACGCCCAGAATACCTCCAATCCGATGGAACACCTTACGATATTTACCGCGATGGCTTAAATATCTACACCACCATCAACCCTACGGTACAGCGACTGGCAGAAGAGGCTATGACCAAACACATGGCTAAGTTGCAAGGTACTTTCTTTAAGCATTGGAACAAAAGAGACCCTTGGGACTACAAATATGGTACAGAAACAGAAGTGCCTATTGAACGCCGCCAAGCTAGCCTCACCAAAAACATTCGGGCTTCTGATCGCTACCAAAAATTACGCACCTTCTATCTCTCAGAGATCACCAAGCTACTGAATGAAGAAACCGATCTGACCTTCCACAACGATGACCGTGAGGTAGAGCGCGTTGTTGAAGAAAGTAATAAACCCGGTCTTCTCAAGGAGTTGGTTAACGACGGTATGATCAGCTCTAGCCTCGCTAATAAGTACCGCAGGGTGATGCGCAGCAAGAAGTTTGACCAACTGAAAGCACAGTGGGCCAAACTGCAAGAAGCCGCTGACAAGGAATTCAACACGCCTACGGAGATGCGCGTTTTTGTATACTACAATGACGAAATGGCCGCCGATACAACGATGACCCCCTTGGACTCTGTGCGTTACCACAAGATGATTCTCCAAACAGGGATGATGTCTGTAGAGCCTCAGACGGGTTATGTGCGCTCGTGGATAGGTGGTGTGAATTTCCAATGGTTCCAGTACGATCACGCAAATACTAATACTCGCCGTCAGGTAGGGTCTACCTTTAAACCATTTGTGTACGCTACGGCTATTGACTTGCAGAGTATTTCGCCCTGCCAGCAATACATGGATGTACCAGTGACGATCAAACCCGGCGACGGACGTTTTTACCTCCAACAGCCTTGGACACCTAAAAATTCCGACGGAAAATATACCAGCGAATTATTGACGCTCAAGGATGGGTTGCGGCTTTCTAAAAACACCATTTCTGTTACCTTGATGAGAGAATTGGGCAGCCCCGAACCTGTGCGCGACAAGGCTGCACTGATGGGCATTCCGAAAGACATTATCCCACAGACGCCTTCTATTTGTTTGGGTGCCGTAGATTTATCGGTACAGGAAATGGTAGGCGCTTATACCACTTTTGCCAACAACGGCATCTATAACGAGCCGACCTATCTATTACGGATTGAAGATCGCTTTGGTCGTTTGATTTACGAGGGTGTACCTACAGAGAAGCAAGCTATTCGCCCTGAGGCCAACTTTGCGATGGTTGAAATGCTGCAATATGCATCCGGCTTCCGCGGAAAGATCAAAGGCCAATTTGGTGGCAAAACGGGTACGACCAACGAACATGCAGATGGATGGTTTATGGGCGTAACGCCTAATTTAGTCGTCGGCTGCTGGGTGGGTGGTGACGACCGTTGGATCAGCTTCCGAAGCTTGTCTTATGGCCAGGGTGCCTATATGGCGAAACCTATGGTTCTCGGCTTTTTGGAAGCAGTGCAAAACGAAGAAAGCCTCCATTGGGATTTCAATAAAACGTTCTATCGTCCACCAGGCAACCTGGGGATTGAGTTAGATTGTGATTCCTACCTGAACCCTAATGCACCTCTTGAAGACAGTGAATTTGATGATGGAGGAGGTTTTGACATTAATAATGAACCGGATTTTGGCGATGAATAACACTCAGCAAGCAAGTTTTTCTTTACTGTCTTTCTTATTCATAGCGCTCTTTTGGGGCGCCTGTGTACCCCCGCAGGACGAAGAGATCATTACGACCATCAACATTGACGTTCAGGATTCTCTCTTCCAGCGTATCAGTGATTGGCAGGATTTGCGGCAAGTCGAGGACCTCTACCCGATGCTTTACCATCCTGACCCTACCTATCGCTACCTTGCCGCTCGTGCTTTTGGAAGCATGGATGCTCCTGATGCCGTAGATAGCCTCGCCCGGCTATTGGGTGACCCTGTTGAAGAAGTACGGTCCATCGCAGCTTTTGCTATGGGGCAGCTAGGAGATGCGCGGGCATTGCCCTACCTTATTCGAGGCTTCATGCAGGAAGATACGGCGATGGTACACGCCATGTCACAGCGGGCAATTCTGGAAGCAGTAGGTAAATGTGGTGATTTCCCTACGCTCGAACAACTCAGCTCTGTAACAACCTACACGCCCGTGGATACGGCATTGCTTGAAGGACAGGCCTGGGGTATTTACCGAATGGGCCTTCGCGATCTTGTTTCCCCACTGGGTACAAAACGGATGCTGGAGCTGGGTTGTAAACCACAGTACCCGGAAAGTGTACAACTTATCGCTGCCAACTACCTGGCTCGTGTTCCTACTACTTTTGATTCGTTGGCTGCTCCCAAATTACGTACTGGTTTTGAGCAAAGCAACAATGCAGATGTTCGCATGGCATTGGCCATTGCCTTGGGCAAAACACAGCGGGGTGAAGCACTCACCAGCCTCATTGGTCAGTACCAGAAAGAAAGAGACTACCGGGTCAAATGCAATATACTGCGGGCTTTGTCCAACTTTCCTTATGAAAGTTGTCGCACCCTCATTACGGAAGCACTACGCGACCGCAACGAACACGTGGCCCGCCGAGCAGCTCAGTACCTACTGGAAAACTCTACCCCCGAAGACGCAGCCCAATGGTGGCGATTTGCGAAAGATAGTTTGCCAACCCCCATTCACCTGGATCTCTATCGGGTTGCCAACAGGCACCTGCCAGCTTACCGCACCGAGTTTAGGGATGCTATCAACTTTGAATTGCGCCAACGGTACATCAATTCCTCTTCCGCTTACGAAAAAGCAATGGTGCTACGAGCACTTGGCGAGTTTGCCTGGAATTATCGCTACATCTTCCGCGAAAGCCAAACAGCCACCGATCCTATTGTGCAGTCGGCAGCCACCGAAGCTTTGCAGCAAATCGGAGACCGTGACGATTTTACCAGCTTTTTTGGCCTTAGCACAAGAAGAGTAACCCAAGACTTGGCAAGCTATTTTATGGAAGCCATCAAAAGCAAAAGACCTGGCCCCGTAGCCATTGCATCCTTAGCTTTACGCTCTGGCAAGCGCGATTATCGCCCATACATTGATAGTTTGGAGGTTTTAAGCCGTGTCCTTAACGAACTCGAACTACCGGCTATGGTAGAGAGCTACAACGAATTGGGGCAAACCATTGATTACCTGAATGGTACTGCTACGTTTGAACCTATTCGTCCAAAATTCAATCATCCTATTGATTGGAAACTCCTTACCAGTATTGGCGCACAACCACGGCTGTCGCTCAAAACAGATGAGGGAGAAGCAGTCCTTGTTTTGTGGCCAGATGTTGCCCCCGGATCGGTGGCCAACTTGGCTCAACTGACCAAAGATGGATTCCTGAAAAACAAAGCCTTTCATCGTGTTGTCCCTAATTTTGTCATTCAAGGCGGAAGCCCTAGTGGTGATGCTTACGGCAGCCTCGATTATAGTATCCGTTCAGAGTTTTCTCCTATTCATTATGATACGGAGGGAATGCTCGGAATGGCCTCTGCGGGTAGAGATACCGAAGGCACTCAGTTTTTTATCACCCACTCCCCTACCCTTCATCTTGACGGAAAATATACCCTCTTTGGAAAGGTGGAACAAGGAATGGATATCATTCATAAAATACAACAAGGCGACCGCATTTTGGAAGCCAAGTTTTTGAAAGAATAATTTTAGCCCTAACCAACTACAAGTATTACATTCATGCAGTCAACACCATTAAAAGATCGTCACGAGGCCCTGGGGGCACGGATGGCAGAATTTGCCGGTTTCTATATGCCTATTTCCTATAGCGGCATCAAAGAAGAACACTTTGCAGTAAGAGAAAAGGCCGGCATTTTTGATGTTTCCCACATGGGCGAATTCATCGTAAGGGGCAAAGAAGCCTTGGATTTCGTTCAGTATATCACCTCTAATGATGCCAGTAAACTGGAAATTGGGCAAGCCCAGTATTCCTGCTTCCCCAATAAAGAAGGAGGTATTGTAGACGACCTATTGGTATACCGACTGGCCGAGGACAATTGCTCTGAAGGAGAACGTGCCTACATGTTGGTAGTCAATGGTGCTAATATTGAAAAAGACTGGCGCTGGGTGTTTGAACACAATACTTTTGATACGCGCCTGATCAATATTTCTGATCAAACAGGCTTGATTGCTGTTCAAGGGCCTGCAGCAACGGCTATTGTTCAAAAGCTTACAGCCACCGACTTATCTTCCATCAAATATTACACCTTTACCAAAGGTACCGTTGCTGATGTTGACAATGTAATTATTTCCGCTACCGGCTATACGGGTTCTGGCGGTTTTGAGCTCTATGCTGATGCCGACAAGATTGGTATCCTCTGGGATGCTGTTATGGAGGCAGGAAAGGAACACGGCATCGCCCCAGCTGGTTTAGGTGCTCGCGATACGCTACGTATGGAAATGGGTTATTGCCTTTACGGCAACGATCTGACAGATACGACTAGCCCGCTGGAAGCAGGCCTCGCTTGGATCACTAAACTTAACAAAGGCGAATTTATCTCTCGGGATTTTCTCGTAGCTCAAAAAGCAGACGGACTGAAAAAACGTTTGGTAGGCTTTACCCTTGAAGAACGGAGGGTCCCTCGACACGGCTATATCATTGAAAATAGTGATGGAGAAACCATTGGGGAAGTGAGCAGCGGTACACAATCTCCGAGCTTAGGGCACCCCATCGGAATGGGCTATGTCTCCACGGAGTATCGTACGCCCGGAACCGAAATATTCATCATTGCAGGCAAAAAACGCTTACCAGCGAAAGTAGCTAAATTGCCGTTTTTAAACATTTAACCCTATTTTTTTATTATAATCGCATAAGAGCTTGTTGGGAAATTTCATCCGGTGAAATGTCAATGAGCAAAATATTTGGATAAATCCTCTTAATGCTTCCTGATTATCAACGAATTGAGAACCTGACGTCGATACAAAAATTTCATTTAGCCCGCTAAACTCAATTTTAGTCCCTTAGTCAGAACCTTAATTCGTTGATAATCAGTTCGCAAATTTCCCAACAAGTTCTAAGATTTCACAATTTTCTGAAATCTACGAATACGATTTGATATCATGACGCTAGACGAAGGCAAACAAAAGTTTTTACAATCCTGGGGCGCATTGGGCTCTAGCTGGGGTATTAATCGTACCATGGCTCAAATCCATGCACTGTTATTGATATCTCCCGAGGCACTCTCGGCAGATGAAATCATGGCGGATTTGCAGATTTCTCGTGGCAATGCCAATATGAACATCAGGGCACTTATTGATTGGGGCCTGGTATTCAAAGAACTTAAACCCGGGGAACGGAAAGAGTTTTTTATTGCCGAAAAAGATATGTGGGAGGTCGTGAAGTGTATTATCACTCAACGAAAGAAAAGAGAACTTGAGCCCATGCTAAAAGTTCTGGATGAATTATCGAGCGTAGCAGACGAAAGCAAAGAGGGCGAAGCTTTCGCAGAAGTCATCAAAGACATCAAACTATTCAGTAGTAAAGCAGACTCTACCCTCGATACCCTCACCAAAGCAGACTCCAACTGGTTTGTGGGTACCTTCATGAAAATGATTAGGTAGATTAAACCACTTAAGGCACTTAAGAAATCTTTGGTGCCTTAAGTGGTTTAAAAAACTTAATCCAACGCACCGAAATGTTCGAGGATTTTATCCGCGAGTTCCCGGCCAATATTCGCTTGAGCTTCAACGGTAGACGCACCGATATGAGGAGTTACGGACACGCTAGGGTGTTGTAGTAATTCTGGATTAGGTGTTGGTTCGTTAACGAAAACATCTAAGGCTGCACCACCTAACTTACCACTCTTCAAGGCTTCCAGTAAAGCATCTTCATCAGCGATACCACCGCGGGCGGTATTGATAATAAAAGAACCGTCTTTCATTTTGGCGATCTCATCTTTTCCTATCAACGCGCGGCCTACGCTAGGCACGTGAAACGTGATAAAATCAGACTGAGCAAGTACTTCCTCGAAGTCTACTGTTTCAACAGTTACCGTAAGGCGAATACTTTTGGTAGCGTAGAGCATGATATCGATATCTGCCTCATCTACCATAGGGTCAGAAGCCAATACGTTCATTCCCATGCCAATACCGATGCGGGCAACTTCCTGGCCAATACGGCCAAAACCGATAATGCCTAGTGTTTTTCCACGCAGCTGCATGCCTCCTGAATACGCTTTTTTCAAGGTCTTGAAGTTAGCGTCATCAGCTACCAGTTCCCTGTTGGAACGGTGAACAAAGCGCGCTAAACTAAACATGTGCGTAAATACCAACTCCGCAACCGACTGTGAAGAAGCTGCGGGGGTATTGTAAACCGCGATTCCTTTATCACGTGCGTAATCAACATCAATATTATCTAGTCCAACACCAGCACGTGCGATCACTTTCAAATTGGGGCAAGCGTCGATCAGCTCTTTACGAACTTTGGTAGCACTTCTTACGATGATAGCATCGTACGATGGCAGTACTTCCATCAAATCTTCCTGAGCTACTTTTTCAGTGTCAACCTGGTAGTTGGCTTCTTCCAGCAACGTCTTTCCATCTGGATGAATACCATCATTGGCGAGAATCTTAATCATGTCCTTTAAATTAAGGGGTTTGGAGATTGTTTCTTACTCGGTGCGCGATGTGGTTAGGATAGCGTACCAATCATTGCTTTTGGCTGAAGGCAGCGCAAAAGTAAGTATATTTTGCGTCCTTGCGCAACTATCCTGAATCAATTTGATCTGGACTTTACGAATGTACACTTAACGTTTAAATTCCTTATAATCAAGCCCAAGAAGGCTTCCCTAACATCTTATGTACTAAACTAAATATCTAAACAACGATAGTAACTTATCAAGTACTTAAAAGAAAAACCCGGAAGCGGTTGCTGCTTCCGGGCGTTAAAGAACATACTTTCACTCACTAATTATTTTTGTTGACCAACTCGGCAGGAATTCCGAGGAATGGCGAATCTCCACTTGTAATAATTACTTTGGAATTATTGCTGGTAGACATCCGATAGAAGGCTTCTATAGCTCGGTATTGCAGGATTTGTGGCTCAAGGGCTTCTGCCAGTTTTTCGTTAGCTTCTGCTTGGGCATTCGCTTCCAATAATATAGCGTTGGCTTGTCCCGCCGCGCGAATTTCCAACTGTTGCCTCTCGGCATCAGCATCGATAACGGCTGCCGTCCGGTCGCCTTCGGCTTTAATGGTACGACGTTCGGCGTCTGCTTGCTCCTGCTGCTTTACAAACACCATTCGTTGAGCATCTTGCTCCGCCTGGAGTTTTTCCTCGATAGAGCGAGAGAGCCCCTGAGGTAGTTGAATACTTTTGAGTAACACATTCTCCACCACAATGCCTTTACTTTCAAGGATTTCAGACATCCGATCTCTAATTTGAGTTTCAATCACCGAACGCTCCCCCGAGTGCATATCCTTTGCCAGAAAACGTGCTGTAACGTCGGCTGAAGCCGAACGGAAAACCGGCAGGATAATTTGCTGCTCATAACTACGGCCGATATCTCTTAGTATATTCGGCGCTTCATTGGGCATAATGCGGTAAAGAATAGAAATATCTGAACTGATCGTTAAACCTTCCTTAGAAGGCAGGTTTGACCTGATTTCCAAATTAACCGTCCGAGTAGGAAGGGTAATTATCGTACTTGTAAAGGGGTTATAAGAACGGGGTCCCTCGCTCAAAGCCGCATCATTGATTCGGCCCAAACGCTGGCGAACCCCCACTTCTCCTGGACGGATTACTACACAACTTGATAAAAATCCAACCAGCAAAAGAGAAGAGAAAAGAATTTTAATCGTTTTCATCGGCGCAAATTTTGTTTACTAATAGCTTTACTATCAAAAGCACTAGCTATACTAATTTGTTCACCAATTAACGCTTAATCTTTCTCTAAAAATTTAGGCGCTCTCCGATGTTTGGTTCCTTGCTCAAAGGCATAGGCAATTTCCAGAAGTAAAGGCTCCGTCCAAGCTTGTCCAAAAATAGACATACCCACGGGGAGTTCCCCCACAAAGCCCATAGGCACCGTGATATTGGGATATCCTGCACGGGCCGCCGGAGAAGAGCTCCCCAACTGAAAGTGATCGCCATTCACCCAATCTGTTGTCCAGGCCGGGCTGCCCGTGGGGGCCACAATAGCGTGTAGGTTATGTTCTTCCATTACCTTATCCAAACCTTCTTCCTGACTCAGGCGCAGCATTTCTGCTAATGCTTCCTGGTATGCCTTTGAGGTAAGGTCTTCCTTTTCCTGTGCCATTTCCAGGTACCTTTGGTTGTAATATTCCAGCTCAACGTCATCCTGCTTATTGAAGGCAATCAAGTCTTCCACCGTTTTAATGGGGGCGTCAGGTCCCAGGCTAGCAAAATATTTATTGAGCCCATCCTTATACTCAAAGAGCATAATTTCAAAAGACAGACCACCTGCCTGCCGGGGTGCGATATTCTCGATCTCAATTGTTTCTGCGCCTTGTGATTTGATAAATGCTACTGCTTGCGCAAAAACGGAATCTACCTTAAAATTAGCCCCTAAGGGCTGGGTGTAAATCCCAATACGCTTCCCCTTGAGGCCGTCAGCATTAAGGAATTGGGTATAATCATCATAAGCTTTATTCTCGCTGTCGAGGGTTTTACTGTCGGCAGGGTCTATACCAATCATGGCAGCCAAGCCAATAGCAGCATCACGAACAGTTCTAGCCATAGGGCCCGGCGTATCCTGTGTAAAAGAGATAGGGATGACTCCGCTTCGACTAATCAGGCCTACTGTCGGTTTTATGCCCACTACCCCATTGGCATGGGAAGGGCATACGATGGAGCCATTGGTCTCTGTTCCAACAGTTACAACCGCTAGATTGGCCGATACCGAAGCGCCAGAACCCGCAGAAGATCCACAAGGGTTGCGTGTAAGCACATAAGGGTTCTTTGTTTGGCCACCTACGCCACTCCAGCCACTAGAGGACATTTCTCCACGAAAGTTAGCCCATTCGCTCAGGTTGGCCTTCCCTAAAATAATGGCCCCGGCTTCGCGAAGTTGTTTCGCCAGGTAGCTGTCTTGTAACGGGAAGGAATTGGCTAAAGCTCTCGATCCTGCCGTCGTCGGCATCTTATCCTGGGTATCTATATTGTCTTTCAGAATGACGGGGATGCCGTGCATTGGGCCACGAGAGTTACCAGCTGCCAGCTCCGCATCCAGCTCAGCAGCAATAGCGAGGGCATCAGGGTTTACGATAATTACCGAATTCAGCATTGGGCCTGCATCATCAATAGCTGCAATGCGATCCAAGTAAGCCTGAGTGAGCTCTTGAATGTTATAGGTTCCAGCTGCATAAGCCGCCTGGATATCAGCAATGGTAATTTCTTCTAACTCAATCAATGTAGCTGACTCTTCGGTAATTTGTCCTCCTGTTGTACAGGAAGACAGTCCCAAAATCAACAAGAACGCCAAAAAAGGCATGGAAAGAATACTATAGCGCTTTTTCATACTTACAGGTTTTATAGGTCAAATCTATAAAGATTTAAAGGGCAAAAGACTATATATATGGGAAAAAACAATCCCGATTATGCTACTTAAAGCGATAATCGGGATCATTTCTTAGCCTTGCTTGAATTAAGTTGGCTTTTCTTACGTAGAAAGTATTAATTGCCTCTACGCTGAGACAAGGTAGGAAAAGCAGCTCCCGTATAATGGTTAAACTTTTTGCCGCTTTGGATCGGCAAGCGGTATTGCTCAACAAAGCCTGCTAGAAGCACTTTGATTTCACCTTCATCTACCAAACGAGAATCGGGACGTAAGAGGAATCCCATTTGGTCAATTTGTCCATCCTCTGCCCAAAAGACGTGTAACCAAAGGCGTACACCATTCAGGTCAAAATTCTGGCTATTGGCATAACTGTCTATTGCCTGCTGCATATCCAACCAACCTTCAAAGGCCTTGGTGATGTCACCAGCAGAAGCTTCAAGCAAAGACTGGCTATAGGAAGAAGTCAGCTGCTCATAGCGTTGTTCTTCGGTACCTAGCATAAAAATTTTATCTAGTGAACCAGATTGTGCAGCCGCCAAAAAAGGCAGCGCTAAAAGACATGCAGTAGTTAAAAGAGATCTCATCATTTTTGGGAATTTTTACAATTTGGAAATCAAAGATAAGGAACAAAATGCAACTATTCAGCAGATTACTTTCACTGGCCTCCTCTTGTTCTATAAAAAGGTTGAACGCTAATTTCCACGCTTTCGTCTAAAGAATTTAATCACTTACTTAAATATTCGCATCTTTGACCAATCATCAGCGTCGCAAGGTTGTTCAATAATAAAGAATACAAAACAACAGATCACCAATGATCATAGACGTTATTTGTGCGGTTATCGCACTCTACGGTTTCTGGGTAGGTTATTCGCGTGGGATCATCAAGACGGTGCTCACCACGATCTCCTTTCTATTTGGGTTTATGGCTGCAGCCAAATTCAGCCCTACGGTATCTACGATGCTTCAAGAATGGATTGATGGCCCAGGAACAATCATGCTACCTGCTGCTTTTCTGCTTACATTTATCCTTACCCTTGTTTTATTCCGAATGCTGGCCAATGGCTTGGAAAACATGCTGGAAGCGGTTAATATCAACTTCATCAATCAAATCATGGGAGGGGGCATCTCCATGTTTTTCTTCATTTTCTTGTATAGTGTTCTTGTGTCTTTCGCCGACAACTCTAGAATGATTGACCCAGACACCAAAGAAGATTCTATTACCTATACCATATTGCAACCCGTTCCTGAATACGCCTGGGCCGCCGGCCAACGTGTATGGCCTGTTTTCCAGGAGTTTTACCAACACGCCCTCGATGTAATGGACCAAATCGACAGTTCTGTAGAACGCCAAGAGAATGATAAGTTCTTTGATATTGAGGAGGAGGACAATGACCAGCCGAGGAGGTATTAGGGGGGGGATGGTTTGGTGGTTGGATGGTTTACGACTCAGTGCTTGAAGGAAAAACACACGAAAGGCTAAGCAAAAAAATATTTTACTATTTTCACGGGATGCCATCAAAAACACGTCTGGAAATAGTCATTCGAGGAGCAAGGACGAACAACCTGAAAGACATTTCGCTGCGTATTCCACACAACAAGTTGATTGCAGTGACTGGAATATCAGGCTCAGGGAAATCTAGCCTTGTTTTTGAGATCATTGCCAAAGAAGGACAACGCAGGTATTTTGAAACGCTACCTTCTTTTTCTCGGCAGTTTATGGGAAAATTGAGCCGCCCGGAGGTGGATGAGATTGAAGGACTTTCTCCCGTGATTGCGATTGGGCAGCGTACGACAGGAATGCATGCGCGTTCTACTGTTGGAACAATGTCGGACATCTATGATCTGTTACGCTTGCTATTTGCAAGGGCAGGAGTCACAGATAAGAATATCGAGCTTTCTCGCGCCCTCTTTTCGTTCAATTCAGCCGTTGGTAAATGTAAACGTTGCAATGGCATTGGTAAAGAAGAACAAATAGACCTTAACCGCCTTATCGTTTTTCCAGAAAAATCAATTCGAGAAGGAGCACTCGCGCCAACATTACCCAATGGGTATATCATGTATTCTCAAGTGACGATTGACGTTCTGAATCAAGTGTGTGAAGCTGAAGGTTTCAATGTCGATATTCCGTGGAAGGAGCTGACCGACCAGCAACGCAAGGTGGTTTTGTATGGAAGCGATAAGATCAAAGTACCTTTTGGTAAACACAGTCTTGAATCACGGTTGAAATGGACAGGAATCAAGGCCAAACCACGGGAAGAAGGACATTACAAAGGAATGATTCCGATAATGTCTGATATTCTCAGAAGAGATCGGAATGCCAATATTCTCAAGTACGTGCGTGCGGTAACCTGCCCATCGTGTAATGGTACGCGATTAAATGACGATGCCCTAAGTGTTACCGTTCAAGGGAAATCAATAGCAGAAATTGTGACCTTGGAACTGAACGCGCTTAAAACGTGGATTCGGTCAAATACCTGGGAAGGTGTAGCGCATGAGATTATCAAAAAAATAGAGGCTCAAGTTGATTTATTGGAAGACTTGGGCTTGGGGCATTTGACCTTGGATCGTTCCTCGAAATCGCTTCGTGCCAGCGAGATTCAGCGTATTCGAGTGGCCAATCAAATATTGGTTCCCTTAAGTGATGTGCTTTACGTTTTTGATGAACCTTCTATAGGGTTACATCCTGAAGAAAACGAGCGCTTGATTTATCATTTTAAACAACTGGTCAAAAAAGGGAACACAGTCATTGTTGTAGAACATGATATTGACACCATTACCAATGCCGATCATATCATAGAAATTGGCCCAGAAGCTGGCGTCAATGGGGGCGAACTTATTTTTAATGGTCCATTTTTAGCGTTTTCGCAAAAGGAGGAATTGAAGGAGGTTAGTCCGACTTACCGAGCAATTAAGTATAACCACACAGACTATAATCGCGCAGAGTCGCAGAGACGCAGAGGTTTAATTTCAGGCGATTTGCAATCGTCGAAAATTGCTGATGAAAATTCAAAAGCAGAAATTGGTTCGATTCGCCTTATCGGATGCCAGGAACGAAACCTGAAAAACATTGACGTTGAATTTCAGCTTGGAAAGCTCAATGTTGTCAGTGGACAATCAGGTACCGGAAAATCTAGCCTGGTAAAAGGGACCTTACTCAAAGTAGTGCGAGAATGCCTGGAGATAGACGCCGATATCCCCGCCAAGCTGGCCCGCCATGAAAATATTGATACCATTAACAAACTGATCTTTATAGATCATTCCCCCATAGGGAAAACACCACGTAGTAATCCTGCTACCTACTTAGGATTGTCAGATCATATTCGTGATCTCTACGCTAGTTTACCTGAATCAAAAGCGCAAGGATTCACCAAGTCTCGCTTTTCATTCAATAACAAAGGAGGAAGGTGTGAAACGTGCCAAGGTGCTGGAAAAACACAGATCGGCATGCACTTTTTAGGCAATGTAGACTTGGTATGTGGCACCTGCAATGGTGATCGATTTAATAAAGAAACCCTTCAGATAAAGTACAATGGATTGTCTATTGCGGATACCTATAAATTATCCATCAATGAAGCCATAGCCTTTTTTGACGGTCATAAAAAAGTACTGACAGGGCTCAAAATACTACAAGAGATAGGACTCGGCTACCTAACGCTGGGGCAGTCATCAACCACCCTTTCGGGAGGAGAAGCGCAACGTATTAAAATTGCCAACCAGCTACAGAAAAAGGATACCGGAGACACCTTATACGTGATCATTGAGCCAAGTATTGGCTTGCATCACGATGATATCAAAACGCTACTCCTATTGTTTGACCGCATCAAGCAGAAAGGCAATACCATCGTTTGTATCGAGCAAAGCGAAGCGATTATTGGCTGGGGCGATTGGCATATTGAACTCGGCCCCAAAGGTGGTGCAAACGGAGGTGAAGTTGTTTACCAGGGGATTCCAAGGGATAATCGCGCAGAGGCGCAGAGACGCAGAGGTTTGATTGCTAATGATTTGCAGTCATTAGCAATCGGGGCTAACAAAACTGAGCAGACCGTCTCACTAGATAGGCTTGTTCACAAGGAGATCATTCTGAATGGAGTAACGACGCACGGCCTTAAAAACATTGATGTTCGTATTCCTAAGAATCAGTTGACTGTCGTCACCGGGGTTTCAGGGAGTGGAAAATCATCATTGGTATATGATACCTTGTTTGCCGAATCCAACGCCCGCTTTACGGAGTCCTTATCTACCTACAACAGGAGTTTTCTTCAACAAAATAGTGAAGCAAAAATCGCTTCCTTCTCTGGTTTAGGCCCTGCTATTGGGATCAACAGGAAGGGAGGAACGCCTTCCAAGCGATCAACGGTGGGTACACTTTCAGGCGTGTATGATGCCTTCAGGTTGTTGTATTCCAGGATAGCGCAGCAGGAAGGAGAAACCTATACGGCTCAGCACTTTTCCTTCAACCATCATTTGGGTGCATGCCCGGAATGTGAAGGCCTCGGTATACAACGCAAATGCAATCCCGATGAGGTGGTCATTGCTCGGGAGAAGTCCATCTTTGAAGGTGCGCTATCCGTGAATAAGGCTGTTGCTTATTATGCTGATAGGAATGGCCAATTCATGGCAACACTCAAGGAAGTAGCCAAACAGCTCCAACTGAATATCGACCGCCCTTGGCTGCAACTGGAAGAGGAGATAAAGGAAATTATCCTGTACGGAACCGGCGATGCCGTATGGAATGTCACTTGGGATTTTACTACTAAATCAAGAACCGGAACACAATCCTTATCGGCAAAATGGCTAGGGTTCTGCAATTATATCGATGAGGAGTATCAGCGGAAACGCCATAACAAGAATATCAAGGCTTTAGAGGATTTACTTCATGATGTTGTGTGTCCAACCTGCCAGGGAAGCCGATTAAAACCGGAATTAGCAAACACAAAATTTCTAGGAAAAAGCATTCATGAGCTTTCTCAATTGAGCATTGTCTCGGCCCTTGAATTTATGGAGCAAGTAGATCACAAAGTAGATCCGATTGTTTTGGCCATCAGTAAAGCTGTCTTGCCAGCAGTCACCACATCCTTGAAGACCATTGTTGACCTTGGCTTGGGATATTTAAGCATAGATAGAACGGTGAGTACGCTTTCCGGTGGGGAACGACAGCGGGTTACGCTCGCGGGGCAATTGTCTACCCACCTGTTTGGTGTCATCTATGTTTTGGATGAACCCACCATAGGGTTAGATAAAGAGCAGGTAGCCATTTTATCAAAAGTATTAAAAAGTATTGTTGCGAATGGCAACACCGTGGTCGTAGTTGAGCATGACCCATCTTTCATTCAAAATGCTGATTACCTGATTGAAATGGGGCCAGGTGCCGGAGATTTAGGAGGCGAGGTAATCTACCAAGGAAAAGTTTCCGCCATTACCGATGCGAAGCATTCCGTGACCTATCAATTACTGCAAAAACAACTACACCCTCTCGTTAAGAAACACAACAAAAACGGTGCTCCCTTTGGCGTAAAAGGAGCGTTTGCCAATAACCTTAAGAATATTGATGTAAACTTTTATGCTCGGCAAATAACCGCTATCAAAGGTGTTTCCGGAAGTGGAAAATCAAGCTTAATTAAAGAGGTGTTGTATCGTTCCTGGTTGAAAAACCGCCCCGTTGGCTGTACTTCCGTAAATGGATTGGATCAGTTTGAAGAGGTGCTGCTCATTGACCAGGAGCCGCTGAAACAAAGCAGATCGAGCACGCCTGTTTCCTATACCGGCATTCTCGAACAGCTAAAGACCACCTTCTCAAAAACAGATTCTGCAAAAGACGCCGGATGGAAGAAAGCTGACTTTTCCTATCAAAGCAAAAACGGAAAGTGTGGCACTTGTGCTGGCCTTGGAAAGCTGAAAACCAGCATGGATTTTATGAGTGATATCTGGCTTACCTGTGACACTTGCAAAGGAATGCGCTACAATGAGGCCGTTCTGGCGTGCAAATACAAAGGTCGCTCCATAGGCGAAATATTACGCATGACCGTGCAAGAAGCCATTGTTTTTTTCGATACAGGAGCTATTGTAGAAAATTTAAAGATTCTAAAGCAAGTAGGAGTAGGACATTTACGATTGGGCCAATCGGGCAACACCTTATCCGGCGGAGAAGCTCAACGCTTGAAACTAGCTAAATCATTGATGCAAAAACGAAAAGGTACCAGGTTATACCTTTTCGATGAACCGAGTACGGGGCTCCATTATTTTGATATCTTACAATTAATCACCGTTCTCCAATCGATTATTGATAGTGGCGACACCCTCCTTTTCATTGAGCACAATAGCATCTTGATCGACGCTGCCGACCGGGTGATTACGCTTGGGCCGGGTAGTGGCGTGATGGGTGGAGAGGTGGTTTGAGTTTTTTAAACCAGCTCAGATATAGCTCCTCAATTCCCCAAAGTCCGTAATTATCACATCGGCATTCTCTAAGGTTTGATCTGCGGCCATTGGATTTCTGTATCCAAAGACAAAAATTCCGGCATCATTAGCGGCTTTAACCCCATTGTCGGAATCTTCGATAACAATACAGTTTTCTTTGGGGGTGTTTCCTAAAACTGCGGCTTTTTCAAAGATCTCTGGATGTGGTTTGGATTCCTTTAAGTCTGCGCCACTGATCTTAGCCGTAAAGTATTGATTCAGGTCAAATCGGTTAAACACACGATCAATATTTACCATCGCAGAAGAAGACGCCAGTACTAAAGTCATCCCCTTGTTGTAGAAATACTTGATAATCTCCTCTACGCCATTTACCAAATGTAAGGTTGGATCATTCTCAAAGAAATCAACATAGCGCTTGCGTTTTTGTAAAACCAACTCGTTCGGGTCTTCCTTTAAATCAAAATGTGCTACCAGTTTCTGAAAAGCATTTATGGTAGAAGACCCCGTCAAGGTTTTGTACAACTCCTCCGACACCTCTAGACCTAAAGAAACAAAGGTTTCGTAGTACGCTTTTTTATGGAGTAATTCGGAATCGATAATGACACCATCCATATCAAACAAAACACAGGTTATTTTTTTCAACATCCTTTCCTTGTTCTTTTCTTCAATTTAAAAATTCGATCTTCATAATAGCCTTTTAGTTCCCCCACAAAAGCCAAGGGGTTTTCATACTCGGTAACAACTTTATAGAGATGATCATTCTTAGCAAGATCAATATCTTTTTCTAGTGGCGGTATCCGTTTCCTTTTCACTCTTGATGAATTTCATCATAGGCCCTTGCTCCGTGCGCAAAAGGCTGCCGACAATGGCCTCAACACCTGGCATTGAGACTTTAGCCTTTCTCTTACTCTACTGCACAGTAATCTTAGCTGTCCCTTTTTCTTTACCGTTATCCAATTGAATGAAATAACTTCCTGAGGGCAAAGGGCCAATATCAATTGTAAGAGTCGTGTCCCCGATTACTACAAATTCTTTTTGTTGACTTAAAAGATGACCATTTAGGTTATACACTTTTACGTTTACAAAACCATTTCCAACTGAGTAGAAAGTAATATTCAAATCACCTGACTTTACAGGATTTGGGTAGGGTATAAATTTAAGATCAAACCTGAGGATTGAATCATCAATGGAAGATGTCATCCCGTCGTTCTTGTACAGTTTCGCAATTGCCTCGTCTAGACTGTTCCACCCTGTAATGAGAACATCATCTTTACCGTCGCCGTTTACGTCCGAGAAGGCGATAGAACTAAACATAACACCGTCAAAAGGAATGTCCGTTATTTCGGTGAAATTACCCAGCCCGTCGTTGGTGTACAGTTCCGCAATTCGCTCATATGAAATATTTTCTCCTGTAATGAGAACATCGTCGTTGCCGTCACCATTTACGTCCGAGAAGACGATAGAACCAAAACTAACGCCTTGGAAAGGAGTACCTGTCATTTCGGTAAAATTGCCCAGCCCGTCGTTAGTGTACAGTTTCGCAATTCGTTCACTATCAATAGGTGGCTCGTTCTGTCCAGTTATGAGAACATCATCATAGCCGTCACCATTCACGTCCGAAAAGGCAATGGAACTTGCCCTTACACCTTCAAAAGGGGTGGCCGTCATTTCGGTAAAATTACCCACCCCATCATTGATGTACAGTTGCGCGATTTGCGCGTCCTCAATAAATATACCTTTCGATCCCGTAATGAGAACATCGTTGTTGCCGTCGCCATTCACGTCCGAAAAGGCAATGGAACCATCAGCAACGCCGTCAAAAGGAATGTCCATCATTTCGGTGAAATTACCCATCCCATCATTGATGTACAGTTTCGCAATTCGCTCGCTCCCAAGAATTGCACCTTTCTGTCCCATAATGAGGACATCATCGTTGTCATCGCCATTCACATCAGAAAAGGCAATGGAACCATCAGCAACGCCGTCAAAAGGAATGTCCGTCATTTCGGTGAAATTACCCATCCCATCATTGATGTACAGTTTCGCAATTGCTTCGTTTAAACTGTTCTGCCCTGTAATAAGGACATCATCGTTGCCATCCCCGTTCACGTCCGAAAAGGCAATGGAACTTGCTATAACGCCGTCGAAAGGGGTTCCCATCATTTCGGTGAAATTGCCTGTCCCATCGTTGGTATACAGTTTCGCAATTCGTTCATTTAAGCTGTTCTGCCCTGTAATAAGGACATCATCGTTGCCATCCCCGTTCACGTCCGAAAAGGCAATGGAACTTGCCATAACCCCGTCCAATTCAAGGGCGATAGATATCTCCGTAAAGGTTTGGGCTGAAAGAAATTGTGTCAGAATAAAAAATCCACAAAGTAAATTTAATTTCATTTGTTTTGATTTTGCTTGTTAACAGCAATGTCTTTCGATACATGCACAACTCAAAGGAGTGCTACGCCCACTCCCCTACATTAATTTCTCACCCATTCATCCTTTCTAGCTCAGAATAGGAGGTTTGATAGAAGCTATCGTAGAAAAACGCATTTCCTTCGTTTAACCTAACAACTAAAGTAAAGTTTTTTCGGTATTTCGTTACCAATTTTGAGACGACCTTAAACCATTTCTTTGAAACCTTCAATATAAAACCATCCCCAACTCCTAATCCTCGTACCCATTCCAGCGCCGCCAGATAGATACCACCAGTCGCAACGGCAAAACGCCACAAGTAATCACTGCGCCTACACCAAACAAAAGCATTTCACTCTTGATGAATTTCATCATAGGCCCTTGCTCCGTGCGCGGAAGGCTACCGACAATGGCTTCAACGCCATTCTCATCCAAGAAGGTTTGAAAAAGATTGATCTCCTGAACCAATAGAAAGGCGATAAAAATACACAGGAAGATAATAGCGACCTTGATATTGCGCCACGTGGCCAAAAAGGTATACTTCAAAAAGAAAATGTAGCGGGTAAAGGTGACCATCACCAGAATGAACACCAAATTGGGCCAAAGGAATTGATAATCAGGTAATTTGTAAAGAATTGGGCCTAATATTATTGCAACAATGATAGCCGTAATGAGCCACCATACCAATTCCAAACGAGCTAGTAGCGCGGTATTTTTTAACATGAAGTCTTAGTATTGTACTGTTCCTTAATTTCAAAAGAAAAGACAAAGCTACTGTAGGAAGGTTCATTTCCCTAGTAAGTAATCGTTTTATTGATTCTTTATTAGTAGTAGAGCGGTGAACCCACACAGAAAACTACGTAAAACCCTGGATGAAAATTCATTTCACCTTCAACAAAAAGACACAAACAGCTGAAAAACAGCAATTAAAACAATTAAATAAACAATATTTTTTAAAAAACATCTTACCTTTGTGACCCGAACAAAATACGGCCGTCTTAAAACCGTAACGAACAAACACACACCAGTTTTTTGATTTTCCCCAAAAATCCAAAGAAGTTTTATAATCCCACATCGCTAACGATGATGTACCCCATCGTTAGCATTTTTTAATACCAGCCCTAACAATAAAACAGAATTAATTTTTGTAGGTTAACTACAAGGGGGATTCGAAGGGAGCTGTCTCAGCTCCCTTCTTTATTTTAGAGCCTGTCTATCTTTTCTGCTGGTCGCGTGCTATTACATCATTGATCTGACTCACATTCAAATTCTTCGCTATAATCTTCCGATCTGGCCCTAGCAAATAAACCTCAGGGGTAACATTTACGTAATAGGTTTTATAAATCGCTTTATTCGACGGATCAAAAACATTGGTCCAGCGCATTCCTGTTTTGGAGATATAATCTTTCCACAGCGCATCTTCCGTATCAATGGCGATCGCGTAAACGTCTACTAAAGCTGGCGTTTGTTGCTGCCAACCTCGGTACAAATCAACCAACACAGGTGATTGCTCCTGGCAGTGCTCACAGTCAGGATTATAGAGATAAACAACAATGTAGGGCGCCTTGAGATCATAAATAGACTGCTCCTGGCCTTTCTCATCGCGGGCCTTCACATTAGGGCCCGGCTGCCCTACCAGGCTATTTGCCATTTCATCGGCCCGCAATTGGAGGGCATAAACGTTGGTAGAATCTGACCAAAATGCTCTTTCGTAAGTGAAGTGGTTCTGTACCATGTGTACAAAAACCGCCTCCGAATCCATGAGCGTCGTCTTGGTCGGTTCATAATTAAGCGCTACGTAATTGACAAAATACTTGTAGTACTCTGAGTTTTCTAATGTAGGCAAGCGCTCGACAAGCCGCTCTAAAGACAGAATGATAGAGTCTGGTTGCTGCGGCGTAAGCTCTTCAAAATAGCGCTTGATTTTATTAAAGATCACCGGCGTATTCATCAAGCGCTCATCAGAGAAATCAACGTTATCCCAAAATTCCATCCGGTAAGCGGTCACCTGCGCGTCGTTGGGTAGCTCGCGGCGCAGTTCAGGATTCTGGCCCGCCTGCTTAAACTTGACGAAAAAGGAAGTAGGGTAGGTCGCAAATACTTCATCCAGATAGCTTTTACGGTCGGCTATCAATTGTTGGCGTTGTTTTTCGACGGTGGTGTATTCCGGCGTACCCTCTGTAAGCGTTTTTAGTTGCTGCGATAAAGGGCTTAAAGCAGCTTGGTAGGTCGTTTCGTAACGGAGATTATCGTAAAGCAATTGGTTGTCCACGCTACCTTCTATCTGCATCCCCCCCTACCAAGTCATTTACCTGAGTGGACAAAGTGAAGGTTTGGTCTTCCGCAATGATCATTTGAAAATTGGCATTATTGGAAAGCAAAACAAAATATATGCCCTGCCGATAAGGCTCATCTTTGGTAAACGTTACACTACCATTTGCATCAGAAGTTGCCTCATCTACTAAAAATTGCTGGTCATTGAGCATACCTACCAGCCGCACCGTTCCAGCACCGAGGCCTGCTACATTGATGGTAAAGTTGCCGTTTTCGGCGGCCATCGTTGCGGTAGACTTTGCCTCCGATGTATCCGCAGCACTGCATTGCCAACAAAGGCAAGCAAAAAGGCTCAATAAAATTGTAGTCATCAGGTATTTCATGCTTTGTTGTTATTTGCGCAATTTCTGGTGTGCGAGAAAACTTATATGGCTCATATTAATCAAGCCGAGCACTGCCACTCTATGCTGCAAAAATAAACGTTAAAGCTACTTTTGCCTTAGGATTGGGCAAAAAATAAACGGAGACTTCCTTTTTGTACGGTTTCTTACCTTTGCTCCCATGAAAGCGAAAAACCTCGCCGAAATTTTACCGGACATCAAGGCCTTAGCCAAGCAGGAGCGCAAAACGAACCGCAAATACTTCGCCCGTATTGGCAAACGCCCACCGCGAGAGCTTGACGCAACCGTCAGTGAGCTCCACGAAGAAGTCTTCCAGGAGATGGATTGCTTGGCTTGCGCCAATTGTTGCAAAACAACTAGCCCTATCTTTCGAGATGTAGACATCGACCGAGTGGCCCGTCACCTGGGCATCCGTCCGGCAGCGTTGGTAGATCAACATCTGCACTTGGATGACGATGGCGATTATGTACTCAACTCTTCTCCTTGCCCTTTCCTTGGCGACGACAATTACTGTAGCATCTACGAAGCTCGTCCACGCGCTTGCCGTGAATATCCCCATACCGACCGCAAGAACTTCCATCAAATTTTGGATTTAACGTTGAAGAACACCAGTGTTTGCCCCGCTACTTTTAGAATTGTGCAGCGGCTGCGGGAGGTATTGCCGGGGTAAAAGATTAGTGCGCAAGGCTGCTACAGCCCAAAAGTAAAATAAAACCTAACGTACTTTCTTCTTCAGAAAGTCATTCTTCCATAGCACTTGTTCCACAAATCATAAAAACCGCTTATCTTTGCGAACGAACGTTCGTAAATTATTAACAATATGCAGTTACAGCACTATATCGAGGGCAAATGGGTAGGTCCCAATCAGGAAGAGTTTACGCAATTTGATGCCTCGACGGGTGAAGTGATCGGCAGTTGTTCCACTGCGGGCCTGGAGTTTGGTGACATTCTCGATTATGCTCGCAAGACAGGTGGGCCGGCGCTGCGCAAGATGAGTTTCCGCGAACGGGGGCTGATGCTGAAGAAGTTGGCGCTGCACCTCAATGACCTACGTAAGAAATACTACCCACTCAGTTACCAAACGGGCGCTACCAAAGGCGACAGCTGGGTAGATATTGAAGGTGGTATTGGCACTTTGTTTGCCTACGCCAGTATGCGCAAACAGCTGGGTGATCAGCGTTGGTACGTTGATGGTGAAGCGGCTCGCCTTTCTACGGAAGGAACGTTCATTGGCACCCACGTGATGGTTCCTCGTCAGGGCGTAGCTATCCACATCAACGCGTTTAATTTTCCTATTTGGGGAATGCTGGAGAAAGTAGCCGTCAATTTACTAGCAGGCATGCCAGCAGTGGTCAAGCCTTCTGAAATCACCAGTTTCCTTACGGAAGCGATGGTGCGCGACATCATTACTTCGGGCATTTTGCCAGAAGGGAGTCTGCAACTTGTACAGGGCTCAGGCGTAGGTATTTTGGATACCGTGGGCAGCCAGGATGTGGTCACCTTTACTGGATCTGCGGCAACAGGGCGCAAACTCAAGGGGATGCCCCGGATTACAAACGAGGCTGTTCCTTTCAACATGGAGGCAGACAGCTTGAATGCAGCAATATTGGGCAAAGACGCGGCTCCTGGCACCGAAGAGTTTAGTCTCTTCATCAAGGAAGTTCGCCGCGAAATGACCACCAAAGCGGGGCAGAAATGTACGGCTATTCGCCGGATCATTGTCCCGGAAGAATACATTGAAGACGTACAAATAGCGCTTGGCCAACAACTGGCGAAGACAACGATTGGCGACCCTCGCAACGAAGGCGTACGTATGGGCGCACTGGTAAGCAAGAAACAGCAGCAAGTTGTGAGAGAACGCGTGCAGCAACTGTTAAAGTCCAGTGATTTAGTCTACGGGCAATTGGATGATTTCGAAGTTTCGGGCGACCGTGATAAGGGTGCTTTTTGTACGCCTATCCTGCTACGTAATGATAAACCATTTGAGCAGAAGGCTACCCACGATATTGAAGCGTTTGGCCCGGTGAGCACGCTCCTCCCCTATCGCGAATTGGACGATGCGATTGCGTTGGCCAACCTGGGTAAAGGCTCGCTGGTAAGTACCATCTGCACCTACGATGCCCACACGGCGCAGGAGTACCTTTTGGGTGCTGGCGCGCAGCACGGTCGGATACTGATCCTCAACCGTGAAAGTGCCCCCGAGAGCACCGGCCACGGATCTCCCATGCCCTTGATGAACCACGGCGGACCGGGGCGGGCCGGCGGTGGCCAGGAATTGGGTGGTATTCGTTCTGTCAAGCACTATTTACAAACGGTAGCCCTCCAGGGGCACCCTACGATGCTTACACAGGTGACCCAACAGTACCAGCCCGGTGCTGCCCGTACGGAGAGTGATATCCACCCATTTCGCAAGCATTTTCAGGACATCAAGATTGGTGACACGATCACTACGGCTAAGCATACCGTCACCGAAAATGACATTGGCAATTTTGCCAACCTCACCGGTGACCGTTTCTACGCTCACGTAGATGCGACCTCGCTGGAAGGCACACCTTTTGAACAGAAGGTAGCTCACGGCTACTGGGTGCTAAGTAAGGCTGCCGGACTCTTCGTTGAGCCTCGCAAAGGTCCTGTTTTATTGAACTATGGCCTGGAGACTTGTCGCTTTACCAAGCCCGTTTACCCCGGTATGACCATTGGTGTTTACCTTACCGCCAAGGAAAAGATCGAGCAGCAAAAACGTGACGATGAAGATTACCGCAAAGGCATCGTAAAATGGTCGGTGGAAGTTTATGACGAGACCAATGAGACGGTAGCGATTGCTACTATTTTGACGATGGTGAAGTTGAGGGAGTAAGGGGGTAAAGGTGGAAAAGTGTAAGGGTCGGCTGTCCAATCTGGCTGGTAATTCAGGTTACGCGTGGCTTTAGCCCGCAAGGAGTTCTCTCCGTTCTAGGGGTGCGGGCTGAAGCCCGGCAACCTGGCTGAGGACAACTCTCTACCTGGCAATTTAGCCTGTCAAGAAAGCGCTAAAATCCGTCGCATCAGAAAAGCACCAGATTGGGCACCCTAGGTGTAAGGGTGTAGGGCTAGTCAGTCATAGGGGTTGAGATTTATTCCTACTGCGAAACAAGCTCTAAGGAACTATTTTTCTGCTATTTTCGTATTATAAACCATACAAAACTCTTTCTCTGACACTGAGGTTATCTAAAACTTAGGCACCCTCTTTAAAACCAACCCTATTCATGCGTTATTTATTACTATTCCTCTTCCTGGGAACAGCCCCTGCTTTATGGGCAAACACCGAAACTGATAGTCTAAATCTATCAGAAGCAGAACAGGATGCCTTTTACCTCGCGCTCTATCAAGCTTACCTCGACAGTGTTGCACAAACTGTTGATTACCGTACAGATACTGTTCTTCTTGGCGACAACCTTGCTATTTTGCAGGTTCCTGTTGGTTTCAAGTACGTAAATCCAACGGATGCGGAGATGATTTTGACGGACATCTGGGGTAACCCTCCTTCTTCAGAGTCATCACTGGGAATGCTTTTCCCCCTTGAAGGCGGACTCAATGACCTTGATGGTTACGGTATCAACATTACCTATGCTGACGAAGGGCACGTAGCCGATGATGACGCCAAAGATATTGATTACGATGAACTCCTGGAAAGCCTCATTGAGGATACCGCCGCCGAAAGCGAATATCGAGAAGAGCAAGGATATGGTACCGTGCGAATGGTCGGCTGGGGCAGCCCCCCTTTTTATGATGAAGCGACTAAAAAGCTACACTGGGCCATGGAGCTGAATTTTGACGAAATGGAAACCAATACGCTCAACTACAGCATTCGGGTCTTGGGCAGAGAAGGCTACCTCGTACTGAATGCCATTGGCGAGATGGAACTCCTGCCAGAGATCAAAGAAAACATTAATGGCATTCTTGCCGGTGTGGAATTTGAGCCTGGCCAACGCTATACCGATTATCGTCCTGGTGTAGACCGGCTAGCAGCCTACGGCATCGGTGGATTAATTGCTGGTAAAGTACTCTTGAAAACGGGCCTGCTTGCCTCTATTGGCATCTTCCTATTAAAAGCATGGAAGCTCGTGGCCCTTGCGGTAGTTGGCTTATTTGCCGGTATCCGGAAATTTATGGGCAGAGGAGGGTAAGGGTAAGGTATTTGGTACGAAGTACTTGGTATAGGTTTATTGATGCTATTGAGGACTCATTCTGTTTGACTCAACTAGTTGTAAATTGCCTAAAAACTACGCCGCGTTATCAGTATTAGCTGATAGCGCGGCGTTTGTATTTTCAGCCCCAAGGCATCTTCTATATTGGGGTAAAAAATTACTTTATAATACTTCTAACTTCCAAGGGGATATTTGATAAAATGCATTTCTGAGTTGCACCAACAAAGCATCAATGGCGGCTTCGTCTGGTTGTTCTGGGAGCGTGCTGATTTCGTAAGCAGCGGTAACTTCTTCCATTTTTTTGTGCGCTCGCTCAATCAATGCGTCGTATTCCCATTCACCTGACCGAATCGTCAATAGTTCTTCCCGATTGGGGCGTTCTACAATCACTTTTCCTTTCGTCAATATCTCCACCGCCATATCCAGCAGGCGAAAAGTGTGCATCATATTCTTGGAGTCATAGTTTTTCCCGTGCTCGATATTGTTTTCATAGCGGGCGTTGTTCCGGTTCTCTACCCACTCCCAATAGTCTCGATAATCTTTACAGTAGGTAGCATAGCCGTCTTTATTGAAATAAAGATACGCTCGGGGCTCCTCTCCTTTAGGAATGCTGCTCAACCTAACAGAGGTAGCGTTTTCTTTCTTTAGAACACCTTGATATCCCCCCCCTACAAACAATCCATAAACATCCTTTGCATGCGGAACACGAACAAGGCCACACTGCTCTTGCCTTAGATTATTCTTTATCAACCATTGCTCCAAAGACAGAGAACCTTGCCCATGTAAAACATAACAAAAGGCCAGAATCGTCTTACGCTTTTTGTCAACTGGATTAACGATTTTCTTATTCAAGCCTCGTGCTTTCTTGATTTGCGTAAACGCAAAACCACCAAAAGTACCCTTGCAGCGCTTAGATAAAAACAGCTCAGGATGTAATCCATTCAACAAGGGGTGCCGAAACAACACTTTTGCTGGTGGCGTACCCAGCATTTCCAGCATATTAGGGTTATTCTTTTTGAGTAATTCCAAAAAGCGACCTAGTTCATAGTAAACAGTATCGTTTGTAGCATCAGCAACCTGTGGTACATATTCAAAGCTATAGAAATCCCTCTGAGGCAATACAAATACGCCCTTGATGTCTGTATCAGAGCCAGGCACGTCCAATCCATAAGCCTTGCTTCCTGAGATGCATTCATAGACAATCAACCCTCGTTCTTTCAATTCATCAATGGTCATTTCCAGGTATTTGTTAGAACTTCTCGAAAAAACACATTCAAGGGTTCCTTATCTATAAGAGGAGACTTTGGCAATTCGATATTTTTCACCTCTTCTAATCTTTCCATCAGGAAGGCTACCAAGCTTGGATCGGGTACGTAGTGGTAATCTTCATTTACTGTTGCCTTTCTTACAATCAAATCCTTTATCATGGTCTTGATGTTGGCTTCAGCTACAATTTCCAGCAAACCTTCCAGGTGCATCGGTGGTACCGTCCTTTTTCGAGCAATCCACTGCGCAGCCAAAACAGGACGGATAACATAAAACATTTTTTTAAGTTTCATCTCCTCACCATCCTTTACCGCCAAGCTATTGTGAGCAATGCCTCGATAATGGTTCAATGCGTTTACTGGCCGAAAATACTCGCGTGCAAAAGCCAGTAGCTGATCGCGAAAACCGAGCTCCTCCATATACACTACAGGTGACTGTGCCCACTCAAAAGGTGTCGCATTAGACCCTGCCAACAAGCGCAATGCTTTGCGGATATCCCAGCCATTGACATCGAGCAGCTTCCCTTCAAAATAATCAATATTGTCTTTTCCTTCGTTGATAGAAAGGTACCACTCAGGTTTCCGTATGTAGATAATGCGTACATCATAATCACTATCCGGAGAGGCACAGCCCCAAGCCCGGCTACCGCTTTCTACCGCCATCAGGATTTTTATTCCCCTCTCTTTTTCCAGCTCCTTCAAATGCTGAACGATCGTAGTGGTTTCCATTTTACTGATAATTTAATCGATTCCTCAACGCTACTTACAGGCGAGGAGTTCCCTAATANAACGTGAGGCTTGGCTTTTTGTATTCCTAAGAAGCGAGAAGTACCAAGACAAGCCTCACAGTATTAGGTACGTAGTACAGGGTACAGGGATTTGTCAACCCTAAATTAGACATTATACCACGTACAGCGTATCTGCTGGTAGATAGGCGTAACGGTTTAAAACAAACGCTCCTGTTAGTCTGAGGGCTACAATGAGCCTTCCGTTTTTTATCTCTATCTCTTGTTATAGTGATCCTTTCGGTAAATAATAACTATAAAACTAGTGCGCAGGCCTGTAGGCCGAAGCACGCCGCACGGAGGAGGAGGACAAAGGACAGCAGTGGTACCGAAGGTAGAAACGAATGGCCTGGTGCCGAGGAACGAAGGCATGGCCCATGATCAAACTGGGAAGGTTACTTTTATTCCAGACGCACGGAATAGACTATCCCATCCAGGATGATGTTGAAAGTCCAGCGAATTTTCTTCACTTTTAACACAATCTTCACTTTTGAAGGCCCAACGCCTGGTTGGGCTGCTGCTGTCTTACCAAGTGTAAGTTCTTTCTGTTCATTTACAAACCCTATACAACCTAATGACTATGCGTAACCTAATTGGAATTTTGTGTCTTGCCTTTCTTGCTTTTTCTTGTGATAAAGAGAATGTCACGATACAGCCTGCACCCCCTAACAGTATAGCCTTAGAGCTCCATGCTATTGTCATCTGTGGCAGTACCTATGACATTGGCGACGAAAGTGCCGAAGATTGGGGCCAACGAATTGTTGACCTCGTCACTGCTGATGGCATTACCATTCTTAGTTTCGAGCTGGACTTTATAGAAGTTGAACACCCTGGTTTTTGTGGCAATTGCTCCCGTACAGGTGACATTCTTAAAGTCATTGCCGCTGAAGAAGATGAAGATGCTTTGCGAGCCTTGGGTTTTGAAGGCTAAACGCTCAAGAATTTTATACCAGACGTTTAGATGTGGAACGCCAACTCCGATACTTTCGTGAGTTGGCGTTCTTTTTTCTTTGAAGAAACAGAGAATTATTCGACCTTAAACGTCTCTCGATCACGACCTACTCCCGTAATGGTCAATGACTTCCATGCCTTAGGCAAATGGCCTTTGCCCTGAATGATTCCTTGATCCGTAATCTCTAGGCCACCAAAACCGAATAATACCGTTTGCAACATCCCTCCTGCTCCCGTAGCAAAATAGGGGTTGGTACCACCAGCTGTTTCTGCCAGTACACCAAAGGGAGGCACCTCGTTGGGTTGATAGCTTTTATTGAATAAACGGTAAGCTTCTTCCGGTTCGCCAAGGCGTGCGTAAAGCGTTGCTAAAACAGCTACCGACATTGCAGGGCCACCTGGTGCCATCTTGGGTTCATAGTAAGCCAGGTCTTGGCGAATTCGCTTTTCGCCCTGAACAATATCCATGGGGTAGGCTAGCAAGTTGGCGTCAGCCTGTTTGATAATTTCGCCAGCATAAGTAGCATTCTCGCGCGTCGTCCCATCAGCGAACTGAACGATGGGGATATTTTCTGCGACATGTGACCAATCGGGGTCAGGCGTAAGCCCTAATTCAACAGCAGCCTGCACCGTATAGCGGAGAACGGTGATAGCCATGCCATTGGTGTAGGCGTTGTTGTCGATATTTTCCAGCCACTCATTGGCACCAATGACATTTTTGATGTCATACTGTCCGGGGCCAGTACGTTCTACCCGGCTGGTCCAGAAATCAGCAACAGATTTCATGATGGGCCAACCACGATTGCGTAGCCAATCTTTATCGCCAGTCACTTGGTAATACTTCCAACAAGCCCAGGACACATCGCCAGAAATATGGTGCTGAAAAGGGCCGGTAAGTGCCCAAACCGGGGTGTCTTCCGTGCCATCATCAGCCGATTCCCAGGGATACATAGCCCCTTCGTAACCATGTGAAAAGGCGTTTTGTTGAGCTGCTCCTAGTCGATCATAACGGTATTCCATCAGTGATTCTGCCATAGCGGGTTGCATCGCCAGGATAGGAGGATACATCCAAATTTCAGTATCCCAGAATACGTGGCCATTGTACCCCAGACCAGACAAGCCCATCGGTGAAAGGCTGTAAGAGGTACCGGCGCGTGCAAAAGAGTACAAATGATACAAGGCAGAACGCACGGCCCGCTGGGCGCGCAAGTCTCCCTCGATGATGATGTCACTTTCCCATAGTTTATCCCATGCTTGCTGATGACGCATGAGTAGGCGGTCTTTGCCTTCAAGCATCGCAAAAATAGTAAGTCGTTCGGCCTCGTTGTGGGGATCTTCAAACTGACGGCTGGCGCAGGTAGACCCTACCACACTGAAAGAATAGCTTTCGCCAGCCTTGAGTGGTTTCCTAAATTTGGTAAGGTGCCGGTTATAATCCCAATCTTCGTGGATCAGGTCGGGCTCATGGCCATGGCCCTCTTCAAAGATAAAACTCACTGACGCTGCCACTTTTTGCTTCCCTGAAGGGCTATTCGCCACAGAAGTCATGAGCGGCACCATCACATGAGGCCGATCGATCTCGGCATAATAGTTACGGACATCCCCCAAATGATCAGGTGCTTCGATGGTACTGGTCGCCGTAAGTTCCAAATTACGTTTGGCCTTTACCTCTACGATACTCATGGCAGTATAAGGCAAATGCCGAAGAGACATTAAGCGGTGCGTAACTTCCAAATCGGTGCCCACCGTGAAGGTAGTCACGAGTTGTGCTTTTTTCATATCTAATACTTGGGCGAAATTGCTGATATCGGCTCTACCGATACGGCGGCCATCAATATCTAAGTCCAAGTTCATGTGATTGAACGTCTTGAGGATATTGGACACACGGCCACGTTGGTAGTAATCGTAAACGCCATTGAGTACAACATCCTGCACCTTCATCGGCTCTGGCGACGATACCAGTCCAACCACACCATTGGCTACAGTGATCCCAAAATAATGGTTGTGGTCTATATCTGTGGCGGGGATATGCCAGGGGGAGTTGGTAAGGTCTTGTGCTCCGATCGCATTCCACAGGAGTATCCAGCTTATTATCAGGTAGATTTGCTTTTTCATCATTCTTTTTTGTTGCTTTAAAATAGGAAGAATTGAGTAAATCAATCAAGAAGAGGCCATTCATTTGGGATCACCTCTTTAAAGATAAACAAAAAATACTTTTTCAATAAATTAAAAAATTATTGTTTTTTTTTATTTACATTTGTATTCCAGTAAAGTTGACTACTTTACTAAAAATCGAAGGTCACTACCCTTTCATTCGTCCGAAAGGAATTCAGAGGTTTTTAATTCGCATTGCTTGGCTGTTCTCACTCTTGAGAGCAGGTATATTCGCGTGCCCATTCGTCAGAATGGCGAGGGGTGTTCCGGCGGTCCGGACAGCTGGGAGGGCCCTCCCACTTGAGGGCGCTATGCCCAATACTGAACACTACAAGTCGCCCACTCGGGCAGCGAGACAGCCTCTTCCATTCTTTCCGGCTCCTCTAAAATGGTACTCAGAACAGTGGTGATTCTAAAGGTTCTCAGAAGCATTTTTTACTAATAATTCCGCTACGATTTCCGGTAAAATGCCGAAAATCCAGCTAAGAAGTAGTAGGTTCTTTAGAAAAATCAGACCTTTACTTTTTATTATACCGATTCAACAGCATTCATGAAGGTTGCAATTATTGGAGGAGGAGCAGCGGGCTTCTTTGCGGCCCTGGCGGCCAAAGAAAATCATCCGACAGCGACGGTTACTGTTTTCGAAAAATCATCGAAGCTCTTAGCCAAGGTCAAAGTCTCGGGAGGTGGCCGTTGTAATGTTACCAATGGTTGCAGTACTATTTCTGAACTCATCAAGGCTTATCCCCGAGGCACCCGGCAACTTAAAAAGGCCTTTCGGATATTCAGTACGCAGGATACCATGAACTGGTTTGAGCAACGAGGGGTGCCCCTCGTCATACAGGAGGACAATTGCGTTTTTCCAGAATCTCAAAGTTCACAAAGCATCATTGATTGTTTCCTCAAAGAAGCTCGCCGCTTGGAGGTGAACATCAAAACCAGCTATGGCGTAAAAAAGCTACAACAGCAGGAAGAACAATGGCTGTTGAGTTTTCTGAAAGAAGACCAAGCACCAGAGGTATTTGATAAAGTAATTGTAGCCACTGGCGGCTCACCCAAACGCAGCGGCCTGGCATGGTTGGAAGATTTAGGCCATAAGATAGAAGAGCCCGTTCCCTCCTTGTTTACTTTTAATATGCCTGGCGAAGCAGTACGCGAACTCATGGGAGTAGTGGTAGAGCCAGCACTCGCCAATATTCAAGGCACCAAACTCAAAGCCGATGGCCCACTGTTGATCACCCACTGGGGCATGAGTGGCCCGGCCATACTAAAGCTTTCGGCCCACGGTGCCCGCATCCTCAGTGAAAAAGATTACCGTTTCAATGTACAGATCAACTGGACGGCCAGCAGAAATGACGATACTGTCCGTGACGACCTAAAAAGTATTGCCCGTTCGCACCCTAAGAAGAACGCAGGAAATCTTGCTCCCTACGACCTCCCCAAGCGACTCTGGCGTTTTTTGCTTACTAAAGCGCAGCTAACCGAAGATAAAGTATGGGGAGAAATCGGTAAAAACGGCATCAACAAGCTCGTTTCCCTGCTCACCAATGACGTATACGCCGTGCAAGGCAAAACTACCTTCAAGGAAGAGTTTGTCACCTGCGGCGGCGTGAGCCTCCAAGATGTCGATTTCAAAACCCTTCAAAGCAGGGTTTGCAAAAATCTTTACTTCGCTGGCGAAGTACTTGACATTGATGGTATCACTGGCGGTTACAATTTTCAATCTGCCTGGACGACGGCGTTTATTGCTGGGAAGTTGGCCTAAGCCAATTTGCTACATTGGTACCAACATCAAGGCTGCTCCACCCCCAGCGACCAACTGTAAATCGAGAATATCTCCTCCGCGGACTTCGCGTTCTTCGATTTCCATTGCTGTGGGGTTCGTCTCCCAGTGGGCTTCTTCGCCATCTTGATAAACCACTAAGCGATAGGTCTTGTCTCTATCAAGAAAGTCGAGTTCAATGCTGAGCGCGCGCGGATTTTCATCTGTAATAGCACCGATAAACCAACGATTTCCACCTCGTTCCTGGCGGGCGATGGTAACATAGTCGCCAGGCTCACCATTAAGCACCTTCGTTTGCTCCCAATCAACGGCTACATCCCGTACCCATTGCATTCCAGGCTGGCCACTAGCATGCTCCGGCAAGTCAGACATCATCTGTAAAGGACTGTAGATAACTACATAAAGCGCCAGCTCGTGGGCCAGCGTATGCTTCACTCGATTATCAGGTTTGTACGGTTCCATCGTCAGGTTGAAGATACCAGGGGTATAATCAATTGGTCCTGCCAACATTCGCGTAAAGGCGACCATCGTGAGGTGGTCGGTAGGGTTTCCTCCCTCTGATGACCAAGCGTTGAACTCCTGCCCACGCAGCCCTTCGCGCGTCATCATGTTGGGATAAGTACGCCGCAGCCCCGTGGCTTTGATTGGTTCGTGCGCATCGATAGCCACTTGGTGCTTGGCAGCCATTTCTACCACCCTCCGATAGTGTTGTACCATCCACTGTCCGTGATGGCGTTCTCCTTCGGGAATAATGGGGCCTACATAGCCTGTCTTAACTGCGTGAATGCCCAAGTTTTGCATCAATGTATAAGCGGTATCCAGTTGCTGGTCGTAGGTACGCGGAGCAGCAGAAGTTTCATGGTGCATAATGATATTCACTCCTTTTTCCTTGCCGTAACGCACGACTTCTTCCAAGTCATAATCATCGTAAGGGGTCACAAAATCAAAAACGCCTTCGCGATCAGGGAAGCCTATCCAGCGCTCCCAACCCGTATTCCAACCTTCAACCAATAGCCCGCTGATATCGTTTTCGGCACAAAAATCAATGTATCGTTTTGCATTTTCGGTGGTGGCACCATGCTTGCCGCTGGCTTTGTCCCAGCTCGATTTATTCAAATGCATTTCCCACCATATTCCTGCGTATTTCATCGGCTTGATCCAGCTTTGATCACCTTCCAGCACATTGGGCTCGTTGAGATTCACAATCAAACGGCTTTCAATAAGGTCGCCCGCCTGTTCAGCTACCTGAATGGTCCGCCATGGCGTATTGAAAGGCGTTTTTTGCTTTACTTTAGCTCCATCTGCCCAGGCTACCAGGGCGCTCTCAAAGCGGTTAGCTTCTTTGTTTACCCGTAAGGTCATACCCGCATAATCTGTGAGGTTGGCTTCGTGAAAGCTCAGGTAAAGACCATTATCTGTTTTCAAGGTAACAGGGGTATTCACCGCATTTTCAGGAATGAAAGTCTGCGCCAGGTTAGGGTGATCCCGCTTGCTCAGGGCATCAATCTCACTAAAGCTCGTCTGGTTATACAAATGCTCGTAAATATCCCAATCGCCAGGTATCCACCAACAGGTAGGGTCACCAGTTAACGAAAATTCGGTATGCTCGTCGGTAATGACCACTTCGCCCATATCTTCCTGTTCAGGAAATTCATAGCGAAAGCCCAAACCATCATCATACAATCGAAATACAAGGGTAAATTTCCGCATAGGTGCGGTGGTTTCTTCTATATCAACACGAGCCTCCTGGTAGCTGTTTTCTACCATTCGTTGCTCTCCCCAAGGTTGTTCCCATTGCTCTTTTTTAGAACTGGTAGCTGCCTTGCTGATTTTCCAGCCCGCCTTCAAGTCTGGAGCACCCTGGAAGGAAAAACCCAGGCCGGAAGCCGGAATTACCTCGGTTTCACCTCGCTTCAATGCATAAGTTGCTACACCCGCCTCATCCAATTGGAAACTTAGGGCCAGTTGACCATCAGGAGATTTGATATCGACAACCGATGGGCCATCCTCAGCAAGTGTACAGGCCGCAACCAGTAGCAATAAGAATAAACTGTAAAGGGAAAAACGTAGCATAAATCGACTTTTTAGATAGGTTGCTAAAATACGGCAAATTTGCTTCATGCAAGCATTTTAAAAGAATCACAAGCCCCATTTCAATCCCAAGGTCAATGCTCTGGAACGAGGATAAAAGTAACGCCTGTCAATACCGGGTGCCAACTGGCCATCACGTTCGCGCAATGTTGGCAAAGCACCAGCAATTTCAGGGCCTTCATCAACATAGCGCGGAGAGGGATCAACACCTGTGTAATTGGTCCACAACAGTAAATTTTGGCCGGTAAGACTAATGCTTAAAGATTGCTGACTTGGCAAATACAACACCCTACTGATACTCAGGTAATCCAAGGAAAGGTAATTTCCTGACTCAATGTAACGGTCTGAAAAAGTGGCAAAACCACTTACGTTATCGGGTAGGTCAAATGCTGTAGACATATAATTTCTCGACTGAGGGAAAAGACCTTCTTGATCAATGAACGTTTCCAACTCTCCTCGACGCAAGTGAGCCAAATCGTGCCCCAGTTCGCCCCGCAGCAGCACCTCCAATTGCCAGCCTTGATAGCTCAAGGTATTGGACCAACTGTAAGTGTTGGTTGGCAATCCATTCCCTATCACTCCATAATCACCATCGGGTGCAGGCAAGGCCTTCCCCTGAAAAGTCTCATATAAGCTAATCTCACCAGTCGCCAAGGTAGTCTCTCGATCAAACTGGCGGCCAATCATTTGCCCGAAAGGAGCATCCAGTTCGACCAACCCGATCCCATTGCGCCAGATAGAGCCACCAGCACCAGACCTGGCAGTTACGCGTTGACCATTGGCATCAAAGTAACTGTCCGGACCTATGTCCCCCGTACTCACCAGTTGGGTTTTCATGTGCGCCCAACGCAGGGTCGTCGTCCATTGTAGTTGTCTTCCCTTTTGCCAACCAATAGCCAGTTCCAACGAGCGGTTGCGCAAAGCAACTTGGCTTAAATTCACACCAAATTCATTCAACGCAGCAGGCAAATCTTCCCGCTCCAGCTTTACTATTGGGTCTTTGGTCATACTCGCAAAATAATCAATACTCCCCAAAAAACCTTGGTAATCATACCAGTTCAAACCCGCGTTTACAATCCTCCGTCGCTCGGGTTTCAACTCAGGGTTTACATTCACATAATCTTCTCGTATAGGGTCATACTGGCCACGCGCATAGGAAAAGTCCCGTGGCAGTTGCCCTACCTGCGCGTATCCACCATGGGCATTCCAGCTTGTTCTGCTGTTGATATTAAACATTTCGTTCAGTCCCAGTTCCAGGTGAGTGCCTCCTACTGGTTGCCAGCGTTCTGCGGTGCCCAGGTTGGTTGCTCCTTGGTATTTGGCGGCCACCTCCCATTCCAGCCAGCGCCAATATAGTTTACTCTCCAGCCCAAAATCAATCAAACGGGTACGCTCATCGTAACGCGATTGCTCCAAAAAGCTGAGGTCGGTCAGGAAGGTTTCAAAATTATCGAACCTGAAATCGTCATTGCCAAAATTGAAACCTTGGGCCCGTTCGTCTTCACGTTCCAATCGCTGAAAACCATAGTTCCCTTGCAGTTCCCAAAATGCTCCCCTGAATTGATGCTCCCAATTTAGGCGTGTTCGTAGCCATTCCTGCCGCTGTTCACGAACCGTCCTTTCTGCTCTACCTGGTTGGGTCGTATGACCATTGCCACGAAAAAATGCGTAGGTACGATTCTCTTCCCCACTACGGCGATCATTGGCCTGTTGCCCAACGGCCAGTTGCAGCCGAAGCGGGTCTGCTATTTGCAAATTTGCCTCTGCCCGGAGCCAGCGGGCCGACCGTTCTTCCAGCAGTTTCGAGCCTACCTGTATCGCCACAGGGTTGTAAAAATCAACCGAAGGGACCACCTCAAAATAATCGCGAAGCTGGTTAGTGCTGATATCATAAAAACTATTTAACAATGGATTGGTAGGTGGCTCGGTAAAGCTTATAGGAGCCGTAGGGTTATACTTGGCCGCCTGGAAAAAAGTCTGCTGATAATCACGCTCGCCCTGGCGTTGTTGCCCGGCCACTTGGGCTTTGATCACCAGCCGTTCCCGCCAAAACGATTGTTGTAGTTGCGCCCGGCCCGTATATTGTGTCCACTCGCTGTTTTGCCCTACCCCTTGCACATCACGCAGCGATCCCTCTACCTGCCAGATCGTTGCACCATCGCGGCCGCTTAGCGCCAATTGATGTCCATGACTCAGGGCTGTCCGGGTTACTTCATCTAACCAATCGGTACCGTAACCCAAATCCGATATGCCGCCTGGATATTGACGATATTCCTCCGCAGTAGCGACCCCAGGCAAACGTGCAGCACGCTCAATCGTAAGCTGACCTTGATAAACGACCTCTAGTTTTTTACGGACAATGTCTGTCGTTTCCACTTCTATTACTCCCGCCCCAGATTGCAACCCATAACGTACCAAATCCACTGGCCGACGCAGCAACTTTACAGAAGCGATACTTTGCTGATCCAGTAGCAGTGGCTCCATTCCTGGCATCCCGTCTACCACCCACAGTGGCGCAGCATTTTGGGTCAGGCTATGTATCCCTTGTTGCCGCAACACCGGAACCGCCCAAGGGTCACTACCTGCTTGACTGACCACTAAACCTGGAAATTGACCGCGTAGAAGTTGATAAGGATTGGTAAAGTGCAGTGAGGGGAGTTCACTAAGATTCAAGATCCCATTCCTTTCGTCCTTGAAAGGGCTTGGCAAAATGTAACCGCAGCCTAAGGCCGACGAGGGGATCTCGGCCATGAGCACATCTATTCTCTTTTGCCCAGGGAGAACGATTAGTTCTTGGGTTTCAAAACCAGTGTAAGAAAACCACAATGTATCTAATTCCCTGGTTGGTATTTCAAACACACCATCAATATCCGTCACCGTTCCTGTTACGGTGCTTCTAATAAAAATAGAAACGCCAATCAACGCATCTCCCGTAGCTGCTGACTTTACTGTTCCCGTTAGCATTATTTTATTCGGGAGGGTGTCCTGTACTATATGATTATGGGCCCCTGCCACTGCGCTCTTCGTTTGCAGGGCAGCCGGGTCGTCCGTCCCTTCGGTCCTCCCACCCCTGGTCCTCCACCCTGGCCGGGTGTCGCCCTCCGCTGTTCGCTGCGGGCCTGGTTTATACGTGAATTGGGGAGTCGTATTGGGGAGGCAAACACTGGAAGACAACTGGACACCTCGTATTTCACCGAGAACGGCCTTCCCCTGAAGCGCTCCCTCTCCCCTACTTTGTGTTGCCATTAAAGGCGAAACAGTACCTAACAGTAAAAGGGCGCTGACCATTAGCATCTTTTGCAATTCCGGTACTTGCCCTATTTTCATCCATAAAGGCTGCGTCACATTTTTCATAATGGCACTTTTTGTTACAAGAGGAGCTTTTCAATCACTGGCTTTGTCTTCATCCTTAAATATAGGAGCTTAGAGCTTGTTGGGCAGGAAAAACAATGATAATACTTCCCGGACAACTGACTGCTGCTACGTACGCCCTGCTTTGCTATTCACAGTGCACGTAACCTGGGCTTCAGCCCGAGCGTGGATTATACGCTCGGGCTGAAGCCCAGGTACGGCTTAAACGGCCTAAACCACTAGATGCTGTCTGCTGGTCGGGAGACCAGCCGGATATCACATGTTAGTTTGGGAACTAACATGAGCGATGGTGCGGGGATAATTATTTTCAGCTATCTACTCCCCTACCCGCAATACCACCGCTGGCCCATCGTTACGGCCTACCACCACGTGCTGCTGGCCTCCAATTGTTATCGGTACCCAGTGTTTGATTTTACCGGTCAGGTTGACGTCTCCGAGTGGGTAGGCGGCCCATTGGCCATCTTCCCAGCGTAGGTACTGCCCGTAGCTGGCATCGTAACGGCCCATCTCAATATTGCACTCATGAAAGTTGCCACCTACCAGCACTTCCTCTCGGCCATCGCCATCAAGGTCTATTGCTGTGAGGGCGTTTACCGTAGAGAATTGAACCTGATCAGGCAAGCGATGCGCCTTGAAGGTCGCGTTGCCGGTATTCTCAAAATAGGTGTTCGACAGGGAAGTGATTTCCATCAACTTCGCTTCCGCTAGCTTTTCTTCCGTGAAGAGTTCTGTTAAGCTGGCACGGGCAAAATCTTTGGCAAAGAGGTACTTCTTCTTGAGGTAAGACATCTGCTTGGTCAGTTCCATAAAGGTAGCAAAGGGATATTCTTTACCATCCAGATAGTAGGTCAGAATATGCTCCTCCTGGTCGTTATCGTCATAGTCATTGATGTATAAGCGCAGAGGCTCCTCTGGCGTAGGACTCAACTTCGAGTTTTCACCATAGCTACCAGCTAGTATGTCCATATCGCCATCACCGTCAAAGTCGCGCACCAAGACGGTGTTCCACCACGATTGTTGATCGGTAATAGACTGAGCGGTAAACTTGCCTTTGTCATTACGCAACAGTTGAATGTCACCCCATTCCAGCGAGAGTACCAAGTCGGGATCGCCATCTTGATCCATATCTGTCCATTCGCCCCTGGTGACCATTCCTATCTCAGAAAGTATGGGCGCTACTTCTTGGCCAACATCTGTAAATTTGCCATTGCCATCGTTGCGATACAGCAACGAACGAGGCGATGTGGCATAGTGCCAAGGCACTGCTCGGCCACCAAAAAATACATCCAGGTCACCATCACCATCGTAGTCAGCCACATCTACAAAAGAAGCGGTTAAGTAGGAATTTGGGAAAAAGTCCGGCACTAGCGTCAGGTTGCCTTGTCCATCATTAAGGTAAGCGCGCTGAGTGCGGGCGGCATTTTTTTCTCTAAATTCGTTTCCACCGTTAGCGACTACTAAGTCAAGGTCACCATCCTGATCAAGATCGGCAAATACGGCGTCCACATCCTCCTGGAGGGAGCTTGAAGAAAACAGGTCTTTGGGTGCAGCCAGCAGGGTGCCATTGGCTTGCTGGAGGTACAACCTGCTGATTTCACGCTTCGCGCCACCAAGGAATACGTCGTCTAATCCATCACCATTTACATCACCTACGGCTACGGCCGGGCCTTCTGCCGACACCATATTTGGCATCAAAGCCTCCCGGTTGAAGTCGACATAAGGGTTTTCTTTGTGCAGGTAATCTAATCTTACCGCTTGAGTACGATCAGCAAAAGCTACTTTTGAAGGGTTTACGAAGTGCAATTGCTGGTAATTATACGCCGGAAGGCCTTCTTGCCAACGAACGGTAACCTCCTCGTTAAATGCCAAATCCGTATAGCTTTGGTACGTACGATCAGGCCAGATTACCTGAACAGAATCCACCGATGCGGCATCCCCTACTCCCAAATAAATTCCTAGTGGCTGCGCCGATTGGTATCCCCGAGCCGAGAAGTGCTGCATCAATAGCTTTTCGGTGCCTTTGTAGGCCACAACGGTTGCACCGATGCTGTGAATGTTTTCAGGAGTTCCCTCAAAATTCAAATGCAGATAATCACCTAATGCTTCTTTATCCGCATTAAGGTTTTCGTAAACAAAAGGCTCGTCCTCATGGTTGTTTACGACTACATCCAGATCACCATCACCGTCAAGATCAGCGTAGATCGCACCGTTGGAATAGGTCGGTAAAGCGCCGTCGATCTCCGCTTTCAAGTCATCAAAGCGCAGGTTGCCATTGTTGTGGTAAAACTTGTTTGGCAGTTTAATCTGAGGCATACTATCGACCAATACCAAGTCATCTTCTTCCAGATTATTGGTACTGGATTTCCAACGTAGTTCACCATTCGCACGGAAGTTGATGTAATCAATATCATTCATACGACGAGGTATGCCGTTACTGATAAAAAGATCGCGATAGCCATCATTCTCAAAATCAAAAAACAGCGGCGCCCATGACCAATCACTCGCTTCAACTCCGGCGTAGAGGCCAATTTCGCTAAAGGTTCCATTACCATTATTAAGCTGCAAGTTGTTGCGTGCATACTGAGGGTGATAGCCATATCGGAGTTTAAATTGGAAAATATCGTAGGCATCTTCCGCCAGTGAGCTCTTTAAAATAAAAGGATCTTCCGGCAACATGTCCAAGGTAATGATGTCCAATTGGGCATCATTGTTGATATCCGCTACATCAACACCCATAGAGAATCTGCTGGTGTGCTGAATTTGCTCACGCATCACCTCCTTGAAGGTACCATCCTGCTGGTTTAAGTAGAGGTAATCATTTTCGTGAAAGTCATTGGCAATGTAAATATCGGGCCAACCATCAAGGTTAATATCTGCCGTGGCAATGCCGAGACCATAGCCAATTACAGTACTATTGATACCCGCTTCTATGGTTACTTCCGTGAAGGTATCGCCATCATTACGCATCAGCTTATCGCCTGCCATTGGGTGCTGGGTGCCTACGAAAGTCTCCTTTTGCCCAAAGGTGCCATTGGCGTGCAACGAAGCATTGAGCTGGTACATATCCAGGTCACCATCCAGATCATAGTCGAAGAAGGCAGCCTGTGTACCAAAACCAGCCAGATCGAGTCCGTAAGGAATAGCCTCTTCTGCAAAGATGGGAACACCATCTTTGATCTCCTGACAAACATAGAGTTGGTTGCGCCCCTGAATGGTTTTGTATTCGCCCATTTGGGAAACGTAAATATCCAGCTTGCCATCGTTGTTGATGTCCACCACGGTAGCGCCCGCTGTCCAGCCGTTCATACCAGCTACTTTGGCTTCGTCGGTTACATCACGGAATTTCATTCCTCCTTCATTCAAGAAGAGTTTATTAGGGCCCATGTTATTGGTAAAGTAAAGGTCTACCTTACCATCTTGATTGAAGTCGCCAGCAGCCAAACCACCACCGTTGAAAAAATACATGTAATTAAATACATTAAACTCGCTGGACTGGCGCAACTCATTGGTAAAATCCAGACCTGTAGCTGCTTTGGTAAGCAGCCGAAAGCTCGGGTCTTCTGAGCGCTGAGGTCCCTCTACGCTGTTGCTTGAAGGGTTACAAGCTGTAAAAACGAGGGCTAAAACCCCTACAATTAAGATGATCGTACTCCTCATATTTTCGTGTACTGTTTCTTTATTTATTAATCTTCCATAACTGGGCAGCCTCATTGTTGATACCTACCAATACGTAAGGTTGCCCCCCTTTGGCTACTGGCACCAACTGTCGGATATCTCCCCTAACAAAAAAGCCGGATTCACTTTGCGGAATTCTATTGAACTGCCCATTGCCGCTATTGATTAAAACGTGGCCAAAACTGGCATCCAACTTGGAAAACTGCGGCGTAAATCCACCATCATTACCACCTAGCATTAGATCAGGCAGTTGGTCTCCATTCAAATCGCCACAGTAAATATCGCAAACACAGGAAAACTGTACTTCGGCAGGCAATTCCTGTATCGTAAATTGTCCATTACCATCGTTTAGCGCGATGATGGAGCGGAAGAAGTTGCCTTCTTTAACCTTCACCTTGGCCATTACTTCGGCACTAAACAACTCGTCGATGCTACGTTGAGCGTATTCAGCGTGTTTCAGGTTTTGTTTTTTCAGGCTCACAATCTGGCCCGTCAACTCATCCTTCATTGGGATAGGCATATCACGCCCATCAATACTACGGGTAATAATTTTCTCGGTGGTTCCATTGTCATCAAAATCGGAGAGCCACAACTTGGCAGGCGCTTCCGGTGTACCGGTAAAATAAAAGTTCTCTCCCCGATTACCCAGCACCAAATCAAGATCACCATCACCATCCAAATCGGCTGTTTCTACGGCATACCACCAGCCAGATTTATCATCGAGATTGGTCTTTGTTCTGGCATATTTTTCGCCATCCCACTGAAAAACAGCAGGGGCCATCCATTCTCCGGTCACAATCAGTTCAGGGGTTTCATCCCCCATAAGGTTGGCGCTTACAGCGTCGGTGATCATGCCCAGGCTGGCCAATTCCGGTGCATAGGTTTCTATCTCATCACGGAAAGTCCCCTTACCGTCATTGATATACATAAAGCTAGGTGGGTTGCTACCATACTGAGAAGGTATGCTCCGGCTACCGACAAAAAGGTCTAAGTCGCCATCCTGATCAACATCCAGGGGTACAGCAACGGAGGTATTGAAACCACTGGCCGTCAGGGCGCGAGGGTTCATTTCAAAGTTGCCTCTGCCATCGTTGATGTACAACCGGTCTTGCATATAGCGATGCCCCACTGGCATATTGTTACCGCCTGAGCCCACAAACAAATCCAGGTCACCATCACCATCAGCATCAAAGAGGGCGGCAGCAGTGTCTTCGTAATTGTTGGTCCGCTCAAAGGTTTTGATATTGGTGGCTTGCCAACTATTTCCTTTTTGAATAAGCATTTGTCCTGGCCAGCCAGAAGCACCACCCAAGTAGATATCATCGCGGCCATCACCATTGACATCACCAACAGCAGTCTTAGGCCCTTCGCGGGAAATCATCCTCATGGTCAGGCCTTCCTGGAAGAAATCGATAAAGCGATCTTCGGTATGAGGGGTAACGTCCAAAGAAGCTTCTTGTAGCAGCAGTTTTTTAGCATCCATACCAGCCTTGGCAGGGGTGTAAGGTTGTTTTTCTACCGTGGCGTAGTCAATATTTAACACCTGGTCACTTTTCACACCATGAAGCATCGTGCTGGTGCGGTCTGGCCAGATTACCTGAACGGAATCTACCTGGCCGCTTTCCCCCAACCCAAATACCATCTTGTAATCCACAGAAGATTGAAAGCCCCGGCTAGGCACCAACTGAAAATTGAGCTGGCGATCATTTTGGTAAACAAATACTTTCGCGCCTAAGGCATACGTATTGGGCGCTGGTGCGCTTAGCTTCACACTTAAGTAATGGTTTTCGTCCTGGCTATCCGTTTTATTCTGGTAGACCAAAGCTTGCTGGTTGAGGTTATTCACCACCAAGTCCAAATCGCCATCATTATCGAGGTCGCCATAAGCGGCACCGTTGCTAAAGGTTTTCTCGCCAAAGCCCCAGGCCTCACTACTTTCGTCAAAAGTCAAATCACCATTGTTGTGAAAAAAGCGGTTGCGAACAGGTGTGGAAGGCATTTCTTCCAGGATTTTTTCGATCTCTTCCTTTTTACCGGTGAGCGCCATTTTTTGAATAATCTCATTCGCAAAGAAGTTGATAAAATCCTGGTTGGTGACATCCTGGTAAACGCCGTTACAAACATAGATATCTCTTAATCCATCGTTATCAGCATCAAACATAAGGGCTCCCCAACTCCAATCGGAGGAAGAGACACCGCTGAAATAAGCAATCTCACTAAAGGAATTATCCTGATTATTCAGCTGTAGCGTGTTTTGCATATACTGGTGATAGAAATCACGCTGCTGCTTGAGTTGATAGATGTTGTAATTTTCAAAGGTAGTGGTAGTTTTCAAGCGGTAATCTTCATCCGGCAGCATATCCGTAGCAAAAATTTCGGGATAACCATCGTTGTTGATGTCCGCCATATCGGCGCCCATCGAAAACAGGCTCAGGTGTTCCATCCAGTCTTTGACTTCTTCCTGAAAGGTGCCGTCTTGTTGATTGATGTAGAGGTAGTCGCGTTCAAAAAAGTCATTGGAGATGTAGAGATCCGGCCATAAATCGCCGTTAACATCTCCCACAGTAACCCCTAAACCAAAACCAATGAGGCTACCAAAAATGTTGGCTTCCTTGGTGACATCTATAAATTTGCCGTCTTCGTTACGCAATAGTTTATCGCCACCTCCTTTGAGAAAGTCGCGTACTGGCCAGTCTTCCGCATAGAGTTCCCGCTTGTTGCTATAGTTGAGCGTATTGACGGGCATGAAACTGTTATTCAGAATGTAGACATCCAGATCACCGTCGAGGTCATAATCAAAAAAGGCAGCGTGGGTCGTATAACCACCCTGGTTGAGCCCATATTCCGCTGCCTTTTCTGTGAAGGTTAGGTCGCCATTATTGATAAACAATTCGTTGGCTTGATCGTCGCCTTCTACATAGCCTGCATTACAAACGTAAATATCCAGAAGGCCGTCAGCGTTAATGTCCACCATTACAACTCCCGTACTCCACCCCCGTTCTCCAGCCACACCGGCGGGTTGACTAATATCTTCAAACTTAAAATCACCTTTATTGAGAAAAAGCTTGTTCTTGCCTTTGTTATTGGTAAAATAAATATCCGGCAAACCATCATTATTAATATCTCCGATGGCAACGCCGCCACCGTTATAGAAATTTCGGTAACTAAAAATATTGAAATCGCGGGTATTTTCCACCTCATTCACGAAATCAATGCCCGTTTCGGCAGTCGGCATTTCTACGAATCGTGCATCAGCTGGCGGTGAATAAACACTCGTAGCAGTATTATCCTCAGAAGAAGTACATTGAATAAAAAAGAAGGGAACGATAAAGAGGAGGTATAGTAGTTTATTCATAGAGAATGATAGGATATTTCAGATTTTAAATCTTTACATCTTAAATAAGAATAGGCCCCCCATTGCTGGTTGACCTATTCTCATTTGCTTTATCTAAACATCAGGTACCCAAGTACACTGTTGATTAATTACCTAAAGCCTAGTAACCAGGATTCTGCACCAAATTAGGGTTAACAGAAAGCTGGATGGTAGGAATTGGGAACAGCAGACGCTCGTTACCAGAAGCAGGCTTCTCGTTCCAAGTGCCCAAGAATTTACCGAAGCGGATCAAGTCCGTACGACGGTGACCTTCCCAGTACAATTCACGGCCACGCTCGTCGATCAATGCATCAGGATCAATAGAGGTAAGCGCAGCAACACCACGCTTGGTACGAATCTGATTTACCAGATCCAAAGCGGTAGCATCATCACCAATACGGTGAGCAGCTTCTGCAACCATCAACATTACATCAGACAAACGGTAGTATACGTAGTCGTTATCAACATTATCGCCACTTGCGTAGTCGATAGGGTACTTGATAACACGGATACCAGTTACCTCCAGGTTATCACCAGACTCAACCAGTGCAACTTCAGGAGTAAACGCTAAAGGATTTCCTTTACGATCTTCCAAAGCATTGCCATCCTGATCAAACTGCTGGCCTACAAGGAAACCTGCATTGATACCAGAAACATCAGTCATGCTTGGATAAGCTCCACCGATACGCTGATCTGCTGCGTCAAACTTGTTGTAGAAGTCAGAAATGGTCGTGAAACCATTCCAACCAGAAGGATTCTGGTTGTAGTGCAGGGTACAGAACCAACGAGCACGAACGTTACCAGAACTTACACCACCACGGTTTTCCGCAGTAAAGATGTTCTCCGTAGAGATCGCATCATTGTTAGGTGCAAAGTTGTCAAACATGTTGTCAGACAAGCTGTAAGAACCACTGTTGATGATTTGGTTACCCAAATCAATCACCTTAGCCATATCTTCCGAAGGGAAGCTAGGATTCGCACGATCTTTGATCGTACCACGGTTCAAGTGAGCTTTCATCAACAGTACTTTCGCTGCGTCCTTGTTAGCCAAGTAGGCAGGTCCGTCAGGAAGGTCATTCTGGATCGCTTCTACTTCAGAAATAACGTAAGCGATGGCTTCATCACCTACCAGTACTTCTGGATCAGAAGAAAGGTCAATTACACCATCCGCATTAATGTTACGGAAAGGTACCTGGTTCCAAGCATCTGCTACGAGGAATACCGAGAAAGCGCGTAAGAAACGTGCCTGGGCAGCCTGTTCAGCAGTAGGGTTGAAAGTAAGGATATCCGTTGATGCAAACTGGGTAGCCAAAAGCTCCCGGTAAGTATCACTTAGGAATGCATGGTCTGCATCCCAGGTGTGGTTGTGAAGTACACGCCAGATACCGTTATCGTCCCAGTCGCCACCGCGAGTTGGCCCGATTACTTCATCAGTAGTGTGTTCTTGTGCCGCCCAGAGCCGAGATTGGTCCTGCATTGGCGTGCGGAGCGACTCATAGGCTCCGAGCAAAAGGGCGTCAACGTCAGCATTGTCCTGCAAGATCGCATCACCAGCATCACCGGAAAGGGTGCTTTGCAGCTCCTCTTCGAGATCGGTACAAGCGAAGGCAGAAAAAGCCAACAGCCCGAAAAATAGGTTACGAAGTTTCATTCTAAAAAACTTTTTGTCTTTGAATTAAAATGTTGCACTCAAGCTTAGCAAGATGGTTCTGGCACTTGGGTAAGGAATATACTCAATTCCGAACGAAGGTACACCATCAGTTACGTTCAAGGTATTAACCTCGGGGTCAAAACCTGAGTAGTTTGTCAAAACAAATACATTTTGTCCCGTCAAACCAATCTTAACATTGCGTACACCATTGCCTAAATCACCCAAATTGTAGGTAATTGTAGCGTTAGCCAACTTCAAGTAATCAGCATCCTCGATGTAACGAGAAGAAGATTTAATTGGGTTAGCCTGGCTTTCTTGTGGGTCTTTACCAATCAGGTTAGCATCAATATTACGAGAACCCAGGTTACCAATCGGTAACACAGTGTTAGCTGTATTGTTGTAAATCTGGTGGCCAAAGGCACCGTTGAAGTTCAAACCTACACTTAGGTTTCCAGCAGACAAGGTCGTAGAAAGACCAAGTAAGATATCTGGGTTAGGATCACCAACGTAAGCAAATGCTTCATCGTTAGCGTAGATAGCAACACCATCATCACCCAACTCGATAAACTCACGTGTGTAGAAAGCGTTCAATGGCTGGCCATTTTCCAAACGCTGAACCCGTGAACCAGAGATACCCTGACCGAATAGTGCACCAGTTGTAATTGGCGCTCCTTCGTAGTTCTGTAGTTCGTTCTTCAGGAATGCCGCATTAACGGTCAAGTCCCAAGTAAGGTTATCGTTGTTCACCAAGAAGGTGCTCAAACCAAGTTCAACACCAGAGTTTACTACTTCACCAGCGATATTTTTCCACTGGGTGGTGTTATCAGGTGGTGCAGGAGCAACTACAGGAGAGTTGAATAACAAGTCTTCCGTTGTTTTCACGAAGTAATCAACACTACCACTTACGCGGTAGTCAAGGATAGCAAAATCCAAACCAACGTTGATCATCGTAGAAGTTTCCCACTTCAGATCAGGGTTTTCAGCAAAGGCACGCTGTAGACCGCCACCGCCACGGAAGCGATACTGCGCCTGAGAAGCACCTGCAGGGAATTCCTGGTTACCAGTAATACCCCAACTAGCACGTAGCTTCAAATCATTGAAAGTACCACCGCTAGAAATGAAGTCTTCCTTAGCAAGGTTCCAAGCTAGACCAACAGATGGGAATACACCGTAGCGGTTGTTTGCACCAAACTTAGAAGAACCATCTGCACGTACAGTAGCTGTAATCAAGTACTTGTCGTAGAAACTCAAGTTAGCACGACCGAAGTAAGACTGCAACTCGTTTACAGGATCAGTGAATGATCCAATAACACGAGAACCAGGAGAAGTGCTCTGGATGATATCTGTGTAGTCGATGCCATCTTCAAGGAAATCCTGACCAAATAGGCCAGTTTCCGCGTTCTCATACTTCAGGTATTCGTAACCACCTAGAAGGTTCAAGCTGATGTCAGAACTTAGATCGTAATCCCAGTTCAATATGTGCGTAAACTGCTGACCTGTAAGGGTACGGTTGTTGATCGCAGCTACACCACGACCTTCAACACCTTGAACATTGATAAAGCTCTTGATCTGTGCACGACGCTCACCAACACCAGAGTTTACAGAATACTGAAACTTATAGGTAAGGTTATCAGTGATTTTGTAAGAAGGAGCAATAGAGATGATCGTAGTGTTAACTACCGCTTCATCAATATAAGCATCATTATTAGCAGCAGGGTTGATCGTTGTAGAACCTAGCTCAATGTCATAGCTACCGTCAGGGTTAACCAACGGACGCGTTGGGTTCCACTGTAGCGCCTGAGCAACCAAGTTACCGGTAAAACCAGCATCAGTAGTAATAGGAGCAATCTCGTAGTTGTTACGAGCAAAGATCAAATTGAAATCAAGATTCAGGCGTTCGTTATTCAAAAGGTTGTACTTACCAGAAATATTGGCAGTATAACGCTCTAGGTTACTCTGCTGAATAACACCTTGAATATCTTGGTAACCCATAGATACCCGGTAGCTGCCTTTGTCATCACCACCACCTATAGAAAGGTTGTAGTTCTGAGTAAAAGCATTACGCGTGATTGCATCAAATGCATTTTCGCTACCACCAAAATCACCACCGGTCAAACCGTACTGGTCCAAGGCAGAGCGGTAAGCATCAGCATCAAGCGTTTCGTATTCCTTCAATACAGAAGAAGTAGCAACACTAGCAGAGAAACCTAAGGTAGGTTCGCCAGCACGTCCTTTACGAGTGGTAACGATGATTACACCGTTTGCACCACGCGAACCGTAGATAGCTGTTGCAGATGCATCTTTCAATACCTGAATCGACTCAATGTCGCTAGGGTTGATAAATGCCAATGGGTTTACCCCTTCTGTGCTAGCTCCGTCTACAAGGATACCGCTTGGTAAAGCAGCACGACCATCAAGAGGAATACCATCTACTACGTACAAAGGCTCGTTGCCTGCACGAATAGACGCACTACCACGGATACGTACCGTAGTTGCACCACCCGGTGCACCAGAATTGTTTACCACCTGTACACCAGGAATCTTACCCTGGATCAACTGATCAGGAGCAACAACAACACCCTGGTTAAAATCGTCGGCTTTCAACGAAGCTACAGATCCTGTCAAATCTGATTTCTTGACAGTTCCGTAACCAATGACTACTACTTCATCCAATAATTCACCAGAAGACATTTCTACGTTAATAGTTGTCCGTCCGTTGAGATCAATGACCTGAGCAGCAAAGCCGGTGTAGGAGAATTCCAACTGCTTGGCATCAGCTGGAACATTAAGAGAATACGTACCGTCAAAATCTGTAACGGTACCGGTAGCTGTTCCTACAACTAAGACATTGGCACCAATTAATGGTTCGCCACTCTCAGCGTCGGTAACTGTACCCGTGATGGTCTGCGCTACTGCAAAATTGCAAAATGCAACTGCCAGCAGTAACAGCATCCACCGCGATACTTTGTCGACTTTAAGCTTCATACACTACTTTGGTTTAATTTAAAAAAACAATTACCATAAAAATAATAGAGCACACTACTAGTTATTTCACTTTAAGTGCAATAAGGGGTAGTTCTCTACAAACTCTTTGTTTTCGTTTTTTGGTTGTCGTGGGATTAGAAGCAAACTAGTTGTTACGCTATGGCCCAGGTCATTGGGCTCAGGTCTTTGGTGTTATATCTACACTAACTGCCGTAAAAGTCAGAATAAAGTATGAAATAACCAAGGATACTAAAAAAGATTTTTCTCAACACAAGTCAAACAAAATTATATTACGCTTCTCAAGACCATACGAAGTCTAAACGCAACCAAACTTGGTTACGCTGCTTACTCTTTTTTTATCTACGATAATCTAAAGCTTTCCTTTTTTTTTCGGACATTACGTAACAACGGTCACCTTACTTAGGTGAAAGGAATCAACCCAAATATCCAAACCCTTCTGTCATGTATCCAAAACTGTTGTTGTTCCTCTGCCTCTGTTTGGGCACGTTGAGTGCCAACACGCAACAAGAATTGATCTCTATCCCACGAGGTAGCGGGAAGGTAGAAATCCCATTTGAGTACGTTAATAATTTCATTGTTGTAAGCGTTGTATTCAATAAGATTTTCCCCTTAAAATTCATCTTTGATACAGGTGCAGAGAATACCATTCTCACCAGAAAAGAAATCACTGATCTTCTCAACATCAATTATCAGCGAGAAATTAGCATTTTCGGTTCCGATTTAACCACAGAGTTGACTGCCTATGTTGCCCCTGGCATTTCGATGGAATTTGGAGAACACCTTCAAGTTTCCAGTCAAGCAGTATTGGTTATGAAAGAAGATTATTTCCGTTTTGAGGAATATGCCGGTATTGAAGTACACGGTATTTTAGGAGCCGATATCTTGCGGCGTTTTGTCATTCATATTGATTACCGTCGGCAAAAAATCATTTTTCAGGATCCTAGCAAGTTTTCGGCTCCAAGAGCTAGAAATTTCCCTAATATTCCTTCTGAATTTAGTCGACACAAGCCATACTTCAACCTTCCAGCCAGTATTCGAGCCGACCAATCGACGGAGATAAAATTGCTTATGGATACTGGGGCCAGCCTCGCTCTTCTCCTTTACACCCATTCTGATAGCCTTTTGCAGTTACCTCCTGAACTCATCCGCACCACCATTGGGCATGGCTTGGGAGGGAGCATTGATGGTTACGTCGGGCGAACATCCAAACTGAGTATAGGCCAATTGGAACTCAATAACATTGTCACCAACTTTCAAGATGTCGCCGAACAGTACGTTGTAGACAGTACTTTTCTAAATAATCGTAATGGAATAATGGGCAATATTATCCTACAGCGTTTCAACATTATCATTGATTACGTACGAGAGGAGGTCTATTTAAAACCTAACAAATATTTCACCGAAGCCTTCAAGTTCGACCGCAGTGGCATGAGTGTCATCGTCACCGGAGAACAGTTGAATAAATATATCGTCCTCAATGTTATTAAGGATAGCCCGGCGGGCGAAGTAGATATCCGTAAAGGAGACGAAATCAGAGTTCTAAATGGTGTTCCTGCCAATCTACGTGGGCTGGAAAACATTCTTCGATTTTTACGAAAAAAACCCGGCAAAAGGGTACGGCTGCTCATAAAGAGAGGAGACGAAAGAATTCAGAAAGAAATTAGGCTTCGTGATTTGATTTAAGCCATCTCTTGCGTCATTACATCACTCCATTCCCATAATTCATGGGCAAGTTCGGGGTCACGGGCCAACATCGATGGCTTGCGACAACATTGTCGTTCGTCAAAATACCGCCCAGTGACATTCCGTACTTCGGGGCTCATCGCCAGGTAAAGTGGGGTGCGGGCACCACAACGCGTAGAACGCATAAAAGGCTTATATAGATTCCAGAATAGCGAGATAAACCAGCGGGTCTCCTTGTTTGCAATTCGGGTACGAATAACCCCTGGGTGCAGGCAATTGCTTTCAATTTCCGGGTACCGGCGGGCCAATTCACGTGTAAAAAGGACATTGGCCAGCTTGCTACGTGCATAAGCCTCAAGGCCATTGTAACATTCGGGGCCATCTTCTCCTGTCAGGCTTTCAAAATCCAGCTTGCCGTGAAAATGTGCCACCGAAGCTAGATTCACAATCCTGCCTGCCGGAGCAGCCTTTAATAATGGTAATAACAACTTGGTGAGAAGAAAATGCCCCAAGTGATTAACTGCAAATTGTAATTCAATCCCGTCTTCGGAATACTGAAGTTCATTGGTAAAAACACCAGCATTGTTAATCAAGACATCTAGCTTACCAAACTGCGTCGTAAAAGTACTTGCAGCCTCTCTAACTGTTTCTAAACTAGCCAAATCACAGTAGAGCCAATCAATGGCTTCTTTATTCGTACGATACCTAAGTGTAGCTACCGCTGCCGCTAATTTCTCCTTCGAGCGGCCAGCAATAATTACGCGGTGTCCCCGTTCAAGCAGGACTTGAGCGGTAGCACGGCCAATGCCATCGTTACCTCCGGTGATCAAAATGGTTTGCTGTTGCATGGAGCAATGAAGTGGTTAGGATCTTCTATTTCTATAACAACAAAACCCCGGAAAATAGTTGTGTTTATTTTACCTTTACTCTTAGAATAAATGATCCTCCTCGAAAAAACATTCCTCCGTATGTCTCAAAAAATGCTCCTTACCCTCTGTTTTAGCTTCATTATAATAACCTCTTCTACCCTTTCGGGGCAATCAATAGATGCTGCTTTACGCGCCAAAGCTCAGCAATTGGCAGAGCGTTACATTATCACCGATGGGCACGTAGATCTTCCCTACCGACTGCGGATTCAGAACTTTCGCCCAACCAAGGAATATCTGGGCATTCCTATTAGCACCAAGGACGGTGATTTTGATTATGAGCGTTCTAAAAAAGGCGGGCTAGATGCCCCTTTTATGTCCATTTACATCCCTGCTTCTTACCAAACAGAAGGCGGAGCCAAAGAACTTGCCGACTCTCTTATTGACATGGTCAGCGCCATCACGGTAGCTCATCCGGATAAGTTTATGCTCGCCAATAGCCCGGCAGATGTACGCGTAGCTTTTGAGGCTGGAAAAATTGCCCTGCCCATGGGTATGGAGAACGGTGCCCCTATCGGAGATGACCTCAGCAACGTCGCCTACTTCCGCAAGCGTGGGATTGATTATATCACCCTCACTCATTCAAAGGACAACCTTATCTGTGACAGCAGCTACGATACCACCCGCACCTGGAACGGGCTTAGTCCCTTTGGTCGGGAAGTAGTTGCCGAGATGAACCGGGTAGGCATTATGGTAGACATCAGCCATGTAAGCGACAGCACCTTTTGGCAGGTGATGGAGCTCTCTCAGGCACCGTGCATTGCCAGCCACAGCTCTGCACGAAAATTCACGCCTGGCTTCGAGCGCAACATGAACGATGACATGATCAAGGCTTTGGCACGAAAAGGCGGCGTTATCCAAATCAATTTTGGCAGTACTTTTCTGGATGGCAAGGTAGCCGCCCAACGCGATAGTCTTCGTGCATTGCTGCAAGATATCTTAGCAGAAAAAGATTTATCTTTCCGCGATGATGCAGCTGAACCAATCATTGAAAAGTTTCAACAAGAGCACCCTGCCCTATTTGCTGACGTAAATACGGTGGCCGATCATATCGACCACGTCGTCGCACTCAGTGGGGTCGACTATGTCGCTTTTGGTAGTGATTTTGATGGTGTTGGCGACAGTTTACCCACTGGCCTTAAAGATGTAAGTATGTATCCAAACTTAATCATGGAGCTTCTTCGTCGGGGTTATCAGGAGGATGAAATAGCAAAAATTTGTTACAGTAATGTCTTCCGGGTTTGGCGTCAGGTAGCCCTGGTGGCTGAATTTCAGCAATAGGTATTGCTCAAAAAAATAAACACATCTCTATAATTAATTCTATTTTAAACATGAGAAAACAATTTCTTCTTTTTAGCGCAGTCTTATTGATGACTAGTCTGTTTAGCACCACATTACAAGCACAGTGGTCTGAAGCTAAACTACAAGCTATGTACTCCAATTTCCTGGATGGCAAAGGTTATGAAAACAGTATTGACGGGGACGGTGATGTTCAGTTTATATACAATGACCGTACTTTTTTCATTGAAGTAAATGAAGGTGACACGGAGTTTTTCAGAGTTGTTCTTGCCAACATCTGGCCTATTGAGAGCGTATCTGAAGGTCTTCAGGTGGTACAAGCTTGTGACGAGGTTAACCGGACCATGAAGTGTACCAAAGCTTATACGACCAATGACAATGTCTGGGTTGCTGTTGAGTTATTTGTTGGTGAACCTGATATTTTTAAAGATGTCTTTGAGCGCTGCCTAAACGCTATTGAGCTTGGAGTCACCACGTTCGTTGACGAAATGTAACCCCTCTTTTGATGCTAAGGTACTCCCTGAAAAGAATTGCACTATTGATCCCGACCCTACTAGTAGTTTCGCTGCTGGTATTTGGGCTCAACCAGTGTACACCAGGTGACCCAATAGATCAAAAGATGCCTCCGCCGCTAAATGGTGTTCAATCTTACGAGGAATACCTGGAAACTTATTGGCGACTGGCAAAAGAAGAAGGGCAGGATTTGCCCTTCTTCTATTTTAGTATCCATACGGCGGCATATCCCGATACCCTCCATCGGATACTTCCCCTGGCCGACCAGGCCAATGTTCGCCGCCTCATTGGACAGTTCCCCCATGACTGGAACCATACGCAAGCCTACTACCAACAACTGCGGACTTTACGTATTCAATTTAACCGTACAGACCTCTCCTTCCACAGTGATGCGCTCATTGAAGTTCGTAACCAGCTAGAACGCCTTAGTACTCAGTATCAGCCAGCGGAAATTGCTAACAGTTTAAACTTACTGGAAGAACAACTTCTTTTAGACAGTGCCCTTTTCGCTTTCGGCGGTAAAGGGGTAACTCAACTAGGCCAAAACTTCACCGAACTACAAGAAGCTCCATTTTCTCGAAAGAAATACCTGCCCGACTTTCATTGGAACGGCGTACAAAATCAGTACCATCGCTGGTTAAGCAAAATCGCAAGTGGTGATTTAGGCGTAAGCACCATCACCTCACAAGATGTTTCAGAGAAAATCGGTAATGCTATTAGCTGGACGCTTCGGCTCAACCTCAGTGCTATCTTGATTGCTTATTTGTTAGCTATTCCTCTCGGCGTCTACGCTGCACTTAAGGCGGGTACTGGCTTTGAACGGCAGCTAAACCTTGCTTTGTTTTTTCTTTATGCTCTGCCTAGTTTTTGGATCGCTACAATGCTCTGCCAATTCCTGACCAACCCTGAGTGGATAAATCTTTTCCCCAGCATGGGCGTAGGCGAGATTGGCCCCGAGGCCAGTTGGCTAGAAGGGTTCGGTGTTAGGGTACACCACTTCTTTCTCCCTGTCTTTTGTATGGTTTATGGCACACTGGCCTTTGTCACCCGCCAAGTAAGGGCCTCCATGGTCGCTATTCTACAATCGGATTTTATTCGAACCGCCAAAGCAAAAGGGCTTTCGCAAAGGCAAGTACTATGGAAACATGCCTTCCCCAATGCGCTATTTCCACTCATCACTATGTTTGGCAGCTTGCTACCTCGCGCTATTGCCGGATCAATTATTATTGAGCAAATTTTCAATATTCCTGGTATAGGATTATTGACCATCAATTCTATTGTTAGCAAAGACTGGCCTGTCGTTTATGCGCTCTTATTACTTACTTCTATCCTGACCATTGTGGGCATACTGCTCGCCGACCTCCTTTATGCCTGGGCCGATCCTCGTGTTCAGCTCAATCAACAAAAACAGGGAGCTCATGGGTAATTCAGTTCATAAAATAAGATATAAAATCCTGGAGCGAATCAATCGTCGCCGGTCATGGCGTTGGGCTAAAAGGGGATTATTGTTTCTAGTATTTATCGCCATATTCGCTAATTTCCTGGCCAACGACAAGCCCTATTTTTGCAAATACGACAACCAGTGGTACGCACCTGTATTCAAAGCAGTAGCTGTTGATTTAGGAATAAGCCAATGGCCTCCTGATCAGGCCAACAAACGCTGGAAAGAAGACAAGTACCAATGGGATATCTGGCCACCTATCCCCTACGCTCCTAATCAGATTGACCTTTATAATAATCGTTACACCAGTCCTTTCAGTTCTCAGAAGGTCAAAAACTGGCGTCATCGCCATTGGTTGGGTACTGATGATTTGGGGCGAGATGTAATGGCAGGCATGATCTGGGGCACCCGCATTGCATTAATTATCGGTATTCTATCGATGCTGCTGGCTGGAATTATTGGGATACTCCTTGGGAGCCTCGCCGGTTATTTTGGAAACCACGATCTACGGCTTCAACGCTCTCGGGTACTGGGAGGGTTCTTTGGTGCATTTTTGGGCCTTTACTGGGGATTTTTGGTACGCCGCCCATTATTGGACACCGATCAGGAGATCAGTTATTTTGCTGGCGGTGTATTTTTTATAGCCGCTGGCAGTATTTTATGTAGCTGGCTGGCTGAAAAAACCTTCAGTAGTAAAAAGCAAGTAACTATACCTATTGATACCATCGTCATGCGAGTGATTGAGACTATCAACTCCATTCCTGGGCTTCTCCTCTTGCTATCCATTGTTGCTATCGTTCCTAAGCCCAGTATCTTTTCTATCATTATGATTTTGGGGCTACTAGGCTGGACAGGTGTTGCCCGCTTTGTTCGGGGTGAGATGCTGCAAATTCGGTCATTAGAATATATACAAGCAGCTAAGGTGCTAGGCGTGTCACCGATGAGGAGTCTTTGGCGACATGCGCTGCCTAATGCACTAGGGCCTGTTTACATAGCACTGGCTTTTGGTATTTCAGGAGCTATTCTCATCGAAGCGGGCCTATCTTTTCTAGGCATTGGAATGCCAGCTGACACAGCAAGCTGGGGTAAATTGCTACGTTTTGCGCGTTCAGCACCAAGTGCTTGGTGGCTAGCTATATTTCCAGGTATGGCTATTTTCCTTACCGTTACTATTTTCAACCTTTTAGGGGAGGCTATTAGTGAGGGGGAGAATGGGTAATGGTTGTTGGTTAGATGGTTGATCGTTGGATCGTTGGATCGTTGAGCTAGATGAAATCGTTTTTGGGGTACGCTTTTCAATCCAACGATTCCATATAACTCGGGGATGTTTTGGGGCTACAAAAACATCAGTAACGAAACTTTACGCAACCACTATTTTCCTTTACGCCGCATCTTTTTGGGGAATAGTTCACTTTTCCCTTTGCGCTTCGAAAGATTACCGTTGCGCTTGGTTTTGACCTTAGTCGTTTCATAGGCAGGGCAGCCCGATTTGCGGCTACAGCTTTGCAAGCTACTGGTACCAACTACCAGAAAAAAGGCCAAAAACAGATATAGGAAACGTTTCATAAAGATATTTTTCAATTTTACTTCGCCAAGGAAGCAGTGTTTGAACGCAATTTGGCGTCGAAAAAGTACAACCAAGGTTCAAAAGTATACGCAAAAGGATTATAAGCCAAGAAAAATCACCCCTAACTTCCATTTTTTTCAAGAAAATAGGGGCTTAGGGGTTGTGTAATTCAAACGTAAGCTTAAATTTGCCTCCACAATTTTCCTAAACCAAAACTATTATTAATGAATAAGGGAGATTTGATTAGCAAGATCGCTGAATCAGCGAGCATTACCAAAGGACAAGCAGACGACGCTCTGAATGCCGTATTAGACGGAATCACCGAGGCCCTCAAGAATGATGACTCTGTTACTTTGATCGGATTTGGTACTTTCAGCGTAAGCCACCGTGCTGCACGTGCTGGCCGTAACCCACAAACGGGTGAAACTATCCAGATCGCCGCTAAGAACTTAGCTAAGTTCAAAGCTGGTAAAAAATTAACGGACGCCCTGAACTAATTCAGTTGGTTCGTTATATAACTAAAAGGGCAATCCAGGAAACTGGGTTGCCCTTTTGCTTTGGCAAAGCATTGATTAATTACTTCTTTTGGTTTCTAAACTGGCATTATTTTTTTCGGCCAAATCTTTGCCTTAACTTCGTTCCAGCAAAGCATTCCAGATCAATCAACTGAAAAAGTAGTGGTTAATCCGCTATAACAAATACCTATTATGGCAAATATTGCAGAATTAAAGTCGATCGCCTCACAGGTACGACGTGACATTGTCCGGCAAGTAGCTGACGCCCAATCCGGGCACCCAGGGGGATCCCTTGGCTGCGCAGATCTATTGGTAGCGCTCTATTTTGAGACCATGAAGCACGATACCAGCTTCAGCATGAGTGGCGATCAGGAGGATATGTTCTACCTATCTAATGGCCACATCTCTCCGGTTTGGTACAGCGTACTCGCACGTAGCGGTTACTTTCCAGTGAAAGAGCTGGCTACCTTTCGTCAGTTGAATACTCGCCTACAAGGACACCCAACGACCCACGAAGGTCTTCCTGGTGTTCGTACAGCTTCTGGTTCTTTAGGCCAGGGCCTTAGTGTAGCCATTGGTGCTGCGCTGGCCAAGAAACTCAACAACGACCCACAGCTAGTTTTCTGCCTGATGGGAGATGGTGAGCAGGAAGAAGGGCAAGTATGGGAAGCTGTAATGTTTGCACCACATAACAAAGTAGACAACCTCATTGCCATTGTTGATCGTAATAACCAACAGATCGATGGCAGCCTTGACGAGGTACTCGACATTGGTGATCTAGGCGAGAAATATGCCGCTTTTGGCTGGGAAGTTCTCCGCATGGACGGCAACAACATGGAGGAAGTGGTAGCGACCCTCGCAAAAGCAAAATCGCTCACCGGTAAAGGCAAACCCATCTTTATCGACATGAAAACCGAAATGGGTAAAGGAGTGGATTACATGGAAGGCACCCACAAATGGCACGGTAAAGCACCTGATGCAGAACTGACCGCCAAGGCAATGGCCCAATTGGAAGAAACCTTAGGTGACTATTAATTCATTCTCAAGAGACTACGCGCTCAGGCGCGTTAGCCATAATAATATCAAACAATCATGCTCGATAATATAAAAAGCACTGGCAAGAAAGCAACCCGCGACGGGTTTGGTGCCGGTATTGATGCTATTTCTGCGGAAAACGACCAGGTGGTTGTCCTGACTGCTGACTTGGCAGGTTCGCTAAAAATTCAAAACTTCATTGACAACTACCCGGAACGCTATTTCCAGATTGGTATCGCCGAGGCGAACATGATGGGGATTGCAGCAGGGCTAGCCAATGGTGGTAAGATTCCTTACACCACTACTTTCGCTAACTTTTCGACAGGTCGTGTTTATGACCAGATTCGTCAGTCGATTGCCTACAGCCACAAAAACGTAAAAATTTGTGCAAGCCACGCTGGCCTTACGCTAGGCGAAGACGGTGCTACTCACCAGATTCTGGAAGACTTAGGAATGATGCGGATGCTACCTGGCATGACCGTGATTAATCCTTGTGATTACCACCAGACCAAAGCTGCCGCTATTGCTATTGCGCATCACGATGGACCTGTCTACCTCCGTTTTGGTCGCCCAAGCTGGCCGATGTTTACGGAAGATATGCCTTTCGAAATTGGCAAGGCATTGCACATGGCAGAAGGTACGGATATATCCATTTTTGCTACCGGCCACATGGTTTGGCAAGCCGTTGAGGCTGCTAAAGAACTGGCTAAAGAAGGGATCAGCGTAGACTTGGTCAATATCCATACCATTAAGCCTTTGGATGAAGAAGCTATCCTTGCTTCCGTTAAGAAAACGGGCTGTGCCGTCAGTTGTGAAGAACACAACCGCATGGGCGGCCTCGGTGATGCCATTGCGCAAGTGCTCACCGGTAATCACCCTGTCCCACAAGAATTTGTAGCAGTGAACGACTCCTTTGGAGAAAGTGGTACTCCTGCGGAACTACTAGACAAATATGGCCTCAGTGTCGCCGATGTGGTGAAAGCCGCCAAGCGTGCACTAGCACGGAAATAATTATGTTTCTGTAGAGACACCATACTTTTAAAAAAGTGGCTACGCGATGCATCGCGTAGCCACTTTTTCTTTCAGGATATTTAACAACCATAATGTTTTATCAAGGTTGCCTAACGCGGAATCTGCCATTTAACGACGTCTCTTGATTGTTGTTTTGACTATTGATCAATGATCCACTAAACACCCCTGCCACATAGCCACCAGGGCCTTCATTTTCGGTGATCGTAACACTAAAGTTATTACAAGGAATGTTACTGCCTTCGTAACAAGCCATCCTAAACTGATCGCCATTGATCGCTATAAATTGATACTCCACCTCTATAGAATTCAGGATTGATCCAGCAGAAGGAAAAACATTTCCTTCTCCAAAAATCTTCACTTCGGTAACGCCTCCACCTTGGCCAACAACATTCAAAGAATCCCAAATAGCCAATTGGGTGCCACCGTAGTACATGCCTGCATCGGGCGTAAGGAAGACCCTTGTTTCGCCAGCACAATTCACTTCAATAAAATCCTCTTCCGGCGTTGTACAGGCCAACTGCACACTGAAGTCCATATCATGCATGAGCTCCTGCTCTAACCAAGGCGATACAAAACCGGTATTGATATCAGCAAGGCGTAGTTCAAATGGTACAGCACTACCACTTTGAGCGCATAGGTAGAGACCCATTGTGTAGTTTCCTGCCCCATCGGCAATATAGGTGCGGTTGTAACCATTATGGCGAACAGTGACAAAAGCATTGGGGAGCGGTTCAAAATTACAATCAAGTACCTGCCCCGCAAACCGAAAATAATATTCATTGGTGAGCACAAAAGTCCCCAGATCGGTCGTGGTCGTATGACTTCCGATATTTTCACTGTATGCTTCTTCGCCACAAGCATTCCAGACAACCATACGAAGCTCCTCGTCTTCCGGCGCAAAGCCGCTAAATCGGCCTAATCCATTGGTACGCACACCGCCTTGTAATAGTCCTGTATTGATGACCTCCATACTAACAATGCGTTGTACAATAGGCTCGTTATCGGCAGTAATCAACCGTCCATAAAGATTTACAGGAGGAAAAGGCGGACAGCAGCACCAGAAGGTAAAGTGGCTTACTTCGGCTTCGTAATAATCGCCTTTCCAGCTTGCTTTGCCATCTTCTATCCATATTCCTTGCTCCTCATCAAGGTACCACATCGGACGTTCAGAGGTTACGCCTCCCCTCCATTGCTCGGCTACAGGTAACCGTAGTTTCGCTGTCACGTTCTCGGCCAAGGCTAGTTCTTCTCCCGTAGGGGTCAAAAGTTCCAGTATCAAGGTACCCGTTTGTAGGATACTCTGATAATCGCCCTCTTCTGTCAACCCCATACTACTTCCCGCCTGGCTGTTCAAGTGGGTCGGGTCCGCAGCATCCAGCCAGCGGGCTGCGACCTCTACCCTACCGGTGTACGGTTGCCCTGTAGCATCGACATAACCTGCGGTGGGTAGTTCAATGCGCGCCTCTTCAAGATCGAAGATAATCCCTTCTGAAGCCATAAAACTGGCGACGGTCTCTCGACGTAACAAGTTTACATTCACAAAATTCTGGGATGCTGCGGAGGGATAAATCCAGGTAACGTAATTAAAAAAGCCTTCTTTTTGTACCTGAACAGCCGTACCATTCTGGTTCATTTGTAAGGAAGGAAACAGAAAGAAGCCATTGGCATCCGTCGTAACTTCTTGCGTGCCTACGATAACTTTAGCCCCAGCTACGGGTAGACTTTCCTCTGTGCTAATCTGCCCACCCAACAGGGCTGTGACGGGTTCGGAAGGAAGCACTGTTAACCCACCAGAAACAGAAGGGAGGTCTTCTTTTTGGCATCCAAACAACAGGAGAAAGCTAAAAAACAAGAGCAATAAATTTTTCATGATCGCGCGTTTTGTAAGTGATGAATCAAACAAAATCAATCACTTATGTGATAATTATATGTATTAAAAGAATCAGCTACCGCCAAAATGTGCTGCATACACTCCCTACTATTCTGTAAATTTAGCGGCACAAAACGCTCTATTTATTTATATGCTTACCTCCCAAAGACCAACAATAATGGCCCCTCACCCCCTTCTCAGAACCTCTTCCTACATTATCCTATTCGTTTTTCTTTTCCCCTTTCTACTCGTAGCACAAACCAATGTCAATTACACCAATTCGTCGATTGACTTCCCTAATCCGGAACGCGGTTTCTACTACCCTACGAATTCGAATGACGGGTTGCTCGATGAAGGAGGCATAGCAGGTTTGCGAAACGACTTTATGCCCTGGCAGGCCAATTATCAGGTTCACAGTACCCTGGTCTACCGGTATTTTATGCTTACGAATTTTATAAATGGCCCGATTTCCGAAGCCTTCCTGGAGGATATGCAGACCGATTTCAACACCATTCGAAATGCAGGTGCAAAGCTGATTGTGCGATTTTCTTACATTAACGAAGGAGATGATGACCCTCCTCCTTACGGAGATGCAACTAAGAGTCAGGTTTTGAGTCATATCCAACAAATAGCCCCCATCTTACAAGCTAATGCTGATGTAATCGCTGCCGTCCAGTCTGGCTTTATTGGAGTATACGGCGAAGGCTACTACACTGACCATTTCGGATTTGCCGCTCTACCTGAAGATGGTGGTACTGGTTATCTGACCGCCCAGAACTGGGATGACCGAAACGAAGTAATTACCGCACTACTGGCAGCACTCCCTGAAAATCGTATGATTCAGGTGCGCTATCCACAACAAAAGCAAAAATTCGTCTACGGCAATGCTGCACCAACAACCAGTGCACCAAGTGGTGGCAGGATCGGTTTTCACAATGATTGTTTTCTGGCAAGCAATGCAGATTTTGGCACCTTTACCAATTACGACGAATGGTCGCCTGCGCACACAACAATGGTTACTGATCTTAGGAATTACAAAGCTCAGGATTCACAAACGGTCGTGGTGGGTGGAGAAACCTGTGCGGCCAATGTAGATATGAGTGGTGATGAGCAATGTAGCGCTGATGGTGGCCGAGCAGATAGTGACCTCGCGCTTTTTCATTATTCGTTTCTCAACTCCGATTACAACAATGCTGATGTCAATAACCAGTGGATTGGGGTTTGCCTGGATGATATTAAACTCAAACTAGGCTATCGATTTGTACTACAATCCGGCAGTTTCCCAGCGGAAGCCCAACCTGGTCAGCAGGTAACGCTCGACCTTAGCATCACCAATGAAGGCTACGCTGCCCCTTTTAACCCGCGTGGAGTGGAGTACATCCTACGAAATACCACTACAAATGATCTATATTATGCGGCTCCTAACAGTAACCCCCAACAATGGCAGCCCGGAACGACGACCAACCTGAATCAGACGTTTTGTTTACCCAATAACATCCCATTTGGGCAATACGAACTCTTGCTTCATCTGCCTGACCCTGAACCGACGCTTTATGGCAACCCCAACTATTCCATCCGCCTTGCAAATACACTCCCGAACTCCGACGATGTATGGGAGAGCAATACTGGTTTCAACCAGCTTGGGCATACCATTACTGTAAACAATACTGCCACAGGATCGGCTTGTGCTGGTTCCACTACTTTTAGCATTAGCTCTCCACTGCCAGTTACCTGGCTAAACTTCAGTGTTGCCTCAACCGACAAGGCAATCAAGCTTTATTGGAAGGTGAGTGCAGAAGAAAACAACCAAGGTTTTCAAATAGAGCGCAGTACCAACGGCCGAGATTTTGCTGATATTGGCTGGGTAGATAGTGAGCAATCAGGTGATGGAAATTACCAATACACCGATCAAGGGCCGTTTAATAATCAAAAATATTTCTATCGCCTCAAGCAAATGGACTGGGATGACCGCTATAGTTATTCGGTCATTAGGGAAGCGAGCTTACCAACAGCGGAGTCTCCTTTAGCGGTATTCCCTAACCCCAGTGACGGTACTTTTGAACTAAAAAGTGCTCATTTACACCAGACAATCGTCGAAATATTTGACAGCAACGGTCAGTCTGTTTGGCTACAGTCTCACGATTTTCAGCAACAATCATTGCTCCTGAGTCTTAGCCTTGCTCCTGGTGTCTATTTCGTCCGCTGTAGTGATACTAAATACCAAGAAGCTGTCAAGCTTGTTATTAGATAAGGCGAGGATTCACTCTACCTCGCTTCGCGGGGTAAGCAGGTTTGTAACTGAACTCCGTAGCCTAACCGTAGATCGTATTGGTACGATTAACGTTCGGTCTACACCTTCACCTCCTCACCTCCTCCTGTGGCGCGCGACTACCTACTGCCGCCCAGGGCCCATCACGGAAGGGGTCAAGCGGGAGGTAACCTTCATAAAATGCCTCTATCTCTTCCTGGTATTCTTCTTCATCAAAGGCGACTCTTTCAAAGGCATTCACATAAGGGTAAAAGTGACGCAGTGCTTGTTGCATGCGCAAGATATCGAGTGTGAAGGTGAGGAGTTCTTCTTCAAAACCTGCGGGCTCTTGAAGCATCACGGATATCGCTGCCAAACAGCGAGCCATGGCCAGTAACGCAATCTTGGCACTGCCATTGCCGTCACTGGTTATGCCTTCGGCGCTATTGTCGGGCGGCATGTCAGGCCAGGGTTCTTCCAGGGAATTGACGGCTCGGTGGGTCTTTGACGAAAGAAGGGCACCATACCATTGTAATATTTCCTGAGCATCGTGCCAGCTGGTGGGTTTTTCCTGGCTGCGGTATTCGCCAAACCAGCGCAAGAGCGCAATGGTAAATTGTCGGGAAAGCTGATCCAGCTCTCGCAGGGATGTTTCCGAAGTAGCAACGATCTCTTGGTCTACGTCACATTTAATATCTTCCCAATCGTAATTTGCTCGTTCGCACGATTTTTTTAGCGCATTTAATACGTCGGTAAAAAGTAGAGGTACTTGCCGAAATACGCGTTGAACCTTCTTTCTATGGTGATCTTCATCCAGTTCATCCAGGAGCTGATAATTGCCGCAACGATCCGTAAAAGGACAGCGTTCACACCAGCGAAAACAATAATTATAAATGCCGCTGATATTACTTTCGGAAGGCTCCGGAGGAAAAGACATAGAAAGCAAGTTGGTACATAATAGAGAATAAAGGTACTGGTAAATTTTGATTTCTTCTTATCTTCCCATCCCATCTGTTCACCATATACCAAATTCGCATGCGATTATTATCGACCTTCTTATTCACGATAGTCATTTCTTTTTTTGAGATAGCTTTTGTTTATGCACAACCCTCGCTGGACGTACTGCAATACCGTGCAGTAGGCCCTACTCGTGGTGGCAGAGTAACGGCGGTTGCAGGCACAGCCATGGAGCCCGGCACCTTCTATCTCGGAGCCACAGGAGGAGGTATTTGGAAAACGACCGATTACGGGACTTCTTGGCATAATGTCAGTGATGGCTTCCTGCCCACACCTTCTATAGGTGCTATTTCCGTTGCGCAAAAAGATCCTAATATTGTCTATACCGGTACTGGTTCTGATGGTTTGCGTAGCAATGTGATTGTAGGCAAGGGCGTTTACAAATCTATTGATGCGGGTAATTCCTGGTCGCCAGTCGGACTAGAAAGGGTTGGCCAAATTGGTGCCCTCATCCTTCACCCGGAAGATCACAATACGGTTTTCGTAGCAGGCATTGGACAGCCTTTTCAGGCAAACAGCGAACGTGGTATATTTCGTACCCGTAATGGCGGACGTAGCTGGGAAAAGGTGCTTTTCCTTTCTGATGAAATAGGTTTTTCTGATGTGGAAATGCTGCCGGGTAATCCGAATATCCTCTTTGCCGCCGCCTGGAAAGCCATCCGTAAGCCTTGGACAATCATCAGCGGTGGAACAGCAGAGGAAGGTGGCGTCTATAAATCGGTCGATGGTGGAGACACTTGGGATAAAGTCACCAAAGGCTTGCCCAGTAACCTAATTGGTAAAATTGATGTAGCAGTCTGTCCTGCCGATTCTCGCATTGTTTACGCATTGGTAGAGGCACCAAATAAAGAAGGAGGACTGTATAAGTCCGTCGATCAAGGGGCTTCTTTTACGCAAGTATCGGATTTTGGTGGCCTTCGGTCGCGTCCTTTTTATTATACCAATATTCGGGTCAACCCTCAAGATTGTGAGGTGGTTTACTCCCTGGCTACGGGGTATTATCGTTCAGATAATAGCGGAAAAGATTGGCAGCGCATGAATCCTCCGCACGGAGATAGCCACGATATGTGGATCAATCCTGATAACCCTCAGTTGTTTATTCAGGCCAATGACGGTGGTGCCAACGTTACCCATAATGGTGGAAAAACCTGGTCGACGCAGTTTAATCAGCCCACTGCCGAGATTTACCAAGTCGAAGTAGATGATCAGTTCCCTTACTGGCTTTATGGTGGGCAGCAAGATAATTATACGACCATTGCCGTGCCTAGCCTTCCGCCAGATTCGCGGCAAGCGGCTGGTATGGGTTGGGTTATTAACACCGGTGGTTGTGAAACGGGCCCTGCGGTACCGAAACCCGGCAATCATAACATCGTTTACAGTAATTGTAAAGGCCGCTTCGGCGTATTCGACAAGCGTACCGGCGTAGAGCGCTCCTACTATGTGGGAGCCTCCAATATGTATGGACACAATCCCAAAGACCTGGAGTTTCGCTTCCAGAGGGTGTCACCTATTCATGTCTCTCCTCACAACCCCGATGTGATTTATCACACTTCGCAGTACGTACACCGCACCAAGAATGATGGGCAGACTTGGGAAATTATTTCTCCTGACTTGACGGCTTTTGAGGCCGATAAGCAAGTGATTTCAGGCAGCCCGATTACGAGAGACATTACAGGAGAGGAATTCTACAGCACCATCTATGCTATTCGGGAATCGCCGATTACGGCAGGTATCATTTGGGTGGGTGCTAATGATGGCCCCGTCCATGTTACACGCGACAACGGTGGCAGTTGGCAAAACGTGACACCAGCTTCCTTGCCCAAAGGCGGGCGGGTAGACGCCGTAGAGCCTTCGCCACACGATGCAGCCAAGGCTTATATTGCTGTGCTACGCTATCAATTGGGCGACTGGCGACCGTACCTTTATCGTACCAATGATTACGGAAAATCATGGACACTGCTGAGTGGCCCAAAGAGTGGTATCCCGCAGGATTTTCCCACGAGAGTCGTCAGAGAAGACCCTGAACGTGCAGGTGTTTTGTATGCAGGCACAGAATTTGGGATGTTCCTGTCTATGGACGATGGCCAGACCTGGCAATCCTTCCAACAGAACCTGCCGGTGACGCCAATCACGGATATCAAAATCCATCAGGGAGATTTGGTTTTATCAACGATGGGACGGGGCTTCTGGATCATGGATAATGTGCGTATTCTCCATGATGAAGCTTTGGCTGATTTGGCCGACGAGCCACATCTATTTACCATTCCCGCCACTATTCGTCATCGTTCTCCAATGGGGCGCAGTAACAATGAGGACTTGGAGTATACAAGCCCGGGGGTATGGGTGGATTATTTTGTGCCAAAAGGAAACAAAGCTCCGGTTGAACTACAAATTTCCGGCCCGGATGGTGCTTGGATAACAACTTTGGCCAGTGATAGCATCAAAGCTAGTCGAGAGTTGGTCGAAAACATGGGCCTCAACCAGCAAGAGTATTTGATCACCAGGGCTTTGAGTGCCAAACCTGGCTTGCAGCGCTACCGCTGGGACATGCAGGCACGCGGCCCATGGTCGGCCAACAAAAACAGGTCATATCGCAATGGCGCGCTGGTAAATCCCGGCGAGTATACCCTTACCATGAAAGTAGGAACATGGGAGGCGAGTCAGCAGTTTTATCTATTACCTGATCCCAGGGTCATAGCGACAGGTGTCTCGGTTGCTGACATGAAGGCGCAATACGCATTGACGACAGAAATTACCAACCTTCTTACACGTGCCCGTAAGCTGGAGCAGTCATGGGAGAAAGCACTAAAAACAGCCAATGAGGATAGCACTCAGAAAGCCTATGCGGAAGCATTGAGCAGGGCTTTACCACAGTTACAGACGGAGGAAGATATGATCTATCCCCAGCCAAAATTACTCGGCCAAATCGGGTACCTGGGGTATATGCTACGCGGTGCCGACCAACACCCCGGAGATGATGCCTACGCTCGGCTGGCCGAACTGACCAAGCAGCTCAATGAGTTGGAAGAAAGTGTGGAAGGGGCGAGATAATGCATATTCGACAGGCCACTAGCTTTTAATTGACAGGAAGAGGTAATGAAAAGGACACTCATAACAGGAGCAACAGGCAACATAGGTAGAGAAGTAATTCACTATCTATGTGAATTGGATCAAGCATCTGAAATAATTGCTGCTGTCCGAAATGTTGAAACTGCTAAAGAAAAGCTTCCTGCCGTTCAAAACTTAAGCTATAGGCAGTTTGATTTTGAAAACGAGGAGTTATTTGATACAGCATTTGAAGATATTGATATCCTTTTTTTACTTCGCCCGCCTCCTATTTCACAGGTGGAAGTGATTTTTCGACCTCTTTTGTTATCCGCTAAAGAAAATGGCGTCGATAAGGTTGTATTCCTATCGGTGCAGGGGGCAGAAAAAAGCACTGTGATTCCTCATAACAAGATCGAAAGGCTTATTAAATCGTTGGGGTTCAAATACATTTTTGTACGCCCTAGCTATTTTATGCAAAACCTGACAACCACCCTACTTCCTGAAATACGGAAAGACCAAACGATTACCCTGCCTTCGGCGCAAGCTAAATTCAACTGGATTGACGTAAAAAATATTGGAGAAGCCACTGCTGTACTGATTAAATCATTTGAGGAATATCATAACAATGCTTACATCATAACAGGGGAAGAAAACAAACATTTTCAAGAGGTCGCGGATCTAATGAGCAAGGTTACAGGGGAAGATATTACGTTTAAAAGTAGGAATCCGCTGAGCTTCTACTTCAAAAAGAGAAAAGAAGGTAGGAAGTCTGGTTTCGCTTTGGTGATGACCATGCTTCATTTTTTGCCAAGAATACAAGAAGAACCTGAAATTACAAATGATTTTTATAGTATTACGGGCAAGAAGCCTACTTCTTTGGCTGAATTTCTCGAAAGAGAAAAAGACGAAATAAAACCATCTTCAAAGTGAGCGTTAAGAACTTTGAAAATCAGATTCCAAACTACATTCAATATGCTTAATGCGACTTAAATATGGGTAGTAGATATGACCATATTTTAGACGAAGAAACCCACCCGGTGTGGGGTAAATATGTTAGAAGCAATGAAAAAATCTTCTGGGAGGGTAACCCTCAAGTAGATATGTCTATTCGTCTTTTAGAAAGTAGGCCCTATCATGATGTGATGATAGGAGCGTCCTCTAATTTTATCATTTATTTAATGGTACTGTTTGTCCTCGCAAGAGTGATCTATGGAGAAGATGGATTAGTGGCCGCTTTGCCCTTTAGTCTAGTAGGAGTCTGTTTGGTCTTTGTTTTTGAATTATTAAGAAACAAGTCGAACAAACGGATCAGGTACGCCGTCACTTCTAACTACCTGCTCATCAGATTTGACTACCTCGTTTTTAAGAAAATAGCGGCGATTCCTCTTTCAAAAGTGATATCAATATCACCAATCAGCTATCAAGACGATACGACGACCTTGTTGTTTCCAAATCACAATAAAAAGAGGATCAAGACCATTGATTTTGTAACCGGAAAAAGAAGAGACCATACCTCCTTTGAGAGGATCGCAGATGGTAAAGAGGTACTGGAACTAATTACGGATCTAATCAAAGACAACAAACTAGCTCCGCTTCAATATCATTATCCGATGATGAAGGAAAACGTTGTACGTGTTTCGAGGAAGATATATCAATTGTTACTTTTTATCTCTGTCTTGTACGTAGTCGACTTCTATTTATTACCAAAGAGAACGACAACAGATTTTGTAATAGAAACGGTTTGGAAGACGCGGTTGGGGTTTAATACAGGAGCTACCCATTACACACAAAAAGGATTCCGTTTTAGTACCGATAATGTATACTCTTTTGATGGAGACGAAAGCGAAGTAGTTTTCGATTATAGCCCTGTTTTTAAATCCATTACAGCCCTTAAAACGTATAGAATGGATTATACTGATCGACTTGATAATGATTTGAATTTGCTAGGCAAATACGCAGCGCTTATTTGCTTTATCACATTTTTAAGTGGAGTAGTGATCTTAAATAAAACACCACTCAGCCAGGAGGCATATATGCAATTGATCGTTTGTACTATTTTTTTTCTGATCTTGTTCTGGGTGGTCAATAATTGGTTGTAGAAACTGTCTGAAATGAATTACCAAGTCGAAGAAATAAAAGAATCGGAATATCAAGAAGTCGTTGATGTGTGGGAGCTATCCGTTAGGGCCACCCATCATTTTCTGAAAGAAGAGGACATTGCGTACTTTAAGCCTTTGATTTTGAATACCTATCTGGATGCCGTGGAATTAAGGTGTGTGAAAAACGCGGATGGGGAAATCATTGGATTCAGTGGTGTAGCAGAAACCAACTTGGAAATGCTGTTTATTCACCCTGATGAGCGAGGGAATGGTATAGGAAAACTACTCCTAGCATACGCGATCAAAGAGCAAGGCGTCACGAAGGTGGATGTCAATGAAGACAATAAGCAGGCACTTGGGTTTTACGAAAGATTTGGCTTCAAGATCTATAGCCGCTCGGCACTGGACGGTACTGGTAAGCCATATCCCATATTTCACATGCAACTAAACAATAATGAAATTCGTAATTAATCAAAAACAAAGCCGAAGCTTATTGGAAGAACACGCAAAGTCTTCTTTCAATTTTACATTCCTAGGTAGAAATGAATTCCTTCTAGCTATTATATTCCTTATAGTTGGCACACTTATTTACCTGTTGAATGAGGAAAACAAATTAATTGGTCTGCCTATGGTGGCAATTGGCTTGTTTGAAATAATCAAATACCCAGGTAGAGAGAAGCGCTGGGTCAAGAAAAAGGAAAAAGAGACCATCTTTAACAAGAATATGGTCTTTGAGATTTCAAAGGATACTTTAAAAATCACCTATGATAAAGTATCTAAATCGCATGCATTTAGTAGTATGCGAAAGTGTTTAGTTTCCGAAACCGGTATACTTTTTAAAATTTCCTTGACCGAATACTACTATATTTCCTTTAAAGGTTTAGAGACAAAAACAGAGGAGGAAGACATCCTAAACACGCTTATTGAAGCGTTTAGAGAAGAGCAAATAATCGTAAAGCGAACATAAAATAGTTACTCGTTTTTCAGGGCGAGCAAACCACACGTTAAGTTAATTCAACGCCCGATACTCCGTTGGGGCTATTCCTGTTTTTTGCTTGAAAAGCCGGGTAAAATGCTGTGGGTACTTAAAGCCCAATTCGTAAGCAATTTCACTAATGGATTTACTTTGGTCAAAGATTCTTTCCTTGGCCATATCAATCACTTTAGCCTGTATGTATTCCTGAGCTGTTCTACCGGTTTCTTTTTTTACGAGATCACCAAAGTAGCTGGCGGAAAAATTTAATTCGTTGGCGCACCAAGCTACTGATGGTAAGCCAAGAGACTGCGGTCGATTGGTTTGGAAATAATTATTCAATAAATGCTCAAACCTTTCTAAAACGCCTTTGTGCACCTCATCACGGGTAATGAATTGACGGTCGTAAAAACGAATACAGTAATTCAACAACATTTCAACATTTGAAACGATGAGTGTTCTACTATGCTTGTCAATGGCGTGCTCCAATTCATAGGCAATCTTGGTGAAGCAATCCAGTACAATCTTTCTTTCTCGCTCTGAAATGTGGAGTGCCTCATTGGAGTGATAACTGAAGAAGGTATAATCCTGGATGCTCCCCCCCAGTGAGGTGCCTCGAATTAAATCGGGATGAAAAACAAGGGCATAGCCTTTCGGCTGGTAAGTTTCGCCCGTGTTCTCTACCCGCACTACTTGTCCGGGCGCGATGAATACCAAGGTTCCTTCCTGGTAGTCGTAAGTGTTTTTCCCGTAGCGCAGATCACCACAGTTTACTTCTTTTAGAAAGACGGTGTAGAAGCCAAAATACATATTGTAAGCATGTCTTGGGTTGGCCTTCGCCATGTCAATCACACTCACCATCGGGTGCAGGGTCTCTGCATTGTTGAAGACATTATAATCACTGACGGTTTCAAACCGAATTAAGTTATCCATAATCTTAGTTAGTTATCTATTTCAAATTTACCGCTTTATTAGCCCATTAAACACAAAGGCTGCCCGTAATCAGCAATATTGGTAGGTCTTACAGTAATCTGTATAACACAGGTACAGGTTTTTCCAATGATCTTTGTAGCAATAAACAAAGATCGATGAAACTGATATACTATTCCTTTTTATTGCTTGCCGCATTTTACGCTCCGCTAGTAGCTCAAGAAACACCTCTTTTCCCGAAAGGAGAAAAAGCACCCAACGTTCACCATACCGGAGATGTTTGGCTCTATCATGTAAGTGACGCTGATGCTCCTTTCGATTATAATCTTACGCTTGCAACTTTTGCTCCTGGTGCCAAATTAGATTGGCATCTTCACCCTGCCGGACAGCAACTGCTCATCACTGATGGTATTGGCTACTATCAGGAAAGAGACAAGCCAGTGCAAGTTGTTCAGAAAGGAGACGTCATCAAATGTCTCCCTGGTGTGGAACATTGGCATGCTGCAACTCCGGACAGTGATTTCGCTTACCTCGCAATTACCGGAAACCAACCCACCCAATGGCTAGAAAAATTGACAGATGAAGCATACAATAGTATCAAAACGGACGGAATGAACAACAGTGCAGTAGGAAAGGAAATCATTGAGCTCTCCAAAGAGAAATGGCAGTGGATGGCGAAAAAAAAAGTGGATATCCTTGCTGATCTTTTCCATGAAAATGCCGTCTTCGTTCACATGGGAGGAAGTTGGGGAAAAGAAAAAGAACTCGAGATCATCCAGAGCGGAGGCATTCACTACAAGCAGGCGGACATCCATGAAGTATCGGTAAACATCATTGATGATACCGCCATCTTACTGAACCGCATAACCCTACTGGCCGTTGTTGGAGGTAACGAAGTCACGAATCCATTTATGGTGACAGAAGTGTACAAAAGACAAGAAGGTGAATGGAAATTAGCTGCTTTGTCCTTTACGAAGTTGTTGAATTGAGATGCACTAAGCAGCCTTGAGCTTTATTCATTCCACAAAGATTTTCGTAATTTGTTTCTTGCAGAAAAAGAGCAGCCAATGCCCAGCGTAAAAACTTCCTTCAACAGACGGTCTTTTCTTAAAACCACCGCCATCGCCGGAGGAGGAATGATGCTTAATTTTTGTTGGTTTACCGCTTGCGAGTCCTCCTCCGACAAAGATGCTGCGCCCCCTGCTAAAGCGTGGTTCGATTTCAATGGTTATCTAAAAATTGGAGATAACGGACAGGTCACCATCATGTCTCCCAACCCGGAAGGCGGGCAAAATGTCAAGACCTCCATGCCCATGATTGTGGCTGAGGAGCTGGATGTAGACTGGAAGGATGTCATCGTAGAACAAGCCCCTTTGAATACCGAATTGTACAGCCGTCAGTTTATTGGCGGCAGCCAAGCGATTCGACACGGCTGGAATGGCCTGAGAATGGCTGGAGCAACGGCCCGGCAAATGCTCAGGGAAGCAGCGGCCCAGACCTGGCAGGTCCCCGTAGTTGAAGTGACTACCCGAGCAGGCGTATTGCACCACCAGGCAAGTGGCCAATCAACGAGCTACGGAGAAATGGCCGCAGCGGCCGCTAAACTCCCCATCCCCGAAGAAGTGCAAATGAAGGAGGTCAAAGCTTTTAATATCATCGGCTCTTCTCAGAAAAACGTTGACGGAAAAAAAATTGTAACCGGCCAACCCTTGTTTGGGATAGATACCCGGCAGGAAGGTATGCTCATTGCCATGATTGTTCACCCACCAGCCTTTGGTGTGAAACTAAAGTCCGTAGACGATACCGCTGTTCGAGCCATGCCCGGAATTCAGGATGTTTTCACGGTGAAGGTGTTGGAGGACGACTTCGAAAGGCAGCATTTTGATACTTGTACTTTTCTCGAAGTGGTGGCTATTGTGGGCAATACCACCTGGGAAGTGATGAACGCGAAAAAGGCCATTACCATTGAATGGGAACCTTTCGCGGCCTATACGGAAGAGCGGACGCCCTACGGCAGCGAAAAGCAAACGTTTACCATCCCTGCTGGCTTGGAGAACTCCGCTGATCACCTGGCGAGGATGGTAGAAAGCGCAGCCCTACCAAGGCAGGTAGTCCGCAAAGATGGCGATCCGGAAGCGGCCTTTAAAAATGCGGCAAAAATTATTGAACGGACCTACACGGCTCCCTTTCTGGCTCACAACTGCATGGAGCCGATGAATTTCTTTGCGCACGTAACCGCAGAAAAAGCAGAATTGATCGGGCCTTTACAAAAAGCAGAATTGACCGAAAAAACCCTCTCCGCCCGCTTGGGGCTACCCGTCGAAGCGATCAACATCCAATTGGCACGGCTGGGAGGTGGATACGGCAGGCGCTCTTATGCCCATTGGGTCGTGGAGGCCGCACTCATTTCGCAAAAAATGAACGCCCCCGTAAAATTGATTTACACCCGGGAAGATGATATGACGGGGGGGATTTATCGCCCGGCCTACCAGGCCACCTATCGCGCCGCTATTGATGCAGATAACAACTTGACGGGCCTACACATTAATGCAGGAGGTATCCCCGAAAGCCCGCTGTACGCCAACCGTTTTCCTGCCGGAGCCGTCGACAACTACCTCGCGGAAAGCTGGATCGTGAATTCCAATATCACCATTGGTTCCTTTCGGGCACCTCGCTCCAATTTTATCGCTTGTGCCGAACAATCCTTCCTGGATGAAGTTGCCGAGGCGGTGGGGACAGACCCTATTGATTTCCGCTTAGCATTACTCCAACGGGCAAAGGACAAGCCCGTGGGCGAAAACAATGACTACGATGCAGAGCGCTATGCAGGCGTTTTGGAACTGGTGCGGGATCAATCAGACTGGGGCAATACTCCCGCAAATACGCATCGAGGCGTAGCGGCTTACTACTGTCATAATTCCTATTCGGCACAGGTTTTGGAGGTAAAGGTCGAGGACAATAAACCTATTGTGGAACGGGTGTCCTGCGCCATTGATTGTGGCATCGTGATCAACCTGGATGCGGCGATCAACTTATCGGAAGGAGCTATCGTAGATGGGATAGGAAACGCCCTGTACGGTGAATTAACCTTCAAAGATGGCGTGCCCGAGAAAAATAACTTCCATCAGTACCGAATGATCAGGATGTCGGAAGCACCGAAAAAAATAGCGATTCACTTTGTACAAAACGATATTGACCCCACAGGCTTGGGCGAACCAGCTTTCCCACCCGTTTTTGGCGCATTAGCAAATGCAATGTACCAGGCAACCGGAAAGCGGTTGTACGATCAACCGTTTAACCTAGACTAAAAAATTAAACCATGGCAAATTTTAATTTGAAAATTAACGGCAAAAATCACCAACTAGACGTCGACCCTGCGACGCCGGTACTATGGGTATTGCGGGATCACCTCCATCTGGTGGGAACAAAATATGGCTGCGGGATTGCGCAGTGCGGAGCTTGCACCATTCACCTTGATGGGGTTGCGATGCGTTCGTGTATCATTCCTGTTTCTGCGGTGCGCGATCAGGCGATAACTACTATTGAGGGGCTTTCTGAGCAGGGAGATCATCCTGTTCAGCAAGCTTGGCTGGAGCATGATGTGCCACAATGCGGCTATTGCCAAGCAGGGCAAATTATGAGTGCTGCTGCGCTGTTGAGTGACAACACCAAGCCCAGCGATGAGGATATTGACATGGCTATGCACGGCAATATCTGCCGCTGTGGCACCTATACCCGAATAAAAGCAGCCATAAAAACGGCAGCGAAAGTAGGATAGTTGTAAACACCCCTGCAAAGCAGGTGGAAACCCTGGCCTAGCGATGTGACGTAGTGGCCGGTTAGGCCAGACCCCAGGTTTTCCTGGGGGCCGAGCGAAGAGAGAGAGCTACAGAACGTAGCGCCCGAAGGGAGGCCCCGGATTATTAATACAAAGATTAAACTAATATAAGATGACTACCCTTAAAACATCCATTGGTCGCCGTTCTTTTTTGAAATCCGCTGCTTTGACAGGAGGCGGTATGATGCTTGGATTTAGCTGGTTGAGTTCTTGCCAGTCGAAGACGGAAGAAGAGGTGATGGCGATGCCAGAGGCCTGGTTTGAGATCAATGCTTACCTGAAAATTGGAGACAACGGTGTGGTGACGATCTATACGCCCAACCCTGAATTTGGGCAGAATGTTCGTACCTCGATGCCGATGCTGGTGGCCGAAGAATTGGATGTGAATTGGGACAAAGTGCTGGTGGAGCAAGCGCCTTATCATCCTGAAAATTTCGGTTTTCAGTTTACGGGCGGTAGTCGGGGCATCATGTCGAGATGGGAACCGCTACGGATGGCTGGAGCATCGGCCAAGCACCTGCTACGGCAAGCGGCGGCTCAAGCTTGGCAAGTACCCTTGGAAGAAGTGACCACCACCACTGGCATGTTGCACCATCAAGCCAGCGACCGCTCAGCGGGGTATGGAGAAATGGCTTCGGCGGCAGCAAAGTTGCCCATCCCGGAAGAAGTGACCTTGAAAGAGGTGAAGGATTTTAGGATCATTAGCACCTCCCGCAAGAATGTAGATGCCAAAAGTATCGTTCAAGGCCAGTCCCTATTTGGGATGGATTACCATAAGAAAGGAATGTTGATTGCCATGATCGTGCATCCACCCGCTTTTGGTCTGACCCTGGAATCGGTAGATGATGCAGCCGCGAAAGCAATGCCCGGGATCAAGGAGATCGTTACGATAAAAAGCTTCCCCGACGGATATGAAAAGGGAGGGTTTGACACCAATGCATTCCCTGAGCTGGTCGCTATTGTCGGCAACTCTACCTGGGAAGTGATGCAGGCAAAAAAGGAACTGAAAGCTAGCTGGAAACCCATTACAGCAACTACCGAAACGATCAATGGATTTAGAGGAAAAGAAACCAAGCATACTCCCGCTGGCCTGGAATCTACGGATAGCCATAAGGCGCAAATAGCGGAAGTAGCGAGCAAGCCAGGGAAGATCGTCCGCCAGGACGGCGACCCGCAGGCGGCTTTTGAGAATGCCGCAAAGGTTATTGAAAGAAGCTATTCCGCGCCCTATCTAGCGCACAACTCCATGGAGCCGATCAACGCTTTTGCGCATGTAGAAGGAGATAAAGCAACGATTGCCGCGCCGATCCAAATCCCGGGCTTTATCATCCCTACCATTGCTGCTGGCCTGGGAATTCCGGCGGAAAATATCGAAATGGAAATGCCACGAATGGGCGGTGGTTTTGGTCGTAAAGCGTATGCTCACTACGTGGTGGAAGCGGCGTTGATCTCGCAAAAAGTACATGCTCCTGTAAAGCTGATCTATACGCGTGAAGACGATATGACCAACGGTATTTATCGCCCCACCTACCAAGCTACTTACCGGGCTGCTTTGGATGAAAACAACAACCTGGTAGCACTACATGTGAAAGCGGGTGGTATTCCAGAAAGCCCCTTGTTTGCCAATCGTTTCCCTGCCGGTGCGGTAGCCAATTATTTGGCAGAGGAATGGTCGATTGACTCCAATATTACCATCGGGGCTTATCGTGCGCCACGCTCCAATTTTATGGCTGGGGCCGAACAGTCGTTTCTGGATGAAGTGGCCGAGGCTGCGGGTAAGGATCCGATTCAATTCCGACTCGACTTACTGAAACAAGCGAAAGATAACCCGGTTGGGGAAGAAAATGACTATGATGCCGAGCGTTATGCCGGAGTATTGGAGCTCGTTCGCGAAAAAGCGGCCTGGGGGCAAAACCAAGGGAATGTCCATAGAGGCGTGTCGGCGTATTTTTGCCATAACACCTATGCTGCTCATGTTCTGGATTTGACGATAGAAAAGGGCAAGCCTGTGGTGCAAAAAGTATGTTGCGCTATTGATTGCGGCATCGTCGTGAACCCGGATGCTGCTAAAAACATGGCCGAAGGCGCTATCACAGATGGTATCGGGAATGCTTTTTACGGAGAGCTGACCTTCAAGGATGGTGTGCCGGAGAAGAGTAATTTTGATAAATACCGCATGATCAGGATGGGTGAAGCTCCTAAAGAAATTGACGTGCATTTTGTGCAAAACGAAATCGCTCCGACAGGCATGGGAGAACCACCATTTCCCCCTATTTTTGGAGCCGTAGCCAATGCTATTTTCAAAGCCACAGGCGAAAGACAATATGACCAACCTTTCCTTGGAGATAAACAGGTTTTGGGATAGGCGTAAAAGACGAATAATAGATGAGCCACATACTCGTAGAACAATTGTCTCAAATGACCGGGCTCTCCACGGAAGAGAAGCAGGCCATCGAGCAAAGTTTTCCAATCAAAATATTCGGGAAAGGCACTTTCTTGCTAAAGGAAGGGCAAATTGCCAGAGATGCATTTTTGGTCATTGAAGGCTGCATCAGAAGGTACCATATTGAAGACGGAGAGGAAGTTACTTCGGGGCTTTACACCGAGGGTGATTCTGTTGCTGATTTTAATAGCTTGGCCAACCAAAGTCCGTCGAAGTATTTTTTCGTTTGTTCAGAAAAGGCGACGGTAGCGGTTATCAATACAGAAAAGGAAGCCGCTTTATACAAAAGGTTTCCTCGGTTTGAAGCGATCTGCCGGGTAGAATTCGAGAAGATGGTGGGCCAAAAAAACGAGGAAACGGAAGCCTTTGCCAGAAAAACGCCAGAAGATAAATACCTTTCGTTGCAAGCCACTCGGCCAGACTTACTCCAGCGGGTGCCGCAGCATCAAATCGCTAGTTATCTGGGAGTAAAACCGGAGACGCTTTCCAGAATAAGAAAGCGTCTCGCGGTTAAGTGAACTTAAAAATTCACCCCAAAGTGCAATCCTGGTTCGAATAAAAAGTACTTATTCCACTTATCTTCCTCAGCCTGAAAAGAGGCAGGCAGATTGGTGTTGATGGGCCAACTGGTAGCGGCGATGGAAGGCTCTATAAATAGGCGGTTATTAAACAACTCAAAGTGATAACCAAACCGGAGGGTCGTAAAAAGTTGAAACCCGTGTTGAATCTTATCCCCTCCTTCATCCAGGTAGTTTTGCCGAAAGGCCGTAGCGTGTACTTGCCCGTAAATGCCTTTCCATAAGAACCGCTTGTAAGCCAGCCCGAGGCCATAGGCTTTTACCTTGCCGGGAAAGTTGGAGCTCTCATTGTCATAATCAGGCCCGTAAGGTATGCCCAGTGGTCCTCGGTACGCCCAGGTGATGGCCTCGATGGAAATCACATCTTTAGGGCTGAATCGGTAACCGTAATTGAGTTGATAATATTCGGGCGATGGCGAAAGGATTGGCGTAGCTAATACAAAAAAGGTGCTGCCAATGAAATGTTTTGGTGTAAACGTGTTCTCGTCAGCTGTTTGGGCGGAAGCCGTTGTAAGAATCAGAAAACATAATGCGATTGAAAAAATGAAATGCTGTCTCATAAGAAGTAATTTTCTTCAAAGGTCAGCTGTAATCATCCGCGATCCATTGACTTTAGTCAAGAAATGAGGTCTGAAACATATTAGGGGCATATAGGAACACGCAAGTATCTCTTATTTAGTAACTTGGATGACCTTACGTTTCTTACATGGTTCAGTAATTTGTGAAATTCCTTATTTTGAATAAATGCGATTTATTAACGCTCTTTTTTGAAAAACTAACGTGCTTTATGAAACCATCTCTGACCTTTGCTACACTCTTTTTATTACTCAATATAACCTACAGCCAGAAGACCTACGCCCCACTACACGCCGAGTGGAAGTACGAGGGTTTTGATGTCTATTGCGAGGGCAACCACATCAAATACACCGTCACCAGCGAGCAATTTATTGACGATAAGGACTGCTCATGGATTACCGGTTATCAATGGAGCGATGAAGAAATGGACTGGCTAACACAAGACTCGCTCTTGGTCTGGGAAAACGACCACAAAGTCTATTTTTACGAGGATCCTTCCTTTTACCTGATGTACGATTTTGAGGCAGAGGCCGGCGATACGGTCATGTCTTACGATCCGGTAGATCGCAGGCTTTTTTCCATTACTGGCTATATGGAGGATGAAATGCTGCCTCATCTAATTCCCTATTATGTCATCACAGTGGGAGAAATAGAGATCAATGGCGTAATGTACAAGACCTTTGTTACCCCCGAAGAAGGAATAGAAAGTTGTACCACTAAAAGCATCATTATCGAGGATATAGGAAGCACTGGCATGGGGCTTACTGGCGAAACGTGTTTTTTGGTGACCATGGGGTGCTCTGGACAATTTGTCTGCTACAATAATGGAACTGTGAGTTACGAATCCGGTTTCTTGTCCTGTGATTCGTTGACCAATGTGGGGGATATTCCGCTCAAAGACGAGGTCAAAATTTACCCCAATCCGGCTAGTGATCTCCTTCACCTGGATGTGCCATCCTCTATATCCATTATCGGTTATGTGATCCTTGATACAGCTGGGCGTTTGCTACTAGTGGGTGAGGATATTAGTACAATTGATATAAGCACTTTACCGAAAGGGGTATTTTATCTAAAAGCAAACCTAGCCAACGGAGAGGTATTTCTGAAATCCTTCCTTAAACAATAGTCTATGCTACGCCGCCTCTGGAAACGCCTCAATGAAGGCAAGTACGCCTCCTTTGCGCTATTAACCCAAGTGGATGCTGGCACAAAAGAAATTATCATCACGGAATCTACCGTATGCACTGCGAACCTTGAAGGCGTGTCTATCTTGATAGATGAAAAGGCCGTGTTTGTGAATAAAGGCAACATCAAAGGCACCCTCGTTTCCAAAGGAGGCAAGGTTATCATTTATGGTACATTTAAAGGGCAGTTGTATACCCGTGGCCTTCTTCAGATAAAAGCGGAAAGTATAATTTCAGGTGACATGACGTGCGAGAAACTAATTATAAGTCCAGGAGGTGAAATGGATGGAATGTTAACTATGCCTTCTCCCAATACAAAAGTGGTTTTAATAGATGCAGCATCGCTATCCCGCAAAGAACGAGACTGGCTAGAAGGCGTTTAGCGGCATTTTTTTTCCAAAATTGGTTACTAAACCCGACCTTTAGCAATCAAGTTTTTCAAAAAGGTTGATTTATTCATACAAAAAAGAAACTATGCGCTTAAAACTAAGCTTCTTGACGATACTATTTTCAATGGTATCCGTAATGGCCATCGGACAAGTCATTGACGAACCAGCCCCCCCTCCGCCGCCCCCTAGAGCGTCAGCACCATCGGAAGAAATATTTATGGTCGTAGAGCAGATGCCGGAATTTCCAGGCTGCGAAGAGATGACTGACAAACAAGAACGCAAGCAATGCTCGCAGGAAGCTTTGTTAGCCTATGTCTATTCCAACTTGGTGTACCCTGAAAAAGCAAGAGAAAATCGCCAGGAAGGCATGGCAGTCGTAACTTTTATTGTTGCAAAAGACGGCTCTTTAGAAAACATTAAAGTAGTACGTGATCCAGGCGCGGGCTTAGGAGACGCCGCCGCTATGGTCATCCACAAGATGAATAAGGAAAACATCCGTTGGAATCCTGGGACACAACGGGGTAGATCCGTTGCTGTAAGGTTCAATCTTCCTGTTAGGTTTAAACTCGATAAAGAGGAAATTCCTACTCCTGAAGAAGAAGAGGAAGCCGTTGAGGAAGAAATGGAAATCACGGTAGCAGATATAGCGCCATCACGGGAGATGTTGCAACAAAGTCCAGTCGCTCGAGAATGGAGAGATGAAGAGGTCACGGAAGATGCGCCACCGCCGCCGCCACTACCTGTAGTAGAGGCAGAAATAGAAGAAGACCTTCCTGTAGTAGAAGCAGATAAGAACTACCCTCCACCACCGCCGCCACCAGCAAGAGAGCAAGCTGCCGAAATATTCAAAGTAGTGGAGAATATGCCACGCTATATGCAAGCTGATTGCGAAAGCTTGGCCACTAGAAGCGAAAAAAAGGAATGTGCCCAAGAGGCAATGTTGTCTGCTATTTATGATAATCTACAATATCCGGCCATCGCTAAAGAAAATGGCGTAGAAGGAACGACCGTCGTAACTTTCGTTGTAGAAAAAGATGGCAGCCTAAGTAATATTCGCCTTATTCGTGATATTGGAGCAGGCTGTGGCCAGGAAGCTGTACGCCTTGTAGAGCAAATGAGTGCGCCGGGTAAATGGGTGCCAGGAAAGCAGCGAGGCCGCGCGGTGAAGGTACAGTTCAACCTTCCGGTCAAGTTTCGTCTAGACGATTAGTATAATGGTTGGGGATCCGACCGAGGCAACTAGGATAGGATAGACCACGGATTGAACGGATCAGACTGATCAACACAGATTTTTCTTAAAATAGGCCGTGGAAACGCTGAGAGGTTTGCCCAAAAACATGAGTCATCCCGAATTTTGGCCTTAGCCAAAATCCAGCCTGACGTTAACTTAGAAAGAGTCCGTAAATACCTGAAAAGAGTGATTTATCTGACTTTTTGTAGGAAACCCCACGATTTCTATTAGTGAAATCATGGGGTTTCTTCTTTAACTATAGGTTTTGCGATTGGTCAGCACGGATTTTGATGACAATCAAAATTCGGGATGACTAATATTTAAACCTAATACTTCGTACCAAGTACCTAAAAAGTTACCACATCATGATCCAGCGCCACCCCAAGGCAGTGCTGTTCATAGCGCGGTACATTTCATTTCCTTTCCAATCTAGTTGCCCGCCTTCGTTGCTGCCGCTATCGCTTTCGGTTGCAAAGAAAGTCTCTTTGCTATCATAGCTCAAAGGCTCCAGGTCTTCTTTTACCAGCAAGGCATTGATAGCCATTACCTCATTACTAAGGCGTTGGGCGAATTGAACATTGATTTGCTGCATGGCAAGGCTTAGCCGATCTGCTTCTCCTACTTGCGAATCAGAAGGTTTGCCGGGGTATTGGCTCACCTTCATGTAAAGGTTCGAGATACGTTCCCGAATCTGCTCGCCTTCATCTACATAGAAGTCACCTTCCAGAGCTACCAGGGAATTCATGGTTGTGCGAATGTCCTGAGCCAAACGATCTACCGCTAACTGTCGCTTCTTCTTTAATCCGTCCAAGGCTTCTAACTGACCTGCAAGTTGGTCATATACCTGGTAAATGTAGGCCAGGTCTTCACTCATGTCATAAAGCTGTTGGGTGACCTTGCGTTGCAAAGCACGTTCCTCAAGGGTATAAGGGGCATCAGGATCAAAAGCCAGAGTAAAGCTGGTGGTATAAGTGTCCCTGCCTTTGATCAGCTTTACTTCGTATTCCCCAGCTTCCAGGTTAGGGCCAAAAATGGAACCAAAGAGGGCACTCCGGTTGCGGGTAGGTGCTGCTTTGGGTTGTGGCAGGCTGGTAGGCATTCGCACCACATTGATTCCCGCAGATTTGCTCGCTTGAATTTCCTTTATCTTTTCACCATCCTTGTAAATTTCGATATACATCTTACCAAAAGTATGGCGTTTCTGGCTGTAGTACATCACTGGGGCTGCCGAGCTGGGGTTGCCTGCCGTAAAGTTACCAGAACCACCAAACCAGCTTCCGCCTGCACCAGGGTCACGCAGTAGTGTTGGAGGGAGTTCAAAGAAAGCTACTTTTTCGGTGAGCATTTCTGCGGTAATTTGCCGCAATGGGCTCAAGTCATCCAGTAGGATAATACCCCGGCCGTGGGTGGCCATTACCAGTGCGTTGTCACGAGGATGGATCACCATGTCACGTACGCCTACCTTCGGCATATTGTTGGTGAAACGTGCCCAGGTCGTACCATCGTCTAGTGAAATGTATAGACCAAATTCGGTGCCCAAAAACAAGAGGTTGGGTTGTACCAAGTCTTGGCGAACACTCAATGCATAGCCTGATACATCTTCTGTGTTGGTCAGGCAAATCCAGGTAGCCCCCAGGTCGGTAGTTTTATAGAGATAGGTCGTCATATCGCCCATACGGTGGTGGTCGAATGTCACGTACGCAGTCTTCGCGTCATGTGGGCTGGGATCAACGAAAGTGATCCAGGTGTTTTCCGGAAGATCGGGAACATTAGCAATGACGTTTTGCCAGTTTTTGCCACCATCACTGGTGACCTGTAGATGACCATCATCAGTACCCACCCAAATGGTTTGATCGGCTACTGGCGACTCTGCAATGGTATAGATGGTACAGTTGTTCTCTGCTGTAGAGTTGTCAATACTCAATCCGCCAGAGGCAAACTGCTGCTGCTTGTCTGGGTTGTCTGTGGTAAGGTCTGGAGAAATACGGTCCCAGCTTTCACCCATATCTTCACTGCGGTAAAGATACTGACTGGCAAAATACATCCGTTCCGGGCGCAAAGTGCTGATATGAACTGGTGAGTTCCAATTGTAGCGTAGTTCCTCCTCTCCTTCTCCACGGTAAGGGGCTATTGACTTGGCTTGCCCTGTTGTTTTATTGTAGCGAACGAGGTTACCGCCCTGGTATTCAGCAAAAATGATATCCTCGTGTATAGGGTGAGGAAAGGTGTAGAAGCCATCGCCACCGTAGACGTTGGTCCAGTCATTATTACTAATACCACCGGCTCGGCGTGAGGGGCCAACCCAAGAGCCATTATCTTGTAAGCCACCATAGACGTTGAAAGGTTTAGCGTTATCTACACTTACGTGGTAAAATTGAGAAACAGGTAGGTTCATCCACATCTTGGTGGTCCGGCCCCGGTCGATACTTTCGTAGATACCCCCATCAGTTGCTACCAGAATGTGCTTGGGGTTGGCAGGGTCGATCCATATATCGTGAATATCGGAGTGGACACTGTTTCCTATTGCCCGAAAAACGCGGCCCCGGTCTTCACTGATAATAGCGTTCAATCCACACTTTGCAACAATACTATCATTGGTAGGATCAACAGTCAGGTTACTAAAGTAAAAAGGGCGCACAGTGGTACCAAAGTCATTGCTGGCCATTTCCCAGTTGGCACCAGCATCGGTGCTAAGGTATAAACCTTTCTTATCAGCACTTTTACATTCTACCGAAAGGTAAATGACGTCGCCATTAGTGGGGGCTACACCAATAGCCATACGACCGAGTTTTTCATCAGGGAGACCATTTTGAATTGGCGTCCAATTACCTCCCCCATCGGTACTTTTGTAAACACCGCTACCTCCAGTAAATCCAGAGTCAAATGACCATGGGTAACGCCGAAAACTCCAGGTGACAGCGTAGACAACCTCAGGGTTTTCTGGGTCGAAATCAAGGTCGGTCGCGCCGGTGTTTTCGTCGATGTAAAGTACTTTCTCCCAAGTTGCCCCACCATCGGTAGTTTTAAAAACACCTCTTTCTTCGTTGGCGTTCCACAAATGGCCGAGAGCGGCCACATAGGCTGTATTAGGATCAGTAGGGTGGATGATGATGTCGGAAATACGCTCGGTATTCTCTAAGCCGATAGCCTTCCAGCTTGTGCCGCCGTTGGTACTTTTGTACATGCCGGTTCCGACAGAGACGCTATTACGTGTCCATTGTTCACCAGTACCTACGTACACCGTTTCCGGCTCACTGGGAGCAATAGCCACTTTGCCAATGGACTGGGTGTGGTCATCAAAAACGGGGCGGAGTACAGTACCTCCGGTAACGGTTTTCCAAACGCCTCCACCAGCAGAACCTAGATAAATAGTGGTGGGGTCATCCGGGTGTACCGCAATGCTACTCACGCGGCCACTCATTACTGCTGGGCCGATCTGTCGGGCACGAAGGCCGTCGATCAGTATAGAGCTGGTCGTAATTTGGCTATCCTGGGCTTGGGCTTGCTGGAAAAATAAAAGACTGAAAAGAAGGGTGCAAGAGGTAAAAAGAATTCGCATAATAGGTTGAATTTCTCGTTTAACGAACACTGGCCCTGACGACGTTTGCCGTAGGGCCAGTGAATTAGTTGCTGGCAAGCAGAAGAATTACTTGCCTTTGTCTGCAGCTTTAGGATAGACGAAGATCGTTTCATCTAACTCTAAATTTAGTTCAATCTTGGTTACCGTCAATGAAAATTGAGTAGCACCGCCTACTTTTGATTCGATGTACATCGGGATCATTAATCCTTCATACTCTTCGTAATCACTTAGGTAGGTCTCTACAGCTTGGCCGGCCATCTGTCCTTCTTCCACAATGGTTTTTTGCATGATAGGCACCATGTATTCTGGGTCAAAATAATGGAATTCCTCCGTACCGTCTTTTTTAGTCAATTTTACTTCATAAGTCATCACTCCGTCCACTTCGGCTTCACCTAGTAGCTCAATCATGTGACCTTTGTCAGCGTAGTCGATAAAATCATCCTCAAAGGTTTCTTTGGTAAATTCATTGGCCATTTCGGCAGGCATCGGCTGTGCATCAGCTGCTCCCATAAATGGGTTGATCCACCAAGCTGTTTCTCCATCATAAGCCTGGATCATCTCCTGACCTTGAATATTGATTTCCATGCGCTGCTTGTTAGGTGGCATTTGCATGATTACGCCAGGGAATTCCATACCCATCTGAGCCATTTTGGCTTCCATTCGTATAGAAGTGAGGGCTTTCCAGTTGTCTTTACCACCAATGTTTTCGAGGTAAGCCTCTATGATCTCGTCAGCAGTAATATCCGTAACGGCTTTCTCTTGCGCGTTACCCATGAAAAATCCTAGTGACAATGCGCAAAGCAAGAAAATGTGTTTCATTCTGGTTTATTTTTTACGAAAATGATTGTATTGAGTCTGGTTGTTCGCAGTGGATTGTTTGGTGAAAAACAAACTGCGATCTATTAGTAACACCGGACTCAAAAATATTACACTCTAAGGTGGGAATTGTGCGGAAAAAACCGAAAAATATTCGATGAAAGAGGAAAAGGGAGGGATGAAATCGAAGCTATCGTTTTGTTAGGTTTTCAATATCGTCTTGATCTTTAGGGCGTAATACGGCTCTTTTTGCTTCTAGAAGCTCGTTAAAAATATTACTCATCAATGGGCATGTTTACGTATGAAAAATTTCTGCCGATCTATCTTAGTATTGCGCAGAAAATAAAACACGATTTTTTATAAGACTTTCAAATAGTTAACCCGCTTAAAATGAACCGCTTGGCCAACTATTGTGAAAGTCAAAATCGTGTTTTATTTTCGTGCTGTTCCTTAGGAGGATTATTCAAGTCGAAATTATAGGCTTGACTTATCAAAAAATAGGCAGCCTGTAATCTTTCAACAGGTGTTTTAGTTTGCCAGTAGCTTAACTGGTGGCTAGCTTCATTAAAGGTCTGCATCTTGAATTTCGTCCGATCTAAACGGAAAGGAGTATCGCTCATAGCTATCATGTATTAGATTAAAGCTCGTTTGTCCACCTGGAAAGATGCTTGGGTTGAATATCAATTATGTAAATAATTGTGTATTAAAGAACAAGTTTGTAAGATGTGTTTTGAAGTGATGTAGATATAACCAAATAAGCCTCAGCGATCAACCGAGTTCAAAAAAAATAAAAAAAGATGGCTGCTTCACTAACCTTTTTAATTTTTCCAACGATAGTAGGGATAGAAGGCATGATTGAGACGGCTATATTAAACAGCACTCTTTATAAAATCCTTCTATAAAAAACATTATCAACGTATATGTCATACGGAAAACATAGCACCGAAGAGAACTTGCGACAGGGATGCCTGGCGGGGGATCGGTTGGCGCAAAAGGAGCTTTACCGTCGCTTTTACGGTAAACTTCTAGGTATTCCGATGCGCTATACCCGCGATAAGGAGGAAGCTACCGCAATATTGAATCAGGCATTTCTAACCATTTTTAATGGGCTGGGAAAATACCGGGAAGTAGGGTCATTCCAGGGATGGATGGCAACCATTACTTTCAGAACAACGATGGATCACTTACGTTACGAGCAGCGCTATCGGGAACGTATTAGCCTGGAAGCCAAAGACGTACCCATTATGAGAAGCAAGGCCGAGGAAAACCTGGCGGTCGAAGAACTCATTCAGATTATTCAGCGCTTACCTGATCATTTACGTGTTGTTTTCAGCTTGTATGTGATCGAAGGATACAAACATGAGGAAATTACCAACCTGTTGGGCATCACCCTCAGTACGAGTAAATGGAGACTAGCTAAAGCTCGCGAGACCTTACAGTCTTGGCTGGGGCAATTGTATAACCAAAAAGGCAGATCGGCATGAGTTTCGACTACAACAAATGGGAAGACGAGCTTCGGTCTAAAGTAGAAGCACACGAATTTGCCTTTGATGCCTCGGCCTGGGAGCAGATGGATGAACTCCTGGACCAAGGCGGTGGTACAATGGCCCCCAAAGAAGAGACTCCGCCAGCCGGCGGCCGCTTGACAGCATGGATATTTAGAGGCTTGATTTTGATCATTATTGGAGCCTTGTGCTGGTGGGTGCTTAATGATCCAAATAAAAACACTGTTACTCTGAGTAGTTTTAATATTACAACGACTACAGAAAACCCATTACACACTGAGAACGCGCCCTTTAAAGTGGAGGTAGGAAGCACGACGAATCCCGAGTACCGTCAGCTTCCTGCCAATACCACTGAGTTTGTGGAAGCGGCGCCAGAGGCTACAAACTTTTTATCTACAGAAATAAACGACAGCACACCAATAGAAGAGGAAGAGGAACAATCTTTACCTGACAGAAGTGCTGCTTACCTTACGTTTCCTTTAAAAGGGAACATGACGATACCATTGCTGCCAAGTTTATTGGATGATAAACTTTCAGCCCCGGTTCTTGAAAGCCAGAAACGAAAACGTGACCGGCGAACCTTATACCCCGATGTTATCGAGCGGTATTAGGAATTCTTCTTATTAAATTAAACCTGATCAAGCCATCCGTAGCTTCTAGTAGCGATGCCCAACATTATCTCAGTATGCTGGCCGTGGGGTTTAGTGCTCGCTTGCGCTAATAAAAGGTGGGCGCTAGATGAAATCGTTTGGGGTTGAATGCTTAAGACGTGGCTTGGACTTCAGTCCGAGCGGGAAGATATTGCGATTGTGGCCGGACTGAAGTCCAGCCTACACTTTTACAACCAAACGATTTCATCTAGCGCCAAACACAAAAGCCCCGCTACCAAATGGCAGCGGGGCTTTTTTATAGTAGCAACTAGCGCTAGGCTAACTTACTTGTCTTCTGGTTCACGACCACCATCAAGGTAATCCTGGTAAGTTACCAGCTCGTCCCATTTGCCATCGGCAGCAAGGCGTGCCTGCTTGGCCCATGTGGTAGGCTGGTGCATACGGTAGCGTGGTCCGGCTTCGTCGAGGATGCCTTGTACTTTTTCCGTAGGTGCATTAGCTAAGTCTTCCCAAGTCATGATGCCACCGTCGTGTAGTAGACCTTCGATCTTAGGACCGACACCTTCTACCATCTTGAGGTCATCCTGCTTGATGCTCTTACCATTTGGTAATTCAATCTTAGCAGCTTTCTGTTTAGGAGCAGCTTTCTTTGGTGCTTCTGCCTTAGGTGCTTCTGCAGCTACAGAACGTGCTTCAGCTACAGGAGCTGGAGCAGCTTTTTTAGCTGGAGCTTTCTTTACTGGAGCAGCAGGTGCTTCAGCTACTGCATCAGCAGGAAGAATGCTTACGTAAGTACGGTTAGAACGACGCTTGCGGAAAGTTACCGTACCGTCGATCTTAGCGTGTAGGGTGAAATCTTTCCCCATGTATACGTTATCACCAGGATGGTACTTGGTACCACGCTGACGAACGATAATGTTACCTGCGATAGCGTTTTGGCCTCCGAATAGCTTAACGCCAAGTCGTTTACTCTGACTGTCGCGTCCATTGTCGGTACTACCTACACCTTTTTTATGTGCCATGGTTTAATGCTTTTTAGATGAACAATGATGCAACCGACTTAGCCGGCAATGCTGTCTATTTTAATTTTGGTAAAATGCTGGCGGTGACCATTCTTGACGCGGTATCCTTTACGGCGCTTCTTCTTGAATACGATCACTTTGTCGCCTTTCTGGTGGCCTAATACCGTAGCATTAACCTTGGCGTCCAAAACCGGCGTGCCAATCGAGGTGTTACCGTCGTTGTTGATCATTAAAACCTGATCAAACGACATTTTATCACCTTCGCTTGCTTCTAGCTGGTGGACGAAGATCTCCTGACCTTCCTCAACTTTGAACTGTTGACCAGCTATGGTTACGATTGCGAACATTAGTAGTTGTTTGTTTGAAAAATTTCCTAACGGGCTGCAAAGATAAGCTTTACTTTGAAATTATTAGCGTTTCCGTTACTTTTTTTGTTAGTGGGCAGGTGCCGCTTATTCCCCTTCTCCTGATCTTTTGGGCTGGACTCTCGGACTTTGGGCAAAAGTCCAACTTATTCATTTCTTCCCACTTCCCATAAATGATCGAGCAGCCGCCTGAGTAGGCTTTTGTTCTCGCTAAGCAAGACGGCTTGAGCGCGCATTTGTTGCCGAGCTTGTAATGTTATACCATAAGAAGTACGTAAACTGTCTGGGAGCCCCAAGACCAAGCGGTAGCTTCCTCCTTCTGCATTTGCAGCTAATGCTATTTGTTGTACTTCTGCACGGATCTGTCCAAATTCGCGACTAGGATAAGCATCCAACTCCAGGTAGGCTTTGGCTCCGGGAAGAATTTTACCACTGGCTGTTTGTGGGAGCAGCCCCTCAGCAAGGTATACGCCAGTAGTGTCGGCAGGAACAATACCCATGACGACCTGGTGGGGGGGCACAAAAAGGCCGGGATAGATGTTTTCGTAGAAAGAAATACTGCCACTTTGTGTTGCCCGTAGCACGTAAAGTTCTTGCCATTCGTAAAGCTCTTGCTGTAAAAGGCGCAACGAAGCCTGCCACTTTAGCCAGCGTTCCATGATTTGGTCGCTGACATTTTCACCCAGCGCGAGGCGGCTTTCGCGGAGTTCAGCTTCTCTGTTCCGGCTTTCGGTCAGCCGATTTTCTTGCTGTTTTATTTGCCTTTCCGAACGTAAATAATTGGTTGCAGCTTGATCCACCTCCAGTTGACTGGCTGCTTCTTTAATGAAAAGCTCCTCGTATTGATTCAATTGGTTTCGGGCAATTGCTGTTTCTAACTCCTGGGTTTCCAGTTGCTCCTGAAGACTGGCTTGTAGCTTTTTTATCTCTTCCAATTGTTTTGTTATCTCTTGGGCGCGTGGACTACTACTCTGCCGCTGCAGCCAATAGTCGATTTCTGTACTAAGGTTTTGCAATTGGGTATAAGTACGCCCCATGGTCCCCAGCTTAAGGGAGGAAGGAAGACTAACGGAAGGGATATCCAAAGGGCTGGAAAAGGGCCTTAGATTTGCGATCAATTCCTCCATTTTTAAGACATCTTGCAAATCGGCAGGATTGTCGAGAACGATTAACGGCGCATTGGTTTCGACAAATTCTCCTTCTGTTACGAAAACTTGAGCAACAACACCTTCTGTGCGCGTAACCACCGGCACCGGAGGAGCCCCTGCCGTGATGACCACTTCCGTGGTAATCTTATCTGGATAATTGACCCAACTGATAAACAGCAGCAGCAAAGCAAAGAACACTACAATCACCCCACTCCCCCAATACAGCATCCAGCCGGAAGGGCGGCCGAAAATGGCCAGTGTATCCTCGGCTGGTTCAAGCGGAGGCAAAGAGGGGCGAGCGGGCATAAGGAATATTTTTAGTCCTTTTTAGAGTGTGTTTGGGACTTGTTCCTGCTGCGAATCGCAACTCCTTGGTTCTCGTGACGAAACCGTCCCAAACATACTCTAAAGATAAGTCAATTGTATTGCGTAAAAAACAAATTGAACCTTCTTTAGGTTTCCAAAACACCTAACTCGCTCAAAATGAAACACTTAACCTTCTACTCGGAAAACGAATGCTCAATTTGTTTTTGTGCTGTTTCCTACCCTGTTTTTTTACGTTATTTTTGCGCCACATGTAAACCAGTTACCCAAAGAATGGATCCCAAGTGGTTGAGTGCCCTCAGGCAAGAACAAGCGATAAAAAGAAAAAAGAAAGCGACACAGGCTTCTGCTGATTTCCATTTTCGGTTATGTAAAGAAGAGCAAGGAATCGCGCTACGAGTCGTGAATGCCAACGGGGCGGAAGTAGAGATAGATTATAATGAGAGCGTCGGCTATGAAAGGCAACTGCTCAGTACCCTGCATCAATTAAAGCAGCAGCAGGATTTTGTAATTGATTGGGCACAACCGAGTAATAGTATTTTCCTTCACGAGCATCCCTATCTACTGGCCTTGTTGCGGCATTGCTCCCGATTGGAAAACGAAAAAGGAGAAAGCATCACTTTCTCAACGGGTAAAGGGCGGATGGTTTTTCAACTTGACCCCAAAGAAGATGATCAGCTAGAGGCCAAGCATTTTTTGATTGTTAATGAAAAGCGCCACGCGGATTTTGTAATGCTCACCGAAGACATGGTGCTTTGGGAGCAGCAAATTATCGAAGTCTCTCCTCTTGGTGGTGGTTTTGCCTTCCTTTCTGTTTTTAATACCACCATTAATAAAGCCGATGANGTTTTCTTCTTGTCGCTTTACTTTAGCCAAATTGACAATATAAAACTGGTTTACGATCAGTATGAGCTTCATCAAACCGAGCAGCTCATTGAAGCAGAGCCTTGTTTGGTTTTCGAAAAAATTGATGTTGATCAGAGCCTCTATTTGAGGGTAGGCCAAACGCTGCCACATATTGACATTGACCGGATGCAGGATTACCCCCTTGTTCGCTATGCTCAGGTGAATGAACTGGAGAAAAGAATCACGCTGCGGGTCATTCGCCAAAATCAGTATGAAGATTTACTCTACTCCATGGAGCGGATGCTGCAAAAAGGGCGAGGTAAACAGCAGTCTTTCTTTCGGGAAGATAATTTGTTTGTGTTGGAGCAGGATTGCGCCAGCACCTTTATTACCGAGAACCTCCCGAAGTTATTGCAAAGCTACCGCGTACTGGGAGCAGAGCAGCTGAAAGAATATAAAATCACGGTACAATCCCCGAAGGTAAGTATGCGCCTCAGCCACGGCATCGACTTTTTGGAAGGAGAGGTGGACGTTGATTTTGGTGAACAAAGCATCGGGCTTTTTGATTTGCTGCGGCAATTTCAAAAACAGCGCTATGTCGTTTTAGGAGATGGCACCACAGCTATCGTCGATGAGCACTATGTGCGCCGCCTGGAACGGCTTTTTAAGCATAAAGACAAAGAAAAAAAGACCCTGCAATTATCGGTCTTCGATTTGCCACTCATCGAAGATTTGATTGCAGAGCAGACCGATCAGTCTCCATTTAAGCGTTCGCGGGCTGTTTTTGAAGGTTTTGCTGATTTAGCAAAAAAGAAAACACAGCTACCTAAACTGAACGCTACCATGCGGCCCTATCAGAAATATGGGTTCAAGTGGCTGAACTATCTACGGGAGCAAAACCTGGGCGGCTGCCTTGCCGATGATATGGGCTTGGGGAAAACCCTACAAGCCATCAGTGTGCTGGCCAAAGTTTACAGCAACCCGGAAGAAAAGCGACCTTCGCTGGTCGTGGCTCCTCGGAGCTTATTGCAAAACTGGCGTAAAGAATGTGAGCGTTTTGCGCCACAGCTCACCACCTACATCCACTACGGAACAGACCGAAACTGGGAAGCTACTGCCGGGTCGCAAGTTGTGATTACGACCTACGCTACAATGCGTAATGATATCAAAGACCTTAAAGACATTGATCTTTGTTATGTGATCCTGGATGAGTCACAGAATATCAAGAATATTGAAACCCAAACCACCAGGGCTGTTTTGTTATTACAGGCAGATCATCGCCTGGCGCTCAGTGGTACGCCCATAGAGAATAACCTGGGAGAATTGTATTCCTTATTTCGTTTTCTCAATCCTGGAATGTTTGGTACGCTCAAACAGTTTATGCAGGATTATGGCTATCCCATTCAAAGGGAAAACGATGCGGTAGCGACCCGCCATTTGCGTAAGAAGATATTCCCCTTTATTCTTCGTCGCCACAAAGAAGATGTATTGGATGATCTGCCCGACAAGGTAGAACAGACGCTGTATGTGGATATGAGCCCCGAACAAGCTCAGCTTTATGAGATGCGCCGCCGATACTATCAGGAGCTGATTGAGCAGCAAGTAGCTAGTAAGGGAATTAGTAAGAGCCAGTTTATCATATTTCAGGCCCTTAACGAACTCCGCCAGATAGCTACGATCCCGGAAAGTAAGACCAACGGTAAAGTACAGTCGGCCAAAAAAGAATTGCTGCTCGAACAACTTTGGGAAGTGATCGGGAATGGCCGCAAAGCACTCATTTTTGTCAACTTCCTCGCCGGCCTTGAGTTGCTGGGCAATGCGCTTGATGAGCAAGGCGTAGATTACGTAAGCATGAGTGGAGCCACCCGCAACCGGCAGGAATTGGTAGACCGTTTTCAGGAAGACCCTTCTTGTCGGGTGTTTTTGATGACGCTAAAAACCGGTGGCACAGGCCTCAATCTCACGGCCGCCAGCACCGTCTTTATCTATGACCCTTGGTGGAATGTCGCTGCCGAAAAGCAGGCCATCGACCGTACACACCGGATAGGCCAGGTCAATAAAGTACATGCCTTGCGGCTAATAACGGTAGGAACCATTGAGGAGAAGATTCGACTTTTACAGGAAAAGAAACAAGAGTTGTTTGATAACATTATCGGTGCTGACGGCGCTGCAGCTAAGAATATTACGGCAGAGGATATCGATTTTATCTTAGGGAAATAGCCAGGAGAGATGATACAAGAAGATGGAAATTTGGGCTGGAAAACGAGTGATGTTGCAGAAGGTTTTGACGAATTGAACAAGAACGATTTGTCGCAAACCTTTTGGCGCTTGGCAGTACCTTTCGTAAAGGAAGAGCGGAAGCTGATTTTGAGTCAGTTACCTGCTGCTTCGGCGATCTATCGCGAGTGGGCAACTTATGGCAACCGCTCCCCTCAGAAATCTTTGATGATCAAGGTGTGTAGCTTGCCGTTCATGTCCAGGAGCCTGTATCAGCGTTTTGTCGCAAACCTTGACCCTGAGGTGAAGACCTTGATGGAATATCTTGCCTTGAAGGGGCCACTCAACCATCAAATGATTGAGGACGAACTGGCTATTACCACCTACGAAAAAGAGTATCAGGAAGGTGGGATGCACCGTTACAATCGGCCGAGCATAAAGCTACTACCCCAGTTTCGTGTCTTACCCTCCCGTGAGCCGTTTAGTTATTATTATGGCAGAGAAGCTAAAATTGTTTTTCTGTTACCCAAGCTGTTGCAAAAGATCATTGCTATTCTCTCGTCACCGATTGAGGCAAGACTGCCGTCTTATCCAGAACTACCAGAGAGTGCAAAGAAAATGGGTGTCTTTTATGGAGAAGAATTGATCTTACGAGAGTTGCCGGGCTTAATTATTTTTCTGAATAACAAACGCCCTAAACTCAGTAAAAAAGGGCGACCCAATGCTGCTTCCATCCGCGCTTTGGGTAAAAAACTGGCACTTACAGAATTCTATCCGGAGACCAAGCAAAAGGAACTTATGCATATGCGGGCCAATATGTTGGCCAGCCTCTTGCTACAGCTGGATGACTTGCCCAATAATGCCAGTCCGCCGGATTTGATCAAACATCTTTTTACGAAAACCTACCCCCAGCAATTTCGTTCCGCCCTGCATTTACTGACGTACGTTAATGGCGTTTCCAGTTTAAGAGCGCCCGCTTTCCGAAAGGTGGAGCATGATTCGGTGGAGTACTTTCAGCCGCTCTACGAACAAGGTTGGGTAGCGCATAAAGACTGGCAGCATCAAAAGGAAAGAACTGCTTACCATATTGATTTTGTTGAGCCTAGAGAGTTAAACCGCTTAATGTTGGAGATTCCGGGAGAATTTACAAGCAGTTCTTTTCCCTCAACAATGGAGGTTGCCCCCTTTTATGGGCAAAAACTTATCCAATGGCCGATCCTGCGTGCGCACCTGTTCCTCTTTGCGGCCTGGGGGCTCCTTGACCTGGTGTGCGAAGAGCCCAATTGTAAAGGGATTGGCTACACCTGTGACAGTCCCTACGATGGCGTGAGATATATTCGACTTACCCCCTTGGGAGCCTATGTTTTAGGATACACAGATGAATACGAATCTGAAATCACACAGCCCTTTGAGTTGGAACTCTCTGACGATGTTCTCTCCATTTTGCTAACTGCCGGCGACATGGAATTGGCCAGCCGTGCCATTGCATCTTTTGCGCGGCCCGTAGGCAGTAAACGCTTCCAGACCAATGCCGATATGTTTTTGCAAGATTGCAATACGGCAAAGGATCTAAAACAGAAGATTGATCTTTTTAGCACCCTCTTTCCAGGCGATCTACCCGCCAATTGGCAGGCCTTCTTTAGGGAGCTTTCGCAGAAAGCCAATCCGCTAACCGAAGAAGAGTTCCTCGTCTTTTCGATCAATCCCAATGACCAGAAACTCTTGCAACTATTGGCCCAGGACGAAAAGATTCGGGAACTTTGCAGCAAGGCAGAAGGCTATCGTATACTGGTAAGGACCAAGGATTTTAAACGCTTACAGAAGCTATTGCGGGCTTATGGGTATTTGGTGGAGTAAGGGAGTTGCTTGCGTTGCATAGGCTGGAGAGTCTTTCACCGTTTCATCGGGATTTCATGGGTGCCGGAACCATTCTGTCAACCTGGTGAGGCTATCCTTCCCAATTTGCTGCAGACGCACATGGTCGGGCGATATTTCTTTTATTTTATAGATGATGTCGTCATGGGGAGGTTTTTTTTCGATTAATAAAACGGAGTCACTGAGGCGGATGGACCAGTGCCCACCCCCATACATCTTGCTTTTCTCGATGCCCCGATAAGTATAACTTGCGTCTGCACTCAAGAGGTGGTAACATCTATCATTGTCCAGCCCGGCAGGGTAGTCATTATGGTTCCACTTTCCTACTAACTGCTTTTCCAATATATTTCTATTGCCTATTTCTTTTAGTTTGGCTTTTTCTCGTTCTTCTTCGGTGGGCAAGNACATGTCAAGTAAAACCCATAATACAACGCCGCCGAGCAATACTAGTATTTTTGGAAGTTTCATACTTCGGTTTTTTCGATATTTGTGGGGCTGAATCAAGTTGAACATTTATCACCCCTGATGGAAGTTTTCGATAATGTCTATAGTATGAAAGCGCATTTCATCCGTTTGGCTTACCGATTAATTTAGGCTTTATTGAGTACCATCTTTTAAATATTTTTTATTCTCCTCCAACGCTAAGAAATCCGAATAGGATGCCAAAAGCGTCTGCGTCTCCATCAATTACGTCCGCTAGGAGATAGGCGAATTTCAACATCACCTCTTCCTCTTTGTCGTTAACGTGCTCATAGGCAAAATCCGCAAATCTTTTTACTTTATCTGAAAGCAGGTTTGTTTGTAACTCAATATCTAACAGTTGCGAAATGAGCTTGAAATCAAGCAATTCGGCTTTGTTGGAGACGAAAAACCTTAAGCTTACATTCTTGATGGATGCGACTTGAAAGCCACCCGAATTTGCCACCAATTCACCGAGTGTCTGATCCTTTTCCTCTATTTGTTCTTCCAGGATTTCAAAAAGTTTGACATGTTTTTTTAGCACAGTATCTACCTCATTGTTGCTCAACCTAATTTCGTTTTCAATCGCCAAGAGTGTTTGTTCGATATACTTCTCATTGTCTTTTCTTTCTTTGTAATTACTTACTGAAACAGCAATCAATACCCCAAGGACCACGATGGCAATTTCCCGTAGAAATGAAACAATTTGGCTTCTCTTTTTCATTTTCTTTAGTTTGCTCACTAAAATTAGGCTTTTCCGGTATTCTGCACTTCTTTTTGAGGAGTTTGTACCACAAGGGCTTGCCCGAAAGTTGCGGAAATTTTTTTTTGACAAAATCTCTAAAATTGTCTCTTGAGATGAAAATACCTTCCCCCTAAACCACCCCATTCAACTTTGCATACTGCAACAACATAATGGTCTTCGCGTCCTTGATCTCGCCAGATTTTACCATCGCCATCGCCTGGTCGAGCGTATATTCCAGTACTTCGATATCTTCGGTTTCTTCGGCCAATCCACCGCCCTCACTCACCTTTTGGTGGGCTTCATATTCACCAATGAAAAGGTATAATATTTCCGTGACCGCTCCGGGAGACATATATGCTTCCATCACTTTTTCAACTTCCTGAATACGGTAGCCTGTTTCTTCTTCGGTCTCACGGCGTACGCATTCGGCGGGGTCAGCTTCATCCAATAGGCCCGCACAGGCTTCGATCATCATCCCGTCAGGATTACCATTCAGGAAAGTAGGCAAGCGAAATTGGCGGGTAAGCAGCACGGTCGCTTGTGCTTTGTTGTACAAAAGTATAGCTGCGCCGTTACCACGGTCGTAAGCTTCTCGCACTTGTTCTACCCATTCGCCATCTTGCTGCCGAAATTCATAGGTGTGCTTACGGAGAATGTACCAGTTGTCAGAGAGGAGTTCAGAGCGGTGATTGCGGATCATCTAATTGGAATTTCAGTGAAAGCTAAAATAAATTTATTCAAAAAAAGAGGTTACCTTTTTCGTTGGCAACCTCTTCCTTTAAAGTTATGTTTTTTCAGTAGTGTCCGGTTAAAAAACAAGGAACCTTCATAAGGTTTCTGTTTATCAATAAGTTACAACGGTTTTCTTCGGAAACGATTTGAATCGCCTGCGAAGAAGGCCAAATTAGCGCCCAAAAGAGGGTAGCTAATGAATCGAGGTAAATATGTCTTTGCGCAGTTGATGAGTTTGATCAATCACAAAGAGTTTACCAAGTATGTTGACAAGTACGGCGGTAATTATCGAGTTCGCAATTTCACCTGCTGGCATCAGTTTTTGTGTATGAGCTTTGGCCA
>NZ_KB903538.1:4898-195227 GCF_000379805.1 Lewinella cohaerens DSM 23179 | reverse complement strand
GGGGGGGAGATGCTGTTCTATTCATAGGAATTTGAAACAGAATGCAAGCTGATACGTATACAGGGCTTTATTATGCCTGTCCAGGCCAAGAAATTACATGAAGAACAGTGAGATGTTTTTTTTGCAAAAGTGCGTCATAAGGGGGTGTTTTGTTCGCATATAAGTAAGTTGCCCAAGATACTCCGCTGCGCTGCGAACCTCGTACAACACGGGACATGCGGAAATTCAAAAATTTTTTCGGCGCAGCCGAAAATTTCCGAACTTCGCATGTCCCGAAAAACGTTCTGTCCAATTAAGAAAAAACCACAAAACAGAGAAAATCCAACCCGCAAAAGCAGCCGGTTCGTTCCTCACCCGCTGCTTTTTTTTGCCAGCCCGCACAAATCCCACCCACCACCCAAAGATTATCGTAACAAATTTGGAGAATTGATTACTGATTTATACATTTGACCAAAATAAGACAAGTTCAATATAGGTAAAGTGACTATAGGTAATAAAATAAAAGAGTTAAGAGAAAATAAAGGAATGCTCCAAAGAGAGCTCGCTGCCAAACTATTCATAGGTGAAGGCTATTTGAGCAAAATTGAAAACAACCAAAAAATGCCAAAAAGAGTTGATTTAAAAATAATAAGCAACCTTTTCCAAACAGATATATCTGAACTTGAAACACTTTGGCTGGCAAATAAAATTTATGAAATCATTAAAGAGGAAGACCAAGGAATAGCAGCTTTAAAGGTAGCTGAAAAACAAGCAAAATATACCAAATCAAAAAAGAATGATTGAAGTAAAATATAAAGATAATAACTCTAAAATTCTTGCTCCTTTGAATGGTGAGGATTCTTGGCTTGAAGCTACTCCCGAAGAAGTGGTTCGTCAGAATTTCATCGCACACCTAGTAAATGAATTAGGCTATTCACTTACCCAAATGGCTCAAGAGCTAAAAGTAACCAACTCACAAAGAGGAACAGGAAGGGCAAGTGCAGATATTGTTGTTTGGGAAACCCAAGAGGATAAAAACGAGAATAACTTAGCAGCTATTGTTATAGAATGTAAATCAGACAATGTTACTATACAACCTGCCGATTATTATCAAGGTTTGAATTACGCTACTTGGGTAAGCGCTGATTTCTTTGTTACTCACAACTCTAAGGAGACAAGATGCTTTCAAGTATTTAAAGAGAAGATTCCTAAAAATTTAGGCAAAGAATTATCAAGAATACCTTCTGCCGAAGAATTACTTGATGATAAAAAAAAAGAAAAACTCTTTCAAGATGAGAAGGTATTTGAGAAGGATGAGTTTGCTAAACTACTACACCAATGTCATAATGTAATTAGAAATAATGACAAGCTCTCACCCGAAGCAGCTTTTGATGAAATAAGCAAAATTCTCTTTATGAAAATCAGGTACGAAAGAAACCCTGATGAAGAGAACGTATTCACGAAAGAACAATTCATTAAACAAGAAAAGCATTACGAGAAAAACATTAAACCCGTAAATATTAAGCGTAATGGTCCAAAGGATGATATTCCTTATCTCGATTATTGGTTTGAATTAACTAAAGCTGAATTTGCAAAGGATGCTCTTTTTTCAGAAAATGATCGTATTAGAATAAGAAGAGAAAGTTTCCTATCGATAGTTCAAAAACTTCAAGTTTATAATCTTTCAAAAACTTCTGATGATGTAAAAGGTATAGCATTTGAGAAATTCTTAGGCACAACCTTTAGAGGTGAATTAGGTCAGTTTTTCACACCACGAACTATTGTTGAGTTCATGACGGATATACTCGACCCTCAGGAAGGCGAAAGAATATGTGACCCTTGTAGCGGTAGTGGTGGTTTTCTAATCAATGCTTTTGAGTATGTACGTGAGGGTATCATTCAAGATATTGAAAAACAAAAGGAGAAAATCAAAGAAAAGTACTTTGATGAAAAGTATATCAAGGCTTCTGACAATCAAAAGGAAAAAACAGATGCCATTGTTGATAAGCTGTTTAAACAGCTCAACGAAGAGTTGAACTTAGACAACAACCAAAGTAGATTATATCACCTATCCCACAAATGCATATTTGGAACAGATGCTAATCCTCGAATGGCAAGAGTATCTAAAATGAATATGATTATGCACGGTGATGGTCACGGTGGTGTTCACCATAATGACGGACTATTAAACGTAAACGGAATTTTTGAAGAACGATTTGATGTAATTCTTACAAATCCACCTTTTGGAGCAAGAGTAGATAAAGAGCTTAAAATTACTGCGGAGGATAGTTTGAAGAACAAGCCACACTTTGCAGATTGGTTAAAAGATTATGATGATTATATAAAAATAGCCAACCAGCGCGAAAAGGACATAAAGGATAAGAAAAAGATAGTTGACAAATTTGATGTCGGCAAGATCAGTACACTTACTGAAATAATGTTTATGGAACGGTGCATTCGCTTATTGCGAAAAGGCGGTAGAATGGCTGTTGTATTGCCTGAAGGTGTTCTTAACACCTCAAATTTGCAAAAGGCAAGAGATTATTTTGAAGGAAGGGCAAAATTAGTATTGATTACCTCGATACCTCAAGATGTTTTTATAGCTTCAGGAGCTACAGTAAAACCAAGTTTGGTTTTTATGAAGCGTTTTACAGAGAAAGAAGAGCAAGAATGGGAAGAGATTAATAAAGATGTTCAATCAGAAATAAATACGAAGTATGCAGAGCAAATTGACCCAATAAAAGCCAAACTTAAACTAAGAGGTAAAATAGCACCTTCAGCAGAAGAAAAGAAAAAATTAAGAGCAGATCTTAAAGCTCTAAAATCTCAGATAGATGCAGAAATCAAAGCAATGGTAAAGGAACGCTTCAACTATCAAATTCCTTTGGCGGAAATTGAAAAAGCAGGAATAGATTCTAAAGGAGCAAGAATACACAATCAATTACCAGAGCTTACCGAAGAGTTTACACCATACAGAAAGAGCCTAAATCTATGGATAGCAGACAATGCCCATACAGCTGATTATGAAATCAATAATAATAATATTGTTCGTGTCAGGATTGATGAAGAAGGCAATAAAGTAAAAGAAATATTTTATAATGACTAATACAACAGCGGCATTCAAATTTCTTCAAATAATCCCATTTGACGAACTTCAGGTTTGGGACGTAAAACGAATAATTACTGACGGTCCATACTTCAATTACCCAAAAGTAAAGTTTGAAAAAGTTTTATCGAAAGCGAATATAGAATGGGTGGAAATAGAAAATGGTAGTTCTTATCCGATACTTGGCGTGCGATCACAAGGACAAGGAGTCTATATTAACCGAATATCGCAAGGTTCTGAACTAAGGATGAAAAAGTATCAAAAGTCAAAAGAGTTTACACTTTTTTATTGCAAAGTAAGAACAGTTAATGGTCAATGGGGAATTGTCTTTCCTGAATTTAGTGACACTTACTCATCCAGTAATTTTCGTTATTTAGAAATAGATAAAAATTTACTGGATCCAAGGTATCTTGAATTATTGCTAAAATTGAAAAAGTTAACTTCTGAGTGGGATAAGTACGCTATAGGAGCAGATGGAAGGCATTTCCCATTAAAGACATTAATGAGTCTTCAAATTCCGCTTCCTTCAATTGAAGAACAAGAAAGAATGGTGAGCTTATTTAATGCAAAAATAAATCAAGCAAATAAGTTAATTACTGAAGCTCAAAGTCTTGATAATAAATTAGACCAAAAATTAGGTATTACAACAATTGAGAGTGACAATGTTGAGTCAGGCAAATTAACTTTCATAGACTTTAAGGAAATCGAACAATGGGGTCTTGATCAAATATTTAAGACCATAAATAAGTACGACACCTTATATGAGGTTACCTCAGTACAATTGTTATGTAATGTTGGTAGCGGTGGTACACCAAGAAGAAGTATTTCGAGATATTATAAGGGTGATATTCCTTGGATAAAAACAGGTGAAGTATTAGACGATATTATTTATGATACTGAAGAGAAAATAACAAAAGAAGCTGTATCTAATTCAAGTGCTAAAATTTACCCAAAAGGTAGTTTATTAATGGCAATGTATGGTCAAGGAAAAACAAGAGGAAGAACAGCTAAACTTGGAATTGATGCTACAACCAATCAAGCTTGTGCTGTTTTATATAACATTAAAAATGACTTAATACTAACCGATTATTTGTGGGTCTATTTAATGAATGAATATGACAGAATCCGCGAGTTAGCAAGTGGTAATAATCAACCTAATTTAAATGCAGATATGGTTAAGAATTATCCAGTTGTTTTACCACCTCTTCCTATACAGGCAAGGATAGTAGATTTCTTTTTTAAAATAAAAGAGGAGATTAAGAAGAATAAAAGTGAAGCTGAAAATATTAAAGAACAGTCACTACTAGAATTTGAAAACACAGTATTCCAAACGGTAGAATGAAGTTAAAGGAGTTACATATCAATGGGTACAAAAACCTAAAAGACAAAACAGTTTTCAATTTTGAGAACTGCACCAATTATGTTGCCCTTATCGGTCTAAATGGTTCAGGGAAAAGTAATGTATTGGAAGCTCTAAGTAGAATTATTCATACACATTACTATAAAAAAGAACCGATTACCGATTTTACTTATAAAATGGTTTATGAGTTGGATGACAAAGAAGTAAAACTTGAAAATAACAAAGTCTATGTAAACAATAGAGAACGAAAAAACAATATTAAAGATTTTCTGCCACCTCAAATAATAGCCTGTTATAGCGGTGAGGAAACTCGCCTTTGGGAAGATGTATTTCAAAAGCCATATCTAAAGTATTTCAATAGAATAAAGCTCAATTATCAAGCTCAAAAGCTTCGCTTTTTATATATCAATAAGTATAACTGGTCAAGTGCTCTACTAACACTGCTTTGCCGTGCGGATAGTCAATACTTTGTGAAGGAGTTATTGGGAATTAATGATTTACAAGCTGATATAAAAATCAAGTTTGTGTTTTCTGATAACTATGAAGACAGAAAGGATAAATTCTCATTGGGTAACACAACAGCTTTTACCATTCCTCAACTAACAGACCGCCTAAAAACAGAACAAGAAAGAAATCCAGGTACGACAGCAAAGACCTCAGCATTGGATTCTTCAGAGCAAGTACTGCCAGAAACAGAAAGAACTCTTAAAGATGAAGAAGATCAGTATTTATCGCTAACTGAAATAACAGGAATTGATTTAGGGAATATAGAGCACCAAAACGAAAATGATAAATGGTGTAGACAATTCTTTGAGTACCTTTTTTTAGCAACAATGCCAAAAACTAAGAAACTCATTTCGGATATTAAAATTGAGTTTAATGATAAGGATGTTCGAAAATTGAGTGAAGGAGAAAAGAAGCTAATATTAATTACTTGTATTTCGAAACTCTTAGCTATAGATAATAGTATTGTGTTGTTTGATGAACCGGATGTATCCTTACATATCAGTAGAAAAGCAGAAATAAAAGACGTTATTGAAAGCAATAATCATTATACGATACTTACTACTCATTCTCCTAAACTAATAAAGGAATTAAAAGAAGAAAATGTTTTTATTGTAAAAGATGAATCTGGCAATGTTGAAGTCATTGACACAAATACAATTAAGAATATTGAACACATTACCAACAACGAATTTTCTCTTACAGATGCTACGTTGATGTTCTCTCTTAACAAAGATGTACTTTTAGTAGAAGGCACAAATGACTATAACTATATAAACGAAGCAATCAAGAAGTTAGCGCCGATATATGATAACTTCAATTTTCATATAATTAATTGTGGAGGAGCAGATAATGTTCCTGTAGTTCTAGAACAATCTTTAAAAAATTTATTAAAACCAAGTCAGAAATGTGTTTGTCTATTCGACTTTGATGGACAAGGAAAAAGAAATTTTATAAAGATTCAGGAAATAGTAAATGAGACAGGAAACAATAATATAATCCCTATGTACCATCCTTTGCCAGATGGTAAAGAGCATACTGAAGGAAATGATTTTTTAATGGAGCAATACTTTCCAATAAATTGTTACAAACCTCTTATCTTAGAACGTATTAATCAAAAAGTGAATTTCAATCAATTGAGTGAATATCAAAAACCAAAAAGTATTATTCAGAAAAGATATAAAGACTTTGAACCTTTGTACTACTCAAATTTTGCTACACTTATAAATAACTTAATTAATATTCAAACATAAACTAAGCTCAAGCCCAATTGCAGCACATTGACGTCCTCGTTCCTGCGGGCGCCAAAGAGCTGCAAAGCCAACCCATAAAAAAGACTCAAGCTATGATTAAACATTTGATAATAGATTAAGAGATAACTGGACAGAACAAAGTGCAGAACGTCAATAGCCGCTAAACGCGTCTACTGCGTCTGCACAGAGCGTTGTGTGCAAAGGATAGTAAACTACCTGAAATAAAGTCAGAAAGTATGTTTACATTTCTTGATTATTAATATATAATGATATATTCAACTTAGAAATACGGTAGTAGTATAGTACGACTATTTGTGTTTTGACTAAAAAAATACAACAATTGGAAATAGAAATCAAAGATAAAATTGAACAGTTTTCTACTGATGTACAAAACCTATTTGAAGAATCGATTACTTGTTATCGAGTTAAAGCTTACAGAGCTTCTTTATTGTTTTCATATTTGGGGTTTTTAACTATGATTAAGGAGAGAATCATTTCATCTAAAATTCCAAATGGTATTCAACAAAGTAGATGGGATAAAATTTTAAGAAATGTAAATAAAGAGGATTTATGGGAAAAAGAAGTTTTTACTGAAATAGTGAATTCTGGAAACCCAATATTTAATATATCAGATACTATAAGGCAGCAGGTTAAGTATTGGAAAGACAGAAGAAATGATTGTGCTCATTTCAAAGAGAACGAAATTAATAATTATCATATTGAAAGTTTCTGGGCTTTTATTAAATCAAATATTTCTAAAATAACAATAGAAGGAGGTGAAGCTAATCTAATAAAAAAATTCATCATTCATTTTGATGAAACAAAGACTCCTCCTGGTTCAAGTTATCTGCCTCTCATAAATGAAATTGAGTATGCTGTAGAAATAGAAAATTTAACATCTTTTTTTAAGGAACTTCATAAAGAAATCGTTGGCACCTATTGGTATAATAATGATGAAATTGCTCCATTATATGCTGATGTGATATTAGAAATTAAAAATAGAAGAATAAAAGAAGAATTTTTGAAGTTTATAAAAAGTGTAGGACGAAATCTTGACTTGTATATTATATGGGAGTCCCCCCAGACTTTTTCAGATTTCAAATATTCTGATAATGAAGTAAGAGAGATATGGAAAAAAAGAGCTTTCCAGAATAAAAATCTTGTGCAGGGTATTTATTCAGCTTTTTATAGAAATAAGATTATACCTAACAGCCAGATGAAAGAATCCGCTGAATCTTTTTTTAATTACTTTAATCAAAGTACGTATAATAACCTTTCCAGTGATTCTGAAATAAAAAAACAAATTGCTAATCAGCATATGTTAGAAAAAATAAATGAATACTATTTCAAGGATGAAGGCATATTGAAGTTAGACTATAAAGAAATAAATGCTAAGGCAGATTTAATTTCATTATTTTTGGAGTATGGAGATATAAACGAAGATACTGTACTGTTGATATGTAAAATATATGAAAAAGGTATTAATCCTTACTGGTTGTCCAGTAATTTGAAAGAAGTTTTCAAGAAAAGAAATGATATAAAGGATAAATTCAATAATGTTTGTAAAAATCATTCAAGAAGACTTCCATCTGAGTTAGAATAGAATGCACACAATCGAGTAGGGTAAGGAGCAGCTTCTAGGCCACTCCTTATCCCTCTCACACCACTTAGCGTACGGATCACGTACTAAGCGGTTCATAGAACAACTGCGTTTTTTTTACGAAGATTTCGGTTTGGATTTCTCGCAATATTTCCGTTGGAGGAAGTACTCCAAAAATGGAATATATCCTTTCTGCCGGAGGCGTTCTTCCGTCACCGTTGTACCTATTATGGGACTACAGGCAATCGCCCAACTGCCCATACGTGAATACGCAAAACGACGTGCCCAACTTGGACTAGTTCTCGCTATTATTGATCGCCTATACCTTAGCTTTACAAGCCTAGGTTTGCAAAATAAGGATGAAGAAGGTTTGATCCGATCTAAGAGACCGAACAAGAAAACAGATAGGAGGAAGTATTTTAATATACTTTTTGTGTTAAATAAATATGTTTATTTATTTATTGTTTGATTATTGTCTTATTTTAGCCCTCCATTTAAGATGAAAACCACACATCCCTATGAAAAATATCTCTGACGATCAGGTTCGTCGGTCGCGTCAGCCTGCCAAAGAGTTACCGACAACCAGTACACCAAAATTATTGAGAGCCTTGCTTATCTGGATCAAGCTGAAGAAGAAATATAGCCCTAGTTCAGGGGTAGGGGAGAAGGAAGAGGGATAAAAGCTATTTTTTGCTAAAATATTTCAAAACTATTAGTTTTGTTTGTTTCAAGTGATTGATTAACAGTGGTTTGCATGTGCTTGAATAACCCCCGCTCCGGGTACTTAAAGCAAAGCCTGACTCAGTATTGAGTCAGGCTTTTTTTGTGTCTTAGCAAAGTCCACTTAAATAATAGCCTCAAAAAGCGCCCTTATCCCTGGTGCATTTTCGGGCTTTAGCCGCCCGCCCAGGATAAGTCGCATTTCACGACGGCGAGGGGCAGCGTCGAAGCGTTGTTGTTCGATTTCGGTGACGGGGATAACGGGGGGGATTTCTACCGGCTTTCCATTTTCCTGATCCAGACCTACGAAAGTGTAATAGGCAGAATTACATCTTCTTGGGTTGTGTCCTTTGATATCGGTGGCGTATACTTCCACAAAAACCTCTACAGAAGTGCGGAACGCTCGGGTAACGGACGCTTCCAGGGTGATTACATCACCAACTTTGATGGCTTTTTTGAAGCTTACATGATCCACAGAGGCTGTGACGACGTGGCGCTCGCAGTGCTTTCCGGCACAGATGCCACAAACGATATCCATCCAGCGGAGTAGGTTGCCTCCCATGAGGTTGCCCATCGGGTTGGTGTCATTGGGCATGATCATTTCCGTCATTGTGGTGCTAGAAACCGTTACGCGTTTTCCTTTTAGTTCTTCACTCATGGAGTGTCTTGGTTGTTGTTGAGAACAGCGCAGCAATAAATTTGGGCGACGTTTTTTTTAAAGTGGGCTCAATTTATTTCGCGCAATACTTGGGGTGAATTATCTGATCAGAATACCTTTTCTATTCAAAAAGGGTATGGGGGTGAAGTTTTCCGGAGAAATGCTTCCTTTTACAAAGATGTATTTTTTATCGAATAAATGACCGTTGAGGCTGAAGCTTACCCAGTACTCGTTTGTCAGTTCGAAAACAGCAGGTTGAATAGGTTCTATTTTTTCAATCGCCAGTGGCCCGACCTCTTCAATAAAATACCGGAAGGTGGCCGTTTCTTTCTTTTCGCCGGTAATTTCTCCATAACCTTTGGCAGTAACCATTACGCTCTTAATCCGAGCCTCGTGTAAGTTGATAATCATTACATCCCAAAGGTCATCTTCAGAACTTTCAGCTGGTGGTACAATGGCAATCGCCAAGTCTTCCACCTTCTGTTGAGGTATATCTTTTAACATAAGAAATTGTTAGTTGTTTGCAGAAGCTTTGTAAGTGTAGTTGAATAAATCTGCGAAATGTTGCTTTAATTTATCCTGCACTTCTTGCATATTCATTGTTTTACCAAGCTCTTTGGCCATGCTCGTGACGCCTTTGTCATCATCTTGTATACCACAAGGTATAATGTTTTCAAAGTGACCAAGCATGGTGTTTACATTGAAGGCAAAACCATGGAGTGTTACCCATCTGCTCAAGTGGACACCAATGGCGCAGATTTTTCGCTTCGGAGCATTAGCTGTTGCAGGTAGCCAAACACCCGTGTAGCCCTTTTCTCGATAGCTCTCAATGCCATATTCTTTCAGCGTAAGCATCACCGCTTCTTCCAGGTAGCGCACATATTTGTGGACGTCCGTAAAAAAGCAATCCAGATCAAAAATAGGGTAGCCAACAATTTGGCCAGGGCCGTGATAGGTGATATCTCCTCCTCGGTTGATCTTATAAAAGGTGAACCCTTTTTCAGTTAGTCCTTCTTCATCCAGCAGTAAATGATCCAAAGAGCCGGTTTTACCCAAAGTATAGACAGGAGGATGCTCACAGAAAATAAGAAAGTGTTCTTGTTTTTCTGTTGCTGCACCCGCCTTCGTAAGCTCACGGTTGCGTAGTTTTCTGGCAACGAGCTCTTTGTGGCGCAGGGTTTGAAAGTCCCAGGCTTCTTGGTAATCAACCAAGCCGAGGTTTAGAAATTGGACTTCCTGAATTTTTTCTTTTTGCAATTCAAATGGCATTTGTCACAAAGATAAGGGGCAATCCTAACATTATAATTACATTAGAGCATTGATTAATAACACTATTTAAAACAAACAGAATGAAAAAAGTTTTTACCTACCTAAGCTTGATTTTATTAACCAGCTTTGGCCTACAGGCACAGCAAGCACTTGATTTTACATTTACCGACACGAAGGGCGATACCCACAATTTGCAACATGCCCTTGATCAAGGATATATTGTGGTTATGGATTTCTTCTTTGTCAACTGTCCTCCTTGTCAAGGTTCAGCTCCTGAATTGGCTAGTATTGCTGCTGATTATACGGACGCTGGCAAAAACGTTATTCTTTGGTCAATGAGTGATCGTGATTCTAACGAAGCAATTGAAGGCTTTGAAGAGCAATTCGGTCTTACTTTTCCAGCTGGGGGAGTGGAAGGTGCTGCAGATGATGTTATCGACCTCTATGCTAGTAACTTTAACTTCACTGGGTTTCCTACCTTGTCATTTGTTTGTCCTGATGGTAGCATTACTTGGGATATTTGGCCATACAGTGCTGGTGCCCCAGAATGGCGTAGTGCTATCGATGCATGTGGCGTAGTAGATGCCGCACCATACGAGCCAATGAATTCTACCCGTGTAGAAGAAGTTGCGGCGCTTACCAGNCTCTTGGTTTCTCCTAACCCAACATCAGGTATTAGTACCTTGAAATTAGATTTGGCAAATACAAGCACATTGAACATCGGTTTGTACAACGCTCAAGGTGCGAAAGTACAGCAGGTTTTTGCAGGTCAGTTGCTTTCTGGTCAGCACAATATGAATGTGGATTTATCTGAATTACCAGCTGGTGCCTACTGGGTACGCCTACAGAATGAGCAGGGTGAAACTTCTTCCCTACCTCTACAGAAGATTTAATCGAGAAATTAATTCTTTGACTATACCTAAGACTTCCAAAGTTCCCCGTAGCTTTGGAAGTCTTTTATTTTTAAGGCCGAATAAACCCTATTCGGTGCTTTAATTCAATAATTACCAATGAGAATTTTCTTTTTCCTCTCTTTTCTCGCATGTATTATTTCTTGTAATAATCCTGCCGACACTACTGCAACCGACACTGCCGAAGATGCAGTAGAAGAAACAAATGAAACGCCAAGCCTGGCTTTCGAAAAAGAGGTGCATTTAAATAATGTGCAACAACTAACCTTTGGTGGCAACAATGCAGAGGCCTACTTTAGTTTTGACAATACCCACCTTGTTTTTCAAGCAGAGAACCCTGCTTGGGGCGCTGAATGCGATCAGATTTATTACATGCCCATCGGAGGCTTTGAAGGGGATACGCCTCCATTACTTAGTACAGGCAAAGGACGTACCACTTGTGCTTATTTTATGCCGGGTGATAAAAGTATCCTTTATGCCAGTACCCACTTGGGTGGCGAAGAATGCCCACAAATGGAGCGGCCAACTAACGGATTATATACCTGGCCAATTTTCGAAGACTTTGATATTTTCGTAGCTGACCTGGAAGGCAATATCACCAAGCAACTTACCACGAATGAAGGTTATGATGCGGAAGCTACCTTGTCCCCCGACGGATCGATGATCGTGTTTACCTCCACCCGTTCAGGTGATTTGGAACTTTGGACGATGAATACCGATGGTACTAATATGAATCAAGTAACTAGCGGACTTGGTTATGATGGTGGTGCTTTCTTTTCGCCTGATGGCACGAAATTGGTATTTCGGGCTTCTCGGCCTCAGACACCAGAAGCACAAAAAACATACAAGGATCTACTTGCCAAGGGATTGGTACAGCCTACCAACATGGAAATTTATGTTTGTAATGTTGATGGCACAGACCTTCAGCAGATCACTAAGCTAGGTAAAGCCAACTGGGCACCTTATTTTCATCCAAGCGGAGAAAAGATTCTGTTTTCGTCTAACCACCATGTGGAAAGCGGTCGTCAGTTTAATATTTTCAGTATTGATCTAAATGGTGAAAACCTCCAGCAGATCACCTTTGATGAGACCTTTGATGCTTTCCCTATGTTCAGCTATGATGGGAAAAAGTTGGTTTTCTCTAGCAATCGTAACAACGGTGGCGGTCGCGATACCAATGTGTTTATTGCTGATTGGGTAGATTAATTAACGACTAAAACCTTCTTCTCCATGGCCAGTAGCCTCGTTTTTCCACCAGGCTTTGAATGGGGGACGTCAACGGCGGCGGCCCAGATAGAAACAGCGTCTGACCACAACTGGCGGGGTGTTGTAGCTAAAGACGGTGCTGTATTTGAACGAACGACGGATCACGAGCTTCGCCGGGAAGAAGATGCAGCGCACATCGCTCGTTTTGGTACCATCTATCGGTGTGGAGTTGATTGGGCTCGCTTGCAAAAAGCAGCTAAGGCACCACTGGAGCCAGAGGTCGTAGAGGAATACAGAGAATTCTTTTTGCTGCTTAAAGCAAAAGGAATGAAAATAATGTTTGTCCTCCATCATTTTACCCACCCAGTATGGTTGGAGAATGATGGAGGATGGACAGAAGAAAAAGCAATTCCTGCTTATGTAGATTTTGCTCGACGTTGTATGGATGCCTTTGGTGATCTGGTGGTTTATTGGAACACCTTCAATGAACCCAATGTGTATGCATTGAATGCTTACCTGTTGGGCAATTTTCCACCTTTCAAGAAAAGCTACTCAAAGGCCAATCGGGTACTTCGCCACATGGGACGTGCGCATGATATAGCCGTAGAGTTGCTTAATGATCGGTTTCCGGATGCTCCCGTGGGTATTTCGCTGAATACAGCTTGGTTTGAAGGATTGAATTGGCTCGGTAAATTACCAGCGAAATTCATGGATTGGTGGTTTCATATCCGTGCAGCAAGTTACTTTGAGAAAGTGGATTTTTGGGGACTTAGCTACTACGCTTATATTCCTTTTAGCCCATTGCCAATTACGGAAATCGACAATCCGGGGCAACTTGATAGAATGGGCATTCCTCATGATCAAATGTGGGGTTACCGACCGGAAGGATTGAGCCGAATTATCCGCCGGATTTATGAGCGTTATCAAAAGCCTATAATTGTAACAGAGAACGGTATTTGCACCGATGATCCTGAATTGCGGATAGCTGCGTTAAAGGATTATTTGCGCGAATGTCATCAGGTGATCCAGGAGGGTATTCCGCTGCAAGGCTATATTTTCTGGAGTACGTTCGATAATTTCGAATGGAACTTGGGAAACACTTATCGTTTTGGATTGATCACCGTTGATTGGAAAACCATGGAGCGTAGAAATACCAGAGCCGCTGATTTTTATGCTGTCGTTTGTGAAAAAAATGAAGTATCCCAATAATGCACAGGATTATGTTTAAGTCATTCTTTCCTCTTTTCGTTATCAGTCTATTCGCTTGTAGTGGCTTGTTGGCTCAGCTTGGAAGCCCCCAAGTAAGCGGAGCTCGTGGATTAGGCGTAGGAGGAGTAGGCCTCACTTTTCAGGATGTGCATGCTGCCTGGGGAAACCCTGCTGGTTTGGCTGGCGTTTCTCAAACAACGTTTGCGCTTTACGGTGAACAGCGTTTTGCACTCAGTGACATTCGGCAAGTAAGTGCTGTTGGCGCATTTTCCTTAGGATCAGGTACAGGCGGGTTGACCGTTAGCTATTATGGTTTTGAAGGATACAACGAACAACGAATAGGACTACTATATGGTCGAAAATTGAGTGATAAGGTCAATTTAGGGGCACAAGTTTACACGCTGGGGGTTAACATTCCGGAATATGGAAACAAGCAGGTTGTTAGTTTCGAATTGGGCCTACAGGCAATACTTAGTCCTTCGGTGACACTCGCGGGAAGAGTTGCTAATCCGGTGCGTGTAGCACTTTTAGAAGAAGATGATTTACCTTCTGTGCTAAGTGTTGGGTTTCAATATGACCCTGGCACGCAAGTGAGTATATACGGAGAGGTAGAGAAAGATATTCTTTACCCAGTAAGGGTACGAGTAGGTTTGGAATACCAATTGCTTGATGAGTTTTTTCTCCGAGCAGGCGTGGCTACAGAACCGAGTATGCTCAGTTTTGGGATTGGTTATTTGTTGTTGGATCAATGGCGCCTTGATTTCGCGGCAGCCTACCACCAGTATTTAGGATTTACACCAGGAATAGGCATTGTATATTCCGGAAAGGCGAAAAAATAATGAATAGGGCTACGCGCACTCCACCTGACCTTATTTTAGGGACAGCTATGTGGGGCTGGACCATTGACAGAGAAGGCTGTTTTGCTCTTTTGGATGAATTTTACCAAAGGGGAGGGAGGCGTATTGATACAGCCACGAATTATCCTATCAATAAGAACCCTTCGGACTTCAGAAGAGCTGAGAAGTTGCTAGCGGAGTGGATTACTGCCCACAAAGTCACCGATTTGGAAGTGATCATGAAGGTGGGGAGTCTCAATAATATGATGAGCCCTGATCAAAACCTTTCTCCTAGTTTTTTAATGATTTGTGCGGAAGAATATGAAAACTTATTAGGAGCCAATTTGGCTTGTATGATGATTCATTGGGATAACAGGAAAGAGGAGAAGGAGATCGATACCACAATATCAACCTTACTGAAGTTAGGTGAAAACCGTTGGAAGATCGGTCTGTCAGGCATCCGCTATCCAGAAATTTATGCTGAGGTTTTAGCTGCTCATTCTTTGGAGGACTTGCCGGTAGAATTCAAGCACAATCTGCTCTACACCGATTATGAGCGGTACGCTCCACTTCACCAGCGATCATCTTTCATCGCATACGGAATTAATGCTGGCGGTGTGAAATTAAACCCGAAAGGGTATTCCTCCAAAGCTTCTCTATTGGCGAGAGGTGGCAATCCGGATACACACGAAAAGCTGACCAGCCAGCTGAATGATTTATTAGCAACAATTGTGATCCCATCTTCCAGCCGAGGCCTGGAACTAAATATGAACCAGTTGGGGATGCTTTATGCTGCCTATCATCCAGGAATTTCCGGAATATTATTAGGTCCTTCAAAGGTAGCGCACTTGACCGCTTCTTTTTCCTGGTTGCAGCAGCTTTATACAGAAGATTATACGCTACTGTATGAGGCCCTTGAAAATCTTGAAGCATAGCGAATGACAGCATCAGGAAAAAATACAAATACCGATTTTCTAATAGTTGGTGGTGGGATTTTCGGGGTATACGCAGCACTGTACCTTTCATCGAAAGGGTGTCGAGTGATCGTTGTTGAAAAGGAGAAGCAGTTAATGCAGAAAGCCTCTGTTGTTAACCAAGCACGTTTGCATAGTGGTTATCATTATCCTCGTTCGGTAGCTACCGCTCGTATGTCAGATGAAAACAAGGCGCGTTTTACCCGTGATCACAAAGATTTTATCCTGTTTGATTTTGATAAATACTATGCAATTGATCGTTACGGCAGCCTAACAGATGCGGCACAGTTTGAGCGTTTTTGTCGCTATATTGATATTCCATGTAAGCGAGTAGAAAAACATCCGCTTTTCAACTACCACCGCTTAGAAGCGGTTTTTGAAACCCAGGAATACACTTTTGATCCAGTGCTGATTGCAGCTTATTACCGAGAAAAATTAAAAGCTGCACCAGGAGTAGAAGTACTATGTTACCACCAAATAGCTGCTGCTGGAGCAGTAGGCTCAGCATGGGAAATTGAGGTTGTTGAATTGGACCATCAAGCGACTAGGACCATCAAGGCACAGCAGGTTATCAATGCTACTTACAGCGCTAGTAATTCTATTAACCAGTTGTTTGGTTTGGAAGAAATTAATCTGATGCACGAAATTTCAGAAATGGCTTTTGTGAGCAGTCCACAATTGAAAAACATTGGCCTCACAGTCATGGATGGCCCTTTTGGGTCGATTATGCCTTACGGGAAATCTGGACTTTTATCACTTTCGTCCGTAGCTTATACCCACCATAAGGTGTCGTATGCTTCACAGCCTGCTTTTGATTGTCAGGAGTTACGGCAAGATTGTAACCCTAACTTTACAAGCATTTGTAATCATTGTGAATACCGGCCCTCGTCTAATTACGAGAAGATGCTGGCTCAAATGCGACAATACCTCACTGATCGGGTGGAACTGCACTATTTTACAAGTATGTTTACCATTAAGTCTAAATTACGAGCGAATTATATTGATGATGGCCGCCCAACGGAAATAGGATTATTGAGTAATAATCCCCGTTTTTATTGCATATTTGCTGGTAAAATAAATTCTATCTACGAGATTGAAAAGGTCGTAGAGTTGTAGCTGGTCATCTGACCTTCTAGCCAAATTACCACCATGTCTAAAGTATTTGTCGAAAACGAAATCAACCCGCTGCGACGGGTCCTGGTACACCGTCCAGATGTTGGAATCAGTCGAATATCGCCCAAAAGGGCCGAAGAATTGTTGTTTGATGACATTGTCCATCTTCCCAGAATGCAGAAGGAGCATGACGTATTTACAAGTATCCTTCGCCAATTTGTAGGAGACGACAATGTTATTGAAGTAGAACAATTGCTGTACGAAGCACTTGAAGCTGACCCGGAAAGCAAGGAAGAAATGATCAATCTGGTCATAGCACATGAAGAGTTGCCTAAGTCTTATGGTGACATCATGCGAGGGCTTTCCGCTACAGCTTTGACCAATTTACTGGTCACGGGTTATCACGCTCCGGATGATCACTTCTTTTTTGATCCTATCCCCAATTTTATCTTCACCAGAGATATTGCGGTAACGGTCAATGACCACATCATTATCACCAAAGCAGCAAAGGAAGCTCGTTATCGGGAGAATTTCATCACTCGTTTTATTATTTATGCACACCCTATTTTTGCCAAATTGCAGGAAGAGAAGCGGGTGATCAATCTGAATAAAATTGATGAATTCCCACCTTCCAAAAAAGGAGAATCCGTTTCGATCGAAGGAGGGGATATGATGATTTTGAATAAAGATTACCTTTTGATTGGCTGTAGCGAAAGAACTACTCCTTATGGGATACGTGCATTGGCAGAAAGTCTTTTTGAAAAAGGTGTTATTAAAAATGTGGTACAGGTCAACATTCCCAATGATCGCTCGTATATGCATATTGATACGATCTTTACTCAAATCAATACCCATGATTATGTTGCCTTTAAGCCAATCATTTCCGATGGGTTAGGCTCTAATGTGCAGGTGTTTACAGCAAAAGGAAAGGAGCGGCACTACCATTCCCTTCAGGAATTTTTGATAAAAGAAATTGATCCTAAAACTCGGATTATTTTTGCCGGAAAAGGCGAATCACCTTATCAGGATCGTGAACAATGGACGGATGGTTGTAACCTGGTGGCTTTAAAGCCAGGTGTTGCCTTGACCTATGATCGGAACCCGGTAACAGAAGAAGCCTTTGAGGAGGCTGGCTATCGGGTTGTTTATGCTCGCGATCTACTCAAAGCTTTTGCTGATGGTATTATTCGTCCGGATGAAGTTCAACAGACGATTATCACCTTGCCTTCTACTGAGCTATCTCGTGCCAGAGGCGGTTCACATTGTATGACTTGCCCGATAGAAAGGGCGTAAAACAAATGGTTATCGAAACCACTGTCTCTCATAACGATGCTTTGCTTCGGTTCACTCAGTGGACCATTGGTTTTTCTTCGGCCAATGGAGACGAAAAGATAGCCGTTGAGCAACTTGGATTTGAACTTGGTAAGGGCGAAAGCCTGGGAGTTGTGGGCGAGTCAGGATCAGGAAAAACACTTACCGCCCTATCAGTGATGCAGTTGTTGCCAGGTAGTGCCAATGCAAAGGGAGAGATATGGTGGAAGGGGAATACCCGCTTAGACCAACTTTCTGAACCTGCACTAAATAGTATCAGAGGGAAGGAGATAGGGATGATTTTTCAAGAGCCACTGAGCAGCCTTAACCCTGTAATGCCTTGTGGAGAACAAATTGACGAAGTATTAAGAAAGCATCTTGCACTTGATAAAAAGAGTGCTAAGCAGAAAACGCTTGAATGGCTAGGCAAAGTCGAATTGAGGGAACCTGAACGTATTTATCGTGCCTACCCTCATGAGTTATCAGGTGGTCAGCGCCAAAGGGTTATGATAGCTATGGCACTGTGTGCTGAACCTGAATTATTAATAGCAGACGAACCTACCACTGCCCTTGATGTCACTGTTCAGCGAGCAATCCTTGATTTGATCAAGCGGCTACAAGTGGAATTGGGGATTGCTATTCTGTTTATTAGCCACGATCTCGGTGTTATCAGGGGAATTGCAGACCGGGTAATGGTGATGCAAAATGGCCATAAGGTCGAGGAAGCAAAGGTCGCCCAAATCTTTTCTAATGCGCAGCATCCTTACACAAAAGGATTACTTAATTGCAGAGCCACGACCAGTGAGCAACTTCGGCGTTTGCCTACCGTCCAGGATTTCCTCTCTAAGAATAAGCAAGAATTATCCCTGTTTATGGATGGTTTAAAGTTGTCGGAGAAAGAAATGATAGACCGGAGGGATCACCTTTCTTCTCAAGAGGCCATTGTGGAGGTGACAGACTTGAGCGTTTGGTACTCCGCTCAACGCAACTGGCTGGGACAAACAACGGAATATGTANAAGCGGTTGATCAAGTATCTTTTTCGCTTCGGAGAGGAGAATGCCTGGGAATAGTGGGGGAGTCGGGAAGCGGAAAAACAACATTAGGCAAAGCAATATTGTCCTTGTTGCCTATACGTAGTGGGGGAGTAGTTTTTGAAGGCCACCAGTTGACTAGCCTTAGTGAACAAGAATTGCGTCCTTTGAGGCCAGACCTGCAAATGGTATTTCAGGATCCTTTTAGTTCTTTAAATCCCAAATTGACAATCCTTCAATTGCTTGAGGAACCATTGTTGATTCACGATCCAAATAAGACGCCGGCTATCCGGAACAACCGTATCTTAGAAGTGTTGGAGCAGGTAGGGCTAGACGAAACAGTTTTATCTCGCTATCCCAAGGCTTTCTCCGGTGGTCAGCGCCAGCGAATAGGCTTAGCCAGAGCACTGTTGCTACGCCCCAAGGTTTTAGTTTGCGATGAATCCGTGTCAGCATTGGATGTTTCTGTGCAGGCACAGGTGTTGAATTTAATCAAAGACCTCCAGGACACCTATCAATTTTCCTTGCTTTTTATTTCCCATGACCTGGCCGTTATCCGCTTTATTGCAGACCGAGTTCTCGTGATGCAAAAAGGGAAAATGGTAGAAATAGGCACCACAGATGAACTCTTTAGCGCACCCAAGGAGACCTATACTAGGAAATTGCTGGACGCGGTTTTAGACTAATTTCACAAATCTTTGTCGGTTAGACTATAAATGAGAATGGCGAGCGGGATTCCCGCTCGCCATTCCACGTTCTAAGTCGAGGAGTATAGCGTCACATTTTTGGAAATAAAATCCCTATACCCTATACTCAGTACTTAATACAGTTAGGTTTGCCTTATGATTCCTCGTTTTCCAGGAACCCAAGAAGGCAAACCTAACATGTTTACTGCTTGATGATCCGCTCAACACGGTAACCTTCTGGCGTAGCAATGCTCAGGAAGTAAGAACCGCGTGGCAAGCGCTCCATGTCTATTTCAATAGACTGGTTGAAAACTTGCTCGTATTCTTCTGTAGTGATAATCTTACCACTTACGTCCGTCATGATCATTTGCACCTTGTCGGCAGTTTGGTCTAAGTCGAACATTACGTTCAAGCGACTGCTAACTGGGTTTGGCGCTAAAGTTACTTTATCAGCATCCAATCCTGGTAGGTCTTCTGTGCCTACTGGTGGCTCGAAGCCAGCCAAGTGAAGGTTGATACCTACCGTTTGACCATTCCATCCACCTGAGAAGAAGGAACCGGTAACAATGATAGGAGTTGTAGGGAAGTTGAGGTAGTTAACCCCTGCACTAGCCACAAAACCTGGGCAAATACCAAGACCTGCATTTGAACCGTCATAAGTAATTACCGTATAGTAAGCACCATTAGGCTTAAGGGTAACTAAATTGCCACCATCGATAAGGTTTTCCCATTCTACGAATAACTGATCGTCACCTGTTTCGTTGCCGGTAATTGTGTAACTAGCCAAAGCTATAGGAGTAAGATCGTCGAAAGTAGTAGCGGCTGATGTCGGGCTGAAATCAATAAGGTTGTCGTCATCGCTATCAGCATCATAGAGGATAACAACAATCTGGTCAGCATCAGGGTCTCCTGTAAAAAGGTCAGCACCGTTAGATAAACCAAAAGAAGCATGTGTAGCTACAGCTCCATCTTCATCCATAATAGACAATGCTCCTGCCTGGTATACGAGGTTCCCTGTAGCAAAATCGGCATCACTTACTCTAGGAGCTTGTCCTAGCTCAGGACTTGCTGTGCCATAAGTATAATCTGTTGTTATGAATTGACTCTCTAGTACTTCAGAACCTTGATCATGCGTCCAGGTAACGGTATATGTACCAAGCTCTGTTGGCTCATATTCGCCATCTAAAACAATGATAGAATCACCCAAAGGACCAACATTAGAAGCTCCGGTAAGTACGGTTTCTATGCCAGAAGGAGCTGCAATTGTTGCGGTAACAGTTACATCAACTGCATCAACCGAATTTGGATTCACGTAATGAATAAAATAAGAGTCAAACGGAATTGCATCCGTCAAAGGAGTTTGGATAGAAAAGCTAGAAGCAGGATCGTAAAACGACTTAACTGTAAAAGAAACATTCATGGTCTCTCCAGCGGCCAGTGAGCTTACGATAATTTCACCCGTAGTCCGGCTAACGAAAATCGCAGGGATCGTAATATCCGCACAATTTTCAGCTGCTCCACAAGACATTCCAATAACGAAAGCATCAGTGTCATCTACATTATCATAGTGGTTGATAATAATAACACCATCTGCACCTGCATTCTGTGCGTTTAGTACTTTGACTGTGAAATCACAAGCACCACGGCGGATGACCGCAATTTTACCAGTCAAGTCCGTAACAATGGCCTCACAGCCAAGGCTGTCTCCTGCAGCAGTGTAGCCCCAGGCAATATCCCTAACCAAGGTTTCACTGAGCGTAGGCCCCCATGGGAAATCAGTATTTTCACCGGCTTGTGTTCCATAATCATAGATACCAGCATCATCGGCTGGTGCTAGGATTTCGAAGTCCACAGGAAAAGGAGATGCTGAATTAATTTGTGCAAAAGACATTGTTGTCACAGCACATAACATTAAAAAAGTAAGCGTTAATCTCATAATTAATTTAATTATTTAAGTAAACAGAACCATTAACAAGACCAAGTTACGACGCATTTAGCCGTTTTAACCGTAAATCTGTTAATTTTTTTCACCTACTTCTGCAACCATTGTCCGCTGTAAGTCGTCTTACAGGGGGACCATTCATCGGAAAATAACCATACTTTGTCGATAAAAGCTAGGATATTAGCCAAATACGAGTGACTTTTACAATAATGTTTCAAGGAAGAATTTATGAAAGCGAAAAATTTACTCTTTATTTCTTGTTTAGTACTCGTCAGCTTTGCAGCTTATGCGTTTCTTTTTAATGCGCAAATGGTGGTAGAGGCTTCGGAAACCGTTGATGGTATTTCTGATCAAATCCGCTCTGTGGCAGAGCCGATGCCTTCCCCAGATGTACGTTTCTTGAAAGGCATTATCAAGGCGTTTACAAACCTTTTGCCAGCTTCTTAGAAACAGCCCTAAAATAAATAGCGCCTCTACTTGACAAACAAGTAGAGGCGCTATTTATTTTAGGGTATTATTTACGCCTCTTTTTTCTTCCAATAACGCAACAAACCAGCCACACTCATCCAGCTGGGGTTTGCTGCCTCGTACTTAGCCATATCAGAGCTGTTTACGCCACTGGTCTCCAAATCGTTTTTAACCATAGTTTGGAAAAGAGGTGTAATCTCCTCTACCGATTTACCTTCTTGATAGTAAGGCTTTATCCAGTTGGCCCATTTATGTAAGCGGCTTCGTAAGCTTTCGATATGCTCCTCACTATAGGCAACCGGCCCAAAATGGGTTAAGCAAAACCGTTCTGGTTTTATTTTTTTCAGAAGATCAAGACTAGCTTCCCAATCTTCAATGTTGATATCAGGTGGAGGACAGGGAGGGATCACTACGCCTTGATTAATACTTACGCCGGCTACATCACCAGTGAAGAGGTTTGGACCAATCTGCCATGCGATATGGTGTACTGCATGCCCGGGAGTGTGCCAGGCTTTGATCGTTTTTTGCCCTATTTCGTAGGCCGCTTCATGTTCTGCTTCAACGATTAGTGCTGGGTTAATCTGATGCATTTCTCCCCATAACTCATCCATCTTGTCTTGGTAGATTCTGCGGGCGGATTCCATCAGTCGTTCTGGTGCGGCAAGGTGTTTACTGCCTCGGGGGTGAACGTAGATATTAGCGCCATTACGAGCAAACCACCAGGCAGCACCCGCATGATCTAGGTGAATATGGGTAAGGAACACATGCTGGATATCTTCCAATCGGTAGCCTGCCATTTCTACTCCTTTTTGCAAGCTGGGCAAAGTAGAATGCGGACCTGTTTCGACTAGAATTGGCCCAACATCAGTTTCTACTAAAAAAGCAGCAATATTTTGGCTAATTCCCTGAAAGTTTAAATCGATAACGTGAACCATGTTTTTTTTGTTTGCTGTTTGATGTAACGCTTACACTTTTCCAACCCTTACACCTTTACACTTTTTTGCTATTTGCCTCTTTTTCTTCGATTTTCTCGATAAATTTCGGCATTCCGTTTATGGGCTTCGAGATTTTTGGCAAAAGTGTGGTAACCACTGCCATCTCCTTTGGCACAAAAGTAAAGATAATCATGTTGTTCATGATTTAAGACAGCATCAATAGAAGCAATACTCGCCATTGCAATTGGACCAGGAGGTAGCCCCTTGTATTTATAAGTATTATAAGGAGAGTCTACCTGCAAGTGATAATTTGTAACCCGGTTGGTATTGAAATCTCTGCTGGCAAATACGGCAGTAGGATCTGCTTGCAGCTTCATACCTATTTTTAATCGATTGTAATAGACACCGGCCATTCGCTTTTTTTCGTCATTCTGGAGCGTTTCTTTTTCAACAATGGAGGCAAGGGTATAGACATCTGCTTGCGAAAGCTCCAGCTGGTTAGCCCTGATGTAGCGGTCTTTCCTTTTCCAAAAGATATCATGCTCTTCGATCATCCTTCTGATAAAATCACGAGGGGAGGTGTCCCAGTAAAGCTCATAACTATTAGGGATAAATAAACTCATAAGGTTTTCCTTGGTGTAGCCTAAAGAATCAAGAAAATCCTCCTTTTGGAAAAGTTGAATAAAGGCTTGTGCGTCAGGTTCTATAAATCGTGCAACTTTTGCTGCTACATCTGTAAGTTCTCTTTCGGTAGTGAGCACAACCATTACCGGAGCTTGTTTTCCATTACGTAAGCGATAGATGAAATCAGGTAATTTCATACCGGGTTCTACGGCAAACCTGCCGGAGCGTACCGGGTCAGCTTCGTAGTTAAGTTTTTTAGCCAGTGACCGAAAAACAGCTTCGTTTGGAATTAGCTTTTTGGCCAATAAAATGCGGGTCAATGCTTCAAAAGAAGTACCGTGAGGGATTTCTACATAGACCGTTTCTGCGCCCTCCGCTAGTATCTCAGGTCCGGCAACACTTCGGTAAATGAAATAGGCACTTATCAGTGCAATAATGCTAAAGGCCAGAAGGAAACGTAGAAGTTTTCGGTACATACCCTTTTATTGAAACGTTCTATTTTGAGCTACAAGAGGCATCACGCTAGTACTGCTCGTTGTCGTTGGGAAAGTCACCACTCTTTACATCCTTGATATATTGCTCCGTAGCTTCTTTCATGACATCAAATAATTCGAGGTATCTACGTAGAAACCGAGGGTGAAAATCCTTGGTGATGCCCACCATGTCATGCGTTACCAAAACTTGCCCATCAGCATGACCACCGCCTCCAATGCCTATCGTTGGAATGACAAGTTCTTCGCTGACAATCTTTGTTAGGTGAGCAGGGATTTTCTCTAAAACAATGGCAAAACAACCTAGTTTCTGTAAAATTTTGGCGTCTTTGATCAACTGTGCTGCTTCTTCTTCTTCCTTGGCGCGTACCGTGTAGGTGCCAAATTTATAAATGGACTGTGGGGTTAGTCCCAAGTGCCCCATAACAGGTACTCCTGCCTTGAGAATACGCTTGATACTTTCATCAATTTCACCGCCGCCTTCGAGCTTTACCGCATGAGCACCAGATTCTTTCATGATTCTGATTGTCGATTCCAGAGCGAGTTTGCTATTCCCTTGATAAGTGCCAAAGGGTAAATCAACGACGACCAAAGCGCGATCAACAGCTCTTACTACGGAACTTGCATGGTAAATCATCTGATCCAAGGTAATGGGCAAGGTTGTTTCGTGCCCCGCCATAACATTGGAGGCTGAATCTCCAACAAGAAGGACATCAACTCCGGCGGCATCCAAAATACGAGCCATGCTATAGTCGTAGGCCGTCAACATGGCGATTTTTTCACCGCGGGACTTCATTGCCTGGAGGATATGTGTCGTTACTTTTTTGACATCTCTATGAACGGACATAAATTGATTGTTAGGTTTGTACAATACGAAGCTGCAAGATAGGGAACAATTTATTTTTATCCTTTTTGGCTTTTAGCTGACGTCAAGCGTGAAAAGGTGCTTCTGGTTTTAAAACAAAAGCCTACTTTTGCGATCGACTGTTAAACATAAGGCATCATCACGACTTTTGGGTGCCATTGATTAAAATACTTATGACGATTAAAAATTCCCTCTTTTTCCTTCTTTTGGGAACCGCCATGCTATGGTCTTCTTGCGAAACTGATTTTCAACTGGAAGGCGATTGGAAAGATATCCCGGTTGTTTATGCTTTCTTGTCGGTACAGGATACGGCCTATTATATAAGAGTAGAACGTGCTTTTCTTGAGCCCGGTGGTAATGCTCCTGAGATTGCTCAAATTCCTGATTCTATTTATTATGATGTGAATAGTGTAACCGTAAAGATTGAGCGCCTAAGCAATGGCGAAACAGCTGAATTAGAGAGAGTCGATGGCCGCGATGAAGGCTACCCAAGAGATGAAGGCGATTTTGTTAATGAACCGAATTACCTTTATAAGCTTAAAAGGAGCCAGCTGATTCTTAATGACGGCAGCGATTTTCGGGTAATCGTAGAAAGAGAAGGAGAGGAGGCTGCTACTGCAACCTCTGTGATGGTTAGTGAAGTAGAAGTTGCCAGTTTGCCGACTTCGGGTTTTTTTAGATTTGGTGATTTTGCTAAAACAACCCGTTTAGGCTTCCGCCCGAGTGGAGAAGAAGGCAGAGTCTTTGATATTCAAATGATTTTTAAATACCGTGAAACAGATCCAGATAACCCTAATGACTTTCTGGAAAAACAAGTTGAATGGGACGTAGCTAAAAACATCATCAGAGATGAAAGCGTGTCTGCGCAGTCTATTACTTTTGATAATGAAGCCTTTTATCAGTTCCTGGCCTCTGAAATAGAGCCCTTGGAAACAGGTAGTCGTAAGTTTGATGGCATCTTCATTCAGGTCACCGGTGCTGGTGTGGAAATTGAAGACTACCTGCGGATTGCGAATGCAAATATTGGTATTACGTCAGCTCAATCAGTTCCTGTTTATTCTAATGTAGAAAACGGTGTAGGTATTGTGACCTCTCGTTACCAAGTCACTTCTGATGGATTAACTATGGATTCACAAGCACGAGACAGTTTATATAATGGTGCCATTACTGCAGACCTTAGGTTTGTCCCTTAAATAGACTTCGTTATTTATAGGCACAGGAAAGCCGTGTTTACAACTTTGTAGACACGGCTTTGTTAATTTCAAATGCTCTTAAAGTTTGCTAATTAATGGTTAGCGTACATGTAGAACACCCTCCACAGGTGTAAAAGCAATTTCCTAATATACATCGTTTTTCATATTCACAACCGCAACCGTTTGATCCAGTGCAACTATTCATTCTCGTCAGTTGAACATCAGGGAAGAAGGAAGCGATGCTTCCATCATCAGGGATCACTAAGGCGAAAGAAACACCATATAGGTTAACTGGTACAAAAGCATATCCCTCCGGTGCCTGATCACTTCCATCTATTTTACTGAAATCAGGTTTCTTCATGTTCTGCTTGGGGCTTGTTTGTTGGAGTAACTGCCGAAATGGCATAAAAAACTGACAGCGTCAGCTGTAATAATGGCGTAGAAGGCTTATACGGCCTATCGTTTTGTCAGAAAGTAAAGATATGCTTGCAATTGGCACATTCCTTGCGTTGTGATGACTGTATTAAATAACAAGAACAAACGTAAAATACACATAAATATGAGCAAGATTATCGGTATTGACCTTGGAACAACCAACTCCTGCGTAGCAGTGATGGAAGGCAACGAGCCGGTAGTTATCCCCAATGACGAAGGCCGTCGTACTACGCCTTCAGTTGTCGCTTTCATGGATAATGGTGAGCGTAAGATTGGTGATCCTGCCAAGCGTCAAGCTATCACTAACCCTACGCGGACGGTCTCTTCGATCAAGCGTTTTATGGGGGCACGCTTCACGGAATTGAAAAATGAAGTAGATCGTGTTCCTTACAAAGTTGTAAAAGGCGACAATGACACCATTCGGGTTGACATTGACGGTCGCATGTATTCTGCCCAGGAAATTTCTGCGATGGTATTGCAGAAGATGAAAAAGGTAGCAGAAGACTTTTTGGGCCAGGATGTTACAGAAGCTGTTGTAACAGTACCTGCCTACTTTAATGACTCTCAGCGTCAGGCGACTAAGGAAGCTGGCGAGATCGCTGGCCTCAAAATTAGCAGAATTATCAATGAGCCTACGGCTGCTGCCCTTTCTTATGGATTGGATAAGCGTTCGCAGGATATGACCATTGCTGTTTATGATTTAGGTGGTGGTACCTTTGATATTTCTATCCTTGATTTAGGGGATGGCGTTTTCGAAGTAAAGTCTACCAATGGTGATACGCACCTGGGTGGAGATGACTTTGACCGTGTAATCATTGATTTCCTTGCGGAAGAATTTCAGAAGCAAGAGAACATGGATTTGCGTAAAGATCCAATGGCCCTTCAGCGTTTGAAGGACGCTGCGGAGAAAGCTAAAATTGAGCTTTCCAGTGGTTCTGAAACGGAAATCAACCTACCTTATATCACTGCTGTTGATGGTGTGCCTAAGCACTTGGTGGTGAAGCTGTCTCGTGCTAAATTCGAGCAATTGGCAGACAGCTTGGTAGAGCGTACGCTTAAGCCTTGTCAGGATGCCTTGAAAGATGCAGGTCTTTCTACCAGCGATATTGATGAAATCATCTTGGTTGGTGGTTCTACTCGTATCCCACGTATCCAGGAAGCTGTAGAGAAATTCTTCGGCAAGAAGCCTAATAAAGGAGTAAATCCTGACGAAGTTGTAGCTGTAGGTGCTGCGATCCAGGGTGGTGTACTGAGTGGTGATGTACAAGATGTACTACTGCTTGATGTAACGCCACTTTCTATGGGTATCGAAACAATGGGCGGTGTTTACGATGTAGTCATCGAAGCCAATAGTACGATTCCAACCAAGAAGTCTAAAATTTACTCTACCGCATCTGATAACCAGCCTTCTGTAGAGATTCACATTCTCCAGGGAGAACGTTCAATGGCTAGAGATAACCGCACTGTTGGTCGCTTTATCCTTAATGATATCCCACCTGCACCTCGTGGTGTACCTCAGGTTGAAGTATCTTTCGATATGGATGCCAACGGTATCCTGAGCGTTTCTGCTAAGGATAAAGGTACAGGCAAAGAGCAAAGTATTCGCATCGAAGCTTCTACTGGATTGAGCAAAGAAGAAATTGCTCGCATGAAAGCAGAAGCTGAGGCCAATGCTGATTCTGACCGCGAAGCTAAGGAGCGTATTGAGAAGCTAAATGGTGCCGAAAACTTAGTTTTCCAAACAGAAAAGCAACTCAAAGAATACGGCGATAAGCTACCCGCAGAAAAGAAAGAAGCTATTGAAAAGGCTGCTGCTGATCTGAAAGCTGCTAAAGATGCAGAAGACATCGCAGGTATCGATACACACATGGAAACATTGAATGCTGCTTGGCAGGCTGCCAGCCAAGAAATGTACCAAGCTACGCAAGAAGCTGGTGCCGATGGCGAACCTACTGCTGATGCAGGAGCAGGCAACGGAGCTGGCGCTGGTGCCGGAGCTGCTGAAGATGTAACTGATGTAGAATACGAAGAAGTAGAGGATAAGTAATCTCTTTTTCTGAGATTGATAGAGACAGCACAAAAAGAAGTTGGGGCTTCGTTTTTCAAATAACTGGCTAAGCGATTCATTTAAAGCGTGTCAGCTATTTGGAAAACTTAAGAGAAGGCTCAACTTGTTTTTTTGCGCAATAAAAGGTAATCCCGGGTCTGGCTTTGTGCCGGACTCGGGATTGCTGTTTTATGGATCGACAGTTCAGTAGCTCCTTTCGACAGTTGGGTAAGCTTTAGTTTAAGCGCTGCTATTTAGCCTGCACCTTTGAGGTATCAAATCAAGAATACCTAAAGCGATGCGATACTTTTACTTCTTTGTTGTTTTTCTCTTGTGTAGTTCCTATGGTCAATCCCAGCATTTAACCTTGTCTGGTGAAATTTGGGACGAAAACAATCAACCCGTAATAGGCGCAAATGTATTTCTAACAGGCACTTACGATGGTGCTTCTACCGACTTGGAAGGATTATTTTCTTTTACAACAACAGAGAAAGGCGCTTTTACATTAAGTGTCAGCTACCTGGGGTACGAAGATTGGAGCCAGGATATTGATCTTGCAAACGAATCTTTTGATTTTGATATCCAATTAACTCCGGCGACCAGTGAACTAGATGCTGTCGTTATTACGGCGGGAGCTTTTGAAGCGAGTGATAGTAAAAAATCAGTGACGCTTCGGCCTTTAGATATTGTTACAACAGCTGGTGCGAATGGTGATGTATTGGGTGCCTTGCAGACATTGCCCGGTGCGCAGCGAGTAGGGGAGGATGGCCGCTTGTTTGTCCGAGGTGGAGCTGCTTACGAGACGCGCACCTTTATAGATGGTCTTTATGTCGCACAACCTTACACCAGTACAACACCCAATGTTCCGAGTCGCGGTCGGTTTTCGCCCGTTTTATTTAAAGGAACAACCTTTAGTACAGGTGGCTATTCTGCCGAATATGGCCAGGCTTTATCTAGTGCCCTGGTATTAGAAACCCAGGATTTGGCACCTGCGACTTTAACGGCGATATCATTGATGAGCGTGGGAGGCAACCTGAGTCACACCCAACGCTGGGAACAAACATCTGTAGCTGTATCAGCAGATTATACGAATCTGGGGCCTTATATGAACCTGGTTCCCCAAAACCTACAATGGCAAAAAGCACCACGCACTGCTGGTGGTCAACTAATATTCCGGCATAAATCCGATAATGGCAGCTTGTGGAAGCTTCAAGCGCAGCACCATCAAAGCGGAATGTCACTAAAAACGCTCAATCCTCAGCAGCTTTCCGATAGCCTGGAGGTGAGCTTGGAGAATACTTACACTTACCTGGGCACTTCTTTTCAAAAGACATTAGGAGCTGAATGGCATTTGCAAGTAAGTGCGGCCTATACCGATCACCTTGATAAAACAGCGACCATTGCAGACATTCGGTCTCGCGAGACGGCATTATTGGCCAAGGCTCGTTTGAGCAGGTCACTAGGGCAGGGGCATTTACTTCGCTTTGGGATTAGCCATTGGCGAGAGTCTTTTGAAGAACAGTTAGAGGTTCCCGAAGCTACTTTTCTACAGGAACAGCAAGAGCCTTATACGGCATTTTTTACGGAAGCAGACTGGACGTTTAGCAAAAAGCTGGTGGCACGTACCGGACTCCGAACCGAAATGCGCCACGTATCCGATGAATTGGTCATTAGCCCCAGATTGTCGGTAGCTTATAAGACAGGCACCAAGAGTCAGGTTAGTTTTGCTACCGGTCGCTTTACGCAACGCCCTCAGAAGGTTCAAATCCTTTCAGCGCCAATGCTTGAAATGGAAGAAGCTTGGCACTTTATCACCAACTGGCAATGGCAAAAAGATGGACGAACCTTGCGTGTGGAAGCTTACCGCAAAACCTATGATGATTTAGCAACCTTGGCAACCACTGGCTGGGAAAATAATGGCGATGGTTATGCCCAGGGAATTGATGTGTTTTTTCGTGACAAAGTATCCATTGCCAACAGTGATTTTTGGGTCTCTTATTCTTATCTGGACACAGAACGTCGTTATGAACGATTTACGGAACGTATTCAACCACCTTTTGCGGCCAAGCATACCGTTAACCTAGTTTACAAATATTGGATTCCGCGTTGGCAGTCTTTGGTCGGGATGACTGCTGTGTATGCGACTCCCCGGAATTATTATCATCAAACAGAAACGGGAATGCTTCAGGGGAAAACGACGGCTTATCGTGACGTCAGCATGAATTGGAGTTATTTGACCCAGTTAAAAGGGCACCTATTGATTGTTCACTGTTCGGTGAATAACCTCCCTGGCTTCGAAAACAACTATGGTCAGCAATTTAGCCAGCAGCCGGAAGCCGATGGAAGTTATGCCTCGGTTACTATTCGGCCACCCGCAAAAAGATTTCTATTCCTTGGTGTTTTTCTTTCTATCGGGAAAGAGGGGGGCAGTCAATTTTAATAAGATTTCAAAATTTTAAATACCAATACCATGAAAAACTTAAGCTTATTCTTCTGCATTCTTTTTTGTTCTATCCTTTCGATTCAGGCCCAGGGCGACCGCTTTGAGGCGGCCATGCAAGGCGTTCTTGTGAAAATGGAAGCTACTGAAGGACCGGTGGCTTGGGAGGAAATCAGCAACCAACTTGAACGGATAGCCTCTGCGGAACCAGACCAGTGGTTGCCCCAGTACTACTTGGGTTACACCTCTTTGCAATTGGCTTTAGGGGCCATGCAGGAAGGAAATAGTGGCAAAGTAACAGAATTGGTGAAACGCGGAGAAGCTTACCTTGCCCAAGCGCGTACCCTCACAACGGATAATAGTGAATTGAAGTGCCTGGAAGGTTACGTTTACCAAGGGTATATCTGGATTGATCCTATGGCAAATGGTGGGGAATATAGCCCTTTAGCGCATCAGGCTTATGCTACAGCAGCTGCAATGGATGAGACAAACCCTCGTCCTGCGATGTTGCGTGGAATGCTGGTCTTGTTTACGCCGGAATTCTTCGGTGGAGGTGCGGAAAAGGCCCTTCCTTTTCTAAATAATGCTGAAGTACTTTTTGCCAATGAAGCACAAGCTGAGAAGGGAATAGCTCCACATTGGGGTGCACCAACTAATACTTGGATGCTACAAAAAGCGACAGCTGACTTGGAAAGTAAGGAGTAACTGCGTTTGATACTATGTGAAATCGTTTGGTTGGGATAGTCTAAGCCACATCTTAAACATTCTTTATCAAACGATTCCATATAGTTCCTGGATTTTGTACCTTTTGAAAAAATTTAGTTCCAGTAAAAATGCAAAAAGTCCTCAGCTATTCAAAAGCTACCATAAAACCTTTTATTGGAGGCTGTGTAGTATTCGGCATTATCGGTTTGCTTACTGGGTGGAGCCTAAGTGCATCCTTTTTTTGGGAAACCCTTAGGTCCGGCTTTTTGACGGCGCTAATTTGGGTAGGCAATGGTGTGCTTTCTAATGAGGTGAAGATTTCCTGGACAGATTATCCGCTGAAACGCTTATTGATCTCTTTGTTGTTGACAATCATTGTCACTTTGTTTATTGCTGTTTTTGTAGACGTGGTTTTTACACTGTTGCGGTATGGGCGTTTACCTAGCCGAGTATTTGCGCTACAGGCTGGGTATTATTGGAGTATATTACTGATTACTTTTGTGATTAGTATGTTTCTGCACGGTCGTAGCTTCCTGCTATCTTATCGGCAGGCTATTGTGGAGCAGGAGGAACTAAAGCGTGCCAGCTTGGCCAGTAAATACGAGTCTCTCCAGAATCAGGTAAATCCACATTTCTTGTTTAATAGCCTTAATGTACTCAGCAATTTAGTCTACAAAGACGCTGAACTGTCTGCTAAGTTTATTGAACAACTGGCCCAAGTTTACCGCTATGTCCTGGAAGCACAGGACAAAGAAGTTGTCTCGCTAGCTAGTGAAAAGGAAATGCTGGAATCCTATCTTTTTTTATTGAAAATTCGATTTGGAGATCAACTTCAGGTAGCGCTTGATGTGGAAACCGAAGCATCTGATGCTTTACCTCCCTTGTCCTTGCAAATGCTAGCTGAAAATGCAATCAAGCATAATATTGTCTCTCGGCGTAAGCCTTTAAACCTTGTGATAAAAAAAGTGAAAGACAGGATCATTGTTCGCAATAATTTTCAGCCGAAGCAGCAAGAACAGACTTCGTTAGGCGTCGGGTTGGATAATATTCGCCAACGCTATGCTTTGTTGAGTGATCAGTTGATTGAAATTGATGAGGCCTCCGATTACTACCAAGTTAGTCTCCCTATTCTAAAAATTACCGAATATGCGCATTCTAATCGTTGAAGACGAACCATTAGCTGCTGATCGTCTCGCAACTATGCTGCACCAGCGGCTGCCAGATTTTGATCTCGTAGGAACATTTGACAGTATCGAAGAAACGGTGGAGGAGCTTAATAAAGGCTTGATACCAGATTTGGCTTTCTTTGATATTCAGCTGGCTGACGGACTGAGTTTTTCTATTTTTGAGCAAGTCAAACTACCTTGTCCGGTTATCTTTACCACTGCTTTTGATCAGTATGCTTTACAAGCTTTTGAAGTCAACAGTATTGATTATCTGTTGAAACCGATTGCAGGAGAGAAGCTGGATCGCGCCTTAGGGAAATTTCAGGAGCGGCTTCCAGAAAAAACTACAGGGCCACCAAGTTTAGATATTTTGCAGCAAGCATTGGCAATGATTCAGGGCAAGCAATACAAGGAGCGCTTTGTTATTAAATCGGGTGCGACCATCCAGGCGATACCGGTAGAGGAAATCCATTACTTTTGGTCAGAAAATAAAATGACCTGGATTCGCCTGCGCGATGGCCGAAAGCATGTTGTGGAGTACAATTTGGAGCAATTAGAATCTTTGCTTGACCCTAAAGCTTATTTTCGGGTCAACCGAAAATATTACGTCGGCTTACCTTCAATAAATAAGGCGACTGTTTATAGCAACAGTCGCCTTAAGTTACATCTCCCTCACCTGGAAACAGGGGAGGAGGTCGTCGTTAGCCGAGAAAAGGTACAAGCTTTCAAGGCCTGGCTGCGAGGGGATTAGTCCTTTAGCACATGCCGACTGATCACCAATTTCTGAATTTCTGATGTTCCTTCACCAATGGTACAGAGTTTAACATCGCGGTAGTATTTCTCAACAGGGAAGTCTTTGGTGAAGCCATACCCGCCGAAAATCTGCACCGCTTCGGTAGCGACCCTCACGGCGGCTTCGGAAGCATAGTATTTCGCCATAGCGGACACCTTGGTTACGGGTTGGTTAGCGTCCTTCAGTGCTCCTGCTTTACGGGTGAGCAATTCTGACGCTTCTATCTCCGTAGCCATATCAGCCAGCTTAAAGCTGATGGCCTGAAACTTGGCAATGGCTTTACCAAACTGTTCTCGTTCCTTGGCATATTGTACGGAAGCGAGGTAAGCACCTTTTGCAATACCTAAAGACAAGGCTGCAATGGAGATACGGCCGCCGTCCAGGATTTTCATTGACTGAATGAAGCCAGCACCTACTTCTCCAAGAACCTGACTCTTATGAATTCGACAATTGTCGAAAATCATTTCAGCCGTTTCACTGGCACGCATGCCTAGTTTATTCTCTTTTTTTCCTGCCGTAAAGCCGGGTGTGCCGCGCTCTATCACGAAGGCAGTCATTCCGTGACTATCAAGTAACTCTCCGGTGCGTGCAATGACAACTGCTACGTGACCTGATTTGCCGTGGGTAATGAAATTTTTGCTTCCGTTGAGCACGAAGTAATCGCCATCTTGTTCGGCAACACAACGCATTCTGCCAGCATCACTTCCTGTATTAGGCTCGGTAAGCCCCCAGGCACCGATCCATTCTCCAGTGGCTAGCTTTGGAAGGTATTTTTGCTTTTGTTCTTCGTCGCCAAACATAAGAATATGATTGGTACATAGAGAATTGTGGGCAGCTACAGAAAGGCCAATAGAGCCGCAGACCTTGGCGATTTCCACGATAATGCTGATGTAGGCTTCGTAGTTGAGCCCGGCACCTCCGTAAGCTTCGGGTACAAGAACTCCTAAAAAGCCATATTCACCCATCTTGTGAAACAGATCGATGGGGAAGTGTTGTGTCTCGTCCCATTCCATAACATGGGGACGAATATTGGTTTCCGCAAAATCGCGGGCGCTCTCCTCTATCAATAGTAGATTTTCAGGAGAAATGGTGGGGTTGGTTAGGGCAGACATGTAATAGTTTAGTATTGCGCAGAAAATGAAATGCGATTTTTTCGGGATTTCCCAAATAGTTAACACACTTTGAAGTAAATCGTTTAGTTAACTACCTTGGAAACAAAGTCACATTTTATTTTCGTGCTGTTCCTTAATTAACGATTTGAGTATTCTTATCACTTCTTTGGTAAAAATTGATTTTCCAGAGGTTTTAGGTTTTCCAGACCAATTTTTTCTGGTCCCCAGTGGAGAAAGTCTCGCATTTTCTGGTAAATAGCAGTGTTTTCATATATACCGGAAAAAGCTTCAGCACCTGGGCCAAAAGCATAAACAGGAACCATAGATCCTGTGTGCCCATTGGTGGTAAACTCCGTTTTTATTTTGCCTCGTTTTGATCCACTCTGAAGCGCCATACCTCCTGATTCATGGTCAGCGGTGACTATAACGAGGGTATTTCCACGTTGGCGTGCAAATTTAAGAATTTCTCCTACGGCTCGGTCAAAATCAAGGGTTTCCTGTATCGCTAACTTTCCTTCGTTAGCATGATTGGCCCAATCAATTTGACTCCCTTCGATCATTAGGATAAAGCCTTCTTCGGCTCCTCTGATATTGAGGAAATCTGCACTAAGTCGGCTAGCATAAGTAAGGTAGGATCGACCCTGGTTAACAGGCAAAGGCTGGTTGTCGGCAGTTAGAAAGGCAAATTTTAGCTTTGGATCAGGTTTTACCTGGGTTAATTCTCCATTAAAATAATCGCCTATTCGATAGCCTCTACTTTGCAGCTCTGCCAGCAGGTCGCGGTCATCCATTTTTCGCCGGTCAAAATATCTCTTACCTCCGCCGATCATGATGTCTACACCGGATTGACAAATATCTTCAGCGATTTGCTCATAGAAGATACGCATTTTTTGATGAGCGAGAAAAGAAGCAGGTGTTGCGTGTACAATCGTAGAAGTAGCTACAATGCCAGTAGCCATACCTCGGACCATCGCCTCTTCCATAATACTTAAGCAGGGAATGGTATCTGCATTCAGGCCAATAGCACCATTGTAGGTTTTTTCCCCACAAGCAAAGGCCGTAGCTCCTGCTGCAGAGTCTGTAATAAGGTCTGAACTGGAATGAGATTTGTGAAAACCAATAACAGGAAACTCTTCAATAGCTAAAGGGCTAGGGCTAGTATACATCGCAGCGGACATTTGACTTAGCCCCATTCCGTCGCCGATCATCAAGATAATAGCAGGCGGAGCGCTTGAGGTAACGGCCATCTCCCAGCGAATTGGTACTGGTGCTGGTGTATGACAGTCACTAAAAAAAATGCTGCCAAATAGCAAAAGCAGGAAACCCAACAACTGGTCCTGTCTTACCCAATAAGTGCGCTGTTTTTTCCTGCTGATCAATTTCTAAACTATTAAGTTAACACTCCCTTCATACCATTAAATGGACTCCGCCACACAGGATTTTTTAGTAGTTGTCTTAAGCCAAATTCAGATAGTGTGCAAAGCAACACTGCCGATTAAAATAAGGATAAGGAACTTTGTTTAAAATTTAATTCTTTATTGGAATAATTAATCTTTCAATTCAGAATTAAATTTTTTAAAAACCCTACCTTTGTCGCAACTTATTAGAAGGATCAAAGGTTTAATCTTTGAAAGCTGGTAAAATTAACAAAAAACTAAACCAAGCCCTAAAATAACTTAATATGAAAAAATATTCCTGTTCAATCAGGCCTATAATTGTTTCCTTAGCGACATTGTTGATTCCTGTGCTTATGACGGCACAGCCAATGTCTGTTTTTGATTATTTGGCAGTGCAGGATGTTTCAGAAGTAACAATCACTACCGATTTAACAAACTTACTTGAGCTTCAAGGAGAAGAAGACCAAAAAGCAGTATTAAGTTTTGTTAATAGTGATGATGTAACAGAGGAATGGGATATAAAGATTAGCGCACGGGGCAAATTTCGTCGACGTGTTTGTGAATTCCCTCCGCTCAAGCTTGATTTTGCCAAAGGAGATTTAAAAAACCGTGGTTTTGCAGAATTTGATAAGTATAAGGTCGTAACACATTGCCAGGAAAACCGCCGAGAGGCAAAGGAGGCTGTACTACGTGAGTATACTACTTATCAGTTGTACAATGCACTTACTCCTGCCAGCTATGAAGCTTACCTTTTGCAAATTAACTATGTTGATAATAAAGGGGAAGTCAATAACTTGCGTCGTTATGCCTTTATATTAGAAAGTACGCAGGAATTGGCTGCCAGGTTAGCAGCTAAAGAATGTGAAGACTGTCGGGGTTATACACCTGATCAAGTTGAATTGCCTGCAGAGAATATGTTGGCCGTATTCCAATATATGATTGGAAACACAGATTTTAACCTCTCTATGGTGCGTAATTTGAAACTGTTTTCAAATAGCGAAGGGAAGGCCATACCCGTTGCTTACGATTTTGATTTTTCAGCGATGGTAAGTGTACCTTATGCTATTCCTGCCCGTGAACTGGGACAAACGTCCATACAGGATCGTGTTTTTCTAGGTTTTCAGGTAACGGATCAATTGATGGAAGAAACACTTGCTCATTTTGAGAAAACACGAGAGGAGCTAGAGCAAATAATTAAATCTCAGCGTGCATTGTCTTCTACTGCTCGTTTGGAAATGCGTACCTATTTAGATGGATTCTATGCGCATCTTGCTGATTTACGTGAACTTGGGAAGGTGAGAACCTACTCTCAGATGCGGCAAACGGCTCCTTTGGTTGTGCCTGCGGGCGCAAAACCCGAAGACTATGGCGTTCGACGTTAATTCTCCTATCGAAGGAGCCAAATTATTTTCCCTGCTTACGGCCCAAGAGAGAAATTTTGTTAACCAATACACCTTCTAAGGCATAATATCCTTTGATTTCAAAAGTTAGTGTAGATTTAACACAAAGATGGGCACTTAATGCCTAGCTTTGCGTTAATATAAAAGACGAGACCTACTGGTTTCGTCTTTTTACTATTACTAATCCCTACTAGTATGAAAACGCAAACATGTACGGCAATACATGATTTATTAATTAAATCATTCCATTTGAGAAAGCTAATTGCTATTGCTTTATTACTGTCAGTTCAAACTGTTCAAGCACAATTATCTCCTGGTACGTCTATTTTTGATTTGTTAACTGGTGAAGAAATCAAGGAGGTTACACTTCGTACCGATCTGGTAAACTTGCTCAGCAGTACCGATCAAGAGGCAAGTTACCAGCCTGCTACATTTTCTTTTACCTCAGGGCAAGGAGGAGCACAAACCTGGGATCTTAAAGTAAAGGCTAGAGGTAAATTCCGCCGCCAAGTGTGTGATTTTCCTCCATTGAAGCTCAATTTTTCAAAAACAGCTCTGTTTAATCGAGGTCTCGCAGATCATGATAAACTTAAATTGGTCACGCATTGTACCGATGACAAAAATGTTGGTAATGAGAAAGTAATGCAAGAGTACCTTGCTTATAAATTATACCAGGAGCTGAATCCTTACAGCTATCGCGTTCAGTTGGTAAGTATCCAGTACATTGATGATTCTGGTCGCCTGAATGGTTTCCGTCGCCTTGGCTTTTTGATTGAGTCTACCAGCGAATTGGAAGCACGCCTTAATGGGGAAGAATGCGAGGATTGTACCTACCAGCCCGTCACGGCATTTGATACAAAAGCCAGTGGTATGCATGCGATGTTCCAGTACCTTATCGGTAATTCTGACTACAGTGTGCCGGTAATGCGGAATATTAAACTAATTCGTCGTTCTGTGGATGGGAAATTAGTGCCTGTAGGCTATGATTTTGATTTTGCGGGCTTTGTTGATGCTCCTTATGCTATTCCAGCCAATCACCTCGGGCAAATCACTATTCGCCAGCGAATATACCTGGGGACCTTGGCCGATGATGAGGAGATGCAGGAAATCTTAGAAGTATTCCTCCGTAAGAAGGAGCAACTATTGAAGATTATTCAGGATTTTAGGCCACTGCCTTCGTCGAAACGCTTTGAACTAAAAGAATACCTACTCACTTTTTACGATCAGATTGAGATGATTGAATCTGGTGGTTATAAGGATGTGTACTCGCACTTACGGCAGGAGCACCCTCTAGCCATTCCTGATGGCGGTGCTGCTGCTGATTATGGATTGGCAGCAAGGAAGTAGTGATATTCACACCGTTTTATTTTAGTAAGTTCCATCTCAAAGAGATACATGAGTCATTATAATAGCTGAAAAGAGTGATTTATCTGACTTTTTGTAGAAAACCCCATGATTTCACTAATAGAAATCGTGGGGTTTCTTCTTTAACTATAGGTTTTGCGGTTGGTCAGCACGGATTTTGATGACAATCAAAATTCGGGATGACTCATGTTTTGTTTTCTGGCAAATGAATTATCCCAACAAGCGCTTATCTTTGGCACTCACGCAATCAATAATCTTTGCAGCTGAGTCGCATCCACCTGGTACAGTTTAAGAATTATTCCGATCAACTATTGGAATTTAGCCCTCGGCTAAATGGTTTTGTTGGCCAGAACGGGATGGGTAAAACCAATCTGTTGGATGCCATTTATTACCTCTGTATGGGTAAAAGCTATTTTGCTACCCGCGATCAGTACATTGTACAGCACGAGCAGGATTTTTTTCGCCTTGTCGGAATCTTTTTGCAAGAAGAAAAAAAGGATCAGATCGTTGTAAAAGTAGCGCCCCGCAAACGCAAGGAATTAGAGCTAAATGGTAAGCGTTATGATCGGTTGATAGATCACGTTGGGCGTTTTCCTGTAGTCATTGTTGTGCCTGATGATACGCAACTTNTCCATGAAGGAAGTGAAGAACGCCGCAGGTTTCTTGATAATACCTTGTCGCAGTTGGATACTGTTTATCTAGGGCATCTTATTCAATACAATAAGGTGTTGAAACAAAGGAATGCGCTTTTAAAACAACGATCTGGTCACTCCCTTCCTGAAGACTTGCTTGCTGTTTATGATGAGCAACTTTCCACACCAGCACAGTATATTTATGAACGAAGGATGGCTTTTGTGGAGGCGTTTATTCCTCCATTTCAACATGCTCACGGAGCTATTTGCGGCGGACAAGAGGCGGTTAGCCTGAGATATCGTTCTCATTTAGAGGAAAGATCACTCAAGGAAATCTTACTGGAATGCCGCGAAAAAGATCGCATCCTGGAGCGAACCACCCAAGGTATTCATCGAGACGAATTGGTTTTTAAACTAGGTGGCCATCCCCTGAAAAGATTGGGAAGCCAGGGGCAGCTAAAGTCTTTTGTGTTAGCCTTAAAACTGGCGCAGTACCGCTTTTTGCAGGCCGAACGCCAGCTTTCGCCGATCTTGCTCCTGGATGATATTTTTGATAAACTCGACCCACAGCGCGTAGAACAACTCCTGGCTTATATTCTCGCAGAGGACTTTGGGCAAATCTTCCTCTCCGATACGGATGAACATCGGATACGAGCCGTGCTGGAACAGCACCAAAGAACAGCACCAAAACTCTTCGAAATAAAGGACGGAGAGGCCAATGAAATAGCCTACCTTTAATTTATGAGTGACCATAACCAAACAGATCTGAAAGCGGCTATCAAAGCAATGCTAGATTACTACAAGCTTAAAGGCCGCTACCAGCAAACCCGTATCAAGCAGCTTTGGCCTGAATTGATGGGCCCTTCGATTACTCAATACACTACCGATTTGCGGATCAGCCGCCAAATTCTTTACGTAACGATTCGCTCCGCCGCGCTCAAGCAGGAATTAAGTATGGGTACGGAGAAGATTTGCCGCTTATTAAATGAGGAGCTAGGGGAGGAGTATTTAAAAGAAGTGGTTATTAGGTAAGGAAATCTTGAGGTTACTTCGTGATTAGAATAATATTACCAATTTGGCCATAGGTATGGTAAATAGCCAAGCTGGACACCAGCTGATCGTTAGTAATACGCTGTCCAAGCACAGGAGTGGTTGAAGTCATATTCGGGAATATATTTTTGATATTTCCATCAATGAACTTGTTATTAGAACTATATACCACTAGTCCTTTTCTATCCGCGACAAGAATCCCTATGATTCCCTCTTCTTTTACAATGCTAGCAAAAATTTCTTTGGCCCCGTCTGAGTTTCCGTTTAGTAGGATGTCTTTTCCTATGGTGGCCAATATTTTCAAGGTGGTTTCTAAAGAGACCATTTTATTGGCAAGGAAACGTTGATGAGCAGTATAAGAAGTGTCTGAAGTATTGGCGGCAAACAACAACTCGCTAAACATATTGGTAGCAGGTTCTGATTTAGCAGAATTACCCTGTTTGTCAAATAAACCATTTGCTGCTGATTGCTCTTCCGCAGTAGCATCCTCCGATCCAAATTTATAGCTTTCATCAATAACGGATACTGTTGTAGTACTGTCAAGGATGGGGTATTCATTGTCAACAGAGTCGATGGCTGTTGCTGAAGCTATTGAGTCTGTTGCGACAAGCGTGTCTATAGTAGTGATAACGGAATCGCTCTGATCAATTATAGTATCGGGCATAGTAAGCACCAGCGTGTCTTTTAACTCCTTATACTGGGTGAAAGCCGAAGATTTTTCGAAATTTTCAGGGAAGAAATACACAGAGTAGTACGCTGTGACTGCTGTAGCGGAGAGAATTAGGAACCATTTAAACCAAGTATGTCTTTTGAAGAAACCTTCTTTTTTAGCGTCTGAGTCCATTTTTTTAGCTTTTAGTGTATGTAGGAATGGTTCAGTAATAAATTTACATTCCTCTGCTTGGCTTTAGCCAAGCTAAATTAGGGTACACACTTTCAATTTTAAGCCAATACATTTTCACTACCAGAATCCAGCACAAATAAGCAGCTACTTTTAGCTTTGCGCATCAGTTTTTTATGCTCTTCCAAATCAAATTCTTCTAAGATGCCAAAGATATTGAGATCAGCATGGTCGGCCTTGGCAACTTCCTTTTCAAATACGCCGCATTTTACCATTGGTTGATACATCGGCAAGCGTGATAATTCAATCAATTCCTGTAGGAATGCCAAAGCGGCTGGCCTATCTTCTTCCTTATCAATAACGGTAATCAATTTCACTGTAGCGTTCCAGTTTTGCTTCAGTTTATAGGCTATAAGCATAGATAGGTCGAGGTTGCCAATGTCATCGTTGATGCTCCAATGTGGTGCTTTAGACCTGATCCAAATATGAATTTTTTGTTGCTGCCCTAAAATTGCCAATGGATGTGGGACGTAGAGTAAAACACCCAATTCTAGTCGTTTGGCTTCTTCTACAATCTGTGGATACTGTGCTAAAGATTCTTTTTTTTCCAAGGCATTCAGGAAAATGATATTGGGTTTGAAAAAGGCTCCGTTTAATGCCTGGTTTCCAAAATTGACACCTTCTGAAAAATTATCGGTTCGCATGATGGCCCATGAAGAAAAGACATTGTCCTTTTGGAATGCTTCGGTAATGGGGAAGAGGTCTTTTTTCAATCCTTCGCTTTCTGCTTCTGAAACAACGCCCATTAAGGCTGCCGATCCTTTAGGGTAAGCAATATCCTTGATCAGGGTAAAGGAGCCATAAACAGTGGAAGCGTTTGTTACCGGCACAAGTAGGTTGGGCTTCCAAGACCGCTCTTGTTTTTGATTTTGCCCAGCGGTATGCTTGGCAGCCCATTCAGCAAATGAGGAAAACAAACCACTTCGAACATCCTCAAAAGGTGTTTCCAGATCATTTCGGCTAAGTATACTGTAGACCACAAAAACCAAGGACCACGAAACTAAACTGATAACAGGGTTGATGATAAACATTGCCAACACACTGCTAATTAGGCCAACCCAAGGGATGATCCAGTTAACTTTAAACTGAGGACGGAAGCTAATTAGTCCTAATTTTTGCTCAATAATAACCACCACGTTAAGCATCGCGTAGGTGATCAGGAAAAACATGGTTACCAATGGTGCAATGGCATTCAAATCTCGAAGCAACATCGTAAGAAAGATCATCACTCCTGTTACAATCATTGCGTTTCTTGGCTGACCGATAGAATCTTGAAAAGCCAACCATTCTCCTTTCGGTAATACCCGATGCTGTCCCATCGCAAATAAAATTCTGGACGAACCAATTATGGAAGCTAATGCAGAGGAGAACGTTGCTCCTAAAATGCCCGCAACAACAATAGGCGACCAAAACGCCCGCTCAATAATGATATTGTAATTGGAAATCAACTCGGATTCGGTAGCCGAGCGGCCAATCCAAAAAGCTAGAAACATATAAATTACGAAGGTCACTCCAATAGCCCAAAGCGTTCCTGATGGAATGCTATTTCGGGGGTCTTTTAGTTCACCAGACATATTTGCGCCCGCCATAATACCTGTCGCAGCGGGAAAGAAAACGGCAAAAACCGTCCAAAAGTCTGCTCCTCCAAAATTGTTTTCAGGAGAACCTCTGAACGTCCCCCAACGGATGGCTTCTTCACTGCTAATTTGCATAGAGCCATAATAAGAAGCGAAAACAATGGATATTAAAGAAGCGAAAATAATACCCATGATAAGGTATTGGGTTTTGATCGCCAAGTCTGCACTTTTGTAAGCTATGGCATAGAGCACAACAAAAACCAATAAGTCTATCACGAAGGCATTGTGATCGGGAAAAATAGACAGCCATCCTTCTCTGAAGCCAAAAATATACATGGTCACTGCCAAACCTTGAGAAATATACCTCGGTATTCCTAAACTACCACCTACTTCTAAGCCTAGTGATTGAGAAATGATTGCATAAGCTCCTCCCGCTCCAATCTTTATATTGGTTACGATAGAAGACATAGACAATGCTGTACATAGTGTAATTCCGAAGGAAATCAGGATGATTAACCAAGCACCTAATAAACCGGCGTTTCCTACAACCCAGCCCAAACGCAAATACATGATTACGCCCAAAATGGTGAGCAAAGTAGGGGTGAAGACACCTCCAAAGGTGCCGAACTTTTTCATTGTCGTTGGTTCCTGTGACTGCTCCATAAGAATTAGAAATCTAGCGTATTTGCTGAGGTAGACATTAAAGAGACTAAATTTAGTGAAATGGTCACATCTTTTTTAATTATATGCGCGAAGCGCTCTGTGTCCTTCTACTGACTTTTGCCTGCGAAAAGGTCAAGTTAAGGGGTAAGCGTTGTTGAAATCGCATTCACTTCTCGCTCCAGTTCAATCCCGTATTTTTCTTGGACATCTTTCATGATTAAGGTACTAAATGCTAGGATTTCCGCAGCAGTTGCACCACCATGATTGACAATTACCAGTGCCTGATGCTTGTAGCAGCCTACGGCTCCCTGGCGTTGGCCTTTCCAGCCGCATTGGTCAATCAACCAGCCAGCAGGGACTTTGACCTGAGATGTACCAGCAGGGTAGGAGGGGATACTTGGAAATTGGGTTTGTAGCTGCTTGAAATGAGCTTCGCTAATCACAGGATTCTTGAAAAAGCTCCCGGCATTGCCGTAGATACGCCAATCGGGTAATTTCGAGCGACGGATTTCAATGACAGCGGCGGCTACATCTTGGGGAGAGGGCTGTTTAATTTGTTTGTGCTCAAGTTGTTCCTGAATAGCACCATAATGAGTATAGAGCTGGTGTTTTTGCTTGGTTAATAAAAAACTGACGCTGGTAATGAGGAAGCCGTTACGGTTTTCAGGCTGTTTGAAGAAGCTATCGCGATAGCCAAACTGGCAGTCCTCGTTTGAAAAGGTACGCGTTTTTCCTGTACTCAGTTCCAGTGCTTCAAGCCTTAGAAAAACATCTTTTAGCTCACGGCCATAAGCTCCGATGTTTTGTACCGGAGCAGCGCCCACCGTACCTGGAATCAGTGCCATGTTTTCCAGGCCACCAAAACCTTGTTGCAAAGTCCACAATACAAATTCATGCCAATTGACGCCACCGCCTGCACGGACAATAACTTCATTCTCTCTTTCTTCAACAACTTTGATAAATTTGATGCAATTGTGGAGCACTAGTCCTGGGTAATAATCAGGAAGTAAAAGGTTACTACCACCTCCCAGAATTAGACAAGGGGAGTTGGATTGGAGCTGTGGGAGCAACTGCGATAGCTCATCCGGGTGATGAATCGCTACATATTGAGCAGCAATAGCTGCTATGCCAAAGGTATTGAGGGATTTTAAATTGTAATTAGCTTGCAACAGGCAGGGATTTGAAAACGGTGAAAACCTTGTTTTGTATAATGATACCAGTCTTTGTATACAAAAGAACAGCACGAAAATAAAAAGCGATTTTGTTTTTCATAATAGTTGAATAAGCGCTTCATTTCAAGCGTTTCTACTATTTGAAAAACTGAGAAAAAATCGCAGTTTATTTTCTGCGCAATACAAAGGTAGGAAAGGCCTGCTTTATTTACTATTTTCGCGTCAATTCTGACCAAATTATATACTAAATGAAAAACATTGCAGTAATCGGTGCCGGCACTATGGGCAATGGCATCGCCCACGTTTTTGCGCAAAGTGGCTTCACTGTTACATTGATTGATATCTCCGCTGCCGCTTTGGAGAAAGCCCTGGCGACGATCAACCGTAACCTGGATCGACTGGTAACCAAAGAGCGAATTACGGAAGCTGACAAAGCTGCCACGCTGGAGCGCCTAACCACCGCGACAGATATGAGTGCAGGTGTTAGTAATGCTGACCTCGTCGTGGAAGCTGCGACTGAAAACGTTGATCTGAAACTGAAGATATTCCAGCAACTGGATGCCGCGGCGCCTGCCTCAGCCATTCTGGCTACGAATACCTCGTCGATTTCCATTACCAAGATTGCTGCCGTGACGGAGCGCCCCACCCAGGTTATCGGGATGCACTTCATGAATCCGGTGCCGATTATGAAATTGGTGGAAGTGATTCGTGGATACGCCACTTCTGATGAAGTGACGACAAAGATCATGGCCTTGTCAAAGCAGCTGGGCAAAGCGCCCGTAGAGGTGAATGATTATCCCGGCTTCGTGGCTAACCGTATTCTGATGCCGATGATTAACGAGGCCATCTACACCCTCTTCGAAGGCGTTGCCGGCGTGGAGGAGATCGATACCGTTATGAAGCTGGGAATGGCACACCCTATGGGCCCGCTTCACCTGGCCGATTTCATCGGACTTGATGTTTGCCTATCCATCTTACGGGTACTCCATGATGGTTTTGGTAACCCAAAGTATGCTCCTTGTCCCTTGCTGGTCAATATGGTGATGGCAGGCAAGAAAGGCATTAAATCCGGCGAAGGTTTCTATACCTACGGCCATGGTACCAAAGAGTTGATTGTTGCGGATAGCTTTAAGTAGGGGGGAGTGTTACATCAACAATACCAGCTGTGATTTGCAAAACGGAGGCAGTGGCGTAGGTGCAACCGACGCCGAACAGAAGAAAATGAAGAATCTATATTATTTTTTTGTTGTTGGTCTTTGTTGTCTTTTTGTCATTTGAAATCTACCTCTACAAGGTAAATTACAATTCTAATTTGATTGTTAGGATTTTAAATTGCAACTGCTGGTGAATAGGCGTGACGGGGCTTTCAATTGTTCTTCCTGAAGGGGCCCACCGCTCCTGTTAGTCCCCAGACTAACATGCAACATCCTGCTGGTCTGAGGACTACAAGGAGCCTTCCGTTTTTTTAAAAACCCGTCACGGCTGTGGCCTGACAGATTGGATAGCCTACATATAAACTATCTATATTACTTGCTGCTGGGGAAGGGGCTGCCACGGCAGGAGCTAGTGTGTATCGAAGACTATTTGTAGGAGCTGCTACAGAAGTGGTAAAAGCAAGTGTTGATGTACAATTGGATGGAGATATAGATGTTATAGGCTACAGAGGGAAGTAAAAAATCTGCTTCTCAAGTCATGATTGATACGGGTATAGGTGTTGGTGCTGGTGTACTTGGAGAAGCCGTAGAGGGTACTCTCAAGGGAATCACTAATACAAAACATCTCGAAGAGTTAGAGCAAGTTCAAGGAGAGTTGAGAAAATCGATGAATGGCTCCAAAGGACAAGCTGATAGATTGAGTAAACAAGCTGATTTAACCTCCACTATCAAAGGTAACTTAGTCAATCAGTATATTCCAGGACGCTACGATAACTTAGGCAATAGGGATCAATTTATTTTTAATGGGCTAGATGGTTTCACTTATCCAACAGAAGTTACGAATCGCTTAACTGAGTTTGGATTAAATGTTAGAAGTAATTATAGCCCATTTGTTTCAAGTAGAAGCATTGAATCGCAAGTTACTAGATCTGTCAGCGAGTGGAATACCCATCTGTCTACGCAAGGGGATGTTGGCTTACTCATTGATGTTGGAGTGTGGTATTACGGAAAGCAAACAGGCATAACTGCCCCCAACCACTATGTTGCATTTAGAGGTGCCCAACAAAATACGAACGGTACATATACAATCGATTATTGGACTTGGGGACGGCCAGAACAAGTAACATTATCGGCTCAGCAAATAGCCAAGTCAATTTTCGCAACATATAAGATAGCAAGACAATGATAAGACTTAGCAATGCTCAGGGTTTGACAATAAGTCTACTACTGATTTCCTTTACAATGTGCAATTGTGATCTAGACTCAAATAGGTATTACATCAAAAGAGCTTTGACAACTACATTTACAACGCTAGACAAGGATACAAATCCCTTGTTGCTGAGATATTGCTTATATGAGTCACTCAATTTACCAATTGTCAGAATCAGATTTGAAAGAGGTTATGAACTCCTTGATAATAATTCTATTCTTTTAAGTGTACCAGAGCTAGGTATTGATGGATGTGCTAATGTTATAAATGACATCAGTTTTTGGAGGGTCTTCGGAGAAGATGAAATAAATATTACCAATTGTTTTGAACCCGTACATAACGTTTATCAATACTCTGTTCTTGATTGTGATGGTTCGTTTCTAAATCCATTGCCTGATACCCTAGTCAAATTAGGTTATGCTGCTGATCGGCTAGAGGTAGATTATCACAACAGTGGCGTAAGTCTTGATAGTATTAAGGCTGATTTGAACTTGAAAAATTGGCCTAGGTATGCTGATTACATGTTCAGCTTTAAGCCCGTTTGCGATTTAGTCAAGCAAGAGAATATAGAAGGGTTTTTCAGTAGTTTTTATCTCAAGATTATATTTGAGAGTCGAGATACCCTAGAAGTCCCGATTTTACCAGTTGCAAAGAGTTTGTAACCTTCGTTCGGCATAGGCTGAACGACTGCGTCTCAGCGTAAGCAAAACTCAGTTTGCATTAGTGTTGATAGTCCGTGTCGCCCACTGGCTAGCTAGACGCCGTGTACAGCATGGACGTATAGTGCCCAGTGGGTGCAGTGGCGGTTTTACCGGCATTGCGTGATCGGAGGAAGGTTCTTAATTTATTGCAATAAAAAAGCCTGTCAGTTTATCTGACGGGCTTTTTTGTTGCCTGCCTGCCGAAACACAGTGATGGCACGGCCTCAAACTGTTGACGATCAAAAGTGAGGCGATCCCGACTTTTAGTCGGCGGCAGTTGACCCCTATGTGGCTATATCAATCGAATGCTCCGGCAAAACACCGTAGGTCAGCACTTCCAACCGCAAGGTATCCAGCAAAGTGTAATCGCCAATTTACTCAAGGCGGGGCATGATCTGCGGTGGTGCAGGTGTTCGCCGGCCACCGCCTGGCAGGTAGCACAGAGCAGTATCAAAGCAAAGGCTGGATGAACTAAAGTCGGCTATTGTGAAATATCATCCTTTGAAGTGAACCTATTTTTTAATCTAAAGCGTTATATTTATAATCGTAAAACAAATGCTTATGAGTGCTGTAAAACTTCGCACAGAACTACATGGATTTATAGAGGAGGCTGATGAAAATTTCCTCCAAGGAATATACCAGATATTTACTGCTTACCGTACAAAGCAAGATAATATTGTAGGGTATAGGCTTGATGGAAGCCCTGTTATGGCTGACTTTGCAATAGAAGAATATGCTAAACGAGTTGAGTCAATGAAAGCTGGTCAAAAAACAAGTATTGAAGACTTACGGAAAGAAGCTACTCAATGGTAAGCTACAAAGTTAGTGTCAGTGATGAAGCAAAGGAAGCTTTACAGGAAATACATAGCTGGTTAAAAGAAAACGAATCTACTGCGATTGCTGATAGTGTAAGAGATGGCATTTTAGATGAAATCGAAAGTCTTGTGAAAATACCTCAAAAACATGGTATTGCTCGAGAAATCCAAAATGATCAAATCCTTTATCGACGTATCTTAAAATGGTCATATCGAATCATCTTTACGATAGATGAAGATGAAATAGAAGTCTTAGTTGTTGACATTGTTCATACTAAACAAAACCCAGAACGACTACAAGATAAGTTTGGGAATTAATCTAAACTACCCGCCACGGGCAACCCACGCATAGTAGAATAGAAAAAGCCGTGATTTTCACGGCTTTTTCTATTAAGTTACTCTTTCTCCTTACTGTACTCCCAACTTAACAAGCTGAGAATCGAGCCCTTTCATGAATTGCTCTACGGTTTCAGCATCAATGGTCTCAGAGGTCTTTGCGATATCGTAGATGTTGTCATACGTCACGATTTCCTGGAAACCTTTTTTAAGTCCTTCTCTCATTGTGCGATTGGCGAAAGTTCTGTCAATTCTATTATTGATGGTATCAAGGTTAGAAGTGACTCTCTTGCGGAGGGCCAAGTATGCAGCCTCGTTGTTTTTTAGAATTTCTGAAGGGCTGATGGCGCTTTCATCAATTTGTGTTACCTGCTTTGCGGGCTCAGTGACAGCAGTGGTATCTGTTTGCGCTGTTGTTGTAGTGGCTTCGGTAGCAGGAGCGTCGCTATTGCACTGGGTGAAAAACAGCATAGTTACTATTGCAAGCGGTAAGAAATACTTCATGGTGATTGGTTTTTTTGTAAATCGCGCCGCAAATTTAATCAACTTTAGCAATAGCAACAACAAATACGTCTTGCTGGAGGAATCGATAAAAAAGAGGACTCACTTGGCTCTTTGATTTATACCCCCTAAGTGATCGGAATATTTTGAGAAGAGGATTTACTAGACCGGCCTAGCGATGTGGAACAGTGGCCGCGGCAGCGGACAGACCGGAGGACCGAGCGATGAGCGAGCTGTGGAACGTAGCGCCCGCAGGGAGGCCCATGATAAAGAAAGAACTAAAAACGATTAGAATCTGCCATCCTCACTTCTTCGGTACTGTAAGGATTGTTAACAATAGTCAGTTTTAGCCCTACAGGCAGATTTCGGTGATAGATAGCCTGCTTTCCTGAGATTCTGAGTTTTTTAATGCTTCCATCATCTGTTTTTACCCAGTATTCCCACTTATTTATTTGCTCAATGATTACGGCTTGTTCTCGAATGGTCATAGTATGAGATTAATCTTCGTCGTCGTTATCGTCGTCATCGTCCATATCAAAGTCATATAACCGCATTCCTTTGAAGCCATCAATTTCTCTGCGTTCTTTCTTGGTAGGGCGACCAGTGCCTTTTTCGCGAGATTCTACTCCTCGCTTGCCAACGAACCAGGCATCGTACTTTGTGAGCTCTTCGGGAGGGGTCAAGTCGATATAGCATTCTTGAGCTATGGGCGCACCCACCCGTTTCTGAATAAGATCAACGACTTTAAAAACCAGGTTAAAGCCATTTCTATTCACATTAACGATCTCATCACGTTGCACCAAATAGCTAGCTTTGACGGTTTTTTCACCAATCTTTACCCGCCCGTTACGGACAGCTGCCGTAGCGAGTGTTCTGGTTTTGAAAATACGGATACTCCACAACCACTTGTCTATTCTTACTTTCTTGAGCATCGTTGAGTTATGCTGTTTTTTGGTCAATAATCAGGGAAAGGTGTAATTAAACCTCCTTCAATGGGGGATATTGCATATTCAAGCCTTCTAGCGCTTCCTGGACAATTTCGGTCATCACATAATCCCTGTACCAGCGTTGGTCCACAGGCACAATGTGCCAGGGGGTAGTGCTATTGTTGAGTACGTCTTCATAGCAGCGCATGTACTCGTCCCAGTGTTTGCGTTCTTGCCAGTCGCCGGCATTGTGTTTCCAGTGTTTCTCCGGGTCATCAATACGCTCCTGCAGTTCAATCACCTGCTGTTCTTGAGAGATGTTGAGGAAAAACTTGAGGATTACGGTATTGTTATCAAATTGAAGTAAATCTTCAAACATATTGATAGCTGCCATCCGCTTTTCAACCTGTTCTTCCGTAATCCACTTGTGTACCCGTTGGATAAGTACATCTTCGTAATGCGAGCGATTAAAAATCACCAATTCCCCTTTTCTGGGAGCTTGCTTGTGTACGCGCCATAAAAAGTCGTGGGCAAATTCTTCTTCGGTAGGCTTCTTGAAACTGTGGGTACGTAAACCGTAGGGTGCGCATTCGCCAAAGACATTTCGGGTACCTCCATCCTTGCCACTACCATCCATACCTTGCAGGATAATCAACACACTGTGTTTGCCCTCGGCAATGAGTAGTTGATGGAGTTCGGCAATACGCTTGCGGCGCTGCTTGACGATTTTTCGTGCTTCGCTTTTATCCAGCTCCTTAGGCGCTCTGGTCGGTAGATCGGCAATCTTTATTTTTCCCATAACTGTGTTTTTTTATCAATAACTATAAGTAAGCTGGCCTTTCGGCAAAAGCCCGTAGAAAGATGCGGGCTGCTTCGCGCCCTCAAGGTAAAAGGTAGAGGGATAGTGAACGATCAGGAATTAATTCTCAACTTCGATTAAAAAAAGCCGATGTTGGAAAATTTACAAGCCGTTTCTACCAGCGTTATCAACTCCGAGGACTGCAGGGACGATCACCGAAGGTAAAGTCCCTCTACGCTCTACTCAAAGTGGCGATGCTATCGCCGCGCATCCCTTTACGACTTTCGACAAAATGCCGAAAGTCCAGCTAAGCGCTAAATCCTCATTTTGGAACGCTTGACCAAGTACTGCTGCAGGATAGGTTTGAAGCCCTTGTTAATATCCGCTTCCACAAAATCAATACGGTACTGGAGACATTTTTGCTTGAGCGCTTCCACAAAATCGCCTACCTGTTTGGTGTAAAAGTCCTTGACCTGGTTGGGTTGGAGTTTTATTTTCTCGCCAGTTTCCAGGTCTTCAAATTCGTAGGGGCGGTTTTCGAATTCAAAATCAATTTCTTGTTTTTTATCAACGGTATGGAACAAGACCACCTCGTGCTTATTGTACTTCAAGTGTTGAAGGGCGGAAAAGAGGTGCTCTGCATCCTCGCCAGATTCAAACATATCACTGAAGATGATCACCAGCGACCTGCGGTGAATACTGTCTGCAATTTGATGTAAAGCATCGGCTGCATTGGTCGTTTGATGAACCTTGGGCTCATTGATGAGCTGATGCAGATGAGTGAGCATTAGCCTATAGTGGGTAGTACTTGACTTTACGTGGGTGTGTGTGTTTACTTCATCACTAAACAAGCTCAACCCAAAGGCATCTCTTTGACGCATTAAGAGGTTCATCAAAGCGGCGGCGGCCAGGGCTGAAAAGCGCAACTTGTTGATCCCCGCCTCGCTCGTAGCACTAACCTCTGGAAAATACATAGAGCTAGACGCATCAATAATGATCTGGCAGCGCAAGTTGGTCTCTTCTTCGTAGCGCTTGGTGAACAGCTTCTCGGTTCTGCCGTAAACTTTCCAGTCAATGCTACGGGTGGACTCACCAGGATTATAAATACGGTGTTCGGCAAACTCTACGGAAAAACCATGAAAAGGACTTTTGTGGAGCCCAATAATAAATCCTTCAACTACTTGCCGAGCCAGCAACTCAAGGTTGCTCATCTCCCGTACTGCCTTATTGTCTAATTCGAACATACATTGGGTTATTTGCTACTTAACGTAGAAAGCCCTCGTCTGGGTTGCAAACGAGGGCTTTAAAGTATCTAAAATTTAGATTAAATTAAAGATACTTATTGATTTTATCCGCCAATGCTTGCTTAGTGGTCACACCAACGTGCTTGTCTACTACTTCTCCGTCTTTGATAATCAGGATGGTAGGAATACTACGCACGCCATATTCCATAGAAATATTAGGGTTGGAGTCAACATCTACTTTGCCAACGAGTACCTTCTCGCCGTAGTCGTTTGCAAGGTCTTCAATGATTGGGCCAATCATGCGGCAAGGGCCACACCATTCTGCCCAAAAGTCAACGACAGAAACTTTACCTTCGGCAAGTGCCGTATCTTGGAAATTGTTATCAGTGAATTCAAAAGCCATTTTGGATGCTTTATTTTTACGTGAAAATATTATGTTCGCTGAGGAAGTCATTAGAATTTTGGCAATTAAGCCACTAAGCGCAGACATCTTCAGAAATAAAATCTACTTTGGAAACGCTTTATTAGTTCCAGAGGTTCAAAGATAAGGAACAGCACGAAAATAAAAAGCGATTTTGTTTTTTATAATAGTTGAATAAGCGATTCATTTAAAGCGTTTTAACTATTTGAGAAACTTAGAAAAATCGCAATTTATTTTCTGCGCAATACTAAGCATTTCTATTTCTACTAATTCAATTTTTTATCATGCATCGTAAGGGTTTTGTCCGCTGGGGGATAGTTTTAGCAGCCTTGGCTTTGGTTATTCGGGCCGTAGCCAGCCCCGAGTGGGTAGAGCAATATTATTCGCGAGGCTTTTTCTCACTCTTCCGGATGTTCTGGGATACCATGATTACTTCCTGGTTTCCTTTTGCGGTGCTCTACCTTTTGTTCTTTGTTCTCTTGCTAAGGTTTATCAGAGCGATTATCCGGTGGCGAAAACTCAAAGGCATACAGCGGCTATGGTCGGCTCTTCTCGGTCTGTTGGGCTTTAGCGGTTGGCTTGTGTTTACTTTTCTGCTTTTGTGGGGCTTCAACTATGGAAGGGTTTCCGTCGAAAACAAATTAGGTTTTGAATTAAGCACGCCTTCTCGGTCTGATATGCAAGCACAAGTAACCGTGGAAGCAGCGGCACTCGTCGAACTTCGCAGGCAAATACCTGGTGCGGATACGATGGCATTAAGCACAGGTCATTTTCCCGAGAACAGGGAAGATTTACTAAGGGAAAGTCTAGAGCAGGTGCTTACTTATTATAATTACCCCGTCATTGGCAGTGTTCGGGGGCGCCTTGTTTACCCCAAGGGGCTTTTTCTGCGTTTTAGTTCAGCTGGCCTCTACCTTCCCTGGACAGGAGAAGGACATATTGATGGAGGATTATTGGCGTTACAGCAGCCTTATACGATGGCACACGAAATGGCACATGGCTATGGTTTCGGTGATGAAGGCAGTTGCAGTTTTTGGGCTTACCTGACAGCCTTTCGGATAACGGATCCTGCCTTGAAATACGCGATCCGTCTTGGGTATTGGCGACGTTTAGCATCAGGGTGGCGTAGGGTTGATCCCGAAAGCTATTCGCAATTCCGAGCTACGCTAGACAAAGGACTGGTCGCCGATCTCGAAGCGATTAATGAAAATAACGCCGCTTACCCTGATATTATGCCCAAGTTTAGAGATGCCGCTTATGATTCTTACCTCAAGGCGCAAGGCATAGCCGAAGGAATGGAAAATTACAGTAAAGTAATCCTACTGGTTGAGGCTTGGCGAAAGGATGCTGACGCTTTTTTGCAATCCAATTAGCGTCTCTACCCTTTACAAAAACACGAAGCGCCCCACATCTTTCTACTAACTTTTGCGGTATATCCGAATTAAAGTTTTAATTTTAGGAAACAATGAACAAAAAGTAGGATGTTGATTGACCCTAAAAACAAAGCCTTTAAAGCGGCACTCTTTCTGATAGAAGCGACTAATTTCAATGTCTTCCTTACCGGTAAAGCCGGAACAGGTAAGACCACCTTCCTCCGTTATATCCGCAAGTATGTAAAAAAGAAGATGGCCATTGTTGCTCCTACCGGTGTAGCTGCCGTCAATGCTGGCGGCATGACCATTCATTCTCTTTTTCATATCCCTCCCAGCGTCTATCCCGCGAATGACCCCCGTTTGCGATCACGCGCTGAGCCTGATCGCCCGGGAGTCTCCATTCGTTCCCATTTTAAAATGTCGCAACAGAAGAGGAAGCTTTTTAAAGAATTGGAGCTATTGGTCATTGATGAAGTAAGCATGGTGCGCTGCGATTTGTTGGATGTTATCGACCGTTTACTTCGTACTTATGGTGGTGATCGCTATTTGCCATTTGGCGGCAAACAAGTGCTTTTTATAGGTGATCCTTTTCAGTTGCCACCAGTTACTCCTGATGATCAATGGGAGCTTTTGAGGCATCATTATGAGAGTTCTTACTTTTTTAGCGCATTGGCATGGAAGGCCGCCCAGCCAAAACTACTAGAGCTTCAAAAAGTGTATCGCCAACGAGATTTATCTTTTGTACGCGTACTAAACAGGATACGTTCAGGAGAGCAAAGCTCAGCAGATTTAGCACTTTTAAACAAGCATTGGGTCCCCGCCGATTTTAATTACACCCAAGCTGGTTATATCTATTTGGGCGTAACCAACCGGGATGTTGATCGCCGTAATAAGCGGGAACTGAAAGCGCTTGACACTCCGGCCCACACATATATTGGCCTGGTTACGGGAGATTTTAAACCGTCAGACATGCCTACACCTCCTGAATTAGTACTAAAAGTAGGTGCACAAGTGATGTTTGTCAAAAATGATATTGGGGAAGCTCGCCGGTTTTTCAATGGGAAGATTGGCAAAGTCATCAAATTAGAAGAAGATCGGATTACGGTTGACTGCTCTTTGCAGGGGGGCGAAACTAATGATCCTATTGTAGTAGAAACAGTTCGATGGACCAAAGTTCGCTACGAGTGGAATGCGGAAGAACGAGAGATCGATGAAATTGAAACCGGTAGCTATGAGCAATTTCCATTAAAACTTGCTTGGGCTATTACGGTACATAAAAGCCAGGGCCTGACCTTTGAACAGGTTTTTGCCAACCTGAATGGTGCCTTTGCCGCCGGTCAAACCTATGTAGCACTGAGCAGGTGTACACAGTTGGAAGGGCTTAAGTTGGCCACTCGCCTACGGCATGGTGATATAAAAGTAGACCCTGTTGTCAAAGCATTTGCCGATGATTTTGCTGATGATGCAGAAATAGAGGCTTTGTTAGATCGCACTACCTTTTTAGCACACAAAGAAGAGGTAGAAGAGATTTTACAGAAGGGGGATCTTACTGCCGCAGTACCTGCTTTTTATGCGCTGCAGCAAGCTTTTCCTGAATTCAAAGAAGAGACGGAAGCCTTAGAGTTTACTATCCTTGCAGCCATCAAGAAATTACAATAGTCATTTGTTGGCTTGGTGCAAAAGCTGTATTATTGATATTCGATGCAATCATCCTTAATCTTTTCTGATGTTAAAAAGAATGCGTGCTTGGTGGGCAAGCGTAAGTCTGAAAGGAACAGCTGCTAAAACTCAAACGATCTCTGCAAAATCCTGGCAATCTGTAAAGCAATTAAAATGGAGGTACCTCCTTAGTTTTGCATGGTTCCCCAAGCTTCTTGAGGGCTTGGTTTCCATTGTACTAAAACTAGGCACCTTATTATTAGTCATTTTGTTCCTTGTTTTCTTCCTGCGCTTATTCAAAGATCAGGGTTATTTTATCCAGGCATTTAGTGTTCCTACACAGTTGGAAGATCAGGGGTATAACGGCCAGGTAATGGCTGTCAGAGTTCAGGAAAAACTAGAGGAATTAAAAGAACAGGCTGGCTCCGTTAAGGAGGATTCTCTTCAACTAAAAAGTAATCAACAAGATATTGACCTTTCCGTATTAGGTGTAGGTTTGTCATTACGCACTTTGGCCTTCCAAATTCGTGAGGCTCTAGGGCGAGAAAACAAAACACTACATGGTGAAATAACCAAGATTGACAATCGCTACGAAGCGCAAATCAGAATGACGGGGTACCCCAAAATTACGAGTGTGCGCTTTGCCGATCCTGGTAAGGAGGTGGAAGCCTTAGACTTATTGTTCAAAGACTTAGCAGAAGGTATTCTTTATCACACCGATCCTTATCGGTTGGCGCTGGTACTTAGGCAGGAGGACCGCTATGACGAAGCAATCCAAACAATACGCCGTCTTCTTCAAACCAATCCCGCGGAAGCACACTGGGCGTATTTGGGATGGGGAGCAATGCTTAGAGAATTAGATGACCTTGATGGTGCTATTGAAAAATACAAGAAAGCAATTGAGCTTAAACCTGATTTCACCTTGCCACACATCAATTTGGCCTATATTTATCAGGAGCAAGATAGTGTAGAGTTGGCTATATCAGCCCTTCGAAGGTCAGTTGAGTTAGATCCGAGAAATATTACAAGGCAAAATAATCTGGCTTGGATGTTGTATACCTATCATGGCTTGACAAAGGTAGATAGCCTCTATACTGCACTTATGGAGCATGAACGTGATAATCCAGAAGCACAGAGTATGGCTGCGATTACTTGGGCAGAAATGGTATTTCAGGAAGGAGATTTTGAAACAGCAACCAAAATTCTGGACGACTATTATTCGACACCAGGTGAAAATGTTTTTTCTTATCTTATTAAAGGTGTTACTGCATTTGCAGAGCAGGATACGACTAAAGCTCTTAACTTTTTTAAGGATGCTTTCGACTTAGACCCTGGTAATGAAGCAGCGATTAACTCCAATATTGGCTTTGCAGAAATGCTCAATAATGATGATCATGTCATCAGTATTTACCGCAAGGCAAATTGGAAAAAGATAAAACGCTACCAAAGAATGAGCTCATTAAATAGAGTGGCCATGATTTTTAATTACCAAGAGGAGCATGATTCTGCTATGGCGCTCATCAACAAAGTTATTGCGATAGACACCATGGTGGGGTATCCTTATACCACCTTAGCCGAAACTTACTTTTTCAAAGGACAACCCGATAGCTGTTACTATTATTTAGATAAAGGACTCGCATTGGGCTTCAATCCTGTGAATATCGATTATACGATGGCACCGTATGATTACCTAAAAGATCAGTTACAATTTCAGCGATTACTAGCTCGGTACGAGAAAGTAGATCAGCAATTAAGTAACTAGTGTCTTCGGCACTAAATGTTCGTACTAACCGTAACTTGGGCTTCAGCCCGAGCGTAAAATCCACGCTCGGGCTGAAGCCCAAGCTACGGTTAGCTAATATCGATAGTGCGCAACAGATTCAGCCAGCAGTCCGGAAGGAATTTTGCCCGAACCAAGTACGTTTACTTCATGCCGAAAGCACTTCTGAATCAGTCCTCTAGTCCAATTGTACGACCAGGCCTTTGAGGTAAGATCCTTCTGGATGGAAAAGATTTACCGGGTGATCTGCTGCTTGCGTCAATTGATGCAGTACTCTGGCAGAACGCCCTGCTTCTAGGCCAGCAGCAACGATGGTATCCTGAAACAATTGGCGGTCAACTACCTGCGAGCAAGAGAATGTGAACAACAGTCCACCAGGTTTTACCAAGCGCATTGCTTCGGTGTTCAAGCGCTTATAGCCCTGCACTGCACGGTGTCGTTTATTGAAACTCTTGGCATAAGCAGGTGGGTCGACCACGACAATATCATAAGGTGTTTCCTGCTTGCGCAAAAACTGCAAAACATCACTTGTAATCGCGTTATGCCGGTCTTCTGCGAGTTCGTTTAGCGTGACATTTTCTTCGGTAAGCAACATGGCTTTGGCAGACACATCTATACTGTCGACCTGGGTAGCCCCGGCCTTGAGCGCGTAAATACTGAAACCTCCCGTATAGCAGAAAGTGTTCAACACGGTTTTGTCTTTGGCATAATAAGCCAAAAGCTGGCGATTGTCCCGTTGATCGAGAAAGAACCCTGTTTTCTGACCAGTAGCAGCATTAATTTTGAAAGAATGCCCAAGCTCTTTAACCGTAGCTTCCGCTGAATTACCCATAAGGAAACCATCAATGGCCTCTTCTTGAAAACGTTGAGGCAATGTTTTTCGGGCCCTCAGGTAAATGGAAGAAATTTGATCACCTAACACCTTTTGCAAAGCATCAGAAATATCCTGGCGCTCTCTATACATACCCATGCTATGACATTGTACGACAGCGAGGTCTTTGTAGATGTCGATAACAAGCCCAGGCAACAGGTCACCGGCTCCGTGAACAAGGCGGTAGGCGTCGGTAAGATCAGCTTGTGCACCAAGAATCACTTGTCTACTCGCGTAGGCTCTTGCCAAAGATGTTTCCCAAAAGTCGGCAGGAGGAGCCTCTGCTCCACGGTGAAGCAAGCGTACGCGAATACTACCTTCTTGGTAGTGGCCCGTGGCCAGGCAATTGCCCTGAGGATCAAGTACACTTACTCGATCTCCATCTTCTAGGCCATCAGCCTGTTCACCAATAGCACCGGAGAAAACCCACGGATGCTGGCGACGAACAAAAACGGCTTTCTTTGGCTTAAGCTTCACATATTTTTCCATCGCGCAAAGGTACATTTTTATTCAAGCTCTGCAATGCGCTTCAATACCTCTGTAATAAGGTTGTCAACAGCAGCCTTAGGGTTGGCACTAAACGTATTTTTTGAGCGATTGGCTAAAATGACACTGCACGAAAGTGCGTCATGACCAAGAATTCGGCTTAAACCATAAAGGGCCGACGTTTCCATTTCAAGGTTAGTGATTTTTTGACTACCAAACCTGAAATCATGAAGGTGGTCAAAGATCGCTGGTGAAAGCTTGGTGGTGGCCCGTAAAGTTCTTCCCTGTGGCCCGTAAAAACCTGGTGCTGTAATGGTGATGCCCTGCGCATAGTCAGCTCCAATATGATCAAGTAGTTTTTGCGACCCTTCTACAAAATAGGGTAGGATAGGGGAGTTGTAATGTTGTTTTTCCAGGAATTGGTGCCAATCCTTCTCTAATTGCTGCTCTACGGAAGATGGTTGCCATTCATAGAAACTCATGAGGTTATCAAAACCCATGGCAGCGCTGGAACAGATGATGTCATCAACATCATTTTCAGGCTGTAGCCCGCCGGTGGTGCCAATACGAATGATAGCGAGCTTCTTTTTGACCGCTTTCTCCTTTCGTGCCTCAAAATCTATATTGACCAAGGCGTCCAATTCATTAAGAACAATGTCAATATTATCGGGGCCGATACCAGTAGAGATGACAGTGATTCGCTTATTGCCCAGGCGCCCGGTGTGGGTAACGAACTCGCGCTTTTCCTTGCGTACCGTAACCTCATCAAAATGCTGACTTACCCTGGCAACACGGTTTTGATCACCGACAGTAATGATATAATCTCCGACATCTTCAGGACGCAGGTTTAGGTGATAAATACTACCATCAGGGTTGACGATCAATTCGGAGGGAGGGAGGAAATCTTTCATTTGGTATTATTTGGTGGCTTGGGCCAATGTAGTAAAAAAAGAACTATTGTTAAATCTGACCTGTAGTTTACAAACAGCGGTAGCAAAAAAACTACTTTTGCAAATAAGCTAACGAACAAATAATTATGCCAAAGATATATCATCTTTCAACGTGTACGACTTGTAAAAAAGTGATTGCTGCACTCAACAACGGAGAAGGCTTTGAACTACAAGACATTAAAACCAACAATGTAACCGCCGAACAGCTGGATGCCTTGAAAGAAGTTGTAGGCAGCTACGAAGGCCTCTTTAGTCGCCGAGCGATGAAGTATCGTTCGATGGGCTTGGGCGATAAGGAGCTCTCTGAAGCAGATTACCGCCAGCTTATTCTTGATGAATATACCTTCCTGAAGCGGCCCGTAGTCGTTATTGGTGATCAGGTCTTTACCGGAAGTAGCAAGAAAAGTGTAGAAGGAGCATTGGCCGCATTGAAAGCATAAAAAGCGTAAGGTTTTATGACCAAAGAACAGATAGCCCACTGGTTTCAGTCTTTACAAGATTGTATTTGTAGTGATTTGGAAGCAGCTGACGGAGAAGGAAGGTTTCTGGAAGATCAATGGGAACGCCCTGGCGGTGGTGGTGGACGCAGTCGCGTGATTCATGGCAAACACCTTGAGAAAGGCGGCGTTAACTTCTCTGCTGTGCATGGAGAGTTGTCTACAGCTGCGGCTAAATCCTTGCACCTGGGCGAAGGAGGCCCATTTTTTGCTACAGGTGTGTCTATTGTTTTACATCCACGCAGCCCGCGAGTGCCCATTATCCACATGAATGTCCGATATTTTGAGATGGATAACGACCGCTGGTGGTTTGGTGGTGGGATCGACCTCACGCCTCATTATGTTGTTCCGGAAGACGCTACCTGGTTTCATCAGCAACTAAAGGCCGTTTGTGATGATGCTCATCCAGGTTATTACCCTCGTTTCAAAACTTGGGCTGACGATTACTTTTATCTCAAGCACCGAAAGGAAACGCGTGGGGTAGGGGGCATCTTCTTTGACCGCTTGGGATCTGATGCCGAATTGTCAAAAGAGGAGCTGTGGCAGTTTGTACAAAATGTCGGCGATACTTTTGCACCAACTTATATCGAGTTGATGAAACGTCATCAAGCGGAAACCTTTACCGAGAACGAAAGCCACTGGCAGCGTATTCGTCGTGGCCGCTACGTAGAGTTCAACCTCGTTTGGGACCGTGGCACCAAGTTTGGTTTAGAAACTGACGGACGCACAGAAAGCATCCTCATGAGCTTGCCTCCCCTGGCAGGTTGGGAATACAATTACCAAGTGGAACCCGGAAGTAAAGAAGCTTTTACGCAGGAATATTTGCGTAAAGGGATTGATTGGGCTGATGAGACTTACTGACAAATCACCTGAATAGTCTCTGTACTAATTCGATTACTCAGATTTCCTGCGCGATCCCGGATTTGAATTTCATAGGAGAAGTTCTCTACAGGGTTTAGGGGAGTGCCAAAACAAGGAAATTGATTCTCGACACAGCAAATACCACCGTTTACATTCTTAATACGAATGGTGATTTCACCACGGATACCGTTACTGGTGCCTTCTTCTGAGATTGTTGGGATTTTGTATTGGTTAGTGATGGTCGGTATCCGGCTATCGAACAGAAAAACATCGGTAGAATCTTCCAGACTAATATCTCCGTCTCCATCCGTAAAAGAAAAATAGATCTCCAAGGTGTCATTTCCTAAAGGCTCTTGCAGTACCGCCAGTTTATTGACGCCTAAATACTCAATTACGGGAGTAATTGGATAGCTAGGAGCTTGTGCACAGGAGAACATTAAACCCCAGCATACTAATGCCCAACCGGTAATTTTGCAATAGCTCATAGCTTGTCGTTTTCTATAATCGGCAAATAATATCAATCGTTTCCGTACGAATTCGGTTACTCAGGTTGCCAGCACGGTCCCGGATTTGAATCTCATAAGAGAAAGTATCAATGGCATTTTGCGGATTACTGGGGCAGGGGAATCCGTTCTCTATACAACAAATACCGGTATTCGCACTTTGGATATTAATGGTGATTTCTCCACGAATACCATTGCCGGTGCCATCTTCAGGAATGGTAGGGAGTTTGTATTGAGTAGCAATGCTAGGAAAGCGACTGTCATAAAGAAAAACATCGGTGGAGTCTTGGATACTTAAGTCACCATCCCCATCGGTGAAAGAAAAAACAATACTCAACGTATCATTAGGCAGTGAAGCAATGCCCTGGCGCACTTGCGGTTTGTTGATGCTTAAATATTCAATAACTGGCGTGTCCGGATAATCAGGTGGATTGACACATGCAATAATTAACATTCCACAAAGGAGGCAAAAGAGACTAATTGGCAGAGCTTTCATTTGTTCGTTTTTGATAATTGTGGCGCGTATCTTTGCGCTTCTAATCTAAATTAGGATATGCAGAGGTCTTCGCTATTAGAACGCATTAAGACAGTTAAAGATCAGCATTTTACAGCTTTAACATTGGATATTTTCCGCTATCAAGCCGAAAATAACCCAGTTTATTGGGAATTTCTGAAATTATTAGGAATAAAACAAGCTGAAATTCAACGGATAGAAGACATTCCCTTCTTGCCTATCGAGCTTTTTAAAAAATATGAGCTACAGTCTGGCCAGTGGTCGGTTCAACAAACGTTTACCAGCAGTGGTACAACAGGTAGTGCTACCAGTAAGCATTTAGTACGAGACACTGCATGGTATCTTGAAAATGCACGCCGAGGGTTTGAATATTTTTATGGTGATTTAAAAGAATTTGCGATACTGGCACTTTTACCTTCCTATTTGGAAAGGCAAGGTTCTAGTCTGATTCTCATGGCGCAAGATTTTATCGAACAATCCCAATCATCACTCGGAGGTTTTTATCTTTATAATCAGGAGGAGTTGGTCCAGCATTTACAAAACATTCAACAAGAACAGCCTGCTACAAAAGTACTTTTACTCGGTGTGAGTTTCGCGCTTTTGGATTTAGCGGAAGCCAATGCAATTGATTTGGGCAATGTGATCATCATGGAAACAGGAGGCATGAAGGGCCGCCGGGAAGAAATTACCAGAACAGAACTACACCAACGGTTGAAACTAGCCTTTCATCAAGAGAGCATTCATTCGGAATATGGCATGACAGAGCTTTTTTCTCAGGCGTATTCCAAAGGAGCAGGTTTGTTTTTGCCCACCCCGACAATGCGTGTACTTACGCGTGAAATTACCGACCCTCTTCAATTGCAATCCGAGCAACGAACGGGAGTGCTAAATATCATTGATCTCGCTAATTTAGATACCATCAGTTTTATCGCTACCGAAGACTTGGGCAAGGTATATCCCGACGGCAGTTTTGAAATACTGGGGCGGTTGGACGCCAGTGATGTTCGAGGGTGTAACCTGATGGTTATTTAATTAAGGTCTCTAGCTAATCATTTTATGTAACTTAGGGTCTGGCGAAGAATAACTTCCTCATTTGATACTGCCCTAAGCATGAAAGGTACAGCGTACCCCTTATCTCTATAGTCTTTTAGGTTTTTGTGAGGAGGTGCAGCGCACCGTATTATATTCAGCAGGATTATCTAGCTTCAATGGTTTTATTAAAGGTTAGGAAATATAGCACGGTGCGCTGCACCTTTTTTATGAGACAATATTATTTGCTATAGATAGAACGGTGCTCTGCACCAAAATCGCTAGCCTGAAATAGGGAACTTATTATTCGCCGACCCCTTAGTACAATAACAGGACTTTCACATATGGATGACAATACGTTTTTACTTTATGGCGCCTATGGGTATACCGGGCAATTAATAGTGAAGTACGCAGAACAATATAAGTTGCGCCCCATTCTTGCGGGCCGTAACGAAGGCAAGCTTCAAGAGATGGCCAATAACACAGGCTATGATTACCTGGCCTTTGATCTGGAAGACACTCATTCGTTAATTCATGCGCTTCAGAAAGTATCGGTTGTGTTGCATGTTGCTGGGCCATTTATCCATACGGCAGTGCCGATGATTGAAGCTTGCCTTGAGACAAAAACACACTATCTGGACATTACGGGTGAAATTGATGTTTTCGAGTTGGCCCACCGTTATGGCCCTGCTGCGGAGCAAAATGAAATAATGTTGATGCCCGGCGTCGGTTTTGATGTGGTGCCAACGGATTGTATGGCGAAATTTTTGGCAGAAAAAATGCCAGAAGCAGAACAACTGGAACTGGCCTTCACGATGCAGGGGGGGAGTGTATCCAGAGGAACGGCCAACACCATGATTGAAGGCCTGGGTAGTAGCGGGAAAATGAGACAACAAGGCCGAATTATAGAAGTTCCAGTAGGTCATGTTGCCAAAAAAATCCCTTTTTGGGAGGACTACACCCGCTTGGCGATGTCTATTCCATGGGGTGATGTAAGTACTGCTTATTATACGACTGGAATACCGAATATCATTACCTACACAAAGGTTTCTCCGGCAACCCATCGCTCTACTAAATGGCTGCCCTATATTGCTTGGTTTCTGCGATTGTCCTGGGTGCGAAATATAGCTCGCCGAAGAGTAAAAGCAGGGCCTGCCGGTCCTAATGACAAAGAAAGAGAAGAAGGAAGAAGCCTGGTTTGGGGGCAGATTACTGCCGAGAATGGCGATACGCTTTCTGCACGATTTATTGGCCCTGAAGGCTATACGCTCACCGCGCACAGTAGCTTAATTATTACCAGAAAGGTGCTTAATGACGAAGCTTATCCTGGGTTCCAAACGCCTGCTGGTGCGTATGGTGACGACTTGGTGATGGAAATCGCAGGCACGCATCGGGAAGTCATCAAGTAAGCGGTTTCTGGCTTTTAGTTTTTTTCTTAAAAAACTAAAAGCCAGAAACGCAGTCAATCTATTCTTCCGCTTTATCTTCTGCCAGCGTAATAGTACGACTCACAGGATTTAGTGGTGTATCAACGGTTTTACCTTCCGCATCTACCAAGGTCAATGTTACGGTATGCTCGCCCATAGGCATTCCTTTGAGGAAGTAAGGCTGCCAGGTGTCGATCATGAACGTTTCTCCAGCAACTTCTGCTTTAACCTTATAGTCGTCACCAAGGGTAACGTTGGCCAGGTAAAAGTCGAGCATCAAGTTTTCGGTATCCTTTCCGGTGTATGTGCCTTTAGGGCGGCTGTAAAACAGCATAGGCTCGGTAACGGGCTCCCAGGACGTTGTTTTGCCCGTTTTGTCGATGGTTGTTTTTGTTACTCTGGAAGCTTCAGCATGTTTTATGCTTTCGTGATAAGAACGACTGAGGAAGGCTAAGACATAATGCTCTCCTTCCGAAATAGTGTAGTCAAACTGAGCTTCGTACTTAGCAACATAGGGCTCATTGTCAAGAATTAAATGAATGTGTTGCCCTTTTGCGGAGTTCGCGCACATTTTTTGCTCGGCATCATTGGTTTGTGCGCCTAGTTCATAACCATCTTTACCACCATCTATAGTAAAGACAAATTGATTGCCATTATTATAATCCATTGTTTTGATTGCAGCATCCGGAAAATCTGGAGAAGCCGGCATAGGGCTGATTGTAACTTTCGTTTCAACGACAGCAGGTGCTTCCATTTCTTCGGTCGTAGAATCTGTTGTTTCCGTTCCACCACCACAGGCTACGGAAAAAATGGCTAAAAAGGCTAAAAGAATGAATGTTCTCATATTATAATTGATTTATGAAATTGAGTTGCATGCTTTTTCGCCACATCTTTGCAGCAAAGGGCACTTCCTTATAAAACTACCGCTAATTTAAAGATGTTCACCAATATACCATGGGAAAAGAATTAATAGAACTTAAAGTAGATGGCATGGACTGCAATAATTGCGCCATGAGCATCTCCCGTTACCTTGAACGCAAAGGCCTGGAAGACGTTTTTGTAAACTTCCAAACCAAAGAAGTCCGTTTTGCTTCTGGGGGTGGAGACTTAGGTCTTGATAAAATCAAGTCGGGGATTGAAAAACTAGGCTACACTGTTTTAGAAGAAGAGCCAGAGCCTGTTTTTTGGACCTTTGACAAGAAGTTACTCGTTAGCGCTTTGTTTACGCTACCGTTATTATTGGGGCATTTGTTAATGATGGTGGGATGGGCACCCGCCTGGTTGATGAACCCTTGGGTACAGCTTGGCCTTACGCTTCCTCCTTTCATTATTGGCGTGGTACACTTTGGTGGTAGTGCATTGAGTAGCTTACGCGGCGGAGTGCCCAATATGGATGTATTGATCTTTTTGGGCAGTACCGCAGCTTTTGTCTATAGTGTGTTTGGGCTTGTTTTGCAAAACCCTGATTATTACTTTTTTGAAACGGTTGCTACGATCATAACCTTGGTACTGTTGGGCAATTGGTTGGAGAAACGAGCAGTGGCCCAAACAACAACTGCTATCGGTGAACTCACACAGTTGCAAGCCACCTCGGCGCGAAAAATTCTCCCTTCTGGTCAGCTGGTAGAAATACCTCAGAAAGAATTAAAGATCGGAATGCTCCTTCAGATCAACGAGGGGGATCGTATTCCCGCAGATGGAACGCTCGTTCAAGGAGAAGGCCTTGTAGACGAGAGTATGCTCACAGGTGAAAGTATGCCTGCGGCAAAGGAATTGTCTGCTGAATTGATTGGCGGCAGTCTTCTCCTCAAGGGAAACCTACAAATGAAGGTAACTGCCAGCGGAAAAAATACGGTGCTGGAGCAAATGGTAGAGTTGGTGAAAACTGCTCAGCAGGATAAGCCCCCTATTCAGCAATTAGCGGATAAAATCAGTGCAATATTTGTTCCTGCAGTCGTTGGTATTTCTCTGCTCACTTTTCTACTTGGGCATTTTGCCTTTGGGCTTACCGCAACCCAGGCCTTGCTCAATGCCATTGCGGTACTCGTTATTTCCTGTCCATGCGCAATGGGCCTCGCAACGCCTACCGCTGTGATGGTAGGTGTAGGGCGATTAGCAAAACTAGGGGTGTTGATTAAGGGTGGCCGTACCGTAGAGCAATTGGCGACCATCAAGAATATTGTCTTTGACAAAACAGGCACTTTGACGACCGGGAAGTTTCGGGTAGAAAAAGCTGAATATCCAACCGGAGAAATGAAAAAAGCCAACAGCCTGGTTTGGGCAATGGAGCAATATTCAAGCCACCCCATTGCCGTTTCCTTGCGGGAGGCACTAGAGGGGATGCCCCGAGCGGAAGCCTTGTCGGAACTAAGGGTAGAAGAAGAAAGAGGTATCGGCATGACCGCCGTCGATGAAACGGGCATCCGTTATCGGCTCGGCTCGAAGCGCCTCTTGGAGAACGATGCAGACTGTGACGGGGATATTTTTTTGCTTAGGGAAAAAGACGTTCTCGCGGTATTTAAGCTAGGTGATGATTTGAAAAAAGGAGTAAGCGAAGCCATTCAGGCTCTTGAAGGGCAAGGGCGGAATTCTTTTATTCTCAGCGGAGATAGAGCGGATAAAACCCAAATGCTGGCTGAGAAAATTGGCGTAAAAGAGTATCACGCTGAAAAGCTTCCTGCTGAAAAATTATCAATCATTAAAAAGATCAGTGAAAAGCACCCCACTGCAATGGTAGGCGATGGGATCAATGATGCGCCTGCGCTTGCACAAGCTGACCTGGGAATATCCTTGAGCAGCGCTTCTCAGGTGGCTATTCAGTCGGCCAAGGTTGTCTTGCTGAAAGGGCGTATTGATGTACTACCAGAGGCATTTGGGATCGCTGAGAAAACGGTAGAAACGATCCGGCAAAACCTCTTCTGGGCCTTTGCTTACAACATTGTAGCCATTCCTATTGCGGCAATGGGGTTCCTCAATCCGATGTGGGGCGCTTTGTTTATGGCCTTCTCTGATGTGGTCGTTATTGGCAATTCAATACGTCTGAAATACAAAAAAGTGTAGACAAAGTGCTAGTTTTGTCAAATGCTAACACACGAATGTACTAAGCGCGTACGCTACGGTGAAACCGATCAGATGGGGTACCTCTACTACGGGAATTATGCCCAATATTACGAAATAGGCAGAGCGGAGATGATCCGGTCTTTGGGTTTGAGTTACCGAGCCATGGAGGAGGAGCACAATGTGTTGATGCCTGTAATGACCTTGCAGTGTCGCTACGTCCGGCCGGCGCTTTATGATGAATTAATCACCATTCGGTCGACTTTGCGGCATCTTCCGCAGAAAACCATCACCTTTTACATGGAGTTGTTTAATGAAAAGGGTAAATTGGTGAATGGTGGTTCGGTAAAGCTCTGCTTTATTGATGCCAAGACCAATAAGTCGATTGAAACACCATCCTATTTGTTGGAAAAACTGAAGCCTTACTTTGAAGAAGTTTAAGTGGCCTACTCCTAAGGAGATACAAGATTGGGTTTACAATTTGCCAATCGTCAAACAAGTTTTGGATTGGTCGAAAAGGACTTCGTTACCAGGTTTTTTTCGTGTGCCGATTTATGATGTAGTGGTTTTTGTATTCAATGAAATCCGCCGATTTGATCTGTTTACCCGAGCAAACAGTATTGCCTACAGTTTTTTTCTCTCGCTTTTCCCTTCTCTATTAACTCTTTTTACGTTGGTACCTTTTTTGTTGGATTTCCTATCTGGGGTTGTTCCAGAGTTGGCCAACTTTAACCATGTGCTTGAACAAGAGATTACCCGGGTTATGCCGGGGCAAGCAGGAAGCCTCGTGTTTGATTTTATTCATGAAATCACCGATACGCCTCGAATTGGGTTATTGTCTTTTGGTTTCGTCTTAGCCATCTATTTTTCTTCCAATGGGATGCTGGCCATGATGCGGAGTTTTGAGAAATCCTACCGCGATACCTTCAAACAGCGTGGAGGCCTTCGCAAGCGGGCTGTTGCTATCATGTTGACCGGATTGGTTAGCTTTTTGGTGATATTTTCTGTTATTTTCATTATTTTGGGTAGTCTTTTTATTACCTGGATCAGTGAAGTTGTACATCTTACGCAGGTTGGTGAGTTTGCCATTGGTTTACTGCGTTGGCTTTCGATCTTGATGGTTTTCTATTTCGGGATTGCTGTTTTGTATCGTTATGGTTCTGCAACCCATCGTCGAATGGCTGTTTTTTCTCCGGGAACAACTTTGGCTACGGTGCTGTGCATTTTGTCTTCGCTGGCCTTTTCCTTCTATATTGATGAATTCAACCGCTACGATTCCTACCACAAGTTCTATGGATCGATTGGAACATTTATCATTATTATGCTGTGGATACAGCTCAATTCTTTGATTCTATTGATCGGGTTTGAATTGAATGCAGCCATTGCCGTCAACAGAGATTTGAAGGCGGAACAAGATGATTAGCGGAGTGTACTGGTGTATTGCTGTCGAAAATTCTCTGGTGTCCGTTGCATCAACTGTTTGAACTTTCGATTGAAATAGGACACGTTGTTGAAACCACATTCGTGACATATTTCCCCAACCGACTTATCTGTATCCATTAATAGCCTGCCGGCATAGTTTATCCTAAACTCATTAATCATCTGAGTATAAGTTTTTTGTGTTTGTTTCTTGATTAACTTATAGAATGCCGCTTCCGAGATGTTTAATTTATCAGCTACTTCCTTGATATTTACCACCTTCGTGTAGTTTTGCATAATATGGTCGTAAACAATTTTTATTCTCCCCAGCTGAGTTTCATTGAACTCCAAAGCATAGGTTTCAGAGCAGATTGCTTCATATTGCTGACATGCTGCCAATAATTGTAGCAGTTCTAAGAGGTGCAAGAATTTGGATAAGCCTTTCTTCGCTAAAATTTTCCGCATTAGGCGTAAGGCTTTAGGTTTTACTTTGTCAGAAAAAGCAATCCCTTGCTTGGCTCGTTCGAAGAGAGCATGAATATGTCTTAACTCTGGTTTTAGAAAAAAGGCATCGCCCATGAAGTTAGGCATCATCTGCAAGACAATCTGACTGCATTGATGGTCGGTAGTGAATCCATGTGGCAGGTTAGAACCCAGTAGTACAAGGTCTCCCTTCTGGTAGTCGTCGATCTGATTACCAACAAATCTTCTTCCATTACTTTTTAGGGTATAGCAAATTTCTATTTCAGGGTGAAAGTGCCAAGCTTGGCTTAGCAAGGGGCGGCTATTTCTATTCACCATCCTTGCGGTAAAGGACTGCTCTGCTGGTTCAATGATTTTTTCATACCCTGGTTTCATAGATACAATAATACCGACTTGGTAGGAATATTTGCGCAAAAAGTATAGAATAGTGTCAAAAGAAGATAGTTGACTGTTTACAGAAGCTGGTTGGCTAATATAATTTTGCATATTGTTTTATTTCAGTACTCAAGTGTACTGAAGTTGTATTGGTAAAAATTTTATTTTGAAAAATGGTTTGTTTGATCACGTTTTTTGTAAACTATTATTAGGATGTCTTATCAAGCTCTAGCTCAAGAAGCGGAACAAATACTGAGGTTGAACTGGCGCGACGGTTTTACAGTTCCTACCAACAAGCTCTATCCTTTTCAGTGGAACTGGGATTCAGGTTTCACCTGTTTAGGGCATGCGTATTTCGAGCCAAAATGGGCGATTCGTGAGTTGAATTCGCTATTATCGGGGCAATGGGAGAATGGGATGATTCCTCATATCATCTTTCATAGCGAAACAGAGACCAGCTATTTTCCCAATCATGATTTTTGGAATACCACCGTTAACGCTGGAGCACCACAAAAGCCTAAAACATCAGGGATTACCCAACCTCCGGTGCATGGCTTCATTTTGGAAAACCTATTGTCTAAATTTCCTGATGACGCAGCATTACTAGCTTTCGTGAAAGCTATTTTCCCAAAAGTGGTTCATTCTCATCGGTTCTTCTATACTTATCGCGATCCGGAAAGAGAAGGCCTCGCTTTCTTGTATCACCCCTGGGAAACAGGCCGCGACAACAGCCCGCTTTGGGATGAGTCAAATGCTCGTATTCAGATCGACAAATCGACCTTGCCTGCTTATACCCGCCAGGATACAAAGCTTGCAGACAAAAAAGAAAGACCCACCAGCGACCAGTACGACCGTTTCGTATACATGCTCGAATTGGGAAAAAAACACCAATATGATGGCGAAGGTATTTTTGAAGAAAGCCCAGTGCTTCTTCAGGATACGCTTACCAATGCTATTCTCATTCAATCCAATCAAAGCCTCATTCGAATAGGGGAGCGATTGGGTCTAGACACAGGAGAGTTGAAGGAATGGCAAGCACAGTCTGTTAAAAGCTTTAGAGAGAAGCTATGGAATGAAAAGCTGGCCACTTTTACTTGCTATGATCTTCGTAAAGAGGCTCAAATTGAATACAAGGAAATTGGCGGCCTGACAGCACTATCTGCGGAAATCGCGACAAAGGATCAAGCCAATAAGCTTAATGACTACTTGAATGACTTGCATAACAGAGGCTACTACCTGTGTCCTAGTTTCGATGTGGATGACCCTTTGTTTGACTCTAAGCGCTACTGGCGTGGGCCAATTTGGCCACAGATGAATTGGTTGATTTACGGTGGACTTAAAGCCTATGGTTTTATGGATACTGCCAAGATCGTACGGGGAGATTTCCTAGAATTGGTTGACAAGCTGGGTTTTTACGAATACTTCGAAGCACAGAAATCTGTAGCTGTTCAACTTGATAAAGGATATGGCGGTGGTCAGTTTTCCTGGACTTCCGCTTGTGTGCTGGATTTACTACACGAAGACGGATAACCTTCTCTTGCTCAGGCAGGTTTAAACTTATTTTCACCTAATTAGAAATACCATGAATACATTAGACTTAGTAATCATTGCCATTTACCTTGTAGGTTTACTGTTGCTTGGGCGGATGTTTCGCAACAACCAGAATAGTAAAGATTACTTCCTTGGAGGAAAGCAATTTGGCTGGTTGTCCCTATCGATCAGTACGCTTGCAACCCAGTTGTCAGCCATTAGTTTTGTTTCGGCACCGGCTTTTGTGGGCTTGAAAGAAGGCGGCGGGATGACCTGGCTTACGTATGAATTTGCGGTTCCCCTGGCGATGATATTTCTTATGGTGTTTCTCATTCCGACTTTGTATACCTCTGGTGTAGTTAGTGTTTATGCCTATTTGGAAAAACGGTTCGGCAGGTCTACTCGGCTGTTATTGAGCGGGGTGTTTCAGATCAGTCGAGCTTTTGGTACCAGTGTCATGATTTATGCCATTGCGCTTATTCTTACCAGTGTGATGGCTATTCCCATGTGGATGACAATTCTGCTTATTGGTATTGTCACCTTGATCTATTCACTACAAGGAGGGATGAAGGCCGTTGTTTATGGCGATGTCATTCAGATGGTGATTTTATTTGCGGGAATGGTGATTTGTCTGTTTTTTGGTTTACAGGCCGTAGGTGGATGGGATGCCTTTTTACAGCAAGTAGACCCAGCTCGCCTGGAAGTTGTGAACTTTGACAAGTTAGGTTTCCAGAAAGGAGAAGAATTTGGCTTCTGGCCAATGCTTCTTGGCGGTTTTTTCTTGTATGCTTCTTATTACGGAACAGACCAAAGCCAGGTGCAGCGATTGTTCTCTGCGCCAAACCTTCCCACGCTCAAGAAGACTCTGTTATGGAATGGCCTTTTGCGATTCCCTATCACGCTTGTCTATTGTATTATGGGTTTAGTAATAGGAACATTGGTGGTGCTCAATCCTGAATTTGCCCAGGAAATACCGAGTAATAAGCCTGATTTAATGATTCCTGTCTTCATCAGAGATTTCCTTCCGCATGGGGTGATCGGAATCTTGATGGTTGCTATCTTCTCAGCGGCGATGTCTTCTTTAAGCTCTGCGGTCAACTCATTAAGTGCGGCTTCCGTGGAAGACTTTTTTGCTTCGAAGAAAGAGCTCAGTGACAAGGAATATATGCGTTACTCAAAGTATACCGTGCTCTTCTGGGGTGTTCTTTGTATCGGCTTCGCCTTTTTCACAGGGGATATTGCAGAGACGGTAATTGAAGCGATTAACAAAGTAGGCTCTCTTTTCTACGGCCCTATTCTTGCCACGTTTGTTGCAGCAGTAGGCATCAAGAAAATCCACGGTAAAGCAGCTAACATTGGTCTTTTGCTAGGCGTTGCTGTCAATGTTTATCTATGGCTGTTTGTGCCCTCTATCTTTTGGTTCTGGTGGAATGCAGTAGGGGCAGTCGTTACCTTAGGAAGTGCATTGTTATTCAGCTATTTATTGCCAGGGAAAGGAGAAGAAACAGCTACAACTGATTGGAGTATGGAAGAACTACCTTGGCGTAAAATCGGCATATTACTCTTGTTCTTTGTTGCAATTATTGTCTTTAGCATCAAATTCCCAAGCTTCTTCAGCTAAACAAACCATCAAACCATCAAACCATCAAACCATGAAAATCGTGTCATGAAAATACTCCTTGCGCCTGATAAATTCAAAGGGTCACTAACCGCTCGCGCTGTTTGTGAGACCATAGCTGCCAGCTTGTCTTCCATAGCTCCTGGGTTAGAAATTGAGGTTCACCCTATGGCGGATGGGGGAGATGGTTCTTTAGAGGTACTTGTCAAAGCACTAGGGCTTAATGAAATGGAGGTAGCTACGGTCGATCCATTAGGGAGGCCCATTAAAGCGAGCTATCTCCACAATCAAAAGCAGGCGTTTATAGAATTGGCCAGTGCAAGTGGCTTGGTGTTACTAAAGGAAGAAGAACGCGACCCAATGCTTACTTCAACCTTTGGTACAGGCTTGATGGTGAAGCACGCTATAAATCAAGGGGTAACAGACATTTATTTACTGCTGGGAGGTAGTGCTACCAATGATTTTGGTCTTGGTGTCATTACTGCCCTTGGCGGAATATTAGAGGATGAAGAAGGAGAGGCTTTAGCACCTATCGGTGAAAATTTGATCAAAATAGCCAAGATTATTCCTCCTTCAGCAACATATCAGAAGACGAAGTTTCATGTCCTTTGCGACGTTAACAATCCCCCTTACGGAGAAAATGGTGCTGCTTATGTTTATGCCCGGCAAAAGGGAGGAACAGCACAACAAATTGAGGATTTAGATGCTGGTGCTAAACATTTATGCGCACTAATTAGCGATCAATTCGGAATAGTATTGGATAGCTTGCAGGGTGGGGGAGCCGCAGGAGCAACAGCCGCTGGAATTGTTGGTCTATTGGGCGGCGAAATTAAAGGCGGCTTCGCGGCATTAAGTACCCTGACCAAACTGCCGGAAAAGATAGCCGCCGCAGACATCGTCATTAGCGGAGAGGGCAAACTAGACGAACAATCGCTGCAAGGAAAGGTCATCGATGGTGTCGCCAAATTATGTGCAGCTCATCAAAAGCCGCTTTACCTTTTTGTGGGTATGAACGTATTACCCCCAAGCGCTCATGAAGCATTGAATATAAAAAAGGTATTTTCGGTAATGGAATATGCGACGAGCCAGGACGACGCGATGTTGAACCCAACTCAATATCTTCGGCAAATGAGCTTAGCATTTGCGGCAACAGGGTTGTAGTTGGTTAGTCTTGGAGGTGTGCGTCAATAATCCTTGGGCAAGTGCCCATTTGGGGCAATCAAAAGAAAACCTCTGCGTCTCCGCGTCTCTGCGCGAATTATACTTTCATAGATACTCTTGATAGTTAACCTGAATTTTTTCCTCTCCTTTTGTCATTTCCTCGACGGAGGCTGTTAAATTTGCCTTCTCGGAAGGGTAAAACCTCCACTTTTACGTTTCCTTGAGGAAAGCATCGAAAATTACGACTATGAGATATATTTACCTGTGCCTGATTCTAACGAGCACCTTGTTTTTTACAGAGCTACAAGCTCAAAAGTATTCCAATGAATTTTTGTCGATTGGAGTCGGGGCAAGGGCGCAGGCTATGGGCAATTCCGTTGTTGCGAGTACCAATGATGTCTATGCCGGGGTATGGAACCCTGCAGGCCTAGCAGCCCTCACGCCGGATGATGGCCTCCAGTTGGGGGCGATGCACTCTGAGTGGTTTGGTGGCGTAGGCAAATTCGATTACCTGGCCTTTACGTTACCAACGACCCAATCGGGCAATCGCCTCGCTTTTAGCTTGGTACGCTTTGGTATTGATAATATCCCTAACACGCTTTCTCTTTACGAAAGCGACGGTTCTATCAATTTCGATAATATCACTGATTTCTCCTCTGCTGATTATGCGTTTGTGGGCTCTTACGCCAAAGAGATCAACAAACCCAAAGGGCCTATCCGTTTTGGTGGTTCTGTAAAAGTGGTGCATCGTAGAATTGGCCCCTTTGCCACTTCTTGGGGCTTTGGTGCCGATTTGGGCGTGCAGGTCGTACGCGACAAGTGGGTTTGGGCCGTTCTTGCCAAGGACATCACCACCACCTTCAACGCCTGGAGCTTTTCCTTTACGGACCAGGAAAAGGACATCTTGGAACTGACCAATAACGAAGTTCCTATCAACTCTGTAGAGATCACACGACCACAACTCATCATGGGCGGTGCCCGTACTTTTGAGATCAATGAAAAAGTAAGTCTGCTTTCTGAAATGAACCTGATCTTCACCACCGATGGTCAACGTAATACCCTCATTTCTGCCGACCCTATCAGTATTGACCCTAGCCTGGGCTTAGAGATGGCTTATCGCAAATTCCTCTTCCTACGTGCCGGTATCAATCAGTTTCAGCGTGAGCTTGACTTCGGCAACGAAGAAACCCTCACGATGCGCCCCAGCATGGGCATAGGCCTCCAGTTGGGTAGCCTTCTCGTTGATTATGCTTACACCGATTTGGGAGATGACCAGAATACTTTTTCACATGTAGTGAGCTTGAGGTTAGGACTTAAGCCGAGGAGTAAAGAGTAGCGGTACGAGGTACTTGGATTTTGATTACCTCAAATTAGTGGTTCCTCTTCATTTTGTGGCGGGTGCAAGTTCTAGAGAAGTGAAAACATCAGTTTTTATACGTTTCCTAAACCATAGCGCATGTTCGTTTCCGAACTAACATGTTATATATCGCTGGTCTTCCGACCAGTAGAATACGATACTATAGTTTAGAAGACAACATCTCGTTTTTACACCCAAAATAGACTATAAGACATCTAATGGTAAAAGATAGTAATGAACTTATGCTGTTACCAAAAATGATGATGATTCGAGTCTTATTGCTGCTGTGTTTTTCGCTAGCTAGTGATGTTATGCTTTTCGCACAAGCGGATACGATTCCGATCCAAGCTAAACCACTTAATCCACCTCCATCAAAACTTTTCCTACTAATATCCGTTATTCTTCTTGCATACGAAAGAGACATCATGTACCTTTCAGCAAAACAAACCACGCAGGTACCCACAAGCGTTTTGGCTCTACACTTATTAAATTAGAGTTTGACTTTGCGTGTGACTAAGGCGGGCCTCAGTATCAACTTCGGTTGATATTCTCATTACGAGACAAGGGGATTACTGAACCACAACAGCGGCTCTAACCATGTTTTATCGAGGGTCCAAAACCACCCGGTACTTGTGTGGTGTTTTAAATTTCTGGCGGAATCAAATTCTTGAAGTGGCCATTCATCTTGGCCCTATCCCGCAAATTCTCCATCTCTTTTACAATCGGTAGGATGCGACTGATCTGCTCAATAATGAGCTGCTGGCGACTAGCGGCATTGAAGGTCGTTAGGAACTGATACTCTTGCTCGGGGTCGAAGCCTACAAAATGAGCAATATCGTAAGTTGTAAAATTACTGGCATCTTCAGGAAGGAGACGCTTGATTTTCATTGCAGCAAAGAGCCTTTTAGCATAAGCAAGAATTTGTTCGTTGAGATGAGGGGCTTCATTCAGGTCGATCTCGTAATCATTGACCAATCCACCCGCATAGGGCTTGTTTTCCAGCGTTGGATAAAAATCTTTGATTCTAAAAATGCCTAAAGCTTCCGTTTTGACATCCATCTCTCCGCCGGGGTAAACCTTCTCAATATTCAGTAACCTTACTTCTGTGCCAAATTCTTTTATCGAGCCGTTTTGGTAAGTGGGAATGCCAAAGGTGATACCATCCTCTTCGCAATCTTTAATTAGTTTGCGGTAACGCTCTTCAAAGATGTGAAGGTTGACAGCCTCACCGGGGAAGACCACAATCTGAAGGGGGAAAAGCGCAATTTGGCGGGGCATGTTAAATATTTTAGTCTTTTAATAGTTTGATTAAAGAGCTTGTGCTAATTAACGTTATTTTTATGACTTGTTAGAATTATTCCTGAAAACGTATTAATACCTACCCCTATGAATCGTGTACTCCTCTTGTTTTTTTCAATACTACTAATAATAGGGCACTCTTGTTCAAGTAATAAGACGGCCAAGCCCATGCCAGAAAGTGCCAAGGCTTATGTGTATGCTTATTCCAATGGCGTAGTGTCACGGATCGCCCCTTTAAAGATACAGTTTGCGGGCATCGTTATCACAGAAGAAGAGGTAGGGACAGAAGCTGCAAGGGGGCTTGTGGAAATGTCTCCTTCGGCAGCAGGAAAATGGACTTGGGTCGATCGGCAAACCCTCCGTTTTGATCCTGCACCGGCAATGGAATTTGCTACCGCCTATATCGTAACTGTTGCTTTAGAAGATCTTTTTGATAATGTACCAGATGAGGCCAGGGAGTTCGAATTTTCTGTAAAAACCCGCGACCCTTTCGTTTCCCTGGAATTGGATGGACTTACGACACCAGACCCCTCTGTTCGAGAATCTCAGGTGCTAAAAGGGCAGATTCTTACATCGGATTACGTTGCCGATGAAGAGGTTCCTGAACTACTTAGTGTCGCTCAAAGTAACCAGGCACTTAATCTTGTTTGGTCCCATAATGCAGAAGGGACCGTTCATTATTTCACAGCACCTGGTGTAAAAAGAGGTAACTCAACGAGTGAAATAACCCTCAATTGGAACGGTGCTGCGATTAATGCAATGCAGAAAGGAAATGAGAAGGTGGAGGTGCCAAAAATCGGCGACTTTAAGGTAACTAAAGCGGTTCCTTATGGAGGAGGTGAAGCCAAGGTTGACATTCATTTTTCCGATCCTATCAAGGAAGACCAGGATTTTAGTGGCTTGGTAAACATTAGCAATAGTACGAATGAATTCCGTTACGTAGCCAAAGGGCACGTCCTCACCCTTTACCTGAATGAGCCCCTTGCTGGCAACCAACAGCTTAGCGTTTATACGGGTATCCAAAATCGCTATAGGGAAACAATGCCCAGAAGCAGCGTTTGGGAGGTGACTTTCACCGCCACAGAACCACAGGTGCGATTAGTTGGACAAGGAAATATTCTTCCTGCTTCCGCAAAATTGGTTTTCCCATTCGAAGCCATCGGCTTAAATGCCGTTGAGGTAGAAATTTTCAAAATACACAGCAGCAATATTTTACAATTCCTTCAGGATAACAACCTGGATGGTCAATACGACCTGAACAAAGTGGGTAAAGTCATCCTACGGCAGGAAGTCGCGCTCAAGAACCTTAAACCCACAGGCAACCAGGCGCAATGGGAGCGTTATGCACTGGATTTACGCCAGTTTTTTGAAATGGATGCCAAGTCTTTTTATCAAGTACGCATTGGTTTTCGGCGTGATCAGAGTCGCTATAATTGTTCCAACCAAAATTTCACCTTTCAAGAGCGGTACAATCGAAATAATGATGCCAGTATACTGAATAACTGGTACGGTCTGGAAGGTTATTATCAGGAATATCGTTGGGACCAGCGTGATGATCCATGTTATCCTGCTTACTATAATTCTGATCGGTTTATCGTCCGTAATGTGATGACCTCTAACTTGGGACTCATCGTTAAAGAAGGGCAGAATCAATCTTATTCCGTTGCCGTTACTAATCTGCAAACGGCAGGGCCTGTAGCTGAGGCAACTGTTCATTTCTATGACTATCAGCAGCAACTGTTAGGTTCTTTGACAACCGATGCCAAGGGGCTGGGCGCTAAAGAATTATCTGAAGATGCCTTTTTTGCTGTCGCTGAAACCACAGCCGATCAAGCGTATGTTCGTCTTGATGACGGAAGCGCGCTATCTACCAGTCGTTTTGATGTAGGAGGTACTGTGCTGCAAGAAGGGCTCAAAGGTTACCTCTATGCAGAAAGAGGGGTGTGGCGCCCCGGTGACTCTGTCTTTTTAAATTTCGTTTTGGAAGATGAAAAAGGCCTTCTTCCCCCTGCTTATCCTGTAACTTTTGAACTGCGTGATGCCCAAGGCCAAATGGTCGAAAAGCGAGAAGGCATTGTGCCTGAAGGCGAAATTTACCCGGTGTTTTTCCGTACATCGCCAGATGATGTTACTGGAGTTTGGCAGGCATCTATTTCTGCTGGTGATGCCGTGTTTCGCAAAAACCTGAGGATTGAGACGATCAAGCCTAATCGGATAAAAGTAGCGCTAACTGGCGCCGAAGACCCCATCAGGATGTCATCAGGTGTTTCTCGAATGAACCTGGAGGCTGCCTGGTTACATGGTGCTCCTGCTGCCAATTTAAAAGCAAATGTGGAGGCTTCTTTCCAATTGGACAGAAGTGGCTTTGAAGCATTTCCTGATTATGGTTTTTATGATCGTAGTCAAGGCAATTTGCTTTCGCAAAACCAGGTTGTTTTTGATGCGCCGCTGGATGATAAAGGAAAAGCAAAGGTAGAAGTGCGCATGCCTAATGCTAATACTGCTGCCGGACCACTGCGAATGCGACTGCGAACGCGCGTTTACGAGCAAGGAGGCAACTTTAGCACTGAAAGCCGTTCTTTTGAGGTCTTTCCATTCGACTATTATGCAGGTTTAAGAATGCCAGAAGATCGCTATGGCAGCCCCCGGGTGCTGATTGGCGAAGATGCAACCATCCAACTAGCAAGTGTCAATTACCAAGGTAAAGTTGCTGCTGGCCGCAAGCTGACGACAGAGTTGTTTCGAGTAGAATGGCGATGGTGGTGGGATGATGAGGATGCCCGTGGCGCACGCTATGCCCGTGACCGGAATTTGCGGAGCCTTTCCTCTGAGACAGTCACCACGGATGCTAGTGGCAAGGCTAATTGGAAAGTGAAAGTAGACGATTGGGGCCGCTACCTTATCCGGGTATGTGATGACGAAAGTGGGCATTGTGCTGCCGGTTATGTGTACGCTGGTTCGCCTTGGTACAATGAAGATACCTTCTCTGAAGAAGCAAGTATGCTTACCTTCCGAACCGACAAAACCGCCTACGAGGTAGGTGATGAAGTAAGTGTGACCTTCCCCGCAGGCAGTGCTGGCAGGGCCTTGCTGAGTTTAGAAAACGGAGAAGGCGTGATCGAAGAACGCTGGTTGGATACCCAGGCCGGCGACAATGTTGTTTCCTTCAAGGCCACAGCAGATATGGCGCCTACGGTCTATGCTTTCCTCACTGTTCTACAACCTTACGACCAGGATGCGAATGACTTGCCGATGCGCGCCTACGGGGTTATCCCCATCAAGGTTGAAGACCCAGCAACGATATTGGAGCCTAAGATATTGATGGCAGAAGAGTTGAAGCCGGAAGAATTTTTTACGGTAGAGGTTTCTGAAACCAAGGGGCAAGCGATGACCTATACGCTGGCCGTCGTTGATGAAGGACTATTGAGTCTTACCAACTTTAAAACCCCAAACCCACACGAGACGTTCTTTGCGCGTGAGGCTTTGGGGGTAAAAACCTGGGACTTGTACCGCTACGTTTTATCCAGAACGAATGTCGAGCTTAATCATGTTTTGACTATTGGTGGTGATGGTGACCTGGAAGGTGGTAAAAAAGAAGATCGCGCCAATCGCTTTGATCCGGTTGTCCTGCATTTGGGGCCATTTGAGCTAGGCAAGGGGCAGAAAGTCAAACATCGCTTGAGAATGCCCAATTACGTAGGAGCGGTAAGAGCAATGGTGGTCGCAGCGAAACCGCATGCTTATGGCTCCGCTGAAAAATCAGTGCCTGTTCGCAAACCATTAATGGTGCTGGCGACCTTGCCGCGTGTACTCGGCATTGGCGAGCAGTTGGAACTTCCCGTCAATGTATTTGCCATGAAAGAAAAGCTTGGCAATGTAAAAGTTCGCCTGGAAGAAAGCTCTGGATTGGTGAATATTGCAACCACAAGTAAGCAAGTAAACTTCTCTACAACCGGTGATCAACTGGTGCGCTTCCCGATCAGTGTCGGTAATGGAACGGGCATAGCAAAATTCACCGTCATTGCGGAAGGCGGCGGAGAACGTACAACCCAAGAGATAGAGATTGATATCCGCAATCCCAACCCAATGCAAAGCCTGGCAACACCATTTGTATTGGCAAAAGGAGAAGAAACAACACTGGATTATGTGCCCTTTGGTTCGGCAGGAACCCGCAGCGGCACTTTAGAGATGACCAATCTGCCGCCATTGGACCTTGAGCGTAGGTTGAAATATTTACTACGCTATCCCTACGGTTGTCTTGAGCAAACGACATCGGCAGCTTTCCCTCAATTGCATTTGGCTACTTTTATGGAGCTTGATGATGAGCAGCGCGATAAGGTTCGTACAAATATTGGGGTTGCACTCGATAGGTTAAGGCAGTTTCAAAGAAGTGATGGCGCGTTTTCCTATTGGCCAAATCGCGGAGAAATATCCTCTTGGGCGACCTCTTATGTCGGGCATTTTCTTTTAGCAGCCCAAGCAGCAGGTTACACGATTCCTTCGGGGATATTACAAGATTGGCAAGATTATCAGCAGGGTGCTGCTCGCGCATGGGATGGCCGAATAGCTGACTTCGGCCTCGTAAGCCGAAGGAGCTATGAACTGGATCAAGCCTATCGTTTGTACACCTTGGCCCTGGCCGGAAAACCTGAACTGGGAGCGATGAATCGCCTGCGAGAACGCAATGCCCTGAGTGGCACGAGCCGCTGGCGCTTAGCTGCTGCGTATGCGCTGGCAGGGCAGGGGAGTGCCGCCCAAGACCTTGTTCGCACCCTTAATACCGAGGTTTCGAATTACCGGGAAATGGACTTTACCTACGGTTCGGGATTACGTGACCAAGCGATGATTTTGGAAACGTTGATTTTATTAGAAGACCAATCTTCTGCGGACTTAGTTGCCCAACAGATTGCTAAGCAGATGAACTCTCAGAGGTGGCTAAGTACACAGGAAGTCGCCTATTGTCTGTTGTCGTTTAGTAAATACATTGGTGAAAATGATGAATTGAGCAAGACGTACACTTTCACCATGAAACAAGGAGCTGCCAATGCAGTAGACGTAGGTGCTGATCATCCTTATATTCAAATCAACCTGAAGGATCGTGCTAACCCTATTTTGGTAAAAAACACCAGTACGCAGAAACTTTTTGGTAGCATTGTCCGTCAAGGACAACCCCTGCCAGAAGAAGAGCAGCCCATCAGTAGGCAGCTCCGGATTAATATTGTTTACCGAGACGCTGCTGGAAGAGTACTTGATGTGTCGCGCATGGAGCAAGGCACTGATTTTATCGCAGAAGTGACGGTTTCGCACCCTAATTCGCTCAATTATGGCTATCGTCAGCTGGCCTTGGAGCAGGTATTCCCTGCGGGCTGGGAAATCACCAACACCCGTTTTGAGGAAATCAATACGAACCCTGAATCTGGCTACAATTATCGAGATTTTCGTGATGATCGCGTAAACACCTTCTTTAACTTGGGAACAAATGAGAGTAAGACCTTCCGGGTCTATCTCAGCGCTACCTATAGTGGGCGATTCTATTTACCTGCCAGTACTTGTGGCGCGATGTATGACAATGATATTTTCGCCAGCAGTTCCGGTTATTGGGTAGAGGTGGTCACACCGGGAAATGAATGATCTTTTTGAACCATATAAGAAAATAGAAGAGATTATAAGTGAACATGAGTCATCCCGAATTTTGATTGTCATCAAAATCCGTGCTGACCAACTGCAAAGCCTGTCGTTAAAGACGAACCCCCATGATTTCTACTAGTGAAATCATGGGGGGGCGTATAAGAAGTCGGACAAATCACTCTTTTTAAGTTAAAGTCAGGCTGGATTTTGGCCTTAGCCAAAATTCGGGATGACTCATGTTTAGTCTACTACGGCTGAGACACATCTCAAAAACACACAAGCGGAATCAAGAAGAAACACATCTTTCAGACAGGATATTCAAAGAAAAGTGAATTTTCAAACTTCATTGCTCATGTTAGTTTCCTAACTAACATGTAATATCCCGTTGGTCTCCTGACCAGCAATTAGATTAGTCTTCTTTACGCTGGTCAGGAGACCAGCCAGATAGGGCCTCGTAGTCTGGGGACTACGAGGAGCATAGGGATTATAAGTGAAGAAGCCCCAGCCCAACGATGTTGGGCTGGGGCTTCTTTGATCGGGCTGAAGCCCAGGCTACGTCATTACCTCAATAAGGTAACTTGTCCGTTTTCTTCTACTGTTTTTCCTCCAACGCCTACTCTAACAACATAGATATAGACCTCAGATGGAGCATCTTTGTTGCCTTTCTTTCCATCCCATCCAGGGTTGTTTGGATCATCTGATTCAAAAACAACTTGTCCCCAGCGGTTATAGACGATTAATTCTACCACATCCATCTCACCAAGGTAGAAAGGCTTGAACACATCATTGTTACCATCGCCGTTAGGAGAGAAGATGTTAGGCATCTGGAAGAGTAACTTCTGAACAAAGAAGGAATCAACCAATTCCTGACAAGCATTGCTAATCGTAGCAAATACATATCCTGGAAGAGAATCACGTTGTGCTTGATTAGGTGTCCAATCCAGGGGAGAGCCCATGCCGATACTGCTGCCATTAAACATCCAGTCAATGGCCGGATTTGACTCGTTAGGGGCTTCTGCTATCAAGTTTAGCGTTTCTACATCTTCCTGGATAAGTCCGGTCGATAAAGTAGCGTCAATAGTAAGCGTTGTTGCTTCAATTACCGTGATGGTAACATCAGTTGTTGTTGTACATTCACCAAGGCTAGCTTCGAGCGTGTAAGTAGTCGTACTTGTTGGCATCACTTCGGGGTCAGCCTCCATAAAGGAATCACCATTGGTGCTTGTCCAGTTGTAGCTAACTCCCGGCTCTACGGTGCCTGTGAATAGCGTAAGCGGTAGGCCTGCATCAAAACAGAGTGTGGTGTCGGGCCGTACATCTACAAGCTGAGGAGCTTGATTTACCTGGATAAAGACCGTTTCCGTAAGTGATTCGCAATCATTGGTTGCACTGGTACCGTATTGGTAAATAAATGTAGCAAGGCCACTGTTTCCAGCGGTGAAGGAGACATCCGTTCCAATGGCACTTTCTCCATCATAAATCCAAGTGAGGGTCTCGGTGGCATTACTACTATTGTCAATAGTAGCGGTAAGGTCAAACTCAAAACCACTACAAGTAACAATCGTATCTAATCCGTTAGCAATGCTAATAATACTTCCTGGATCAATCACAGTAATGGTTACTTCTTCTGTTGTACTGCCACACACGTTGGTTGCCGTCCCACTGTAAGTTGTGGTCACTACCGGATTAACGACAGGATTAGGGTCTGTACTATTGAAACCAGCTGGGGTAGAAGTCCATACGTAAGTAGCATCCGAACTAGGGCTGGGGTTTAACGCAAGCGGTAGTTCGCCAGCACAAACAGTCTGGTCGTCTATTGGACTAAAATCATCAGGGCTCAATACATTCACCGTGACGGATTTCTCAATGGCACATCCTTCTATGCTAGAACTGAGCGTATAAGTAGTCGTACTGGTTGGTGTTGCAACTGGTGTTGCACAATCACTACAACTCAGTGTCTCTGCTGGTGTCCATTCCAATTCCCCTAAATTACTTGAACTTGCGGTGAGTTGTACTTCTTCTCCGGGACAAATGGTTGGTTGGTCTGGCGTAATGGTTATTTCATCATTACTGATGACATTGATGGTGACCTCTTCCACGGAAGTACAACCGCCATTGATGGTAATCCGCTGATAAGTGAAGGTATCGGTTGTGGTAAACACCATGTTGAAAAGCGTATCCGACGTTTCTAAACCTATCCCTATCCATTCATGGGTAATGTTAGGATAGAAAACAGGCTCGAAAGTTGGCGACGTTAAGGTTACCAATTCTCCTTGACAATAAGACTCTTCAAAAGGTTCTACCGTGATGGATAGGTCCGAAGGCAGGGAGTCCACCTGAACATAAACCGAATCCATAACGGTACATGCCCCCACACTAAAGGTGGTAAAGTAAGTTGTTCCTGTTATTGGTGATGCAGTGACCGTAAGGTCCGTCGTACTGCTAAGGCTTCCATCATTTGGAGCCCAACCGAAGTTGTCATTAGTACCCGTACTGGTTTGTGCATTGAGGGTGATACTTGAACCCAAACAGATAAGTAGGGTATCGGGCTCATTAGTGATAGCAACATCAGCCGCTAGTACGGTTACCGTTACCTCACTTGTCGTTGTACAAGCTTCATTTGCGGTAGTAGAAGTAAGTTCGTAGGTTGTCGTTACATCAGGAAATGCAATAGGCGTTGGGCTACTTGCGTCATCCAATCCTGCATCAGGACTCCAGCTGTAAGTTGTTGCTGAAACATTAGGATCTAGCAACTCGGCCAGGTTTACCCCATAATTTTGACAAATAGTGGTGTCTGTAGCCACTTCCGGGACATTGAAAAAGTCTACCTGAACCAAAACGGTATCTGCAACAACACAGCCGAAACCAAGATCAATGGTCGCTATGTAGGAGGTTGTAAATTCAGGGTTAGCCATTGGTGTTGCAGAGCTTGGATCATCCAGACCAGCAATCGGGCTCCAACTAAGTCCTTCTGCGGAGACATTATTGATGGCTTCAAGCTGAACCGCCTGAGACTGACAAGTTGCTATGGTATCTTCGACAATGTCAATGACAGGATCAAGAATCAGCAGGTAGATAGAGTCTACAGCAGCACAAGCATTTCCGACCTGCCCTTCGACATATACCCATCCACTTTCGGTGGGGGTAGCAGTCGGCATGCTAGAGGTGACATCATCAAATACATTTACGGGAGTCCAGAAGTAATCAGATGCACCTTCTACTGTCAGTACAACCTCACTGTTTGCACAAACCCTGGCAGTATCATTACCGGCATTAATATCAACGATCAACTGGTCACGCAACTCAATCTCCAGGGTAGCAAGCTCAACCAGGCCACAACCAAAGTCATTGGTTAGGGTGATAATAATATTTTCAATGCCTTCCATGTCATCCAGATCACTAAGCACGGAAATAGGAAACGAGATCTCGTTTGGACCAGGAGTAAAGGTTAGTTGTGAAGGAACCACGAAAAGATAATCTTCTCCTTGGGTTGCAGTACCTGTAACTACGACATTGTAGGTGATATCGTTGTCCAACGGGTTGTCGAGGCTGAAGATGACCTGATCAGGCGTATCTGTACAGTCCTCAATCAGATAATCAATACCGGAATTGAATTCAACAAGAAGCTGCGGGGTGCCACCACTTAATTCAGAGACAAAGACCCCCGAATCGAAAAGAGGATCTCCTCGGTCAGCAATGGCCAGTTTAAGATGGTAAGTATTACAAGGTTCAACTGTAGCGCGAGCCGTAAGGCTTTTTTTAACCCCTAGGTAATCAGACGTTAAACCGTCATACTCAAGGCTTAAACCATCCTGATTATTGCGATAGTATTCCCAGTTTAAGGAAGTGTTTACACTGTTGATTTCTACAAAAGTATTGGTTCCGGGGATGGTCGCAATATTATCCTGCCCATTTAATCCAGGGATGCCGGTTATTCCCGGCCCAGAAATAAGGAACGCAAATATATCATTGTAGATATCATCTACGAACTCCGGGTATTCTTCAGAACCAAAGACGTATTCAAAGGAAAGTTCATTTGTGTTGACAAACACATCAAGCTCAATCACACAGGCATCTTCGGAAAGCTCTCCGTTGCCAGAAAAATCAGAGAGGAAATCCAAGTCATCATCTCCATCTAGAAACAAAGCAGTGGTTGCGCCTGCTTCATTATTGGGGCCTATAGAGCCAGCTGCGCTTCCTGAGGTAAGGATAAGCCCACGTTCAAGGCCTAAATCTGTATTATCGCCGGCGGTAAAAGTACCATAAGCAACACCGTCACAATTGATGTCGGTAATGGTTGTCTGNGTAAACGGTGTAGAGAGTGCATCCTCAATTTCAGTAGCTGTAGCGCCAGCATTAACGACTACTGGCTCATTGATTTCACAAGCCTGAGCGGAACACTCCCAGCTGCCAGCAAATCCCTGGAAAGTACTTGTACCATCGGAAATAAACTGGATGGTCATACAACCACTGCTCGCTTGTACCGCAAAGCAAACACCTGAATTAGCAGTGGTGTTACCAAAATCACTACCACCTAAGGTAGTGATGATTGTGCCAGGATTTGTACCATCTCCATCATAGAAAACCATCTGATCAGTAACAGTAAAATCATTGTACTCCATATTGTAGTACTCCAGCGTGAAATTGATACACTGGTTAGGTTGGTTAGGACAAATGGTGAAAACACTGTTCTCATTATTGCCATAATCCCCATCGGGGCCTCCTGAGTCGTAGAGCTCTCCACTACAATTGGTCGACCCTCCGTCAGTAATGAGGTCGATAGGGTCTTTTTTATCAATACAAAGCTTGAAGCTTCCGGCGTTGGGCGTAGCGGTGCCAGAATAATCATTGATTCTTATAAAGTAGGTGATGCCAGGGGTAAGACCCTCTGCATCTAATTCCACCATTGTTTCGCCAGGATCAGCAGAGGAACAGAGTAACTCTGCCAGGTTGTTTACCGCACAAGCACCCCTATAAAGGGCCACCTGAGGATTAACGATGGAGGCTTCTCCATCAGGGCCTTCAACACCCATAACCGTAATGGTATAGTCAAAAATTGTATCGCTGGTTGTGAAAGCAAACCAGACATCACGCTGGGTGGTACCTCCGTTGAAACAAAGCGGATTATTACCAAATCCTATATCTGAAGCCGTAGCATCAACATTGGAATAAATCTCTGTTTCATTCCCCGGAATAGTAATATCAGGGCAATAAGGAGCGACTCCTAAATCAATCAAGCCCACACAATCATCATTGACTGGTGTTTGAGCATGAAGGGAAACAGTAGTGATGAAAAAAATCAATAAAAAGAGCGTATTCTTAACGTTCTGTAGCATTGTAGCAGTCATTTAGATAGAGAAGTAGACTACAATGTACTAATTCTGAAATTATTAAGGAATTTAATCTTATTACCGTCGGCTTATTTGCAGTTTTCTAATTGAATCCGAAGTGGCTCAACAGTAACAAAACCGTAGTCGTTCCCCCAGGCGTGGTTGATGTAATTGATAATGTTTGCGATCTGGAACTCACTGAGTTTTTCAATGCCAGCCATAGGCGTTTCATACGTTGTTCCATTAACAATCAAGGTGTCAGTAATTCCATAACGGATAATACACGCAATTTTATCTTGCTCGTTTTTTAGGAAATCCGCTTGCGCTAATGGAGGAATGTTGGCACCCAAACCACTACCATCTGCCATGTGGCAATTTTCACAATTCTTGGCGTAGAGGTTTTTACCTTGCGGAAAAGGCTCCTGTTGGCAGTTTTGGGTAAGCAGCACTAACGTAGCAGCAATAAGCGCGAAGCGAAAAAAGGTAGTATACATATTGTTGTTCTGTTTTATCATTCCTGTATCAGCAATTGGTCAATATCCTGAATCAAGGTATCTATAGAAGCGGGGTTAGTACCGTTGCCGAAGCTTCTGATGAATCCTTTTTTGTCAATCAATACTATTCGGCCGGTATGGTCAAAGCCTCCTGGTACAGAGGAATCCTCAACAACGATGTTGAAATGGTCGTCAGCAAGTTGATAAAGCAATGTTCGGTCGCCGGTAAGGAATTGCCATTTGTCAGTTTGCTCAACACCAATGTTTTTAGCATACTTAGCCAAAGCTGTTACATCATCTCGCTTGGGGTCAATGGTGTGAGAAATTAGAACTACTTCTTTTTCTGTACTGAAACGCTCTTGAATCTTTAACATTTGTGCTTGTACCTTAGGGCAAATAGTCGGGCAGGAAATGAAAAAAAAGTCTACAATCCTGATTTTTCCCAGAAATGTTTCCTCGGTGACCGTAAGGCTATCTTGATTCAATAGTTGAAAATCCCGGACGGGATGAAATACTTTTTCTCCATCAACTTTTTCATAAGGACCTAAAATAGGAAGGCTATCCGCTGATTGACAGCTAATGGCGAATAATACGGGGATGAAAAAGTAAAAAACATAGAGACAGTATCTCATAAAAGTACTTGAACAAGCTGAAAATCAATGATAGAAATCGACACAACATAAGGATTTTTCTTAACCCATAAAATGTGTCTAAAAAATGATGATTTATACGGTCATTTTCCAAACCAAGTAGTTGTATCTTTGTTTTACTTTCAAAATTTTCAAAAAGAACAGTATAGTGGTAGTTTTTTCTTACAATAATGTACTGTTAAAACGATATCTATGAGTTTGCGCCGCGCAATAGTCTGGTTTCGACAAGATTTACGTTTACATGATAATGAAGCAATCACCAACGCCCTAAAGATGGCCGATGAAGTATTGCCGGTTTATGTCTTCGATGAGCGTATTTTTAGAGGGCGTACTCGATGTTTTGATTTTCCAAAAACGGGTAAGTTTCGAGCTAAGTTTATCATTGAAGCAGTGGAGGATTTACGTGAGCAATTACGTTCCTGTGGAAGTGAATTGGTAGTGAGGGTAGGCAAGCCTGAAGAAGTTATTTTTGAGCTCGCCCGAGAATGCAGGAGTAATTGGGTGTTTTGTAATCGTGAACGGACAGCAGAAGAGGTAGCTGTACAAAATACACTTGAGAAAAAACTGTGGACAATAGGGCAGGAGGTGCTGTACACTAGAGGAAAGATGCTCTATTACACAGCAGACCTACCGTTTCCTGTCACTCATTCCCCTGATGTTTTTACCCAGTTTCGCAAGGAAGTAGAACGGATAGTTCCCGTACGTGAGCCACTCCCTTCACCAAAGCAAATTCCGCATTTCAGTTCGGATATCGTACCTGGATTAATTCCTACACTTCAGGATTTTGGCCACGATGAAGTTGTTCCAGATTCACGTTCAGTTATCCAATTCCAGGGGGGGGAAACCGCAGCACTCGACAGGCTGCACTATTATTTATGGGAGACGGATCACATTAAGGAGTACAAAGAAACCCGGAACGGCTTAGTCGGTGGGGATTATTCCACCAAGTTTTCGGCTTGGCTGGCGCAGGGGTGCCTTTCGCCAAAAAAGATCTATCATGAGCTAAAGAAGTACGAAGCTGAGCGTGGCGCGAATAAGAGCACCTACTGGTTGTTTTTTGAACTACTCTGGCGAGATTTCTTCCGGCTCATGGGAAAAAAATATGGAGAGAAAATATTTTTAAAAGGAGGGACCAAAAGGGAAGAGCCATCAGGCTTGCGCGATAATTGGCAAAATATGCGCCCCTGGCTTGAAGGAGAAACTGGAGTTCCTTTTATCGATGCCAATATGCGAGAGCTCAATCTCACGGGCTTCATGTCCAATCGTGGGCGGCAGAATGTAGCGAGTTTCTTGGTGAAAGATCTTTTTGTCAACTGGCAGATGGGAGCGGAATATTTCGAATCAATGCTGATCGATTATGACGTGACCAGCAATTGGGGGAATTGGAATTATATCGCAGGCGTAGGTAGTGATCCCAGAGAAGATAGATATTTCAATATCGTTAAACAAGCTCGTCGTTATGACCCAAAAGGGGATTATGTGAAACTATGGGTGCCAGAGTTGGCAGAGTTGCCCGCAGACATGGTGCATATTCCAGACCAATTGAAATTTGTAGAGCAGGAAGAACATCATGTAGAAATTGGTAAAGATTACCCACAAGCGATTGTTGAGACCAGAAAGTGGAATTAGAGAGGTTTAGTAACACTTCTGATCAGCTTGTAAGACTATCCTAAAAAGGCCCGAACAACACTGTTGTCCGGGCCTTTTTAATTCAATCAAGCTGTGCAATTACACCATCAAGCGGATGGGGTCTTCAAGGATATCCTTAAACGTATTCAGGAACTGCGCAGCAGTAGCGCCGTCAATCACGCGGTGATCACAAGAAAGAGTTACTTTCATCTGACTACCTACCGCGATTTCTCCATTCTTTACAATGGGTTTCTCAATAATACCACCCACGGCGAGGATTGCAGCATCTGGCGGATTGATGATGGCCGTAAATTCTTCGATGCCAAACATGCCCAAGTTAGAGATGGTGAAGGTGTTGCCTTGCATCTCGTCGGGTTGTAGCTTGCGAGTTTTGGCTTTGCCGGCCAATGTCTTTACTTCCGTATTAATTTGCGAAAGCGTTTTGATGTCCGCATAACGAACAACGGGTACGAGTAAGCCATCTTCTACAGCTACAGCTACACCAATATTGATGTCCTTATTGATACGAATGTGGTCATCCATCCATGCGCTATTAACCGCAGGGTGTAGGCGCAGGGCAGCAGCACTGGCTTTGATCACAAGATCATTAAAGGAAACCTTGGTAGGAGCAACTTCGTTGATGCGCTTGCGCAACGAAATAGCCTTGTCCATATTGATTTCTACCGTTAGGTAGAAATGAGGAGCTGTGAATTTGCTTTCACCCAAACGGCGAGCAATTACCTTACGCATTTGCGAAAGAGGAACAGTTTCAAAGTTATCACCACCACCAGTGTAAGCAAATGGTGTAACAGCAGGTGCTGCTTCTTCTTTTGCAGGTGCAGCGGCTGGGCTTGGTGCAGCAACCGCAGGCGCTGGGCTTGGCGCAGGAGCAGAAGATTGCTGTTCTATCGCAGCTTCAATATCACGCTTCACGATGCGACCTTGATCACCAGAGCCGGTAACGTTACCTAAGTCGATATTCGCTTCTTTTGCCATGCTACGAGCAAGGGGAGAAGCTTTTAGTCGGTCTCCTTCACTTTCAGGTGCAGCAGGTGCAGCGGCAGGACTAGCTGAGGAAGATTCTTCTTCGGCAGCAGGAGCATCCGAGCTGCTATCATCTCCTCCATCAACATCGCCGGCAGCAGCGATAGCTGCTTTCCAGTCTTCTCCTTCTTCTCCAATTACAGCGATAACGCCATTGATAGGCACTTGACCTTCCTTTACGGCGATGTGTAGTAACACACCGTCAAAATAACTATCCAATTCCATGGTAGCTTTATCGGTTTCCACTTCAGCTAGTGTTTCACCAGCTTCTACGGTTTCTCCTTCAGCTTTGAGCCAACCGATAATGTTACCTTCTTCCATGGTGTCGCTCATGCGCGGCATACGAATGACTTCCGCCATAATATTTTGATGTTTTTCTGTTGTTTCTTGTAAATCTTTGGTCAAGGCTGACGCAAAAATGCAATTTTTTTATGAAATTATCCTTATCCTAGCAATCAACAGCTTAACCTTTTCATAGTTCATGTTATCCCCTATTGTCAAAGAAGGCTGTATCTTTGCGCAGCACGAAGAAAACAAATATGCAATTCTCCTCCAAATTAATTGAGGAAGCAGTCGAAGCTTTTTCTAGTCTTCCCGGAATTGGTCGTAAAACAGCCTTGCGTCTGGTGCTTCACATGGTCCAACAACCTGGTGAAACGGTAGATGCGTTTGCCAATGCGCTCACCAAAATGCGTAGCGGCATCCAAGAATGTGAGCAATGCCATAACCTCAGTGATGATAAGCTTTGTACGGTCTGTAAAGATGACCGCCGCAACCCCCAACTCGTCTGTGTTGTCGAGAACATCAGAGATGTAATGGCCATTGAAGAAACGGGGCAGTACCGTGGGCGCTACCATGTTTTGGGCGGCGTTATCTCTCCGATAGAAGGTGTCGGCCCTGCTGAATTGAATATTGACTCCTTGGTCGGTAGAATTGACGAAAGAGGGATTAAAGAGGTCATTATGGCTATCAGCCCTACCATAGAAGGTGATACAACGATCTTTTATATTACCAAACAATTGGCAGCGCTTGATGTGAAAGTCAGTACCATCGCTCGGGGCGTTTCCTTTGGCGGGGAACTAGAATACGCAGATGGCCTCACGCTGGGCCGCAGTATTGTAGCTCGTATACCTTACAAGGTAGATTAGTGCTATGAAACTCAGCATCGTTATTGTCAACTATAATGTCCGGTATTTTCTGGAACAAACACTTCTCTCCGTCAGGAAAGCTGCGGCTCATGTATCTGCGGAGGTTTTTGTAGTGGATAATAATTCTGTCGACGACTCGGTCAGCATGGTGCGAGAGAAATTTCCTGAAGTCAAACTTATTGCCAATCAAGGAAATCCAGGTTTTTCTATTGCGAACAATCAAGCTATCCGACAAGCAGCCGGAGAATATGTATTGTTGCTAAACCCAGACACTTTGGTCGAGGAAGATACCTTCACCACTTGTGTCGCTTTTATGGATGCTCACCCCGAAGCAGGAGGACTAGGTGTAAGGATGATAGACGGAGCCGGTAACTTTCTGCCCGAATCAAAACGTGGCTTTCCCTCTCCTTGGGTGGCTTTCGCCAAAACATTTGGGTTAGCAAAGATTTTTCCGTCCTCTCCGCGCTTCAATCATTACCATTTAGGCTATCTCTCGGAACATGAAACACACGAAATAGAAGTACTCTCCGGCGCATTCATGTTTATGCGCAGTAGTGCCTTGGAAAAAGTAGGCCTGCTGGACGAAGCCTTCTTTATGTACGGTGAAGACATTGATCTCTCTTACCGGATTGTACAAGGTGGTTACAAAAACTACTACCTGCCGACAACAACAATCATTCACTACAAAGGAGAGAGTACCAAAAAAGGGAGCCTTAATTACGTCAAAGCGTTCTATCAGGCCATGATCATTTTTGCCCGTAAACATTTTCAGGGTGGTCAGGCACGCTTATTCGTAGCGATGCTACAAGGAGCCATCTATCTACGAGCAGGAATGACCTTGGTGAGCAATATGATTCGCAAAATCTACCTGCCAGCACTGGAGGGCATCCTGATTTATCTAGGCTTGATTTTTTTACAAAACTTTTGGGCAAATTATCACTTTCAGAATCCCGATTATTATGAGCCTGCGGTCCGTTATATCAACTTTCCGCTGTATGTACTGATCTGGCTTGGGAGCAACTTTTTCTCAGGGGCTTATGATGAGCCTTTTCGGTTACGTCGCCTCTTGCGGGGGCTACTGATGGGAACCTTGATTTTGGCAGCCACCTATGGCTTTCTGGAGCAAGAATACCGGAGTTCACGGGCGCTTATTTTGCTGGGGGCAGCCTGGGCGTTCGGGATTACGCTTGCCACCCGAATGTTGTTGTACTTTATGCGTTATAAGTCGCTGGCGATTGGGCAGGAACAGCAGCGTCGATTGGTGCTTGTCGGAAGCGAAGAGGAAGCTTCCCGTGCATTGCAATTGCTGCAACAAGCTAATGTACGTACCAATCTGGTCGGTCGCGTAGCCCCAGAAAATAAGGAAACAGGAACCTTGGGTGTCCTTAACCAGTTGGATGAAGTTGTCAGGATTTACCGTATTGAAGAATTGATCTTTTGCTCCCGAGACCTCCCTGCTCAGGCCATCATGAAATGGATGAGTACACTAGGCCCTAAAATGCTCTACAAGATCCTTCCGGAAGACAGTGTGAGTATCATCGGCAGTCACTCTAAGAACCATAGTGGCGAGCTTTATACCATAGATGTACAGTTTGCCATTGCGCAACCGTTACTACGCCGTAATAAGCGTTTGTTGGATATAGGAATGAGCTTGTTTCTTTTACTTTTCTTTCCAGTAAGTATGCTAATCGTTAAAAAAACGCTGGGCCTATTTCAGAACATCTTTAAGGTATTGATTGGCCGCCGAAGCTGGGTTGGATATGCCGATTCGCCAACTAGCAAGGAGTTACTGCCAAAAATCAAACCGGGCGTTTTAAACCCTGTTTTACCATTGGAGATCAGCCAGCCTGATGAAGCTACCGTCCACCGTTTAAACCTCCTTTACGCCAAAGACTACCAGCTCTGGATGGATTTGGATATCGTTTGGAAGGGTAGGGGAGATTTGGGGAGACAATAGTTTGTTATCTCCCTACAAATGAATTAATTGCAAAGCTTGTTAAGTTGAAATGTTTGTATATTGGTAGAACGTTTTGTTATTAATCCGCTTTTCTGAAATCTTGAAAATATGAGAACGCTCCTCTCTACGCTATTAATTCTTTTAGGTGCAAACCTTGCTGCACAGGCAACCTGGACCAACCACATCAATGACCACATTATCGAGGATATCGCACTTGAGGGCGACTTCTTTTGGACGGCTACCCAAGGAGGACTCGTGAAAATGAATATTGAAACCAACGAGAAAGAATTCATACAGGCAGCCAACAGCGGCTATCGTGGTGGTAGTCCAAAGGAGATTGAGATAGCCGAAGACGGCACTAAATGGATAGGAGGCCAGAATTCAGGCCTTTTTCGTTGGGATGGTGAAAATAGCTGGGAGAACTTCTACTTTATCAATACTGGAGATACGTTGATCGAAATTGACAAGCTTAAACTTGACCCCAATGGAAATCCGTGGTTTCTATCGGTATCAAATGGCACCTGTTGGGGGTGCCCCAAGTTGATAAGCTACGATGGAAGTGAGTTTAGTAATCATCAGGAAAACCTCCAATTACCCATAGATCGGGGAGTGAAAGATTTTGCCTTTATTGATGAAAATGAACTGTGGGTTGTAGCCTATAATGACATCATCAGGTACGACGGTAATGAAATGCTAATGACTTATTCTCCTACAGCAATAGGTTTAGTACAGGACGAAAGTATTCGACGTATTGAAGTTGATAATCAAGGGATTTTATGGGTGTCTACCGAGAATTATACTACTGGATATGATCGACTGATAAAATTTGATGGTAATCAATGGTTAATAGAAGACGGTAATGCACCTGGTTATGTTACCAGTTTTTTTAAAGATATAAATGGTGAGTTGTGGGCTAATTTTAATGGAGGAGTTACGGAAGGCAACAGCTATGGCACCTACAATGGTACAGCGTGGCAATATTACACGACCAATACTTTGGATATCCCCATCTGGTATGGAACGCCTGTACTATACGCAGTGGACTCGGCTAATAGTTTATGGTTCCATGCTTTTAGTGGGATGCAAGCTCCCAAAGTTTTCAATGCTGATGGTACTTCAATAACTGCTTATGATACACAACTAACGCCGCTCGCTAGTAACCTGAATGATGCGATGGTCATTGATTGTGACAATAATATTTGGCTGGCAGGATACGACCTTAGCAGGTTTGATGGAGAGAATTGGGAGCTGTTTTATAGAGAAGAAACGGGGTTTGAATCTAGCGTACGGCAGGCAGTCATTGATCCTCAAACTTGTGGTGTTTGGTTTGCTTTGTGGAGCAATGGCCCCGATGAACCAGAAGTAGGATATTACGATGGCTCCGATTTTACCACTTTTGATATAGGCTCAACCAGTGCGCGATGCATAGATGTCTCAACGAGTAGTACGCTATATGTTGGTACCCATACGATGGGTTTAGCCGTGCGCGAAGATAACCAATGGACTTTTTTCAATGAAGGTAATTCTCCCCTAAATAACTACGTGAGGTCGGTGAAAATGCATAGCAATGGAGCGCTATGGGTTGGTAGCCGTGATAAGGGTTTAGCAAGGTGGGAAAATGACGAATGGACGGTCTTTGACGCTAGCAATTCTCCTGTTACAGCAAACTGTTATTGGATTTATGAAGACAGCCAGCAAAACCTGTGGGTTAGTGCCGATGGTGGCCTAGCCAAATATGACGGAACAGCGTGGGAGTTCCTAGTTCTTGACCCAAACTTTATTGGAGTTACAGGCATGAAGGAGGATGCTCTTGGTAACTTTTGGCTGGGTGTAACCTTCGGAGTGGTTTATTGGGATGGCTATACGACTTCATTCTATAATATCGAAAATACAGGAATGACTTCTAGTTATGCCCGGGATATCGTCATTGATCCGGCTACTAATGATGTTTGGTTTTTGCATCTGTATGGAGCTTCCGTGCTGGAAAACTACCAGAACGGCAACAATATCAGTGGACTGGTTTTTATAGATCGCAATGAGAATGGCGTTTTTGAATCGTCAGAAGACGTTCGTCTTCCTGGTCAGGAGGTCTTACTTTTGCCAGATAATACGAGCGCTATCACGAATAGTTTTGGCGCTTACAGTTTCTACCCAGCACAGAGCGGTGATTACGAGATTACTTCTACGCCAATTGCACCTTTCACGCCAGTAACTGCGACGAGCTTAAATGTAGCATACGCCAATGAGTCTATTACAGAACAGAATTTTGCGGTATATGCAGAGGAGCTGCCAGAACGGGTGAGTATAGATGTGGTAGCAGGGCAGTTGGTTTGTAACGAAGAGGGCACCATCTGGGTGACCTTTCGTAATGAAGCTCTTTTACCCGCAAATGGAGAAGTTACCCTTACATTTCCAGCTAACTTTACTTTCATGGAGGCTACGCCTGAAGCATCATCCGTCACTGATACAGAGATTACCTGGTCGTTTAGTAATTTAGGATCATTGGAATCCCGCGTGTTTCGCCTCCAGCTAGTTGCCCCAGGGGTAGAAGAACTCAACGAGACCTATTCGTTCACTGGCAGCATTATCAGTGGAGAACAGAGCCTTTCTTCTTCGGATGAACGTATCTTACTATGTTCTTTTGATCCCAATGACAAAACATGCACTGCAGTAGGTGAGTCAAGTGCTAACTATTCCTTATTGAGTGAAGCACTAAAGTACACCATTCGTTTTCAAAACATGGGGAACTACAGGGCCAAGGATGTCGTAATTCGCGACTTCATTGATCCGTCTCTGGATATCTCATCTTTGCAAATACTTTCCAGTAGCCACTCAATGACGACAACAATCACCAGCGATCGTGAGGCTACTTTCCGATTTATGGACATTAATCTGCCGCCTGAGCTGGAAGATGTAGCTGGTAGCCAGGGCTTCATTAAATACCAAATAAGCCCTTGGGCGGAACTGCCAGATCCTACACCAATTCACAATACTGCACATATCTATTTTGACCTCAACCCAGCCATTATTACGAATACAACCGAAAACATTCTGGTAGAAGATCTTTCTGTTGATACCGATGACCCCGTAGAGACGTTACAGGTTCGTGTTTATCCTAACCCTTCCCGGACAGGATTTTGGCTTGATTGGCAAGATACCAATCAGCAAGACCATTGGGAGGCAGAAGTGTTTGACCTTGCAGGAAGGATAGTTTTACGCCACAAAGGTAGTTTCCTCCGCGAGCAAATTACAATCCCAACGCCAGGACTCTACCTTCTTAGAATGCGTAAAGGTGAGCATTGGGTAACCCGAAAAATAGTGGTGATGGAGTAATTAGCATAACTTCTTACTCCAAAATCTTAAATGTCGTTCGCCGATTTTCCTGATGATCCTCCTCACTACAACGGCTACAAAGACAATCATTTGCGGGTTGGCTTTCGCCGTATCCCAAGGCGGCCAATCGGCTGGCATCAATGCTTTTTTGGTTAATCAGGTAATCAACAGCAGCCTGTGCTCTTCTTTGACTCAACGATTCGTTGTAGGGGTCTCCACCGCGGCAATCTGTATGGCTACCGAGTTGGATGCGTATTTCCGGATTTTTTTCTAAGATATTAGCGAGGGCATCCAGCGTAGGCTTTGCATCATCACGGATGAAGGATTCATCAAAATCATAGTAGATATTCTCAAGGACAATCTCCTGGTTGAGGAAGATTTTTTCCAGAACGATCTCTACTTCATATAGTTGCTCCGGATTGCGGGGGTCTTCAGGCAGGCCAATGCTGCTGAATTTGCCATCGTTATTGAGGTAACCTGCCTTGTTTGCAAAGAAAGCATAGAGGGAATTACCTTGAATGTTAAGGCTGATTTTACCCTCTTCTCCAATATCAACAGTACGTTCTTCACGGCCTAGTTGAATCTTCAGGCTCGCTCCCGGCAATGGGCGTTTTCCTAGCACTCTACTATTAGGATTACTGGGGTCTTCGTAAATTTTTTCTACTACGTAAACGTCTAGCGTATTTTTATAGACTATAGGCTCGGAATCATCTGGTTCTGGCTCAGGAGGCAAAACCTTCTGGGTGAATTTGTAAATATCATCGCCGCCAATCTCCCCACGACGAGATGTAAAATAGCCTGTAGAAACAACATCCCCCTGATTGGTTTGCTTACGTCGGTCAATGACAAAACCAAAATCATCACCTCCTGAATTAACAGGCGTTTTTAGGTTGATGGGAGGTGCCCAGTTACCAGAAGCCAGCGGGTAAGTCCTGAACACATCCAAACCACCCATGCCAGTGTGCCCGGAAGAGGCAAAATACATGGTGTCCTGATCAAATGTAGGAAACTGCTCGTCGGCTTCTGTATTTACAGATCGACTTAGCAGCTTGGGATCACTCCAGTTTCCGTTTTCGTAAATAGAAGAATAAATATCGTACCCGCCCCAGCCATCAGGATGATTAGAACTAAAGTAGAGGGTCTTGCCATCCGGTCCCATCGTAGGGTGCATATAGTTGACACCTGCCTCCTGGAAGGGAAGTGGTGTTGCCGGACCATAGGCGTCGTCTGTAATCTTATTACTAACCATTATTTTGCAAAACGCATCCTCTCCTTTGGGGCCGTTGCATCTTGTGAAAAACACCTGACTTTGGTCTTTACTGAAACTAAGGGTCCCTTCATTATCAGCAGTATTCAAGCCGAAAGGCAATGGAGTGACCGTATTGGTGGTAAGATTGAGCACAAAGAAATCGCTAAAGGCTTCTCCTGTCCAGTTATAAGCCTCTTCTCCAGTGGCATCGGCCCGGTCAGAAGTGATAATCAATTCTTCTTGGCCAAAGAGTACTGGAGCATAGTCCGAAGAAGCGGAATTTGCAGCTAAGGCTTCTACTTCGTATTCCTGGCGTTCTTCTTCATCCCATTCTGCGGCCGTTTCACAAGCTCGAATTTCTTTGCGATATTCATAGGGACTCCCAATTTCTAAACCTAATTCTTTATAAACACGAGCGGCCTCCCGGTAATCTCCAGCTTGCTTAAGCGCCTGCGCATAGTTGCGTAGGGCGTCCATGCCGTATTGGTTGTCGTAAGCTGTTTTATACCAACTTATAGCATCAGCACCTTGATTAAGGCCATCATAAGCCGTGCCGAGTAGGTAGGCAATCTTTCCTTTTTCTATCCTTGTATCTGCTTTACTATATTCCTTCTTTAGCATTTTGACAGCTACAGAATATTGCTTCCGATCTACAGCCATTTCACCATCTTGAATTTTCATGGTATAGGAACACGCAGCTAGTAAAAGAACAAGAAGACTTAGTAAAGAGAGATGCTTGATCATCGGGAATTGAATTAAGAAGTGGTTTAGATACAAAAATCACTTTTGGGCTTAAGAACTACCAAAGAAAACGATTTTCCCCAATTTATTGTTGTCGCTAATTTCTTTTATGTCGGTTAATGTGCTCGTTTCAGTCGCGAGGGTGTTCTTTCTACTTAAAAGTCGGGATCACGGTGGTGCTCTTCCGATGAATCGGAATCGCGGAGGGGACTCGTGTTTGGGGCTCTTGCCATTCAACGAAACAAATGTATCCCGCTGGCGGGATCGGTTTGCAAAACTGATGGTGGGAAACCCTAGTCTTAAAAGGCTTCCCACCCTGCCTTTTGCAAATATCAAAGCTCTCTTTGACACCACACACACAAAACGACCAAAGCCACTCCGACAATGTCGAAGCGGCTTTGGAAAATATTAGGCGAAATATACCAAGTACTTAGTACTTAATACAATATACCCTTAAGAACTCTGACCAGCACGAGAGAAGCTCCGGCGTCCGTCATCAGCCTTTTTCATTTGTAGATCATCCGACAAATCATGTACTAATGGAGTAGCCACGAAGATAGATGAGTAAGTACCTACTAAAACACCCACGAGGATTGCGAAAGCAAAACCTTTGATGCTGGCTCCACCGAATAGGAAGAGTACCAATACACCGAAGAGGGTGGTTAAAGAGGTAATGATCGTACGGCTAACCGTACTGTTTACTGCTGCGTTGATCACAGAAGTCTTATCACCACTAGTGTAAGTGTTGAAGTATTCACGGATACGGTCAAATACAACCACGGTATCGTTAATCGAGTAACCAATTACGGTCAAGATTGCAGCGATAAAGGGTTGGTCAATTTCCATACTGAAACCGAAGACGCCGTGCCCCAAAGAGAAGATACCCAATACAATCAAGGTATCGTGGAACAAAGCTGCAACGGCACCCAGTGAGTACTGCCACTTGCTAAAGCGGATAAAGATGTACAGGAAGATCAACAACAGGGCAAAGATGGCCGCGTAAATTGCACTCCGAGTAATATCATCGGCAATCGTAGGACCTACTTTGCTAAAGCTGGAAACATGTGTGCCCACACCACCAGCATTGCTGAATTGATCGAAAGGCACTTCGCTACCAATGGTGCTAACAACACCATCGTGAAGCGCGTGCATAACCAATGTTTCTGGCTTATTGGCGTTAGCTTCATCTTCGTTAGCGTAAGCTTCCGGGTCAAATTGTACATCAATGAGGTAGTCTGTTACTACATTGAAGGTATTGACACCAGCTACTTCTTTAACGATAGGCGTGCTACCTTCAAAAGCAGTGGCAAGATTAGCACGTAGGCCATCAATGTCAACATCTATATTATCATCGAAAGAGATATTGTAGTTATAACCTCCTTTGAAATCTACTCCTAGTTCGAAACCGCGAGTTGCGAAAGAGACAAGACTCAAGGCGATCAGCGTTCCAGAGATGATATAAGCGATACGACGCTTACCCATCCAGTCGATCTTCATATTAGCAAATGCGTTCTTCGATACGCTGGTATTAAAGCTGATGTCTTTCTTACGCTTCAAGTAGCTGTCAAGCATCAAACGCCCTACCAGTACTGCTGTGAATAAAGAAGAAAGTACACCGATGATCAATACAACCGCAAATCCTTTGATTGGGCCCAAACCGAAGTAGGCAAGGACAATCGCCGTAAGGATCGTCGTAACGTTGGCATCAATGATCGCAGAATAGGAGTGTTTGAAACCGTCAGCAACAGCCATTATGGTTGACTTGCCTTCTCGCAATTCCTCTCGAATCCTTTCGTAGATGATCACGTTCGCATCCACGGCCATACCAATCGTTAAGATGATACCTGCGAAACCAGGAAGGGTAAGTACCGTTCCGTAGCTGGCAAGAGCGCCAAAGATGAAGACAAGGTTCAACAGCAATGCAATAACAGATACAATACCACCACCACCGTAGTAGAAAACCATGAACGCAATCACGATCAAGAAACCTACACCAAGTGCTGTCATTGAGCTTTTAATGTTCGCTGCACCAAGGGTAGGACCTACCACAGATTCCTGAATGATCTCCGTACTGGCAGGCAATTTACCAATCTCCAAAATATTGGAAAGGTCAGTTGCTTCCTGTAGCGAGAAACTACCAGAAATAGAACTAGATCCGCCGGTAATAGGCTCGTTTACGCGAGGAGCAGAAGCTACCTCATCATCCAGAAGGATGGCGATTTCACGGTTACCGTTATTTGCAGCTTCCGTAGTCATGCGTGCCCAAATCTTAGCACCCGTTTGATCCATATTCAAGGATACAGCAATCTGGTTGCTCTGAGGGTCTGGCTGTGCGCTTGCATCAACTACGTGGTCACCACTTAGAGGTGCTTCGCCAGAGCGAGGCATCTTAATGGCATATACTTCAAACATCTCCAACGGCCGATCACTCTCGTCCATTAAAGTGCTTTCGAAAGGTTTCTGTGAGAAACGGAAACGAAGGTCAGAAGGGAACAAGTTCAGGATTTCCTCCATCTCTAGTACGCTCTTCAGTTCTCCAAGATTGCTACGGCTAACAACACCGATTACAGCACCTTGGCCTGGTGACATCAAGTCAAACAGAGGACCATTGAGGCTGTTCTGTGCGTATACCGTATCGATCTTTTCGATTTCGTTAGAAACATTGCCAAGTGAATCGGTTACATAAAGTGTATCAATACGCTCGATGGTCTGTTCTGTGTTTGCACCACGAATGGTACGCAACTTTTCGTTAGCCTGTGTCAGCGCATTAGAAACGGCTGGGTCACTTACGCGGAACGTTTCGAAAAATTCCAGATTGGCTGCTGCCTGCAGGAATTCACGAGCACGTTGTGGGTTATCAATGCCAGGAAGTTCAACCAAAATAAGGTCGCGTTCCTGATCAAGGTTAACGTTTGGCTGCACAACACCCAACTTGTCAATACGCTGCTTGAGCAGGTTGAAAGTGAGCTCTACTGTTTCGTCCGCTTTCGTACGTAGAATACGGATAACTTCGGCATCGGTCGTCTCGTAGTTGATCTCATCACGCAAAGATTCGTTGCGTTGGAAGATAGGAGCGAGGCGATCTTCACCGCGTACTTCCTGCCATGCGTCGGCAAAAAGAGCAACGAAATCAGACTGTGCATTCAACTGAGCTTTGGAGGCATTTTCTAATGCAGTTCGAAATTTTTGATCCTTGGAATTCTGGGCGAGCGTCCTTATTAGTTCTCTCAGGTCAATCTGTAATACAACACTCATACCGCCTTTCAAATCAAGACCGTAAGCCAATTGCTGGCTTTTGAGTTCTTGATAAGTGTAAGACTTGAGTAACGGTATTTTAAATATCGTTTGGCTAGACATAGAGTCTAGGTAAGCGCGAACGGCGTCCGTATGGGCTTCGTTCTGTTCCGCTTCGTCTTCAATGGATGACGAAATGCTCAGCGCATAGCGCTCAGCGTCCTTTTCTACCCGATTTGTCGGGAGAATAAATAGGTACTGGATCAAAGTGACCAGAATCATCACCACAAGAAAGAATTTTACAATTCCTTTACCTTGCATAATTTCAAAGTTTAAAAAATCTCGAATTAAGATTAGAAAAAAAATAAATACGTAAAGTCTTATCCAAGAGTGCCTCCAAAACAAGCCCTTGGAAAAACTGCGCAAATATAGTGCTTTTGTTGTATTTACAGCTTTTTAGGTAGAAGTATTTGTAAAGAGCATGTTGGGGAATTTCGTTTGGTGAAAAACAAATATTCCGAATTGTTGAAAATCAGGAAGCAAGATTCCCCAATAAGCTCTTATCTTTTAATAATCCGTTGCGTCACCATTCCAGCCTCGCCTGCTACCTTCAACAGATAGACGCCAGCAGGTAGGTAATCCAGCTCAAACTGCGCTTGCTCGCTATCAGGGGTAATGTTTTTGCGGTACAGCAACTTCCCGTCCAGACTATGTACGCTCAGTCGATTTGCGTTTAAGTTGGTCAAGTCTACGGTGAATTGGCCAGCACTGGGATTGGGGTATACCATCAATTGCTCCCCAGGTAGGATGTCTTCCGTGTCGCTGATAAAGGAAACTTCTGCCGTCACTTGGGATAAGCAGCCTGATTGATCGGTTATAGTGACGGAGTAGATGCCGGCCTCCAGGTTAAAGAGATCTTCGGTATCTGCTCCAATATCCCAGCTGTAACTGTAAGGTGGTAGGCCGCCCGCTACGCTCAAGTCAATGGAGCCAGGCTCCGCATCGAGCTGCGCTTCAGTGACGACGACGACATTGAGGCAGGCCGCTAAGCTCCATATTTCGGTACCCCTTGAGCCATCATCTGCTGTGAAATATAACTTATCGTTAAAAAGGGTAAGATTATCAGGGCTAGAACCGGGTACACCTGGCCGGATATCCGAGATAATCGCAATAGTACTATCTGTATATTCCCATATTTCTCGACCAAAATCCTCCGATTCAATCGTAAAGTAGAGGCGATCATTAAAAACAGTCAGCTCGCGTGGGCTGCTGGAACTTGAGCCAGGTATTAAGTCTTCGGTGAGGCTGGTTTCGCCCGTTGCGATATCGAAAAATAGCAGCTCGGTGCCTTGGTTACTCGCCAATCTACCAGCAAAGAAGAGCTTATCCTGAAAAATAGTGGGATATTCAGGAGCCAAACCACTACTTAGATCACTGCGTTGTGTTATAAGATCCAAGTCTGGATTGTAGCTGTATAGCTGAGTACTGTTTTCACCGGAGCCTTTGAAATAAAGTTCGCCAGCGTATTCAATTAGCGAGCCTGGATTACCAGACGCTTCCCCTGGGTTCAAATCAACGACCAAGCTATGGGTATTTGTTTGGCTATCGTAACAATATAATTCTCTACCCGTATCTGGGTGAGTTGCCTTGAAGTACAGTTGACCATCAAATGAGATTAAATCAGCAGGAGAGCCATTGCCTGTTGGGTGCGTATCTGCCGCTAAAAAAACTTCATCTGCCGCGGAATCATAATAGAATAATTCGGTACCATACTGTTCGTTATCGGTTGCCCTGAAATAGAGTGTTCCATCATGAACCATCATCTCTGAAATATGGCCAATCTGCGTGGGAGTAATGTAGGAAGTCGCCATAATCTCGGTTGCGCCCTCCTCGTAATACAGTAAGCCATATCCCAAGGTAGGGTGAAGGCCACTAAAATAAAGCCGGTCATCGACTACCATCAAACCATTGGGGTTGAGATTTCCTTCTTCGTCAGACAGGATTTCAGTATTGCCGGTAATCGGATCATAAACCCAGATTTCAGTGCCACTAAACACTTCCGTAGCTGCGAAGTAAAGTTTACCATTATAAGGGGTATATCCGAAGGGATCAGAGCCAATGGTATTGGTGTTGATATCTGCAGCTAAGGTGATCTCGCTATCTCCTGGCGTAAACTGAAACAACTCTCGTCCAGTAGCCAGTAATTGCCCGGATAATAGCAAAGTTCCGTTTGCTTCTGCCTCAATATTTATGAATGAGGGCAGGTCTCCATTATCTAGAGTGGCTTCCTGTGTGAAAATTTCTGTAACAGGATCATAGGAATAAATGAAATAGTTTTCCTCGTCGACGGTAGCTGTAAAGTAAAACTTATCTCCTAGTATGGTGAATCCACTTGGCCAAGCGTTACCCGTTGGATTAAGCTCTGCCGCTGGGCTCAATTCGTCGGTAGTAGTGTCGTATATCCATAATTCAGTGCCGGCAAGAAGCGTGCGAGCCGAGAAGAATACTTTATCATCTAAACCAAACATTCCGTAAGGGGAACTACTACCCGAATTGAGATAAATTTCGGGCACGTCAAGAATACTATTAGTAGCCATATCGATCACTTCTAACTCTTGTCCTTGTCCGTCCCGGGTAGCCCGGTAGAATAACTTGCCATTGTGATGAGTCAACAGGTTCGTGTTGGGGTAAATACCATCGGGGCTGGTGTAGCTGTATTTTTCTACTACTTCTGTTGTTGGATTGTAGCGCCAGATTCCTCCGGTATTTAAGCCGTCAGTGGCCGAAAAATAGAGTACGCCATTTATATTGTTATAAAAATTGCAGTTGCAGTTTCCATCGGGGTTGATATCTGCGAGTAGTTCTATGGCATCAGTGACGGGGTCGTATCGACTAAATTCTATGCCAACATCAGTATGTTCTGACTGGAAGAACAATTGCCCATTGAAAGCGAATAGGTTACTAGGCTCCCTGACGGTCTGTCCAGCAGCATCGATTAGTTGCCCCGTCGTATTCGCTACGGGATCGTGTACCAGCAGATAAGAAATAGAGCCGTTGCCCCAGCGGCCATTGAAATATATTTTTCCGCCCATTTCTGCGATACTAATAATGCTCGGATGATCATCAAATGGGCGTACATCAAATACTAAAGAAGCCTCACCAGTGGTAATATTGTAGCGGTATAGCTCTTTACCGTGAAGACCGTCATCTGCCCGGAAGTAAGCAACATCATTTAAGGTGGTAAAGAAGATAGGATCAGAATCAGCTGCTTCTTGGTTGATGTCTTTTTCTAAAACCAATTGAGCCGATAAAAGAGAAGCATAGACCAAAAAAGTCAATAGGAGGAGAATACTCCGCATAATTAATAGGGTTTTTTGTTTTCAATTTAGATGCCCTCAAGATAGCGACTTCGTGGTCATCGACCATCACGATTCCTGAGTCATTTTTTAGGTCCACCTTTTATCCATAAATCAAATTGGAATAAAAGACGCCTTCGTGATTCATAAAAGTGCCATCTTTTCTGTTCAAGTCCAATCTTCCTCCTGCAAAATTTGTTGCGGTTAGGCCCAACTCCTGATATATACAGGCCGTAGCAGCATAGTCCCATATACTCCCTCCTCCGGTTTCTTTTTTTGGAAATTTTAACATGCAAGCAGGGCCATTTTCCAGTACGATGATACCGTTCAATACAGATCCGGCTCCAGCAATTTCTTTTATCCCATTCAACGCCAGCTGCGCTACATTTTTATGTAGTAATTTTTCTATTTCGGCTGCACGAGGTGTATCCTTCAGTTTTCGATCAGTCACGTAAGTCAAACAGTCATTTCTATGCTTAATCCCCCAAGGTTTACCATTCTTAAATGCCCCATGTTCTTTAATAGCATGGTACAAGGTATCTGTGCTGGGATCAAACACTACTCCTATATATGGTGTCCCGTCTTTTGCGACTAAAGCAATCGATACAGAAAAGCCCGGTCGTTTATTGATAAAAGCAAGCGTCCCATCCATAGGGTCAATGCACCAAAAGAAATCTTTCTCGAATCGACTACCATCATCTTCCGTCTCTTCCGATAAAAGCGCTAAGTCAAATTCGTCACAAGTAGGAAGTAGATGAGCAAAAATGGCTGATTCACAGGCTTTGTCTACCGCTGTTACGATTTGCGAGGCATAGCTCGTCCCTCCTTTCTTTTTCTCCACCGAAACATCCTCATTTATACGCTTGTGAATGATTTTTCCTGCGGCAAGGGCTGCCTTGATGGCTATATTGCTAAGCTGTAAAAAATTCATTTCTATAAACTATTAATCACTTCTGCTGTGACACGCTCACTATAACTATTAATCTTCCAGTGACCAGGGCTCCAGCCTTTTAGGAAGCGATGAAAGTCGGCCCAGGCTACTCGGTATAAAGAACGCCATTCCTTTTCCAACGCTTCATTTTTTTCCTTCATTGCGTTTTGTAAACACCCAAAATAGGTGTCCAGGATTTGTGTCTCCAAGCGTTCACACTCCTTTTCGTTTAGGCAACTACCTATAAAATACGCCACATCTTTCATTCCACACCCGCCGCCTACGTACTGAAAATCTACCCCGGCAACGGGGCCATCTTCAGCAAAGCAGAAGTTGGCGAGCTTGGCATCACCATGAACAAATGTTTTGTACACACACGTATTCAGTTTTTTATCAATGACAGCAGCGGCCTCTTTTAATTTTTGATCATCCAACACGGCTAATTCATGAGGTCTGGTCTCCAAATGCCAATAGGTACCCACTTCCCAGAGCCCATTGGGCGCTTCCCCCAAGTAACTTGCGTGAAATTGTGCCAACCATGCTAAACAGGCCGCTATTTCTTCCCATCTGACAGTCCTTTTGCGTAAGGGATAGCCCGCTTCATTCAAATCTTCCAGCACCATCAGTACCTCGTCATCTTGCGTCTCAAGGGCTAAACATTGCGGCAGGCGGGCAGTGCTATTTTCACTGTAGGTGTCATACCACGTAGCTTCAACCTTGTAGGACTTGATCTTTCGCTGATGACCGATATCTGTGTTCCATCCGCGTGGGTGATTTTTATACAGGGGCAACTGAACGTGCTTTACCACAACACTTTCGATGGCAGCATTCTCCAATCCGACGCGGATGATTTTCCCATAACCACTCCACAATTCCTGGATCATCTCTTTTTCAAATAAAGAAGAAGCTCCTGTTTTTTGTAAAATGATTGATTTAAAATATTCATTCATAAGGTCCCAAAGGTAAGGGAATAGCAATTGGGAATATGTTTTGGGCGCATCCTTCGGTCGCTCCCTTTCGGGGGGCGTTCCGGTGGTAGCGCCACGACGCATCGTAGCGCTACCACCGGCACTGCTCTCTTCGTTCGCATCCTACAGGCAGCTTGCGCGGGGTTTCGTGCAAACTTGGGACTTCGTATCGGCCAATGAGGTAGCATGACTATGGGGAGCGTCGGTTTTTTAAGAATCCGATAAGGTGTTGATAAAGAAAGGTTTATGTCTTTGAGTATACGGTTGTAAATCGTGAAAAAACCTTTAAAGAGCGCTAGCAGGTATTTTCTTGATGACTATTTGTCACCAAAATAAGATACCTCACCACCACTTAAAAAATCTTCTCTGACAGGGCTAAATGTGTCGATTAGCATCCCTTCTTCCAAGCAAACGGCGCTATGCAATAAATTAGGTTCGATATACACCCCGTCTCCAGCTTCTACAATTTTCTTTACGCCATCAATTTCAAATTCAAATTTACCTGAAACGCAATAGGTGGCTTGTGTGTGAAAATGTTGATGTGGAGAACCTAATGCTCCCTTCTCGAATTTCACTTTTACCATCATAATTTGGTTATCGTAGCCTAGGAATTTTCTTGATACCCCTCCACCAAGTTCTTCCCACTCCATTTCTTTTGTTATGATGTATTTTTCGCTAAATCGTTGCATGTTTTTAAGTATTTTGTTCTTATACCACTTATTGCCGGGTACAGTTTGTGAAAAACCTGAACAAGGTAATTCATTTCTAACAATTTCTACAGAATCTGAAGACTCTTTCCTCAACGAGGACTTCAAGTCAGAATTACCTATTAATTCCAATACTCATTCAATTGACATACTACACAATCATCATCTAATCTCGCGACTTTCGGATAAATATCTACTTCACTGCTTAGAATTGTATTTCTTATCAATCCGTGTTGCTCTTCAAGTGATATGGTGTAAGTATTCGAATTATCTGATAATGCAATATATCTACCAGCTTGTAACTCACAGAAACCGATTTGCGAAATACTACTATCTCGTAATATTTTCCTAGCCTATTCCGAAGGCAAGTATTTTCCCTCATTTTGAGTCCTACCTATATTGTTTTCAATGGTCTCAGTACCACCTTTTCCCCTTTCTCTGGAGCGTCATCGTGATGTATTGGCTTAATCCTATAATTGTAGATTTCATTGCCCGAAAAACGTTGCCCAAGATGCGCAGCGCAGTATCTTGGGCAACTCCTTCTATACGCAATAAAAAACATCTCCACATTCCCTAAATCATCCCTTTACCTCCACCGTCTTAAAGTCAGAAGGAGCTACGATCACATAGGCATCTCCTTCTTTATCAATAACTTGGATAGCAACACCGTCAATCAATAATTGCTGCGGCTCAAAAGGTAGGCCGAATAGCTTGATTTCAAAAGCAGATAGATCGCCCTCGTATTTACCTTCGGTTTTTTGTTTTATCAGGAAGCTGTTTTTGCCAGAAGAAGTGGTGTATTTATGATGGCGGTATTGCCCTTTTTCGTGCTCATAGCCCTCTCCGGCATCCTGGTAAAAGCTGCTCTCTATTTTGTTTTTTCCGTAATAGGCTCTTAGTTCCACGGTCTCGATATTTAGTTCGTAAACGTACTGTTGTACGGGATAATTAGGGATGATCGCTCCGCCACGGACATACAAAGGAATGGTGTCCTCCTTGACTGACTGTCGGTGATTGCGCGGCCCTGCATAATGATTTCCATTGTAGTAGTTGACCCAATCTCCACTTGGTAGATAAGTGTTGTGCGATTTAACCCCTGGTTTCACGACAGGGCTCACCAACAGGTGGTCACCAAGCATAAATTCATTCTCCCGTTTTTGTGCCTTTTTATCCGTCTGATCTTCAAAAGCGAGGCTTCTTAAAACCGGTGTTCCTTGCGTCACATTTTGATAAACGCTGGTGTATAAATAGGGGAGGAGCCGGTAGCGGAACTCAATAGCTGTACGCGCCTGGCTGGTATACGGTTCCCCAAAAACCCAAGGCTCTTGATCTAGGCGCAGGGTAGCTTCCGATGCTTTGATGGCATCTGCATCCGCTTCAGCGGCACCATCAATGTTGTTGCCCATCGAGTGAACACGGAAAACAGGATGAAAAATGCCAAGCTGTAGCCAGCGAATAAGCAACTCCGGACTCGGCTGATTGACAAAACCACCAATATCGGTACCTACTAGCGAGAAGCCAGAAATACTTAGTCGTTGGCACTGGCGGTTGGCCAATTCCAGGTGTTCCCAACTCGCTACGTTATCTCCCGTCCAGACAGCCGCATAGCGTTGGCCGCCGGAGAAGGATGCTCTGGTAAGTACGAAAGGCCGTTTTTCGGGCTTGATAGATTTTAGTCCATCATAAGTGCCGCGAGACATTTGCTGCCCATAAATGTTGTGCACCGGCTTGTGATCGCTTGGGTGTCCATCGTTATCATGCATCACATGATCAGGAAAAGTGAGACTATTGACTTTGAAGACAGCCGGTTCATTCATGTCATTCCAGAAGCCGCTGATGCTGTTGTCTTCATACAGTTCACGGTAAAGTTCGCCCCACCATTCACGAACATCCGCGCGGGTGTAGTCGGGCCACACACAGTCGGCAGGCCATACCGGCCCGCGCATGAGCTCTCCATTGGCTCGTCGACAGAAATAGTCTTTTTCTACGCCTTGTTTGTAGACGTGATAGTCTTCATCTACCCGAATGCCAGGGTCAATCATGACGACAGTCTGGAATCCTTGTTCGGCAATGTCGCGAATCATTTCCCCAGGCTTTGGGAAGTAATCCTGGTTCCAGGTGAAACAACGGTATCCATCCATGTAATCAATATCCAAATAGATAGCATCACAAGGAATTTGCAATTCCCGGAAGGTATCGGCCAGTTTTCTAACCCGAGCTTCTGGATAATAACTCCATCGGCATTGGTGAAAACCTAGCGCCCACAATGGTGGCAGTTCTGGTGTACCAGTAAGCTGGTGGTAAGATTGCGCAACCTGGTTTAATTCAGGGCCATAGCAAAAGAAATAATCTATTTCTCCTCCTTCTGCCCACATGCGCACGGTTTCGTCTTTTTGCGAGGCAAAATCAAAGTGAGTCCGCCAGGTATTGTGTAAGAAAATGCCGTAAGCCTGGTCATTTTGCAAGCCATAGTAGAAAGGCACCGCTCGGTATAGTGGATCTTTTTCTTTGTGATACCCAAAAGCATCGCTGTTCCAATTGTCAAAAGAACGACCTCGCAAATTAAGGCTCCAGCTTTTGTCACCTAGACCATAAAAGACTTCCTCTTTGGGCGCTTTGAAGCTGACCCGAAGGTGATCCGTTCCGTCCAGGATTGTTGCTCGCTGGAGATAGGGCTCCTGTTCTTCCAGGATCGTTTTTTTACCGTCTTTGGTATGAAAAGATATCCGGCAATCCTTTTTTTGGATGCGACAGCTCACACTGGCAGAGATGATAAATATTTGTTGCTTGTCTTCTTTGACGGTAAAGTCTACCGACTTTGGTTCTCGATCCGGGTGCAGTGCATAGGAGGGTTGCGTAGAGAATTTTTCAACAGCGTATCGAACTCTCCAAGTAGTATCTGTCCATAATTCGACCCGGAGTTTTATCTCTCCTTCGGTAGTGATTTCCAAAGTGTTATCATCAATCTTTTGGTATTTGATGACCTTGTTGATTTGTTTGATCTGGAAAACATCGGGATACCGTTGGCTAGTTTCCGTTGCTGTATCAGCTACCAAATGAGGAGCAGGATCAAAGGGGGCTCTTTTTTTAGTCTTTCTTGCCATTATCTATGCACTTCTGTATTTTGCCTTGCAATAATACTAAAAGTAGTTATTTTCACCACATCACCAGACTTTAATACTAAAGATTAAAGGATATAAAGAATTCTATGAGTCAGACAAATTTCCCTTCCGTATTAGCAGTAGGCGAGCTATTGATAGATTTAATAAGTAGCTCTTATGCGTCATCATTTGATGATGTAACCTCTTTTGAGCGTATTGTTGGTGGCAGCCCGGCTAATATGGCTAGTAACCTTAGCCGACTTGGGCAGCACGCAGCTTTAGTTGCCAGTATTGGTAAAGATGACATGGGCGATTATTTGCAGAAATTTGTCAATAACTTATCGCTGGATACTTCTGGTGTTCATCAGGTTCCTTATCCTACGACGTTGGTTTTGGTAACAAAATCTCAACAGGTCTCTAATTTTGAAGCTTATCGCTTAGCAGATTGCCAAATCTCCAAGGAGCAGTTACCTGATAATTTGCTTGAAGCAGTGAAAGTATTCCACACCACCTGTTTCGCCTTGAGCAAAGAACCTGCACGAACAACAATCTTAAACGCTGCCAGTAAAGTCGCTGCAGCAGGAGGACAACTGAGTATTGATGCCAATTATGCTGCTAAAATTTGGCCAGATCAGGCCGAAGCACAAGAAATTGTAGCCACCTACTGTAGCCACGGTGCAATGGTGAAATTTAGTGATGTGGATTGGGAGCGATTATATGGATATCCTGTTGATGAACCAGCCAGCGCTGCATCCTTTTTACATGGGCTTGGCGCCAAAACAGTCTGTATTACCCTAGGAGAAAAAGGTTGCTTTGTCAGTAGCGAGGAAAGTCAGCATTTTGTTCCATCTCGACCGATTGAGGTGGTAGATACAACGGGGGCTGGCGATGCCTTTTGGTCGGGTTTCCTTTGTGCATACATTGATGGATATAACCTGTACCAATGTGCACTTGCAGGCCGGCGCATGGCAGAAATTAAGCTACAGCATTTTGGCCCGCTTCCAGGCAAAGTAGATAAGCGAATCCTCTACCTTGATTTTCAGCAAGAATAAGTCTAGTGAATTATTGCTTGTCTTCTTCTGACCTTTTAGCATTGAGGATGCCTAAATCATGGGCTCTTTTCTCCCAGTTTTGACGAGCAAGATGCTGCATATCTTCCGTGCTATCCAGTTCATCAACGATCTCTAGACCAAGAAGTGTTTCAATGACATCTTCGAAGGTAATGATCCCTGCCATGCCGCCAAATTGTCCAATAACCAGTGCTATTTGTTCTTTGGTACTTAGGAGGTGGTTAAAGACAGAATGAATGGTCTGATCTTCTTTGACGACCGTTATAGGGCGGGAAATATCCTTTAATTTGGTGTCACCTTCCTTTTTTACAAGTTTATCTAAAACAACATCTTTAAGGACATAGCCGGTAATATGATCCTTGGAGCCTTCGAAAATGGGAATTCGACTAAAAGGAAGTCCTGGATTAGCATTGTAAAACTCCTCTATGGTCTTATCTTGATTAGAAGCTTTTACGACGGTGCGTGGTGTTAGGATAGAGCGGGTTTCAATTAAATGGAACCGCATAAGGTTATCAATGATGGTCGATTCCCCTGCGTTAAAAACCCCTGCTCGGGTTCCCATTTGCGCCATCGCAGAAAGTTCTTCTCTGCTGATCTCAGTTCCATGTCCTTTCCCTTTCATTTTCTTTGTGACAAAATCACTCATCCATACCAGTGGTTTCATCAAGAAGGTGACAACCCTCAGGCTTTTGGCAGTAAAAACAGAGAAGGTTTTCCAATTGTTGGCCCCCAAGGTTTTAGGGATAATTTCTGAAAGAATGAGTACGCCTAAGGTCATCAAGGCAGCTATTAGTCCCGTGAATGGAACATCAAATAAACCAAAAAAACTAAAACCTCCTGTGCCATAGTAGGCTTCAGCCTGCTTTCCTACTAGAATCGCACCGACTGTATGTGCTACAGTGTTTAGCGAGAGAATTGCAGAGATATGTTGATCTCTATCCTTTTTAATTTCCTTGAGTAGTTTGCCATTTGCTGATCCTGTTGCAGCTTGCGCTTCTGCATAAGAATCTGGTATACTCAATAGTACCGCTTCCCAAATGGAGCAGAAAAAGGAGAAGACAATAGCCAAACTAGCATAGATTAACAGCAGTATCATAGTTGGTCTTTAGCTTATTTTGAATTGCAAAGGTAAAAAAGAAAGGGACTTCCAGTGCTACCGGAAATCCCTTTCTTTTAGGTTGAAATACTTATCAGGGCTACTCGATGTAAAGATTTTGATACTCAATAATAGGATCGCTTGGCCCCAAGTTGTTAAGCCTGCGAAGTTGCTCTGGTGTAGTACCATATCTACGGGCTATCCCGTAAAGACTCTCGCCTGAGGCTACCACGTGAATCCTTCGTTGAGTGCTGGCAGGTTGATAGTATTCGTCTGGACGCGAAGTACGTACCGCATCGTAACTGATAGGCGTGTTGGGCGATGGGTAAGGACTGCCGTAAGAGGATGGCGTAGCCGTTCTGCTGGTGTTAGTAGGAGCCACCGGATTGCCAAAGTCAGTGGTGTTGCCAATAGCCCGAGGAGAACTGCCTTTTTCTTCCAGTGCTGACATCGAACGGTTAGCTGCCGGTGCATTGTAAGAGTTAGGGATAGCATTGTAATTGCTTGCAGTGCTACGACTAGTCGTTGTGACAGGTACCGTAGGAGGAGCGTAGCTTGTCAATCCTCCGCTATTTCTGACAACTACTTGAGAACTACCCGGATTGATAACATTCGAGCTAGCAGCAGGGGTACGTGCTACGAGATCATTAGAGGGAGCTATGCGGCCACCAGTTGTATTATAACTGCTAGGGCTTGAAGTAGGAGGTGCTTGATTTGGAACTACTGCTCGTCCGGGAGAAGTAGTAGCGCAATCACAATCCGTAGTTTTCAGGCGCTGACCTACTTTTATGTAGTCATTAGGACCAAGCTCGTTGATATCGCGGAATTTCTTGCTGGTGTATCCGTACTCCAAAGCAATGGAGGCAACGGTTTCCCCAGGCTTAACAATATGCATATTCTGATTGTCCGTCATGATCCGCTGGGTATTAGCTTGATCATAAGGCACCGTACTGCCAGACAGGGTAGTGCGATTTGCAAAACCACGACTAACCAACTCAGGAGCGGTATTGTTGGTCGCAGGAGCAACCTGCAATACCTGGCCACGACGAATGGTATTTGAACTAAGATTGTTCCATGCCTTTATTTCTGCGACATCTACACTGTACTTGCGAGAAATACCATATAAGGTTTCACCAGAAGCCACGGTATGGGTAGAGGCCCCATTAGTACTTGGCGTGGTTTCTGTCATAATACTAGTTGTAGGCTGGTTAGTATTAGCAACCACGTTGCGAGGTGTGTTTACAACGTTTCCTGTGGGAAGAATCGCTCCTGAAGGGAGGTTGCCTGGAGGGTTTATCCGAGAATTGCTAGCATTGTAATTGGTAACGGTATTCGCAGCACCTTGCTGTGCGCCTATCACCGCCTTCTGTGATCCAGGCTCCGTGCCACATACTTCCTGAATGTAGCGGTCGGCAGAACGACCATTTACTTTATTGAGAACAATCGTGTTGTTTGCGGCAGCTGAAGCATTGGCTCCACTCCGTTCTTCTACAATGCCTAACTCTGGTGTAACAACTAAGTCTGTCAGGGGATAAGCTGATTGTGGAGAAAGCTGACGGAACAAATAAGATCCTGTACAGTCATTTTCCAGCCGGCCCTCAAAGTATACTTTGGCACCTGGATTGTTAATTGCGATATTCTCTCCAATGGTACCAAACTCCGTATCAAAACGGAAGCGATACTTAGGGGAATCGTAACTGAGTACACTTCCATTCTTGGAGTAGTAAGCAGCCACAGCTACCCTGGAAATAGTGAATTTCTTGTCACTTTTAGGATAAACAAGGTAGACTTCGTCAATATTTGCGTTGATTCGGCGCATAAGACTTTGGTCAAAGCCTCCGCTATTGCAATACAAATAGGGTTCGGGGAGGTAGTTTTGCTCACGAGAGCTTTCTTCACCGACCTCTAGGATAAGTTTTTCGCCAGAGCGAATGTTAATGTGATAAACGAGGTAGTCACCTTTACCATCTGGCCTGTTCATGTCATACTCAAGGCGATCCATACAAGCAGGATCAAAGAGGATAAAGACCTGAGCGGCAGTCAGGGGAATACTCAAGGCCACAAAAAGACCGAGTAGTAATGGGATTCTATTGCGCATCATGGAAAAAATGTATTTTCTTACAGCGAAAGGTAAAGCAAATTCACCTTCTAAACAACAACTTATTGGAAAAGGTGTAACTTAAACGCTGTCATATGGGTAATAATTGTCAGATTTTGATGAAATCATTGGTCATATTGCAATAGCTAAACAACTTTAACGCTTTTTTATTTTAAAAATACGATTAGTTTAAGTGCAACTCCGATTAAATCTTACCCATTACCAAGAACTCCTGGAAGTCAAACAAGACGACGGCAAACGCTGGTTGCGCGACCCCATTCGTAATAAATGGCTGGTATTGCAACCCGAAGAAATGGTTCGCCAACTATTGATCCAATACCTGCTAGATGTTTTGGGGGTCAACAAGAACAGGATAGCGATTGAGCGTGGCCTTAGTGTCAACGGCTTGCAAAAACGTTGCGATATTCTCATCTTCGATCGGGCGATGAAGCCTTGGCTATTGGTAGAATGCAAAGCACCAAGTGTTCCTTTACGCCAGTCGGTGTTTCGTCAAATAGCAACCTACAACATGCCTCTTCAGGTCCCTTATTTACTGGTGTGCAATGGCCCGGAGGCTTATTGCTGCTCGATAGATTTCTCTAAGGAGAGCTATGAGTTTCTTGAGGATCTGCCTGCGTATCCTGGGCCTCAAGAAGTTTAGAACCATTTGGAAACTCATTATGCTTTTATCAGAATGCCAATTATGCCGACCGTAACCGCATTACAGGTAGCGTTTTGCTAAACCTTTAGTGCCCACTTACATCATCATCAGGGTTACGAGGATCACCAACAGCCAGGTAGCTACCATCAGGTAAACGCTGAATCGCTTTGATGACCGCCATCCGGTTAACGTCGCGGAATTGGTGGCCCATTGCGCTCAGTTCACTTTTAACTTCTTCTCCTAAAGCAGTGGGCTCTACCCATATTTGATCCGGTAACCACTGGTGGTGGAAACGGGGGGCAAAAACGGCAGAATCCAGAGGCATCCCAAATTCAGCAACATTGATAAATACCTGAAAAACAGCCGTGATGATGGTAGACCCTCCTGGTGCACCCAGGATCATAAACAACTGGCCATCTTTTTCAATAATGGTAGGTGTCATGGAGCTAAGCATCCTCTTACCAGGCTGGATAGCGTTTGCTTCGGCACCGAGAAGCCCAAACTGATTGGGCGTGCCAGGCTTGATACTGAAATCGTCCATCTCATTGTTGAGGAAAAAGCCAGCACCATCTACAACGACCTTGCATCCGAAATTAGAATTCAGGGTAGTGGTGAGTGAAACAGCATTGCCTTCTGCATCAACGATCGAAGTATGGGTCGTCTCGAAACTTTCTTTCCTATTGACAAAATTACCCGCCGTGAGGTGATCACTGGTGCTGGCACTGTCTGGCTGAAAATCATCCATTCGGTACTGGAGGTAGTTCTCATCAATCAGGGAGTCCAATGGCACTGGGTAAAAATCGCTATCTCCCAAATATTCCGAGCGATCGGCATAAGCACGGCGTTCTGCTTCTACCATAAGGTGTGTAGCTGCCGTACTATGAAACCCGTATTCATTCAGGGGGGCATTTTCTACCATCCCAAGCATTTGTAATAGCGCAACTCCGCCACTTGAAGAGGGAGGCATGGAGATAATTTTGTAATCATCATAGTTTCCGGTAATGGCTTGCCGCCAGGTAGGCTCGTAGTTGGCCAAATCTTCGGCAGTAATCATTCCGTTGCCGCTTTGCATTTCTTTTACGATCAAATCAGCTGTTTCTCCCTGATAGAAACCAGCCGCCTTTTTTGCCTTGATACGCTTAAGAGAGGCCGCTAAGTCAGACTGAATGAGCAGATCGCCTGTTTGCCATAGCTCTTTTATAAAGGGGCATTCGTTGGTGTTAAACGCCAAAAATGCCTCTTGGAAACCATTGAGCCGGTCGGCTTCTGTTTCTGAAATAGAAAAACCATTTTCGGCAAGTTCAATTGCTGGTTGTACCAAATCTTCCCAAGTGAGCTTTCCGTAGCGCTCGTGAGCAGCGGCTAACCCAGCTACAGTACCCGGTACACCTGCGGCAAGATGCCCCTTGGTGCTGAGGCCATCGACGGGATTGGCCAAGCTGTCGAGGTACATATCGCGACTGGCTGCTGCTGGTGCTTTTTCTCGATAATCGAGTGCATCGGTACTGCCATCATTGCTACGATAGACTAAAAAACCACCACCGCCAAGGTTGCCAGCACGAGGGTATACGACGGCCAGCGCAAATTGTACAGCTACAGCTGCATCGACAGCATTTCCACCTTTCTCCAAAATGTCGTTACCAACTTGTGACGCCAAAGGATGGCCACTAACGACAGCAGCATGGGCGTATTCTCCTCGTTTTTCCGCCGAGTAGGTAGCAATTGGCTCCGTTCGGCAACTGCCCAGAAAAAGGGCAATAACAAGCAGGATAATAGCATGACTTGGAAAAGTTGGTATGGTTCTTGGTTTCATAGCTAAAGAAGGCTTGATTTTCTCTTTGGAGGAGGTGAAGCTAAATATGGGATGACATTTACAGGGAGTAAGATAATAATCAATTCTTATTTCCATAGCATGGGCAATAGGTAAGGGTTAACGGTGGGGACCATTAACAAGTAATCTATTGCCCTTTTTTTACAAGAAGAGGGTAGTGGAGCTTAAACCCCACTACCCTCTATTTGTGCTTGGCCAGTTCAGTTGATATTAAGCTAAAAGAGCTAAAGCATCTTTAATTCGCTGAATAGCTTCCTTTAGTGTTTCTTCAGAGGCTGCGTAAGAGATTCTGATACAACCCGGTGTACCGAAAGCACCTCCTGATACAGTAGCAACATAAGCCTTTTGTAACAGATATTCACAGACATCATCATCGGAGTTGATTTCAAAGTCTCCCGATTTTTTACCGTAATAAGAGGTAACATCAGGGAAAATATAGAAAGCCCCCTGAGGACGATTAACTTTCATTCCAGGAATACCCTCTAGTCCATCAATGATTACCTGTCGGCGTTTTTCAAAAGCATCGCGCATGGCATGAGTAGGGCTCATGTCTGCCTCTAATGCATGAGTAGCAGCTTTTTGTGCGAAAGCATTAGCACCGGAAGTAAATTGCCCTTGTATTTTGGCGCAAGCCTCTGCAATAACAGTTGGAGCACCAATGTAACCAAGCCGCCATCCAGTCATGGCATAACCCTTGGCGAATCCATTTACAGTAATGGTACGATCTTTTACACTGGGAATAGTACCAATGCTGACGTGCTTGCCAGTGAAGTTGATGTATTCGTAGATTTCGTCGGAAACGATATATACTTGCTCATGTGGAGCGACTGCTTCTGCAATATCCTCCAATTCTTCCTGGGTATAAACAGAACCTGAAGGATTACATGGCGAAGAGAAAATAATGAGTTTGGTACGCTCCGTAATCGCAGCGGCAACTTGTTCACCAGTAACTTTATAGTCTTGGTCAATACCCGCAGCAACAGGTACAGGGATGGCACCATTCATGCATACAATGGCGCGGTAAGAAACCCAATAAGGCGCAAAAAGAATGACTTCGTCGCCAGGGTTTAGCATTGCCATGCAAATATTAGCTAGGGACTGCTTGGCACCCGTAGAGACTACGATCTGACTCATGTCAAAAGTCAAGTCATTATCTCTTTTGAACTTATTGACAATGGCCTTCCTTAATTCCGGCAGGCCTGGTACAGGCGTGTATTTGGTATAACCATCATCAAGCGCTTGCTTTGCAGCCTCTTTGATGTGGTCAGGTGTGTCGAAATCAGGTTCACCTAAGCTCAGACTGATAACTTCGTGTCCTTGATCAGCTAATTCCCGGGCTATGCGAGCCATTTTAAGGGTAGCTGATTCTTCCATCTGTAGAACAGTCTGCGAAAGTATTTCTGTGCTGACCATTGCCATGTTTTTCCTTTTTTAAGTGATGTGTACCCAGTGAAAAGTGATTAAGTATTTTATCAAAAAAAATGAATATGAACCACTTTGTAGCTAGTATAACAATTCCGGCTGCAAAGTTAAGCTTATTCTAAATGTCAAGGGCTTATTTTTATGGAATCTTCCACTTCTTCGCGTACCTTTTTAGTAAATATTTACGATTTGCCAGAGGTAATCTTACTTTTGTAGGACTAACTTAAAGTTATGGCTGCGAAAAAGAAAACCACCAAGAAATCCGGAAAGAAGGCACCCCAAAAGGTCGCAAAGGCTAAACCGAGAAGGAATTGGATAGCGTGGGCTTATGGGAACGAATCAGAAGAGGCTTCTTCTGGTACGCTGCATAAGGTTTACTATGGGCTGCTAGCGCTTAGTGTGGTCACTTTGTTAGGCTTGGCGTTGGTCACAGGGATAAACGCAGATGAAAAATTCCAAGACGATTATTCCGAGAAATTAGTTGACTACTATGCCAGTGGGGGCGGAGATAAGGCTGCTTTATACGAAGACGATACCAGTAGCCAGCGGTTCAATAAATTTTATGGTGGTTTCTTCGAGCTGGTAAGTGGTTCGGTTAACAGAATGCTAGGGTATCATCCTGGCCCTTCGTATCACCGGGTACGGCACCTTTTAAATGCGCTGTTTGGCGTACTTATTTTAGTGATTATTGCCGGTTGGAGCCGCCGAATGGCAGGTGTCCGTGCGGGAATATTGGCTATTATCTTGATGTTGGCTAGTCCACGTTTATTGGGCCACAGTGTCATGAACCCTAAGGATATTCCTTTTGCAGCTGGCTACCTGATGGGAGCTTTTTACTTGTATCGCTGCCTATTGTCCATGCCACGTCCACGTTGGCAGGATGCCTTGGGTTTTGTATTGGGAGCAGCCTTGGCTACGGCTACACGTGCTGGCGGAATTCTGATTTTCTGTTATTCTGGGTTATTCCTCGGCATTGATTTTCTCTTGCGCTACGGCGTGAAAGGAATTGCTGGAGAGTTTAAGCAGTTTTTGACTTATGCTGCTTACTGGATCGGGAGTACTTTGGCAGGGTTTGGTCTGGCTTTACTCTTTTGGCCTTACGCACTGCAAGCACCGCTTGAACACACCAAGGAGGCGCTGGACCTGTTTTCTAATTATGCGGTAAGAATTATTATCCTTTTTGGTGGCGAAAATATGTTTTCCGACGGCATTCCTTCTTCGTATCCACTGGTATGGCTAGGAATAAGTGTAGCCCTTTCGGTAATAGCTGGATTCTTTTTGAGCTTGCTGACGTTCCCAGCACTAGTGAAAAAACATGGAGTTATTCCTGTTGTGCTGCTTTTGTTTGTAACTATTTTCCCGTTGGCATATATCATGTTCAAGGAAAGTGCGCTTTATGACGGTTGGCGGCAGTTGCTTTTCATTTACCCAACCGTTTTGGTCTTGGGAGCGCTCGGTTTTGAATACTTGGCACAACGATTTACTTCTCGAACCAAGTGGGCTGGTCCTGCAATTATTGGTATCGTAGTATTGCTTTCAGCGGACGCTTTATTGTTCACTGCTCGTAATCCAGCACTTGCTTATGTTTATTTCAATCCATTGGCAGGAGGGATCAAAGGCGCATTTGGCCAATACGAACTTGATTATTGGGGGCTAAGCTCTCGTCAGGCCGTGGAGTGGATGGAAGACGAAGGCATTTTGCATCCTGGAATGGACACATTGACCATAGGAACGACATTCCCTTATAATGTGCGCCGCCAATTGGATTTGTCTTACAAGAAAAAAGTTAAAATTCAATACATTCGGTATCACCGCCGGTTTTCTGAATCCTGGGATTATGGCATTTTCCCCAGTCGGTTTATTCGTGGGCCGCATTTGAGAAACAACACCTGGCCAACCAGTAAGACAGTGCATCGCATTGAAGCGAATGGCGTGCCCCTGGCAGTCGTAGAATACGATCCCGATCAGTTTGCTATGCAGGCTGAAGCGCTACTAAAAGCAGGGCAAGCCCCTCAAGCCATTCAACGCTTTCAGCAAGAAGTTGCCAAATATCCTGACAATGAGCAAGGATGGAATGGTCTGGCTTCTGCCCAAGTGAGTATAGGAGACGGTGATCAGGCGCTAACCTCAGCAGAGAAAGCCCTAGAGATCGCACCTGACAACGAGACTGCTTTATACCTCAAAGGATATGCTTACCTCACTAAAAACAATGGCCCAGAGGCTTTAAATACCTTCAATCACCTGCTACAGGTTGACCCGGAAAATGCAATGGCTTACTATTGGATTGGGGAAATATATAAGCAACGCAAGGAATTAGAGACTGCTTTTAATAATTTCCGCAAGGCTATTGAATATAACCCAAAGCTAAAACAGGCTTATTTGGGTATTGCTACAATTTTTGAAGAGCAGGGAGATATGGAAAATGCTAGTCGTTATCGTAATGCTGCTGCCCAATTCTAGATGTATGAAAAATATGCTGATGTTTCGTTTCACTTTTATTATCGCAACCACGCTTTTGATCTTAGGTTGTGGAACCGATGATCGGGTAGCCGCTTCCTTTTCGCCTAAGCGCCAGGTGTTCTATGATTTTTTCAATGATATTCGGCTACAGGTTTCGGATATGGAAGAAGTATACTCTCGGCTAGATGGCTTTACAGCTGATACCAAGAATTTTTTAGAAAGTAAAGAGGCACAGGAGCGATACAGTATTGCCGGTTTTTATTTTGAAAAAGGACTGGACCGGGAAAAAGGAGCTTATCGCTACGAAGATCGTTTTTACGAAGATGGCTGTGTCATTCTCGTTATTGCTTATCCTCCTCATGAGCAAAGCATTTGGCAAACTCGACTTGAAAAAAATGAACGCGGCAAAGGAAAACAAGTAGGACAGAACTACTTATTCTACCAAGTGTTTACTGCTAAACCGCAAGACATAGACCTCGAAAACAAAATTAATACCATCATTGAGCAGCAAATCGAAAAACATGCGGCTCGAATTGGCAAACAATTTAATTAGGTCTCAACCAAAATAAGTATGCAAAAGAAACTGCAACTGCTGGAAGACAAACTCGCCAAAGCTCAACTTGGCGGAGGGGAAAAACGTATTGCTACTCAACATGGAAAAGGGAAGCTCACCGCTCGTGAACGTGTACATTTCTTTCTTGACCCAGGCTCCTTCGAAGAGATAGGCGCACTGGTCATGCACCGAAGTTCGGATTTCGGTATGGAAAAACAACGAATCCCTGGTGATGGTGTAGTTACCGGCTACGGTACGGTTAATGGTCGGCTGGTATATGTATATGCCCAGGACTTTACAGTGTTTGGAGGATCCTTGTCGGAAACCCATGCTGAGAAGATCTGCAAAATCATGGACCTCGGTATGGAAAATGGCGCACCGGTTATTGGTTTGAATGACTCTGGTGGTGCACGTATCCAGGAGGGCGTTAAGTCACTTGGTGGTTATGCTGATATTTTCTATCGCAATGTAATGGCTTCAGGCGTTATTCCACAGATTTCTGCCATTATGGGCCCTTGTGCTGGTGGTGCGGTGTATTCTCCTGCCATGACAGATTTCTCCATTATGGTAGAACAGAGTAGTTACATGTTTGTAACGGGGCCGAACGTAGTGAAAACAGTTACCAATGAGGAAGTAACCGCTGAAGAATTGGGGGGGTGCGATGACCCACGCCACCAAATCCGGAGTTACTCACCTCACGGCAGCCAATGATATCGATTGTCTGGAAAAAGTCAAAACACTCTTAAGCTATCTTCCGCAAAACTGTGAAGAGCAAGCGCCCAAAATTGATTTTACACTAGGTGATGAATTGAGAGAAGATCTGGCGGCATTGATGCCTGAAAACCCACAGCAGCCTTACGATATGCGGGAAGTTGTAAGTGGTATTGTGGATGATGATTCTTTCTTTGAAATCCATGAGCATTATGCCGATAATATTATCGTTGGCTTTGCTCGCCTGGGAGGGCGAAGTATTGGGATCGTTGGTAACCAGCCCTTGAGTCTTGCCGGTGTACTCGATGTAGAGTCTTCTCGTAAAGCGGCTCGTTTTGTACGCTTCTGCGATTGCTTTAATATTCCACTGCTTGTACTAGAGGACGTTCCTGGCTTTTTGCCTGGTACTGATCAAGAGTGGAATGGTATTATTGTCAATGGTGCAAAATTACTGTATGCTTTCAGCGAAGCTACTGTACCACGTATTACTCTGATTACTCGCAAAGCCTACGGTGGTGCCTATGATGTGATGAACTCCAAGCACATTGGGGCTGACCTTAATTATGCTTGGCCAACAGCAGAAATTGCGGTAATGGGAGCAAAGGGAGCTTCGGAAATTATCTTCAGGAGAGAAATCATGGCAGCAGAGGACAAACAGGCAATGCTGGCAGCAAAAGAAGAGGAATACAAAGAGAAGTTTGCGAATCCTTATCTCGCTGCCGAACGCGGCTTCGTAGATGAGGTGATCAACCCAAGGGATACACGTCGTAAGCTAATTAAAGGCTTTGCCATGTTGGAAAATAAGGCTAAGAAACTGCCTAAGAAGAAACATGGAAATATTCCATTATAAAGGTGATGCTTGCCTTTATAATGGAACAGCCAGGCAAGTGTCGCGGTACCATGTACTTTCTACCTAGTACCTCCTTAAACAAAGAAGCCGGCCAAAAGGGCCGGCTTCCTGACATGTTCATGGGATTAAAAAAGGTTAAAGCACTAAGACTTTGCTAAGATATGAAAAAATAACACATATAAATAATGTGTGTGGCACAAAATGTTGATCTTTAGTGCTAAAGCCTATTCTGGTTGATCAGCTCCAGTAATTCATCCCGATAATTCTTGCCAACAGGCAAATGTTTTACCTGTCCTTTCTCTTTAACCTCAACCATATTGCCCATTAATGCATCAATCTTATGGAGGTTGACAATGTAAGACCGGTGGATGCGCTTAAAAATAGTTGAAGGAAGTTTTTGTTCCAGACTCTTCATCGTTTGCAGCGTAACAATCCGGGTATCTTTCAGGCGGATGATAACGTAATCTTTCAGTCCTTCAATGTATACAACGTCATCATAATAAACCCTTATCAATTTCTTGTCGGCTTTCACAAACATGAAATCAGCTTCCGCTTGAATCTCTTGTTCTTCCTTGGGGGAACTCGCGCCTGCTGCCGCTTTTTTAAGCTCAATTTGTGCGACTGCTTTATTGGCAGCTTTCAAAAAGCGATCTAAGGAAATTGGTTTCAAGAGATAATCAAGGGCGTTTAATTCGAAGCCATCTACTGCGTAGTTGGAGTAAGCAGTAGTGAAAATAACAACTGGAGGATTTGCAAGAGAACGCAAAAAGTCCGTTCCGGTAAGTTGTGGCATTTGGATGTCGAGAAACATCAGGTCAATATCGTTGGATTTGAGTGCTTCGTTGGCTTCAAGCGCGTTATTACACTTTTGAACCAAATTCAAGTCTGGCATCTTCTCAATATAGGTCTCTAGTACATCTTGTGCAAGAGGTTCGTCATCAACGATAAGTACGTTTATCATAACGGTGATTGTTTAGCGGGTTATTTTCACTTCAATTATAGAATTCAATATAGTCATTCCAGCTCAATGGTCAAATGTACGGCGAAAGTATTCGGCGTATTACTGACCCTTAACTGGTAGTGATCGGGATAAAGCAGATTGAGACGCCTCCGAACATTGACCAAACCAATCCCACCGCTTGGGCGATTGTCGGGGTTGGCAATGGTTTGTCCCTTGCTATTCTCAATTTTGAAATCAACGGATTTTTGTTCTACCTGAAGGTGAATATTTACAAATCCATCTTTTAGCTGGGTATTGAGACCGTGCTTGAAACTGTTCTCCAGAAACGGAATAAAAAGTAGGGGTGCAATTTGCTGGTCACTTACCTGCCCATCGACATTGAAATTAATCCGGATATTATCATGCTGCCGCAATTGTTCCAGGTCAAGATAATTTTTCAAGTAATTGACTTCTTTGTAGAGAGGCACCCTTTTTTCATTGCACTCGTAAAGCATATACCTCATCATCTCCGAAAGCTTGATAACAATATCGGGAGCTTTGTCCGATTTTTTTAGCGTTAATGCATAAAGGTTGTTCAGCGTGTTGAATAGAAAATGGGGGTTGATCTGACTTTTCAAAAAGCGTAACTCCGATTGCATGGTCTGGGTTTCCAATTCTTGCTTTTCGCGTAATTGCTTGAACCAATCGGTAACAATTTGCAAAATGGTTGATCCTCCACCTATAGTAAAAGTGAGTAAAAAATAAAGATCAAGGTTGCCGAGCAGGGCATTTTGAAGCTGAGGAAGACCACTAAAGCGAAAGTATAGAAAAATGACCCTCAAGGGCGTCAAAATCAAGGTGACAGCTAGCAGTAGCAGCAAGTAAGTCAGGAACCGCTTTTTGGTAAGATAATTGGGGATGAGGTAGAAAAGGTTGAAATAAACGATAAGCGCATAAAAGAGTAAATTAATGAACTCATTCAACCAACGATCAGGCGTACTGAGACCTGAGTCATCAAAATATAGTAAAAAGGCAAACAGCGCTATCCAGAATATCCCGTGATAAGCAATACGCCCGGCCTTGGCCAACCAAGGTGAACTATTCCAGCTATTTGCAAAACTTGAGCTCAATAAAAATAACTTCATCCCTAAGTATTTCGTCGTAAAGTTAGTATAGCCTCTGAATAACCCTTTCATTTTTTAGATTAATTTGAGTCTTGATCGGACAAGGAGGCTTTAAAAGGGATAACTTTTCCTTAGCTTTGTGTTTTAAACAAGCTATTATGGCCTACAAGCACCACGAGGAATACGATGATGATGTTACAGCACGGTTGCAGGCATTCTATGGTGATATTATTAGTGACTTAGGAGAAGATGTCGCCAGAGAAGGACTTGTGAAAACACCGGAAAGAGCTGCTAAAGCAATGCAGTTTCTAACACAAGGATATGAACAAGATGCAGAAGAGATTTTACGCTCTGCAATGTTTCGGGAGAATTACAGCGAGATGGTAATTGTCAAGGACATTGAACTGTACTCTTTGTGTGAACACCACGTTTTACCTTTTTTTGGTAAAGCACATGTAGCGTATATCCCTAATGGTTATATTGTTGGCCTGAGTAAGATACCACGTGTAATTGATGTTTTTGCCCGCAGGTTGCAGGTGCAGGAGCGGCTTACGGATCAAATTTTGCACTGTATCCAAAATACTTTGCAACCACAAGGGGCTGCTGTCGTTATTGAGGCGCGGCACATGTGTATGATGATGCGTGGTGTTCAGAAACAGAACTCTGTTACGACAACTTCTGCTTTTACCGGAGAATTCCAAAAGGTAGAAACACGCAATGAATTTTTGAACCTGATCAATGCCAAGTTGCATTAAATTATAAGGAACAGCACAAAAATAAATTGAGCCGACGTTTTTCAAAAAGTAGGCTCAATTTATTTTCTGCGCAATAATACGAATATGAAAGCTTATGTTTTTCCAGGGCAGGGAGCCCAGTTTACGGGTATGGGACAGGATCTTTACGACGAACACCCTCTTGCCAAAGAAATGTTTGAGCAAGCTAATGATTTGTTAGGCTTTCGCCTTTCAGATGTCATGTTTACGGGCACGGAAGAAGAACTAAAAGAAACCAAAATTACGCAGCCTGCCATCTTTTTGCACTCGGTGATAAAAGTAGCTTTAGCAGGTGACGATTTTGCACCAGAAGGGGTCGCTGGGCATAGCCTCGGTGAGTTTTCAGCATTAGTAGCTGCCGGCGCTATGGACTTTGCAGATGGCCTGCGCTTGGTGCATGCCAGAGCCCTAGCCATGCAAGAGGCTTGTGAATTGCAAGAAAGTACAATGGCTGCTGTAATCGGCTTAGAGGATGCAGTGGTAGAAAATGTCTGTGCAGGGGTCAGTGACGTTGTCGTTCCTGCTAATTACAATACACCAGGCCAGTTGGTGATCTCTGGCAGTATTGCCGGGGTAGCAGCAGCAAGCGAGCAATTGACTGCCGCTGGTGCGAAGAAAGTGGTTCCTCTGGTAGTGGGAGGTGCATTCCATTCTCCTTTAATGCAACCTGCGCAGGATAAACTGGCAGCAGCGATCGAAGCCACAAACTTTAAGGCTCCACGGTGCCCCATTTACCAGAATGTAGATGCTCAAGCTCATACAGACCCTGCTGTTATTCAGGAAAACCTGGTAAAGCAATTGACCGCTCCTGTTCGTTGGACTCAAACAGTACAGCAGATGGCACAGGATGGTTATGTTGAATTTGTTGAGGCTGGAGGCAAAGGAAGTGTACTGAGAGGGCTTATCCGTCGTATCGACCGGAAGCTGGCTAGTAGTAGCTTGTAGTAAATATGGGCACGTCGAAAACATCCTTGAAGCGAGGGAAGGTTTTGTTAGCAGAACCTTTTATGATTGACCCTAATTTCAAGCGGTCTGCAGTCTTGTTGTGCGACCACACCAAGGCCGAAGGCAGTGTAGGGTTTATCCTCAATAAACCACTCCAGACTAAAATTGATGATTTAATTGATGATTTCCCGGAGTTTGATTCGGAAGTCTTCTTTGGAGGCCCTGTGCAGGTAGATTCTATCCATTACCTTCATAGTGTTGGAGATTTATTGGAGGATAGTGTAAAAGTTGCTAAAGGGGTTTATTGGGGAGGAGATTTTGAAAAATTGAAGTTTCTAATTCAGTCCGATTTGATAAAGCCATCTCAGATTCGATTTTTTATTGGTTACACTGGTTGGTCTGATGGTCAGCTTCTTGATGAAATAGGCTATGGCTCCTGGCTCTTGGCTAGGATGGATGCTAACTATGTGTTTAACATTAAGCCAGAAGATCTATGGCAATCAATTATGACCAACAAGGGGAACACCTTTACGGTAATTGCTCAAGTACCCGAAGATTTTACGTGGAATTAACTTGCTTTTGAGTGATTAGACCTAATTAAGGAATCGAAACTGGATATCCTTAATTTTAATCCCTCACTTACCTATATTTGCCGCATGAATGAAAAAATATTGATCCTCGATTTTGGATCGCAGTATACCCAACTTATTGCCCGCCGGGTTCGTGAACTTAATGTTTACAGTGAGATTGTTCCTTACAACAAAATTCCTGAGCTGGATGACAGTTACAAAGGAATCATTCTATCAGGAAGCCCTTTTTCGGTAAAGGATGACAATGCCCTTCATCCAGAACTGGAGAAAGTAGTAGGAAAATGCCCTTTGCTAGGGGTATGCTACGGTGCGCAATACCTTGCAAACCATTACGGAGGCAAAGTTGAGCGATCACAGAAGCGGGAATATGGAAAGGCTAGTTTGAAAACACAAGCTTCAGACGATCCTTTGATGGATGGAATGTCTCCGGATTCCCAAGTGTGGATGTCTCATGGAGATACCATCATCGAGCTACCAGAGCAGTTTGAACTGGTAGCAGGAACCAACAGCATTGAAGTTGCTGCTTTTCGTTCAAAGAAGGATGCGTTTTCACAACCTGTTTATGGCCTTCAGTTTCACCCCGAGGTGTATCATAGCCTTGAGGGAGCGACCTTGTTGAAAAACTTCGTTGTTGACATTTCTGGTTGTACAGGTTCTTGGACACCAGCCTCCTTTGCAGAAGAGACAATTGAAGATCTCAAAAAACAAATTGGCACCGACCGGGTATTACTAGGTTTGTCTGGTGGCGTAGACTCCACGGTTGCTGCCGTTTTGCTGCAACATGCTATTGGCAAACAACTGTTCTGTTTCTTTGTAGACAATGGACTTTTGCGCAAGGGTGAATTCGAAGAAGTACTGGCCTCCTACCAAGGCATGGGTCTGCAAGTTTTCGGAATTGATGCTAAAAGCCAGTTTTACAGAGAGCTGGAAGGCGAGCAAGATCCAGAAGGTAAGCGAAAAATTATTGGCCGCGTTTTCATTGAGGTATTCGAAGAAGAAGCTGCTAAGCTCGAAAACATCCAATGGCTGGGGCAAGGGACCATTTACCCTGACGTCATTGAATCTATTTCCGTACACGGCCCGTCGGTTACCATCAAGTCGCATCACAATGTTGGTGGATTGCCTGATCACCTCAATTTAAAGATTGTTGAGCCACTGCGAATGTTGTTCAAAGATGAGGTCCGCAGAGTAGGTAAAACCCTAAATATTCCGGATAATATCCTTGGGCGCCATCCATTTCCGGGACCTGGACTAGGAATTCGTATATTGGGGGCGATAACGCCGGAAAAAGTAGCTCTATTGCAAGAGGCAGATGCCATTTTTATCAATAACCTCCGCAGTTCAGGATGGTATGATAAAGTTTGGCAAGCCGGTACTGTTCTTCTTCCTGTACAGTCTGTAGGCGTGATGGGAGATGAGCGTACGTATGAAAAAACGGTTGCCTTACGTTGTGTGAATTCCACGGATGGAATGACCGCTGAGTGGAGCCACTTACCGCACGATTTACTGGCTAAAATTTCCAGTGAAATCATCAATCATGTTAAAGGAATTAACCGAGTCGTTTATGATATCAGTACAAAGCCACCAGCAACCATTGAGTGGGAATAGAATCAGTCAGTTTTTACTGACCGTTATTGGCATAATTGCCATTGTCCTGTTTAGTTCCTGTGAGCTTTTTAAGCCAATTTCACAAGGAAATAACACTGACCCTAAAGATGGGAAAGAAGAACTGGACCCTATCCAGGGGCGTCGGGTTTATGATCCAGCGACCGGCACTTATGTATTGGTAGAAAATGCGCCTACCGACCCGATGGATACCATCATCTGGCGTGATATTCCTTCTTCCATTGAGCCTCCCATTTATTCTACTTCTGCTCCTGTGGCTCCTGGCCCTGGTGGCAACCCAGTAAATCCAATTGGGGTAGGAGAGGGGAACTCTCAATTGTTGAGCTCCTACAATGTTTCCGTAATTTTACCTTTCCTATCGGATCGGTATAATAGCATTGATAAGCAAATTGCACCAAACTCTACTTGGGCGCTGCAATTTTATAATGGCATGGAAATGGCCTTTGATGAACTCTCCGACGAAGGAGTGGCATTGAACGTTACTGTTATGGATTCTAAAGCGAACGAAACGCAAGTCAACAATTTGGCTCGTACCAATCGTGAACTCAATGAGTCCCACTTGGTAATAGGCCCTTACCTGCGTTCTAATACAGCGATACTAGCTAATAAAGTAAGGAGTACCGATGGTGTATTGGTTTCTCCTCATTCTGCATCTAGTTCCGTATCGTCGCAGAATCCAAATTATGTGCAGGTAAAGCCAACGCTTGAGTCTCACTGCCAAGCTATTATGCAGCACGTATTGGCCACTTATAAGCATGATCAGATTGTTTTGGTAGGGATGGATGTTCCGGGTGAAACAATGCGCTTTGATTATTTTCAGCGCGAATACGAACGCCTAAACGGGCTCGAAAATACAGACCCGCTAAAGCGACTAGCGATTGATACCACTAAGCTGGATATGCAGTCTGTTGACCTTAAGCCTTGGTTCAGTTTTGATCGGGAGACGGTCTTTATTGTTCCATCCTGGACAAAAGAAACGTTCATCTATAACTTCCTGCGTAAACTGGATCTGGATCGTGGCCAGTACCAAACGGTTAAGGTTTATGGTATGCCACAGTGGATGGATTACGAACGGATTGATTTTGATTATTACGAAAAGCTGAATGTTCACGTGAGCAGCAGCGTTTTTCTTGATGAACTTAATCCTGAAATTCGTGCTTTCAAGCGGCGCTACTATGAGCGCTATGGTGAAATACCGCTGGAAGAAGCTTTTGTTGGTTACGATGTCTCTCGCTATTTCGGTAGAATGATCAATCGTTTTGGCACTAAGTTTCAACTACAGCTGGAGCAAAACCCAGAGCAATTACTGCATACTAATTTTGATTTCCAACGGATAATTACTCCTACAACTACTGGTGGGATGGAATTCCCTCAGGTAGAACGCTGGGAGAATAAGTTTGTGAATATCCTTCGTTTTCAGAATTACCGATTCACCAAAGCGGAATAGAGATGGCGCCCATGACGGAGCAACGCCGAGCCCGCTTGCGGGAAGTAGCTTACCGGCGACAGAAAAATTTCACTGTTATTCTTGAGAATGTCCATGATCCTCACAACATCAGCGCAGTCATGCGTAGCTGTGAGGCAGTAGGCATTTCCGACCTCTATATTCTTTATACGGAGAAGCATCTTCAGGAAGAATACATAACCTTGGGCAAAAAGAGTTCTGCCGGCTCACGCAAATGGCTGGATGTTCATTACTACACCCAGTTGGAAAACTGCTTGGCCGCAGTGAGAGCCAATTATGACTTCATCTATGCTACCCACATGGCCAAAGATGCCGTTTCTTTGCACGACTTAAACCTCACCGATTCGGTAGCGCTCCTCTTTGGCAATGAACATGATGGTGTAAGTGAAGAAGCACTTAGTCATGTTGATGGGAACTTTCTAATCCCCCAAATGGGTATGGTTCAAAGCTTGAATATCTCTGTTGCCTGCGCAGTAAGTGTCTTCGAAGGCTTACGCCAAAGATTGGCAGTAGGCTATTATGGCGAAAATAATCCTACCCCTGCAGCGCAGCAAGAAGCGATCTTTGAGGATTATGTTCAGCGGCATGAGCAGCAGGTGAAGGGGAAGAAAGTCAAGCGTTTGGATTAGCCGATAGTTGGTTTGGTCGAGCTAGATAATTGGGATGTGAATCAGGGAATTCTTCTAGTTTTTTAGATTCCTTATCAATAGCTTGCTGAACTTTGCGAGCGTAACGTTTGCCATTAAGGTTTTCTTCAAAATCAAAGATTTGCTGTCGGCGCCGCTGTGCATGTCGAGTAAAGATTACACGGAAAATTTTGCCTACCATGAGGAAGCTTCTTTGCTGGATTCGTCTAAGGGCAGATAATCTCCCCGTTCATAATCAGCCATTGATTCTTCAATTTCAGAGGTGAGTTCTTCGCGGGTCAGTGGGCGGAGATGCTCAGTGTAGTCTTTGTTCAAATCTGCTTCCTTTTCTTTTAATATCTGAGGCTGATAAGTCCTAAACAAACTCTCCGTCATTTCAACCAAGACTTGCAGCATCTGCTCATCCGCCTGCTCAATACGAAGGTGCAACCGTTCTTTGATTCGTTCAACGCCCATGTTTGTGGCTTTAGCTGAATAAAATTGTGATTCTATAAAGTTAACGTTTTATCGAGCAAATAAATTCATTTTAGCCCATAAAAAAAGGGGAAGTAAAACTTCCCCTTCAAAATGGTATGTAAAATAGATAGCCTCTTTGTTTATGTTGTACCGATGGCGTATCGTATCGGCAAACACCCTGAGATGTATCAGGCTTATATCGTTTGCAATGCTTGGTTTAGCTATTGCCTTTGCGGTAATCCGCTAAGAATTTTTCTAATCCTATATCTGTCAATGGATGCTTGAGCATGCCAAGGTAAGAATTCAGTGGACAAGTTACTACATCTGCACCAGAAATAGCAGCATCAACGATGTGCTTAGAGGTTCGGATAGAAGCAGCAAGAATCTCTGTATCAAAGCCTTGGATAGCATAAATCTCAGCAATTTGCTTGATGAGATCCATTCCTTCCCAGTTGATATCGTCAATACGGCCAATGAAAGGAGAAACGTAAGTAGCACCTGCTTTTGCAGCAAGGATTGCCTGGGCACCACTAAATACCAGTGTACAGTTGGTAGCAATACCATGTTCAGAACACCAGCTTAATGCTTTAATCCCATCCATAATCATCGGGATTTTAACCACGATGTTGTCTGCAATTTCAGTAAGCACCTTTGCTTCTTCGACCATGCCAGCAAAATCGGTAGAGATAACCTCCGCACTGACATCACCATCCACTGTTTCTGCAATGGCAGCGTAGTGCTTAAGGATATTATCTTTTCCAGTAATTCCTTCCTTAGCCATTAGGGAAGGGTTGGTCGTTACACCATCCAGAATACCCAATGCCTTAGCTTCCTTAATGTGATCAAGATTTGCCGTGTCGATAAAAAACTTCATACTCAATTAATAGACTTGGTGGGGTTGGAATGAAACCTTTTGAAAAGGAAAAGGCTCCGAAAAAGAAAGGTGGTGAGCAAACATACGAACCGCTACAACCTCGTACCCTTGCTGCGTTTCCGCCCTGGGGGATTAAAGGGAGCTGGCCCTATGCCGCCCACCGAGGGCAAAGCTACCTAAATTGCAGCTTATGAACAAATCTAAAAGAGAAAATAAGTTTATACTTTTGATCTCTTATCATTTACTATCGCAAGTATGGAAATACAAGCAGATGATTACCAATTCCTTGCCTATTATTGTCCTGGCTTGATGATGCCAGTCTTTTCACCAAAAAAATGTACAAACTGCTGCATGGAGGTAGCCATCTCAGCATTTTGTGTGGCCTTATAATAGGTGTCAGCCATTCCTCTGAGTGTTTGGAAAAAGAAACGATCCATTTCCATTACTTGCATCTCTGTTGTCCAGAGGTCAATTTTCAGGGTGTCCTTGGTTTCTTCGTCAAAGAATGCCAGTAACATAGCCTTGGAGACTTGCTTACCATTAGGATTGTCTGATGCCTCCCAATCGATGCGAACAGGTAGCTTTTCCTCATTCAGGCCAATCTTAATATTGATGTCGCTGGTTTGTATTACTTTCTTATCCATTATTATTGTTCAGATTAATTTTGCGCAAAGCTACAATATCAAGATTGTATAGGTGCTGATTCCCGTATTATTTTTCGTGAACACCCTATTCTTACAATAAGGATTAATATTCAACAGTAAGGTCATAATAGCGAGCGGCAATTCCGCCCCAAATTCCTAATCCGCCTTCTACATTGTGTTGAATACGTGTATAAGACGAAAATGGCCCTTGATTGGCTCGGCTGAATTCAAGTGTATTCCAGAAGTTAAACTGGTCTTCATCCAACGTCATCCACTTTATAGAGGCTGCTGCTCCTAAGCGAAAGAGGCCGTAAGTCTCCTGTTCAAATTCGGTATTTAAATCTTCTGCTTTTGCTAGCGGAAGTTCAAATATCTGCCCTTCAAAGAGCAGGTCGTCGGTAACAGAGGCAAATGGTCGTAGGTAAGGTCCTTCTCCTTCTCTAGTAAAATAGCGATAATAATTAGGCGTGGCAGGAGGGTCGTTAACAATTACCCGTAACTGCGCCAAGGTATCATTGGGCTCTCCAGGAGGAGGAACAAAATACAAGGAATCAAGAGGTATAGCAAAAGGAATGGTTGTGCTTGCTGTAATGGTTTTTTCTCCAGTTTTTACTGTAAGCTCGTAAGTTTTTCCTTCCTCACCTATCATCTGCAAGCTCAAATCCAGGTATACGCAGAAATTAACGCCCACGCTATCTATAGCTACTCCTAATAAATCTGCTGCTTGTTCCCGAAATTCCTCCGGAACATCATCAAGGCAGAGTTCCGTAAGCGTGACGGTCTGTTCGCCGTCATAAACAGTCACTTTAGCATCCCTGATAAAGGCATTATTAAGATCGTCCTGACTTAGTTTGCTGAAAAAAGGGAAACTCTTTGTCAATAAAACATAGGGTGGGGTAGGGCGATCACCGGCTTCGATGTAGCCTTCTACGACTACTTGATCTTCTGCTTCGATGATCGGAGGGGTGAATTCTTCTTCGCAGCTAAAAGAAAAAATTGCTAGTAAAACTATAAGTAACCTGGAGTTTAACGAGATCATAAAGTACGCTTATGCCAGTGAGTAAAGAGGACTTCGAGCTTGTTTGGTACTCACTACGACTGAAAACCAGTACTTTACGAACCTGACTTCGCATCAAAATACTCATTTGACCCGCCAAATTCACATTTTGATGCGAAGTCAGAACCATAAATCATTGATTTTCAAAACGAATCCGCACCAAACAAGCTCTAGCCAAGGTGAATACGAAGCTTTTTGCTTGGGTCATAACCCAAACATGCTCTTATAACACCATTACCATCACTTTTGCTTAGCGTTTGTTCGATAATTTTGCGGACAAGCGCCTAACGATTCGTCATTTCTATTCCAATTTGCCCTCCGCTGATGGATAGGTCAAGGTGGTCATAATTCTTTAGCCAGTCGACAAACTCTTTGCCTAGTAATTCTCTACGCCAGCCACTCCCCAGAATGTTATTGAGTATTTTGGGGTCGTTCTTCATCCTGCGGATTGCATTACGTGGCATCACAAGTGAGTGTGAGATATTATCATCAAGGCAACGGTACTTCATGAGCAAGTAGAGAAGTTCCAGCAAAATCTCATCACGGGCATCTTCATTAGGAGCGCTGGGCAAGCGTTTCAGAACAGCTAGTTCTTCTTCACGAGCAGGTTCTTCGTGCATTTTTGCCCAGAGGTCTGCGTACTTTCGGAAGATGAAGTCAGGAATTCTGCGGTTTTCTTTAAGTGCTTGTTTACCGCCTCGCATGGCTTTCACAATCTGACTGATCAGCTTGGTTTGAAGAATCCTGTTCTTTGATTCGTCGCGTCTTTCAGCTTCGTCGCGCCGCCATTGAAACAACCTCATTAAAAATACCTGGTCTTTGGTTTTTAGCGAGGTGATCAAATTACTGGTTAATGCTTCGTGGTAAGGGTCCTGGTAGTAGAAATCTTCTGTTTCCAGTTGTTTACACTCCTCAATAGCCCAATCCAGGCGGTTACTTGCGTTCAGGCGCTCTGTGAGTTTGCGCCATAGTGGTTCAAGAATAATGACATCCTCTAGTGCATAATCCAATTGCTTTTGGCTAAAAGGCCGTGCTTCCCAATCGGTGACGGCATATCCTTTGCGAAGATTGATGCTGAGTTCGCCACTGACAATTTTTCCAAGACCACTAGGATAGTGGTACCCCAGCATACCTGCGGCTATTTGGGTGTCAAAAATATTGCGTGGTAACACACCGTGCTGCTGATAGAGCAAGCGATAGTCATTCTCTCCTGCGTGGGTGATCTTCAGGATGTCAGGGTTACTGATCAATTCCAAAAGTGGGTCGAGATTAGGCAATCGTAAAGGGTCTAAAAGGTAATTGCCCGTAGGACTGGTCACCTGAATCAGACAAATCAGGGTCCGAAACCTTTTCTCACCTACAAATTCTGTGTCAAAACACATCCAGTCAACGTCCTTTAATTCCGCATAGAAGCGGTCCATCGCGCGTTGGTCTTCTACTAATTGATACTTCGCCAAAATGTTCCTAACGTTTTTATAATTTACCACAAGGTAGTTAAAAGTGAACATTGCGATCCTCTAAGGCGCTGCACAAATGTGATTTTTTATTATTCCCACGAAATAGACGACTAAATTATGCATTGTTAAAACTCAGCGCGTAAATTTGTCGTTATAGTGAGAGCTTGTTTGGTAGGGCATGATTAGCCGAAAGTGAGCAAATTTCATTTCAGGTAAGGCAAATTTTGCAGTCGAATGCGGGCGATTCGACGAAAAATTTAACGCAGCATGAAATGAAATTTGCCACTTGGAGACAATTGAGGTCCTACCAAACAAGCTCTGAAGGTACCAAAGCAAACCATCTAAGCATGAAATTTATCAAGCGTTTATTCCTGATATTATCTATTTTTCTGGTCTTGGTGATCGGAGTTCTATTTGCTGTTCCATTTATCTTTAAGGACGAGCTGGTAGACGTAGTCAAAGAGCAGATCAACCAAAATATTAACGCCACTGCTGATTTTGCAGAAGTTGACGTTTCTCTTTTTAGCTCCTTCCCCCACTTAACATTGCAGCTTAGTGATTTTTCTTTAATCGGAAAAGATCGCTTTGTAGATGTTCCTTTTTTGGGTGCAAAAGAAGCCGGAGTGACCGTCGATATTTGGTCGTTGTTCGGTGAGCAACCGCTTTCTGTTCGTTCAGTGAACCTTGATCAGCCAAATGTCAATGTACTCGTGCTTGCTGATGGTACCGCTAATTATGACATCGCTATTCCTACAGAAGAAGAACCAACGGCAGAAACGACGGAAGCCGCCAGCGCATTGGAAATCGCATTGCAGTCTTACAGTATTACTGATGGTACCGTAGTTTACGACGACCGTGCAGGTGATATTTACCTGGCTATTGAAGGACTTAATCACAGTGGTGAAGGGAATTTTACCCTAACGGAATACGACCTGGACACGGAAACTACCATCGGTAGTATGAGTGTTAAACAGGGTGGTGTTGCTTATTTGAAAAATGCAGAGCTTGGTTTGGATGCTGTTTTTCATATCAATATGGATGAAAGTCTTTATGTCTTGAAAGACAACCAGCTCCGAGTGAATGAACTGCTACTCAATGCTGAAGGGCAGGTACAGCTTTTGGAAGAGGATATTCTCCTCGATTTGGCGTTTAATTCTCCTGGCAGCGACTTCCGTTCTCTTTGGTCACTGATACCAAATGCCTACACCAAAGACTATGAGGACGTAGCTATCAATGGCAGCTTTACGCTTGAAGGCTTGGTTAAAGGCACCTATAACGAAACCACCTATCCTGCCTTTCGTATCCGTACCCAAGTTAAAGATGGTAATGTAAAGTATCCTGATCTTCCGCTTGGGATCAGTAATATCCAGGCGCTTTTGGATGTAAATAGCCCAAGTGCAGACCTCGATCAGATGGTGATTGACGCGGAAAAAATAGCCCTTACCATAGGAAAAGACCCATTTACAGCGCAGTTTAATGTCAAAACGCCGATTTCAGATCCTGACGTGAATGCCAATGTGGATGGGGTCATTGACCTTGGCCAGTGGGCAAAAGCTTTCCCGATGGAAGGTATCCAGGAAATGACAGGCCGTATTGTTGCGAATGTAGATATTCAAACGCGGCTTTCTACCATAGAAAGAGAGGCTTATGATCAAGTCAAGATGGCAGGTTCTATTGCTATCAATGACTTAAAGTATGTAGCGGATGGTATGCCGGCAATCGTTATTAATAATACGGAAGCCACCTTTACACCGCAAAGTGTAAAAATTGCTGATTTCTCTGCGCAATTAGGAAAAAGCGACCTTCGTGCCAGTGGTTCCATCGATAACCTTTTGGCCTACATTTCGCCAGAAAAGACTATGCGAGGCAACTTTACCGCTCATACCGACTACTTTTTGGTAGATGAGTGGATGACGGAAGAAGAAGCAACAACAGCTATTCCTGCTAGTGGCCCAGTGGAAGAAACCGAAGTATTTGATCGTTTTGATTTTCAGCTCAATGCTACGGCGAATAAGATTGTCTATGACGCTTATGAATTGAAGGATGCTGCTGTCACAGGTCGTATCCAGCCGAACCGGATGGAGGTGAGCCAAATAAAAACCAAGCTGGGAGAAAGTGATTTTAGTGGTAATGGCGTTATCCTGGATGCTTTTGATTATGCCTTCAATGACGGCGTACTCCGAGGAGATTTATCCTTGAAATCCGGTTATTTTGATCTCAATCCTTTTATGGTGGAAACGGAAACAACGGGTACTGCTAGTAGCGATACGGAAGAAGCTTATGGCGTTATTCCTATTCCTGCAAATATCGATATGGTCATTCGCGCAACCGTCGATCGTCTACAGTATACGGATATGGAGCTTAAGGACCTTAAAGGAAAGTTGACCATCGCTGATGAGACCGTAGTGATTGAAGATGGTTCTGCTCGTACTTTGGGTGGGAATCTAGGGTTTACTGGCGCTTATGACACCCAGGATGTTACCAAGCCTTTTTATGAGTTTAAATTCGATCTGGATAAGCTTGATTTCAAGGAAAGCTTTTCCACCTTTAACACCTTTGCTACATTTGCCCCGATTGGTAAATTGGTAGATGGCAAGTTCTCCAGTAGCTTGATCATGTCGGGGGAATTAGGGGAAGACATGATGCCCAAGCTGGAGTCTATCAACGCTGAAGGCCTTTTTGAAACACTGAATGGCACGCTTAGCGGCTTAAACTTTAAGCCATTGAATGCCATCGGGAATGCCCTCGATATTTCCGAGCTTAAGGATAATATCAATATCGACCGGTTGAAAACCTGGTTTACCATCGAAAAAGGAACTGTTGAAGTAGAACCTTTTGATATTAAGGTTGCAGATTTGCCTTTTAATATTTCAGGTACCCACAGCCTAACCCAGGAAATGAATTACGCGATTAATACCGTGATCCCACGTTCTAAATTAGGGAGTAGCCAGCTGGGGAATACGATCAACCAAGGAGTAAGTGCGCTCGTTAAACAGGCTAGTCAATTAGGTGTCAATGTAAATGACGCTGAAAATCTTAATGTGCGGATTACCCTTACGGGGAACATTGCCGACCCTAAAGTAGGATTCAAATTACTGGGCGCAGATGGTGAAGCAACCGTAGCTGACGCTGTTAAAGACGAAGCCAAAGCCCTGGTGAATGAGCAGGTTGATGCTGCCAAAGATCAGGTTAGAGATGAGGTTAATCAAGTGAAAGACCAAGCCACCCAGCAGGCAACAGCACTAGCTGATTCTATCAAAAATGCTGCCGCCAGTCAGTTGAACCAAGCAGGCCAATCCATTCGTGATCAGCTGACTGGTACCAATACACCGAAAGACTCTACAGCTACGGGCACAAATATCCGTGAGCAGGCAGAGGGCGCTGTTGATAAAATTAAAGAAGATATCAAAGACTTCAATCCTTTCCGCCGAAAGAAGAAAGATGGTGATGGGGGAGAGTAGGTAAGTGTTTTGTCTGGGAGGTTTTGCCGTATAATGCGTATCGGTATAATGGTAAGGAGTTGGATGAGGCCACGGGGCTGTATGATTATGACTAAGCTATTTTCTTCGGTTTTACTCATTGTTCTGACTCAATATTGTTGTGTTATAGCTAAATCTGATTCAGGTGAAAGCCCCAAAAATCTACTTGTTGAGTTGATAACAGACGAAAAAGAACTTAGCTCTCTTGCTCCGTTTTATAACCAGGTTCACGATGGAAAAATATTACTTATTCAAGTCAATAACAATCTTCTTGATACGGTAATTATTCCTTACACGAAGATTTATGGAGTTAAATGGTATAGCCCAGAAACTGTTGGGTACCTTTCTGTATCTCCAAATAAAGATACCCTTGTTGGAGAGTCAAGATTGACGACGACATCAGCAGCAGATAGTAGAGATACATTAATCCCTGGGGAAGGGAGTTACTATTTTATTGAAGAATATTATTGGACCGAACAAAATAAAAAGCTAAAATTTGCTCAATTCAGCTTTCCATTTTTTATAAATAAAGAAGTTAATGAAACTTTAGAATTTCTTACTAATTTAAATGAACAGAAGGATAGTTTACACATTATCCATCATGGCAAAATTGAGAAAGGTGAGGAAATTGAGATAGGGATCGGACAAATGGTAACGCTTTATTAATCCCCCCCACTGGCTAGCTATGTGCTGGCCGCGCTAAGCGGATAAACGTATAGCGCCCAGTGGGTGCAGTGCCAGCTTTGCTGGTACTGCATGATCGGAGGTCGATCTAAAATCTCTACGTAGCGTATGTCTTTCTAGCCTTAAAATATCATGTTCAATTGTCTACAAGTTTCTTTAGATCTTTTGTGAAAAACAAACATGAGTCAGTATGGATTTTGGTGACAATCAAAATCCGTGTTGACTCATGCTAAAGGTTATCGTAAAAAGTAGACGCTACATTTTGATAAATGTACTACGATACACATCGCCGCTATCAGTCCTTAACAAGAGAATGTATTGGCCGTTAGCGATGTCGTTTATATCAATGGTAGTACTGCTCAGGTATCCGCTTTTTACGGTTTGACCATTGATGTTGGTAAGTTGGAAGAATGCAGCCTTGTTGTCATTGGCATCGAATAACAATGGGAGGCTAATTTCGGCAGTTGCTGGATTAGGGAATACGGCTAGATCAATTGCATTTGCAAAAATATCGTCAACGCTAACGACTTCCGTTGTATTCAATACCAGCGAAACATTATTGCTACCAAGTGGACCAAATCCATTGGTAAAGATGATGTCTAGCATACCATTGTCATCGTAATCGTAGAGGCTCATATTTTGCTCAAAATAATTATAGTCAGGGGTGCCATATCCTGGAGCCAAAGAAAATGAGGCAGCTTGGATGGCCGACGAGAAAGACATGTTACCAAGGTTCTCGAAGACTGCGATTTTGAAAGAACTTTCTCTGGTCAATACAGCGATATCGGTCTTGCCATCATTGTTGAAATCGGCAACATTGAAGAAAGTGTTTTGGCCGGTAGAAATACTGGTGAAAGGTGGTTCGGTGACAAAGCCATCCGTATTTTCAAAGATAAATACAGAACTGAAGCCTATAACAAGGATATCGAGTTGGTCATCACCATTCATGTCATTTACCTCAATACTTCGGCTAGAAAGCGGCGTGAAACCTTCGTAGATCATCTCACTATTAGAGAACTGACAATCGCCGTCGTTTTTTAGTAATAGTATAGTGCCATTATTATTACTGCTACTAGTGATAATATCCAGATCGCCATCATTGTCGATGTCGCCTATTTCGGTGTCGCCAATGCGATCCCCTAGAAAGATCAGGCATTTGGTAAAAGTACCATCACCATTGTTGGTAAGGATAGCCATTTCCTCATCTTCGAAGAAGACATCTTTTAATACCAATAGGTCTAAAAGGTCATCACCGTTAAAATCAGCTGCGCCAATAACAAATTCCTCAAAGCCGAATCCAATGCTCAAACCCACGTTAAGGAAAGAAAAAAGATCATCTCCTTCATTAATCAGGATATAACGTTCGGCAATAATATCTTCATCACCGTCCTGGTCAAAATCTAAGACGTCAAAAACCACACCTGCAGAAGGTGACCCTACTGGGAGTATATTCACTTCCTGAAAAGTATCAACGGCGGTACCTTTTAAGATAAGCTGTTCCTGGGAGCCTCTCTTTCCTACAAAGTCAATATAGCCATCGTTGTTATAATCGCAAGGAATATAGGGGCTGTCAAACTCAAGGCTGTTGAAAGTATTGCTCTCGGGGTGAGCAAAAAGAGTTTCTTCTGGTGCAAAACTGATGGATTGTGCACTGGTTGAGCTAGCTATTAAAATAGCAAGTAGGGGGAATAAGACTAGTTTTTTCATTTCAAAGAGAGTTAACACGTTAGATTATAAAATTAAAAATGCGAACATAAATCTATATTTCAAGATAGACAAGTAAGTGTTGAATATTATTTTACGGGATGAGACGAGGTTTAATTTTTACCCCCAAAACGAAAAAAGCCGAAACCTACATGAAGTAAGTCTCGGCTTTTTTCGTTCTGCTTAGCAGTATTGGGTTATGCAGCGCTAGAAGCTTGTGGCGCTTTGGCCTCAATAAATTTCTTGCCGTCCCACTTGCCCAGCCACTCTACTTTCTTGCCAATGGCAATGTAGTGCTCGTAAGCGCGGACAGCAGCAGCCTTCTCAATGCGGTGCATCGTAATGTTATTGGGGAAATCAACAATCGTCAGGTAGTACTTTCCTTTACCGTAGTCAAATCCTTTCTTTCTTCTCATCGTTATCGTTTATCTCAAAAACAGCAAGATACGTAAAATAGTTGACTTTCTATTGGTTTTAGTGCCCTTGTTCTCAGTTTTGCTTACTACTTTTGTTGCAAATTAAGCCCAGTGTAATATGCCATCAACTGCCACCACCACCTCGTTAGAACAGTATTTTGCTCACTTTCGTGAGAATGTCATTGGACATGATATGCGATTCGATACGCCTTACGGTAATCAGCCGTTGGTTTATGCAGACTGGACAGCAAGCGGTCGTATGTATGCTCCCATCGAAGCATTGCTCTCTGAGGAGATCGCCCCTTTTGTGGGTAATACACACACGGAGACCACCGTTACGGGATCTTCGATGACGATGGCTTATCATCATGCCAAGGAAATTATCAAGCAGCACTGTGGTGCAGATCCAAGAGATGTAATGATCTCTTCTAATTCCGGCATGACAGGGGTGGTCAATAAATTTCAACGCATTCTTGGTCTCAAGCTACATGAACGCTTCCGCGAAGAAGTAAGCCTTACCCCAGAAGAACGCCCCATTGTCTTTGTTAGTCACATGGAGCATCACTCAAACCAAACTTCCTGGTTAGAGACCATCGCGCAGGTAGAAGTCATCCGCCCTTGCTCACAAGGCTTGACGGATTTAGATTGCTTAAGTGAGTTGTTGGAAAAATACAAAGATCGTAAGGTGAAGATCGCAGCGGTTACGTCTTGTTCGAATGTAACCGGAATAAAGACACCGTATCACCAAATTGCTGAAATGATGCACAAGGCTGGTGGGCTATGCTTTGTTGATTTTGCCTGTTCTGCGCCTTATATTGAGATCAATATGCGGCCGGAAAATCCGCTACAGCACCTTGATGCTATCTATTTTTCTCCGCACAAGTTTCTAGGAGGACCTGGTTCGGCAGGCGTTCTTATTTTTGACCCACTGCTCTATAAAAACAGAGTGCCTGATAACCCTGGCGGCGGTACTGTTGATTGGACCAATCCCTGGGGCGAGCACAAGTACCTGGAATCTATCGAGGCCAGAGAAGACGGAGGCACGCCAGCCTTTTTGCAAACCATGCGTACCGCTTTGTGTGTACAACTGAAGGAGCAAATGGATATTGGTAAAATGCTTGCGCGAGAAGAGGAGCAATTGGCGATTATTTGGGAGGTTTTTGATCAAACGCCTAACCTCAATTTGCTTGCACAGCAGCATCGTCAGCGTTTGGGTGTAGTTTCTTTCTACATTCAAAACCTTCACTACAATCTGGGCGTTCGTATTCTGAATGACCGTTTCGGTATCCAGGTGCGAGGAGGGTGTTCTTGTGCAGGAACTTATGGCCACTACTTGCTCAATGTAGACCAGCAATTTTCTCATTCGATCACAGATAAGATCAATCAGGGAGACCTAACCGACAAGCCGGGGTGGATAAGAATGTCTGTCCATCCTGTGATGAGCAATAAAGAAGTACACTATATTGCCGATGGTATCAAAGCACTCGCTGAAAACCATGAGGAATGGGCCAAAGAGTACGAATACAACCCACGTACGAACGAATTTCATCATCGAGACGAGGTGGGAACGGAAACGGGCCTCGTAGCTGACTGGTTTAGCCGCGAGCTGTAAGCTTGACTTTGCCATTGGCATCGCCAAAGTCCGTATAAAGACACAAGCCACTTCGCGTGCTTTTAGAGTAGAGCGTAAAGAGATTAAGAGAGAAAAAACTCTGCGTCTCTGCGTCTCTGCGCGAACATGCTTTTATATACACTCTCCAAAATGAGTAACCCAAGAGTTTATTTAGACAACGCCGCCACCACACCACTAGACCCACAAGTTATAGAGGCTATGACTGCGGTAATGAAGGACGTCCATGGCAATCCCTCAAGTATTCATGCCGAAGGCCGTCAGGCCAGAACGACGATTGAGCAAGCACGGCGCACCATAGCGAAACATCTGAATGCTTCCATTGGAGAGATTTTCTTTACTTCCGGAGGAACAGAAGCCAACAATATGGCCCTAAAATGTGCGGTTCGGGATTTAGGTGTTCGTCGGATTATCTCCTCACCAACAGAACACCATTGTGTCTTGCATTCGCTGGATAGTATTGGTGAACAAGAGGATCAGGTTGAGATAGTACAGGTTGAACTCGACGAAAAAGGGAGGGTAGACTTGGCGGATTTGAGGCGTTTGCTAGCGGATCAAAGCCAGAAGACGATGGTTTCCCTGATGCACTCCAATAACGAAATTGGTACCATGATCGACCTCCAAGAGATCGGTGCCCTTTGTGAGGAGCACGGTGCTTATTTTCATTCCGACACCGTTCAGACAATGGGGTATTACCCTATAGATGTAGAAGCCACGGCTATTAGCTTTTTATCAGGAGCGGCGCATAAGTTCTATGGCCCTAAAGGGGTTGGGTTTATTTACATCAATGGTGATAACATCATCAAACCTTACCTTGATGGTGGTGCTCAAGAGCGTAACATGCGCGCAGGTACTGAAAACACCTACGGGATTGTAGGAATGGCCACTGCGCTAGACCTCGCTTGTCAGGAACGGGAAGACAGGGAACAAAAGATCCGTTCCTTGCGAACTTACCTCTGTGAGCAACTCGCAAAGGATTTCCCCGAGGCAGATCTCAATGGAGACCCGACTCAAGGGCATTACAAAGTGCTCAATCTACGATTTCCTCCGTCTCCCAAGACAGAGTTGTTGCTGTTTAACCTGGATATCGCTGGCATCAGCGTGAGTGGAGGTAGCGCTTGCAGTTCTGGCACAGATACGGGTTCTCACGTAATTCGTGCCCTTCGCGGGGATGATGATGACGCTGTAAATATCCGCGTATCTTTTTCTCATCATAACACCAAAGAGGAGGTAGATCGCTTGTTGGGGGTACTGCGCAGTGTGCTGCGTTAAAAAACGAGCGTGGATTTAAACCACCAAAGGCACTTAAGAAAAAAAAACTTTGGTGTCTTTGGTGGTTCAAATTAAAACCGCAGCGGCTCAAAGTGGTATTTACCCATCGACCAAAATTCATCCAGTGCAATTAGCCTTGGTTTAAAAAAGGAAATGATACTAGGCCAATCCTCTTGCCGAAAGATGCTTACGGCTGGTAAAAGCGTATATACTTGGCTAATTTCCTGGTACTGCGCATTTGTTGCAGTCTCTTCCCATGTCCATTCCTCTCCAAGTTGGGCATGGAGTACGCCTTTTAGTTCCAGCAGCTGTTCATAGAAAAGACTTCTCAGGTCGGGGTCTTTCTGGTTTAAGACAATGCCCAGATAAGCATTTTTCTTATCAACATTCAAGCTGAAGCTCAGTCCCTTGAACCCCGTTTTGTAATTGACCCAATTGACTTTTAAGCCATCCGCAGAAGGTATTGGTCGCATATACTGTCCAAAGGCGGTCCAGAATGCTTTGCGTATTTGTGAAGCTTCTTCTCTTGAATACATGGGGGTTCTTTTAGAGCTATGCTTTTGAGTGTACTAGTTCGCAAGATAGTACACTACGCTATTAAGCCTATGTTATTTTTGAGTCAAAATAGAAGCTTAACAGGCTCTAGGTATCTTTTGAAATCAAAAATCAGTACCTTTGATTTCCTGTTTTTGAGATGGTCAGAAAGGAGACATTGTAAATGTCATTTTTTGTCTAAATTGATGCAGTATATGAGGAGTTTTAAACGACTGCTTATATTTTTATTGAACTCTTAAATACCAAAAAATGAATAAACTCTTACCATTTTTTAGCCTTATGTTATTCGCTGTGATGGCAAATGCACAGTGTGATGACCTTTTCTTCTCAGAATATGTTGAAGGATACAGTAACAATAAGGCGTTGGAAATCTACAATCCAACAGACGCTGCTATCAATCTGTCTGGTTATTCTATCGCTCGTTTCTCAAACGGTAACACGAATGCGGGAGCTGATAAAATCATTTCATTGCCAAACGAGATGTTGGCTGCAGGTGATGTTTTTGTTGTTGTGGTTGATTTGACGGATACTATGGACTGGGACTCTCAGTTTGATAAGCCAGCTTGGAATGGTTTTAATGTCATTGACGTCATTATTGACGAAGTGACGGGAGAACCAGTTATAGATGAAGAAACAGGAGAACCATTGATGGGGCCTGTATATATTGATGGCAATGCTGTTTTCGGAACGGAATACAATGAAGAGTATGATCTTCAATGTAAAGCTGACGCTTTCCTTTGTCCAGAGTATGAGACGAACAACGCTATGTATTTCAATGGAAATGATGCAATGGCATTGATCACAGGAACTGTGATAGCAGGTGATGGATCTAATATTTTAGATGTTATCGGTGTTATTGGAGAAAACCCAGAGAACTGGGATCCAGCTCAAGATGCTTGGGTAACAGAAGAGGGAGGATGGATTACCAAGGATAAGACTATTGTTAGAAATGCTAATGTGATGACCGGTAGAAATGAAGCAACGGATGTCATTGCTGCTTTCGGCGGTACTTTCGTAGGAGAAGAATGGTCTATTAATCGTAAAAACGATTTTAGCTACCTGGGCATCCACAGCAGTGTATGTCACCCAGATCAAGAATTTATTCAGTACAGTTGTGCTAATGGCCCAGTATCAGGTACATCTGTTATCAATGCTATTGATTTCAAAGTGTATCCTAACCCAAACAGTACTGGATCACTTGATATCCAAGCGGAAGAAAACATTGAAAAAGTTGCTGTTGTAAATCTAATGGGACAAACAATCTTGTTAGAAAACTACAATGCTTCACAGAAAACTGCAAACCTTAATTTAGGGTCAATTGCAAAAGGAATTTATGTTGTTCAGGTGCATTTCGCTGACAATATGATTTCAACTCAGAAATTAATTGTAAAGTAAAAATGCTGAAGTAGAGGGTAGGGAAATACAACTTCTCTACCCTCTAATATTTTCTAGGATCAGGTGAAGAATAAGTATATTCTATACACAATCCTTCTTACTAGGCCTTCTAATTAAGATTGTTTTCTCTTCTTTTTTCCATTTGTTTTTCATCAATTATCAAAGGCCTACTTACTTAATATTAATGAAGCTAATGAATAAGGCCATAATTTGGAGTGTTTGTTTATGTTTTTTCAGCTCGGTATTGTTAGGACAGACAAGCACTTTATCAGGAGTTGTTACCGATGAAGTTTCTGGCGATGCACTTATTGGTGCAACCATTACTGTTGGCACCACGGGTACTGTTACCGACTTAGATGGGAAATATGCTCTGGCTTTGGAGAATGGTGATTACAGTATTCAATTTTCTTATGTTGGATACGCCACCCAAACCATCAATGTAAGTATAAAAGGAGACCAGACCCTAGATATTGCTATGGGGTCTAGTCTGATGTTGGATGAAATTGTAGTGACGGCGGACATTGCTATCGAAAGAGAAACGCCGGTTGCTTTTTCCAACATACCAAGCATAAAAATTGAAGAAGAGCTAGGAGCTCAGGATATTCCAATGCTTTTGAATTCTACGCCAGGTGCCTATGCCACAGAAGCTGGTGGAGGTGATGGAGATGCCCGGATTTCCATTCGTGGTTTTGATCAAAGATATGTAGCTGTGATGCTGGACGGTATCCCCGTTAACGATATGGAAAACGGAGAAGTGTACTGGTCCAATTGGTTTGGTTTAGATTTAGTAACCCAAACCATGCAGGTTCAAAGAGGATTGGGAGCTTCTAAAATATCAGTACCTGCTGTTGGTGGTACCATCAATATTCTTACCAAGGGTATAGATGCTAAAAAAAGTCTTAGGGTCAGGCAAGAAATTGGTAACAATGGTTACACAAGAACAACGATGGGCTTAACGACCGGAAGGCTGAAGAATGGTTGGGGTGTTTCGCTTGCTGGATCTTACAAACAAGGCAATGGTTGGGTCGATGGTAACTTCACACAAGGCTTCTTTTATTACGCAAGAGTTGATAAGCAATTAGGAGATCACCTTTTGAGTGTCTCTGGCTTTGGTGCGCCCCAAAAACACGGGCAAAGGCCGTTTTCAGCAGAAGCGGGTCAGGTGGATACCGCTTATGCGCGGAGCATAGGTGTTCCTGCGTATGTTAATGAAGAGCTGAATATAAAAAACAAAGGCCGTCGATATAATGATGCTTGGGGCTACAGAGATGGCGAACTACTTAATACAAGGCAAAACTATTACCACAAACCTCAGTTTAGTTTACGTCATAGCTGGCAAGCTAGTGATAAACTGTATTGGTCTAATGTTGCCTATTTATCTATTGGTAATGGAGGAGGAGTCGCTGTAGATGGTGCCTCTATACAAAGAGGAGACGATGACCAACTGGATATAGAGCAAGCGATTCAGGGTAATCAACCCACGCTTTTTAATCCAGAGGGTATTTCAAATACTATTCTTCGGTCCAATAGGAATAATCATTTTTGGTATGGTATGTTGTCAACACTGCGTTACACTATCAATGAGAATATGATCCTTTCAGGAGGAGTAGATGGCCGATCTTATGATGGTGATCACTTTAGAGAAGTATATGATTTGTTAGGTGGCTCAGGCTGGCAAGAAGGGCAGGTTTCACCTAATAGTCCGGTTCTCGGAGTAGGGGATAAATATGAGTATGACTATACCGGTAAAGTACGATCAATCGGTGCGTTTGGATTATTAGAATACAAGAGAAACCATTGGGCTTCCTTTGTGAATTTGTCGGTGGCGAATGCTCAATATGGCTTTATTGATAATTTCTCGAAATTTGAACTCCCATTTGTAGATGTACAAACTTATACCGTCAAGTTGGGGGCAACTTATAAGTTTGATACACAAAACAGCTTGTTTGTCAATACAGGAATTTTGAATAAAGCACAGCCCTACCGGAACGTAATTATTACCAACTTTTGGGCTCCTACTGTGGATGCACAAGTTGCTAATAATTATGAGAACGAGGATATTCGCGCCGTTGAAGTCGGATATAATTATAAAAGCAAACGCTTCTCTGCTAATGTGAATACTTATTATACGTTTTGGGGCAATAAGCCTTTAGATCGTTTGCCTACGATAGCTGAAGATGAAAGTGACCCGGAATCAAACCGTATACCGGTTAATATCCCTGGTATTGATGCCTTGCATAAAGGCATTGAGATTGACTTTGTATTCAAACCTGTGCCTAACTTATCTATAGAAGGTTTAGCTTCTATAGGTGATTGGACATGGCAATCCGGGCAAGTTGTGGAAGGGGTGTTGCCTAATGGTGTGGCTTATACTTACGAGTTTGATGCTGCTGGTGTACACGTTGGTGATGCTGCTCAACTACAGATTGGTGGCCAGATACGGTATGAGCCAGTCAAAGACTTTTATGTGAAAATTAATACGACATTCTTTGACAATAACTATGCTGATTTTCAACCAGAAAACCTCCAAGGAGATAATGGTGGAAGAGAATCATGGAAAATGCCTTCTTATTACCTGTCGTCTTTCCATACTGGATATTACTTCAAATGGAATAAAGTGGCGATGAACGTTCGGGCCAATGTATTGAATGTATTCAATGCTGTCTACTTGACGGACGCTAGAGATAATGATGATTTCAATTCACCAAGTTTTACAGACTTTGATGCAAAGTCTGCCTCTGTATTTTATGGGCAAGGACGTCGGTGGAGCTTATCATTGCAGGCTAGTTTTTAAGCGCTTTTTTGGTAGGGGCTCAATTCCCTGCAATCGGCAAATTTCATCCTGCCAAACAAGCTCTAACGAATAATTAAACATTTAAAAAACAAACAATGCTTAGAACATTACTTTGCCTTCTCGTCTCTCTCTCCTTCAGCATGGCTTATGCTCAAGAAGACATAGCAGATGTAAGAGGTATGTCTGAAGGCACAACAGTTACTATTCAAGGAATCGCAACCAATGGTGACGGTCTAGGAATTATTAGGTATGTCCAGGATGAGACAGGAGCTATTGCTGTGTATCCAGGAACCGGATCAGTAGGTGGCTTTCCTGACGCTGTAGAAAGAGGAGACTTGGTTGAAGTGACTGGTGCCCTTAAGGATTACAATGGTTTACTAGAGATAGACCCTGTGATGTCGTACAATGTCATCTCTTCGGGTAATCCGTTACCTGATGCTTTGGTAACCACACCAGCTGGTGTAGGAGAAGAAACGGAGTCAGAGCTACTTCAAATTAATGGTGTTACTTTCACTGCTGGTGGTAGTTTGTTCTCTGTTGGAAATTATGAATTTACCGCCAATGGAGAGGCATCAGAAATTTATGTCCGTACTGGCCATAGTTTGATTGGGACTGAGATCCCTTTAGCAACTGTTAATTTAACAGGTATAGCGTCTCAGTTTAATTCAATCTATCAATTATTACCAAGAGATATTAACGATTTAGAAATCGCTGACGATTTTTATTTGACATCAGCTCCTCTTCAAACGGACCTTTCAACAAGTGGTTTTACCGTGAGTTGGGAGACTAATGTAGCAGGAAATTCAACAGTTAGATACGGTACAACAGCTACTGATCTGAATGAGATGGTTGCGGCATCGGATATGACAACAACCCACAGTTTGGATGTTACAGGCTTGGAGCCAGCTACCTTCTACTACGTTGAAGTATCTTCGAATAATGGAACATCAACGGTGACATCAACGCAGCAAATTTACAGTACGGCCTCTACGTCTTCTGGTGTGATGAAAATCTATTTCAATGGTGGCGTTGATCCAAGTTATTCTACCGGTAATTTTCCTACAGGCACAACAGGTGCTGCTCTTGAAGGTGAAATTATTCATAGAATAAATGAAGCTCAGGTTTCTATTGATTGTTCTATCTATAATATTAATAGAACGACCATTGTTGCTGCTTTGACAGATGCCCATGAAAGAGGTGTTGTTGTAAGGTATGTTGCGGATAATGAAACTGCTAACCTAGCGCTACAAAACCCTGCTCCCCCGTTTCCAGTAATAAGAGGAAATCAAGATGGGTTGATGCACAACAAATTTTTTATTTTTGATGCAGATGACAATGACAATTCGTGGGTAATGTCTGGTTCTACCAACATGACGGCCAACAACATTGCGACTGATTATAATAATACGGTCTTCATTCAAGATAAAGCATTGGCTAAGGCTTATACTTTAGAGTTTAATGAAATGTGGGGTTCAGAAGGTGCTTCGCCTGGTGTTTTTTCTGCATTGTTTGGCGAAAATAAGACCAATAATACTCCGCACACATTCCTGATCAATGATATCGTTATAGAATCTTATTTCTCACCTTCAGATAATACAACGATAGGTATTGCCAAGGCCGTTGAAAGTGCAGATACCGACCTTGAATTTGCCTTGTTGGTATTTACAAATAACGAATTGGGGTCTGCTGTGCTAAGCGAGCATAATAGCGGTGTAGCAGTGCGTGGAATTATTGATCAAGTGAATAGCCAAGGATCTGAATTTGATTTCTTAGTTAATCAGGGGGTCGATGTAACAGAGGATAATACAACTGTTCAGACACACCACAAATACTGTATCGTTGATGCTACCAATGTGAATTCTGATCCACAGGTTGTTTTGGGTTCACACAATTGGTCGGCTGGAGCAGAAAACAGCAATGATGAAAATACATTGATTGTTCATGATGCCAATGTTGCTAATATCTACCTGCAGGAATTTGAAGCAAGGTGGTGTGAAGCACATGGTGGCCAAGATTGTGTAGCAACGGATGTTGACGAGCAAAGTGTAATAGAAGGTGTTGAGTTAGCCATCTACCCAAACCCGGCACGTACGACTACAACGGTCAATGTTACACTAGAGAAAAAGGAAGATTTGGTTTTGAATTTACTCGACTTTAGAGGCGTATTCCTACAGAGCATTGTTATAAACAATGTGCAAGGCGAGTATACGGAATCTTTGGATGTACAGTCGCTACCAGCTGGACAATACATCATTCAATTGCAAATTGGAAACGAACAAATGTCACGGGTAATTCAAGTCGTGAAATAAGAGCAGATCAAGATAGATCAGCGCAGTTAAATACACTCAAATAAAGCCTCCAGACACAACAAGCTGTCTGGAGGCTTGTTGTAAGTACCCGTATTAAAATGATAGTAATGGCTAAACCTGCCTCTAGTAATGTTTTTCAATTTAAGCAATTTGCTATAGCACAGGATCGGTGTGCCATGAAGGTAGGTACCGACGGTATTCTGCTGGCAGCTTGGGCCAGGGTGGGGGAGGTTCGGCAAATCCTGGATATAGGTACAGGTACCGGCTTGATTGCTCTGATGTTGGCGCAAAGACAAACTCAGGCCCAAGTCATTGGCATAGAAATAGACGAGGGAGCGGCTGAGCAAGCTCGGGATAATGTTGCTGCAAGTCCATTTGCAGATCGAGTGGAAATTATTCAAAGAAGTATTCAGGATTACACCCCAACCGCTGCTGGAACGTTTGATTTGATAGTGAGTAACCCTCCGTTTTTTACTGGTGGTGTAATTTCCGAACAAGAAGGAAGAGCAAATGTACGGCACACCGTAAAGCTATCTCATCAGGATTTACTGCGCAGCGTACAGCGACTATTGGCACCAGCGGGGAGTTTCTGTTTGGTGCTGCCCTGGCTGGAAGGTTTGCGTTTTATGGAACTCGCGAAAAGCTACCAATTATATACTTGGCAAAAAATCAAAGTCAGCCCTAGTCCTGAAAAATCACCCAATCGCCTTTTGCTTTCCTTACGTAAAACTCCGCCTCCTGGCGATATGCCTGAAGACGGAGCTTTGAGTATTTATGCTAGAGGCGGAGCTGATTCACCTCGTAGTGCAGCCTACCAAGAGTTGACCGCTGATTTTTTTATTAGATAGGGCAACAAGTATAACTTAGAAGTGGCTACGTAATTAGTACTGTCGCGCAAGGCGTAGCCTGGAGCTTGCCGCATTCCGATCTTCCATCGGAAGTGAGGACAAGTGATGGCCGGAAGCGATAGCGACCAAACAGCCCGGTGCAGCAATGCCATTGCCTGCATGGCCCAAAAAGCTTTAAATGGCCAAGATTTCAGCCATTCTAACCAAATTTTGATTAGGCTTCTTCTCTATCGTGATCGCGTCAGTAAATGGTGTAAAGACGACTTCGTTATTTACCAAGCCAATCATGACATTGCCCTGGCCAGCCAAGAGCCCTTCAACTGCGCCGAAACCTAAGCGACTGGCCAAAAGCCGGTCTAAAGCAGAAGGTGATCCTCCGCGTTGCATGTGGCCAATGATAGTGACTTTGGTATCGTAAAAACTAATAGCGTCTTGTACTTTTTGTGCGATCTCTGCTGTTGGGCCAAGTTTATTCCCTTCCGCTACTACAATGATTCCAAACATCTTTTTGCGCTTCACACCATGGCGAAGCAACTCAATAAGGTGTTCCATATTGGTGTCTACCTCTGGAATCATCACATTACCAGCACCACTGGCAATACCCGTAGAAAGTGCAATAAAACCAGAATTCCGGCCCATTACCTCCACAAAGAATAGTCGGTTATGAGAATCAGCAGTGTCTCTAATTTTGTCTACAGCTTGTACGGCTGTATTGACTGCAGTATCGTAACCAATCGTGTAATCGGTACCAAACAAATCATTGTCAATGGTTCCAGGGATACCAACAATAGGAATGTCGTACTCTTCCGAGAAAACTTTGGCCCCAGTAAAGGTACCATCTCCACCAATGGCAACACAGGCATCTACATCGAAAGCCTGGAGTGCCTCGTAGGCATTGCGTCGACCTTCAGGCGTCATGAAACGTTTGCTACGGGCAGTTTTGAGGATGGTTCCTCCCCGGTAGATGATATTGCCAACATCACGGATATCCAGGCGGTGAAGGTCACCATCAATCATTCCTTCATAGCCATTGTGGATACCAAAAATATGTAAATCATGGTAGGCCGCAGTACGCACTACTGCACGTATGGCTGCATTCATACCAGGAGCATCGCCACCTGAAGTGAAAACGGCTATTCTTTTTATTTTTTCGTTTGGCATGATAGATTTATTTAGTGTGCAAACTCACGATGATAAGCAACCAAGTTGTCGATAGGTTGCTTGATGAAAATACCGTGGTGCATTGCTCTTTCTGTAAGTACAATTTTGAGCATATCTTGAAAAACGTAAGCAATAGAACCAATGAAATGCACTGGTAACTTTAGGTGACCGGGATATTTACGAACATGCCGATCAATGAATTCTGCAAAAGAGCGATAGAGGATACGCTGAATAAAGGGATGATCAACGTGCTCAGACATGAAACGTGTGAATGACGCCAGGTAAACGTTTGGAGGTGTACCGTCGTAAACAGTATCAAGAATTTTTTGCTTGCCGCCGCCTACAAAAACTTCAAAGGCCGCCTCTAGTTCTTTGGGGAGTTCCCGGTAGAAATAATGGCGGATAAGCTTTTTACCCAAGTGGGTTCCGCTACCTTCATCACCACAAAGGTAACCAAGGTTGGTGACGTTGTCGATCACATCTTTGCCATCATAAAGGCAAGTGTTAGAACCTGTGCCGATGATGCAGGAGATACCAGGGTCATTGCCGCAGGTAGCCCGAGCAGCCCCAAGGAGATCGTGATGAACATCAATTTTAGCATTTGTGAAGACGCGCTTTAGACCGTTTTCAATAATGACTTTGCGTTTTTGGTCCCAACAGCCAGAACCGTAGAAATAAATTTCTGCCTCTTGTTCGAGGTCTACAATCCCCTTGAAGGCTTTGTTTACTTCTTGTTCGATCTGATCACTAGAGTGAAAAACAGGATTGAAACCCATGGTATGGAGGCTGGTTTCCTCTTCACCTGATAAAAATTTCCAATCTGCTTTGGTAGATCCGCTATCGACTATGACTTTCATGATCACGGTAATATTGACTTGAGTTATTAGCTAAGCAAAGGTAGTGTAAATTTTACACTAAGTGGAGCTTTTAAGAGCGGAAAACTACTTGTAAAAGTTGTAAAAACCAAGGATAATTTTAATGATCTCTTTCAAGAAAAAGGAAAAAGACCAGAATAGGCTTTTCAGCAAATTAAATTTTTTACATTGCAAGAAAAATAATTATGGAGCGCTTGGCTTCCTGGATTAATCGGTTAAACGAAAGGGTAGGGCGGTGCGTTTCCTGGCTGACTTTGGGCTTGGTACTACTTGTATTTACCAATGTTTCTTTGCGGTACGTCTTTAATTTGCCGTTGGCATGGTCTAAAGAATTAGAATGGCATTTGTTTGCGCTGATCTTTCTATTTGGCGCAGGGTATAGCCTTCGGCATGATCGACATGTACGGGTTGACCTTTTTTATGAAAAAGCAGATAAGGCTGACCAGCGACGCATCAATTTTTGGGGCACACTTATTTTTCTAATTCCTTGGTGTTTGGTGCTCATTTATTCAGGTTGGAATGCAGCAGTAGATGCCTGGAAAATGGGAGAACGTTCTCCGGAGGCAGCAGGATTGCCGAATTTATGGCTCATCCAATTTGCTTTACCCTTGGGAATCGGTTTGTTATTGTTACAAGGCATTGCCGAATTAATTCGCTCACGAACCGATGTGTCGGAATAAGCTCTTTATGTCATGGAGATACTTGCCTTATTGCTTTTTGTTAGCATATTTCTACTCATTTTGTATGGTTACCCTGTCGCGTTTACGCTGGGTGGCTTATCCCTGATTTATGGTATTTGTTTTTTGTCGCCAGATGTTGTGAGCTTACTGCCCCTGCGCATAGCAGGAATTATGGCCAAGGAGGAATTAATTGCCGTTCCGTTATTCGTTTTTATGGGGATTATGCTGGAAAAATCGGGACTAGCTGAGCGATTGTTAGAAACGATGGCATTGCTGTTTGGGCGAATCCCTGGCGGCTTGGCCATTGCGGTCATTATTGTTGGAGCCCTATTGGCCGCAAGTACCGGTATTGTAGGCGCTACCGTAATTACGATGGGTTTGATTAGTCTGCCTACAATGCTACGGAGAGGCTATAAGATAGAGTTGGCCACGGGGGTAATCGCCTCTTCGGGCACCTTGGGGCAAATCATACCGCCTTCCATAGTCCTTATCTTGCTAGGGAGTGTTCTGAATGTTAGTGTTGGACAATTATTTGCAGCAGCGCTCTTGCCGGGTTTTTTACTGGTTGTGGCTTACATCTTTTATGTGTTTTTATTGGCTCGGGCCAAACCAGGATTAGCGCCAGCAATGCCCCCGGAAGAAGTTGCGGAATTTAGAGCATCGAATTACTGGCAACGGCTGTTTAAAGCATTTTTCTTGCCTTTGTTGCTGATTGTTGCCGTTTTGGGGTCGATTTTAGGGGGGATCGCATCGCCTACAGAGGCTGCAGCTGTAGGAGCCGTAGGTGCGATGGTGCTAACGATTATGGAGAAGCGCTTCAACCTGGAAGTATTGAAAGCTGTAATGCAGCAAACTACCCATCTTACCACTATGGTGTTTGTTATTCTTCTGGGAGCAACAACCTTCTCGTTGGTATTCCGTGAATTAGGAGGAGATCGCTACTTGGTGGAACTTATTGAGCAAGCCGACCTCTCTACCTATGCTTTCCTTGCAATGGTGATGATCTTGATTTTTGTAGCTGGATTCTTTATTGATTTTATCGAAATTATCTTCATCATCGTTCCTGTTGTGGCACCTATATTCGAGGCGATGGGTGTCGATCTGGTTTGGTTGGGTATCCTTATTGCGCTCAATTTGCAGACTTCTTTTCTAACGCCACCCTTTGGGTTCTCTTTGTTTTACCTCAAAGGTGTCGCACCTCCGGAAGTTAAAACAGGGCATCTTTATCGGGGTATTATTCCTTTTATCATTATTCAAGCCATTGTACTCGTGCTCATCATTATCTTTCCTGAGATGTTGAGTTGGATTAGTATATAGTGCATGGAGTTTTTATTTGGTGTTTAAGTCTCCTAAATTTCACAACCTCTTTTTCAAGAAAGGGAAATGGAAACGAATTAACTAATAATCAGGTTATTTGTTTTCGATTGACTCTAAGTACAAAAAATGTTAGAGAATCTGAAAACTAAGGCTTCACTCTTCTTATGCCTTTTTCTGTTGACGACCTGCTCTCCGCAGCGGCAGGTAGCCTATCCATTGCCCAACCCTGTTTTGGTAGCTTTTAACCATCAATTGGATTTTACTAGTTGGAGATATACGCTCGAAAAAGATACTTCCATAAGTGCAACAACGGTAGATGGAGGACTAGTTTTGTTTTCGAATACTATGGGGGAAATTTTTCGATTTTGGATCAATGATAGTTTGTTAATCGTACAGTTGGATGCCACTTATAGTTTTCCGCTTTTGGGTGTAGGCGATCAGACGATTTTTGAAACTAAAAGGCGTCGAAGTAATGCTAATCTAGCAAGTAGAATAAGCGACCTGTTTCCAGAAGAGGTATATTTTAGTACCAGTCCTGTTTATGATGATCCAACGACAATTTCCATTACTGGTAATACTGATCTGTTTCAGATTGAAAGAGAACAATTGCATCCAGTGGATTCCTTGACGTGGCACAGCTCGGCATTTGATGAGGAAGTAAGTTATCGGTTTGTTGACGGTCGTTTGCAGGGGCAGTTTGCGACACTTGATAGCCTGGGGTTGTTGCAAATAGGTCAATTTCAGGAGGGCACTGAATTTGGCATTTGGGAATATCGTGATACCCTAGGAAAGTTGCAATACACAGAGGAATATGCTTTGGGCGGAGAACTCCAAAAGGTCCGTTATGAGAAAGGAGCTACATTTACCAGAGGAAAACCCTTGCCTACCCTCAGGTATCTATGGATCATTCATAGGATCATGTTTGGCCTATTCTGCTCCGTGAGCGCCTATGTGTTGTTTCGGTACTTCCGTTCCTTAAGGCGTTTTCAAAAACCATACGGAGGTGAATCAGCAATGCAAATATTTTCATCCATTCTCATTGTGTCCCCTATCTTAGCTTTAGGTATGGGGATGGTTGCCGTGTTCTTAATAATGGCAATCAGCAGTGGGCTAGGGCCACTTTTGGGGTGGGATTTGCCCCTTCACTTTCTAGATGTTTTGCAAGGACTTTTAATTTTCCCAATTATTGAGTGTGGATGGTTGTGGATCACCCATAGGTTCAATGATGCCATTTGGCACGGTGCCTTGGTGGTGTTGGCCATTTTGATTTTGGGGGAATGGCATTTTTTAACAACGCTAATTGAAATTATTTAGATGTTTTTTAATTTTACTCATTTGTAATTTTCTTCTTTAGCTAGTTTTAGCTGTACAATCACTCATTGAAACCTTTACGTCAAAGAAGGAGAAAAGCTTGTAGCCAAAATTGTTTGGCAATGAATAACCAATACGTAGTTTTGGCCTGAAGGGGTAGCTAGTGGCCTGAAATCCTCATGTAGCTATGGCTACATTCCGGTTTCAGCTCCTCGCCCAAGCACAAATAAATGGCGACTTAGTATAACGAAACTTACCAGTTGGTCCACTAGGTCAATAGCTTATCCTGTGTTTTCTGAGGAAACGATTTTATAGCTACCACCTTATTGCTGGATACAAGGCCAAAGAAAATCACTAAAATGCTGGGTAACAAAAGCTTGAGTTTTAAAAGGGTAGGGGGGGCAATTGGATATGTTTTATTCCTGGGAATAGCCGTTTTGTGCTTACTTGAGTTGTGCTTCAGAATGTACGTGGTCGATTTTTATGGTAGCAACCTAGCTGGCTTGAATACAAGCGCAGACTTTTCCGGAACCAGTGTTTTGGTCATTGGCGATTCTTTCAGTGCAGATCAACGAAGTTATGTAAAGGGCCTGCGGGCAAAAATGCCAGATCAAAGCATTGTGAATGCGGCGATTCCTGGCACTTGCATCCGGCAGCATCAACTATTTGCAAAAAAACGGTTGGAACAATTTACACCTGATCTATTGATTTATCAGGTTTATGTAGGCAATGATTTGCTCGAATACCGACATCCTATAGACAGTAAGGCCATTAGCGTTAAGCGAAAAGCATATTGGTGGTTGGCTGACCGGTTTTTAGTTTTAGGTTACCTCAATGCCAGAATGCTGGGATTTAAAAGAGTACGGACAAAAGAGGAAGATTTGGCACGGGAACCCAAATCTGATGCCACATATAGTGCCGAATCCTATAATCAAAGGACTAAGCTATTGCTAAAGGCGGAGTCTGCCTTGATTCAAAACTCGGTCTTGTTGCAAGGGGGGAGAGCGGAGGATATGAAAGCCTTTTGCGCAGATATTAAGGACATGTTAGACGATGTGCCTTCCGCTACTAAAGTAATCGTACTAGTGATTCCTCACTGTGCTCAAACTGGCGAGCTGTATCTGGAACGCATGGAGGAATTGGGGGCAATTCCAGCTGATCATGCTGCTTTATTGGCTGAAGATTATCCCTTTTTTGATTACTTAAATGCAGAACTCTCGACGAGTAATTGTAGCGTAGTCAACGCTTTGCCGTGGGTGAAAAATGCAAGTAGAGAGGAGCTGTACTTCTATCCTAATGACCCGCACATGAATGAGGTGGGACAGCAACGCCTTGCGGATTCCTTGTTTCAGTTATTGGAACAACAGTCTTGGGTACCTCAGTAACAGGAATGCCGATTGTTGAGCTTGGAGTGTAGTATCAATGAGGGTAAACTTCCGGTGGCTGCTCATAGTAGGAAGTATTGATGAGCTTATCCAATTGCCCGGTATTTAGTTCATAAATGGCGTTCCATCGTTCCTTGCTCCACAGTTCTCCTTGAGTGATGAGTTGCACCTTTTCGTAATAAGTGGCCAGAGGGCGATCTGTGAATTGGTCCGTACCTGATTTTAAACTTTCTAAGTACCCTTCCGGAAGTTTTCTAAAGTAGTGGCCAACCCGCAAATTGTCACGCCTCTCGGCAGGGAGCCGTGCCAGAAGAGGGTCGCTCAAGGCCAATTGGTCAACAATGTACACTTTAGGCCCGGCCTGGTAGCCACGCATTCCTATGGCCACTTGCACCTGCCAATCTTCAATGGTGTCAGAAGGATTGGCACAGGCATCTTGTTTTAGCTGCTGCTCAATTTTAAAGACGGGATCCCAAAAACGTAGGTCTAGAAAACCGGAGCGTTCCCAGGCAATGCCTTTTTCATCGACTATGCCATGTGGATAGAGTACACGTTCATTGCCTTTTCGGTCATCGTAATAACTAGGGCGAGTATGTAAGGGGTGGTAAGGTTGGAGCAGGCTTAGCAAGAAAACCAGAAGCGAGGCCCGAAAGACAATTTTTTCAGGTAACTGTAATTGACTGAGAAGCATTACCGCCAAGATAAAAGGAACACTAAAAAAGCGGCCACTCATAAAGTCTCCACCTACGGTTGCAATGTAAAACAAGTAGAAAAGCAAACCAATTGCCCAGCATTTGTAGAGCCAGTTGCTTTTACGGAGGCAGCGTAAGATGGTTCCGGAAATACAAAGCAAAGTTGGCCAGTCATTCTGTAGTGAATCCAGGAAATAGTAAGCTCCTTGTGTTAGCATACTCATGGCAGGCAAGCCTGTTTGTGCCTTGGCATAGAAGGTGTTTGGTACAAAAGAGCCGTAGTAAACCAGCGAAAAAAGCTCCCACAACACAAAAGGAATACTGCCCAGCAGCAAGCCCTTAAAGTTAGCCCAACGAGGTTGTTGGGCAATTACCCAAACAAATACAGGTAGTAGCAAGACCGCAAAGTCTAACCTAACCATGACGAGCAAACCTCCCAAAAGGCCCAGTAGCCACGTTGAAACATCCTCCTGCTGACGCCACCGATCCATTTGAATAAAAAGGAAGATCATTAGAAAATGAGCCAAAGGGTTTTCCAATCCCGAGGTAGAATAATCAATGAATGCTTTAGAAGAGATCAATAACAAAAGGGCTGCATGGGCAAGCTTAGGCGTAGCAGCGTGTTTCACCAATAGGTAAGCAGTAGCAGCTGATAAGGTCACACTGATTCCCATTACCGTAAGGAAAGCATGATGGCTGATCCAATAAAAAGGAACGAGCAGAATCACCCACAACGGATGCGTGAATACTTGCACCCGCTCGGTAATATTCCAGCGGAGGCCATACCCGTGGGTGAAATTGTAGATGCTTCTAAAACTGATATAGATATCATCAGACATCCAGGCATTCAAAACCACCAATAGTAAATAGAAACCGATTAATATCCAGCTAATTTTTCCAAGTGCTCGCATTTTCCAAAATTAGCACTTATATGGAATTACCTTACTTTTTATTAAAAACAAGCTTAAAACTGCTGAATACTTCTCCAACTTTGCGTTCTTGGCAGTATGAAGACCTTTGTTGTTCAATTTTCAAGGTTGTTGCGCGTTCGGCATTGGGTAAAGAACGGTTTTGTGTTTATCCCTGCCATTTTTGCCCGCGCATTAGGAGCGGATACTTTATGGGCGCTTCTGCTAGTCTGTCTGTATTTCTGTATCACCTCATCGGTCGTATACATTTTCAACGATNTAATCGACCTTGATAAGGATCGCCGGCACCCGACAAAACAGTTCAGGCCCATAGCTAGTGGGTACTTTACACCCAGGATGGCCCTTGCTTGTATGTTTATCCTTTTGCTGATCGTTATTGGAGGTGGTTTCTGCTTGCCGGAGCTTGCGCCGGTTATTGGGGCTTACCTTGTTCTAAATATTGCTTACACCTTGTATTTGAAATACCTGGCAATCGTAGATGTTGCTGTGTTAGGAATTGGTTTTGTTTTGCGGGTAGTGGCGGGCGGGATTTATGCCGAGGTTTTTGTGTCAGAATGGTTGGTGGCTATCGTTTTTCTATTGAGTACAGCTTTAGGATTTGCAAAACGCCGGCACGATCTGGCGATTGCTCCGGAGGTTGCGCTAGAATCCCGGAACGGGCCTACTTATACACTACCTTTCTTAGATCTTGCTATTACGATTATGCTCTCTATTACACTGATGGCCTATGTTATATACTCGCTTTCCCCAGTGGTGATGGAACGATTGAATTCCGATAAGATCTATCTTACTTCCTTTTTCGTTTTTCTTGGTATTTTACGCTACTTATTACTTACGCTTGATGAGAAATTTTCAGGATCACCTGTAGAGATCATCTATCGTGACAGGGTGTTACAGTTTATTATACTGGGCTGGGCCGCTACCTTTTATTTCCTTATTTATTAGAGGGAATGCTACTTGCTTTTAGGGCAAAAATCCTTAATCAACTACAGTGATGACTAGAAAGAAGGTCGTTTTATACAATCCTAAGGCTGTTTTTTATGATATGCCGCTTGCGCTATTGGCGATTGGTTCGATGCTTGATCCAGCTCATTATGAAGTAATAATTATTGATGGCAGAGTAGATGATCGTCCATTAGAGGCATTGTTAGAAGCTACAGAAGGGGCATTGTGCTTTGGTGTTACTTCTCTAACCGGTAACCCTCTGCGTGATGCATTGAAGGTAACAAGAACCGTACGTGCCCGTCATCCCAATATTCCTATCATTTGGGGAGGGTGGCATACCTCATTATTTGCGGAAGAAACTTTGCGTGATGAACCCGCGATTGACATCAGTGTTCAAGGCCAGGGCGAAGGTACTTTTCGAGAACTCGTTGCTTGTCTTGAGAGTGGAGCTGATTTGGCAAACGTCAATGGTATTTGTTACCGAACAGCTAAAGGAGAGATTGTCAAGAACCCTGGCAGAGCACTAGAGGATATGAATTTATTGCCCAGGGTGAACTACGAATTGATTGATGTCGAGAAATACTTCAAAGCCAAAAAGCAGCGCCAGTTTGATTATATCAGCTCAGCGGGCTGTAGATTTCGTTGTACTTTTTGTGCTGATCCATTTGTCTTTAGCAGGAAATGGACGGCGATTGAGCCTGATAGAATGGGTGAAGAATTGGAGTATTGGCATAAAAAGTATCAATTTACTGACCTGAATTTTCAGGATGAGACCTTTTTTACTAAGCGGCAACGCGTAACAGCGATTGCACAACAATTCCTGGACCGTGATATCAAAACTACCTGGGCAGGAACAATGAGGGCTGATCAGGGTGCCAGGATGAGCGAAGAAGAGTTTGATTTGTGTAAAGCTGGCGGACTCAGGCGCGTCTTGGTAGGAGTGGAGTCGGGGTCCCAGGAAATGATGGACTGGTTGGCCAAAGACATCAAACTTGAGCAGGTGTACGAAACTGCCCAGAAATGTGCCTCCAGAGATATCAATGTGATTTTTCCCTTTATTGTCGGTTTTCCTGATGAAACAGATAAAAGTGTTTTAGACTCACTTCGCGTTGCTCGGGAATTGAATAGTATGCACCCAGGGTTTACGACACCTATCTTTTTCTTTAAGCCTTATCCTGGTTCTAAAATTACCCAGGATGTAGTTGCTAAAGGCTATCAACTTCCTCAAACTATCGAAGATTGGGCAGATTTTGATTATATCGGCTCATCTGGCCCATGGGTAAGTGCCGAAAAATACAGAATGGTGGACCGCTTTAAGTTCTACAATAAGCTGGCAGGAAGAAAACGGAAATGGTATACCGCTCCTGCTCAATGGATAGCGGGCCTACGGTGTGATTCATTGTTTTTCGAATGGCCAATGGAAAAGATATTGGCAGATCGCTTAATTCCAAAGCAGCAGTTGTCTTGATCAGCGTACACTAAACCTAAAGAATGTTGGTTTTACCATCGAATCCAAATGGGAAGAATCTCTCCAGCGCTGTAGTAGCGTTATGCTTTTTAATTGTATTTCCGTTAGTGATTTGGATACTGCTACGCTTATTTGACTTCAATGGCCTCTATGGACAAGATGCTTACGAATACTTGCGATATGCGAATGCGCTGGTAGACTGGCTGGAAAACGGGAATCCTCCCGGCGACTATTTCTGGCCTGTCAATTATCCTTTTTTCGGTGCAATAGGCGGCTACCTTACGGGCAATACATTGGCCTGCTTACAGCTCATTTCTGTATTTTCATTAACAGCTACAGCATTTCTGGTTTACCTAATTCTGGGAGACTTTACAGGAAAGGATAAGAATATATTGTTCTTGTATTGCTTTTGCTGCTGTGTAATGGCGCCATTTTTGCTTCGATCAGCCTTGTTGGTAATGTCTGACAGTATGGCCATTTTGGGTGTTGTGTGCTTCTATTATGGCCACTTTCGTTATGCGGAAACGAAGCAAGCGAAGTGGCTCCTTTTATTGTCTGCTGCCGCGGGAGCTGCCGTGATGACACGTTATGCTTTAGCGATATTCTTGGTGCTTCCAGCCCTTCATTTGCTTGTCTTGGTGTTTAAAAACCGTCATTGGTACCTTTTGTTTCCGGCGATTGTTTTAGCTGCTTTGTTTTTGATTCCTCATGGATGGATTCGGTACGAAGAGCCCTTTGCGTTTTTAGGACACAATTACTTGGGCGAATGGTCCTGGCAGCACTGGTTTCAGCGTGTGTTTAGCAGGCAAGATGGCCAAGTTGCCTACCGATTGCCGAATGTGCTTTATGCGTTTTCCTACGTTTATCATCCTGGTTTCTTTTTGCTTGGAGCAGGGGTATTACCATTTGTAAAATGGAGCGACTGGAAACCAACAATCCAAAGAATAACACTTTGCTCTGTTCTCTTGTATACCTTTTTTATTGCGGGGATCGGTTTTCAGAACCAACGTTTTTTACTGCCTTTGTTGCCGCTTGGCTTGATCTTGTTTTATCCGGCGTTTTTACGGAGTTGGCAGTGGTTGCAAACAAAAATCAGGCTGCAGCGCAAATGGGTTTTTATGGGCTTGGTGAGTCTACAGTTGGTATTGTTCGTTTACTCGTTTAATACCGTTTGGTTAATGAACAGGATCGAAAAAACGATTGCTACAAGCTTGCAAACCTATCCTACTGACAACCTGTATTGTTTCTATCTTTACCCCGCCCTGGAGAGTTATCAGGTGCCTCAAAAACTGATTAACTTATGGAAGGAACCCATTACGGCCTATAAGATTCAAAGTTATGTATTGTTTCACCCATCAAGATTCAACCACCAGTGGGAAGGCCACACCTTGATGGAAAACTGGGAGTACTTACGAAAGAACTATTATCTGGAGGAGCTAGAATCGTTTCCTGATGGTTGGGTATTGTATCAAATAAAGAATCAAAAATAAAGAATGCGCCTGACCGCTAAAATAGTGCTACCTGTTTTTACCAATGGCCTGCGTACTGTTGTTATCAGTATAGGCAATCTACTCATTGCTTGGCTTGTTATTCGGCAAACTTCTGCGGAAGAATGGGGTACTTTTGTCCCTTACTTGGTGGGAATGGGTTTGGTGACGCATGTGCTTGGGTGGGGCAATAAGGAGTTTTTATTACGACAGTTTAGCCTGGACGAAAAAAACATAGCCAGCGCTTTCTATTCAAGCCTGGGAGCCAGAGCGAGTTTATTGGTGGTTGTCAGCTTCGTAGGTAGTTTTTTGGCGCCTATCGGAATACCCGTCACCTGGTTGTTAGGCTGGTTGGTCGCTTTCTTTCTATACCAAAGTTGTGATGCATGGATCACTTATCAGAAGGCCTTTGGATTGGCGGCATTGGTAGATGCTTTAGGCCTTGGGCTCATTGTTGGTGCGTTGTTTTTACAACCTCAAACATCCTTTTCCGCGCCACTATATTTGATTGCATTGTATGCTATGTCTTACACTTTAAGGTGGTTGCTGCTATTCTTTTTGATAGGCTTGCCCAAGTTGCCTAAAAAGGGAACATTTAAGGTTTTTGATTTAAAATACTTGTCTACTGCGGCACCTCTTTTAGTGGTAGGTATGGTAGGTCTGTTGAGTAGTAAGATGGACCTGTATGTAGTCACTTATACGCTTGACGCGGAAAGCAGTGGCCAATACCAAATCCTTACGGGCGGGCTCAATTTTATCCGAGCAACGGCAGGTTTTATCGTCTACGCTTTCATTACGGATATTTATAAAATGAGTAAGGCCGATATTTCGCTACAGCTCAAACGATTAACTGCTTTGGGAGTGGGGATTAGCCTTGCCGGGGTTGTTGCCCTATCGCTATTGTTTAAGTACGGCCTTGATTTGGCTTTCGACTTCGAGATATACCTTGTGGCAGTGTTTTATTGTCTACCTACTTTTGTGATTATCCTTTGTGTAGTTTATCTGTATCGGATTAAAAAAGAAGCGATTGTTATTCGCTATGGCATCATAAATGCTGGTGTCAACTTTACGCTCTCCTTGGTACTGTTGCCGGTTCTAGGTATCCTTGGTGGTTTGCTTGCTGGTTTTATCAGCTTGTCCATTACGGCTGTCCTTTACCTATTGGCCTTCAATCGCAAGTAATTCCAACTCTTTTTTAAAACCTCTCGCCAATAGTAGGTCTTTAGCGAAAAATTCAGGCGAGCCAATACCAGCTGAATATGATATCGCATTGGCCATTTGGCCGTTTCGCTAGGTAATTCATAATGGGTGTTACTTATGCTTTTTCCTAAGAAAGTTTTCACCCATTGGCGTTCAAAAGGACGGAGTTCGGTCAGGTACTTTTGGGTGCGATTGCTTGAGATAGGATTGGAAAGATGCTGATGGATGTTTTCGAGAACGGGGGTGTTTTCACGAATTAGATCACGGTTATAGAAATCAAGCATGCCTGATTCATAATTTACCTGTAGAAATTGGCAAAGTTGTTGGAGTTCTTTTTGTGGATTCTTGACCAGCTGTTCGTAATAAACGATGTAAGCCTTGCCTGGAAATAAGCGTTCTAACTGCTTAATGGCTAATAGCCCACGCTTGACAAAGATTGCGGCTTTCTGTAGCAAGCGAGAAGCGGAATAGCTTCTGCTAACACTAGATTTTTGAAAAGATTTTAACAAAGAACAGGTGACGTCCAGTGGATGCCGGACAATTAAAATGATTTTAGCCTGGGGGCAAACCTTATGGATAGTAGAGAGGAAGTAAATATTTTCAGGTGTTTTTTCACCGAAGATTTTCTTACCCTTAGCGGAAAGGTAGCTTTCTCTTAACGCATTTAATAGTTCAGTGGTGCTGCCGGAGTAGGAAGAGTGTGCTGCCTGAAAAGCATTCATAACACTAAAGGCAGGGTCGTCAAAATCTTTCAAACGTTGGTTAAGTACAGCTATTAATTGTTCATACTGCCAGTCTTTTTTGATTTCTTTATTAGCTAAAACCCGATCAATAACATTGAAGATATTTGTCTCAGGACAAACAGCAATTTCAGAATGATGATCGAGGAGCAGTTGAAGTAAGGTGGTGCCAGATCGAGGCACACCCGCAATGAAAAATGTTTGCTGAGGAGGGGTTTTCATTACTACCTTTCTTGAATACTTTGAGCCTGTTCATGCTTTGTTTCCTGAAGCATATAAATACAGTGCTCTTCTCCCCATGTTTTACGCCGCTGGATGGGAATAAGCTCACTATTGTTTTGTTGAGCTATTGCACTGATGCTGGGGAGATCACAGGCATCTGTGAGGATAAAGTAAACGGTGCTTTCTTTGTAGGCTTTTAGTTGGGAAAACAAGGCTTTGAAATACTCGAAATTTTCGCCGCAAAGGAAAGCTCTTTCCTGGTCGTTCGTAGGAGCTTTGGCAAAATAGGGAGGGTTAATAAAGATAAAATCAAAGCTTTGTGCGGGAATAGCTGCGAAGAGATCAGAAGCAATCACTTTAAGTTCAAGCCCATTCCTTTCTGCACTGCGCTGTATGGAGCTTACCGCTGCTGGATTGATATCGCTAGCGGTTACAATGCCACCCATTTTGCTACAGCTTAAGGCCAGTAAACCATTGCCTGCACCTAGTTCCAAAACGGTGTTATTGGCCTCAATTTTTGTTTTTGCAAAATCGACAAAAGTACGTGTCGTTAGAAACCAGCGAGGATGAAATACACCGGGTTCGAGGCAGATCTCGATATCATCCATGGTATGCCAATGTTCACGGCCATTATACCATCGATACATTAGCCAAATAATGGGCTGCAATGCACGCCTTATTACCTTTTTGATCATTAGAATCCCTCAATTTCAGGTTGGCGATAGCGTAGCCAGAACTTCTGTAATGCCTTGATTTCGTAAGGGTATTTGTACCAGTTTTTTTGATAGCGAAAGGCCGCGATTACTCGCATTACTTTACGCTGAAAAGCGGATAGTTTGACATCGGTAGCAGTAGGGTAGTAGGCATTGAGTACGGTCTCGAAACCTTTGATTTTGTCTACCATTTCTGGTTTCAACCAAGGGGTAAGTGGATTTTTACGCAAGTCGAACGCCTGCCACTCTGGGCTGAGCCAATCCTCCAATGTTGTAGGGAATTTAAATCCGGCTTCCGTTATTCGACGGTAAAGGTCTGACCCTTCCGTAGGTACGGGGCTGTAGACGTAAATAATGATCTCTGTATCTGGATTGATGTCTTTGATTTCCTTGATAAAAGCAATGTCTGACTCAATCTGATTCATCACTTTTTCCGAGCTTTTGGCAGGCATGCCCAGCACAAAAGAATACTCGGGGATAATATCAAATTTCTTCATGCGGCCTGCAAAGGCCTTGATTTGCGCAGCGGTTTGTTTCCCGCCTTTGTCCATTTCTTTTAGGATTTCGTCATTACCGCTTTCTGCACCAAAGAAGATCATCCGACAGCCTGCTTGGCGCATGAGTTCCAAGGTTTCGTCACTGTACCGATCAATGGTGTCAATGCGGCCCTCACCCCACCAGACCATGTTTTCGTTGAGCATGAGGCGGCAAAATTCTGCCACCCGCTTTTCTGAAACAAAGAAGTTATTATCGTGGAATTCAATAGAATCTGCTCCGTATTCTCGCTTTAGCTTTTTGACATCTGCATAGATGTTTTGGGCATTTTTACCTTTCCAGCGAGCTTCGTAGATAGGGACAACTGCACAAAAAGAGCATTTGAACGGGCACCCGACGCTAGAGTGATAAGCAATGGTTCGCTTCCCTAAAAAAGTATTTGCGAGGTAACCTTGCAGCGGATAGAATTCGTTGAGATAATCGTAAGGCAATGCAGCTAAAGCATCTTGATCTAGCAGGTCGTTTTTACCATTTTGGATAATCTCTCCATCCGGGTTTTGNTAGATCAAATTCGAGATAAACTCGTAGGGAGTGCCGTTGTTGAGTGCATCCAGCAGGGCGGGAAAAGCTTTGTCTCCAGGGCCGTTGATGACAAAGTCAATATAAGGGGCACCCATGACGGCCCGGTATTGGTTGGCTGCAAAGTATCCTCCCCAAATATTAGTGATATGAGGATATTGCTCCTTGGCTTGCTTTGAAATAGGAATTGCCTGTTGTAATTGTGGCCCTGGCATGGCTGTTGTTCCCAGGTAACCGAACTCGCCGGTATCTAGATAGCTTTTGATTTTTAACCACGGATCTTCCTCCATGTTTCCGTCTACAAAAACATAGTCATGTGTGCCGTGTATTGAGGCCCCAACCTGCAATATGCTATTGGGAATGCGATGATTGTAATCAGCACTACGGGGATTGAATAGAATAACTTTATGAGCAGTCGGTTTGGACACAGTATTCAAGGATTTGTTGTTTGTTTTTGCGCAGTATAAAGCTCAAGGTACGCATCTGCGACGCTAGATAAAGAGAAATTGGTGACATTTTCTGCTTCAAAAAGCCGGTGAATTCCACCAATGATTGCTTCAAAGAGTTCTTGGCTATTAGTACCTACCACTGTATTACTAAGCTCCGGAGCGATGCCTACTGGGGTAGCGACCACTTGTGCCCCTTGCTGTAATGCCTCAACTAGCACAAAGCCAAAAGATTCATAAGAAGAAGTATGCAGGAAAACCTTGCTTTGCGCCATGAGTGACAATACTTCTTCTCGTGGTAAAGCCCCAGTGAAGGTCAGGTTATCAGCAAGACCTTTTTCTGTTGCTAATGCTTCCAGTTTTTGCCGTTCTGGGCCATCCCCAACCAGCAGAGCAGAAAAGGAAGGGATTGTTTTTTTGACTAAAACAAGGAGGTCAATAAAGTAATCGTATTGCTTTAAAGGAATAAGACTGCCTACGCCAATGACGTCATACTTTTTGCTTGTAGATGAGCTAATAGAATGCGCTGCGACTCCCCAGGGTATAATATAGTCCACTTTGCTACCTGTCGTTTTTTGAAATTGATCAGCATGAAACAAAGATAACCCCACTTTAGTCATTGATGTGGAAGGGAGGAGCTTGAGGTAACGATTCCCTGGCCGCGCATCTTGCCCCATGAGCGTCACAAGGTGATTGACACCAAAACGCCGGTTGGCTAAATGGGTAACCAAGCAGGCATCGGTCATCCAAAAGCTGTGTAGTAAAGCGGTGGGGTATTGCTTAAGCAATTTGGTGAGTTGCCGAAAAGCAGCAATGCGGGTACGTATTTTTGTAGCCGGTCCCTTTCTTGCACATGGGTATACCTGTGTACCGTGCCATTGGTAAGGCGTATTGTCTTTGGGATAATGAAGACTTATGATATGCAATTGAAGCCCATCGACCTTCATGAGCGCTTTTGCCAACAATTGCATCGGGGGGATGCATTGGCTATCCTGTTCGGTGGCCGCAAAACCCGGTGTTACCCAGATGATATGTTTTGTATTAATAGTCTCCACGGAGGATAGCTCGAATTTGATTTTATAAAGGTACAATTATTGATTAGGCTGCAATTCTAGACGATACAAGTAGTCCTTACCAGGTTTTAATAGTATGCTATCCAACTTTATAACGTTAAGCGGCAACTGTGTCTTAAAATCAGTTGCGATCTTTGGATCAACACAGAAGATATGGGTTGCGCCTTCTTCTTTTCTGAGCCTTTCCATTACCTCTGCTTTTGCGGCATTACTTTCCAAGGACCACCCCGTTCGTTGTGCCCTCGCTAAAATTCGAGGATTTCTGCAATCAAAATCTTGGTAAACAACAATAGGAAAATCACTTGTGGATGTATTGCTTTTTACTAATTGACTGATCTCCTCAAGAGCCTTTGGTCTGTCATAATAATTGTATTCGGCATAGCATGTACTACTAAGGATCAGCGCTGCAAGTACGGTCAATCCCCATTCGTTCTTCATGGAGCTGATATTATCAACTCCCAGGCCGGCCAGAATAGCAACAAACCCAAGAAAAGGGATTTGGTAATAATTATGAATGGCATTGAGGTTAAAGAAGACCAGTAAATAAATTAGCAATCCTAGTCCCCAAGCATAAAGAATAGGCATTTGCTGATCTGTTCGTTTCAACCACCATCCCGCAAAGGCTAATGGTATACCCATTGCTCCTCCAACCTCCAGTAGCATTCTGATGGAAATAACCTTCCAGTGGTAAAGGGAAATGCGCTGTTGCCATACCCCAAAATACCAGGAAGCGTTGTCCGTGAATTTGCGATAATGCAGGATGTAATCCCAATCAGGTGCGGCATCATTAACCAAGTAAGCATGCTCTCGCCAAAGTAAAAAACACATCAGCGGTAGGACAAAAAAAATGCTTCGAGTTATTAACCAGGTCAGCTTCTTTTGTTGCCAAGTATAGATTAGAATCGGGAGCGCCAGGTAGAAGATGTAAGGCACTTTTACGAGGAATGCAGGAATTGCTAACAGACTACTAAGTAACAATAAAGACAATGAGCTACGTGCTACCGCTTTCATAGCATAGTAAAACATAGCGTAAGCAAAGCCGAGCGCAAAAAAGTCAATATGGATAGCCCGGGAGTAGAATTGACTAAGTGGCAGTGCCAGAAAGATTAATGTCGCATATTGTGCGATGGTGATCGAAAACAGCCATTTCGTAATCCGATAAAAGTAGTAAACAGAAAACAAGAAGAACAAGAGGAAAACACTTCTGGATAGAAACATAGATGGCCCGATCCATAGCTGTAATTGCGCTACAATGGCTTCGGGAAGAGGGCATTCCAGGACTAGTTCTCCATGACTTCCCATCCAGGAAACCTGAGGGTGCATAATGTCAATACCGTTTTCGGTAAAATCCCAGATATAAAAAGCAGTATCGGCCTGCCGCCAATCATGAGGCAAGTCCAGCTGAGGTTGGAAATGTAAAAAGCGGATACCGATCAGCAAGAGGGTGAGTATCCAAAAGTGGGCGTACGAAAATGTTTGATGGTCCACCTTCACCGAGTCATGGTTTTGAGATGATTACCCAAGGGAATGGACTTTTGGTAGCTCCCAGTTTTCGTAGCACTTTGTTTGTCAGATTGCTAGGGTTGTATTGCAATTGATAGGAAAATTCACTCAAGGCTTCCCAGCAATGGTGGTGGTAATGGTCTTTCATGCTTGAGCTACCTTGTTCTTGGTAATAGGCTTTCGTTCTGGATTTGGCTTGAGCTACTTGCGTTGCAGCATAGATGGGGCTGTCCATGATGTGTAGCTCCCCTCCGGGACTTAATAAGCTTGTCAGACAGTGCATAAGTTTACTTAAATCAGGAAAATACTGAATACAGCTAACCAAAAGGATAAGGTCAAAGCTATGCTCTGGCAAGGTGGCTTTGAATATATCGCCGTAGGCAAAAGAACATTGATCACTTGCGAATATCCGATTGGCTTGCTCAAGTTCTGGAGTGTTAATATCCATGCCCAATACCTGGACTTCTTCGTTAGTAACCAACTGGTGAGTGAGCCAGCCATTGCCACAGCCCAAATCAAGGATGGATGACTTAGGTTGTTTCTTGAGTTGTTCCAGCAGCAGTTTCACATTGTGTTGCCGCAACTTCCATTCTCTGGCTTGAGGGTGCTCTAAAGGCAAATAGGGGAGTTGCTTGACTATTTCATCAGGATACAACCTACCTTCTTTAATACGTGCCTCCAGGTAAGCAGCCTCAAAGTCATTCTCTGGCGGCGTCAGATGTGTTAGGTTGTTTATTTCCGGGTAGTTATTGAGCAGTTTCATAGTTAGAAAACCTCTGCGGGCTCTGCGTCTCTGCGCGAGTTACCTGATTTTGAATACACCCCCTTTTTTATGCTTTTTTTGTACCAGAGCATACCAAGGCGAGCAACGACTACTTTTAGTTGGAGTTTCAATCCCTGTAGTTTGTTCTGTTTGCCAGCCAATTGTAGCTTATGTAATTGTACACTATTAACGACCCAGCGCACCGCGTAGTCATAGTATTTTCGTGGATAGGTTCGAAGGAAATCAATATCACGATCAGTACTAGAAAACCAATCGGGTTGCTTTGTGATTTTATCTTTTATATCCTCATACAAGCCCGTGCCTTTGATGGGATAGGCGATCGTAATCGTAAAATGATCGGGATTGGCCTTCTTTAAATGGTCGAGGGTAAGGTAGATATCTTCCTCTGTCTCACCGGGATAACCTAGCATGATGAAAGTGCCTGTTTCCATGCCTGCCTGCTTGGTCGAAATGGTCATTTGTTGCACCTGCTCGGCGGATACACGGCGATCCATGGCATCAATAATACGTTGTGAGCCACTCTCTGCACCAATCCAAATTCGAAAGCAGCCACTTTCCTTGAGCATGGTGAGGACTTCTTCGTTGAGTCGTTCCGCTCGGGTGATACATTCGAAAGGGATGACAGCATCTTGCCGAAGCACTTCATCGCGGAAGCTGGCCAGCCATTTGTGGCTAACGGTAAAAACATCATCGACAAACCAAACCTGATCGGGTTGGTATTCCTCTTTTAGCATTTTTAGCTCTGCAGCTACCTTGGCGGCACTCCTCCGTCGGTAGGATTGCCCATAAACAGCAGTACTACACCAGCGACAGGTGTAGGGGCAGCCGCGCTGAGTACTCACAGTGATCGAACTTCTGGAATGATGCTTTTTCCAAAGGTCTAAGTAGCGCTTTAGGTCGATCTTCTTGCGATTGGGCATCGGTAATTCATCCACCGCTCGGAGGTGCTTACGCGCTGGCGTCTGGGTTACCTTCCCGTCTTCATCAATAAAAGCCAAACCAGGAATGTGCCCAAAATGTGGCCGTAAGCCCTGTTCAACTGCTTCTACTAGCGCCAGCATACTTTGTTCGCCTTCTCCAATGACCAGGACATCAGCACCAGTTGCGAGGTAGTTGTCGATATTGTAGCGTAGGTCGGGGCCACCTAAGACGACCAGGCTATTGGCCAAAGTTTTTTGCGATCGGATGAATTTCAGGAGCGAAATGACCCCCAGTTTTGTTACCAGATTGGTATAGATGGCAATGATGTCGGGCTGCTGTTCTAGCAGGTAGGCTTGTTGGTCTTGAAAAGAAGAGAAAGTCGTGTCATAGACCTCATTGTCATAGCCATGTTGTTCTAGCCAGGCGCTGAGATACAAAAGGCCCAGAGGAGGATAAGGTTTGTTGATCTTCTGTTCCTTCTCATCCTCAAACATGTAGTAAGCATGGGTAAAGCAAATATTCATACGTCAAAAATAGTTAATTCACTCTTCCGGTGGATAAAAAACGGGAAGTAACTGTCGAGGTAAATGGGTGAATGCTTGGATACTGCCGTTTACCGTAAGCTTATGAGGAGATTCAAGCACAAAGTTTTGCTTCCTAACGGCAGTGAAATTTACATCGTGAACAACAAGGCTCGCATTTCCATAAGTGCTTTTCTTTGTAAAAACCGCTAGTCCATATTCGGCATTAGTAATATTGACAGCGTGAATGTTTGCACTAGAACCATCTTTAACCGCTATTGCGGTAAACGTATTATTGATCGTAAGATTTTTGGCCGTTATGATAGCTCCTTCGCCGATGGAGAAGCCCTTGTCTGTTATGTTTTCTATATCAACTTGGGTGATTTCAAAATTGCTTCCGGAAACATCTACAGCGTCTCCTCCAAGCTTATTGAAAATGAGGTTTTGAATACTTCCCGTAGAAAAGTCAATATCCAGCCCGTCTCCGGTAGCATCCTTGAACACAAGGTTTTCAAGCCAGACATCTTGGCACTGACTGATGTTTAAAGCGTCTTCCGCATCAATATTATTAAAAATACTGTGGGTCAAATGCAGGAAGGAACCATCAAAGCTCATCGCACCATTGAGCAAGAGGCCATGGTCCTGATAAGTCGTTTGGTCACTGAAATGGAGATGGGCAATTTGTACCGGGTTTTGCTGGAAAAAGTGGATACCTCTACCTGTCTGATCAGAAGACATAACCTTGATAGGCAATTTTGCCGTGCCTGCGAAGGTCGCGGGACCATAAACCAGGAGTGTTGCACCTTGCAGTAAATCCAACTGCGTACCGGGCTCAATATTTAGTTCGTATTGTTGAGGAATAACCTGAACGCTTCTTATTTGATGGATGCCTGACTTGACGGTGATACGATTGCCCTTTTGTACAAAAACAGTGGTGTCAATTTGTAATTGCTCCTTATTCAGAAACATAGTTGGAGTCGCTGGCCAGGGCGCTATTTTTTGTTTGAACCAATAATCAACTCCCGCCACACTATAAAAAACATACTGGTCGCTTGGCGAACGCTCAATAACCGAAAAAGGAGGGATGGGCGAATGAATGTCAAAAGGGGGAAGCTGGAAGGATTGGTCAAGCGGATGCAATGGCTTAGAGCGCTTTGGACCGGTAGCTTCAATCGTGATTTCTTTGCAAAAGTAATTTTGAACTAAAACATCACCGTCCTCAGATCGGTAAGCTTTTAAGCCAATAGCTGCTAGGGGTACACTCGTAGCACAATCTTCGTACATGGGGTCGTAGATCGTGTATTTAAAATTACTATCATCCGCAAAGTTGTAAGTTTCTAAAAGCTGCCGCAAGTCTTCGGCCCGCTTTCCAAGTTGATCGAAAGAATATTCATAATCAGGAAACTCCTTTTGTAGAATAGGCGCGAGTTCGTTGAGCTTTTCCGTTAATTCCTCTTTAGTCTTTTGGTAGAATGCTGGTGCTGAATAAATGTGGAGATAATGACCATAGCGTTCTCGAAACTCCTTGTTTCTGAACAGCTTAAAAAGGAAGTACTCTTCGGCAAAATAGACCTTGGCTTTTTCTGGTTGGTAAAAACCTAAAAACGGTTTGTTAAACCAACGATAAATGCCACTCTCCCCGTAACCGTCAAACCCTATGGGGTAAAGCTGGGTGGTATGGGGATGGTAATAGAACCTCATATTATGCCAACGCAAGGCATGGTAAGCCTCACAGAGGTCGGTGAGCGCCAGGAATTTTGCCCAGTAATCTATATCAATGTAGGGTGCATTGAGTGTATCGTTCTCCGTTGAGCGAAGTTGCTCCATGCGCGTCCTTCCTGCCAGGAAAGCAGAGGAAAGCATACGATCACCAAGCGTACGTTTTTGTTGGAAAACTTCAATGTCAGCGGCTTCAAAATCGGGTAGATTAGGGGTGACATTTTTGCCGTAGCGCATGCGGAAATCCTGGGTTTGCCAAAAGCCATCCTCGTTGAATTTGAAAATAAGGCCATCGGGTTGCTGCTGACGCGCCAGGAGGTCGGCACTAAAGTGTTCCTCAAAAGCATAAATCCCTTTATAGTCGCCGTTTAGCCAAAGCTCAACAAACTGGTATTGTGGAGTGAGCAGCCCTTCTTGTTCTAGTAACTGATGATAAACCCATTCGTGCAAGTAATAACGCGTTTTGGGATGCTGTAGCGAAAATCGTCGCGTACCCCAGAGGGCTTGGTCGTCGCCCAGTTTGACTCTCCATGACCATTTTTGCCCCTTGAGGTGGTCGAGCCAATCTCCTTTGAGCCGAATTTCTGCGGTGTATTGTTGAGTGTCCAGGGTAATCTTTGCTGGCACAAAATCATCTTTTTCGCTGACCAAAAGCCCGCGTGCGAGCGCTTGCGCACGCTTTTGCTTAATCTTTTGGAAGGCGCTCGCGTCAATCTCTATCCTCAGATCAGGCAAGGGCAGATTAGTAGCTACCCTTGCGTCCTTTGTACAGCCATGTAGAATAAACAAAACCCCCAGAAACAAAACCTTAAATGCCCTTATATGCCTTATGTGGTTCAAAATATTTCGAGTTATCAATATTTTCGAGCGACCATAGCATAGGCATTTAGTACCTTGACCCTGCTGCTAATGACTTGTTCTCCTTTTTGAATAATTGTCTTGTGATCTGATCGGTACTTAATGTTGACTAATCGCTTGGTTTTTCCCAAAAAGTCAAATAACCTGGATCGGTGGTTGTTTTTCCATGATGTTAAGCTTGGGCCTAAGTTTGAATAACTTTCAATACATCCGTGGTAATCAATGCTATATCCTTTAGTTTCAATAATGTCGCCCCAGTTGTCTAAACGAGCATTATTAGCATTTGCTTGAATAATGCCGAATGCTTTTTGACATTCTTCATTAAGGCGGTTGGCTTGTTCAATGGTTACGTGCGGTAACCAGAGAGTCTCATTAATAATAAGTTTCCCTCCTGGTTTCAAAATTCTATGTATTTCCTTTAACAAAAAGTCAAGCTGCTGATCATTTTGGATGGCCAAAACGGATTCAATCCAAACGACATCCTTGCTATTGTCTGGGAGAGGAATAGCTTGGTTTTGTTGTAGTTTGTAAAGTGTTACTTCCTTGTGTAGGCCACAAAAACGGATTCTTTTCCGGGCTGCATTTAGCATTGTTTGAGACAGATCACCTCCGGAAATTGCTAAGCCAGGAAAATTATGTTTTAATAACACGAGGCTTGCACCCGTCCCACAGCCCAACTCAAAGACACTTTCGTTTCCTGCCAATTTTGCTTCACTTAATAAATGTTTGGAACCCTTAATGCCTGCTCCGTGGAGAAAAGACGTATTAATATTGGCATAGTGGTCAAGTACATTTTTGTAATGCGTCACTCGTTTTAGTATGTTTGGAGAATGATAGTAAGTTATAAGTTATGACCAAAAATACCTTTGTTTTTTTAATTTTTGTATTAATCTTATCGGGATGTGCTGATCCGCCACCTCTGCCCTATAGCTTCTTTGTTGCTGGACACACCTATGGCGTCAAAGAGAAACGTATTCCCGGCCTACACATGCCTTTTGTAGCCGAATTTGATTACCTCAATCAATACGCTGGTATGCGCTTTGGTGTGCTCACCGGAGATATCGTCTACTACAGTAATGATACCTCCTGGAACCATGTCGATCAGCAACTGCAACAGTTGAAAGTACCCACTCACTTCACCACCGGCAATCACGACGAAGGCCATAAATCGCCTTACAAAGATCGCTACGGTATCACCTACTCTGCTTTTGAGCAAGAAAACGACCTCTGCATTATCCTTAATCCCGGTTTAGGCGGTTGGAACATCTGGGGCGAGCAAATGGCATTTTTAAAAGAAACCTTGGCTACAGCCCCAGGTTATGACAATATTTTCTTGTTCTTCCATCACCTTGTTTGGTGGGCACCAGATAACGAATACCAGCAGTATCGCCCCAATTCCCTGGATGGACGAGCACCGGATGTCAACTTCCTGTCGGAGGTCATGCCAATGCTCATCGCTACAGATAAACCCGTATATTGCTTTGCTGGAGATGTAGCTGCAGCAGGGAATCGTACCGCTTTTTTTGCCGATCGTAAGGAAAATATTCACCTCGTCGCCAGTGGCATGGGCAACCAAATGACCGACAACTACTTACTTATCACCGTTGATGAACAAAAAAAAGTGCAGGTTAAAGTCCGCTGGATACAGCAGAAGCGGGAGGAGGTCGTTTTCCCGAAGGAAGGAGAGCATCCTAAAATCAGTAGCTGATAATACCTAAAATAACAAAATCTAATTTTCCTATGAAACACCTAACAACCTTCCTTTTTCTCCTAATTGCCGTTACTGGCCAAAGCCAGGTAGTAATCAATGAAGTATACCCTACAACTAATCAAATTGAACTAAAAAACATTGGCAATGATGTCATCAACCTAACGGGCGGTCGTATATGGGATGCCATGCAAGGGGATCTAACACTGGGCACTAGTGTGCCCACGGAGTGCGGAGACTTTATCTTTGCCCCAGGAGAAATTACTGTTTTTACGTTCAATGGCCCGCTTAGTAATGCAGGGGGGCAATTGTTATTGGAGTTTGCTTCGGGAACTCCAACGGCTTACTTGCAATGGGGAGGTAGCCAGAGTTTAGTAACTTTTGCTTTTTCTATGGGGCTGTGGGACGACCCCGCTCTTTTTGTACCCGCTGTTCCAAGTGGATCATCAATTGAACTAATTGAACCAGAAAATCGTAGAAACCCTGAGGGCTATTTCCTTCAAGCCAACCCTTCTATTTGTGATGATAACATTACTTGCAGTATCACTGAAGTCACCCTGAGAGATATCACGTGTGAAAATGCGCAAACACCTAGTGATCCGTCGGATGATTATTTTACATTTGTTCCCTTCGTTGAGGGAGTCAACCTTAACGGAAATATTGAACTCTCAATTCCGGGAATTGACATTTTTCCAAATACAGTTACACCCGAATGTGCTTCTTGTCTTGTAGGGACTGAGCCTGGCTCAGCCACAGGGGAAGATTACGAACTTACCTTAACCGCCAATGATGGGGAATGCGAAACCACGGTAATATTAACTGCTCCGGAGAATTGCTCTCCGGTTTGTGATATTGTTTATCATCAGATTATCAATTTGGAGTGCAATGACAATGACACAGGAGCGAGCACTGATGATGATTACCTTGAGTTTTTGTTCCAAGCCTGGGGTTTTAACTTAAGTGAGTCAGGCTATTACCTTATTTTTCCTAATGGTACCGAGCAAGGGCCTTTTACATACAACAATGCTCACCCGATTAGTACGCAAGGGATAGTTCCTGCCGGAAGCGGCGATTTCCCAATCATTGTCGAAGATGCCTCGGATGCTACTTGTCGTAAAACGGTCACTGTTCTTGATCCCGGTTCTTGCTCCGATGGTTGCCTATTGACGACGACGGAGTTGAGCATTGACTGTAATAATAATGGTACGCCCTCAGATCAAACGGATGATTTTTACGAATTGACTTTGGAGATGGCCGGCGTGAATGTTACTGGGCTTTACAATGCGAACATAGCGCCATTTGCCAACGAAGTGCTTAGCCTTTCTTACGATTCACTTTACCAATTTAGTACCACACCGGGCAGCGCCCCAGACTTAGAAGTTTTCGCTTTTTCCTTTTTAGATGACGAAGAACCGTGTACAGGTTTGACGCTCAACGGGATGTTCGAATATGATTGTGTTATCACAAACAACCTGGAAATTGTCGAGAACGATAAGGTGCTGATTTCTCCCAACCCAGTTGCCTCTACCTTATATTTTACCTTGGCGGATCAATTACTAGCTGACCCAGGCATAACTGTAGAGCTGAGAAACATGCAGTCCACAGTAGTTTACAAGTCGCCATATCGCGATATCATAGACTTGAGCACCTTGCCGGCAGGAGCATACGTAGTGACATTGCGTTCATCATCTTGGGTGAACCGACAGATAATTATTAAATCTTAGTGCATTGAGGGAACCGTACATTCAGTATCCTGACTTTTGTCCAAGAAGGTTTTTAGGGGAACCGGTTCTGCGTTTGCGCTTTTGGCAATTGGTTATATATTGACAAATGACAGAACGAAAACAATCTCTCTAAATCTGAAAGCTAAAAGTATGCATTCTATTAACTGGAAGAAATAATGAAAAATAAATTAATTTTTATCCTAATCACTATTCTGAGTCCTATAGGATTTTTGTCTTGCCAAAGCTAGGTTGATGACATGATTAAAATGCTAGGCGATTCATTATACCTTAAGAATCAAGAGTTGATCGAAGCAAAAGAGATAGTGCCAGTTTGCTGGAAACAATATGATCTTTCTCATTATCAACTATACAAAAGACAGCCTAATGCAAGAACGATAGATCGTATTTTTTACGATTTAATCAGCATTGAAGGATACGATGTTTACGATCGTGTTTTACAACTTTATGATAGTTACATAAAAGTTATAGAGGATCAGTACGAACCTCTTATCAGATTGGGGAAGCACGTTAGGTGCTTTGAAAGTGATTATGATTTATTCTCTAATCATTTCCAAATAATTGACTTGTTCGAATCTGCATTAACTACCCTACAAATCAGAGAAAAGAGTTTGACTGGTGAACAGATTTTCTCTCAAGAGAGAAAGATTTTTTTTGACTGGAAGCGATTTTTAACTCGTCAGAGTAACGATTATTTGAAAAATTATAACTGTCATTCCAAATATTATCGAAGAATGCTTCTGAATGGTTGGTTTTATTCTTACGAAGGAACTAGAATCGACTATCTAAAAATTTATTCAAAAAAAATAACGCCAATCTTCATAAGTTACTTAAAAGCTTTCAGATTTGAAAAAGAAGACAGTTATACCGAGATAAATGATGCGGTTTATGAGCTTTTGTTCATGAAGTCTATCTTGAAAACTACAATGAGAATTGCTGAAAGAGAAGCTGTTAGTTCATTAGAGGAGTTTATCGAAGCATCATTTAGCTACTTTGCAGAGAATGGAAGAGTTGTATGGTTATACGAGGCTACTTCAGTTTTAGAGCACGAAAGCACTATCCCACTTTTTCTACTAGATTCTTTATATCACAGTTCTAGTATGTCAGATTTATCTTTCGTCAAAAAAGATTACAAATTTCGACATTTGCTAGGAACAAATAACGTAGAGGATTTAAAATTATACATAAAGAACAAGTATGCAGAAAACAACTCCAACTACACTAGACGACTTTCGCTGTATTTCATGCAATATTTTCCAGATCCAGATTTTCTTTCGCTTAGCATAAAATTGCTTAGGAATAATAGAACTAGTGTCAAGGAAAAGGATTTAGCAAGAGACAATCTTATAAGGTACTTATCTGATCCAAGCGTTTCCAAGACAGATAAAGAAGATATACACAAAGCACTAAAAAAAGACGAACGGAAATAAGGAGACACCTTCCTCATCCTACAGATTTTAGTGTTCTGTTCAATAATTTTTTACGTGTTAAATATCACCGCCCCATCACCAAAAAATAATGATCCGCCCCACCCGCCAATCCCGAAAACAGCTTCGTCTTTTCCTCCAATTGGTGGAGTACGCGTAACAGCTTCGGTCGCGAAGCAAAGAAAGGGTCAAGATAGGAGGGAGGTACCCAAAAACCAATAGGATTCAGTTGCTTTTGAGTCAAACCCTTTGGTGCCTTGGTGGTGAAATCCGAAGGCGAATAGTACCAGGTAGGAATACTGGTGTTTTCATCCAGCGGAGCATCTGTCGCGGTGCGCTTTCTCCTGCGCCAAGCTTTTTGCCAAGCACCTTTGAGCGTAAAGTACAAGGTCTCCCACCAGCAAAATCTTCCCATCACTACCATTACGAGATGGCCACCTGGGCGCAATAATTGGGCGGCATCTTCAAGGAACGGAGTCAGCTCTTGCGGAGAGAGGCAGTTCAATCCACCAAAGTTGGAAAAGATCAAATCAAAGGGGCCTTCTTCCTTGATGCTGGATATATCTGTTGCTGATAGGGTTTGTAACCGAAGACGTTTTTGTTGATCGGTCGGTAATTTTCGCCTTTTAACCGCAGCAACCGCAATCATCTCCGCTGAAATATCGGTAGCAAATACGGTTTTTCCTTGCTGCGTTAGCCAGAAAGCATCCTGCCCAGAGCCACAATTGACCTCTAAAATGTGCCGGCATTGTTCGTTACGGAGATAAGGAGCCACCAAATCATACACACTCGCTCGCTGTAGCCGACCAACAGCAGTGTTGGTAAACGTATCATCGTAGCTGCCAGCAATGGCGTCAAATGCGGAGGTGTGCTTCACTTTTTACTTTAATTATAGGTAATCACATTGGGCCAAGCTGAGCTCGTTCAGGGGCGCAATTTGGGCTTCAGCCCAAACGTAAAATCCACGCTCGGGCTGAAGCCCAAGCCATGTAGGGAGTATCAAAAACCTAGTACTTCGTACCAAGTACCTAATACCCATCTACTGCAACCGCTGCAACCTGATCCGGTCCAACCACATCGCAGGAAGGTAATACGCGGTAGCCGCCACCGACCGAAGCTTCTGGGTACTTGCCTGAAAAGGACGCCGGATAAGCCCCGTAAAAGCTTCCCAGCCTTGCTGTAAACGAAAAACCTTATGCACATAGCGATGAAGGCGGCGGTAATAGGCCGGCGAGAAGGTCGCTCGATACATCATGGCCAGGTCGTCGGAATCGGTCCAGTTTTGTTTGCCTTCGAGCTGGCTGGCCACCGTGTCGAAGAATTTTGTACCAGGCAGCGGGTAAGAGACGGAAATCCCAATGTCATCAGGCACCAATTCCCGCACCATATTGATGGTTTTTTTGATGTCCTCTTTGGTTTCGCCGAGGTAGCCAAACTGTAGGAAGAAGCCCACGCGTACCCCTCTGGCTTTGAGCAAGCGAGTAGCTTCATAAATCTGTTCGACCTTAGTTCCTTTGTCCATAGCATCGAGGATGGCTTGCGAACCGGATTCGGCCCCAATCCATACTTCATCTAATCCGGATTTTGCTAAAGCGTCAATGTTGTCGGCTTCTAAGAGCAAATCTGCCCGCGATTGGATCTTATATCTAGGTTGAATCCCCAGCTTATCAATTTCTTTTTGAAATTCCTGTACCCATCCGGGTTTGAGACCGAAAATATCATCACAAACCCAAAAATATTCGGCTCCTTTTTCCTGCATCAGCATGGCCATTTCCTGTGCCACCCGACGAGGAGAACGAGAGTTGTAACGATTGCCGTAAATAGGTTTGGCACACCAATTGCACTTGAAAGGGCAGCCTCTGGTCGTCGCAATATTTAAAGAGAAAAAACCTCGTCCATTACGCCATATTTCTTCATAACCACTGGTGTCTACCAGGTCCCAGGCGGGGTCGGGTAGTTCATCCAGGTTTTTTAATACGGGGCGTTTGGTGTTACTGATAAGCTTTCCGTTATCATAATAAGCAACGCCGAGGATATTTTTAGCAGCTTTGGTTTCTCCATTTTTTAGTAGCCTACACAATTCCGACAAGGTTAATTCGCCTTCGCCCTTGATGACAAAGTCAGCCCCAGCGTCAAGGTATAATGCGGAGTGGTCGGTAGAGTCAGAGCTGCATACGAGAATGTAATCGACCTTTTCACGGGCTATCTTGATCATATCGAGTGCGGCTTCGCGCATTACGGTCAGACACATTTTGCTGAGGTAATTGAAGCCATCATCGTAGATCACCAGGAAATTGGGGGCATTTATCAGGTAAGGCTCAATCTCCTTGGGAGAGGAGGCCAAGTTGGTGTCAAACAACTCCACGTCGTAGCCTTCTTGGCGTAGCAATGCCGCAGCGTACATGGTGCCATAAGGAGGGTAGGGGCGTTGATCTTCCCACTGCTTGGCATCGAAGCGATAAAAATAGGCATTGGTGAACAGTACCTTATTCATGGTTCTTTGTCTCTTTTTTTAGCAATGACATAGGGCGATCCAATTGGATCTGATGGTGATGCTCAAAAGTTTGAATACGTTCCTCATAAGCGGTCAGTACCTTGTTCTGGAAATCCTGCGGGTGATGCTTGGAAACATAGCTTCTAGACTTCAAGGCGTTATCGAATTTGTCGGAATCAAAATTACTGAATTTCTTCTTCCAATGACCGAGGGTGGTTCGCATGCAGTACAGGTCAATCCGATCTCCCATTTTTCCATTCAATAATGACTCCATGGAGTTCTGTAAAAAGCTTTTTTTAACGGGAATTGTTTTTTCAAGGGGCCGCATTGGAGAATTTGGGAAATATTGTTGGGCCCAATCATTGACAGCATAAAACTGTCGATAAATTTCGGGATTGTGGAGTGGAACCAAGGTCACCGTTTCCATAGCTGTAAAAAGGTTCTTCTCTTCAATCTCCAGGTGTTCCTCGTCTACGAAGTAATTTACACAGAAGTATTTGTGAGAATTGAGGAGGAATATTTTTTTAAATAAAACCAGAAGGGTCCTACTGATCCACAATCGGCCTGTTTGGGTAACAATAAAGTAGTCGATATCTCCATCTTTGGGCATCACATTTTTGGAGAGTGCGCCGGACAGGAATACGGCCCTTACGTAAGGGAATCGACGGATAATCTGCGCCATTTTATAGGCTCTGGATAAGTAACGGGTTGCTCTATGGTTATGTTCTTTTCGTTTTTTTACCCATGCTGGTTTATTTTGGCATAAATAGAATTGCTCGTGTTGGAAAATATACCCTTTCTCAATGCCTTCCTGTATCGATTTCTTTAGTGCTTCCGGCTGGCAGTTTTGATCTTGACAGAAATGTAATATTTCATCAAAGGTCAGTGGGTAAGAGAATATTTCAAAGTACAAAAGAGGCATGAGAACATGATGCAAAGAATTGTTTGCGTCAATAATTGCGGGCTGATATGAACTTATATTTTTGAACATGGAATTCGTTACACCGTAGAATTGTCAAGAGAATTAGAGCCCGACAAGAATAGGGAAATTTTTAAGAACCCTGAAAAATAGCTGTATTTTTAGTCTTTCAGACGGTAATATTCTACTAAATTACAGCAATTTTTTTAAGCTGAATTTTTAAGCAAGGTTGTTAAATGTCGCAAAGTAGAAGTATATACGTATTCATAACAGGAATCTTGTTGATTACTTTTTTGATAAAGGCTCCTGCGCTGATAGATGAATTTCATGTTAGTCGATTTATAGTAGCGACCATCTTTTGCTTGGGGGCTGTATTAATGATTTTCCCAAAGTTGAAGCAGATAAAGCTGAAACCAATGGATGGCTTACTGTTTGGCTTTTACTTCCTTAACCTTGTTTCCGTCAGCTGGGCCGACAACTTTGGCGAAGCAATTTTCACCACTCAAAAGTGCCTGCTTTTAGCGATTGCCTATCTCGCATTTCGACTGATTTTAGAAGAAGACAAAAAGTATGCAAGTTATTTATTTCCAGTTCTTATTGGAACAGCGATTATCGCATGCATAGTACCTACAGTTCAGTTGGTAGAAGTTGCTACAACAACGGGCTTGGATGGAAAAGGAGTGTACAATGTTCCTGGTTATTCCGGGCATAAAAACCTGGCTTCTTCTTATCTCTTTTTGCTGTTTTCCTTGTTGCTTTTTTGGTTTAAAGACCTCAATAAAAAGCCGTGGCTTTACCTGTTGTTAGGCTGGATGCTGGTTTTGATTTTACTGCTAAGGGCACGTGCAGTTTATCTGGCGATTGGAGCTTTCGCGGTGATCAATATGGCTTATTTCTTACTTTCAAATAGTAAACTTAGGCAGTTAGCCCTTCGGCGAATATTGCCTGCTGTAGTTGTTTTAGTAATAGCTGGTGGCGCGATAATATCATTGACAGGTGCGGGGCAACAATATCTGAAATATTTAAACCCGACGACCTATTCACAAAGCGCTTCTGCTGTTGAGCGTACCTTTGTATGGTATAAAACCAGGGAGTTAATAAAAGACCGACCAGTATTGGGCTTTGGTAGTGGCAACTGGAAGCTGTTCTTTCCTAGCAAAAATATAGAAGGAGGATTCCGAATGCAGGAGAAAGACCTGATATTCACCAGGGTGCACAATGATTATTTAGAAGTATGGGCAGAAGTGGGTACCGTTGGCCTGTTACTGTTTGGAGGTGTTTTTCTTTTAGCATTTTGGCAGGTATGGAAAGGCTTTCGGCGATCAAAACCATCTTTCAAGGTACGTTGGGTTTTATTGGGAACAACGCTACTAGGCTTTTGTATAATTTCTTTCTTTGATTTTCCGAAAGAACGAATCGAACATCTGATCGCACTGGCTTTATTATTAGCGTTGATAGGTTATGAAAGATCAAAAGAGCCTAGCAGTTCTTTTGCTGCTTTGACCTCAAAAAAGCAAAAAATGTTCTTTTCAGTCGGCCTGTTACTGCTGCTGCTGCTGATTAATCTTCCTGTCGGTTATTATCGCTACATCGGAGATGCGGCTAGCAAACAAATTATCACCTTTCGCAATAGCGACCAATTCAAGGTTATTAAAGACAATGCCACCCAAGGCAATTCTATCTGGTACAATGTGGACCCAATGGTGATTCCTTTGGATTGGTATGCTGGCGTAGCCGAATACAGTATGGGAGACTATGAAAAGGCTAAAGGTTTATTTTTGAAGGCTTATGAGGTAAACCCCTACAACTTCAATGTGATCAATAACTTAGCAAGTACACATGTTCAGTTAAAAGAATATGAAAGTGCGATCCCCTTATACCTGAAGGCATTAGAGATCAACTCTAAATTTGAAGAAGGTATGTTTAATTTATCCTACTCTTATTATCAAATCGGAGCACTAGAGGAAGCTTTGTCCTGGGTGAATAAAACAGAAGGGAATCCGGAAAAGAAGAGCGTTTTTCTACAACAAATTCAGGATGCGGTAAATGCTAAGGAATAATGTTGAGTTTGTTTTTTAGCCAATTCCGAAAGTCAAGGTGGTTAAGAATAGAGCTTCTCTTTGAAAATACTGGGACATCCGACGTTTTTTTTGTTTTTTTACACTCGAAAAGACAGACCATTTATTTTCAAATATCATTTTTGATAATTTGATACAGTGGGGATAAAGCCCTTAATGGACTGTTTTTCTGACAACGACCTGTTTTTGTGTTGGTTGGAAACAAATTTTATTCTCATGAAACATTCTCTCCAAAGAGCCTTCTGGCTTTTTTTACTCTGTTCTATTGGAACAATTGGGTTTCTCCAAAGCCAAACCATTTCCGTTTCGCCAAATACCGGTGAGCAAGGCGATATGTTTGGTGTAACAATAACGGGAATGGGAACGACCTGGTCTACCCCGAACAGCCACTGTGTAGAATTGACGAATGGAGGCACAACAATCACCTTTACGGGTACTGCAGCTTCGACTACGAGCCTTAGCGGAACGATAAGTATCCCTGGAGGCGCAGATTTAGGCGACTATGATGTTGTTGTCTATGATGATAATTCAGGAACATGTGGCGG
>NZ_KB903538.1:0-3656 GCF_000379805.1 Lewinella cohaerens DSM 23179 | reverse complement strand
ACAACAATAACTTTTACGGGTACTGCAGCTTCAGCGACAAGCCTTAGCGGAACGATAAGTATCCCTGTTGGCGCAGATTTAGGCGACTATGATGTTGTTGTCTATGATGATAGTAACGGTGTTTGTATGGGCGCTACGGACGGTACTTGCATGGATTGCTTTACCGTAATAGTTCCTCCATGTACGCTAAATCCTGCGACTTTTTCAGCTCCTGCAGATTTATGTATTGATGCTGGAATACAAGCTGGCCTTGGTGGCGGTAGCCCTACGGGCGGCGTTTACAGTGGCACTGGTGTTACCGATGATGGGAATGGTATGACTTATAGCTTTGATCCTGGTATTGCAGGAATTGGTACTCATGCCATTACTTATACAGAGCCAGTCAACGGTTGTATCGCTACAGATATGGTAGAGGTATTTGATTTACCTACAGTAAGTTTATCGACGGCACTCTACTATTGTGTGGATGCTCCTCTTCAGGGCATACCAATTACAGGTGGTTCGCCTATAGGTGGTGTCTATAGTGGACCCGGCGTTACTGATAATGGCAACGGTATCAACTATAACCTTGATCCCACGGTTGCTGGCGCTGGCCCAATTACGATTACTTACACCTTCACAGATGCTAACGGTTGTACGAACTCAGCGACCAGCATGATTGATATCATCGAATGTGAGGTAGAGATTACCGACCCATGTATGTGTCTGGATAATGCTACCGTATTTGACATAGATAATAACACTGGCGGCGATGATGGCCAATTCTCAGAATTGGTATCTATTGCTGATGCTAATGGCATGCTCCCTTCGGGCCAAACATGGACGGTAGTAGGAGCTACAGGTGCNTTTGATGCCTACAATGTCCCCGCAGTAGGTGTACAAAGTGCGGGTGTAGCTGTAGCTAGTGATGGTTCAGTAACCCTTACTTACAATGCTGGACTTGGTACGTACGAACTACCATTTGTGCATGTTGATGCGACAGGTTACACCTTAATGATCGAAGGACCGTTTGGTGCCACAAGCCCTGCAAACGTAACACTTACGATTAGCAACAACTGTAGCTATCCAAATCCAGTCTTTGACCCGGCGCTTCCATCAACGATTCAAGATGATGATCCGGTGATTACTTTAGGCGGAACGGATACAAACGGCAATGGTGCTGATATGGTAAGCTTCACCGTTGACGGCATGGCCGAAACAGAATTTGATCCAGCAACTTACACGGAAGGTCCACACACTGTGATTATGACCTTTGATGGTGCTGACGATGGCAATGGCGGTATTGCTCCTATGAATGGAACGGCCTCTCCTGGTTGTACCCAAACGGTACAGCAGGTAGTAGAAGTGGTGATTTGTGATGCTCCGGTTCTTACTTGCCCAGCGAACAACTTTGGTCTTGATCCTGGCTGTAATGTAACGCCACCTGCTGCCACGACGAACTTCAATGTAGCAGGAGGCATGACCCCTAACCCGGCCTGGCCAACGGTCTCTGCTGATCCTTGTTTCCCACTGGTACTGACGTCCAATGATGTAACGGTGGATGTAGGTTGTATGCGTACAGTTACACGCACCTACACCATAACAGATGATCGGGGACAGACGTCTTCGTGTGATCAGACCTTCACCTTTACGGTAGATACGGAAGACCCCGTGTTTGTGGAAGCCTTACCAATGAACATGACTGTTGAATGTGATGCAGTCCCCACGGCAGCTGTACTAACAGCTACGGACAACTGTACCAGCGCGGAGCAAGTACTGTTTATTAATGAAATCCACTATGACAACACCGGAACGGATGCTGGCGAATTTATCGAAGTAGCTGGTAGCGCCGGTTATGACCTGAGCAATTGTGTGTTGTACCTCTATAATGGTGCCAACGGCATGACCTACGGTACGACGCCGCTTGGAGGCACTATTGATGATGAAGGAACTGGCTTTGGTGCGGTTTCCTTCTTCTACCCAGTGAACGGCCTCCAAAATGGTAACCCGGATGGAATAGCGTTGGTGTGTGGTGGTGATGTAATAGAATTTTTAAGCTACGAAGGCAGCTTCACCGGTAATGGTGGTCCTGCTGATGGTATGATGAGTACCGATATCGGTGTTTCCGAGCCTGGTGATGCAGGAGAATCGCTCCAGCTTACTGGAACGGGTTGCACGACGGGCTTCACCTGGGTAGGTCCACTGGCGGAATCTCCCGGCATGCTGAATGCCAACCAGACGATTGATCCAGGCAGCTGTCCTTCTTCTAATGCTGTTGAAGTTGTCTTTACAGAAATGCGGACCGATGGCAGTTGTGCCAATGAGTACACCCTGACGCGCATCTGGACAGCTATAGATGGCTGTGGCAACGATGTATCGCACACACAAACCATTACTGTAGAAGATAATACTGCTCCGGAGTTCTGCGAAGCCCTTCCACTGGCGGCCATCACATTGGAATGTGATGAAGCCGTACCTGCAGCAGCCGTGCTGACGGCTACGGACAACTGTGATGTCAGCGGCTTTAGTCAAGTGGTGTGGATCAATGAGATTCACTACGATAACTTTGGCAATGATATCGGCGAATTCATCGAAGTTGCAGGTATTGCCGGCACTGATTTGATGAATTACGAGCTGCAATTGTATAACGGTGCCAATGGCGACCTGATCTCTACCCTGATGTTGATGGGGACGATCGACAATGAAGCCTGTAACCTGGGTGCCATTTCTTTTGATTATGATCCTAACGGTATCCAGAACGGCCCTCCTGACGGTGTGGCTTTAGTGGATAGTCGTGACAATACGGTGGTTCAGTTCATCAGTTGGGAAGGCGCTTTCACAGCTGATGAAGGCACTGCCAATGGCCTGATGTCTGTAGATATCGGTGTAGAAGAACCCGGCGAGATCGGAGAATCACTTCAACTGATAGGAGCCGGTTTCGACGTCGGTGACTTCACCTGGACAGGCCCTGTTGCAGAGTCTCCTGGTAGCCTTAACGAAGGACAGACGACAACGGGCAACCTGACGGTAATGTTCAACGAGGTACGCGTCGATGGTGCCTGCCCACAGGAATACACGCTGACGCGTACCTGGACAGTGGAAGATGATTGTGGCAACCCCAATAGCCATACCCAAATCATCACTGTTGAAGATACGACCGCTCCTGAACCAATATGTAATACAATAACGATCTTCCTGTCAGCCAGCGGCCAGTACACGCTTACCCAAGCGGATATTGACGCTATTGCACTGGGAAGTATGGATAACTGTGATGCTGATTTTAACTACATGGTTGATCAGACCTTCTTCGACTGTTCAGATATTGATCTGGCAATCGGTACGATAGGAGGAGCAGAAATAGAATTGACGGTAACGGACTGTGTTGGCAACAGCGATGTTTGTACCGCGACGGTAAATATTGACGATAGTGCGGTACCATTTGAGTTCGGCTGTATTGCTGATCTGAATGTAACCCTTGGTGCTAACTGTGCAGCAACGATCACTCCCGATATGGTAGTGACTGGCTTTGATGATTGTATCGATAGCTACAACCTGATGATTGACGGTATCGATACTGATCAGGCGATTGGCTGTGGTGAGCACACCTATATGATCGAGCTGATCGAAGATGGTGAGGTCGTCTACACCTGTTGGGGTGACCTGTTCGCAGAAGACAA
>NZ_KB903537.1 GCF_000379805.1 Lewinella cohaerens DSM 23179 | reverse complement strand
ATAGAATTTGTATTTCTCCCCCCGTATTCCCCTAATTTGAATTTAATCGAGCGGCTTTGGAAGTTTATGCGTAAAAAAGCCATCAGCTCTATTTACTACGATACGTATTCAAAATTCAAAGACGGAATAATTGATTTCCTCAATGACACTAAGTCATACAAGTCGGAGTTGCGCAGGCTACTAACGTTGAATTTTCGTTCAGTAGGTGGGGCTTCTGTGTACGCCCAAACCACTTAGGGACGGGTATAATCAAGCCCTTGGTGTCTAAAATGCAGGAGCGATGTGGAAGGGTGGTGCCGCTACGGCGGTGCCAGACAGTGGTGCGGAAAAGCACCGCTGGCCGAGTGAATAACGAGCCCTGCAACGTAGCGCCGGTGCCGCGAGGCTCCCTTCCTGAAAAGAGAGGAACACCACGGCACCGGCCTGCCCTGAAAAATCTAATCTTATAGCTGCTGAAACACCCGCTCCAGCAAAGCTTTGGTAGCTTTGATCCCTTCGTCTTCCGACAGTTCGGGGCCTTCGTATTCGATGCCGACATACCCCTTGTAGCCTGCTTCCTTGACGATCTTCATCATGCGTAGGAAGTCGGTATGGGTTTCTTCGCCGGCGGCGTTGAAGTCGTGTGTTTTGGCGCTCACCCCTTTGGCGTAGGGCATCAGGTCTGCAACGCCCTGATAGCGGTCGTATTCGTTGAGGCATTCATACTCAGGGCCTCTTTCGATGCAAAAGTTGCCGAAATCAGGGAGGGTACCGACATTGTCCATTCCCACCGCTTTCATGACGCCAGCTAACCAAGTGCCATCGGAAGAATAGCCGCCGTGATTTTCTACAATAACGTTGATGTTTTTGGTGGCTGCATAAGTGCCCAGTGCGGCCAAACCTGCCGCGGCATTGGTTGCTACTTCTTCGGCGGTACCGCTGCCGGCCGCATTGACCCGGATGGCGTGCGCGCCGAGAAATTGGGCGGCATCAACCCACGGATAGTGATTTTCTACGGCCTGTTGGCGAGCAGCTTCATCAGCCTCGCCGAGGTCACCCAAACGGTCGCACATGATGAGGCCGACGGTGACGCCAGCTTCCTGGCACTTGTTGCGGAAGGCCGTGAGGTAAGCTTCATCTTCGGCTTTGCTAAAGTAAAAGGTGTTGACCAACTCAATGGAATTGACGCCATAGCTGGCGGCGATAGTGGGAAAATCCATAGGGTCGAGGTCACCTTGCAGTAGGGAGTCTGGTGACTCCTCCAGCATCCGCCCAAAAGCATCCCAATCCTCGATGGCACCACCAAAAAAGGAGCGATGGAGCGACCATTGTGCAAGGGAGATTTTGAAGTCTTGTTCGGTGGCTACCTCATCATCGGTATCAGCAGCTTGCTCTGGGGATTGGGGGCTGCAGGAGACAAAAATGAGTAGTAAAAGGGGAAGGAGGATTCTTGTGGACATAGTTGGTTGATGGTTGTTTGTTAGATGGTTTGATTGTTCTGAAACCTGAGGGGCTGATTACTTCCGGCCTCCGATTTTGCAGAAGGCATTCCTTCGGGGCCCAATTTCGGCCTTGAAGTGGAATGTTTTTTATGGGCTACAAATTAATCAATCTTGGGAATAATCCGGACGCCCGAAGGCTGCACATCCATTATATACTCCTGAAGGTTTTCATCGAGCAGGATTTGGGTGCGATCATCGGCCAGGGTAGCTCCGCCGATGAAAGTGATCCCTGGTGGCTTTTCCGCTTGAGCGAAGGCACGGCGATTGGTATATTCATCGTTCATCATCCACAAGCGGGTATATTTTATGGGGAGAAGTGGCTGCCCCTTGGTAGTGATCAGGCCCCAGTGGTCTTGATAGCGGACGGCTAGCATATTGTGAGGTTCCCATAGGTTGAAGTGGTCGTATGGGCCANGTTTTTGAGGGGCGTTGATATTCCACAGGTAGACTTCCTCACGGCGTTTTTTTTCGAGAATGATCAATTCGTTGTTTTCGAAGTAGCCAATGCGGAAGTAGTTGGAAGTATCTGCAAGTCGTCCAGAGAAAAAATAGAGTTGATAGGTGGTAGGGGCATCGGTTTGCCGTTTTTCTGCTACGATTGTTTTGGTGGGCAGGTCGATCTCCAGAGAATGAGCGGGAATAAAAGGGAAGGCCCTGCGGCCATTAGCAAAGAGGATACCTAGCTGGCCTTCGGTTGTTTCGGCAATGTAATAAGGATAAGGCTCAGGGATGCTGCTCTCTGACTGCTCATAGTAGTTTTTGGCGTAGTCGAAATAAGGAAATAGCCTCGCGTAAATAGGCTTGATGATAATTTTACCAGCAGTATTCTTGACCCCAAACTGGCGCTGCTCATTGGTGAAGACTTGCTGCTGTCGGAGGTCTGTTTCCTGGGTTTTGCAAGAAGCAAATAGTAAAGGAAATAAGAAGAGAATTACGAGAGGCCTTGGAAACTTATTTGTTGTCATTTTTGACGCCGTTGAGGTAGGAGAAAATACAAGTTATGAATTAAGTACTTGGCCAAATGTAATCACGGATTGCTTTTTGAGTCTTTTCCTCCTACTCTTCGTACAGTCCTCAACTTGGTAGCTATGGCTACCAGTTTCCGGGCTTCCCTTGATTAGAAGAAAAATAGCGCTAAAAATCAATACCACATTTCTTTTGTCCAAGTACTTAACTTGTAACAACTATGATTCTACTTTGGCTGCAGGTTGTATTTGGATAGTGGCGGCTTTGCCCTTGATGGAAGATAGCGTGTTTTGGGGGGGTAACTTGAAGTTATACCCGGCACAAGGTGGTGGTTGAGGTGGGCCGTCGTGACTTTTTTAGCGCCCAAATAGGGGTATGATACGCTGGGGTACAACTCCCCCAACCAGGGTTGGGGGTCCCACCCCGCCTGAGTCGCCGCAGCACCTACTTCGCCCTCGGGCGATACAGGCATGCCTCCTCCACCTACTCCCTTAGGGAAGTAGCCAGCTTCGAAAACAAACAAACCGCTGATTTTCCTGCTGACCTTGCAGGGGTAGTGACCTATGATTGACCAGAGAGAAGGGTCTTCAATTCTCCGGATGAAGCAAATGTAGTAAAAAGTTTTTATTATTCACAATTCAAACAAATTTTTATAGAGTTAAGCATCTTGAATCAACTCTTTCACCCAGTCATTAGGAATCATATCAATGGTGAGGTTAATGCGTTCTACATCACTCTTGTTATTGATTTTATGAGGGTCGGTCAAGCGCAGGTACCAACATTCGCCAGCCTTAAGTGGTACAATCTCGTTATTGAGATAAAAATCCACCTGGTCATTCGTAAAAATGGGGATGGTGAGCCGGATGACAGACCGCTCAATGTGTAGCCCCAGAGTAGGGTCGGTGTGTTCCCGAACGGTAGCCTGAGGGGCTAAACGTAGTAAGCGGACCAGCGTAACATCAGTGTGGGCTTTGAAGGAATCGATAACACTGGTCAGGTAAGGCGACTTTTTTAGCAGTTCCGTATCCATCCAGTCGGTCCACGAGCCATCGGCATAATCATCAGCGGGTGGAGGCACTGGCAACGAAGTGTCTACCATGTGAGCAGGTGAACGTAGCGGCAGCACATCGTAGTAAATATAACTGTACAGTTGCAGTGCTTTTACTTCTTCCTGAAGCTTAGGAACATCAAAGGTCATCGGCAGTTTTACCCGGTCCAGAGTAGCATCGGCGGTTTCGACTAGTTGCATGATATATGTGTTTTGGAGGTGTGTTAAATGTTGTAAAATAGAATTTTTCTGGAACGTAAGCAAAAAATGCTGATTCTCTTACTTGATCACTTGACGCATTCTACTTGCCCTCAATAGCAGCCTTTGTCATCCTGGATTTTACTAAATTATAAACACCAGTAGCAATGAGTGTAATCACTAAAAAGAGTGTCTTTCTGCCGCCCCATTGAAGATAAGGCTGGGCTGCTAGTACAGCTACCGCAATAATGATCAGCAACCATCCCATCACAACGAAGTTCTGCTTCTCCTGCCCGCTTACTTTCACATTGTGTTTGATGTAATGATCAACTTCGGCCAGGATGTTTTCATGGGTGAAGAAAGGATTTTTCAGCGTCTTGGCGATCTCTTCTTCTTTTCTACCTTCCTTCATCATCTTGGCAACGGACCTTTGACCCCTCGTCTGGATTTCGGTAATTTGAAACTTCTTGACCAGTTCAATGGTAGAAGGTGCCAGGTCAGGGAATTCCTGTGCTAGTTGTTCTTCCTGACCATTGAGCAAATAAGGCTCAAATTGTGTTCCGTACTTCTGCTGGAATTCTTTACGGAGAAGTACTTTGATTTGATTGATATCGCTGGCGTATATCCCCTGCTTACTGAGGCTGGCCAGGTAGTCATCTATTGTAAGATCTTTGTTGATTTTTTGAATGCCTTGCTGTGCAATGGCTCGTTGTTCCTTGTATTTCATTTTAGTGGATTTTAATGGAACATTTACAAAAAAAATGATGCTTAGATGAAAATCAGGGCTTCCGCCGCCGACTGCGCTTGGCCTCTTGAATCTGGTAGCGAAGCAGGATACTGTAAGCCACATTCATAGCAGGAGGCTCAAAATCTCTAAAGCCTGCTTTTTGGTCTTCGGTAAGGATTGGGTTTTCTACCTTGATACTCCCAAAAGAAGCAATCGTAAGGTTGGGGATGACTTTCACATCCAACGATACTTTCTTGGAAAACTTGATGGCTGCTACTGGTACAAGCGAAGCCTCTAGCGCAAAAATCCGCCCTTGATAAGGGAAGGAGCCAGAGTCGTAGGGCGTACGCTTAAAAGTATATAGCGATGGTTCCATAGACACCGCTACGCCAAATCGCAAAATATCGTACCTGGGATTACCAAAGTATTTGCCCAATTCGTAGCGAAAAGCAAAGGCTGCCGTTCGCTCTTCTGTACCCGTAAAATAGAGGTCTATCGTATTACCCATATCGTCAAAGACATAAATATCCTGGCGAAATGAGGACTTGGAAATCGCAAACTTCGTCAGTGCCAGCTCTTGAAATATCCCATCTCTATTCTCAAATTGAACGCTGCCCCCGATACTTATCAGTTGAGAAGGACTAAGAAGAGTGGTTGTGGTTTCGTAATCGGTCGTCCTGCTTCCCACCACCCTGAAGGTCCCCGCATTGGGTTCTCGGTAACTCAGGATCAGGCGTGTATCCTCTTCTCGACTAAACTCACTGAAATAAGAGAAAGCATCGATTGCTGGATAATAATTGAAGGTCGTCGCCACCCGCACGTTCTGTTTCTTGAGCCATTTGCTCCTTTGAGCAGCTAACGAAAGTGGTATTACAAATATAAAAATGAGGGCAAGGGTAAATAGTCTTTTCATGGAGAGTGCGTGTTGAAATTTAAAAAGAGAGAAAATAAATCCACTGTGAACTTACTAAATCACGAGTTAATATTTGCCTTTTTTTGACAATTTTGTGTGGTCTCTAAGTAATAAAGGAAACCATTGACAATACCTTTTCTGCCAGCAACGGATCTCCTTTTACTTCAATAAAAGCTTCGAGATCGACAGCTCGTTTACTCTTGGAAACCAATTTCCAAAAGGCTTCTGCTGTTATCGTCACCTCCGTTATCGGTGTGTTGATGGCAGCTTCGCCAATCTGCCATTGGCCCTGATGAGCAAAGAAAAACCAACGGCCTCCACAGGCACCGGGAATACTTAACTGTATGCACGTCCCATCAGTGGCGGGCACCTCTCTAAAGGTATGCGGCAATGCTTTTAGGCAAACCTCCACAAAAGGCAAAAAGAAAGCTGTGGTCATAATGCCCGGTCGCTGCACGGCATCTCTAATTTGCTGTTGGTGCAAAAACTTCTCCGTGTATTCCCGTGCAATGTGCATCCAGTTTTTGCTTTCTTCTTCACCAGCCCACGCTACGGAAAAAGCAGCTTTTTCAAATGGATCCAGCGAGGCGTAATACGTATTGTACAAGGGGCCTGTAAGCTCGTGGAGGAGTATCAATATTTCCGGACTCACCCGCTTCATGGCCTGTACCCAGTCGGCATTCAGGCGGTTAATGTAGACCACCAAATCTTGGTAAGATGCGATGTCAGCGGTCTCTCCTTGGTAGCCATCACGTAGCATAGAGAGGATACGAATATTACCGTCTAGCAAATGAGCCACCACGTCTTTTACTTTCCACTGGCTGGCCACGGTTTGTGCCTGCCACTCTTCTGCGCTGAGGCTTTTGAGGAGCGTGAGCAACTGCTCGTTTAGCGCTGGTAGTTTATGGACGAGGTTGGTGATGGAAGAAGACATTAGGGAGATATTAGTTTATTTCTTAGGATAATAGCCTTGCTCTTTTAATACATCCCAACTAATAATGATTAGGTCTTTTGAAGCACTTCTTATTTTTTCAATCGTCATCACTTCTGTTATCAGGATGTTCACTTTGTCGTATAAGTCGAAAAAGTTGGGTAGCAAAAGGTCTTTAGCATCATCAAAGTCAACACCAATAGCGGAGTAAGAATTCCCCAAAAAGTCTCCATACGCGATTAAGTAATAATTGGAGCAGGAAGGGAAGTCTGGCAGATGCTTAGGGAGTTCCTGACGAAGGTATTCCAATGCTTTCATAATCAAGTCCATGTCCCAATTGAAAGCATCATAGATAGGAGGGGCTATAACCTCAAATTCAACCAGTTTTTTCATTTGCAAATCATTTAACTGGCGACTATTTCACCGGCAAATACAACTTCATCTTCTCCGCCTCAAATTCCACCGCATCCAAGTGCCCCATCTGGGTGTTGTCATCGGTGATCAGGTGTAGATGGATGTAGGAGTCGTGATGAGTGAAAATCCCCTGATGCTCGGTTGAGAAAAAGCCGATAATTGCTACTTGTTCTTGTCCCAGCGCATAGTTCGTTTGCCCCCGATGGGCTTCTTCTGGCGAGCTCACTTTGCTACCTTCTGGCAAATTCTGGATGTGGATATCGGCACTCATCACTTCTCCTTTTAGCTTGAACACAAAGGGGCGTTTGTAGCTCCGTGTCAGGGTGTCCAGGTGGCTTTCCAGCGCTTTGCCGTTAGTGATCGAAGCAGGCAATTCCAGCTCCTGCCATTCCGTAACGTTGCCATAAACAAGGAAGGGTGCTTCTGTGTCAAACGTCGCTTTTACCATCATTGTAGTATCAGATACGACCTTCGAAACATAGGCCTGGCCATCATTGATCAGTAGTTCACCTTGTAGGTAACTTAATGGGCCGATGCCGTACAGTCCTTCTTTATTGGCAATATCTTCCAAGCTGATAATACCGGCCAATTCTCCTTTCCACATCACATTTTTCATGGCGCCAGCCACTTGCACATCGGGGTAGGCATCATGGGTAATCGCTGTTGCTTCGCCCACCCCGCAGGATAGAAAACCAAGGTTGAGTAGCACTAAAAGGGTAGGGGTGGTAAGTCTGTTATTCATTGCTTATATTTTTCAATTGATTGTTCTCGTTTTTATATAAATTTTGGGCCATGCCATCTCCCGTCCCGACTAGAAAAGTCGGGACGGGATAGCCTTTGTCCTCCTCGTACCTGCGGCGAGCTTCAGGCTAGCGCCTTGCGCACTATATGGTATACGGCTACAAGTTCTTATTCCCGTTCGTAGTGAATTTCCGTTTTTTCAATGCCGTGTTTGTCGTAATAAAACCAATCATCGACTTTCACGCCCGAAAGTATTCTTCCGCCACAGTTTTTTATCCACTTACTTGGCGTAATCCAATTGATAGAGGAAAAATAACCGCTAACCCCCACAAATTTTTGATCAATCTCTACCGGGTCTGGGCTCACCAACTGTAGTTCAACGACATTCAAATCGTCAGCGATGTTGTGGTTACTAATCAATTTATCCATCTCTTCAAAGCTTGATTGGGACAGCGTGTCAATTGGTGTCTCCGAAAGGTCTTCCTCATCAGAGGAAAGGTAGCGATAAAATTTAGTCGCTTTCCATTTGAAATCAACAATAGGGAGCTCTTTTTCACTTCGCTTAAAGGTGAATACACAAAAATGAACAGGCGAAAAAATAAAGGTACCCCTTAGCTTTAGGGTATCTCCTACAAGTGTGCTGCGATGATCAATCTCGTTGTTGCCCATGTAAACATGATTGCCAAAACGGAAGGCATTGTTCAATACGACCCCAATGCGAATGTGGCAATCAATAATGAGCAGATAGGCACCTTTGAACACCACTTTCCCGGTGAGCTGATATTTAGTGAAGGACAATTCCTCTAAACCATACTCGGCATTACTTGGGGGTATCCGCTCCATTGATTCACAGTTAAATAGGAGCTTGTTTACAAATTCTACCTCTTTGCCGTAGAAGTCATGATCTCCGGAATGCATAGAAAAAGTAGAGGTTATTGTTCTGATCGTCATGAAAGAGGATTTGAACCAAATGAAAATGCCAGGAAAGGTACAAGTTTAACGCCTCTTTCGTCTTTTCTTTTTCTTGCGAAACTTACCCTCGCCATCAATAACGTAACGGATATTGATATTTCTAAAGTCCAAAACGGAGGCAAAAGCCTCAGTATCCATACGGGCGCTCCTGGTTGCTTTCTGCTGTTGGGTCAGAATGGGGTTCTCTACCCGTTCTTCGTACCAAGACCACTGTCCGGCGACGGGGATAAAGCTGTAGCCGATATTGATTTTTTTGTGGATTTGGTAGTTCAGCCCCAAGTGGATATTTAAACCGAGGCCTAGCCAGGTTTCTCTAATAGGGAACCCTGCACTAGTTAAAGGAATAGTATTTTTTCTTTGATAAACCGGGTAGCCGCCTACACTTGCATCTGCCGTCAACCGCTTGAGCAGCGGAAACATTTTTCCCCGCCGGTAACCAAAGCGAATATCGATGGTTTCAACGAATGTACCACTAGCAGGTTCATAAATTTGTGAACCTACTCTTTCGGCCACTCTAAGGTCTTCTTTTCTAGTGAAATCAAAGGCAAAGAGATCGAAGTGATGGTAGCTATTATCCTCCTTGATCACCCGATAATACATCCCTAGGGAAAGGGCTGCATCATAGTCTTTACTTGTCAAAAAAAGAGTAGAATCACTAGTGAATTGCTTAATCTCCTCCCGATTCTGATAATAGAAATTATGCAAGCCGATCCACTGATCAGGCATGGCGCGTTTTTGTGCCAGTAGACTGGTGCTAGAAAGAAGCAGTAATGCAAAAATGGATAATAAGCGGGTGCTTAGGGAAATCGTTTTCATAATCAGAGAGATTTTTGTTCAGCAATAGCCAAACCAATCAAGATGATGGGATAGCGCTGTTGGGAAGATAAGGTTTTATCACTTTTCTTTAGCTTAATTCCATGGGAATTATTAGTTATCATCAAAGGAGAGAAAAGAAATAGTGGGATGCTAAAAAGTCGAAAATTCCCACCAAGGTATTAAAAACGACCCTCAAAGGTGTTCCAATGTTAAGTTTTGCAGTGAAAATGGAAACTTAACATTGGAATCTAACTCTTTCGGTTACCGCGTGTTACTTTTGTGTTAATTGATTGTTTAATAAAAGTTAACCCGGTTGTATTATGAGTAAAAAACTCAAGAAAGCAGAGAAGAAGGTGAAGTCTCTCAAAAGTGCATTAGCAAAAGCTAAAAAAAACCAATCTAAATTGGAGAAACAGCATAAGGCTGAGGTAAAGAAGTTAAAGAAAAAACTGAAGTCTGCCACCAAGCCTGATAATTCCAAAGAGAAGAAACCTACTAAGGTAAAGAGACTAAAAAAGAAGACAGCATAGACTGTCTTCTCTTGTAAGTTTTATTGTTTTGAACAGCCAAGAGGTCCTGCCTCTTGGCTGTCATTTTTTTAGTAGGTGAGTTAAATAACTAATGCTGTTACTTGTTGTTGTAAAACGCCTGTAAAATAAAGAACGCCTTCTTTTTTTCTCCTTCTTCAGAGATGAGCCCCTTTCTGTTCCAGCCATCTTGAATTTCTGGCAGCACTCTGCGAGGAGACCTGAAGTCCACGAGTATCCACGGCGAAAATCCTTGGATTTTGTCAATCTTATCAATCATCTGCAAGGTTTCCACATAGAGGTTTTCTTGAAACTCTTCGGTCCACCGTTCTTCTTTACTGCCGTGTAATCCTTGTTTGGCTCCTGCGCCAAATTCAGAGATCAGTACCGGTTTGTCTTCTTCAATTTTCCAGGTAATGGTTTTACACTTTTCTGGCAGCCCATCATACCAGCCTATGTATTGGTTGAAACTTAGGATATCTACCACTTCGGCAAAGGGGTCGTCAATGGTTCTGATCGTAGGATCTCCCTGGTAATTCTTCTGTTCTAGCGCGGCACTTATCAGCCGGGTATTATCTTTTGCCCTGGCGTAGGCTGCAAGCTTGTTTAGAAATACATTTCTGGCAGGTACATTAGGCGTTTCATTGGCCATCGACCAGATGATGACACTGGCCCTGTTTTTATCGCGCGCAATCAGCTCAGATAATTGGGTTTCTGCATTCTGATAGGTGCTCTCATTGTCCCAGGAGATGGTCCAGTAAACGGGGTTTTCTTCCCATACCAGAATGCCCATCTGATCGGCCAACCTCACCATGTGTTCATTGTGCGGATAATGCGCCAGGCGCACATAGTTGCACCCCAACTCCTTGGCCCACTCCAACAGTTGTGTGGCATCTTCTTTGGAGTAACCACGGCCATCTCGCAGCGGACTTTCTTCGTGGATGGAAATGCCCTTGAGGTAAACAGGCTGGTCGTTCAACATAATCTGCGTACCCTCCGTACGGATACTCCGGAAACCAATTTGATCTTTCACCGTCTCTTGCGCAGTTTCGATAGCTACATCGTACAAGAACGGATCGTCTAAAGACCAGTAGCGAATATCTTCAACAGAAAGGTCTACAGCGGCGTAACCGTCCTGATCGCTAGTGAGTTGCTGGTCTATCCCCAAGCCAGGGAGTTTGAGTTGAAGCTTTTGAGCACCCGTATCCTTACTGTTTACTTGCACGTAACCCTTTATCTTTTTGGTGTCCTGTGGGTCCAATTGGATAAAGTAATCCGCTACAAAAGTAGCCGCGGTTTCTACGAGTTTCACATCTCGGGTAATGCCTCCATAGTTCCACCAATCCGTGTTTAGGGTCGGCACGCCGTCTTTGAGGCGCTTGTTATCTATTTTGACGATCAAGAAATTGTCTTGCGCTTTTACAATATCCGTAACCTCAAAGTTGAAAGGGGTAAAGCCGCCAGTGTGGGTGCCTAGCTTCGAGCCATTCAGATAAACCTCGGCTTGGTAATTGGCTGCTTCGAAATAGACAAAAAGCCGATTTCCTTCGGCAGAAAAATCAAAGTCAAACGACTGCTTATACCACACTGTTCCTTCGTAGTAGTACAATGACTCCTTTTGCGTATTCCAGTCGCCAGGAACTTTAAGATTATCCATCTTGTCAAAGTCGTACTCTAGCAGATCGGATGCATCCTTGGGTTTGGAGTTCAAGAAAAAAGCACTCGCCCAAGGGGTGGGTTGTTGGTCAAAGGGTTCGTAACGGTAATTGTAATAGCCGTTTTCATACGGATCTACAATGTATTTCCAATCCCCATTCAGGGATATCGTCGTCCGGTTGTAGACGTTTTGTAATAAATGATCTTGGCCATAGCTGGAGCTTACACAAATCATTAAAGCCAGAAGAAGAAATTGTTTACTCATGTCTTTTTGTCTCTTTTTACAAAATTTGCACTTAATGTTTAGTAAAATAGGAGAGAGGGTTGTGAACCACCAAAGGCATCTAAGGCTTTAAAAAAGAATGCACTTATATGCCCTTATAATCCCTTTTATGGTTCAAAAAAAGATGCACTTACTATGGTTTGAATTACCCCGCTTTGAGAAACTGCTTAGGCGTAAGCCCCGTCTCTTTTTTAAAATAGGTATTGAAAACCGTTTTTGAGTTGAACCCACTTTCATAAGCCAATCCTAATAAGGTGATGTGCGCATTAGCAGGCTCTTTGGCTAGTCGCTTAAAAGTCTCTACCCGATAGTGATTGATAAACTCGCTGAAATTCTTGCCCAGGCACTCATTGAGTAGCCAAGAGAGTTGATTGGGGTGCAGGTCCAGGTGTTCCGCCATGGAGCGCAGCGACAAATCAGAATTTAGATACGGTGCTTCCTCCTCTATGTAGGAGAGTAACTTTTTCTGATACTGTGCCGTAGCTTCTTTATCCAGTAAGGCCTTTTTGCTTTTTTTAGCTCTCTTTGTACTAAACAACTTGGGGGGAAACAGCTGCTGCTGAAATTCATCATACCTTGGGTCATCCTTGATCGAATTCATCAAAGGGTCGGAAAGTCGAAGAAGTAATAATGGGTTAGGGACTTCCTGCGCACGCTTTGCCCAAGCAAAAGCCTCCTCTGTTTGGTGGGTTAGTCCGTAAAGGAGAAAAAGAAAGACATCGGCTGCGAATCCACCTTCTTGTTGAGCANGCTCGACTAATTGTTCCTGGTAATGCTTGGCTTGTGCTTCGTCTCCGCTGGCGGCGTAGCCAAGTGCGAGCGCCCCCACTTTCTCGGCAGGAATAGTGATTTCCGCAGGCATATCATCAAAATAATGGATGACCTCCTCGACCCGCCCCAACATCAGCAAGCAGTTGGTCTTCATGGAATGCGCAGGAATATTTTTTGGATTGGCTTCCAGGCAGGCATCCAATCCGTTTAATGAACCGACAAAATTCTCCTGCATATAATGCATGTAAGCACGAAAGAACAGCGTTTCCTGGGAAAGCGGATCAACACTCAAGGCTATATCTATATGTGTATTCGCCAGTTTTTCCTTTCCTGCAATGGTGTAAAGAAAGGCAATAAACTGCTGCGACTCGACATGGTTAGCGTTGATTTCCAGTGCCTTTTTTATGTATTGAAAGGACTGCTCGAAGTCAGCAGCTGTAAAAAAAGCGAGGTTGGCCAGTTGGTAGTAAGCCGCTGGCAACCGGTCATTGATGGCCAGTGCCTGCTGGGTGAGTTCGGCACATTTTCCCCATCCTTCCTCGTAAGAAATGAAGCCTGTAGTCGCCAAAAAGCTGTAACTATCGCCTAGCCCCACCAAGGAGTTGGGGTGCTTCGGATCCAATGCTAGCGCCTGCTCATAAAACTTTATTGCGGTTTTGATATCCTCCGGGTTCCACTTGTTGAAGTAGTAACGTCCTTTGAGAAAGAGCGTGTAGGCATCTAGGCTATCCGTTTGCTTAGCAACCAGGTGCTCCTTGATTTCAAAGTGACCAAAATGTTCCCGCAGCTTTTCGGCAATCTCCAGGCTTACCTCGTCCTGCACTTCAAAAAGATCATCCATCTGCCGATCCCAGGTCTCCGACCAGAAGTGAAAATCTTCATCCGCTTGGATCAACTGCGCGGTGATCCGCATCTTTTTTCCCGCCAAGCGTACGCTTCCTTCCAGTACCGTAGCGACGCCAAGCTGCTCCCCAATTTTAGTAATCGGAATGTTCTTCCCTTTAAAGAAAAAAGCAGAAGTCCGGGAGGTCACCCTCAACTCCTTAATTTGCGCCAAGGCATTGATAATCTCTTCTGTGATGCCATCACAAAAAAAATCGGTCTCCTGATCCGCACTCATATTCATGAATGGCAAAACAGCAATGGACTTAGGATGTTTTTCTGATTTTTTCAGCAAAACTATGCTTTGTTAGACTTGTTCTGCTGGGATCATTTCGAGGGAAAATCGCGCCTTGTCTTCCCACATTGTGCCTTTTTTAAGTCGCTTAGCTACGGCTAGGCTCTTCAAAAAAGGCTTCACGTGGTCGATAATACATCAATTTTCCCACCAAACTGACCCAGCAGAACAAGTCTATTGATAATGGGGGTATGCTTAGGGGGCGGCGAAGAATAAGTTACCCATTTCAGGCTAGAGGTTTTGGTGTTAAACAAGGCGCGCAGAACGAGCATAGCCAAAGCTACGCAAGTGATAAGCAACGAAGTTCAGCGCCGAAAGATCAGCATTAAAGGGAGGAAGTTATTTTTCGCCGGCCCCTTAGAAATCGTAAATATAACTCAAAGTCATTGGGATTACAACTGGGGAGTGGAGTGCGGGGATATAGCCCAGTCTTTTCCTCTTATTCCGAACAACTTAATCTCCGCATTCGTAATGACGATCAAATTCATGGTCTCTTTGTCATAATGAATTTGCCGTACGTCCTCTTTTAGTGCCAACGTGATTTCTTCTATCTTTTGAAACACATGGTTCTTTTGGTAAACGACCAGCTTTTTCCCTTTGCCGAATAAAAACACGTCGTTCGAAATGACCGCGAGGCTAGAAGCGTCGTAAGCGGATGGGTAGGCGGAAATGCTTATTTCTTGTGTTTTGGTCAAACGACCAGCTTGCCATTGGTAGACATCTATTTTGTCAGGATAAGCGACCAGCATTTCCTCTCCGATAAATGTAAAGCTCTTGGAGGTGTTCTTCCAATCCTCAAAGAAGGTGTGAATGAATTTTACTTCGTGGTCCGCGTTCAATTGGTATAAATCAAAAAACGTTTCTTGGTCATAACTCCAAAAGCAAAGGAAGTCTTCGTTGTCGCTTACGGTCGGAAAGAAGGTGCCATCTTCTGCATCCATCTTCCTGATGACGTCAAAGTTTTTATCAAGGATCGTTATATCCCAATTGCTCGAGCTTCCGATGTAAATCGCTCTTTTAGGAAGGTAGGTGAGCTGGTCAAAATTATACGCCTCTTCGAAAACGATAGTGTCAACAAGCGCAAAGGTGGTGCGGTCTAGTTTTAGCAATTTGTTCTCTCCAGAAGGGATAATCAGATGACCGGAAGGGCTGATCGCGAAATTTCTAATGATGGGCACATCCAGTTCGATGGACTTAGTGGCTACTAGGGAATTGCCTCCTTTTACTTCGTAATTTATCAATTCTCCTTCCTGCGTTAATGCAATATAGTTGGATGTTTTTTTTCGGAGGAAAGCTATTTTTGAGAAGGTTGGTTTTAGCTCAACTACCTTGACTTTATTAGAAAGAAGCGCTGGGTACTTGCCTTCTATAAGTTCGACAATATGATTTCTTGCCCCTTGCTTGGCTAAAATATAAGGCGTCCTTCTGCTGTTGTCTTTTTTCCAGCTTAGACCTAGCTGTAAGGCGTATTCAAAGACTTCGGTAGAGCCCGCCCAAGCGAGTTTGTGGAGCAGGTTACTTCCGTTGGTATCGCAGCCATTTAGGTCAATTTGGTGCTTTCGGTAGGTGACTATGGCTGCTTTGCTTCTGCACTGTAAGTATTGAGGCTCCTTTGCATGAATCTCCGCACCACTGCGGAGGAGCAAATCCATAACCTGGGTTTTGTCTTGCCTTGTTGCAAAGTCCAACTCCCGATCGTCCATGGTCGCCCCGTGGTCAAGCAAATATTGCGCGATCTCTACATTGTCGGCCCAACACAAAGGCGTAGCGTAAACCCCAGTCCGCGCTGCATTGACCAACGCACCGTTTTCAACCAGGTATTTTACCATTTTAAAATTTCCACTCAAAGAAGCGATATGCAAAGGCGTATCACTCATCCACCCTTTGAGGTGTATCTCCTCCGGCTTACTTTTGAAATGCGCTACCGCCTCCTCATTCCTATGATTTCTGATCAACTCAAAAACAATAGGTTTTAGGGTATGGTCTCGTTGGTATTTGTTTTGCTCTTGGTTCATTTTTTGATGGTTACCATTGGCAAAATAAGCTAAATTTAGCGATCCGTTCCTAGCGGTGTGGTGGTCCAATATTTGTAATGACCTAAGTGCTTGCTTATACAAGTCGCTGTTTCCAAACCCTGTAGGCTTGTAAAAGCATAACGGGGGCAAAATGAAATAACGCGCCTCCCATACTGACATGCTCTCCCTGCAAGCCCAACAAGGCCCAATGCGCAAATGCCATCACCGTAGCTAAATACACCCATCGTTGTAGCTTTTTCCAAGCAGGTCCCATTCTTTTTATTGCAGCATCGGTACTCGTAATCGCCAAGGGGATGAATACAAAGAAGGCAACCCATCCTGTTAGAATGGAGACCTCTGAAAATTCATTAACGATTTGACTAAATGGATATTCCAAAACATAGAAAATGGTGTGCAATAGCGTATATGCGAATGCAGAGACGCCAAAAAAACGACGATTCCTGATTAGCCACTTAGCTACTCGGCCTGTAGGAAACATCAATGAGATGGGCGTAGCAATCAGGCTGATTACCAAAAAACGACCAGCAAATTCACCGGTGATATGCATCATCATATCATAGCTCAGTTGCCCTTTCAGGGAATTTATGGTTGCCATGACTCCGGGAATAGCCAGGATCAACCAAAGCATATATTTTCCGGTAAGGAAGGATTTTAAATGATTCATGTTATAGTGTGATTTTCATAGCGCTTGCTCGAAAATGTTCGAACAAGCGCTATAAGATCGAAAACTGTAGGGTAGGTTAATACGCTATTAGCCTTTAGCTAGAATAGGAACTTTCTTACTTCTTCCCCATGCTATAAATGCCGAAAGAGCCATCAATACCACATTCATTCCGATCGCGGAAAACTCACCTCTTGAGGCATGAAATAGCGCCGCTAAAAGCATAACTGCCACTAAGCCAATTGCTGCCCAAACGGTTAAGAATGGCTTGATACGTAGTAAGGAAGGAAGCAATAAACCTAAACCACCTAATAATTCACTGATACCAATAAACCGCACCAGCCCTAATGGCATAGATGTTACCCATGGAAGTGATTCCGCCAAGGCCTCTACGGGTTGAGAAGCCTTCATTGTTCCTGCCATTAAAAACATAGCTCCTAATAATGCTTGAGCTACCCAAAGTGCAATATTGATTGCTTTGCTATTTTGTTGATTTGCCATCTGTAAATCTTATTTGATTAATAATGGCACAAAATTGAGGAGTATAAGGTTAAGAAAAATTAAGATAGCTTAAGAAATGGCTTAATGCCGTGATTTTGGTAACGCAGCCTGAGGCTGAAATACAAAGGGAATAGGAGAGCGTAATTGGAAATCACAGTACTAGAACTTACTTTTTTGCCATTTTACGCCTTAGGTCACTCAGGTATTCTGGCGTAATACCGATGTAGGAGGCGATTAGCTTTAGCGGGAGTCGCTGTACCAAAGTCGGATAGGTTTGTGTAAACGATATATAACGTTCTTCAGCAGTAGCACTTAGTAGGCTAATGATTCTTTTGTTGGCAGCAATCACATTATTTCGAAGCTTAATGCTCATTTCGACCAAGAGTTCTTTTTCTAAACTATGAAAATCGCGAAAGTCAGCGGCTGAAATAAAAGAGACTTCACTTTCTTCTAAAGCATCAATAAAAATAGTAGAAGGATCGCCGTTGGTATAACTACCCATATCTCCAATTATCCAATCTTCAGGAGCAAATTGTAAAATGTGTTCTTTACCTGCATTGTCAATAACATAGCTTCTCAGGCAACCGCTTTCAACCTTGTATGCGTACAAAGTAGTATCACCAACGCTTAAAAGAAGATCTCCTTTTGAGACTTTCTTTGTTTTACTAAATTTAATCGTTGCCATTGTTAAGTCGTTGCTTGCTCTCCCTTTATCATCGCTTCAATTTTTAGATTGTCTGCGCTGTTCAAAACATGCTTAGAATCCTCAAGGAGGACGGTTTTTTTGAGGGATGAAAATAGCTTTGAAGCTCTTTTTAGCATTTTCTCACCAGGGAACATCATGTCTTTTTTTGCCGCGATCAAGGTGATAGGCGTGCTAATGCCCTTTGCTTCTGTCTTGCTGATGACCGGAACAGGCGTGAAATCCATATCGAAATTCAGGAAAACCTTAGAAAGGTATTTTAGTGCAAATTCATCCCTGTCGGTGAACACTTCCTTGAGGAACCGCTCTAAATATTTTGGTTGCTCCGTCTTCATGAACCGCTTCATCGGGATGAAAATTTTGAACAGCGCCTTCAAAGGATTTCCATTGACGATATAGGCCGGTGCGGATAGGTATACTTCCTTGATTTTATCTTCCTGATGCAGGAGGGTTTTCAGAATCACTAAACCTCCAAAGGAAAACCCTACCAGGGTTACGTTATCTAACTGTAGAGACGCTATGATTTCATTCATCCATTTGCCGTACGAGTCATCCTTCATACTGAGCCTGGTTTCCGCACTTTTGTTGGGTTGCGCGAGCACATCGACAGCAAACACCTGGAAATGAGTCGATAAATTGGGATAGGTTTCTAAACCAATAGGCGCACAACCATTCGACCCATGTAGGATAATTAATGGCGGATTGGAGGAAGCACCCGTAACAATGATATTGGTTTTTCCGTAACTGGAATTAATGACTTTGTATTGATAATCAATACTTAATTCCTTTAGCTTTTCATCATAAAGGCTAAGGATTTCTTTTTTTCCAGCTTCCGTTTTAAAAAGAGAAGGCATATTTTATTTTTAAGTTTACACACGGCTGCAGGCGATGTGGTTCGCCTTAGCACATCGTGGAGGTGTGTGCTCGGTACGGGCAGCTTTTTATAGCGGAAAGATAAAAAATAACTAGAGAGGGGGACAAGTGGGCATGGTCCCAAATCTAAGAAGGAAGGACAAGGCTGAGGGGCAAAGTGCCCACTCTGAGGACCAAGGGGAGCTTAGCTGGGCTTCTGTTGAAAGCCCAGCTAAGTTTTGTGCCCAATTACTACTCTAATTCTAAAATATACCACTCGATAGCAGCGACATCTAGGTTGGCTCGCCGACCGACCTCGGTAGGAGCGTAATGTTTGGCTAAGTAATTAACAATGGTACTTTCGTTTTTACCCAAATCCCATAATCCTTGGGTGGCTTGCATCCAGCGGATCATCTGAGTCCAACCCTCCTTAGTTGCTCGGTTTTGGGTGACCAACTTGGCGGAATGGCAAGCTGTGCAGGTAGCACGTACGATCTCGAAGCCTTCTGCATAGATGAGCCCCGTTTGTACGTGAATACCGTCGACGACTTTATCGTAGTCGTCCACTGAGTTGCCACTGCTGGTAGAGGCGCTTTTCTGTACAACAGGGTCTGGTTGGAACGAAGGTGCCAGCATATCCCCAAAGATCAGGTAACAGAAAAACAGCACGCAGATTACAAATCCGATATTGATCAGCAGTAATAGTGGCCTGAAATCTACTTTGAAATTATTCATCCCGCAACTACTTTAATCGCAATGCGGTGGCAGGCATTGTTTAAATATCCGCGTGGGTTCCAGCCAGGCAGTAGCATGGGCTGGGCATTACCATCAACGTCGGTGGCTCGGGCCCACACCTCATAGTAGCCATCGGTTGGGAAGTCTAGTTTGGTACTAAAACTTTGCCAGGCGTAGCGGTTGTTGCCGGGTTGTAACTCGCAACTTTGCCAGCTGGCACCAAAATCGATGGAGCATTCTACTTTCGATATTTTGGTTGCGGAAGTCCAGGCATGTCCCCGAATCGGCAAGCGTTGCCCTTTTTTGATGGTCGCTCCCGATTTAGGGAACGTAATCAATGATTTGACGGGCATACTTTCAATGATACACATATCCTTGTCCTCTACCTGCGTACCTGGGGCTACAGGTTTGCAAGGTACACGGTAGGATTGGCCCGTCATCTTAGGTCCATCGTGGACTTGATTGCGAATGACAATTTTAGAGAGCCACTTACCTGAACAGGAAGCAGGGTAGCCTCCGATGACCAGGCGCAACGGGTATCCGTTCAGCATAGGGATATCTTTACCATTCATCGCCCAGGCAATCAAGTTTTCTTCTTCCAGTGCTTTAGCTACTGGCACGCCGCGAGAAATGACTACTTTTTTTGGATCTCCGGAAATATGGGTGTCCTTACCATAGTAGGCGACGTATACTGCATTGGAACGAATACCAACATCTTCTAACACATCCTTGAGTCGTACTCCTGTCCAGGAGGCACAACCTACTGCTCCGGTTGACCACTGATTGCCTTTGGCAGGAGGATTAAATTCTTTACGGCCATTGCCACCACATTCCAACGTCAAATGGTAGGTGTGATGTGCAAATTTTTGTTTAAGCTCCGCCAGGGTATACGTTTTCTTTTGACTGGCCGATTCTCCTTCGATGGTGAGTGTCCAGGTATTCACATCTACATTTTCCGGAGGAAGACCATTGTTGCGAACAAAAAATAATTCATTGGGAGTAAGGGCATCATCCAGCAAATCAGCAGGCGTTTCGGCATTGATGGGTTTGTCGTTCAAGACAATTAAGCCAGCATCTTTACCGGGCAAGTTTAATACTTCATCGCTGGGCGTTAAGCCTACAGGAATCATCCCCAAAGGGAGGTTTTTGGCAAAAACCATTTTGGCACCTAAGGCAACACCCATTGCTGCCAGCGCACCTTGCCGAAGGAAGCCACGACGGTCTTTCTTGAGGCTTATACCAGACAGTTCGCCTGTTTTGATAGGCTCTTGGTCAGAAAGTTGGTGTAGGTGGATATGTTTTTGTTCGTCTTTCATATTTATTCTTTTTCCAAATAAGTCTATTGTTTCCCGCTATCACTAAAACCGTGCTTTGCTTGTGCTGTAAAATCAGCGGGGAAATTTTCTACGCCGGGGAAACCCAAACGTATATCCTGCCCGTTATGGGGAATATAAGCAGTACGGAAAATATAATCCCAGATAGCGAGTGTCAGACCAAAATTCACCCCGTAACGGCGCTCCTCGGGAAGGTCGTAAGAATGATGCCAAATATGCATTTCCGGACTATTAAATAGGTATTTCATTAAGTTTCCAAGCAACAGGCTACCTCCTGCGATAGCTCCGAGTACGATAGCTATCTGTAACCCAAGGGAAGGGTTTTGTACAAGGTTAATATCCAACAAGCTCTGCGAAACAAGAATTCCTATCAGGCCACCCAGAACACCTCCCGTCACATAGCCACTGACGCTGATATTGGAATGGTTGTAGTGCCCCCAAGCCAGCGTGAAAATGTGGATAATGAAAAAATCGTGGAGACCAATGCCCAACAAGGCCAATGGCAGGTATTCCAATGTACGGTACACTATGTTCTCCATCCAATGGTAGCGCAGGTGTGCCGCAAAACCCATCTCCGCAACAGAATGGTGCACCTTGTGGAATTCCCAAAGGCGGTCAGAACGATGCAAGAGCCTGTGAATCCACCACTGGACGAAGTCGCGCACCAGAAAACCGATTAACAGGATGCCCCAGATCGGGAAATCATTGAGCGGATTCATGGCTTGTAGGTCGAAACCATTCGCGATAAATTTGATCCCATCATTGAACAGATTGACGACCACATTGGACGCAGCACTGTAGATGATCAGTGAAAACAGGAAAAAATTAAAGAACATATAGAAGACGTCCAGCCAAAAGTCTCTTCGTAGAATAGCTTGCTTTTTTCTCCACGGGATCACGACTTCCAAAACAAAAAAGAAGAGCGATACCAAAATGAGCCAGTAAAAATAGTTATCCCACGAGGGATGCGTAATCTCATGCCAAAAGTAGTTGGCATAGCCCGTGTAACCCTTGACAAATAAATCCCAGTATTTTTCCATAATGATTAGTTGTGTTTTCTCAGCAGTTTTGCCGCCAGGCGTTCTGACTCCTGCGCTACCTCGGCTAGAGGAGTATGTTGCTCGATAGGCACTTGTTGCCCGTTTTGATAAAAATAGGACCATTCAATCCAAGAACCATCATAATTCTTGACGTTGGGGTATCCCAACAACTCCGTCAATACAAAGGTTGTGTGGGCGGAACGCACTCCCGATTGGCAGTAAGTTATTATTTGTTTGTTAGGAGAAATACCTTTTTTTATAAAATTATACTGAAGGGCCTGCAGTGATTTAAAGCAGTGATCACCATCCAGGTCAACAGCGTCAGACCAATTGATATGAATGGCACCCGGAATAGCACCACTGGTGAATGCTCCTTTTTTGTAATACAGCAATTTATCTTGGTGGAGGTAAGGCTTTCCCATGAATTCTTCCGGCTCCCTGGTGTCGATAATAATAATATTGGTATCAATAAGTGCCGCCAGGACATCTTCCATCTGAGCTATTTGTAAAGAGCTGACAGGTTCCGGAAAATGATAAACACTGGGTACTGGTGCGGGAAGCTCCCCCTCCGATAAAGGATATTGAGCTTGTTGCCAAGCAGTCTTCCCTCCATCCATCACGGCTGCTTTATGATGACCATAGCTGCGGAGAATCCACAGCAGGCGCATCGCATCTGCACTGCCTTTCGTATCATAGATGATAATTTCGGTACTGTCAATAACGCCATGTTGACTGAGCAAGCGTTCCATTTGTAGGCGCGTGGCCACCATCCCTTCATAAGGGAAGTCGGTGCTGTTTTCGTAATCAGGGCGCCACAGGTGGAAGGCTCCAGGAAGATGCCCCTGGTGGTATTTGGCACTTTTGCTTAACTCAAAAATGACGAAATTTTCGGAATTAGCTAAACGTTCTTTGACGTCTTCGACAGATAGCAAGAAAGGGGTAGTAGTCACCGCTGTTTCGACTGTTGCAACTTGTTCTGTTGATGTGTCCTCCTGTGGTTCATGCTCTGCTATGCAGGCTGTGCCGCTTAGTAGAACGAGTAGCCCCACCCAATAGCTGTGCTTCATTTCTGTTCTTTTAAATAATCAGGAGCACAAAATATGAAAATATGTTCATAAGTAAAAGTGATATTTTTTTAGGTGAAGATTTTCCTCTTTTTTAGGTGATATTTGTCACCGGATGATTGGCGGGTGTACCGGGTGGATTTTTTTGAACCACATAAGACACTTAAGGGCACATAAGAAGGTCTGCGATTCTTATAGATCACCCTCTGTCACGCCTTCAAGGGAGGACCGAGGAGGGAGCTTTTTTGAACCACATAAGGCACCTAAGGGCACCCAAGTTTTTTTGTTTTTACTACATAGCCTTTTTAGGCGCGTTCTATAGGGCGAATTTACGATCTTGACCGTCCCCAAGGTACCACTGCCACTGAAAGGGCAAACAACCCCATCACTAATAGCACCCACGACCATTTTTGATTCTTATTCATCAATCTTTTTGCCTGATCTAAGTTGATGTACTCCCTTCCTTCGTGGCTCAATTGGTATACCCAGATCATGTCCCAGTGAAAGTGCTTCGTTTGGAAGGAGGGCGGTGCCAGATTTCCTATTTTAGATCGGAAGTCCTCCTGCTTTAGCCCAAGCCTGACTTTATCGCCTGCTTGAAGCTCATCCGTTAGGTTTGTATTGCAAGCTTGGTACCGAAAACCATTGATTTTGAATTCAAATTCAGGATATTCCACGGTATGGATCGGGATATAGTGCTTGTTTCCTTTACCAGAACTTGACTCAACGACAGGTGTTGAAGCCAGGGTCATTTCGGTGTAATGCAGGTCTTTCTCTAGGTCATCAATCTCGTCAAACTGGGTTTTAATGAAAAATCCCAAAAAGAATATTGCTCCAGTAAACAAAATAATCTGAAAAGGGAGGTTTTTTAAAAATTCGTACCGCTTGAATTCCTGGTCCTCTAATTTTCTAAAATGCTGTCGGGCAAACCCTACGATTTCGTAGAAGTTGGCATAGCTGTTGGAGTCTATGGTTAGAAACTTATTGCCCATCTTGAACACCAGTCTTCTTCCACTTTGATGCTTTTCTTGATAAGTTTCCTCCTTGAAGCCCTGAATAGTACTGGCGGGGAAAACCTTCCTCCTCAACTTGGTCTTCAGAATTATGCGCTTACTCGATAGCTCAAAGACCTTTCTATTGATCAAATAATTCAAAGCCATCAGCGCAAAGGCAAAGAAAAACAAGGACATTACTAAGTCTATCCCATCCACGTACTTCTTGGTGAAAAGATCCTTACTCAAAATGATACCCAAAAATCCGCACAATAACACACCTATCACCAGCAAGGAACGGTGCTGGTTGGAGTGGATGGATTTTATTTTTTGGGGGTGGGGCATTTTAGAGGATCTATCTGTTTTTTACCAAAGTTACAAATGAAAAAGTGTAAACCATGTGGGTTGAGAAGTGTAAGCTATGTCCCTTACTATTGTGACTATGTGATAAAATAAAAAAACCTTAAGTGCCCTTTGGTGGTTTAAAAACAAAAAAAGAGGGACACGCTAACCGCGCATCCCTCTTTGATTTTTTATCAACCAGAACACATCAAGCAGTCCGGATCATCCAGGTTGCAGGCTTGTCCCTCTTCGGCTTCCGTGGCTTGGCTTATATTGCCGCCGTTGGCCACCGCCGCCAGGTTTCCAGCTTTCACCGACGCTTGCGCCTCCGCGTTGACCGTAAACTTAATCGGGTTTACCGCAGCCTTCGAGCGTAGGTAGTACATACCCGTCTTCAGGCCTTGCTCCCATGCGTAGAAGTGCATCGAGGAGAGCTTGCCAAAGGTCGGGTTCTGTACAAACAAGTTCATACTCTGACTCTGGCAAATAAACGCGCCGCGGTCAGCAGCCATGTCGATGATCACGCGCTGACTGATCTCCCAAACCGTCTTGTACAGGTCTTTCAACTCCTGAGGAATATCGTCGAAGTTCTGGATCGAACCATTGGCAGCCATCAGGCGGTGCTTCATATCGTCCGACCATAGGCCCAGACGGTTCAGGTCGCGCAGCAGGTGCTTGTTTACGATCACAAACTCACCAGACAGCGTCCGGCGACTGTAGATGTTCGAGGTGTAAGGCTCAAAACATTCGTTGTTACCCAAAATCTGCGAGGTCGAAGCCGTAGGCATTGGCGCTACCAGCAAGCTGTTGCGCAGGCCGTTTTTCTTGATATCCTTCTTCAGGCTAGCCCAATCCCAACGGTCGCTGGGCTGCACGTCCCACATGTCATACTGTAGAATACCTTTGCTGGCAGGCGAACCCTCATAGCTTTGGTAAGCACCCTCTTCGGCAGCCATCGCACAACTTTCGGTCAGTGCCGCAAAGTAGATGGTCTCAAAGATGTCCTTGTTCAGCTGGCGTGCCTCTGGGCTATCAAACGGGTGACGCATCAGAATAAACGCATCGGCCAGTCCTTGTACACCCAAGCCAATAGGGCGGTGGCGCATATTGCTGTTCTTCGCCTCAGGGATGGGGTAGTAGTTTACATCAATCACCTTGTTCAGGTTGCGCGTCACGATGCGCGTCACCTCATACAGGCGCTCAAAGTCGTAGGTGGCGTCTTCCTTCACGTACTTGGCCAAGGCCAGGCTGGCGAGGTTACACACCGCTACTTCATCCTTCGAGGTATACTCCATGATCTCCGTACACAGGTTCGAGCTGCGAATGGTACCCAGGTTCTTCTGGTTGCTCTTACGGTTGGCAGCATCCTTGTACAAGATGTATGGCGTACCGGTTTCGATCTGGCTTTCCAAAATCGCAAACCATAGGTCTTGGGCTTTTACCGTCTTACGGGCGCGACCTTCCTGCTCATATTTGTGGTACAGGGCCTCAAACTCGCCACTGTGTACATCAAACAAGCCCGGTGCTTCGTTCGGATCAAAGAGCGACCAGTCGCCGTTCTCTTTTACGCGTGCCATAAACAAATCAGGCATCCACATAGCGTAGAACAAGTCGCGCGCACGCATCTCTTCCTTACCGTGGTTTTTCTTCAGTTCCAGGAACTCAAAGATGTCGGCGTGCCAAGGCTCCAGGTAGATCGCAAAAGCGCCCTTGCGCTTGCCACCACCTTGGTCCACGTAGCGGGCCGTATCATTAAATACCTTCAGCATCGGCACAATTCCGTTACTGGTTCCGCCGGTGCCTTTGATGTAGCTACCCTTGGCGCGGATATTGTGAATGCTCAATCCGATACCACCAGCCGACTGCGAAATCTTCGCACAGCGGTCCAGCGTCTCGAAAATACCGGGAATACTATCGTCGGTCATCGACAACAAGAAACAGCTCGACAGCTGAGGGCGAGGTGTACCCGCATTGAAGAGGGTAGGAGTGGCGTGAATAAACCACTTCTGCGACATCAGGTTGTACGTCTCCAACACCTTGTCCAGATCTTCTCCGTGGATACCTACCGCTACCCGCATCAGCATATGCTGTGGGCGCTCCACCACATGGCCGTCGGCACGCATCAGGTACGAACGCTCTAGGGTTTTAAAACCAAAAAAGTCAAACTGGTAGTCACGATCGTAGATGATCGCACTGTCAAACGTGTCACGGTGCTTCCAGATAATATCGTATGCTTCCTTACTGATCAATCCAGCCGGTTCTCCGGTCTTGGGATCGATATAGTTATAAAGTACCTTCATCGTTTTGCTGAAGGACTTGTCGGTATTCTTGTGCAAGTTAGAAACGGCAATACGCGCTGCCAGAATCGCATAATCCGGATGGTCGGTAGCCATACTAGCAGCCGTCTCCGCAGCCAGGTTATCCAGTTCGGTGGTCGATACACCATCATAAAGGCCCTGGATCACCTTCTTGGCAATCTCAATATGGTCCACCTGCTTAGCCAGGCTGTAATTCAATTTCTTAATGCGGGCGGTGATCTTGTCAAAGCTTACTGCTTCCCGCTTTCCGCCTCTCTTTAGTACTTCCATCTTTTGGTGTGTATTATATGTGGTGTTTAATGTTTTTTTAATGTGTAAAGGTTGGGTAAGTGTGTATCCAGTGTTAAAGGTTGGGTAAGTGTAAAAGTGTAAAGGTTTTTTTGGGGTGAACCTAACGTTTACACCCTTACACTTTTACACCCTTACACTGTTCTAGAAATCTTCATCCAGCGAAAACGTCTGACTCTCCCGATCGGCCATCACGCCGCTCTTCTGGTAGTCGCCTACGCGTTTTTCAAAGAAGTTGGTTTTCCCTTCCAACGAGATAAGGTCCATCCAAGGGAAAGGGTTCTCTGCACCAAAGATCTTACCTACATTGAGGGCTACCAACAAGCGGTCNGCTACAAACTCGATGTACTGACACATCATTTCTGCATTCATACCAATGAGGCTTACAGGTAGCGCATCGGTTACAAATTCCTTTTCGATCTCTACGGCATTGGCAATAATTCCTTTTATTACCTCAGGGTCCATCTTGTGCTGAATGTGGTCATTGTACAGCAGACAGGCAAAATCACAGTGCATTCCTTCGTCTCTGCTGATCAGCTCATTCGAGAACGTGAGGCCCGGCATCAATCCACGCTTCTTCAACCAGAAAATCGAGCAGAAAGAACCCGAGAAGAAGATACCTTCTACCGCAGCAAATGCGATGAGGCGCTCGGCAAAGCTGCCGTTGTCAATCCAACGCAAAGCCCATTCGGCCTTCTTCTTCACACAATCCATCGTTTCAATGGCATTGAAGAGGTAGTCCTTTTCTTTGTTGTCCTTTATATAGGTGTCAATAAGCAGCGAGTAGGTCTCGGAATGGATGTTCTCCATCATAATCTGAAAACCGTAGAAGAACTTAGCTTCGGTATACTGTACTTCAGAGACGAAGTTTTCCGCTAAGTTTTCGTTTACAATGCCGTCTGATGCAGCAAAGAAAGCGAGTACGTGTTTTACAAAATGGCGCTCGTTGTCGTTTAATTTTTCAGCCCAATCGGTGAGGTCCTGGCTCAAGTCAATTTCCTCTGCAGTCCAAATGCAAGCTTCTGATTTTTTATACTCCGCCCATATGTCATCATGCTGAATAGGGAAAAGGACAAAGCGGTTGGGGTTTTCTACCAGGATCGGCTCTACTTTTTTGTTCATTTCTGTACTTCCGTTTAAAAAATATATTAAAGTTCTTCCTTCTCGTAAGGAAATTAAAATGTGATGTCTCGCTCGGTCCAGCGGCTAGAATGCCCGGCCATTACGTAGTGAAATGGTCAGGTAAGCACAAAATGCTGGGTAGTTGCATGGCACAGGTTTGGGGCACGAAGATGGCTACTGCTTTTGCCACAGTAGCCATCTTCATAAAGGTTTTGAGATCGGCAAATACCGCTCCCTCGCGTTCCCCTTAATGTTTATTTACCGAATAAGTTCCTGCTGGATAAGAGATAGTCAAAAGTGGTATCAGTAAGTTTCTTTACCTATTCGGCGCTTTGGTTTCACTAAGATAGGGGGCAGGAATAGAAAAAAGTGAATCAGTTTTCCACATTTTGTTGATAACTAACCTAAGTTACTGATTATCAGTGGTAATTAATTGTTTAATTAGTTTTCCACAGTGTGGATAACTTTTTTGTGGATAACTTTAGGAACCTGGTAACAACCTTCTATATCGGAGGGATATAAGACAATTATAGGCAGATAATTCGATTACGACTTACCTTTTGGTGCATATTATCATTACTACCGAGCCAAATGTTGCCAACTACCAGCATCTAGGTCAGTCAATTGATATTAGTCAGTTGCCAGTAGTCGGTGTTTTGGCCTCGCCTCGGTACGGGTGTATTATGGAGTGATCTGTGCTGATCGTACCAATGCGTAATCGCAATTATACGATTAGCCCCAATAATCTCCCCCCCCTTGCAGGTTAGTCCAAGCGCCTCCGCATAAGTTTATCCTCTAGCGTGAGGGCGGCATGAATTCTGCAACCGTGAAGCAGCCACGAACCTGTCTACTCGGTGAAGCCAAGTAGCGTAAAACCTGCAAAGAACCCGTAGTCCTTTTGATGATCTTTTTTGTAGAAGTTAGGTCAGAAAGGGTATTTTGTTCGCATATAAATAAGTTAGCCTTCATCACTACTAAAACAATTAAAACTGAATGACAGAAACTAAATATCAGCAATTAACACTAAAAAGGGGTATTCTGGCCATTGTAATCATGTACGCATGTCAACTCCTAGCTGGGATTGCTATCTCTTATGGGTTTAAATTCTTTTCACCTACTAATAAAGTTCCTCTTGAGATCTTGGGGCTCACTTCTGCTTTGCTCGGTGGCATTATGATAATTACTTTTTACTGGTGTGATATTCGTAGATCAGGTAAAACTTTTTATCCTGAGATAGGACTTCAACCAAGCAAGATTAAAAAAAGTAAAGGTCTTTTATTGGTTATAGGTGCATTGGTATCGACACACTTTTTAGCATGGATATATAGATCGGTGACCTTACCTGCCTTCGGTCACGAAGGAATCATTGGAGGAGGCTCCAAGATGTTCAGCTTTATTCAGACCAACGGAGGATCACTTGAAATGGGCGGTTTTTTATTGCTGGCACTCTTTGTTGGGCCTATTATGGAAGAGGTTGTATTTAGAGGGTATTTACAGTCTTCATTGGCCAAGAAAACACCTTTGTGGGCAGCTGTGTTGATAACTTCTATTGTTTTTACCATTGGCCATAGTCCCATGATATTGTGGCCCATGTATTTTCTGTATAGTGCGACCTGGGGTTGGATCTTGGTACGTACTGGCTCTTTAAAAATGGCGGTCCTAATTCATGTTCTAAGCAACTTATTTTATGCTGTTGTAGGCTTTGCAGGGTGGGATATTCTTGCCTAATTCGAATATGGGCAGATAGAATTAATAGCTAACCATGATAGTAAAAAGCTTATAAAATTCAGTTTTGACGATCCAGATTGCAGTGATAAATAAATAAAACGAAAGGCTAACAATGTGTATAGTGCATAGCTACCCTTCGGGATAACTACGACACGCATACACGAAACCGTTACGACACATTTGAAAAATGACACGCAGTTGGAATGATATACAGTGGATTTTTGAACCCGACAGGAGCCTTATAGACATTTACGTCCAAGACATTTCATTGGAAGAGTGGAGAAAACTCTTATGGAGAGTGCTAATCAAGAATATCAACCGACAAAAAAAGAAAAAAACGTGTGGTAGCAAAGTGTATATCACCCTGCGAGATGCTTCGGTACTATACACAGAAGACCTTTCTTTTCATTGCCGCATTACTTCTGATCGCCGCACCCCGCACCCTTCCCTACCCCAAAACCAACCGACTCAATTCAGAATGTTTCAACAACTGCCCCAGCACAGGGTGCCCTTGCTTACTTATCCCGTGTAGGAGTACCAGCCGCTGGTCTGCTGGGAGTTTAGGTAAGAGTAGAAACTGCTCCAGTCCAGCAGCCTGTAGAGCGCTAAGCTCAGGGTGAGTTTTTAGATAGTCAAGGATACGTTGCCCCAAGGTGGCTAAGCGATCTACCTTCGGGAGCTCTCCTGCTAGCAGTTCTTCTAATAGAGATTGCTGGGTTTCCGCTTTCGCATCCAGGAAATCTGATGCAGAGGGCAGGGGAATGGTTTCGTTCGCGAGATAAGCCACAAAAGCCTGTGCTGCCTGAGCACCCACCGCGGAATGCGCCAGTAGCTCCAACTGTGGATCGGGGGGCATGGGTTGCCCGTATTGTTGCCACAGCCGAAAGAGGAAAGTAAGCGTACGGGCTGTAGTCTGCTCGCCATCAATCATTTCTGGTTGCTGCCGGACAAATTCGATGGCCATTGCCGGAATTCCCTCGGCTTTCGCCCAGGCTGTCCAACTGTCTATCTCAAAGACGAGTTCCAAATGCAGCATTCGAGAAATAGTGGCCTCGTCTACTGGTGTCACAGAATACTGCTGCCCCTCAGGGTTGCCGGTCAGGAGGATAAACCAATTATCGGGCAGTGCCCAGGAACTCAGTCGGCGTTCTTGCCACAGGGCCATCAAGCCTCGTAGGATGCGATCATCTGCGCGGTTGAAATCATCGATGAGTAGAATGCCTGGCCCTTCTCCCCGTGGTATCCATTCCGGTGGAGCAAAACGACTTAAGGCCTCGCCATCAGCGATATTATCCAAATAGGGCAAGCCAATCAAATCCCCCATTTCTTCAAACTGTGCAGGACTGATCATTTGGCAGGGCCAGTCTTTTTCTTTGGCCAATGCCAAAACCATTTCAGTCTTACCAATGCCATGCTTTCCCCATAAACAAACAGGCGGAACCTGGTGTGCAGGCTGCATAAAGAGGCGCTGCAAATACTGAGTAGCAGCTTGAGGACTGACACGCGGACCATGAGAAAATGGTGTGGTTATTGCCAAGATAGGTCGTTTTTAGAGGGGGAGTGAACAAATAAAAATTAGCGCCAGAGCTAATTTATGACATAAAAGGCAGCAAATTCTCAACTTTTTTGTGATTTTTGTAGCCGAAGAAGCTTTTTCTGCTTCTAATCCTTTCGCTTTTAGGTCATGTTTGGGACGGTTTTGTTATGATAATCAATGATTTCCGGTTCTGGCGAAGCTGCGAAATTCGAGTTTAGCGGACTAAGCGAGTGTTTTGCAGTAAAGTCAGGTTCGTAAAGTATTGATTCGCAATAGGAACGAGGCCCAAAGATGCTCTTAGGTCATGAAACCACAGGAAGTCAACGCTAAAAAGCCAAATTGACTTCTCGTACTTTAGAGAAAACACACAATACGGCAGACAAGCATCCATCGCTTGTCGAATCGGTGATATTGGTTAGCCCAATATTGCCAAATATTTGATCATTGCATAATAGCAAGCAATAGAACGCTTGTGTAATAAGGTTTCAAAAAGCGTGATTGAGCTGCAAAATTGTTGCTTAGTCAATATTTAAGGCAATCCTATGAGACACTACATCCTTTGGTGCGGACTATTATGGTCTGTGACTTTGTTGGCCCAGCCTCGGGCAGAATTAAATTTATTACTTGGCGGTGGCGCCTATCTCGGCGACTTGCAGGTAGCGAACCAGATTCCTGATCTGGAGCAGGTTCAGTTTTCTCCTGGGCTACAGTTCGGTTTGCCGATCCACAGCAACTGGCTGGTCAGGGCTGGGTTTCAAACCCTAAGCTATGATGGTGCTGATGCTTTTAGCGATATCGTAGAAATTAGAGAACGAGATTTTTCCTTTACAGGGAAACTCACAGAGGGCAATGTACAACTTGTATGGGAGCCTTTAGCCCATCGCCGTTATCCTGCCACTGGAGGTTATCGAAGTATTATTTCCCCTTACCTTTTTGTTGGTGCTGGCTTGGCCTTTTTCGAACATACTACGCGCTATGGCAACCCTGGCGTTGATGGTTTTCCTCCAAAGATACAAGCTGATCTTGATGCCGAAGAATCTCCTGCATTTGTTCTTCCTGTAGGTGGAGGAGTTCGTTTCGACCTTAGCAAGCATACCAGTGTAGGCCTTGAGTTGGGCGCACGCAAGACTTTTACCGATCAACTTGATGGTGTGTCCAATTCGGGGAAATCAGATACCGATGATTGGTACCTGGCCGGTGGCTTGACCATCAGCTATCGTTGGATCACACCAGATTATGATCGCGATGGCTTTTTTGATAAGGTAGATGCTTGCCCTGAGCAGGCTGGCGTGGATTATGCCAAGGGGTGTCCTGATAGCGATGGGGACGGCCTGCCCGATAATATGGATCTTTGTCCTTACCAAGCAGGTAAAATAGAAACCCGTGGTTGTCCCGATACTGATTTTGATGGGATCGCTGATTTTGTGGATGATTGCCCCGATTACCCCGGTTCAGCAAGTGCCAAAGGTTGCCTGGATAGTGATGGCGATGGCCTCCGCGATGACGAGGATATGTGCCCACACTGCCCAGCGGTAAATGGTTTGTCGGGCTGCCCTGATACGGACGGCGATGGTATTGAAGATGCCCGTGATCGCTGCCCCAACCTAGCGGGTACCAGCGAAGGAGAAGGTTGCCCTTACGTAGATACTGACCATGATGGTGTTGCTGATGAAGAGGATCAATGCCCGGAACTTGCAGGGTCAGAAGCGACTAAAGGTTGCCCCGATACAGATGGTGATGGCTTGATTGATACCGAAGACAAATGCCCAACACTTGCGGGAACATCAGAAAATATGGGTTGCCCCGCAGTGAGTGAGGCCATTAAAGAGGTTTTGGCCTTCGTCACGGAAGCAGTACAGTTTGAAACCGGAAGCAATCAACTCAAGGAAAGTTCTCAAGAGAAACTGGATGAACTGGTGGCTATCTTAGAGGAGTACCCTTATTATCACCTCACGATTAGTGGTCACACGGATAGCCAAGGGAACAATGAGGCCAACCTCAAATTGTCTCAGGCCCGAGCAGAAGCTTGTTTTGAGTACCTTAAAGATGGAGGGATCAATGCCGCGCGCATGGCCCACGAAGGTTTTGGCGAAAGCCAACCCATTGCACCAAACACCACAAAGGACGGTCGCCGTAAAAATCGGCGGGTAGCTTTCGAGTTGGTAGTAAGATAGAGGCTAAACATGAGTCAGCACGGATTTTGATGACAATCAAAATTCGGGATGACTCATGTTTTGTATATTAGCTCCGTAAAATAACACCTCTCTGAATAATGAAAAACTTTCTATTTGTGTTGTGCATTCTCATTGGAGTGCCAGCCATTGCTCAATCATTTACAGTCACTATCCCTACTGATCAGCTTCCTGAAACGGCAGTGTCGTACTGCATCCTTTCCGGCGATGAAGGGCAAATTATTGATGAGTATTTTTATAATCCTTTTACGGAATTGATCACAGACACAATTCGTTTACAAAGCTATTCAGAGGATCGCTCTCATCTTTCTGTGGTTCATTATTATGCGCCAGTAAGGGCCGATCAGGAAGATTTGACCAGGGTTTTTACTTGTTATGGCTTGGAAACAGATTTTCTTTACCAAGCCGAGGTACGCCCACGAGAAATGCACGTATTGGGCCAATATGCTTCCAGCGAGGAAGTCGTTTATCATTTTACGGATATGGATTACAGTCTTTCCCAAGTTCAGTTTCCTCCCAAAGCAGAACTCACCGACAAAGGCTACCGGTCTCGACATAGAACCGGAAAATTAGAAGGGGTGGATCAGTGCGCCGAAGATTATTATATTTTCCTTCGTCAAGGCAGTAAAACTCCCTGGCGGTATATTTTGCACCAGCAAGAGTTTAGTGGCGACACTATTCGCTACTCCGGTTTGCCTACGATCTCCCGGGAAAAAAGAATTGTTTTACCCGTATTCGGGAAATGGCAGCTTCAGGTCACTGCTTATCACCCTTATCTTGATGATCGGGTAAGTATTCCTTTTTCTGATAGCCGCGATGGTCGATTTGAAGGGCGTGAATTGTATTTACAAATTCCAGAAGACGATATCCTCGAAGATTTCATTATTCGAGCATTGGTTTCTCCACAGGGGGATAAGTATTTGTACCTCTTTCGAGGCAATAATCTGCCAGACGAAATATATAGAGTAGAGCCGAGCCTAAGTCCCTTGAATGATGCTCGGCGTATTTCCATCAAAATGGTTAGCCCAGACGGGTATTTCCTTCTGGAAAGTCCAAGCAATCGCTTGGTAAGAAATGTTGAAGGAGGGTTTGAGTACGAAGACATCCGGTTTTCGTGGGTACTTACTGGCGAAATTCCTCCTTCTCGGCACATTGAATTTGATATTCCCGTTTTTAGAAGTAACATGCTACACGCAATTCCTACCTTAAAGAGGTTCACGGCCAGACAAATGACCGTATGCAAGCTCTTTTACCCAAATGTGAAACTGACCCCACAGCAATGGTCAACCCAGTTGGTTCAGGGGCAATATTTCCTACAGGAATTCGGTGGAATGATGTTTACGGACAATTTGCCCATTAGTATCCGTTAGGAATTATTTAGACTTTCGCTTCAGCCGCGCGTAAATATGCTTGGAATGCCCACGCCCGGGAGATTCCCGTTCATCAATTTCGATCAAATCCGTCAGTGATTTTAAGAGAGGGGTAAGTTTATTGAAGCCATGATTACGTGGATCAAACTGGGGTTGTTTTTTCAACATCAGGCTACCCACCTCTCCCAGAAAGGCCCAGCCATCATCATCGCTAATGTCGTCGACAGTCTCGGCAATAAGTTGCTTGATTTTTTTCGGGATCACCTCTTTTTTACTGCGACCAGGAGTACTTTCTGTTCCGGTCTTTTCCTTTTTGATGTGTGGTTTAAGGATTTCAATAAAGATGAACCGATCACAGGCCACAATAAATGGTTCGGGCGTTTTTTTCTCCCCCATACCGATGACTTTCATGCCCGATTCGCGCAAGCGGGTAGCAAGGCGGGTAAAGTCGCTATCGCTGGAAACAATACAAAAACCATCGACCTTGGAGCCGTAGAGGATATCCATCGCATCAATGATCATGGCGGAGTCGGTCGCATTTTTACCAGTGGTATAGCTATATTGTTGGATTGGCGTGATGGCATGTTCCAGCAACACCTGCTTCCATCCTCGTACATGGGGCTTGGTCCAGTCGCCATAGATGCGCTTGATGGTGAGGGTGCCGAATTTGGCGAGCTCTTCCATCATTTCCTTTACCATTTTGTAAGGAACATTATCGGCATCAATCAGCACTGCCAGCTTTAAATCGGGTTTGTCTTGGTTATCCATAGGTCTAAAGGTAGGGTTTTATTGAGGCACCGTTTGCCATCTGTTTGTATTAACGGACGATTCAAAGCATACGTTCAGTGTTCTGCCAAGTTTTTTCCTGAATAATATTCTACCCTCGTTTACTTTAGTAATTTAGCTAAACTGTCCAGTAATGGGTGGGTCTGCTTTTATTCTTCACGTATGATTTCCAATTCCGTTATGAAAAAATCCTTATTCATCCTGGTGTTAAGTTGCTTATTAGGGACCGTCGTCTCTGCTCAGATTAGCGCCAAGCTTATGCGTTTTATTGACGTATCCGAAACCCAGATCACCTTTGTTTATGGTGGCGATTTGTGGATTGTTCCAAAAAGTGGTGGTACCGCACAGCAGGTAACCCACTCTCCGGGTGAGGAAAGCTACCCCCGCTTTTCTCCCGATGGTAAGTCTATTGCTTACACGGCCTCCTACAATGGTAATATGGATGTCTACACTATGCCGATAACCGGTGGTGTACCTACGCGCGTAACCTACCAGTCGCATGCCGACCGCATGGTAGATTGGCACCCCGATGGGGAACGACTCCTTTTCGCTTCGCGCCGTGAGCTGGGGCAGCGTTCTGGTCGTCAGCTGTTTCTGGTCGATAAAGACGGAGGAATGGCCCAACGGTTGCCTATTCCTTACGGTGAACTCGCTAGTTATTCTCCTGACGGAAAACAGTTGGCCTACATTACTAAAATTACCGAAGGCTACCCCTTCAAACGCTACCGTGGTGGCCTCACTTCTGATATCTTGATTTATAATACGGATAGCCAGGAGGTTATCAACGTGACGAACAATACCGCCAACGACGGGCAACCCGCCTGGGCCGGAGACAAGGTTTATTTTCTCTCCGATCAGGCCAAGAATATGCGCCTGAATATTTGGGTCTACGATACCAAAACGAAGACCTCTCGGCAGGTAACTAAATTCAACGACTTTGATATCTCTCGCCTCGCAGCCGGCCCTAAAGACCTGGTTTTCGAAATGGGAGGCACGCTTTATCGTATGGATTTGGCAACCGAAAAATACGAAGCTGTTCCGGTCAATGTCATCAGTGACCTTTCGGTAGAGATGCCGCGTGCCGAAGATGTGAGCCGCAATATCAGCAACATGACCGCCGCCCCCGGTAGTAAGCGCATCATTTTTGAAGCCCGAGGGGAGCTGTTTAACGTTCCCGTAAAGGAAGGGTATACGATGAACCTCACCAATTCCAGCGGTGCCTTCGATCGTGATCCAGCCTGGTCGCCGGATGGCAAAACCCTCGCCTTTTGGAGCGACCGCTCCGGAGAGTTTGAGGTCTACTTTCAGCCCGCCGATGGCAGCAGCCCGGCACGGCAAATGACCCAGCGCGGCAAAGGTTTTGGTTACAACCTATTCTGGTCACCAGATAGCAAGCAGGTTGTATTTATCGACGAAACCAATACCATCTTTTTGATGGACGCCACCTCTGGTGATCTGAAAACAGTAACCCGAAACACTTGGAATATCAGTCATCCTGGCCGAGGAGGTTACACCATTTCCTGGTCACCAAACTCGGAATGGCTGACCTTTTCCCTGGGGCAAAACAATGCCAATGAGGCTATCTTTTGTTACAATACCAGAACAGAAAAACTGGAACGGGTAAGTAGTGGCTACTTTAATGATTCGGACCCCGTTTTTAGCGCAGACGGTAAGTACCTGTTTTACCTGACCAATCGCAGCTTTACACCCTCTTATTCTGATATGGGTGATGGCACTTGGGTGTACCCCAATACGACCCAGATTGCGGCGGTCAGCCTCACTTCAGATGCGCCATCATTGCTGAGTGCACGTAACGACGAAGTGGAAATAAAAGAAGAGAAGAAAGAGGAAGAAGACAAAGAAGAAGGTGAAGACGAAGAACCAGAGGAAGAGGAAGAAGAGGACGACACCTTGGCCATCGACTTTGAAGACATAGAAGCACGTTTGGTCTTGTTGCCGCCAGATGCGGGCAATATTCTTGGCTTGATGCCTTTCAAAGGGAAGCTGCTGTATGGGCGCGCACCCAATACGGGCTCCGGCGAGCGTTCTGTAAAGATTGTCGCCTACGACCTGGATGACCGGGAAGAAAAAACGGTGATCGACGGTATCAATGGGGCAGTAGTCACTGCTGATGGAAAAGCGATTCTAGTAGAGAGCAATGGTCGCTATGGCATTATCAAGCCTTCTCCTGGGCAAAAAATAGAGAAAGGAATCCCCACGGATGGCTTGGTGATGAACCTGGTTCCTCGCGAAGAATGGAAGCAAATTTTCAACGATACCTGGCGCCGGCACCGTGACTTTTTCTACGATCCTGCCATGCATGGCCTTGACTGGGATGCACTCCGCAAACGCTATGGTGCGTTGTTGGATGACGCCCGTACCCGCTGGGATGTTTCGGCGCTGCAATCTAATCTCGCTGCAGAACTTAGCGCAGGGCATACCTATACCTTTGGCGGTGATGCCGAACGGGTGCGCCCCGTCGTGACCGGCTATCTGGGCATCGACTGGGAGCTGGCCAATGGCAAGTACCGTATCAAACGCATCGCCAGGCCAGCGGCTTGGGATACCGAAGTGCGTTCTCCGCTGGATCAGCCCGGTGTGGATGTAAAAGCAGGCGATTATATCCTGGCGGTCAACGGCATGCCGTTGGATGCAAACAAAGACCCTTATGCCGCTTTTGCTGGTTTGGCAGAAATGACCGTGAGCCTCAAAATCGAACGTACAGGAGAAGAACCTCGTGAAGAAATCGTCACCCTTTTAGATGAAAGAGACGAAGTACGCCTACGCCATCTGGAGTGGATCGAGCAGAACCGGAAAATGGTAGAAGAGCTTTCTGATGGCAAATTGGGCTATGTCTACATGTCCAATACTTCTGGGCAGGGCCAATTAGAGTTGGTGCGGATGTACTACGGTCAGTTAGACAAAGAAGGCTTCATTATTGATGAACGCTTCAACGGCGGTGGCCAGCTGGCAGATCGCTTTTTGGAGCTGTTGCAGCGCCCGGTGGTTTACAACCTGCATTGGCGTCATGGCCGGGATCATACCCACCCAATCAAGACCAATACCGGCCCCGTAGGGATGTTGATCAACGGCTGGGCGGGTTCCGGAGGAGACGGTTTGCCGTGGGCATTCCAAGAGCTTGAAGCTGGCCCTATTGTGGGGGAGCGCACTTTGGGCATTCTCGTTGGCCCCGCTACCGGGCATCGCCTCATTGATGGTGGTGGAATCACCGTTCCGGGTGCTCGCCTCTACGACAATGATGGCCACTGGTTCTGGGAAGGCGAAGGCGTCGCTCCAGACATCGAAGTTTGGGATGACCCCAATATCCTCATGAAAGGCCGCGATCCACAAGTAGAAAGAGTGGTACAGGAAGTGGTGAAATTACTGGAAACCAAACCCGCTAAATTCACGCCTGCTCCTGCACCAGAGGATCGGACAGCGAAGGGGTTAGGTAAGCAGTAGCTTTTGCTGAATAGGATAACACGATCGGCCTGGGACTAAAAATCTGGGCCGATCGGTTTTTATCCAATCGCACCAGTGCGATTATACGGTTGGGGGCAACTCTCAAAATATTCGCTTTTTATGGCAGGTATGATCACGGCACAGAACGATGCAGTATTTCTTGAAAAAGAGAATTTTTCTTAAAAGGCACGCTCATGTTAGTTTCCTAACTAACATGCTATATCCTGCTGGTCCCCTGACCAGCTAACAAGCCGTAAATGTGAAGACTGTTGGTCGGGAGACCAACGTGATATTTTCAGGTTAGTCTGGTGACTAACCTGAGCGGAAGAGGAAATTTTTCTTGAAAGGCATCGTTTACCACTTGAAATTAAATTAGGAAGCACTGAATAAGTACTTGTTATAGTGATGGTTGTCTGACAAAACATTGCTTTTGTATGACCAATAAAGAACAGCACAATAATAAGTTGAGCCGTCGTTTTTCAAAAAGTTGGCTAAGCGGTTCACTTTAAGCGTGTCAACTATTTGGAAAACCAGAAAGACGGCTCAGCTTGTTTTTTGCGCAATACTAGGACAAGCCTCACTGTAATTTTAATTATCTTTGCTTCGCAAAAAAAACTTCTCTGACAGTTTTTGTGGTCAAGCTAAAGTGAAAATGCTAAGCAACTGATAAGGAGCGTTGTTTTCACTTTCGATTGACTTTAAACACCAAAATGTCAGAGCATCAAAAAAAAGTTGAACATGAAACATTCCCTCTCTATTTTCTTTTCGATCTGCTGCATGGTGCTTTTTACGAGCAACCTTAGCGCGCAAACAGAAACGGCTACGACTTCCACCAGCCAAACGACCATCAGTGTTAAGGTTACCGGCGTAGGGTGTTCGACGGATATAAAAACTATTGCTACCAATGTTGAAAGAATGGAAGGCGTAAGCAGCTGTATTGCAGCTAAGCGTGGTGCTGTTACCCGTTTTGATGTGAGCTACAACCCTGATATGGTTAGTGAAGAGGATATCCACCAGAAAGTTCAAGATACTCCTGGGTGTAAGAATCCTAATGACCGTCCTTACCGCGTAAAGATTTAAACGCTTAGGCGTTTTACATTATGTTTGATGCGACGGGGCTTTGAATACGAAATGTTCCCGTCGCATCAAGTCATTTCTCCCTTCTCTCAGTTTTGAGTCACAGTTCGCCTATGTCGCCTCCCTGGTATAGGTATAGTCAAAGTCGGAGGTCATTGGGGCACCTCACTCAGGTTCAATCAACCATCAACAAACAACCTGCAACCATCCAGTATTTTACCGGAGGCATCCCTACGGAGCAGGTTTTAGATTTTTAACCCTTACACCCTTACACTAGTCAAAACCCTCCAACCATCTAACAATCAAACAATCAAACCATTCCCGTGCGAAGCTTTACCCAACTATCACTATTCTTATTCTTAACCCTTCCGCTAATATCTTTTGCACAGGAATTGACAGGCTATGTCCATGACATAGAAGGCCAACCGCTGGTGGGGGCTAGTGTCTATTGGAGCGTACAAAACGATGGAGGTACGTACACCGAAGTGGATGGTACCTTCAAGTTGCCACTTGCCAAGGATTTACCTGCCGATTTGGTGATCTCTTATGTCGGGTATGTTCCTGATACCGTACAGGTCAAAGAGGTTGGTAGTCTTGATGTTGAGTTGCGGTCTCGGCAAGATATGGATGTGGTAGTGGTGACGGAAAACCGGCAAGGGACTTTCATCTCTACCATCAACCCTGTAAAAACGGAGGTGATTACCGCCAAGGAGTTAGGCCGTTCGGCATGTTGTGATTTGGCAGGCTGTTTCAATACTCAAGGGAGCGTACATCCTACTACGACCAATATTGTCACCAATGCTAAAGAACTCCGTATCCTTGGTCTTTCTGGCGTGTATAACCAAGTGCTGATCGACGGCTTTCCACTGATCCAGGGCTTGAGTTATACCTACGGCATTAGCAGTATTCCCGGCACCTTGATTAAAAGCATTTTTGTGGCTAAAGGGGCCAATTCTGTGTTGCAAGGTTACGAGAGTATTTCCGGCCAAATCAATGTTGTGCTCAAGCAACCTGACGAAGATGAGCGCTTGTTGCTGAATGCTTACCTCAATAGTTTTGGTGAACACCAATACAACCTCAATTACACCCAACGCTGGAACAATTGGAGCACGCTGTTGGCTGCTCACACCACCCAGCCTGCTCAGCGGAGGGATCGTGATAAGGACGACTTTCTCGATTTGCCACTGCTCACCCGATATACGGTTTACAACAAATGGAAATACCGCGATGCTGGAGAATGGGGCTTGTACAGCGAGACGGGCCTACGTTTTGTGAACGAGCAACGCATCGGCGGGCAGACCGCCTTCGATCCAGATCAAGATAAAGGCACTACCAACACTTACGGGCAACTGGTGGAATATTCGCAACCGGAAATTTATACCAAAACCGGCTACCGCCTCGATGATTACCACCACGTAGTATTTTACGCTTCTGGCTTTCGCCAAAAACAAGAGTCCTACTACGGAACAACGCACTACCAGGGAACCCACGCCAACGCGTATCTTAACTTGCAATACGAATACAATTGGAGAGAGAAGCACCAGTTTAAAACAGGCTTCAGCTATCGCTTTCTGGATTTAGAGGAAGATATTAGCTTTGGCAACGATGACTTGCAGCGTAGCTACGCTGGTGTCTATGAGCGTCAGGAAAATATCCCCGGTGTTTTCGCCGAAAATGTCTTCAATTGGTATGATGATCAGTTGACACTGATTACTGGTTTGCGCTACGATCATCACAATACCTTTGGCTGGAAGGCTACACCACGGGCCTTGCTGCGGGCCAATCTTTCACCAGCAACAGTGGCCCGAATTTCGGTAGGCACTGGCTGGCGCACTGTCAACTTATTTAGCGAAAATATCAACCTGTTGGCCAGCTCGCGGGATGTNCAGATCACGGAGGAATTGCTGCCAGAAGAGGCGCTTAATTACGGTATCAACCTCACCCATAATTCCTATGGTGATGATATTGAAGCACAATTCTCTTTCGATTTTTATCGTACGGTTTTCCAGAATCAAATCTTCCCTGATTATGATACAGACCCAACGGTAGCCATCATCCGCAACTTTACAGGTACCAGTATCAGTAATGGCTTTCAGGGCGAAATAGGCTTGGCTTTCTATCAGCGATTTGGACTAAAACTCGCCTACAATTACCTGGATGTTTACCGCGTCATTGATGGCGAAAAGCAGGTGTTACCTTTCAATGCCACTCACCGTGTCATCGGTAGCTTCTCTTACGAGCCCCTCTCCAAAGGCTGGCACTTCGACGCTAATTTCCATTGGACGGGAGAGCAACGATTGGCCAATACTTCAACGAACCCTCCAGAATTTCAACAAGAGGACTATGCTGATCCGTTTACCGTCATAAATGCCCAGTTTACGAAGGTATGGCCCAAGGTGGAAGTTTACGGCGGCTGCGAAAACATCTTTGACTTCCGTCAATTACGCCCTATTCGTTCCTGGGAAGACCCCTTCGGGCCTTATTTTGATACGGCCAATGTCTGGGGACCTACGCGTGGTCGAGAGTTTTATCTGGGAGTGCGTTATCGGATAGAAGAGTAGGGCATTCGAGATGTTTTTTGAAAAACATCTAAACCAAGGGCACTATTTGTAAACAGATTTTGTAATTTCAGAGATAGACTTCTGAAGAGCATTCTACTTGTTTGCAAATGAAACCCTGTATGAAAAAAACGCTATACCTATTCATCATCCCGCTGTTGGTGGCTTGTGATACATCGGGGAACTCCTCTCAGGGGTTCGTTTCTGATGTTGGTAACACCATAGTAGATGACATCGCTGCCGGAGATGTAAGCGTCGGCTTCCAGCCTGTTTTCCTTCCAATTAAATTTTCCTTGAGTAGTAAAGGTGTAAAAGTATCGCTGAGTAAATCCTGGGTTACTTTTATTGGCACCTTTAGTTTGTCTTACTCCCGTGACCTCTATAAAGGTCGTACACAGATGGAGTACGCTAAGCCCGTTCCGATCAAGGAAAGTAGCATGTACGAATATTACGAATTTGTAGACATTGATGTCCGTGACCGCCCAGAGGTGAAGAGTCTGCTTGTCAGCAAACGCGACCTCGTAGTAGCGGTTATTCGTAGTGAAGACCAGGTGGATATCTTTGTTATAGAGGAAGGCGTAAGTTTGATGGTGCTGACAGAAGGGATTACCCGGAGCACTATTACCAGCGATTACCATGAGATCGACGCTCGCCACGCCAAAGTACGTGAGCTGGTACTTACCGTTGACGAAGATGCACAGCGGAAAGCGGATATTCTTCCCGATACCTACGCTGCTGATCGGCACACCATCAATCGTGACATCTTACGAGATGACAGTGATATTGTAGACAAAGAGATTAAGTCTATGTCGGAAATTGCTCCTCGCCCTAAAGATTACAGCCTCTCGGTAGAGGCAGCTGATACCCTTAAACAAAAGAAACACTCACCTTATTAACCTACAACACTAGTAATTATGAATGAAGATAAAACGCCTAGAAATATTATGATTGTACTAGGGGTGCTTTTGCTAGGCCTCGGTATATTCACGATCATTACTTACCAAGATAAGAAGAACCTGGAAGCACAGATGTTCACCGCTGATGAAGAGCTTGATAGCCAGCAGGAACTTATTGATCAACAGCAAAGCCAACTTACTGATTTTCAAATTGAATTGGATCATAGAGAGCAGAATATTGAACGCTTGAATCAGGAAATTGAGGAGAAGGTAGCAAGGATGGAGCAACAGGATGCTATGCTGCAAGAGCTGGAAGCACGTAACGAAAAATTGCTTACCGATTTTAACAGCTTACTTCGGACGGGAGCTTCCCCCGACACCCAGAAATTTATAGATGATCTGACGGAAGAGATCGTGAAAACGAGAAATCAGCGGGATTCTTTTCGCATCGCTCGCAACGAGCTGATAGAAGCCAATGAAGTTTTAAAACGTGAGGTACAGGAAGAACGACAGCAGGTGGATTATCTTAAACGAAGCCAAATTCCGAAACTACAAGCTGAGGTTGCTAACCTACAGCAGATTGTAGCCAATAACGAACAAGTCATGAGTGCCTTCAACGTTCGTGCGGCTGTGCAGGATATTGATCTGGATATGGACCGTAATGCAATTTCCTTCAATCTATCTTTTTCAGATGCTGATTTACGAAAACTGCAAAACCTTAATATCAGGAAATTGAGCTTAGTTCCTACCATCGTTAACCAAGAGACTGATCTCACTTTTACAATAGAAGGAGCGCTCAATCCGGACCAGACTTTTTCGCATTTATTGATGGAGCTACAGCCGAGTATGCGGCAGTCATTTGTGGTCAACAATGTTTCCTTACGCAAAAGTTATCGAAAGCGAAATGCAGTAAACTACGATAAAGGAGACCGTATTGAGCTGTCTATCCAAATTCCGGAACTCAATAATCTCATCATTGCGCAGAAGGATTTTCGTTTACGGTAGACAGTTCCTTAGAATCAGGAACGTAGATTAATGTGATCTTACTAGAGAATAAGTGCCTGCACAACCTTGTGTTGGCACTAAAATGCTACCTCCATGAGAATCCTTTTCGTTTTAACGATGGTCTTCCTTTATAGCAATTGTTAGCAACCGATGACGGTGGAAGAAGAAAGCACTGCTGCTAGCTCTTGGGCGTTCCCTTATTTTGAGAAGGCGGATAGTATCAACCCGGTTTTGAGACCGGGTGCGGAGCTGGCTTTTACTGCCCCCATCACCCAGCAGTCACCTCGCTGGGAAGAATGCAACGTACTCAATCCCACCGCCGTGGTGAAGGACGATAAGGTGTACTTGCTCTACCACGCACAAGATTCCTTGCCAGACTATATAACGGTAGCGGTTTACGAGCTGGGTGGTGGACTTTGAACCACCGAAGACACCAAGAGGATTTTTCGATCCAATCGTACCAGTGCGATCATACCGTAAGACCTAATACTTCTCAGCCAGCGCGTAGGCCGTGAGGCCGAAGCTCGGCGGACGGAGGAGCAGGACGAGGATGGGCAGGAGCGGTAGCGACCGACAGCCTGGTGCCGTAGTGGCGTTTGCGCAGCAACGCCACTACCGGCACGGCCCCAAAAGGTCTTAAGAAGTAAAAATATTTGATTCGGAATGCTGCCGATTGATCGACTGATCAAAGATCTGTAACATGCGCTTGGCGATACCTGTCCAGCCGAAATTGCGGCGAGCAAAACGGGCACCTTCTACCGAAAGCTCATTGCGTAGCTGCTGATACAGTAAGGGCATAGCGCAAATGGCACCAAACTCCAAAGGGCGGTGCGGATCAGCAAATAAGCCTTGATTGCCAAAGTCCAGCAGGTCTTTGAGGCCGCCATGGACGGTGATGACGGCGGGGGTGCCACAGGCCATGGCTTCGATGGCCACCATGCCAAAGGGTTCGTACCGGGAGGGCATCGCAAAAATGCTGGCGGCACGATAAATATTGGCGAGGTCTTCGTCTGAGATGTAGTTTTTCCAGATGATTTTATCAGTGATATTGAGTTCCTTGGCCAGTGCTTTGAGCTTGGCCACTCCTTTGCTGTCTTGTTTGGAACCGTCGCCACCAACGGCTGCTACAAGGCGAGCTTCGGGTTTGAGTTCCAGAATGGTGGGCATGGATTTTAGCATTAGATCGTAGCCCTTGTTGTGGGCCATCCTACCCAGGATAAGAATATCAAAAGGCTCCATGTCATGATCTTCCCGGATGCGGTCGACTTCTCGGGATGGGACGGGGGTGAAACGGTTTTCGTCAATTCCTGGAGGAATCATAGAACAGTTTCGAGACAACATGTCGTACTGCTTGGTGAGCAACTCTACCTGTGGAATGGTAGTTGCAACAACGTGGTTGCACATTTGATAAACGAAATACTCTTTCCGGATTCTCTCCTTGAAACGGTAGGTCGTTTCCATCTTCTTTTCATCCATGTCGTTACCCATCGAGTGCTGTTTCCACCAACCCAATGAGTGAGGAGTATGAACGTGAGAAATGCCCAATTCCTCCGCGATTTTTTGGCCCGCCCAGCCAGCATCCCAGTAGTGGGTGTAGACGATATCGTATTGTTTGCCCGCTTTGCGGATAGCAGCCAGGGTATTGGTTACAAATTGACCAAGATGGTCGTGCATGTCTTCTTTGCGAATAAATTCTTTGCCTCCAAAAGGGATGCGCCAGACTTTGTAGTTCTCGTTGACGTCATCGTACTCGGGTTGGTCTTCAAACTGGCGAGTCAACAGGTCCACCCTTTTACCCAGGCGACTAAAGCGGTCGGCTAACTCTAAAACATAGACGACTTGGCCGCCCGTGTCAGGTTTGCCTAGCTCAGGCTCGGCAGCAACGTACCCGTGGAGGGAAATCATTAAAATGGATTTCATTTTTGTGGTTTTTTAAGTTTAGTAAATAAGTTTACCTGGTAGGGGATGGGGCAGAAGGAATTAGATGATCTTGAGTTGATGGCAAGCAGCGATGTATTGAGCGGCCGACCATGCTTGGTAGACTTTACCCATAGGATTACCTGTTTTGCCATGTGCCCATTCGGTAAACTCCCAATCGCCGCTAATGCCTGCCTTGTTGATGAGCGCTAGTTTATAGAGTTCACTCATGGCCATCTCATGTTGTCCGAGCTTTTCGATAAACTGCACCCAGAAAGCACCGATAAATGGCCAAATGCCACCATTGTGGTAGTGGTTGGGCAGGTTCAATAGATTGACAGTGTAGTAGGCCCGCCAATCCGGGTCGCCAGGGCTTACTTCAGGATAGACATTGCGGATGGGGAAGGGGTCATTCATACCGACCCCAAGCATAAAGCGAAGCGACTTATGAGCTTTTTCGGGGTCAATTACATTGTAGAGGTAGGCCAGGATATTGCCGTAACTATCACAGCGCCAGCTGAAATCAAAAGGCGTAATTTGGGCAAGGAGGTACTTGGTATCTCCCAGGGAATACTGCTGGTCGGCAAAATCAAATCGTTGCTTCGTTTCTTGTTGGGTGCTCGGCCAGAAATTTGTAACAATTTCTTTACGGATAACCTGTGACCACCTTATATAATCACCCGCTTTGCTGTGGTCCCCCAGGATCTCTAGCAGACGGCCAAAGCAGACATTGGCTCGGTACCACAGTACTTCGTCGTAAAGAACGTGGTAGCTACGACCGAAGAGGTCGGTCCAGTCACCGGCTTCAGGGATTTCCAGAAGTGCGTCATTATTGGAATCGTGGGCACTGAGCCAGTCCATTGCTCGTTGTAAATCCGCAAAATGTTCTTTTAGAAAATCAATATCACTGGTAGCACGGATATAATCGTGGAAGGCAATGATTACCCACAATCCACTATCAATAGAACAAATGCCACCCACGCCAGAATAATCCGGGCTTTGGTCAGACAAACGGACGTTGGCCGGAATTTGGCCATTAATGGAGATGTTGTCTAATAGCGTAATGAGTGTTTGCCGTTGGCACTGGTGAATCTCGGGGTCATTGACTAAACTCAGCGAACCAATAACGGTGATGGCCCCATCGCGTGCCCAGACAGAGTGGTAGTTCTCGTCGGTGCCTTCGGCTTCGTTGTATTCAATGGGGCAGGCAAGAAAACCGAGTGGGGAAATGTTTTTCTTCAAGGCTGCGACCGCCTGATGGTAACCTTCCAGGATCAACTCATACTTAGTATCTTGATGATGAATAGGATGGTCGGTTTGCTGCCGTAGAAAGTGCGCTTCAGGAACAGGCGTGAGCGTTTGTACCTCTTCGAGTGCTTCTTCGGGTAGGATTTTATAAAAGACCAAACCTTCTACTACTCCGGTGTCTCGGGGGTGTTCTGCGTGGTAGACCTGGAGGTATTTGGTGATGTGATAAAGCTCTTCTCTGGCGTTGCTTACGGCAATGCCCTGGATACCTTCTAGTTCAAACATAGCGGCATCGTTGCCACTGTCGCCAGCGACCAAGGTTTGGGCTGTGCTGAGTTCAAGGTGTTTGAGCAACCATTGCAAGGCGTTGCCTTTATTGGCCCATTTGGGGAGGATGTCAAAGTATTTGTCGCCAGAATAGACCAAATTAATATCGAGGCCGGCAGCAGCAAATGCTTTTTCAGCTTGGCGTAATTGCGGAGGCTCAGCGCCATGAAAGAAGTAGCTGCGTTTGTAACCATGCTGATATTTGCGAGGCTGTATCTCAATAGGGAAAGGGAGCGAAGCGACCGTTTTCTCTACTAATTCTAAATCCCACCCTTCATCCAATATTTCGTTGAACTCTTTTAGTACTGCTCCCTGCTTAAAATCATAGATGTGCGTACCTACTCCGCTGATGATGAAGTGGGGCTCGGGAAGCACTCCTTTTTTTATCAGGTTGAGGACATCTCTATAAAGTCGGCCGGTATTGTAGGTAAGGAGGGTATTATGCAGACCACGGTATTTTTCCCAGATAGCGGGAAAATTTCCATTGAGGCTCCGAAGATCGATTAGCGTATTGTCAATGTCAAAGGAGAGCAATTGAATATTGCTAGCTGTTGTAGGTTGGCTCATAAAATAGCTGAAGTAAGATAAAATAAACTGTGTTAGAGGGTCACCGCTGACCATTGTCTGTGGTGATTTCCGATCAATTATTTAAGTTTTATCGACTATAAGCTTGACAGAAATATAAACAATTTACGGGAACCGGCTGCTGTACGGCCAATGACCACCCATTGTTTAGCAACCAAAGGAAGGAGGTGTGAGTTCGTTTTGGGGAGTGACTTTGGGGGGCTATAAAGCCTCGACCTGCATAAAAACAAAACCATTTTGCTCGTAAAGCACCCGCAGCTGTGGGTGCCAATTCAACTGTTCTTCCTTGCGGATGTTTTTTGTAATAACATAAACGGCTTTATCTGCTTTGCCCGAAAGTAACCACTCTTTGTCGGCGTGCCGAGGATTTGTGGGAGGCGGTTTGCGACCATAAAATAAGTGGGCGTAGCTTTTGAAACCAACCGTCAGCAAATAGCAATCTTCCTGTTGCTTACTTTCGTAAAAACGAATAGCAGCTCCCTGGCTATACTGTTCCACCTTTGGTATGTAAACCAAACTAAGCAGTTCCAATCCGAGCAAGCAAGTGACTAAAAGCCCGAAAATAGCCTTTCGTGAACGGCCAAGCAACCATAGACTGATCATTATTCCCAACCAGAACAAAATCCCTAGCAACCATTCCCATCCACCCCAATAAACGTCGGCTTGGAGATTGGCTACCGCAAAGCGGTCCTTGATTATGCCGCTTTCGATGATGGCCATTTTGTAACGATCTACCAGAGGCAAGGCAGTGAAAAGTAGCCCTAAAACCGTACCTATAAAGCCAATGCTCCATTTGAGCCAAGCGGGGAAAGAGGCCTTGCTTTTCTGCCAATACCAAAGGCCCAGTGCGCCCAGGTAGGTGAGGGGGAAATAGCACAGCGAAGAATAATGAACAATTTTGGTGCGAACCAGCGAAAAGAGCAAGNGTACCACCCAAAATAAAATCTTCATCCATTTGCCCACTTCTTCTTTGGCCACTGGTTTGCGATAAGCATACAAAAAGAAAAGCGAGGCAGGGAAACACCCCAGAAGTAAAACGATAAAATGATAATAGAAAGGCCCACCATGGCCAGCATCCTGTGTTTGTAATAAACGAATCTGATAGACGATAAAATCAAGGACGACTTCGCCGCGGCCCCTGGCTACTTCGACCAAAAACCAGGAGGCACCTACCGCCAGGAGGCTACCCGTAAAGCTGATAATCTGTGACCAATGCAGCAAGCCCTTAAAGCGATTGCTTGCCCAATAAATGAAGTAAACAAGCCCGAAAATAAGCAAAGCCACCGGCCCTTTCGTCATGATCCCCAAGCCGATAAATAACCCACTCAGGGCCATCAGGCGCACCCCACGGAGCGGCTCCTGATGTGTCCGAATGAGGAAATAGATGCCCGTGAAAATGAAGAAGTTGAACCAAGGGTCAATGATCCCCGATTTGAAGTAAAAATGGGGGAGGAGAGAGGCCGCATATAGCCCAGCCCACCACCAGCCCAAGCGCCGATCATGCCAGCGGGTACCCATCATGAATAAGGTCATCAAACTCAAGATACCACAGAGCGCATTGGGCAGGCGAGCTGCAAACTCATTCACGCCAAAAGCCTTCATACTTAGAACTTGCATCCAGAAAAACAAGGGGGGCTTCTCCTGAAAAGGCTGATAGTTGATCTGTACGTAAGAATACTCGCCCGTAGCCAGCATTTCACGCGCTGCTTCCGCAAAGTTGATCTCGTCCCAGTCAAAAAGATGTACACTACCCAAATAGGGCAAGAAGATCACAGCCGCTAGCAGGGCCAGGAGGAGTAAGCTTTTTGTGGTAGAAATATTTTTTAGAAGATTCAATGAAGCGTTATTTGTTCTTTAATAATTTTCCATCCCACCATGCCTTACTTGTAAACCACCGATGGTGCGTCACCAGTTGGTATACGCTAATAGCTATGCTTATCCCTAAAATAGACCCTACCCACACATCCGCTAGGAAATGCATCGACAAGTACATACGGGAATAGCCGACCAGTAGCGCCAGTACAAAAAACACAATAGATAACCACGGCTTTTTGCAAAACACACTGAGCAGAAAAAAGAAACTAAAGGCCAGTGTGGTATGGCCGGAAGGAAAGGTATTGTATTCGTGCAACCTCACGCCTTCCACAAAATGGAGTGGCGCGTTGAAGTATTGAAAAAATTTGAAAGGGCGCATGTCATTTATAACAATAGCCTTGAGGATGCTTACCGTCAGGGCACAAATACCAATATTCAGTCCCAATATCAGACTATAGCGATATTTGAAGAACAATAAGCCTACTATTACCGTACAAGCAATGAGGGGTTCTCCCAATTTAGTGATCCAATAGAAAAAGTGATCAAAAAAAGGAGAATGATAATGGTTGATGAACAAGTGGACCTGCCCCTTTCCAAAATAGAACCAAATGAATAGCACTGGCAAGAGTACCATCAGGTAAAATCCTAAAAATGGAGCACTGCGGTGATTTAAAGCTTTCAATGGGTACGGTTAAGTTAGTTTGCAGCTGCCAAATTAAGGAAAGACTGACTCAATTTTTGGGAATCGTTAACTTATCCTTATTTTGCTATCCGCACTGTGCTTAAGTTTACCTTTTATGGCCCATATTAATGAATCAGAAAATAGCTAATGGGGGATACTAATGTCGATAATGCCAAAAGCCCCGCCTTTAATTTGCCTGATAGGCAGTGGGAGTATTTGTTAGACCGATTGAATAAGGAAGAGACCTTACTTTTTGTCGGTCCAGGGATATTACCCTTTCCTGGCTACGATTCTCTGGAGGATGCCTTGTGCAAATACCTTCAAGATAAGAGCAGTGAAGAAATGGCACCTTTCATTGATAAATTCTATAGAGACGATAAGTTCTTTATGCTCAATGACCGAGATAAGAATGAGAGCTTATGGAATTTTATGTCGTATTACCGCGACTTCTTCAAGGAGCATAAAGAAGAGTTGGCTGAAGCCAAAAGTGTTTTACGCAAGCTGGCAGAAATCCCTTTTTCTACCATTGTAACCCTCAGCCCCAATACCTTGATTGAAGAGGCTTATGGCGAAGATTTTGCTTTTCATACCGATTTTTATAACAAGAAAAAGAAGCCGAAGGATTTTGTGCCGGGTCGGAAAAATGACCCTTTGGTTTATTATATGCGAGGAAAAATGACGGCTGATGAAAGCATGGTCATTTCGCATAATGATCTTTTTGACTACCTAGAGTCGATCTACGAGGCCAAGAGTATGGATGCGGATTTTAAAAACCTGCTAAAAAACTCTAAGTACTATATTTTCCTTGGCTTGCCATTGGAATCCTGGTATATGCAACTGTTGGTAAGGATGTTTGATTTTCACGTAGATACGCCTCGGGTTTTAGCGCTTAAGAAATTTCCAGAACGGTTTTGGGATCAGAAAATAGTTTATGAAGACCTTTATAAACTTAAATTTTATGATAACAAGAGTCTGGACTTTATTGATCAATTGCACCAGCGTTGTGCGGATGCCAACCAATTGAAAGAAGTGACAGGAGGAGCTGCAACCGCTAACTTTGATCGTGATGCCGAACAGTTTTTGACCCTGCTGAAGGCTGGGCATCACGAGCAAAGCCTGAGTGTTCTTGAAGAATTATCCGTTAAATACTTGTCAGAACCTGCAAAGTACAGCGAATATTTCGGTGACCTGACGCTCGGAGCCAGCAACTACCGTTCGGCTCACCGTAACTACAATATCAATCTGATTACCTATGATAAATTTCAGGTAGAAGAAGCCAAATTGACTTCTTTTTTGAGCATGCAGTTTGCTAACCTTAAAGCCCTGGTCGATGAGCAAAAGTAAACGTTACCCAGGGCCAAAACCTTTTTCCGCTGATCAGGCCCACTTGTTTTACGGACGGAAACCCGAAGCTCATCGATTACGCAGATTGATTGAAGACAAACAACTGACCGTTTTGTACGGCCGTTCCGGGTACGGAAAAAGTAGTTTGCTTAATGCAGCAGTACTACCCAAGATGGAGGAGCAGGGCTACCACCTGATCAATGTCCGCCTTGGAGCCTGGACACCGCAAAGTACCAATACGCCGCTGCGGAGTACCGTACAGGCCATCGCAGAAAACCCGGCCAATCTGGATAAGACGATTCTTGATGATTTAGTTCAGTGGGATAATTCTTTGTGGTACTACACCAAGACATTTTCTATTAACACCAAAAGGCCTAAACTGCTTTTTGTTTTCGACCAGTTTGAAGAACTTTTTACGTACCCGAAAAAGGAAATCGAACTTTATGAAAATAGCTTATCAGAGTTGTTGAAAACAAGTTTGCCACAACGATACCGCGACCAACTTAAACAAAAGAAAGAATTAGAAGGGCATGCGCAGCGGGATTCGGTCTTCCAAAGACTGGATATCAAAATTGTTATTGCTATCCGTTCCAATCGCTTCCATTTATTGGAACGCTTGTCGCCAGCTTTGCCCGATATTTTGCAAAATACACTGGAACTGGATGCGCTCGAACGGGAAGGCGCTCGCAGTGCTATCGTAGGGCCAGCAGCAGAAAAAGAAGGTGATTACGACACTCCTCCTTTCTCTTATGCCCCGGAAATCCAGGAAGAAATTCTTGACTTTCTAACCCAAGAGGGGAAAATAGAAGGGATACTTCTCCAAATGCTGTGTTCTTATTTCGAACGACTCATTATTAAAGACCCGCAGAAGAAGTCGATCGAGATTTCCGACCTATTGGTTTCTACAACTAAAAATGATGAGTTTGGTAATGGGATGGAGGAGATCGTCGACATCTATTACCGCGACCGTATTGATGATTTACCAGATGAGCAAGAAGAGACCGTTAAGCGTTTTATTGAAGACAACCTGGTGCAAAAAGTAGGCAACGGAGGGATGCGTCTGAGTATGCACCAAGCCCAGATCAAGGAACGATTTGGCATTGAGGCAGAAACCCTGAATGCATTGGTCTTTAATGGCCTATTGCGGACTGAGCCTTTCCTTCGTGGTGGCGTAACTTATGAGTTGACACACGACCGCCTCATTACCCCTGTATTGAAATCCAAAGCAGTCTTTGATGCTGGGGAAGCAGATCGACTAAAAGAACAACTGGAAGAAGAGGAGCGTAAAAGAAAAACGGCAGAAGGGCTACAGTACAAAGCAGAAGCTGCTATGGCGGAAGCCGAAGAGGAGAGGGCACGGGCGCAAGTAGCTGAAGGAGAAGCCAAAAAAGCCCAGAAAATAGCAGATGAGGCCCGAACCAAAGCAGAAGATCAGCGACAACAAGCTCTGGAGGCCAAAAATATAGCAGAACGCAATGAGCTTAAAGCGAAACGGCTGGCCTGGATATCAGCGGTCTTGATGGTGCTCGCCGTAGCGACGGGGCTATGGGCCGTGACCAGCTTGAAAACAGCACAAAGTGAAAGGGCAGAAAAAAATCTGATTCTTTGTAAGGAGTATCTCGTGGATGCTCGCCGGCTTATTATCGCCAATTATTGCGATTCAGCAGAAGACAATTTAGCGAAAGCAAAATTCCTTATCGAAGCTTATGGTACGGACGGAAAGGAAGAAGTTTCGAGGGCGTACATAATAGAAAACAATAGGCTTGATCGGCTGAATACGCAAGTGAAAACTAAGAAAACAGAAGGAAAATGCAATTGAAAATAATCCTGTTTATCGGCTTCTTGAGCGCGGGCTTGTTTTCTTACAGTCAGAACGCAGCCTACGGAGCATTTGAACCTTGTGACGAAGAACTACTTTGCCAGGATTTTCAGAAAATCCTGGATAGTACCAGATATTATTTATCCATCGAAAAAGGCGGATTGGCTTACGGGCAACTGAAAGCACTAGAAGCTTGTGATAAATGCCCGGAACATAGAGATGATCTTGATGCTTTAAGTGATCAGATTATTAAAATATTTGGAGCGCAAAATGAAAGCCTTAACAACCTGGTCGAAGAGCAACAAGCAACGCTTAATGCGCTACAAAAACGAACAGACGACCTGCGTAGAGAACGCAAGAAAGTAGACCAGCAGCTTGTCATTAACGAAAGAATGACACGCGACGCTTTGGTAACTAATTACCTGCGTCTGGCAAATAATTATTATAATCAAGGCACTGATATCGGCAGGGAAGAAGCACGTTGGTTAACAGATTTTGTTTACAATTATGTAGATAGTACGCACCATGAGGTTCGGAAAATGATGCACCGCCTATTGAATAATCAATTGCTGGAATATATCGATTATGACCCTGACGAAGGGCTGTACGATTACAGCTATGACGAAGAACAATTGGCTTATTCCCGAATGGTAACCGTAGATTGGTCGCCTGATGGTCAATGGTTAGCTGTAGGAATGGACAATGGCCGTATAATTATCTTTCAGGAAAGTGGAGAGGTCGTCTTCGATGAAGATATTTCAGAATATGATATCTCCGATTTAAACTGGAATTTAGAAAGCAATATTTTGGCTTTTATCAATGGGGGAGCCTCCGTGAATTTCCTTAAGGATTCACCTCAAGGATGGATATTAACAGATCGAAGCCTAAGTTTATTGAATACGGCAAGTACAGTACGGTGGTCGCCCGTGGTAGCAGATGAGCTTATGGTGTCTACTTTTGACAATGTTATCTATCTGTATGCAAAAGAAGAAATTTCTCCTCGGCGTACTTATTCAGGTGGGCATGATGATTGGGTCAGGGATTTGGCTTGGTCGCCGGATGCTACTCGTTTCGTGTCTTGTGACGATCAAGGGTACGTGGTTATATGGCAAGTAAATACCGGCGAGATTGTCCATCGCCGAAGAGGGCATACCGATTATGTCCGCACGGTAGATTGGCACCCTGAAGGGCATACTATTATCAGTGGAGGAGATGACAATCAGTTGGTTTTCTGGGATACCACAGGGCAAGTGGTCAACAGGCTGACTTTTGATGACTGGGTCTATCAGGCACGTTATACTGATTCTGGTGAAGAGATAGGTCTTGTTACGAATAGCAATACTTTTTATCGCATTACTGCTGATGAGCGGATACCAACGACCTTACCCAATGGGGTCGACCGTTTTGCATGGCGCGGTAATTATAATACGGTAGAAGGGAATGACAATATGGTTTTGGCCAAAGAGCCTCCTGCTAATTATATCGTCCCGGAAGAACCAGACCTGCAAATGGGGCGTTTGGCTCCGGGGAACTCAGCACTGGAAGAAGGAAGTATCACACAAACTGATTGGTCGCCGGATGGTAATTTCTTGGCTTACGTAAAAGGCACCAAACTGGAGATAGTAGATGAGGAAAAAATAACCAGTTTCGACCTTTCTGGGATAGAGATATTCAGTATTGCCTGGCACCCCGGCCTTTCTGAGGCTTTACCTAATAGCAATTTTCTGGCGACAGTAGGTTCTGATAATCAGTTGTTGATCTGGGATGTGTCTACGATGACCATTGTTCAAAGTGAAGACCTAGGGGAAACCTCCCGCGATTTGGTTTGGTCGCCAGATGGTAAACTCTTGGCAATCGTTAATGATATTGGCCAACTCATCGTTTATGATATTGAGTTGAATAAACTCTTTGAAATAAAAATTACCAATGATTATCTACGTGCCGTTGATTGGTCATCGAATGGACGGTTTTTAGTTGTAGGGTCAGATGACAATAGCTTAGTGATATATGATTGGGAGAGGAAAAGAGTTACCGAACGCTTATCTAATCACACGGACTGGATACGAGATGTGCTATGGCTTGATGATACTCATTTTGCTTCTGCTGGTGATGATAGTAAAACCATTGTATGGGAGCTCTCCGGGCGAGAAGGAAAATATCAGCCTTTACAGATACTTGACCGCGTGAAAGGTTTTCATCTTAGTCTTGCTTATTCTGGGGGAACTAGTGGTGGTTTTTTGGCCGTTGGTAATACAAACAATGAAGTTGGGTTTTGGCGATTGAATGCCACCATGAATGCCCAATTTGACACCTTGCTAACGATGGAGTCTCAAATTCACGATCTGGACTGGCACCCACGTTCTGGTAGTTTGGCACTTTCTACTTATTCAGCGATTCCCCAAGAGCTTGATCGGTACTTGAATCTACAGCCTGCCTACGATGCCGAATTAAAGGAAGTCATTTTTAAGAACTTAAGTGAAGCGTTAAATCCGGAAGGAGGGGGCTTGGCATCTTATTTTTACTTGCCTAAGGTTAAGGTGGCCCCCAATCGTTATGACCAATTAGCCTGGTCGGATAGCGAAAGGATCCTTGCTGTGGTTGAAGAAGGAGGTGCACATGATCTGTATAACCATCTGATGGTGCATGACATGAAAGGCAGGGAATTATTATTTGAATTTGCCTTTTCAGAAGAAGATATTGCCCATGTTCTTTTTTCTCCAAACGAGAAGTATTTGGCGATTGCTCCCGCTCAGGATAGGTTTACGTTGTTTCCTCTAGCCGCATCAACGGATACCATTAACATGGAAATAGAGGGGGAAATTATGGATTGGGCATGGTCCGCCAATAGTCGTTATTTGGCTATTCTCGACCGAGAATACGACGTAAACCTTTATGATGTCACTACTCAAACACTAAAAAAATACGCTAGTAGTATCAGTGATTATGACCTTGGCACTGTTCTTTTTCATCCAACAAATGATCAATTGCTGTATATTCTTAGCCACCAGGGCGTCTATGAGGTTCGGACTAATCGAGATACTGAGGCAAGAAGCATTTACCAGTCGACCACTTTTTCTCTTAATGAAACTGGTGTAGGTGCTGCCCGCGGAACCTGGATCAATGGAGGAGATGAACTACTGTATGTACAAAAAGGAGCTGCTCCTCAGCTGTTAGAGGTTACGGCCGGCAATGCAGCTTTGAAATACACGATGGGTGACCCCGAAAATTATTATGCATGGACAGGAGGGGACGCAAACCTATTGTATGAAATTCACCTTATGGATGATGGTGAGTACTTCTTTAATGGCAATGAGTTGGAATACGCTCGTGCTTGGGACATTGATACAGGTAAGCCAATTTCTATACTGAGAGGTGTCCGGAAGCAAGTAGTCAGAGAAATGAAACTGTCTTCTGATGGCCATTACCTGGCAGCAATGGGGGAAGATTTAATTCCATCAGAAGGAAAATACGAAAGGGGAAGTTCCTCTGTAAGTATATGGGATTTGAGAACTCAAAGTGAGATTTTTGAGCTTTCCATTGGAGGGATCAGGCAAATGGCTTTTTCGCCGAAAGGCAACTACCTGTATACCTACTTTGCGAATGGGCAGGTAGGAATATGGCCATTGTTTACGCCAGAAATCAATTACTATTTCGCCAATTCGGGAAAAGACCGTTACCTCGAACAACTTTCTTCAAAAGATAATCAACCATTTCGTAATCGTATTGAAGAATGGGAGCTGGAAAAAGGGGTCAATTTTCAGGAAGAAGCCAATTTCGAGTTACTCAAAACACGAGAAATCGCGAGAATCCGCCAGAATTGGGGGGAATATTACGTGGATCAGGCTTGGCTAAGTAGTGACAAACAGGTAGCTACCGCACTTTTTGATAAAGCCAGTTCTTTGCATTTTCGGAAGGGAACCAGCCAGATTCGTCCTGTTTCCTCTGATACGCTCGCAATGATTAATATTTGGATTGAGCAAACCTATTTTAGGTTAGGGCAGAAAGATGACCAGGCTGCAGAGGTGGCCTTACGTAAAGCAACGCGATTACAACCCCGGTTGAAGCGCCTGGAAATGTTACACCTGCTGCTCGATTGGCAAGAAGGGCAAAGGGAAAGGGTTGTTGACGCCCTGCTTAATGGCGAAGTTTTAGCCCTACTCGAAGAATATGCAAATTGGGACCGGAGGGATATTCATCTTCAGAATGAAATTCTTTTTCAACGCCTTACAGCCCTTATGCAATCCTTGCCAGATCCGGTGTCGCCTGCATCGGCACCTCGTTTTGCTGATGAAATACAAGATTTTTCAGCTCCTGTCCAGGAAGAATTGCTCTTGATGTATTATCAGGTAAACACAGAGCATCCAGCATTGGATACCGACGGCAAGCGGCAGGCATTCTACGATGAAGCCGTCCGCTTTTATGGCGATCGTTGGGAGAAAACACAGCAAGAAGAAAGCAGTCTGGAGGATTATATTCTTTTCAACTACTATTTACAGCAATTAGAATTGCGTAAAGACAAGACAACAAAAGCAGCAGTAAGTGTTGGTCGAGGTCGCAAAGGAGCCGAACAGTTACTTGCTCTTAGTCCTGAAAACATTGGTTACCAGGAAACATACCTCAATATCTTGGCCGAAGAAGCTTTGGTCAAATTAAAGTCGAATGCTCGGAATGCAAGTGATGTCAAGGCAGAGTTGATTGCTGCCAAACAGAGATATGCCACCGTGGAGTCCCCTTATCTCACCATGGAACTGGCGAATGCCAAATTGATACTTGGAGAGAGAAAAGAAGCGTACCTCGATTATTATTCTCTTTTGGAAACCTATGGATACAGCGGCGTTGAAAATCTCATTTTAGAAGAAGTAGGGGCTTTGGCTCGCGGGGAAGTTGCCCAGGCTCAAGCTGTGTTACAGCTGTATAATACCTATCGAACAGACAAGCAAGACTTCAGAGAGAGTATTGTTTATTTTGAGGAAGCTGATTTAGAAGGAAATATAGATTTTCTCAACGAGACTTATTGGTCGGCGTACCAAAGTGCCAAAGAATGGTATGAATCTTCAATGGCACTCAATGAGGTAGGCATGCTCCCCAAAGATTCTTTACTGAATCACAGTTTTGAGTTTAACCGTACGGCCGGAGACTATGTATACATTTTGCTATACACCGGTAGTTGGGAAGACGCGCAGCAACCCGTCAAGGATATGCAGCAGTACCTCTCACAGTATCGTTGGCCGACAGCAGTAGAAGCTGTTTTGGCTGTTCTCAAAGACGATTGGTCCACGACTCGTAATCGGTTAAATCAAGTCGCTAAGCTCTCTAACGATGGGATTCGGCAAGATGTTTATCCTACTTTGCGAGAGTTTTTACTTAATCTCCCACCAGGAGTGCAGCAACATCTCAACTTNCAGAAGCGAAGCGAGCAGTGGAGTAATTTCTTGAGGGATTAAAAAAGCTGCTGGGTTTCCCCAGCAGCTTTTTTTTAGTAACTCTCCTGAAAGAAAGCAGGATAACCATCGACGGAACGATTTCTCAACACCTCGCGGTAATTACTCTGGGTGATTGGTAAGATTTGAAAAGGAACCTCATCGGGATTGATGAAGTCTGCTCCATTCTTTTGAACACCATCATAATAAGACATGGCGGCATCTTTATTTTTGAAACGACGCAATACCAGTACCGGAACGTCATTGCTCTGGCCGAGATAAACATTAGAGATTCGCAGTTTATCCAAGTTGTGGTATTTACGGTTGTAGTCAGAGACTTTTATCTTATTGGCGTTAAGGTCAATGTCATCTGACTCAAAGACGATGATCACGTAGTGAAGCTCATTGTCTGCAACCTGAAAAGCGCCGCTGGTCTCCTGAGTATTACCAGGCAAACTAGCTCCTGCGCCCCCTAAAAGGCGTAGGATTTCCTTCGCACGTGTCTCTTCCGGCGAACTAGGGTAAGTCGCAATGACCTTTTGCAATTCACTGATATAGGCTTCCTTTCCCTCTGTACTACCGGTGCTCATGGCAGTTAGTAGTGCATAGCGAGGTTTTAAAGGGTGCTTGCCAACCAGGCGGCCAGCATTGGTTTTCGACTGGGTGATTACCTGCTCGAACTGTCCTTGTTCAAAAAGTTGGTAAACTTCGTCGTAGGTACGATTAAGCTGCCGTTCTCCATCCATGAACTCTTGTGCATAGTTGGGGTTTATCAGAATTTGACCGAACGTAGAGGTAGGGTATTTCTGCAAAATCTTATCCTTGTACACTTGAGCTTCAGCAGTATTGTTGAGTTCGGAGTGGGCAAGGTAGAGGTAATACCAACTGTCCAATTCGTGGATGTGCCCAGGGAAACGTTCGTTGAGTTCCTCCAGGATATCTACACACTTCTGGTTGTTTTTGAGTCGATCACGGTAGAGGCGACCCAATTCAAACATTGCCTTTTTAATTTGTAGGCGAGCACCTTCCTGAGCGCCATTATCCTTAGGGACATCAGAAAGAATTTTATCGATTTGTTCCTGGGTTAGCAGGTTGAGGTCGATTTCTTCTGCTTCTTCCACGGTGTCAAAGCCAGCATCTGCACGATTACTACGCCGCCAGTTGTCTTCCAGTGGGCGGTCTCCCCAGCGGCGATCGAATTCCCGAGCACCACGCTTCATCACGCGATCATCATAAGCGAAGAAACTAGATTCTGTACGCAAGGAAGGGCCAGCAGAAGGCCTGCCAGACATCGCCACCCGAGCAGTCGATGAGTTAAACTTATCGCGACCAGTATTGGCATCATCTGTTTTACCTACGCCTTTGGCTTCATAGAGCTTCTTCGCAAGCTCGGCTTGTTCTTCCGGGCTCATTGCTGCAATTCTCAGAAGACTATCCTGTAGGGTAATCGTTTCCAGATTGCGAGCAATATCTACCAGGTTATCGCGCAAGCGTTCTGTTGCAGGGAAGCGTTCATCACCAGGGTTCATTACGCTAAGTGCACTGTCGAAATAGGTCTTTGCAGCAAGGTAATCCTCCTTGGCATAATAAAGGCTACCAAGGATATAGTAAGCTTCGGCCTGTTGAGCAGCATTAGAGCTGCCTACACTCAGGCTCTGTTCAAGCAAAGCTATACCTTCTATTTCATTGCCCTGGGCAAGCTGAATGCCAGCCATCGCGAAGTAAATTTGATCTTGGTAAAGTTCATTTTTCTCGTCTTTGAGCATGCGCTCCAGGTTGGCGATTGCTTCTTCGGCAGAACCCTTGCCTGACAGGTAAGCGTTTTGCGACATGTTTAGGCGAGCAGCAAACTCCATCGCGTAAGCTGGCTTGTACCTCACTACTTGTTGGTAAGCAGTATAAGCGCCTTCACTATTACCTAGTTGTTGATAAAGTTGGGCCTGAATAAAGGAAAAACGAGCCTTTTCATCTTTATTTTCTGCGCGATCAACAGCTTCGTCCAAGGCTTGAGCTGCTATATCGTAATCCCCCTCTTTAATTGCCAGATGTGCCATGGCAACAGCTATTTCACTACGCAAGTCGTTGAAAGTAGCCGGGTTTTTCTCCATCTGATTAAGAATACGACGAGCTGCATTGTAGTTGTCTCTTTCGATGTAGGTTCTTGCTAGCCACAATTGCCCCTCCTGATAAGCTGGGCGGTGTTTGAGGCGGTATTGGTCAGTATCCCCATCGACACCTCCGGTAACAGGGTCTTTCGAAAGGCGTACCATACCTACCGGAGGCAATTCGTCGGTTTCGGTAGCGGTGGGTTCATCGGTAGTAGTGGGGGCAGGCTTTGGTGTTTCATCAGGAACTTCGGGGTCCTTGGGGGGGGTCTTGCCCCGACGACGTGCCTTCTCCCTTTGCTTTTTGCGTTTTTGAACTTCCCTGTTGTATTTTTTGCGAGCTCTCTGACGTTGTTTGGTCGTTAAAGGCTTTTCGCCTTCCAAACCAGCAGAAGTACTGGTGTTTTTGCTACTTCTCGAGTTTCTGCTAGCGCCAGATTTTCCTTTACGGCGGCTGTTTTTCTGTTGCTCGGCTTTAGCGGCTTTATCCTCAGGCGGATATTCGTTTAGAAGAAATCGGAAAGCTTTTTCAGCGCTTTCGTAATCCTGTTTGAGGTAAAGCGCTTTCCCTGCCAAGAGATAACAATCATCTGACCACTGGCTATAAGGGTGAAGGTTGATAACAACGGTTACCTTTTTGAGTGCCTCGTCGACCTGCTCTGAAATGACCTTGGGGTTATCTACTTCCGTGTATTCGTAAATATCCAGCAACTCAAGATAATTATCCTGATGCTGCTCTGCCAGTTGCAATTTCGAAGCTTCAATGATTTCATTGGCATTGAAATAGCCATTATAGTGAGCAGTGGTGTTGTGCCATAATTTACCTACGGTCGTTAGCTCTCCTTTCTTCTTTTGGGTAGTACAAGCCGTAAGCACTACCATGCTGATTGCAATCCAAAAGAGCTTGTTAATCTGTCTCAAGCCAAGTAATTTTTGTGATGAGCAAAGAATTATTCACTTATCTTTGCCGAAATTCTAACAAAGGTATTTTTAATTGTCCATACTTCAAACCCTAAAGAAAGTCGTTTAAGTCTCCAAATCGTTGATTTTAACGACAGAATGAAGGATGTGTCCAATTTAATCCACCTTAGTAAACGTGGAAAAGCAGGTAGAAGTATAGAATACTATGGAAGATTTAGAGGGAAAACAAGGAAGTAGCGCCTGGCAGCGCTGGAGAGCTAGCCTCAACAACCGTTACCGAATGTCGGTAATGAACGAGGATACCTTTGAAGAGGTGCGTTCTTTCCAACTTAGCTTGATGAATGTTTACTTGGCACTGAGCAGTATTGTGGTGTTAGTGGCACTAGTTGTAGTTGTTCTGATCGCTTTCACACCACTGAAAAAATACCTGCCCGGCTTTGGTGATGTGGTTGCTCGCGAAGAATTGATGGAGCTATCCACTGAAATTACTTCCCTTGAAAGGGAACTAGAAGCTCAAACAGCTTATGCTGATAATTTTCGTAACCTCTTATTGGGGAAATACCAATCGGTATTGGAATCTCAGCAAGGGATTGATTCTGCCGCTTTAGAGAACCTGGATAATATTGAAGAAGTCACCATCTCAGCAGAGGAAATGCAGCTGCGCCGAGAGATGGAACTGGAATCCGTTGGTGCAGCTGCACGGAATTCCCGCCAACAACCCATTTCCGGTAGCCGTGATATTCCGCTGGAGCAATTGTTTTTTGTTGCCCCGATACGGGGCGAAATTATCGGCGGATTTGAGTTGGATGAGAACCACAACGGGGTCGATATTATCGCTGCTAAAGGAACAGCAGTAAAGGCCGCAATGGATGGCTTTGTTATTCTTTCTGACTATACTTACGATACAGGGTATACCATAGGTATTCAACACCAGAATGGCGTGATTTCGTTTTACAAGCACAACCAAGAGCTACTCAAAGAAGTAGGGAGCTTTGTAAAAGGCGGTGAAGCGATAGCAATCATCGGAAACACGGGCCACCAGACAACTGGCCCACACTTGCATTTTGAGCTATGGTGGCACGGAATTCCCGTCGATCCGGTTGATTATATTAGATTTTAACAATTATATTAGATTAATGCAGCGATTGAGTAAACGGTCGCTTTAGAACAAGGAGCGGTATAGAAAAGGCGTTTATTTCCTTTTTGAGTCGAAATTCTACTTTTTATTTCGAACCTGATTTAAGGAAGACGCAAGTTCTTAGCGTGTTAAACATTGTTTTTTTATTTATATTTGTAATTCAAAGCTGTCCCCAATAATGTCTTATTTTGTTTTTTTATGCTTTGAAACACTGTATTTGCCGTAAAAAATAGCCGGCCAACTACTCGTCGGTTTTTTCCATCTGATGCAAAGGGAGGATGAGCAATTGAATGTTCAGCCTACCCGTCCAAACATTTTTTAAACACAGAACTATGCGATACCTGGTATGGCTAAGTTTGGTGTGCGTACTATCAGCAGCAGGTTATAGTCAGAATGGAAATGGGATATTATTGAATAATGAACTCATTGCGACACCCTCTGTTCAAAGGAACACACTCCCGACATATTGGCCGGAAAATAATTGCGACCCACTTAATGGTTGTTATGCTATTGTTCAATTTGAAGGAATAGCTTCAGATGAACGAAAAATGGAGTTGGCTGAACTTGGCCTTTTCTTTCATAAATACTTGAATAACTATGCTTATCTGGTGAGCAATACGCAGCCGGATGAATTCCTTCTAGAGGATGATATGCTTCAGGTTGTTCCGCTAGAGGCCCAGCACAAGCGGCCCAATGCTCCCCTTAATTTTGGTAGTGGTGAAGAAAATACCACGACATATCACCTCATTGGAGTACCTTTTCCTGGGGTCAGTCTTCTGCAATTAGCACAAGCACTTGAAAATGAAGGGGCTTCTATTTTATCTTTTCAGGAGAAATGGTTGACTTACGAAATTGCTATTGATGACCTGTCGTTAGCATTGTCTTGCCCGCTTTTGAAGTACACGGAAGCTGCTCCGGTGGCTCCAATTCCAGAAGGGAATATTGGCCGCCTCAGCAGTAGAATTATTCGTTCTTTTACTGGCTTCCCTTATACCGGAGAGGGAATGGCAATTGCTATCGGTGACGATGGTGGTGTCTTTCATCTTGATTTTCATGGCCGACTTGTTGATCATACACAATACGACACGGGAAGTCATGCCGAGATGACCAGTGGTATGGCTGCGGGTGCTGGTAATATCAATCCTGCTACAGCAGGAAGTGCTCCGGGAGCAATGATTCACCTTTTTGACATAAGCTCCTACACCCATGTGGATCTTGCACCGCTTCATTTTGAAGATTTTGGTACTGCAATCACCTCCACTTCATTTGGAGAAGGATGCGGAGAAGTATATGAACAGTCAACTGTTACCATTGACGATCAGGTGTTCAATAACCCACATTTATTACACGTATTTTCTGCGGGAAATCACGGTACGGATCCTTGTTACAATCCTTACAGCTGGTTAGGTGCCAACCAGTCTGGTAACTATTACGCTACGATTACGGGTGGCCGTAAGGCTGGAAAGAATGTTCTTGCAATAGGAAATATTGATTGGAACGATGAATTATTATCCAGTAGCAGCCGAGGCCCAACGCCTGATGGCAGAATTAAGCCTGATCTTAGTGCTTTAGGGCAAAATGATTATACCACTGGGCCGAATAATACTTACCGCTATAGTTCTGGAACCTCAGCAGCAGCACCCAATACTGTCGGAGCTTTTGCTATCCTCTATGGTTATTACCGGGAAACCCACAATAATGCCTACCCTTCCTCTGCCTTAATCAAGGCGCTTACCTTGAATACTGCTGATGACCTGGGCGTTGCTGGCCCCGATTTTCACTATGGCTGGGGGCGTATGAATGCTCGCAAGGCGCTAGCCAGTTTGCAAGCCGAAAACTACCTTCAAGGAACAATTTCGCACCAACAAACACAGTCATTTCAGTTGGCGATCCCCAGTGGTGCCCAACGCGTAAAAGTCATGTTGTACTGGCACGATCCAGCGGGCAGTGTATTGAGTGCCAAAGCATTGGTAAATGACTTGGACTTACGGGTAGAAAAGCCTAATGGCCAACAGCAATTGCCTTGGATACCGAGTGCATTCCCCGATCTTGATAGCTTGGGAAGAGCTGCACTTCCTGGACTGGATCGCCTCAATAATGTAGAGCAAGTAGTAATTGATCAGCCTGCTGCTGGTTATTACAACCTCATCGTAGAAGGCTTTGAAGTACCTGAAGGACCACAGAATTACTATGTGGTATATGAAATAGAAATGTCTCCTATGGAGCTGCTTAGTCCCCAAGTAGGGGAGACGTATGTACCAGCTGAAGAGACGATGATTGTTTGGGATGCAGTGACGAACGGACAGCCTTTTTCCCTTGATGTTTCGTACAACAATGGTCAAAGCTGGTCTAACCTGGCAAACAACTTGGCACCAACGACCCGTTCTTATGTATGGTCGGTGCCTAATAATGCAACCAGTGAGTTGAAGTTTCGCCTCCGCCGGGGGAGTACGACTTTGGTTTCGCAACAGCGGGGTGTTATATCTTCTGTTCCAGAATTTAGGGTAGACTATCAGGATGCCAGTACGGCGCTTGCTAGTTGGGAACCGGTACCAGGTGCGGTCGCTTATGAAGTCTTTCGACTTGGAGATCAATACATGGAAGTTGTTGAGAATACCACCGACTTAAGTGTTGAATTAGATGCTGTTGTTGGCGAAAAATATTGGCATTCAGTAGCCCCGGTTTTCCCTAATGGCTTGAGTGGTCGTCGTGCGAATGCACAAGAATACGAGCATTTTGGTTGTGAAACAGTGGTAACTCTCGCCTTGCAATTTGATCTTTATCCTGGAGAAACCTCTTGGTATATCCTAGATGCTACGGGAGCAATAAGAAATTCGGGAGGCCCTTACACTGGGACACCTGCCTTTAGTTACCTGGAAGAAACGATTTGCCTGCCGCCGGGCTGTTTCACGCTAGTTGTTACAGATGCTTACAGTGATGGAATGTGCTGTGCCAATGGCGATGGCTGGTTCCGTCTCACAGATGGTTTTGGTAATGAATTGGTCTCTGGTGGTGAATTTAATGCTATTAGCTATGACCTTTTTTGTGTAGAAGAAAATGGTACTCCTCCACTTCAAGCAACGACTACAATTATCAATCGGATTGATTGTTCGGGCGATCTCACCGGAGCGCTGGGCGTAACCGCAACTGGTGGCAGTGGAAGTTACACCTATTCTTGGAGTACAGGAAGTCAGCAAACAACGATTACAGGCCTTGGCGCTGGTTCCTATACTGTTCAGATTAATGATGGTACCCAAACAATTACCCGTTCTGTTATGCTGACAGCGCCGTCGCCTTTGCATTATAACTATTCTGTAATGCCTGCTATATGTGCCCAAGGGAGTATTACGATTCTGCCTAGTGGAGGTACAAGCCCTTATCAAATTGACTGGGCAGATGGAGCAGTGGGCGGCATCCGAACCGGACTTGCTGCCGGTGATTACTATGCTATGATTACGGACGCCAATGGTTGCTTCACCACTGCTAATATTTCGGTTGAGGGTGCCCCACCTTTGGTCGTTTCGTTAAATGCGCAGTCGCCTAATTGCCAGTTTGCAAACAGTGGCAGCATTAGTGCTACCGTTTCTGGTGGCAGTGGGAATTATTCCTATCTCTGGAGTAATGGTGCTACTGGCAGTAATTTTATTGGAGGGTTAGCCGCAGGGAATTACTCGCTCACGGTAACAGATGGAAACTGTTCAACGGTGGCTTCTACCCAGTTGGTAAGCCCTGTTGGCCTTTCTGTATCAGGAACCAGTGTGAATCCACTTTGTTTCAATGGCCAAGATGGTTGGATTGCCCTTGAGGTAAATTCAGGCACGGCTCCCTTCTCTTATTTTTGGGCAGATGGAAGTCAGGATGCTATCCGTTCAGGTTTAAGTGGCGGTGTGTATTTGGTGACGATTACTGATGCTGCTGGCTGTAGTGCCGTGCGTGGTTTTCCGCTGCAAAATCCACAAGAACTGGAGTTGGGCGTAAGTGTTACCCATGCTACTGCCGGAAATAATGGTGCTATTGAAATCGCCGTCAATGGCGGAGTAGGCCCTTATGTGGTGGATTGGGAGCATGGTGACCAAGGGCAGCAGATATCCAATCTTTCGCCGGGGCAGTATACTGCTCATGTTACCGACCAAAACGGTTGCCAGGCCAGTACCGAAGTCTGGGTAAATGATGAAAGTACGGATGGCCCAGGCTTGGTATATTGTGAGTCTCAGGGAGCAAACACTAATTACGAGTGGATAAGTGCAATTTTTGTCAATGGCAACAATTATGCCAGCGGCAACGATGATGGCTATGGAGATTATACCTCCATTGTCTTGCACCTGGAAAAAGATGCTACACATACTCTTAAGTTGGTGCCGGGCTATACCAGCACAAATTATAACGAGTTCTGGAGGGTATGGATTGATTATAACCGCGACGGAGATTTTGCGGACCCAGGAGAAGAGGTCACATCAATCGGGCCTCAGGCAGGTTTCGTCAATACTCAATTTACGCCTCCGTCAAATGCTCAGGGTACTACCCGTATGCGAATTTCTATGCGTTATGGCAGTCCTGCTTCCTATTGTGCGAATATCAGTTACGGTGAAGTAGAAGACTATACCATTGAGTGGATAGAAGGTGATAATGCCAATGATGGAAATATGAACCTGCAGACTTGGCCGGGTATTTCGCAGAATACCTCTAGTGTGGGCTTATGGTCGGTTTATCCAAACCCAACAGCAAATAATGCTCAATTAAGCGGTTGGACCAAGACGGAGGAAGACGTAGAAATGTTTTTGCAGGATGCGCATGGGCGTATCATCAAGAAAGATTATATCCAGCTAGGTGGTGGTGACTTCACGATGCCAGTGAAAATGGATTACCTGCCACCGGGTAATTACCAGGTAGTGATTCAAGGAGCTACTTGGCAGGAAACGCTACGTTTGTTTAAATATTAGTAAGCCTTTAATGGCAGAGTTGTTGTAGAGGGATGTGGGACGATCTAAACGTCCCACATCCCTCTATGTTTTTTAAGCCTTTTCTAAATATTGAGCGTATTCCTTTGCGAATTTTTCCACCTTGGGACGGCTGACCCGCTGGATGTAAGGATTTTCAGGATGCTGAGGATAATAATTCTGATGGTATTCCTCTGCCAGGTAGAAGGTGCTGGCAGCAGTGATTTCTGTGGCTATAGCTTGGTCATATTTACCAGTGCTGTTGAGTTTGTCTTGGTAGGCGCGGGCTTTGCTGGCTTGTTCATCATTTAGATAAAACACACCAGAACGGTACTGGGTGCCTACGTCCGGCCCCTGCCGGTTGAGTTGGGTAGGATCATGGCTGGCATAGAAGAACTCTAACAATAAGTCATAAGAGACAATAGTGGGGTCAAAATAGACCACGACAGCCTCGGCATAACCCGTTCTGCCGGTTCCGATTGAACTGTAAGTCGGCCGCATTCCCTCTTCTCCACCAACATAGCCGGAATAAACACCTTTTACGCCTTTTACGCGTTCAAAGACCTCTTCGGTACACCAAAAACAACCGCTGGCAAAAATGGCCTGGCTGTAATCCTCCAATGCACGATCGAGTTGGGCCTCTGCAAGTGTAGGGGTATCAGAAGCGGAATAAGATGGCGCGGGTTCTTCTGTAGGTGGCGGCATTTCCTGGGCCGTTGTCGTTTGTGATGTAGAAGGATTGCAGGCTAGTAAAACTAGCGAAAAGAGTAATAAGCAATACGTAGGTTTCATAATTGTTGTTTTTTAAGGAACGCCACTGTAACAATAATTTGATTCGTAAAGATCATCCTTTTTGATAATAATGACTGCACAAGGACAGTTTAGAGGCTGTCATGGCATTTTCTGGAATACGGTTACCTTTGTGATTTAAGTGCAATGAAGTTGTTATGAGCTTACTCTTTCCTATGAAAAGTTTATTTAGAAATTTCTGTCTGCTGTTCTTGCTCCTTGTCTTTTCGCTGGGTGTTGAAGGCCAATCTGTAGTACCTACGATTGGAGTACCGACCTTTGTCAGTGATGTAGAGATGGGAGAGGGTAGCCTGCTCTTACTTGGAGAAGCTGCCGAACGAGGTTTGACCGAAAACGAAGGATTCCGTATCGTTGATCGCCGTCGCCTTGATGCAGTTTTTATGGCGCGGGAAGAAGTCCGCCACGAGGACTACCTGGCCAGCGATCGGGAAAGTATTGCTGCACTGGGTGCTGATTACTTACTGGTCGGTCGGGTACTGAGCCGCAAGTTAGTCCCTCGCCAGTCGACTTCTCCTGATGGACTGCCTACGAAGACAGTAAGCTTGCGTTACCAATTGAAACTAAGCCTGCTGGATGTACGCACTGGTCAATTGATGAAAGCTGAAACCAGTCACTTGGAAGGGTTTCTAAGTACCCGGGTCGGTGAGCCGGAAATGGATGCGCCGCTTGAGAGCTTGATCGCTCAGGTCGAACGCAAGGCTGCTGCTCAGTTATCAAAACAAGTGAGGAGGTTTGTTTTACGAACTTTTCAGGGCGGAATGCAGGTTGTGGATGTTTTACATGAAAGCCGAAATAAAATCAATGAGGTTTTGGTGGCAACCACAATGCCAAATTTTTCTGGACAGGAACTGAAAATTTACTTCAACGAATACTATGTGATCAGTGGCGATACCCTTGCACGGCCGATTGTCTTGGCAGAGGCACGCATTCAGCGGCAAGAAGATCGCCTATTGGAATGTAAAATATTGAAAGGTTCGACCCAGCTGTATGATGCTCGCGAAGAAGGGCACGTGCTTTATGCTGTTCCCGGTGATCAAAAGTCGCACTGGTTAATGAAAATGATGTTTTTGGGACTGGTGGATTAGATGAAGGTGCTCACTGGCGTTCGCGGGATCGTGTATAGAGTTCCTACACCTCGACACGAATACTAAAACGATAAAGAAATGAGAAAATATACCCTATTACTGTTGTTTTTCTATAGCTGTACCCAGTTGGTTATGGCCCAAACAGAACCCCGATTGGATAGTATGCCTGGGTATCAGCCTACCATCATGGTTATTCCCTTTGCGAAACAAGGGGAAGACTGGCGGCAGCAATTGGAGCAAGATAAAGTAATGCTGACCGCTGTGACGGCGGTACGCGAAGGCTTCGCAGCAGCGGGTTACAGTACGGTTGATTTACGTGCGCGGTTACGGCAGTTAGCCAACGATCAGACCATTGAGTGGGGCAACCTCACGAGCGTCAAACAAGAAGTGATCGAATTGTCTGGCGCAGATATCTACGTGGAGGTAGAACCTATTATCAATGAATCTTATAACGGCAGTACAGGTGGCCTTATAATGACGGCCTACGATGCCGTTTCGGGGGTGTCGCTGGCCAATCATACTTCGCATTCCCCAAGCTTTTATACCAAACAGTATGAGCGTTTGGTGCAAAGAGCAGCCGAAGAAGGACTCCCCGAGTTCATCCCGCAGATAACGTCAAGTTTTCATGATATGCTCATGGCTGGGCGTGTGTTAGCGTTGAACATAACGCTCTCGCCTTCGGTGAGCTACGACCTGGACAGCCCTGTAACAGGTAGTGACCTGCTACTGGCAGAAGTCATTGCCAACTGGTTGGGCGAAAATACCCTCCGGGGCCAGTACCACCTACAAGGAATGACGGCCACCAAGATGATCGTCGACCAGTTGAGAGTACCCTATTTGCATCCCACAAATGGCCAGCCTTACCGGGCTTACCGTTTTGCGGTAAAACTCAGGAACTTCCTCCGCGAGTTGGGATACGACTGTGAACGTGATGTGCAGGGAAACAAAATATTCATTACACTCAACTAGGTTGTCTGTGATGAAGAAAACAGGAAACAATGAAAGTTGAGTACGATAACTATTATCAATCAGAAAACTTATTTGGAAGTCCATACCCTGAATTGATAGATTTTTATTCGGGGATAAAGGTAAAAGGCAAACTACTGGATCTTGGTTGTGGACAAGGAAGGGACGCCATCGCTTTGGCAAGATTAGGCTTTGTTGTAACAGGAATAGATAATTCCAAAGTTGGAATTGGGCAGTTAAATGAAATTGCAAAAAAAGAAAACTTGCCATTACTCGGAATCGTTGACGACATTTTCAACTACTCGAATTTTGGAGAATTTGAATTTATTCTTTTGGATAGCATGTTCCATTTTGGTAAAAAAGAAAGAGTAAAGGAAACGGAATTTTTAAACAGAGTTATAGCCGAATCAAAACCAAATACATTAATCACAATTTGTATTCAAAAAACGGGTAGGAAATTAGAAATTCTTAATTCGATAATTTCGAATAGTAACGATTTGGAAATCACTCATCAAGTCGAATTGATTTACATCTATGAGGATAAAGAATCAAACCATCATTCAGAAACAAAGTACGAAATGGTTTCGGTAAAGAAGATGAATAAATGAATACGGCACACACTCTCTTAACTAGCTAATTATGCGATTATTTTCACTGCTTTTGCTCCTCTCTGGTTTCCTTAACGGAATGGCACAGGATATCCCCCTGCAATTACGCTTTGCAAAAAGTGTGGAGAAGGATGTTGTGCAACGACTCACGCCAGCTCTACAACGTAATGGTGCGCTACTGGACAGTCTCTCGGGCGTATTGCTGGAAGCTGATTTGGTACTCGCCCGTGAAGGGCAGATAGAGGGGATGCGTACCCGTTTTGTAGCCGCTTATGATCTACTGGTCAATTTGAGGTTAAGCGGTAGCGACCAAGTGATAAGCACTGCCAGCACATCGCTGCAAGCAACGGGTAGTTCTCTGGCTGACGCTCGTCGGAATGCCCTCCGGCAATTGACGAACGGCGGCACCTCAGCCAATCGCTTATGGGAAACGCTAAAGGCGGATTATCAAAAGACGTTTACAGCCAACTGTAATGACTTATTGGCTACAGCTGCCCAACAAGCGGAAAGGGGCAACTTACTCACGGCCCTCGCCATCACGGATGCGATCCCGATGGCTTCTCCCTGTTATGCTCAGGCCCGGAATAAGCGCCAGGCTTACTACCTGGATTATCAGGCAGCGTCTTGTCGGCAACATCTGGACATGGCTCACCAGCAGTTGGCCTTGGAAATGCCTAAGGCTGCGCTCGACGAAATTGGCAAAATAGACCCTTCTTCAGATTGTGGCGGAGAAGCCCGGCAACTGGTAGAAAAAGCGGCAGCTCAATTGAAGGACCAGCAGTCGCGAAAGGCACAATTCCTAAGGCAGGTTTATCAAAATCAGGTGCAAATAGAACAAGCACGCAACACCATTATTTCCGATTTGGTGAAGGAATAGTTTTAAACCACCAAAGGATTTTTAAAACCATATAAGGACATGTAAGGAATTATAAGGGCCTAGCCCAATAGGGTGAATTCACGAGTTTACCCGACCCAACGGAGACATTTGTTCTAAACCACCAAAGGCACCAAAGGTTTTTCTAAACCATGTAAGGAAATAGAAGGGATTATAAGAGGGCTGCTAGCTAGGGTGAATTCACGAATTTACCCGACCCAAACAGAGACATTTGTTCTAAACCACCAAAGAGAAAATCTCTGCTGCCTTTGGTGGTGAAAAAAATAAACCCTTAAATTTCCTTATAATCCCACATATGGTTTAAAACCACTATTTCATCAGTACCACATCGCCTGTGATCAGTTCCGTACTGCCATCGGTGTAGCGGACTTGGGCGTAATAGACAAAAACGGCTGGGTTGAGTGGCTCACCCCATAGGGTACCATCCCAACCTAGCGTAGCGTCATTAGGAGGGAAGTTGTCTCTCTCAAAGACCATATTTCCCCATCGGCTAAAGATGCGCAGGCTTTCGATTTCTACTACTTCATCACCAGCGTAAATAGTAAACAGTTCGTTGTTGTCATCTCCATTCGGAGAGAAGATCGTAGGAATGAAAACCCTAGTACGGTTATTGACAAAAACACGCATTGTATCACTAGCGGTACAACCGTTTTCATCAGTGACGGTCAGAAGAATATATTGAGTTTCTTGCGGCGTGATCAATGGCAGGAAAGGGGCATCTTCTTGAAGTAAGCCCGGAGCATTCCACTTCCAATCAATAATAGGGCGAGTTAATTCAGGTTCAAGTTGAAGACTGTCGCCTAGCAATACCTCTTGATCAGGCCCCAGTTCTACACCTAGAGGGAGGGGAACCTCCAAGGTGGCCATTTCATCCCAATCACAACCCTGGCTATCCAAAACTTGTAGCTGATAGGCGCCGGGAGGGAGGTCTTCAAAGAAAGATAAGCTGCTGAATCCCTGGTTGTTTATTTGATAAAGATAAGGAGGGGTACCTCCGAAGACAGCGTTGAGGCTAATACTGCCGGAAAGTTCTCCCACACAAAGCGGCGATACAATTTCTATGTCCAGGCTATCAATAGGGGCACCTTGTAGCACTATTTCGATACTATCAGACGCGGTACAGCCCGTAGAAATATTGGTTACCATTAAGGTATAGGTTCCTGCTACTATTGTCGAGTCCAGGAGGTTGGTACCATCTCCAAGTAGCACGCCATCGGTGCTAGACCATTGGTAACCGTAATTGGCCCCTTGGGAAGAGCCAGTACCGCTTAAATGAATCAAATTTTGGTCGCAATCAATATCACCATCGGTATTGACCTCTACTTCAGGTAGGGTGAAATTGCTGTTAACGAAGACAGAATCAGGGAGGCTGCTACATCCATTTTCGTCAGCTGTTAATACCAGGGTATACCAGCCACTAGCTGTTGCTTCAGCGGTGGAGGTGGTGCTTATTGTTTCTCCGCTTTCATTGGTCCATAAGAACTGAAAACCATCAGGAACTGTAGGAGTAGAGGTACTTAAAGTACTATTAGAATTACTACAAGTGATCGTATCAGCTGGTGCTAAAGTCAATAATGGAAGGGTGAAATCACTGCTTACATTAAAGTCTAGCGTATCTGTACAGCCATTGCCACTATCTGTAACAATGAGCGCATAATTACCAGGACGATCGGTAAACACCTGTGGGGCAGCAAGGTCGGGGAATAAATTACCAGCAGGGGCAGTCTGCCAGGAGTAAAACAGCCCGTTGCTTGTGTTGCTTACGGAATTGGTGCCATCCAGTAACAAGGTGTCTTGTGCACAACTGAGTTGTAAGTTCCCAAGGTTTTCGATGACCGCTTGGGGCGTAGTGAAATCTTCATCAACCAATAAACTGTCCGTGACAAAGCAACCATTACCTGTATCCGTCAATGTTACGAAATACCAACCACTAGCAGCTATGAGTGGGGTAGGGGTATCCTCATCTTCAAGCAAATTACCCACAGGTGTACTCCAAATCCAGCTACTTTCACCATTAAAAGTTGATCCTGTTGCCGACAATCGGACCTCTGGTTGGAAACAGTTAATGAGGGTGTCATTGCCAGCTGTAAGTACCGGTTGGTTGGCGTCTTCGGCGATGAAAACACTATCACGGGCAACGCAACCATTGGCTTGTGATTGTACGTCGAGAAAATACCAGCCGGTTGCATAAACTGTTGGTTGTAACGAGGTAGGGTTGTCTATTTGTGCCATCTCCGGATTGCTCCATAAATAGTTCGCACCACTAGGAGCTGTACCTGCTAGTTGGAGGCTGTTTAGCGTGCAATAAAGGGTGTCTTCTACCCCCACATCAATAACAGGAGGAAGGGTGTCAATACCTACGGTGACGACGAAGCTATTGCTACAACCCGTAACATCATTCTCTGCGGTGTATTGGTATTGACCGGGCGTCGTCACTACAAAGTCTATCGTGTTTTGAGTACACATGATAGTAACTTCATCGCCAAATTCATCAAGGGGGCACCAGCGGGTACTAAAGCTCCCGGTCGTTGGTGGTGAGGCAGTCAGGGTAACGCTGCTCTGTGTGCAGGTAAGCACGGTATCCGGGAAGCTGGTTAGTACGGGGACTTCTTCATCAAGTCTTACGCGCACCGTGTCGGTAGCGGAACAGCCGTTGAGCAGGCTGGTTACCTCCAGGGTATACAATCCGGGACAGGTGACCAAGGGCGTGGTGTTGTCTTCACCAGAAATACACGTAGTATTTGGGGCCGTCCATTGATAGCTTACGCCACTGAGGGTAGAGCCAGTACCATCAAGGGGTATTACATCATCTTGGCAGGTGAGGTCCATGTCTGGTCCAGCTTCGGCCACCGGTAAGACCAGGTTTTCTGTTACTAAAACGGTATCTGTTTGGCTACAGCCAGTGAGCAGGTTTGTTAACTCCAATACGTATTCTCCGGGACTAGTGACTGTTAGCGTGGGAGATGTTTCAGGCAGGTTACCCAAAGTCGTTTCTTCCCAGCGATAACTGTAGTCAAAATTTTCATTGTTGGATAAGTTCTGCAAAAGAATATTGGTACTGTCACAAGTGATCATTCGATCTGGCCCAAGATCAACGAGTGGCGTATTCGTTAATTGCAGGACGGTAGCGGTAACGATGGTGCTGAATCCGAGCGTATCGGTTGCTGTGAGGGTGTAATTACCGGGTAGGTTGACCGTTAAGAATAAGCTGTCTTCGCCTGCTATATCACCGTTTTCATCTGACCACTGAAGAACACAACCTTCACATTCGCGGCAAAATTCTACTTCAAGATTAACGATGGAGGTGATACAGTCAAGGGTATCTACGGGAGCTAAATCAAGACAGGGGACGCAGGTTTGCTCTGTAACTGTAACAAGGTCATTGTCTGAACAACCCGTCTGATTATTGATGACAGAAAAAGTATAGTCACCAGGCTGATTGATCAAAACCGCCAGACTATCAGCATCTTGTTCTATACCCAAGCCATTCCAGGTGTAGGTGTAATCTCCTGCGGGCGGATTGACAAAAGCTTGTAAACGGAAAGTGTCCGCTTGGCAGGGGAACACGGAGCTACCAAACGCAATCGTTGGCGGGCTGTCATTTAGCGTAACCTGTACGACATCTGTACGAATACAACCATTGTCTATATCCTGCGCCATGAACACATAAGTACCGGCAGCATTGGTGGTATAGTTGATGTTCTGAGTAAGGGTGTCATCTGGCTCGAAAAAAGTGGTCCAGGCAAAGGTATAATCATTGATGTTACCCATCACAGAACCCTGTAAGTCAGCGAGGGTGTTGTTACACGTTATTTGTTGGTTGGGGCCAGCTTCGACGATGGGCGCGACGGTGTCGATTAAGACCGTTATTGTTGTGGTATCTCGTAAATTGAAGATACTGTGCTCAACAATCAGTTGATATTCCCCAGGGCAAACCACCTCAATGGTTGGCGAATCAGCAGGAGATAGTAGGCACCCCGCTGATGGCCCCGTCCAGGCATAAGTCTGCGGGCCGATAACTTGGCTATTTGACCCATCTAAAAAGATGGACTGCTGAGCGCAAGTAAGCACTTCAGCGGGATCAATAATCGCCACGGGAGTACAGTCTATCAATACTTCTACGAAAGCTGTATCAGAACAGGATTGGTTAATGTCGCTAGTGACCAATGAATAAATACCTGCTTCTTGAACACTAGGTTGATTATTAGGCAAACTAATGGCTACGTCGTCTAAAAACCATTGAAATACACTGCCAATGCTACCACTGTTGTCCAAAACTACCGACCCTGTTTCACAAGAGAGGTAAGCAGTGTCTGGCAAAATGGAGATGCTGAAATTAGGAGCTAGATTAACCCTGGTGGTATCACTCCCAACACATCCATTGTCAATGTTGGTTACCGTAAGGGTATAAAGTCCGGGGCAATCGGTAAAAATGGCCCAATTGTCCGATTGTGGGGTGATACAGTCGGCGGTCCATTCCCAAGTGACGGGCCTGGAATAAATGGTGCTGTCTGGTTGGAGTTGAACAATGTCGCCACCACAAGTCAACAGTTGGCCTGGCCCTGCGATGACATCTTCTGGGGTAATAAAATCTTCGTCGACTTCAGCGGTGTCAAGGGATGTACAACCATTACGGATGTCAGTAACTTCGAGGGAATAGGTGCCAGCTTCTGTAATCAGTAAGCTGTCGTTGGTGGCATTGGGGATGGGCGTGCCACTACTGTACCACTGATAACTGTAAAAAGGCCCGGTTGAGGTGGTGGAACCTTGCAAAAGAAACATCGCTGAATAGCAATTCAACGTAGTGTCAGGCCCAGCGTCGGCAGTCGGTGCTAGGGTATCTTGTTCTACGAAAACGGTAGATGTATCCCGGCAAAAATTATCCTGACGAATGATGATTAATTCATAATTGCCTGCTTCGGTCACAGGAAATGTGGAGGTATTGGCGTTTTGCCCGGAAGGGCCTGTCCAGTCAAAATCAATGATCCCGTTAGGGGTCGATAGCGTACCATCCAATACTACGGTCTCCTCCGCGCAAGTGAGCGTATCGGCGGGAGCAATCACGGCAAATGCTGGTGTTAGGTCTTCTTCAATCAATAAAGAATCTAGCGCACTACAGCCATTATTGGCATTAATTACTTCCAGGTAGTACCACCCCGGGCAATCAATAATGGCCAGGCCAGGGCCAGGAGTTTCTGTGATGCAAGGCCCAGACCAGCTGGCCGAAATCCCTTGGCCTAAAGAGGCGGAACCATCCAGGGTATCTGCAAGAATGAGACAGTTGAGCGTGAACCCCGGTCCTGTAAAAACATCTGGTGGAAGTTGATCGGCCATGACGTTAACCATACTGGTGTCGGTACAGAAACTAATAGTGTCCTGGACGATAAGTTGGTAATCCCCTGCACTGTTGACGGTAGTAAATAGACTGTCTAGTGGGCCACTAATGCTGCCGTTGGTGGTTTGCCACTGGTAAGTGTAGGCATTACCCATACTGGTCGTTGGCCCTCCAATTTGTACACTTGGTTGGGCGCAGGTGACGCTGGTTGCTGGTCCGGCATCGGCGATAGGCGTATCAAAATTTGCGCTTAAGCTAAAGGTGTCACGGGCAGTACAGATGGTTCCTGAAACTTCCTGACTTATTTCTAAAATATAGGCGCCTTCAGCATCGACTAGTAGAGTGGGGCTGTTGCCTAATATTGTTTCATCAATGGCGAACCATTGAAAACTGAGTTCCCCCGCAGGAGACGATCCGCTACTACTCAAAGTGACTTCCGGTTGAGCACAATCTATTTCTGGCGGGCCAGTGATGGCGGCCTCCGGTTCAAGTACCAATAAGTCTACGATTACCAAACTATCGCAACCGGCTACGGAGGTTAGTAAAATTTGGTAGTTGCCTGTGGTTGTCAATAAACTATCCCCCACCGCAAAGTTTTCACCAACACAAATAACAGGCGCAATCGGTGTGACCTGCTCTGCCAATACGATCAGGTTGAGGTTGACAATGCTGTCGCAACCCAGTTCCACGCTGGCTAGTGTATCACTGTAAACGCCGGTTTCGAAATAAAATTCATTGCCCACGAATACGGTATCTCCAGGGCAGAGGGTCGTATCTATGCTGGTAAACTGCACCTCTTGTACAAAAAGGTCAAGTGTAACGATGCTGTCACAGCCTGCATAATTTTCAAGGTCTACAGTATAAAAACCACCATCAAGGAAGCTTTGCGCCCCAACGACGATACTGTCTCCTCTACAAATGCGCTCATTGAGCCGGGTAGTATCGGGTGGGGCAACGATAGAAACATGGAGGCACTCGGGCGTAAGCAGACCACATAGCCAGGGTTCCAGCCCTTCGAGGTTGGTACGGATACTATCGAGGGTAAGCATTCCGTCAGGGAGTGGAAGGCTATCTAGTTGACTGCTGCGGTACGAGAAGCCACAAATATCATATTCCCCAGCGGCGGCTGCTCGCAGGTCGAGTACAGAATCAAGCTGCTGGTATATGCCGTTGAGACCAATAAGATAGGCGTAACTGTATTCCAGCGTATCCGCTTCGCCAAGGGAAAAGTTGATGTCTGGTGTAATTTGTAAGGTGTCGGCACCCACACAAGCCAGGATATCTTCGTTCTGCCACTCACCCGCTTGGGCAAAGCAGCATTCTACGCCTCGGCTATCGCAAAAAATGAGCCGGAGGTAGGTGATTGCACCGGGATTGTTGGAGGGATTATTGGTAATATTGAACGTCCAGGTTCCATTGACGGGGCCAGTGTTGAAATCTTCGAGACAACCGCCATAGGGATAGTAAGAGCCATTGTAGAAACCAAAGGGCACCCAGTTTTCGACCTGATCGTTGTTCCACTGATCGGCGAAAGCACTATCGGGTTGGGCAACGGAGCCGCAGTTGACCAAGTTGATCTGCCATTGCGTACCAGGGGTGAAAGCGAAAGGGTCATCGCTATTTGGCCCGAGAAGGCCAACCGTTTGGCCGCCGGGAGAAGTAAGTGAAAGCTCAAAATTTTCTACAAACTGATGGACAAACCCCAGTTCAATACCACATAAACCCTGCATTGGATCGCTGAGGTCGTCGTTGAAGTAATCACTTATATCGAGAGATAGGGAACTTGTCGTGTTGGCCGTGAAAATGATTGTATCTCTTTGTCCACAATTTTGGGCAAAGCCCCGCGATAGAAATATCACGGTGAAGATGGAAAGCAGCAAAAGGCGCACAAGCGGTTGGCGCATGGGGTAAATGTTCTTGCAGTTGATAAAACGTCTTAGTATTGCGCAGAAAATAAACTGCGATTTTTTTTCAAGTTTTCCAAGTAGTTAAAACGCTTGAAATGAAGCGCTTATTCAACTATTTAGAAAACAAAATCGCTTTTTATTTTCGTGCTGTTCCTTAGCGAAGCATAAACAAACTCTAAGCGTTTTATAGACTGCTGTTCTTGGGATAATATTGTGAAGGTTGGACCAGAAAATACGATTTCTGACCAAGCTTCAGGGTAAAGATACGACGAAAGGGGGAAATGCTGCCTTAGATACTCATCTCGTTCGAACATAGACAGCAGGTACAAGGTTATTAAGTCACTAGGTATTGCGCAGAAAATAAACCGCGATTTTTTTTCGAGTTTCCCAAATAGTTAACACACTTGAAGTGAATCGTTTAGTTAACTATTTGGGAAACAAAGCCGCGTTTTATTTTCGTGCTGTTCCTAAGCTTAAAAAGCTTATCTTTCTTTCATCTATTAACAAAACCAAGAAAACTATGATTGTCAAAGTAATTGAAGTAATTGCCTCATCTGAAAAGGGCATAGAAGATGCTATCCAAAAAGCAGTAACAGAAGTAAGCAAAACTGTTCGTAATGTAGATTCTGTGTATGTAAAGGATATTAAAGCCCACGTTCAGGATGGCAAGATTTCCACCTATGGTGTGATCTGCAACATCTCTTTCCGAGTTAATGACTAAAATTTAGCTGTTGGAACAACAACAATTGAGCCACGGGGAGACCCGCTGGACAACACGAGCATTCCCCCTCATTCTGGCCTGTGATAATTGGCAGGACCCCCGGAATGTGGGGATGGCTTTTCGCTTGGCTGATGCCTTTGGCGTAGAAGCCATTTGGTTGGGAGGAACGACACCGGTGCCACCCAACCGCAAAATTAGTAAGACAGCCCGTAGTACAGAGGGCTGGGTGCCTTTTGTGCATCAGCACAATTTAGCAGAGGCATTAGTAGAGATAAGAGCAAAAAAATATAGCCTGATAGGAGTAGAGATTACCAATCAAAGCAAGGCTTTGGATGAATACTTAAGCGCCGAAGTTCAGCAGCCTACGGTATTGGTGTTAGGTGCTGAACAGTCCGGTATTAGTAAAGAGGTGTTGGAGGTGTTAGATGATTGTGTACACATTTCTATGTACGGCCGCAATTCCAGTTTAAATGTAGCTACAGCATTGGCCATAGCACTCAGTGCCTGGGTGAGTCGGTGGCAGGAGATAGGGTAGAGAAAAAAGCTCAGCACTCTATCTAGCAGCGGACCGAATCCCGATCTTCCATCGGGAGAGCTCGGCGCAGCGGAGCGAGCACAGCCAGGGATAGAAGGTAGCGATAGCGAACGGATAGCCCGGCCGCCCCGCAGGTGGCGGGGATGCCAAGTGCATTGGTTTGTTAATCTCTTTGTAGCATATTGAACAGCTATTATTACAAGGCCTCGACAACCGCTTCTACCTGAAGGCGGATTTTTAGGCACCGTAAGTGATTAAGAGAATAACTTTTCGGATATCGTTTAGAGCTGTAGACCAGCCCGGTAGCTTTGAGTTTATCAAGCTGCCGTTTTAGTTTCCCCGGAGGTTTTCTGAGTTCTTGGCTCAGGTAGGGAAGATGGATATCCTTTTGGGTCTGTAATTTTTCAAACAGCTCCTGCGAGCCAGGCTCCAGTAGTAATTCCAGGCGCTCTAGTGCAATGTCCAGCTGTGTCGTCGGTAAGATAGTATTTCCGTTACGCATGAGTGAAATGATTTATCCGCAAGTAAATTAGCACGACTTTTGCCCGATTTTTTTCGGAGGGTTAATACAAAAGCCGATTTGTGCTTCAGCAACCCGTAGGAAGGCCGAAGCTATATGGTTTCACTCATTATTGTTATTTGTGCCTAGGCAAACCGAAGTCTACCTATTTGTCGCTATTGTACGGTGGACAGCGGTGAAGGTTACGAATTGAAGAAAAATAATGTTCTTTTTTTATTGCAAAGTGCTTAAGTCCTGAATATGTAGCCATTGGGACAAGCAGAATCTATTCATTTGGTGTACCTTTGCGCCGAAATCTTAAGTAGAATGGGGCATCTCTGCTTCTAGTAAAGCATCAACTTTGAGCAAACCTGTTATTGATCTTATTATTCCTGCTTACAACGAAGAAGCTTCTATAGGGCTGGTTGTAGCAGATATTCCTCGGGATTGGGTACGAGATATTATTGTTTGTAACAATGCAAGTACTGATAAAACGGCTGAAGTAGCTGCGGCAGGAGGTGCTACCGTTGTTGATCAGCCAAGGCCGGGATATGGAAGTGCTTGTTTGGCAGGCATGGCTCATGTTGCCGCTAAAAAACCATCAGAACAGCCTGATATTGTGGTTTTTTTGGATGGAGACTACTCGGATCATCCAGAAGAGTTACCTTTGTTGATCAAACCGATTCTTGAAGAGGAGATGGACATGGTGATTGGCTCTCGGGCCACAGGAGCGATGGAGAGCGGTGCGATGCAACCCCAACAAATTTTTGGCAACTGGCTGGCCACAAATTTGATCCGACTGTTTTACAACTATCACTTTACAGACCTTGGCCCTTTTCGGGCAATCCGTTGGGATAAACTGCAAGCCTTGGAAATGCAGGATCCTGACTTTGGGTGGACTGTAGAGATGCAGGTTAAAGCTGCTAAAAAGAAATTACGCTGTACGGAGGTTTCTGTTACTTACCGCCGCCGAGTGGGGGTGTCAAAAGTTTCTGGAACCATTCGTGGAACGATAATGGCTGGATATAAAATTTTGTGGACCATTTTTAAGCTGCTGTAGTTTCGGCAGCTAGGTAAAAGTCAATTAAGCATGACTACACTTGCTTTTTTCGTGTTGGGAGTATATACTCTCGCCTTGTTGTACATCACCATTTACTGTGTGATGCAGTTCAACTTGTTGTATTATTATAAGCGCGGTCGCCGCAATACGCCGGAAATGATCATGGCAGAGCACGAAAAACCTGTACAGGTTGCAGTAGCTGCTGGTGGTGATAGCTGGAGCTCGGGGGCTGGTCAGATGACGGCTTTTGCTGAAGAAGACACCGATGCTTATCCGTTTGTTACGGTACAACTACCGATTTACAACGAGATGTACGTCATCGAACGACTGATCGATGCGGTCGCGGAATTTGATTATCCAAAGGATCGATACGAGATCCATATTCTGGATGATTCTACCGACGAAACCCTCGATATCGTCGCGGCTAAAGTTGCGGAGTATAAAGCCAAAGGCTATAATATCGAGCAGGTGACGCGTGAAATTCGCCAAGGATTCAAGGCGGGCGCATTGCGTGATGGCATGTCTGCTGCGAAGGGCGAATTTATGGCCATCTTCGATGCGGATTTTCTTCCTAAGAAAGACTTTTTATTGAGAACTCTTCCGTTTTTTCAGGACGAAAAAGTGGGCGTAGTGCAAACTCGTTGGGAGCACATCAACGAGGATTATTCCCTCATTACCCGCTTGCAGGCTTTACAGCTGAACGTACACTTTACTGTAGAGCAAGTGGGCCGTATGAACGGTGAATACATGCTTCAATTTAACGGTACTGCTGGTGTTTGGCGCCGCAAAACCATCGAAGATGCTGGTGGTTGGGAAGCTGATACCCTTACTGAAGACCTGGATTTGAGTATCCGTTCTCAATTGAAGGGATATAAAATTCGCTTCCTGGAGAACATTGGCTCTCCTGCCGAATTACCTGCTGAAATGAACAGCTTCAAATCGCAGCAGTTTCGCTGGATGAAAGGTGGCGCGGAGACCGCTAAGAAAATGCTGCCTACCGTTTGGCGTTCAGACCTGAGCTTGAACCAGAAAGTTCATGCTACCAGTCACTTGTTGGCCAGTTCGGTCTTCTTGTTCGTGTTTCTGGCAGGAATATCGAGTGTGCCGCTGTTGTTCTTCATGGGCGATTTAATCGAAATGGGCTTTAGCAAAAACTTCTTTGCATACTTCCTCGTAGGACTATTGTCGATCATTGCCATTTACTACGTAGCAAATATTCAAAGTCCGGCCAATCAGGAAAAAGATTTTGGTAAAGCGGTGACCAAGTTTATTCTGCTCTTTCCTTTGTTCTTAGCATTGTCGATGGGGCTTTCATTGCACAACTCTGTTGCAGTACTGCAAGGTTACCGAGGTAAGAAATCTCCTTTCATTCGCACGCCGAAGTTCAATATCAAGAACATCACGGATAGCTTCAAGAAGCAAAATTACCTTACCAAGAAACTTACTTGGACAACCATTGGAGAGGGGCTGCTTTCATTGTATTTCATGGCCGCAGTAGGTGGAGCATTCTATATACAGAATACAACTTTCGTCATGTTTCACTTGATGCTGGCCCTTGGTTTTGGTGCGATTTTCTTCTATTCCGTGAAGCATTTGAGGCTCTAGTGCCTTGAGCAGTCATCCCGAATTTTGATTGTCATCAAAATCCGTGCTGACCAACTGCAAAACCTATCTTTAAAGAAGAAACCCCATGATTTCTATTAGTAAAATCATGGGGTTTTCTACAAATAGTCTCGATAAATTACTCTTTTCAGGGTATTTAATGACTCTTTCTAAGTTAAAGTCAGGCTGAATTTTGGCCTTAGCCAAAATTCGGTATGACTTATGGTTGTTATTTTTGCCGATAATGCAATTTCCAAAATTTTATCAACTGCTTGCCTTCCTCGTTATGCTCCTGGCAACCTTAGGCTTAGGCTACGGAGTCGAGCAGTCTTCTTTCCCGCGTATTATCTGTTGTTACGGGGCATTTTTCTTTGTCTACATTTGGCAAGTCAACACCGCGAAGCCGGCTGATCTTACCTTCTGGATAGGGGTAGCGATATTGTTGCGCCTGGCGCTCGTAGGTGCATTTCCAGCATTGTCTGATGATATTTACCGCTTCGTGTGGGATGGCAGATTGTGGTTGGCAGGGCAAAACCCCTTTGATCATTTGCCGGTCTGGTACTTGGAGGAAGGGCATCATTTGCCCGGTTTGGGCCAGGCACTCTTCAACGAACTCAACTCCCCGGAATACTATACCATTTATCCACCAGTAGCGCAGGGCTTGTTTGCTTTTGCCTGTTGGCTTTCGCCCAATAGTGTATGGGGAGCAGCGGTCGTAATGCAGGTGTTTTTGCTGTTGATGGAGGTAGGAACGATCTTCCTTTTGTTGGCGCTGTTGCGTGAATGGGGCTTGCCCGCCAGCAGGGTATTGTGGTACGCACTCAACCCCTTGATCATTGTCGAAGTAGTGGGGAACCTACATTTTGAAGGAGCAATGATCTTTTTCTTGCTTTTGGGCTTGTGGCTCTTGTTGCGCTGGTGGCGTGAAGGGAAAGGCTGGACTTTTTTTGCATCAGCCGGGGCAATGGCTTTAGCGGTAGCGAGTAAACTACTGCCATTGTTGTTTTTCCCATTTCTTATTCGCCGCTTGGGTTGGAAGCGCAGCTTCGGGTATTTCACCATTCTGGGCGTGATCTTGATGCTTACCTGGTGGCCGCTTGTGAGCAGTGTATTTCTAAAGAACTTCGGGAGTAGTGTCAATCTATATTTCCAGCAATTTGAGTTCAATGGATCGCTGTACTACGTTATCCGTTGGGTAGGACTCCAGGTTAGTGGCTTCAACCTCATTCGTTTTATAGGGCCTGTCCTGGCGATTTTGGTCTTTGTGACGATTACCGGCCGGGCATTGCAAGAACGTGCTAGCGAAGTGTGGGCCGAGCTGCCTGGGCGTTGGTTGTTTGCTATCGGTATTTATCTGTTTTGTGCCACTACGGTTCATCCTTGGTACACGGCCCTTCCGCTGGTGCTTTGTCTATTCACACCTTACCGCTGGCCTGTCGTATGGTCAGGGATGATTTTACTGACGTACATCAATTATAGCTATCCCGAATACTACGAAAATCTTTGGATCGTAGGATTGGAATATATAGTTGTACTTTTGTGGGGAACGTGGGAAGTGTGGACACAAAAGGAAGCAAATCGTTTTGTTAACTAATGTATTCATCTTCTTTTTCCTGTAAGGGAAATACCTAAGCAGTAACTAAAACTTCCATGCCTCAGCGTCTCTGCGGCAAGAAAAAGTTGGTGTAACAAGAATAATAAGTAAAATTTAGCGCAAGTGATAGCCATCGGACAATACAACGATTTAGAGATATTAAGGGAAACCAGCGTAGGTCTTTTCCTGGGAGATGAAGAAGGCGAAGATGTCTTACTTCCTAATAAATATATACCAGAACACTACGATATTGGCGATCAGATCACGGTTTTTGTTTACCTCGATTACGATGAACGCAAAGTCGCTACTACGCTCACTCCTGGTATTTTACTCAATGAGTTTGCCCTGCTTGAAGTCGTAGATGTTGCTGATGTCGGCACCTTCTTGGACTGGGGTATGGAAAAACACCTGATGGTGCCGTACAGCGAGCAACGCGTAAAACTGGAAGAAGGCCGCTGGTACGTCGTGTATCTGGCACTAGATGAAGAAACCGACCGCCTTTACGCCAGCAATAAACTGGAAAAATGGCTGATCAATGACGAACTAATGGTAGAGGAAGGCGAGGAAGTCGAAATTCTCGTGTACCGCGAAACAGAGATTGGCTATTCCGTAACGGTAAACAACCGCCACCGGGGCTTGGTCTACAAAAACGAGATTTTCAAAGACCTGCGTATCGGTGATAAAATGACTGCCTACGTCAAGAAAATCCGCGAAGGCAATAAGGTCGATATATCGCTTCACCCTATCGGTTACCAAAACTTCAATAGTAAAAATAGCGAGGATATCTTTCACGCTTTGGAGCAAAACAACGGCTTCCTACCTATCACGGATAAAAGTGATCCAGAGGTGATTTATCACCGTTTTCATATCAGTAAGAAAGCCTTCAAAAAAGCCATCGGTGACCTGTACCGCCAGCGGAAGATAACCCTGGAAGATGGGGGGATTCGGATGGCGGAATAAGGGGCCAAAAAGGTGTAAAGGTTGGAAAAGTGTAAAGGTGTAAGCGTTGGGCTAACTCCGCACTTAAAGTCGGAATTGGGAACTCGGAATTCGGAAGTTAGCCCACCGTAGGTTTCCGCACCCCGCACCCCGCACCCAAAAACGCACGCCAATCGTACCAGTGCGATCATACGTTTTGAGCCAAAATCACAAAAAACAACTTCCATCATGAAAACCCCAAGCTTCTACCTCTTCTTTTTGCTAGCCCTATGTAGCTGTCAGCCAACTACTCCTTCAGCCGATTCTGTAATAGAAACAACGGTAGAGGAGATCACCCCCGAAGAAGCCATCCAACAACTGGTGATCGATGCTTTTGACCAAGTCTGGTCGGCCCTCGATACCAACAGTTTGGCGCGCTTGCATACCGAAGACTTTCTGCTGCTAGAACATGGTGAAGTGTGGACCAATGACACGATTATCAACTACCAACGCAACGCAATGGCAGGCATGATTGAGCAAGGGTACGTACGCACCAATCATATGGAATTCCTGACCACAGGGGCCAATAGCGAACTAGCTTGGACAACTTACCACAACTATGGCACCTGGACCGTAGGTAAAGACACCACTGGGCAAGCCCACTGGCTCGAAAGCGCTGTAGCAGTCAAGACTGCCGAAGGCTGGAAGTTGAAAATGTTACATTCTACCCGAGTTCAGAAGTAGGCGTATCTAGAGCATGACTAAAGCAAAACACCTCCTCTTTATTTGTAGTAAAAACGAATGGCGCAGCCGCACTGCCGAGACCATCTTTCGTAATACAGAGGGGATCAACGTAAAGTCTGCAGGGACTTCTAAAACGGCCCGCATTCGAGTCAACGCCACCTTGATCAATTGGGCAGAACTCATCTTCGTGATGGAGGATTCCCACAAGCAACGCATCACCGCTGACTTTGGCGACCTGCTAGCGGATAAAACCGTAATTGTACTGGATCTTCCTGACGAATACCCCTACATGAATGAAGAACTCATCGCTGAATTGAGGGATAGTGTGGCCTATTACCTGTCATAAAATCTTAGCGCATGTGGCTCGTTATTAACGACTCAATCTCTCACACAACGCACACAGCAAAGGTCCATTTTGGGCACTTGATCACTATAGATTCTATTTTCCTTTTTGCTAACCATTCGGTAAAGGGAGAATTGCTCGCCTGATGGGCCCGGTTCATCTACCCAATAGTAGACAAATTGGTCTTTGCCCATAAAATCACGACCATTGTATCTCCCCATACCCGAAAATGTTAGCCCTAGCTTTTGAGCTAACAAAGCACCTTCCTGGTCTCCTCGCCATACTCTTATGGCCTCTGCTTCGGCAGGCTCCATGCCTAGCGTTTGTTCCAATGTTCTCCAATCCATTTCTGTAGGTAATCGCCAGCCTGAGGGGCAAGCTATTTGGGCTTCGGGGAAGGAATACAATCGTCCATATTCCTGACAATTCTCTTCCTCGTTCTTATAGCAAAAGGAGGCGGGTGTTTGATATTTCAAATCGGACCCCAACCAGTCTTGGTCACCAATAGTGATGACCTCATAGACATACTGATCCCTGCTGTCTACAAATTGATTTGCACGCGCAGGCTGGGCAGGAGTACAACTACTTTGGAAAAGAGCTGCTACAATAATGCAGAATAATATTCTCATTTTTTGTTTTTCAAACAAGCACTAAATTTTTTATGGGGCCTCCCCCGCATTCGCGTGGGCGCTACGTTACGCAGTTCGTTATTCACTCAGCCCTGCGGGCCTGCCCGTGCCGGGCAGCTGCTGCACATCGCTAGGCCAGTTGTGGCCGTGAAATTGTCAAGATATCAACTGTTTTTACGATTCCCTTCTTACTAAACCGCCACCAACCCAATTTCCCGCACCACCTCCATTTCATCAGAATACCAAAAAGCATCAAAATGGTCGAAATGAAGGAGATAGTCTGCTTTCAATTGGTTGAACACAAGGGGCTTCTCCTGCTGTGGCGCCGCTTTTTCAAGCATGGCCAGTAGCCACTCCGATTGTGGTTCAGGGAGGTTTACGGAAACGGTATCGCGCTGGTCATGAAAAGTGAGTTCCACCAATGCTTTGCCTTTCTTGCTTTTACCGGTAGCCGAAACACTTGGGGTACTACCCAACCAGACGATCTTAGCAGAAGGTTTGGTAATGGGGTAGGGGGCATCTTCAAGGCTGCGCACAATGTAGTCTTCTGCAATCGTAGTATTGGGCACAGGAAAATCAAACCACTCCTGTAGTTCGAACTCAAAACCAATGCCATGCATATAGTTGAATAGCGATTTTTTGAGACCAAAGCTAAACTGGTCGTGGTTGATGCCGGTTTTGTCCGTAAACTGAATATCGTTATTCGCGAAAGTAATGTCTGCGAGATGAGGCATTACCCCATAGGCTTCGGGCTCCAATCCCACCGGGCTGTGCGCCGTGAGGGCAAACTGGTGCCAGAAGCCCGATTGCAGCACACCCACTTCAAATAATTGCCGAACCATCTCCAGGCTGTCAACCGTTTCTTGTACGGTCTGGGTGGGGTAGCCATACATGAGGTAAGCGTGTACCATGATTCCACTTTCCGTAAAATAGCGAGTAACACGAGCCACCTGCGCCACGGTCACCCCTTTTTGAATCAAGTCCAGCAGGCGGTCGGATGCAACCTCCAAGCCTCCTGAAACGGCAATACATCCTGATGCTGCCAGCAGTCGGCACAAGTCCCTGGTGAAGCTTTTCTCAAAGCGGATATTCGTCCACCACGTTACGGTCAATCCGCGCCGGATGATCTCCAGGGCTACCGCCCGCATGAGGGCCGGCGGCGCAGCCTCATCTACAAAGTGGAAACCGCTCTCGCCGGTCTGGGCGATCAATTCTTCCATGCGGTCCACCAGTAGGCGTGCAGCCACAGGCTCGTAGAGCTTGATATAATCCAGTGAGATGTCGCAAAAGGTGCATTTTCCCCAGTAGCAACCGTGCGCCATCGTCAGCTTGTTCCAGCGGCCATCACTCCACAAACTGTGCATTGGATTCGCAATTTCGATAACCGAGATGTACTGGTCCAGCAGCAAGTCGGAATAATCAGGCGTGCCCACGGCGCTCTGCTTGTAGTCCTGTCGCAGCGAGAAGTTATTGTAAAGCACTTCGCCCTTTTCGTCGAGCAGGAAAGTGCGTTTAAAGAGTTGAAAATCCGGATTTTTATATGCGGGTAGCAGCACGTTGTTGGCTAGTAGCTCAATCGGCAGTTCCCCATCATCAAGGGTGATGTAGTCGAAAAACTCGAAGACGCGCGGTTCCTTTAGCGACCGCAATTCCGTATTGGGAAACCCACCGCCCATGGCTGTTTTTATCTCCGGGTAATGTGTCTTGATGTACTGGGCACAACGAAAAGCACTAAACAGATTGCCAGGAAATGGTACCGAAATACATACCAGCTTGGGCTGTACTTTCGCGATCCGTTCATCAAGAATATCTATGGTCAGCTGATCGACGTAAGAAAGCTCCTCTTCTAACTCATTGTATAGTTCTTCAAAGCTGTTGGCTGATCGCCCCAGCCGTTCGGCGTAGCGGCTAAAGCCAAAATGCTCATCGATACACTCCACCATAAAGTCAGACAAATCTTCGAGATAAAGCGTCGCAAAATGCTTGGCTTTGTCTTGCATGCCCATATTGCCAAACGCCCATTCCATATCGTCCAGCTGTTCGAAGCGACTGGCCTGAGGGAGGTAATTGTCGCTACAAATATGCCGCGCCAGCGTGGGCTGATGCCCTTGCAAGAAAGCGATGACGGGCTCAATGGTTCGTAAATAAGCATGCCGCAGGGCGTACATGCGTTGGGTATTCGACGTCTCCAAGCGCTCATGCTCGTAGGCTGCCTCAAAAAGTAATTCGAGGCTTTCGCGGGTAAAGAGCGCCAACATAACCTCAATACCTAAATCCATCTGATAGGAAGAGATGTTCTTCGTATTCAAAAAACCCTTGAGGTAGGCCGTCGCCGGATAGGGCGTATTCAGCTGGGTAAAGGGTGGCGTAAGAAGGAGAATATCTGCCAAGAGGGAATGAGTTTGAAGATTACGAAAGTACCTGCAAAGGTAAACATTGACATTGTGATTTGTGATCAAGTTTAAGGCGGCGAATAATAAATTCCCTATTTCAGGCTGAGAGTGTTCAGTCAACTGTGTCTAACTAAAATTGTCAAAATGTATCTACTTGATAACCAGCAATAAAAAACCTCTGCGTCTCTGCGCGAGACACACTTTTGGTGTAGCGCACCGTGCTATATTTCTCAACCTTAAATGACCTTATAATCCCTGATATGGTTCAATAACCTATAAAAGTTGGCTGCTTTACATGAAGTATACTTTTAGGAAAAACCCTGCCATTATTGATTAACTTCGTTTCCTAAACCTCTTGTTTTTGAAAGGTAAAGCCGCTAGCATATTTCTATTTTTATAATGAAAAAATATTTATCACTATGGTTATTGCTGGGGTGGGCCGTCTGGTCGCATGCCCAAACAATAACCATTAAAGATCAAGCATCGAATAAACCGCTGGAGTTTGTGACGCTCTTGAGTACAAACCCCGAAGCGTATGCGGTGACTGATGTAAATGGACAAGCGGATATATCTGATTTCAACGCGGCTGCTAAGATCGAGATTCGGATGCTTGGCTATAAAGAGGTCGTTAAAAGCTATGCGGATCTTGAATTGATGGGTTTTGAAATAGTATTAGAACCGTCTAATTTGAACTTGGATGAAATTGTGGTTTCTGCTACACGTTGGCGGCAATCTTCGGGTAATGTACCGATGAAGATCATTTCCATCTCTCCTAAAGATGTTGCGCTCCAGAATCCGCAAACCGCAGCGGACCTTCTCGGGGTTTCGGGTAAGGTTTATATCCAAAAAAGCCAACAGGGTGGTGGCAGCCCGATGATTCGGGGTTTTGCCACCAACCGACTTTTGTATACCATTGATGGTGTGCGGATGAATACGGCCATTTTTAGAGGTGGTAATCTTCAGAATGTGATCAGTCTTGATCCTTTTGCGATAAGCAACACCGAAGTACTCTTTGGGCCAGGTTCCGTTATTTATGGTAGTGATGCCATTGGTGGAGTGATGAGCTTTCAGACACTTGTGCCACAGTTATCCATAGATAAAACTCCTTTGATTACCGGAAAAGTCCTTACACGTTACGCTTCAGCCAATCAGGAAAAAACAGGCCATTTTGATATAAATATTGGTTGGGAAAAATGGGCCTTGGTGACCAGCTTCAGTACCTGGGATTACGACCACCTGAGGCAAGGGAGCAATGGGCCAGATGATTACCTCAAAGACTATTTTGTCCAGCGTCAAGAGAGCACCGATGTCGTGATTACTCAGGATGATCCGCTTTTGCAGATTCCGACGGCTTATTCGCAAATGAACGTTATGCAAAAGGTGCGTTTCAAGCCAAATGAGAAGTGGGATTTTCAATATGGGTTTCACTATTCAGCGACCTCTCCCTACGGTCGGTATGATCGCCACAATCGGGTGCGCAATGGAACAGCTCGTTACGCAGAGTGGGATTACGGCCCACAAAAGTGGATGATGAACCACCTGAGTATCGCTCATGAAGGGAAAAATACTGCTTATGATCAAATGACCCTCCGCTTGGCACAACAGTCTTTTGAAGAAAGTCGTATTGATCGATTATTAAATAAAGAAGACCGTAATATGCAAACCGAAAATGTTGAAGCTTATTCGGTTAATCTGGATTTTATAAAAAAAACAGGAAGGAAGCATACCCTCTTTTATGGCGCAGAGTATATTTTGAATGACATCACCTCTGCGGGGATGATCACAAATATATCCACGGAGGAAGTGCAGAAAGGTCCAGCACGTTACCCCACGGCGACCTGGAGCTCTGCAGCTATTTATGTAAATAATGAGTTTAAACTGTCCGATGAATTCACACTACAGGCAGGTATGCGTTTTAACCAATTTTCTACTAATGCTGACTTTAGCAATAACCTGGATTTCTATCCTTTTCCGTTTGCAAAGGCTGAAATGAATGATGGAGCTTTGACGGGGAGTATTGGTGCTGTTTACCGGGTTTCAGAAAGCAGCGTAATTAGTGCTAACCTTGGAACAGCTTTTCGTTCACCAAATGTGGATGATATGGGAAAGGTTTTTGATTCCGAACCAGGTACAGTGACTATCCCTAATCCTGGACTTAAAGCTGAATATGCTTCCAATTTGGATATAGGAATTGCAAAAGTGTTCAAGGAGGTGATAAAGGTTGACCTTACAGGTTACTATACCATTTTACAGAATGCCTTGGTTCGTAGAAACTTCGAACTAAATGGCCAGGATAGTATTTTATATGAAGGAACGCTGAGTCAGGTACAAGCGATCCAAAACGCCGCAGTGACGAAGGTATATGGGATACAGGCCGGCCTAGAGTGGAAACTACCAGCTGGTTTCAGTTTTTCTTCTTCTATAAATTATCAGATTGGTGAGGAAGAACTGGACGATGGTATCACTAGCCCCTCCCGGCATGCAGCTCCCCTTTTTGGGGTGTCTCGTTTAAGCTACAAAGCTAAAAAGCTAACTTTGCAATTTTATGCCAACTATCAAGGAGAACGCAAGTTTGAAGATTTGGCAAGAGAAGAGCAAAGCAAGGACGAAATATATGCTAAGGATTCTAATGGGAATAATTATTCCCCCGCATGGTATACTTTGAATATTAAGGCTTTGTATGATCTGTCACCAACCATTACCATTAGTGCAGGAATGGAAAATTTGACGGATCAGCGTTACCGACCTTACAGTGCAGGTATTTCAGCCCCTGGGAGGAATTTTATTCTTTCCTTGAGTGCTAACTTTTGACATATTAAGTGCAACAATTTTTTAAGTATTGCGCAGAAAATAAAACACGAAGTAGCCGCGAAGCGACCACAAAGTAGCGGCGTAGCCAAATCGTGTTTTATTTTCGTGCTGTTCCTAAGTAAACTTTCAAATGAAAAACAATTATCAATTCCTGGCTCTGCTAGGGTTCCTTTTACCCGTGGTACTCGGCGCTACGCCCGTGCAGATAGAAGCGGAAGATTATGATGCCATGCAAGGCATCGAACTAGAAAACAGCGGCACCAACATCGGCTATTTTGACGATGGCGACTGGCTACAGTATGCACAGATTAACTTCGATGGTGGCTACAACAGCATCACCTTCCAAGCCGCTAAAGGTAACAACGGTGGAAGCGTAGAAATTCGATTAGATAACCTCAATGGACCCTTGATTGGTACCTTTTATCCGCAGAATACCCTGGGATGGACAACCTTCGAGGCACAACTCACGGGTATCGAAGCAGTGACGGGGACACACGATCTCTATCTCATTGGTCGTGGAGAAATAGGTGTATGTAACCTCGATTTTTTCGTCCTTTCGGAAGAAGAAGTTTATGAACCCAACTGGGTGCTGGACTGGGCCGACGAATTCAACGGTAACGCTGTTGATGAAACCTATTGGTCAAAAGTCCACCACGGTAACCCCGACAATGGAGAGTTACAGTTTTATACGCCACGGCCAGAAAACATTGTCGTATCTGACGGAACATTAAAACTCATTGCCCGTCAGGAAACCTATACGGGGCAGGGGCCAGCGATGAGCTCTCCCTCTACCCGCAACTACACCTCGGGCAAGATCGAGACGCTGGGAAAAATCACTTTTCAGTATGGTAAGATTGAAGCCAGCATGAAACTCCCTCGTGGTCGGGGCACTTGGCCGGCGTTCTGGATGCTGGGCGAAAATATCTTCGACTCAGGCATTGGCTGGCCACGTTGTGGTGAGATCGACATCATGGAGCACGGTCAGGATTTTGATCATCTTGGCGCAGCCATCCACACCCAGGCTTACAATCACATCATAGGAACCCAAATTACAGGAACCTACCAGATTGATGATTACGACACCGGCTTTCATACCTACGGCCTGGTGTGGGATACGGAGGAAATGAGCTTCAGTGTGGATGGTGAAACCTATATGAGGGTCAAAAAATCTTCCATTGGCGATAGTGAGGCCCAGTGGCCTTTTGACCAACCTTTCTTTATCATTCTCAACCATGCGGTAGGCGGTGCCTGGGGTGGTACGCCTGATAACAGCCTCTATCCACATACCGTGGAGGTGGATTGGGTACGCGTCTACAAAGACGAGCAGCCAACATCAACGACAGTCTTAGAAGAAACACCCTCGCTGTCTGTTTACCCCAATCCCACCAAGGATCAGGTGCGGGTAACTATTGGTGGAAACCTTACTTCGGTTACGGTGTCTCTTAAAGATTTAACAGGACGTGAGTTGGCGGTAAAGCAGGCTTCTTCCGAGGAAGTTAGCTTTGATTTGTCGGCCCTGCCCAGTGGTATTTATTTGGTGGCGATGTACGAACAAGGAACAGGACGGTTGTTGCAGTCTTGTAAGGTAGTGAAAGAGTAGGGGAGGCATTTGTCTAAACCATGATTGTGCTTGATTTTCTTGATTTTGCGTGCGGTTTTGTGTCTCAGAAAAGAAACCGCGCAGGTTAGTCCCCAGACTAACCTGGAAATATCACGTTGGTCTCCCGACCAACAGTCTTTCAAGTTAATGGTTTATTCGCTCTTAAAATAGTGGTTCTTCGTGTTTTAGGGCTAGCGGATCATGCCCGCCATAAAACAACGAGGAACCACTAATTTATGTTCTTTTCAGAAAAAGGATGTAAAAGTGTAAGAGTTGGAGCGTAGAGAGCTCATTAATGTTTATCACTACCTCCCAGTTATTTGGTCCCGTAAGTAAAAAAACTTTTACACCTTTACACCCCTATACTTTTCCAATTATCAAACCAACAACCACCTAACTATCAACCCCTTACCATGATCCAATCCTACAAAAAACGCCACGAGCTCGCTGATCATTACGATACCATCCTCATTGGTTCAGGAATGGGGAGCTTGACGACGGCGGCCATTTTGGCAAAAGAAGGTCAGAAAGTGCTGGTTTTGGAGCGGCATTACACGCCCGGTGGGTTTACGCACGTCTTCAAGCGCAAGGGCTACGAGTGGGATGTGGGAATTCACTACATTGGAGAAGTGCAACGGCCCAATAGCGTGATCAAGCGTCTGTTTGATTACATCAGTAATGGCAAACTCCAATGGGCAGACATGGGGGATGTTTACGACCGTATCATCCTCGGCGATCGGCATTATGACTTGGTAAAGGGCGTTAAAAACTTCATTGCGCAGCTTTCTGCCTACTTCCCCGGAGAAGAAATGGCCATTGAAAAATACGTCGACTTGGTGTTTGAAGCCAATAAGACCAGCCGTTGGTTTTATATGGATAAGGCCATGCCGCCGCTGTTGAGCAAGCTATCGGGGCCGTTTATGCGGCGACCTTTTTTGAAGTTCTCTGACCAGACGACTTATGAGGTTTTACGTTCCCTTACGGATAACGAAGAATTGATCCGCGTGCTCAGTGGGCAATACGGTGATTATGGTTTGCCGCCCAAGAAAAGCAGTTTTGTGATGCACGCCTCGGTAGCAAGGCACTATTTTGGTGGTGGGAGCTTCCCGGTGGGTGGTTCGTCGCAGATAGTGGCTACCGTTGCCCCTGTCATTGAAGCCGCTGGTGGGACGATTCTCATCAGTGCCGAGGTAGCGGAGATTGTGTTAGAAGGCAACACCGCCACTGGTGTGCGGATGGCCGATGGGAAGGTGTTCACTGCTGATAACATCGTCAGCGGCGCGGGGGTGATGACAACCTATAAGAAACTTTTGCCGGCTGCCGCGGTGGCTGATCACCAATTGCTGGAACCATTGCAAAAGGTAGAACGCTCTGTAGCTCACGCTTGTCTGTATATCGGATTACCTGGTAGTCCGGAGGAGTTACAGTTGCCTAAAACCAACCTTTGGATATATCCTGGCGATCTTGATCATGATGCTTGTGTAGATCGCTATTTGGAAGATTTGGATCAGCCCTTTCCGGTGGTGTATGTTTCGTTTCCTTCCGCCAAAGACCCTGATTGGGATCGCCGTTATCCAGGAAGAAGTACGATTGATATTATCACACTGGTTCCTTACGAGGCTTTCGCGAATTGGGAAGGCAGTCGCTGGATGAAAAGGGGAGAAGACTACGAGGCCTTCAAGGAGCGTATTGCTCAACGCCTATTGGCGGAATTGTACAAACAAATGCCACAAGTGGAAGGCAAAGTAGATTGCTACGAACTGTCGACACCACTGACGACCCAGCATTTCGTCAACTACGATAAGGGAGAAATTTATGGCTTAGATCATAGCCCGCAGCGTTTTCGGCAACGTTTCCTTCAGCCTCGAACACCCATTAAGAACTTCTACCTCACAGGGCAGGATATTGTGACTGCTGGGGTCGGGGGCGCGCTCTTTTCAGGTGTACTCACTGCTACGGCTATGACGGGGGGGNACGTGTTGGATAAGGTGATGAAGTAGGTTGAGTGAAAAATCGACATTCTATCAAGCCCCCTAGCTGCTGGTCGGAAGACCAGCAGGATATCATCCCGACCAAGAAGGTCGGGATAGTTCGGAAACTAACATGCACGATATTTTTAACGCAAAAAATGAATTTAAGTCAGTATAATGAAGAAAGAAAATTGTGTAAACCTAAATTAATCTAAGATGGGCTTTTTAATGTTTTTTTCGTTTTTGTCTTCGGTTCTATATGGAGTAATGTTCTATAGCATTGGAGAAATATTATCAAACCATTTAGAGTCTTTCATTACCATGATAGTAAGAAAGCCTATAAGTGAAGAATTCGATGAAACCAAAGTTAAGGAGATAATTGGTAGAATAGGAGTGTGTTGCAAGGTGATAGGAGTAGTTACGGTAATAATTGGGATAGCAACTTTGATAATGGGGCTGGCTATGCCCGGATATGATTTTAAGTTCAATTTTTGAAAAAAACAACAAATACACACACACAGGTAGGTTTCATGATTTTGCTCGTGTTTTTTAAGGACCCAACCGTAGATCGAACTGGTCGTTTGGCGCAAAAAAAATAGGGCCGTAAGGCGTAGCCTGGAGCCCGAGCGCAGGGACGAGCAGGACAAGGGATGGCAGCGGTATGCAATGCGCAGCACTGCATGAGAGCGAACAGCCCGGTGCCGGTAGTGGCGTTTGCTCCGCAACGCCACTACCGGCATGGCCCCAAATAAACTAGAATAAAAATTTATGCGGAAGCACGATATTTGATTCCTCACTCCAACATCCTATCCACATTCAATTTGTAAACCTTGCCGATGGGGATCTCAAAATCATTGATGAAAATGCGATTACCTTCAATGCTATTGATCTTGTTTTTAGCGACCGCAAACGATTTGTGTACCTGAACGAGTTGATCAAATTGGAGGGTGGTCAGCAATTCCGATATTTTCTGACGGACGGAGATGGTGCTTTCTGTGGTAATGATCTTGGTGTAATTGCCCGAGGCCTCCAGGTAGAGAATATCGCTGAGCGTAACTTGTAAGTATTTCTTGTTGCTGCGCAAAAAGACGCTGTTTTCCACCGTGGTTTCCGATGCCAGGGTAGGGGAAGTGGTCGGCGTAGTATTGACCACCTTGTTCAATGCTTTCAAAAAACGTTCAAAACTAAAAGGCTTCAGCAGGTAGTCGACAACGTTGAGTTCGAAGCCTTCGAGGGCGTATTCCCGATAGGCGGTGGTGACAATTATCTTGGGGCGAACGGGCAAAGTGCGCAAGAATTCAAATCCCTTCAGCTTGGGCATGTTGAGGTCGAGAAAGATGAGGTCAACAGGCTGCTGCCGGAGGCATTCCAAAGCTTCGACAGCATCGTAGCAATTTTGTACAAGTTCCAAATGAGGCAACAAATCACAATAGCCCTTGATGATATCGTGGGCTATGTGTTCGTCATCGACAATGAGGTACTTGATCATAATTGTTCAATAGTTAATTGTGCGCTGAATGTTTTTGTCGTTTTTATCGTGGATAAGTTATGCTTTTTTGGATAAACGAGCTCCAACCTTCTTTTAAGGTTACGAAGGCCCAGTCCCGCTTGGGTGCTTACTTCTTCGTCATCAAAGTTGTTTTCTACACTGAAAGACACACTATTAGCGGTAGCTTCGAGCGTGAGGTGTACATAGGCATCTGCACGAAGATGTTCGACACCATGTTTGAAGGCATTCTCCACTAAAATGATAAAGAGGAGCGGCATGATTTGTATTTGATCGTCCTCTATGTTGGTCACAAAATCCAACTCGATTTTCTTGTGATAACGCATCTGATGGAGGTCGAGGTAATTTCTGATGTAGTCGACTTCTTCAGCCAGCGAGACGGTTTCCTTTTGCCCATCGTAAATACTATAGCGCATCATGTCCGACAGCTTTAAAATGAGCTGCTGCGCCTTTTTAGAATCTTTGTCTACCAATCCATAGAGGTTGTTGAGAATATTGAAAAAGAAATGAGGGTTGATCTGACTTTGCAGATGTAGTAGCTCGGTTCGATTCCTTTCTGTTTTTAAATTAAGAAGGAACCTTATCTGCTTGAATACCCAGCGTGTAAACAGGAAAAATAGCGAACAAAAATACAATAGGATGGCAACGCCGAACTGGTCTTGATTGGTAAAGTAATCTTCTCCAACGATCAGCAAAATGCCGTTTCCTACGATGAACAGCCAGTACATCCAGGGAGAAAACCGTGACTTTTCGCTCTCCACAGTGCCATGTATTGTATCGGAGTGTGGGAAAAAGTACTCGTACCCAAATACTGCTAGTAAGAAAAGCAATTCAATAAAAATGATTAGAAAAACGACCGAGTGGAAAGAGGATTCAATGGCCGCGATCAAGCATAAAGCACCAAGTATAAGGATGGTTGCCCGAATTTCTTTGTGCCACCACGAGGGAGTAATTGTCCTTTTTATTCGCTTATTGATCAACCAAATGAGGGGCAAGTAGAGCGCCGTGCCGACGGCAGCAATAGCAAAGAGTGCCCCAGATGCTATGTCGAACTCTGTTAGCATTAGCGCACCGACGAGGAGTAGAAAGGCAAGTCCTAGCCCAAGTAGTGGCCGATTTTTGTTTACGATTGTCGTTGTCATACTCAAATGTAGCCGGATAAAACTATCCCCACAAACTATTTGATGAACGACTGGCAACGGTAGCTGAATGTGCGTGAAAGTGGTAGGAAGTTACTTTATCATCCGCCTTGAGCTTTGGGTCACTACCCTGTACATGTACATCCCAGTTGTTAGTCCCAGTACTGTCCTGCCTCTACCTTGCCGCTAATTCATGTTACGCGTGGCTTTAGCCCGCAAGGAGTTCTCTCCGTTCTAGTAGGTACGGATTGAAGCCCGCGCAACCTGGCTGAGGGCAACTTTACATAACAATTTAGCCTGTCAAGAAAGCGCTAAAATCCGTCGCATCAGAAAAGCACCAGATTGGACACTCTAGCCCCACCCTTCGTGTGAAGGGTGGGCACACGAACCTACTTCATATCCTTTTACATCAAAAATATACACGATGAAAAAACGAATCTTACGCTACTTCAAGCATATTGGACTCACGATTTTGGTATTACTCGCCATCGGAGTGGTGATACTCCTTAAAGAAAATGGCGCTGTCCATTACGGCGATAATCCGCTGATGAGAAATCTGGATGGCGAAGGCCCTTACCTTTTTTATGAAAATGATACGATACTGACCGTCAATTATATCAGAGGAAATAAAGACGATGGGTTTTATGTCGATCAAGAGCTTTACCCAGCGGATTCTTCCTTCTCACTTACGTGTCCATTTCCGCTGGATAGCAGCAGTTTTGATATGGTCATCAACACGAAACATGAAATACCATCTACCACTTTTGAGGACGAGCAACCCATCGTGGCGATTTCTGATATCGAGAGTGGTTACAAAACGTTCCGCAATTTTCTGATCCACCAGCAGGTGATTGATGCCGACTTAAACTGGGCATTCGGCAAAGGGCACCTGGTGCTGGTCGGAGACTTTGTTGATCGGGGCTATTCGACAACCCAAGTGCTTTGGTTCATTTACAAACTGGAACAGGAAGCCACAAAGTATGGTGGCAAGGTACATTACATAATAGGCAACCATGAGCTAAAGAACATACAGGGCAAGTTTGAATCTGCCTCGCCCAAGTACTTTGGCGTAGCAGCCATATTAGGCAAGCAAATACATCATTTGCTTGATGCCAATTCCTTTTTGGGCCGATGGATGGCTAGCAAGAATACAGTTGAACTGATCAACGGTCATCTTTTCGTACACGGCGGTCTGCACCCCGATTTGGCAACCACCGAGGTAAGCTTATCCGAGATCAATGCCATCAATCGCGCCAATTATTACTTGCCTTATTTCCCTAAAGCCGAAAAGAATGCCGAGCAATTAGTGCTCTCCAATCGGACGGGCGTCTGCTGGTATCGCGGCTACTTTAGAGAAGACTTGACCCAGGAGCAGGTGGATGCGCCGCTGGATAAATTCAACGCCAAAGCTGTAGTCGTAGGCCATACGATCCAATCTAAAGTCAATCGTAGCTTCGCTGGCCGGGTGATCGGTATCGACGTCAATCATCCTAATGATTACCATCAAAACTGGCCCAACAAGCAATCAGAAGGCCTGCTGATTAAAGGAGGAAAGTACTACCGCCTTTTGCATGACGGGGGGAGGGAGGAGATTTGAAGATGTAGACTGGGCTTCCCATCATTTGTCTAAACCATGATTGAGCATGATTTTCTTGATTTTGTGTGCGGTTGTGTGTCCAAGAAATCAAGTTAATCTCCTAATCCTAAAAATCATAGTCACGCTTCCTTTTGCGCCATCATCTCCCGCATATTCAACTCCCGCGCATACTCCAAAAAGTACCTATGCGCTGGTGTAAACTGAAACAGGTCGTCATCAATACGCTTGATGAGGCCACGACGGGCTAGCAACTGGTAAAACTTTTGTCGCTGATTGGCATTGCGCAAGCGATCCGTAGCTTCCATGACATTGTAGTAGGATGATTGCTCAAAACGGTCTTCCCATTCGGTGATGGAAAAGGTGTTGAAGGACAAAATCTCCAATAGATTTCCATCTTGATGATCAAGCTCGTAACAAAGGATGGCCAGATAAACGCAGATCGAACGCGCTACATTATCCGAATCTTTGCTGCTCTTCAAAAGGGCATAGTCGGCGGTGATACTCACCTCCAGTCGGAAGGATTCGTGGAAGAATTTGGTGTAAAAATCCTTGTTTTCCCGTAAGGACAAAAAAGCGGCTTCGCCCTCCAACAGAAAGCGTCCCTCGGAGAGCAAGGCCTTAACAATCTCGTAATGCGCTGGTGGATAGGTCATTGTTCTTCTGGTTTTATCGTCACTTGGAAAAGCGGCAGGGTATAGTATTGTTCATTGAGGCGCACGCGCTGCCGCTGGCCACTGAAGACCAATTCGTATTGTTCTTCGGAGCTGAAAAGCAGGCTGGTCAGTTCAAAAAGATCGCTTTCTTGCCTTTCGGCGGGGTGATCTGCAATTGCCTTTAGGCACCAGGTGAAAAAGTCGCTGATAGGTAAGGCTGCTTTCATTCGCTTGCGATACAATTGGCGATCCAGCAGGGGCGTTTCCTGCACCACAGGCCCGTCCGATAACTTGATACGGGCAGCTTGCCGTTGTTGCTGGAACTGCTCCATGTAGATTTTGAGGTCGGCAGCCGTTTGGTCACCGAAGATGTTTTGTGGGTTCCGTTTCGCGAAATCAGGAACAGAAAGCAAGAGCGGGCGCTCTAAAAATACCAGCCAGCCGCCCAAAACTTCACTCTCGCGTTTGATTCGCTCAATCAGGGGGGTAAGCTCTCGGCGGATAACGTCGCTCTCGCGTTGCAGACGGGTGTTTACTTGCCGCAAGAGATTGTCCAGCTGCTCGTAGCGTTCAATGACGGAAGGTGGGTAGTTGGCCATCCGGTCCAGGTTGATGTCGCGACCGATATTTTGCAGCAGCGACGCGATGGAGTTGGCATCATTGAGGTTTACAATCTGGTTGAGCGGGTCGATGTATTGCTCTATCAACAGGCGTGCCTCCTTCACTCGCTCGGAGTAGGTCATCTGCTGGCGGTTCACCTTCAGTCGCTGACTGCGTTTGAGCAGGGTGTAGGTGTTGTTGGTCACATTGTCCAGGAAACTCTGCACCTCGTTGTAGAGGTGTTCCAGCCGCAAACTGCGGGTTTTGTCTTCCAAATCCGGGCGGATGGTCAGCAGTTCATAGACATCCTGGATAGACGTATGGTAGCGCCGCAACTGTTCCGGCAACAGCGGCTTAAATTCCTGCATCAGGAAACCCAAATAAGCACCTACTTCTTCTGCCAGGCGGTAGTCATCCCCCACTGGGCGCAGGATTTTGAAGGCCGATAATCGCCGCGTCACAATATCTCCCTTGTGGCGCGTAACCTCCTCAAAGCTCTCTGTCGGAATGAGGTTTTTCTTCAGCTGGATACGGTACAACTGGCTCAACGACTCGAAGTTGTCTTCGATAAAGCGCATGATCGTCCTTGGTTCTGCTTTCAAGATCATAGCGCTGGTTTTTGTGCTGAAAATACGGCTTGCTGCTCCAAAAACTTATTGGTTTTACTCAATAAAGACAAGATGCGAAGTGCATCAGGATCATCACTGCCTTGCAGGCGTTTGGTGATCACGGCTCCTTTTTTCAGAGGCTTGGATTTGGTTGCCCACAGCGTGTCTAAATCTTCTGGGAGGTAGAGTCTTGTTTGTGGAAACTGTTCGCGAAAACGCAAATATTCATCCAATCCGGTAAAGTCCCAATCGCCAAAATGCAGTATTTCTTTGGCTTGTAAACCTGCTAAAGTTTTGAGGCCAAGGCGTCCGTAGGTGTGTGCAAAAATCCATTCTTTACCCAATAGTCGCTCTGCCTCTACAAAGGTGTCCAGGTTTTCAACCAAGCACAGTTTCTCCACTTTCAACTGTGGTTTTACGACCGAAAAGCTAGAAAAATGTGCTGTGAAGTAAGCCAGGTCTACCTGCTCTCCATTGACGGATATCGTTTGCCAGCCGCGTAAAAGCACCACGCCAATACTTTCTTTTTTGCCACCTTTGCTGTCGCGGTAGCGTTTTACATTGGCAATGCCGTCTCCGGCAGAGGCGGTATGTCGTCCGGGGAAACGATTGTCCATAAAGCGTTCCAACGCAGCCAAGTCGGCGGCCATCAGTGCTTGTCCGGCACCGCGCCGTACTTTTGTCAACACGCTTGTCGCTAGCAATTCGCCTAAGGAATTGCCGTTTTTGACCGATTTGGGCACACTGCCCCAGGCCAACTGCTCGCCAGCAGCCAATCGACTAAAGGTGCGGAGTTCAGTTTCTTTCGACATCGACGTAGTGTTTTCCTTCCTCTACCACCAAACGCTTGTTGGACATTCGGTTGATGAGTACGTAACGGTCAAAGCCTTCCACCATTTCCGGGGCGGCGAAGATGGGGTAGAAGTGGTGCTCTCGGCAAAAATCGACCAGCTGCGGTCGGTTCTTCCCGTCGATGGTCGCGATTTCGTCAATGAACATGACGATCCGATTTTCAGGGCTCAAATCCACGAGGCGACTGATCACCTGCATCACGATCACGAGGCGCAGCATCCGGTCAGTACCATCGCTTTCTACCTGTTTGCTCAGGTCTACGGTCTTCTCTTTGCCGGCGATGGTCAGTTTGAGCTGTAGGCTAAACAGGTCGCTGAAGGCAATGTCTTTGCCCTGCTCGATGTAGCGCCGCAAGACAGTGAGGCCACCCCGTTCGCTACCAAAAAGGCTGTTGCTGCTCAGGTCCATCTCGCTAATTTTGCGGAGGTCGGTTTGCAGCCGGTCATTGGGCACCAGCTCAATGCGGAGGGCTTCGATGTTGGAAATATGCAACTTGGCCAAGCTCCGATTAAATTTCTGGTTGATGAAGTCACGGAACAACCCGTACTGATGCAGAAAGTCGGCTGCCGGATTGGCAAAACGCTGGCCAATGCTATCCACCAGCGAGTCGATGACCTTTTCCTGATCGTCGAGTCCCTGATAAGCCTGGTCGGTTTCTTCAATGAAAGTCGCTTCGTCAGCGGTTTCAGAAAGCAAGTCTCGTCGTAGAAATCCAAAGTCGTTGCGGGTGCTGTTGAGTAATTCCTTGAGTTGGAGGTAGCGCTTTTCCAGTTCGTTAAACAAGCGCTCCAACTCGGGGGCCGCTTGGCCGCTAGGTGTGTAGCTTGTTTTCTGGGTGTCGAGTTGAAAACTTTCCAGCTTTCGCAACCAACCCATAATCCGCTGCTCGCGATTTTTGTATTCCCGTTGTTTTTCCCGCAGGAGTTCCTGTTCCTGATTGCGCAAGCGCAAGTCTTCGGTCAGGCGGCGGCTGTCACTCTCCAGGGTTTCCAGTTGCGCCGCTTGGTCTTTTTGGGTGGCAGTATGTGCATTGGCTTTACTTTCCAATTGGGGCAAATTGGCGATTTGCTGTAACTGCGACTGGATATTTGCCAGTTTTTGCCGGTTATTCTGAACTTCCTTTTCTAGTTCCGCACGGTTTTGAGCGGCTTGCAGCAGGCGCTCGTTGCGGGTGAGTTTTTCTTGTTCCTCGGCTATTTCTGCCGCAATTTGCTCGGGGTTGGGCAGCTCGGGCAGCTTGAAGTCTTTAGGTAGCTCCAGCGCACCGTCAAAAAGCTTGATCAAAGCGTCGGTGCTGGTGATTTTTTTGCGCAAAGCAGCCGCATCCAAACGCGCCGTTGCCGGACTCAATACTGCGTTGAGCAGCTGCCGGTCTTCTTCTTTTTCAGCAAGGTGAAAGATCAACCAGTTGGCAAGGTTATCTCGTTGTTGGCTCAGTTGAGCAATCTGCCGTTGAGATTTTGTAATCCGAGCCTTTAATTCGGCAGGGCTGAGTTTCAGTTGGCCCAGTTCCGTCAACTGAAACTGTAGATTATTGACAGCCGCCTGGATATTCTCGCTGCTGTTATGCAGAAAATCCTCCGTTGGCAGGGCCTTGATCTCCGCAATTGATTTTTGGATATGCTCCAACTGCTGTTTTCCGCTGCGCATTTGTTCCTGTAGCACCCCGATTTCGCGCTGCACTTCCTGGAAGCTGGATTGGATAAGCGCTAGTTGCTCCTGTCCGTTGAGCAAATCCTCCTGGTAGCGGTGTTGATTGACCTCCATTTCGGCACGTATCTGCGTCGAGTGGAAACGGAAAGCCGCGGCCATCTGGTTGAGTTCCTCCTGGTCGCTGGCCAGCCGCAGGTAGCCGTCGCGGAATTGGGTGAATTTTTCCTGGTTTTTATGCAGCAGGTCGGCCTGTGCCTTCAGCTTGCGCAACCGCTCAATATCAGAGAGGTTGATGCCGCTGTAGCTGAGTTTGTCTTCACTACGATGGTCGGCCAGTAGCAAAATCTCGCGCAGTGCGGTATCATCAATCAGGCGCGTATCAATCAGGTAGCGGTACAGTTTACTAAACCCTTCCGCGCCGCGCCCGTGGCCACTACTGCGCAGCCAGACCGCCGCATCGTTGGCCTTACCTGTGTGGTAAACCGTGCGAAAAATCTCCGGATTGTTCTTGAGTATCGTCAGTTTGATGCCTTGCAGCAGCCATTTACGTCGCAGCGCACTGAGGCTGAGCGGTTGGAGACCATCGTTATCTTCTTCAAAAAACAAGCTGCGTTCGTAAGCATGTTCCAGTCGACCATAGCAAGCACTGCCGCTGCCGTCGCGCCAAACGAGGATGCAATATTTTCGCCCTCGCTTGCTGATTTCAAAGACCACAAAACTACTCTCTGCTGTAGGGAAATAGTACTCCATGGTGGTTTTATCCGCCGGTTTACGTCCCATAAACGACATCCGCTTGCGGTTGATGACAAACAGAAAGTTGAGCGCGTAAATCATCGAGCTTTTGCCCACATTATTGCCGCCCACCAGCTGCATGGCGTCGCCGTGGCTAAAATCCAGTTCCGCCAGATCGTAAGTACAAGCCCGAATAAGAATAAGTTTTGCTAGCATAGGGGAGCAAAAGTAAGAAGTAATTTTTAACTACTACACCATCATACTCCCACAAATCCCATAACTAATCAGAACAGATACGCCAGCAACGATAAACAAGACCTTCGCGGCTTTGGGCTTGTTTTTCTTGATAATAAAGCCAATGATGGTTAAAATAATACCAGGCAAGTGCATGATCAGAATAATCATAAGAAATAGGCCGCCGAGGTTTCCAACTTCAAGTAACATCATTACGATTGGTTTTGAAGGGTTTTGAGGTAATCAAGTTTATCATCTCGGTAGAAGAGGTTCATGGTCTCGAACGGGATGATTTTGTTGTCTTTGTTTACGATGTGGACGCAGGATTTTTTGATGGCCCGCACATCGAAATTGTAAGCATCAATAAACTGCATGATGATCACGCGGAAGAGGTTGTCGTAGCCCAGGTTGGGCGCATCAATGCGGGGCAGGCAGCACAAGATGGAATGCAGATTTTCGCTGGCACTGTCTACCGAGTTGCCGGTGGAGAAGAGCTCGATCATCTTGCCGTGGAGCTGCTCGTCTTGCTCGTACATGATGGTATTCTTGCTATTGTCCAGCAGGTCAGTAGGGTTGATGTAGCGGGTCAGCGGCACCACTTCGTCGCCTAGTTTGAGGGCGTAGCCCATCACGAGCGCGTCCGGGTTGCAGGGTACGGGAATGAGGTCGTCGGACTGGAAAACGTCGGTTTGTTCCAATATTTTACGGCGCACCTCCGTGAGGGTGATACGGTCAGTTTGGGTATCAAAATTTTCTAATCGCCCGGCAATTTGGGTAGGCTGCAAGGTGACACCGCGCACGCATTTTTGCTTTAAAGCAAAGTCGATGATCTTGCCAATTTCATCGTCGTTGAGGTGCTTTTGTAGCGTGACTACCAAGGTCGTCGACAAGTTCAGGGCGTTGAGCCGAGCCAGGGCTTCTTCCCTGATCTTGGTGAGGTTGGCCCCGCGCATGGTTTCCAGCACTTCTTTTTTGAAAGAATCAAACTGTAGGTAGATTTCAAAATCGGGCTGATACGTGGCCAGCCTTTCGGCGAAAGCCTGATCCTTGGCAATCATGATGCCGTTGGTGTTAAGCATCAGGTGCTTGATGGGCAGCGACTTGGCGTAATCCAGAATGTCGAAAAACTGCGGATGAATCGTCGGTTCGCCGCCACTGATTTGCACCACATCGGGTTCCTTTTCATTGTCAACCACCGCGTCGAGCATGGCTTTGATCTCCTCCAGAGTACGATGTCGGCCATAAGTAGGAGAGGAGCCTGCATAGCAGGTCGGACAACTCAAATTGCAACGATCGGTCACCTCCACTACAGTAAGGCAAGAATGCTGCTCATGGTCGGGGCACAAACCACAATCGTAAGGACAGCCATAGTGGGTTTGGGTATTGAATTTATAAGGCGTCTCCGAGGGCTTGTTGTAGTTGCGGATGTTTTTGTAGTACGCAATATCGTCGGCGATCAAGACTTTGCTACGGCCATGTTCGGGGCAACGTTTGAGCATGTAGACCTTCTCATCTTCAAAGACAATTTTAGCATCAATCCGCTTGAGGCACTGCGGGCACAGGCTGAGGGTGAAGTCGTAATAGGTATAATTTCTGGTAGGCATTTGTTAGAATTTGTGGAGCGTATCCAAAAATAGGTATTTTGCGCAGAGTCGCAGAGGGTTTTACCGCTGGCTATCTTTAACGAAGGGAGCTTTTTGAGGGTGAACACCATTAATGAATTCAAAACTTTCTTTGTCTCTTCAAGATCAATTAGTGCGATACTACCTATATCTTTTTGTCAACGAAAAATCATTTTAACCTTGAGATATAGGTTGTGTCAAAAGTCTTTTCGCCATAAATTTTATCGCTGAAAGCACTTTCGTAGACCGTTACTTTAAGGCTTTGAATTGAGTCTTTTTGCCAGTGACTTTGTAATATAGACCTGACCTCCAAATCACGACTTCTAAGATTTCTCCTATGAATGCTGCCATAATACACATCAACATAAAAACACCTTTTTGCTTCTATTGCTGTAGCTAATACTTTCTCATTTACACTATTCACTATTTCCCCATTTTTAAATCTAATTTCAAACTTCAGCTCACGTGCAGATGGCGGCTTTACTGGACTTGCAAGGCAGATTTCAAAACCACCTTCGGTCTCTTTTGTAATAATATCACTCAACTCAATTTTTGAGGCCTCTTCAGGTTTTTTACTTTTCATTTCTCTACAACTAAAAACAAAAAATTGGAGAAGTACAATGAAATAAAGGAGATTCTTATACATCACTTGCAGTTTGTTTTATGTTTTTTTATTGTGGCCAGGGGGGGAGCATCCATATTGTGCCTACAGAATGAGAGGAATGCACTTTGGATACATTGTGGCACGCCGTATTGATTTCTATTTCCAAAAGGTTTTAACAGATTTCCAAATCGATTTACTATTAGGTTCCTTTTTTGATAAATCTATTTTTTGTTCAGCTTTATCTTCGTTACCGTGAATGTATTTGTCAATCCATATTTGTGCTTGCTCTTTAATTACGTCTTCAATATTATTCAAGTCAGCTCCTTCGAAGTAGTAATTTGCTCCAATTTGTTCTAATTCATCCCAGCCGTGATAAAGTAAATAGAATGGCATCAGTCTTTTATCGGAATTTGCATTTAAACACAACTTGTAAAGCTTTGTCAAATTACCTCGAATTTCATAATCACTTAATATTTGTTCGAGGTGATAATGTGCATTTGAAATTATTGAATGTTCACCATATTTCTCTTCTAGGTTTAGTTCTTTTAGTGCACCAGAAATATAGGGTTTGATTTCTTCTCTATCTACAGGTTTTTGAAAAGAAGCAATTATTAAAACGCTTTCTGTTTCAATTCCATTACGCATCAATTCAATAGCCCAATCAATTGAAAGGTCATAATCGAAGTGTTCGATTCCGTTATGCCATTGAAGTATTTCCGTGTATTTTTTGTGGTCAAACAATGGTTTTGTTTTTTCTCTTATCTAAAGGTCTAGTATTTATGTCATGGCGCAACTAAACGTGGGCGTGGAGCAGTCGCTAAAGTTGGCGGCAACTTACTTCTTTTTATAAATTAATGCTTTTTTCTAAAAAAAACTATTAATTCAGACTCGATATTCCACTTTGCATCCATAGATATTACTTAATCCGATAAAAAGGCTAACAAAGTTCCTCTAATCCATGAAAATGCCCCCTTTTCAATAGAATCTCTACTTTTGCTATCCAAAACCATAATAAATGACAAGGTACCTTTACATCATTATAGCTTTGTTTTGTTTTCAAGCTGCATTTGGACAAATAACAAGAGATACAACCAAAACCGTAGAACCGCTATATAAAATCAACCGATTGACCTCCTCAATCATCGTAGGAGCAGGTTTTGTGACCAATGCAGTAGGGTTGAAAATTTTGGATGATCGTTCGAGAGTGACAGCAGCTGATTTACTCAACTTAGACCGAAATGATGTGCCAAAGTTTGAACGTTGGTCATTAGATCAAAATTCAGATAATTTTGATAGATGGCATGAACGTTCAGATTTTGTAATGAGAAGCTCTCTCCTTTTACCGGTTATTTTGTTTGCTGATAAACGCATCAGACATCAAGCTGTAGATTATGCTTTGATGTATTTAAAGGCCCACGCCATAAATGCCAACGTTTACACTTTAGGCGTTCCACAATTTCACCGCAAAAACAGACCGATTGTTTATTATGAAGACTTGGGTCTTGAAAAGAGAACCGGAGTAAGGTTGTCTAATTCTTTCTATAGTGGACATGTAGGTGTAACCGCTACGTCTTTCTTTTTTATGGCTGGAGTGTATCAGGATTTGTATCCGGAGCGTAATAAAATTATTCCTTTAGCCATTGCTGGAGGTGCTACTACATTTGTAGCGTACGGTCGTTTAAAAGCAGCCAAACACTTTTTAACCGATGTTATTCTTGGTGCTGGAATTGGAGGTTTAATAGGGTATTATACCCCTTATTTCCATAGAAATAACCGAAATAAAACGAAGAAAGCTGCATTAAAGCTTGATGCTGGCTATAGATCGTTTAGACTGGCGTATACGTTTTAAGTGTTTTAATTTGATGATTATAATCCTACCTTGGAGGACTATATACTACGGCAAAGGGGAAGTCTTTAATTTTCTCAAGCGTAGGAAATTTACCTGTTTTTACTGCAGCTAACTGCTCGTGTATGCTGCGGTGCGACCTTTTAGGAGCACTATCGATATACACATTATTAGCTGCAATTTATTTCACAAAGTACATTTCCATTTCTCCTTTTCCCTTAGCATGAATTCTCCCTCTGTATTCGCAATCGATGTCATTTTTGACAAGTTGATAAGTCGGTCCTGAAATATTTATTTTGTCAGGTTCTCCTGATGACTCCATCCTGCTTGCCGTATTAATTGTATCTCCAAAAAGATCATATCTGAATTTTTTCTTTCCTACTACTCCAGCAACAATAGGCCCGGAATGTATCCCAACTCTCATCCTCCACTTTATTTCATGTTTTCGATTTCTTTCCTCAAGGTAGTATAACATTTGTTGTGCGGCTGTAATGCAATTAATAGCATGTTCAGTTATCCCTTCTCTAAGGCCAGATGCAGCGACATATGCATCACCAATGGTTTCAATTTTTTCAACTCCTGTCTCCTCAACGATTTCATCGAACCGTCCAAAAATGTCATTGAGTTCATTGACTAAAGTGATTTCTGAAATGGATGCGACTAACTCCGTAAAACCCTTGAAGTCAGTAAATAGTATAGTCACATTCTTGTGCCTTTGGGGAATTGTTCTACCGGTTTCTTTTAAATCCTTCGCTACATTTACCGGTAGAATATTATGCAGTAAATCATCTGATTTTTTCTGTTCAGCCATTAAGGATTCCTCTGATCTGTCAATTAGAACAGACAAACTCCATATGAGTGCGAGACAAATGAATCCAGTTATACTGATATTGACTACTTGTGATAAATAGGGATCTACTTCATCATAATGAGCATTAATATTTGATTGAAGTAATACAGTAACAATCAACGTCAAGCAAGCCAGTATACTAAAACCATGAGCTAGTTTTCTTGCCTTTCGGGGAAAAGTCATGTAGGGCAGGATAATTATTAAGAAACAAATGACCGAAACACCTGACGAGTATCCCAACAAATAAAGAAATAAGAGAACTGATATATATGATGCAATTGTAAGCCATATAGTAGCCAGTACCCGCCAACCTTTATTGTTGAAAATTAACACAATTAGAAACATCAATCCTAAAAATGCATTGCTTCCATAAATTATTGGGGAGCTAGTGAGGTAAATTGAAATTAGTAACCAAACTGCATTAAATATTGCACCTAGAATTGATGCAATATTCGTTACTTGTAGATACCTGATTTCAGTGATAGAAAAGTCTTTATTAGCGCCAATATCAACCACTCTGTTTAAGAGTCGAAATCCGTTTTTATCATCAATTGACATTTGGTTCTTCTTTTTTCTTTAGATTACAGATTTTCACTCACTTGTTTTTACACCCAACACTCGACGATAATACAAAAAACAAATTACACATAACCATTGAATACTACTCAGCCCCAGCGCAAAGAAAACATTGGGTTTGAGGAATTCCAGCAAAAAACGAAAGCCAAAATAGGACAGCATAAACAGCTTGAACAGCATCCCGTTTTCGAGGTCTTTCGTTTCGCGAAAGTGTTTTAGTAACCAAAATAACCCTGCCAAAAAGACGAGTTCGTACAAAGCCAGCGGGTGCCGCAAGAGGCCATCGCCCAGATCCATTCCGAGCGGGAAGGTCGTCACTTCACCATAGGTAAATTCCTTAATCCCCATCAGGAAACAACCGATTCTACCGATAAAAATGCCAACAATGATAGGCAAGGTAAAGAGATCACCAGAGGACTGTTTTTCGCCAATCATCTTTTTGGCCATCTCTACCCCCAACAGTCCGCCAAACAAGCCGCCCATAATGGTCTTGGTATTCATCAATTGTAGCAACTGCTCAAGCGAGGAAATCAGTACGGGGTTTTCCAGGTAACCCACTAGTCGCGAGCCCACCAGCGCCCCAAGGATAGCTCCCAGAATGATAGACAAGCGGTTGTCGGTAGAGATCGTATCCTCTTGTCGCTTGCGCAGAAAGACGTAGTAACGGAAGGCCAGAAAAAACGCCAAATACTCCAAAATGAGATGGACGTTGATGGCTTTTCCGGCAATAATGGGTTCGTAGGGGAGGAGCAGAGTTAGATGGTTGATTGTTAGCTGGTTTTGATGGTTTCGCTTCGCGGCTACTTCGTGGTGTTGATGGTTGATAGTCAGGCTAATAGATCCGTGTGCCACGCCTCCCTTCCCCTGCGGCACGCCTCCCGAAACGAAGCCATTTTAGCCAATGGGAAGGGCCGGGGATGGGGCTGAAGGTCGGTTAGATGGTTGATTGTTAGCTGGTTTTGATGGTTGATTGTTTACAAATATATTCAATCCTGAGCGAGGTGTGATTTTCCTCAAAAAAACTAATGTGCCTTAAGTGGTTCAAAAAAAAACTATGTAATAAATAAAAGTATCCCAGAAAGGTTACCTACGTCTAAATACGGCTTGGAAACCTTGCGTCAGTAGCGCACAAAATAGAGATTCATACCGTTGAAACTCTGAATTCTCGTTACCTTGAAGCATCTTGATATTAATTACCGAAAATCCTTTCTGATGGTATTACGCCTGCTTTCCCTCTTATTTATTATCGTCTTTACAATGCCGCAGTTCCTTATCGCTCAGGAAATAAAAAACCCTGAAGCTGTAAAGGAACAGATCACCGAATGGCGCGGCCTCATTCGTGGGCCTTACCGCGATATTCGCTGGTTTTGTAGCGACGGTACGGTTCGTGAACCCAAAGATCCTTGCCCCGATGATAAGGACGCTATCCAGCGTGCGCGTCTTTCGCCAGAGCTGATCCGCTACGGTAAGGATTACCATTTTTTTCCGGCACAGATTCTCGCTGGTGGCGAAAAATCCGACTTTTGGGACGAGCCCTTCCAGCAATCCATGCTCAAGCAGTATCAGATCGACAAGTACCTCCAGCTCAATGATAATGGCTGGATATTGGAACGTGGCCAATTTTATCGGGGAGCTTTCCAGATCGAAGACGAACTCAAATGGGGCAAAGACTTCCTCATCTGGGCCTTGGCGGATGAAGATAAATTGGAAGACAATTTCTTTCTGTTGCGGCAAGCGGTACAACGGGTTCCGCACCGCGAAGATACCCCCGGCACCATCGATATGCGGGCGCTCTCGAAAGTGCTTTCCGAGTCGTACACCAAGTTTATGAACCTGCGGGTGAAAATTCACGGACAGCCGGATCGTACGGATTTGGCGGCAGTACGTGCTTTTAAAGCAGAACACGAAGCAGCCTTCAAGCCTACAGAGCTACAAACAATGAACGAGCTGATCGATGTGATGGAGAAGCATTATAGCTTTGATCATTACGAAGAAATCAAGCAACTATTGAGAGGTTTGCCCGCTGATCATCCGCTGCGTGGTAGTGTGAATGATTACCTCGCTTATTTTAATACAGACAGTCCTCATATTGCCCACATTTCGGCAACCTCCGACCTGATGCGGGATATTCGGGATCAAATCATGAGCCTGTCTCGGGGATCGTACCGGCTAGCGGCCATGGACGTCAGTTTGATGTTGGAGCAGGTGCTCTACCGGACTGCTGGTAAGCAAGAAAATGCTACAGTCTTGGAGCAGCTGGAAGAAATTTGCTATCTGGAACAAGCCACAGCTGCCAGTGGTTACCTCGCCCCTTGGGAATGGTACCGCTATTCTTCCGATCAGTGGTCGGTGCCGGATAGTACGACGATGCCACTAGGGGCTTTGCTGTTCAGNGCGGAACAATCGCGGCGCTTGCTGGAGTGGTCGACCAACCTGGCGCGTTCCCTTTATGGAAAAGAACTAGAGATGTTTACGAGCATCGAACCCAAGGCGCGTACCTTCATCGACGACCTGATTCGTTCATCGGTACTGTTGCCACTGGGAATGTCGGTAGAGCGCTTGAGTGCTTTTGCGGCAGCGGAAGCCAATTTGAAGAATGATATTGCTGCGCTGAGTAACCCATCTACCATGCGTGGCCTAAATCCTGGTTTTGCAAAAGGCGAATTGGTGGTCATCAATGAAGCCAGTGAAGACATGGAGATCGACGCCACTAAGATTTATGTTTTTGATCACCCGCCTGCCGACCTTAAGCCCGTTGCTGGAATCGCTACGGTCTCCGAAGGCAATATGGTTTCCCACGTGCAGCTGCTTGCGCGAAACCTGGCGATCCCCAACGCGGTGCTCAGCGAAGACAACCTCAACGACTTGAAAGACTGGAATGGAGAAGAGGTGTTCTACGCGGTCTCTCCAGGTGGTACCATTATCCTGAAACTGGCCAAGAAAATGTCAGATCAGGAAAAAGAACTCTTCGCCGTCGCGGAGCGCAAGGAGGAGCGAGTGACAGTCCCCTTGGATAAGATGGAATTGGATACCCGCCGGATCATCAACATGCGGGAGCTGAATGCTGCTTCCTCTGGCCGTTGGTGTGGCCCTAAAGCCGCCAACCTGGGGCAGCTCAAACAGATGTTTCCCGAGCAGGTGGTGGAAGGTTTTGTGCTGCCCTTTGGCTTGTTCAAAGCCCACATGGAGCAGACCATTCCTGGCCGTGACCTCACTTACTGGGCGTTTTTGCAGCAAGGCTTTGCCACCGCAGAAAAAGAACGCTCGGCGGGCAAAAGCGAGGAAGAAATTGAAACCAATTTACTTGCCCACCTTGGTGAGCTACGTACTTTGCTGGAAACCATTCCGTTTTTACCAGGTTTTCAGCAGGAGTTTCGCGACTCGTTTGCCAGTATTTTGAATCAGCCTTTCGGCGAATTGCCGGTTTTCCTGCGGAGTGATACCAACATGGAAGATCTCAAAGACTTTACCGGTGCTGGTTTGAATAAGACCATCTTCAACGTTCGTGATGAGCAAAAAATATGGCAGGGCATCCGAGAAGTGTGGATTTCGCCCTACACCGAACGGAGCTTCAAGTGGCGCCAGCGTTATCTGAACAATCCAGAAAACGTTTATCCTTCCCTTTTGGTGATTCCTGGCGTAAATGTTGATTATTCCGGGGTGGTGATTACCCAAAATGTCAGCAATGGTAGGGAAGACGAGATCACCGCGGCCTTCAGCCGTGGAGTAGGGGGGGCGGTAGATGGCCAGCGTGCCGAAACCTATACCATTTTCCCTACTGGCCACATCGCAATGCTGAGCCCGGCACGGGAAGTCAATTACCTCTATCTGCCACAAACGGGCGGAACCAATCGCGGACTTGATCGCCTGTCCAAGCCTTTGTTAAACCTCCGTAACCTCACGAGTATTAAAAATTTGAGTGATTTTGTAGAAGCCAATTACCCTCGCGAAGAAGGCAGCGAACCCATTACTTATGATATGGAAATGGGCTTTAAAGATGATCACCTGTGGTTATTCCAGGTTCGCCCTTTTGTAGAAAACAAGCAGGCGGCAGCCTCGGGCTATTTGCAATCCATTAACCCTCGTTACGAACCCTACCAGGCGGTAGATTTGACCCAAAAAAAATAATATGAAGCGTTCTGTAATAGTCTTGTTGGTATTGGCGGTAAGCCTGCCTTCTATAAGTTTTGCTTACCCCATCGACGGTTATCTCTATAGCGGGATTCGACGGTTATTGAAGTTGGAAAGGATTATTTTGGGTGAACTTGATGAGAAAATGCCTCCCAATGGTGCTTTTCTCACCACGGAGCAGATTAACCTCAATTTGTACAACGATGATCACGGGCCAATCATCGATTACCCCGAGGCAGACCCTGAGTTGCAGGAAGCACTCAATGGCTTGTTCCCCAACCTCAACGAAAGTTATTCGGTTGCACTGTTTGATGTGACGCCTGGCCGGCCAGTACGTTATGCAGATCGGCAGCCTACCCGTGGTTTTCAACCGGGAAGTGTGGGTAAATTGGCGGTGTTGGCTGGGCTGTTTTGTGAATTGGAAAACATCTATCCACATAGTTTCGATGACCGTATTGCGTTGCTCAAAGAGCGGGTGGTCGCTGGTGGGCCGTTTGCGGTATATGATCAACACACCGTTCCGTTTTACGAACTGGAAGGTGGTAAGCATTACAAGCGGCAAGTCAAAGAAAGCGACCGTTTTAGCCTTTTTGAATGGGCTGATCACATGGTCTCTGTTAGTAACAATGGTGCGGCTTCCGTACTATGGCGGGAAGTGCTTTTGATGCGGGTTTTTCAGTCGGAGTATCCTTGTCTCAATGAGATGGACGTTCAAGAATACCTGGATAATACGCCTCGAAGAGAGTTGATGGATTTGGCCACGGATGTCGTGAGCTGTCCGCTTGTTTCGCTTGGTATTGATCCCGAAGAATGGCGACTGGGGCAGATGTTTACCCGTGGTGCTACGGGCATCATTCCTGGCCAGGGCGGAAGTATCGGTAGCCCCAAAGGGTTGATGAAATTCCTCATTGCAGTAGAAAGTGGCCGAGTTACAGACCCTCGTTCAAGCCTGGAAATCAAGCGCCTGATGTATATGACAGATCGGCGCATCCGCTACGGCGCTTCTGATGCATTGGACGATGCAGCTTTGTATTTTAAATCGGGAAGTTTGTACAGTTGTGACCCCAATAAGAGTGGCCCTTGTGGTAAATACGCGGGTAATCGCTTCAATTATATGAACTCGGTAGCGATTGTCGAACAACCTGACGGTGCTAAATACATCGTTGTGTTAATGAGCAATGTGCTGAGTAAAAACTCCAATTTCGATCACCGTCGCCTGGCTGGCCAGATTGATGAAATCGTAAAAGTGGATAAGGTTACTGAGGATCAATAACATCCAGTGTTTCCTGAGCGATAGTACGTAAAAGCGGCTGCGTAGACGCGAGCAACGGCCTAATCATTGAGGTATAATGGCTGGCTTTATCCTGCCGAATCAAAGTGAGTAGGCTCATGCTCAGTTGATGGTCATTGAGGGCGAAAATTTCTCGGTAGCAAGTTTCTTCCTCTAGTAGCTCAAGGGGAAGAGCTTTGCCTCTGTTATTTACCGAAAGGTCCATCACGACCAGTTCGGCGACGGGAAGAATGAGTCTCATTAGCGATGGTTCGAGCAAGTTTTCCAAGAACTCAAGCGCACTGCTGCGCTGATCGGGCTGTCCATCCTTTAAGTTGACGTAGATGGTCAGAAAATCGTTGGAAGAATAGCGCAAGTCGAGCAAGCGGAAGATACGTTCGATATTGCGATCAAGACGGGATTCGAGGAGTTCCAGTAAATTTCGTCGGGCGTTGCGCAGGTGTTCTTCATCATTGGGGTAGGCTTGCAGCTGAGCGTAGAGTAAGGACAGCATTCGTTGAAAAAGCGAGGCTTCTTCTAACAGCTGACGTTGTAGGCGCTTACGATCAAAACGAACTTGTGGCCATTCCGACTGAATTTTACAAAGCGCATTGATGGCTTCGTCCCTGATCGTCTGGTCAGGAGAAGTTAGCCAATCTAGCAGGAAAGCTACTGCTTTGGGACTGGGTAAATTGCCTAATATCCGTGGTGCGAGATGGAGTTCTTCAGGTGATTCATTCCGGAGCTTTTTTTCTAGAAAAGGGAGCAGTATATCTTCGTCAAAAGCAGCGAGAATATTAGAAGCCAATACCCCTTGGTCTTTCTTTAGTTGGTTCCAAATGAATGGTAAAAAGCGTTCCTCTTTCAGGTTTCCCATGGCCTGAAGAATACCTTTGCATACATCAAAGCTGGAAGAGGGTAACCATTCTTCTAGTTTATAAAAGAAATCAGGTTCTCGGGCAGCCTCGATGGCTCTTACGGTAATGAGCTGAAGCTCGTTGCGATGGGTGCCGGTGGGGAGCATGCTCACCGTAGCGATCATGGTTTCTAACCGGCTTTTAATTTTTAGTTTTTCCCATAAAACGGGATTACCGCTCACTTCTGCTACCAGGGTCAGTAGCGCCACATCGGCGAGTAGATCATTTTCATCATCAAGGAAATCAACCAACTGCTGAAGCTGCTGGTGAGGTTGGCGGCGGACCAGATAAAATAATGCTTCTACTTTTACGGAGATAGAAGGATCATTTTCTAATAAGTCCATGATCTTTTTGTCAATACGAACCCTTTTGTAGTCTGTCAGGCAAGTGATTGCACGTACCCTGATTTCAGAATGAGGGTGATCCAGGAGGTGTACCAGTGGTTGTTCAAAAATGTCTTGTGGGCCAACACTCGGTAGCTTTTTTAAGACATAATTCATTTGACTGATACTCCCTTCTTCTAGTAATTTCGCCATGCCGGGCAAAATTTTACTTTTCTTTAGGCTTAGTCCAGGAACAACATCTGCGATATCTCGCTTATTGAGTCGCAACCGGAAGGTGTTTAAATAGGCCTTTCCTAAATGAACGGTTATCCATACCCAGATCAGTAATAAGCCAATCGTAAGTAGGGTGACGGCCTCTGTGGGCAAAGCGGCTTTTCGTACAAAAAAGATGAGTAATAACCCACTGATGCCTGTAGCAATACTATCCACAAAAACATCAATAAAGGTTTTGCTGAATTTCTTTTCGGCATTGGGGAGTGGCAAGAGTAGTAGCTCAAATGCCGATTTGTGTAGTGATTGCTTAAAGCCACCATCGATGGCACGGGCAATCACTACCGCCCAAAGAAGCGGGAAAAACAAAAGGATCAACATTGCTGCCAGTAAGCCCAGGGGGAGCATTTGCAAACTTTTGCTAACGCCTATATTCTTCAGTGCGTATTTGGTAAACAAGAGCTGAACCCCTAGCGAGAGCAAACTGATCGTCGACAACCAAAAACCAAAGAAGGCCGCAAGGTCTTCCACATCTTTGTAGGTTTCCAACGCAAAACTGCTGTATTGATATTCAACGAGCTTGGCGACGATGACAGCCAATGTAACAATACCTGCGACTAAATGCAGGTAATGAGATTGTCGGAAATATTGGAAAGGATACCAGAATTCCCGCCAAACAACAGACAGAGAATTGACTTCCTGTGTTTGTGGTTTATAAGAAAATTGCCGGAGGTAAAGTGCTGCGATAATACAAGCACCTGACAACCCTGCCGCGGTACTGAGCAAGGTCGTGCGGCTGAGGAAGGTCGCAAGGACACTGGTAAGGTAGCCACCAAAAACACCGCCACTAATGGCTGCAACACCCACCCATACAAAGAGCCTTTTGGCTTCTCGAATACCAAATAACTCGCCAGCCAGCAGGTAAACCTGCGAAACGGTAATAACGCCGAAAAGGTTGCTCCACACGTAGAAGATATACAACTGCCCACGCCCAGGTTCGCCAAATTTGAGCAACAGCATAAACCAAACCGTTATGCTGGCGGTAACCACATGGGTAACTTGAATGAGGGTGGTGAGTGAAAATCGTTGCGTAAGCACCGAAAAAACCAAGGTACTCACCGCAGCTGTAATCGCTACCCATAAGAATGCAATGGGTAATTGTTCGGCACCGAGCTCTGCTAAAAATAGGCTACTCGCTGTAGATTTCAACAGGATGAGGTTGGTGAGCGTCAGAAACATTAGCAAAAGCAATGGAAAGAGGCGACGGCCTTCTCCTTCGTGCATTTGCAGCTTCCTTCTGAGCTGGGGAACCGACATCTATGAGCGTGGTTTGTGGGGTTTAAAATAGACCGATTTCAGATAATCGTCGTTTCAGGCCGAACCTACGGAAATTCTCAAATAAACAACAGCTTTCTCCAGTATCCGTTGGAAATTAGTGAGGATTCGTGAAATGAAAACGGTTCGTTACGCTTTTTGCATAACGAACCGTTTTTGTTAAAAGTTCGGTTGGTCACTTTTAAGGAACAACACGAAAAGAAAATAGATTTATTTCCGTCAAACTTCTAAGACTGCGCTGGAGCATTTGCCAATGCTTGTTCGACAGCCGTTACCAATTCTCTGCAAATGACTTCGCCACCAGCATCTTCAATCAATGCAGAGAGGATGTATTGGCGGTCAGGCCCCATTACCATTACTGAATCAGAGTGGTAGGTTTTCCAAGAGCCAGATTTACGGAATACGGTCGCATCAGGAGCAATCCGATCCAGCGTGTTGACGAATTTGTGGTGCAATTCCGGGTCAGCCATGATGTCCATCATCTGTTCTGAGCGTTCCGGCGTTACGAATTTTTTCTGTGCCATCAGGTAGTAAAAACGGCATACCTGAGTGGTTGTAGCAGCATGGCTGAGTCCTTTAATGGGATCAGGGTTACGTCCGCCGCCACTGCCGTAGCGCTTGCCTACCCAAATGCCTCCACCTTGTTCAGGATCGTAGAGCTTGTAAGCGGGGTCGGTCATAACAGCTTGGATTTTGGCAAAACCCAGGCGATCAATCATGCGGGTAGTCGCTGCGTTGTTAGAGCGAGCGATCATGAGCCGCATATCACTCTTTACTTCTGGCGTTTCGATGAGTTCGCCTTTTTCGAGTGCATCCATAGAAGCTAGAAGAACCGCAATCTTCGGTAAGCTGGCAGCGTACATCATGTGGTCGCCATTGACACCAGCCAGGCGAGGTGCATCAGCTTGTGTCATATCTACCAGACTGACGGCCATTCTCTTGTTACGAATAAGTGAGCGCCATTGTGGATTGCGATTGAGGACGGTTTCCAAGGCTGTTTGCAAATCCGCATTGGCTGTATTACGCAATGGTTGAAAAGGAGTCGTTTCGATGACCTCCTCTTCAATCATTGGACTGATCGTAGTTGCCGGGGAATTACCAAAAAGCATGCAGGCGAAGAAAACAGAAAAAAACAATAAACTTTTTGACATAAAAAAGGCTTGATGACGTATTGTTTCGACTAAAGTCACACGCGTAACGGCGTATAGCGGCGAAAGTAACACTTCAAATATCGAATTTATTATTCAAATTTTTCAGCAATAAGTGTTAAAAGTACAATTTGTGCCTTAAATGGCTGTTTTTTACGCGATTATGACTTAATGGTGGAAGGGTTGGGTGGGGGTAAGGGTGTAAGGGTTTGCATGAGAAATGATCGAAGGTTTTTCTTGTTTACCTATTTTTAGCAAACCAAAACGTCTTTATTGTCTGAATTTATCAGATGATGTTAAAAAATTATTGAGCATGAAAATTATTAGGTGTTTTTTGTTGGTCTTGCTAACCTGCTTGAATGTGTGTCTTTTTGGACAAATAAACTGGCAAGACTCAACTGTTCAAGCAATCACTTATTGGGAGATGTATGACTCCATTACCTATGGAATACAGCTTGAAAAGATACAAGTAAAGGAGAACGATACGGTTTCTTACGATCTTATCTCTTACGATGTTGGAGTTACTGTGATTGATTCTGCAGAGTCGTACTATATCGTGGAATGGCATTACTGTAACTTTCAGTATTCAGGCAATAATCCCTTAGCAGAAAAAATTATGGGGATTTCAGAAGACATCATTGTCGAAATTCTAATAGATGAATTAGGAGTCGTGAAAGGAGTTGAAAATTGGGAAGAAGTTAAAGAATATACCTACGCTGTTATCGATAAAGTAGTTGAAGAACCAACGACTCTACCAGAAGTAAATACTATGCTTCTTGGAATGAAACAGTTTTATGCGACAGAAGAAGGCGTTATTAATATTGCTATTCAAGATGCTCTACAATTTCATACCTTCTTCGGCTCAAAATATAGCTTAAATGAGCGCATTGAAGGCTTAGTCAAAGTACCAAACTTATATTACCCCGAAAGTCCATTTGATGCTGATGTTAAAATAGATGTTGTCAAATTGGATAGTGACGAAAATTCCTACTCGCTTAGATATGAACATATAGTTGATAAAGATCAATTATTAGCTACGACTTTAGATTATTTAAAAAGTCTTGGAATACCAGATGAGGTGTTCGAGGCGGTCGACCTAAGTGGGCTTGAAAATACGGTGGTGTGTGATTCAATGATAGACAATAGTGGGTGGGTAATAAGTTCAAGACAAGTAAAAAAAGTATCTGCTAGCGGTGTCGAAGAAACCGAAATTAGGACAATTTCGATGAAATAGAGCTTCTCCTAAAAGTATGGATTTTTCACCCTTTACACTTTTGCAACTTTTACACCCAACCATCAGCAAACACCACGAAGTAGCCGCGAAGCGAAACCATCAAACCATCAAACGACCTAACGATCAAACCATCAACCGACCGTTAGCCCCATCCCCGGCCCTTCCCATTGTTAAAAATGGCTACGTTTCGGGATGTATTTCTCAGGGGAAGGGAGGCGTGATACGCGGGTTCGTTTTAGGGTTGCTTGCCGCTGTTGAATCAGAAACTCAACCTACCAGAATACCCCGCTTTTTTGTAAGCTGACCATCAACCACCTAACGATCAAACCATCAACCGACCGTTAGCCCCATCCCCGGCCCTTCCCATTGTTAAAAATGGCTACGTTTCGGGATGTATTTCTCAGGGGAAGGGAGGCGTGATACGCGGGTTCGTTTTAGGGTTGCTTGCCGCTGTTGAATCAGAAACTCAACCTACCAGNATACCCCGCTTTTTTGTAAGCTGACCATCAACCATCAACCATCAAACCACCTAACGATCAAACCATCCAACCATCCAACTAATCCCTACTCTGATAAACCTTCCTCACCATCTCCCCAATCTCCGAAGGTTGTAGCCAGCGGGTGACGATGACGAGGTCATTTTGTTCATCTACCACAATGAAGTTGCCTCCAAAACCGGCGGCATAGTAAAGGTGACCGGGGACGCCTTCCCAGGCACGTTCACCTTGATTGAGCCACCACATGTAGCCGTAGCTGGCATTGGCCGGGGTGGGGGTCTGAATCATATCGGTCCAGGACTTAGTGATCAGTTGCTGGCCTTGCCATTGTCCCTTGCGGGCAAACAAGAGGCCCAGGCGGGCGTGATCAAGCGTGTTGATGAAGACCCCGCCGCCGTGATGGCCACCACCACTGACAGATTGCATCTCTACGCCATCTATATTGACCCAGGTGTTGTCGTAGCCATACCATCGCCAGGTCGTGCTGGCCCCGATAGGGTCCATGATCCTTTCTTTGAGGACTTGCGGGAGGGGGCGTCGCCACACTTGTAGTAGCGAATATGCCAGCACGTTGACACGCACATCATTGTATTTATAGTGAGTGCCTGGCTCGTGTAGTTCGCGGTAGCGCCATTCGTCATAAGAGCCATTGCGGTCGGGACGGTCAGCCCAGTCATAGAGGCCAAACAGTGCGCCCGACCAGTCGGAGGTTTGGTGCAGCAGGTGCTCCCAAGTGATTTTGCTGTTGTGCTCGCCGTCGAAAGTACCGTCCCATACGTAGTCCTTTACGGGGTTTTGCACCGATTGGATAAGCTCATCTTCAATGGCCAGCCCAGCCATGGTTGATAAATAACTTTTCGTGACACTGAAGGTCATATCTACCCGCTGCAAGTCGCCCCACTGCGCTACGATATAGCCGTCTTTAATGATCATTCCGGCGGGGCCACCTCGCTCTTTGGTGGGGCCTTGGAGTGCATGCCCCGGCTCACGACTAAAACCTTCGAGGATAGCCAGCCGCAGGTCTTTTTGTCCGCTGTATTCGTTGTTTAGCGCAAAGCTTACCGCCGAATCAAGGAGTGCTTCGTCAAAACCTAAGGAAGCTGGCGCTCGCTCTTCCCACGCCCACTTTTCGGGATAGTACTGGGCATTGAGTTGTACAAAGGCTAAGACCAAAAGGACGAGGAAAAAGGAGTTGCGATTTTTCATATAACGAAGATAAGCGATTGTGGTATAATCACATTAGTCATTGCAATTTTCAATTATCTTTGGTGAATTGTGGCTTCCACGCCTTGGCAAAACCGAACCCATTATGGCCAGTAAGAATTTTGATAAAGTTATAAAGCTACTCCGCCGCTATAAGTCCTACGTGGTGCTTGCGATAGGCGTATTGGTGGCTGTAATAGTAGCTTCCTTGTTGATTTACTACCTGGTAGAAGAGGGCCACCTCGAGAGTGAAGTTTGGCTTAAATTTGCAGAGTTGCTGATGAATATTGGCGAAACGATGATTGGAACGGTCGTGATTGGTGGAGGATTAGGTACCCTGATCAACTTCATCTTTGAAGAAATGAAAAAGGAGGAAGAAGAGGCCAAGGAACGAGTGAAGGACTGGCAAGACAAGCGTGAAAAGAACAAGCTATTTCGGTGGGAAATGCAAAACAAGCTACAGGAAGCCCACGATCATGTAGAGTTGGCGCGTATCCTGATAAAATCCCACAAGTCTGGCAAAACCTACGGCGAACAAATTCGCAATCGGATCATGCCGAGCCTGATCTCCCTACAGGATTTTAAACGCAAACTGACCCACGCTGAAGATCGCGAGCTGGTGAGAAATATGGATTACTTGCAGGTCAGTCTGACCTATATGATTGCTTACCTGTCGGTGCTGATTGAAGAATTCGAGTGCAGTTACCTGAAGATTTCTAACCTGCAAAATTACCAGGATGCGCTGGCTAACCGGATGCGTACCCTGTTTACGGAAGTGACGGAAGGCAAAAAAGAAGAAGCCATTACACTAGAGAAAAAGAAAGTATTCTTAGAGAAAGCAGAAGAACTATTTGGCAACATTGATATCCCTTCTAATATCGAAGTCGTGTGGCAGGCAATGGGCGAGCTCGACTATATCTGGGATTTTATTGACGAACTGAGAAACGACAAAGGTCAAAAATCACTTTACAATCAATTCTTTCTTCAACATTATTTCCACTGTCTCAAAATCCTCAAAACCAAGCAGAGTTCTATCAATGAAAAGATGGCAAACAAGCCCCAATTCGTTGCCAATATGGAAGAACTAAAACGCATTGAAGAAAAGAAAAATAGCGATCAGCCCCTCACCAACCAAGACAGCCTGACTCGTAAAATGATGCGAGAAGAGTTGCATTTTGATTTCGATACGGCGAAGAAAAAGAGCGTCTAAAAGTTGGAAATCGGAGGTCGGAAATACTTAGTAGCCGCTAGGGTGTGTGAATAGTCCAGCATGGAGGTATAAGCAGTGTGTGCAGAATCATTTATTTTTCCACTGCGACAGCAAGACCATGAATCAGATCCAGCATAGCAATGACAATTAACCATGTAAGTAAAATGATAGCGCGTTTCAATAACTTCATGTTTTTCAAATTTGGTTTCGTTAAAATACTAAGCGTTATCTCAAAAAGCCCTCTTCAGTCATGTATTTTTTTAGATGATTAAGGGTGCTATAGGTGGTATTCCTCAATGTTATTAAATATAGTTCTTCTACTCGGTTCTTTATATCCTTTTTAGCACCAGCTCCGTTCCACATTTTGATGATCTCAAGGTAAGTTAGGGTAGAAGAAACCTTACCCAAGCTCGCAATTATTTCTACCTCCAACTCTATTGTAGCCCACTCTTCAATTACTGATCCTGAAAGGGAGTATTTCTCAATTGATCCTTCTTTAATTTCAACGATTACATCAACAGGTGCTAATGCCTCATTTCCAATAAACACTTCCGCTACCATCGCTGATATTATTTCCTTATGAGCTAAATCATGAGGAGGTGTGTATTTTCTTTTATGATGGTTATAGGAAGTGAAAAATGGTATGTGAAAATCAAATTTGGTTGAAATGGAATCGCGATTATCTGTAATTGTGAGTGAATTTACAGTTAGCGGGATTTCTAAACTTCCTTTTGATAGGTCTTTTATAGAAGTGACCTTTGAAGTGTAGCACGACTGCATTGTTAAAACCAGCATCATAATGTAGAGAAAGCGCATAACAAATTCTTTTTTGTTTAAGAGGAAAGACAACGATCACCACAGGTAAAAAAGCTCTAATTAACGGAAATAGACGACTAATTCACACGCAATATATTGAAATGTTCTACACGAATAATTTCCCATTGTCAATAAAGGCGTCGTTTCGGTGTGTTTTTCCTAGAAGAAGATAGGCGTGATCCAGAAGATCGTTTGGGTTACCTTTTACCATCGTCTAATTTTCAACCATCAACCATCAACCCGGTCTGACACTCAAAAAAGAATTTTCTTATCTTGTTCACTCACTCTTAGTATTGCACAAAATAAGCTCTTAGCAACTATCCATGAAGAATATAGCGCTACTACTTCTGTTGAGCCTGTTGGCGATGACAGTTCAATCCCAGAATATAATTACATCAACCGTTGGTGATTACCCTCTAGCCACTTTTGAAGAGGTAGATTTGGTAAAAGAGGCCAATGCTATAGATGCATCTTTTCGCCAAGCCAATCCCGCTTTGGATGATGGGGTTACATTTACGCTTTCACCGCTAGATGTAGACGAATTGCTGTTTCGTAGAACGGGGCGCATTCGTTTGCCATTCCTTTTCCCTGACGGGCAAACGCGTAACCTCTTACTTATTCCTGCCAGAAGCCAAAGTCCTTCTTTTGAGGTGTATGACCAGGATAGAAGGTCGTATACGCCTACCGAACAAGATGCGCACCACTACTGGGGGATGGTAGAAGGGGAAGCACGTTCGATGGTTTCGATCAGTGTCTTTCACGAGCAAATGATTGGTATGATCATGAGTGAAACCGGAGCATACAATATTGCAGCGCTGAAAGATGATCCGGAAGGCCGCCACCTGCTTTATCGGCAAGAAGATTTGAATGCCGCCCTGGATTTTGAGTGTGGTGTTGATGAGCCTATTGATTTTGAGGTAGATCACCAGGCAGTTACCAATCGAAGCTCGACGAATCCCGGGAATTGTGTGCTGATGTATGTGGAGGTTGACAATGATATCACCGTCGACAAAGGCGGTGTGGCCAATACTACGGATTATATTACCGGCTTATTCAATCAGATTAGTCTGATGTATTTCAATGAAGCTATCAATCTGAATATTCACCAACTAGTGGTTTGGGATCAGACAGACCCCTATACCGGACCATCAACGTCCAACTATTTGTCGCAATTTAGGACAGCAACCGGCTTAGACTTCAATGGTGATCTCGCTCATTTGGTCGGTTACCAAGGCGGGGGCGGTATCGCTTCTTTAGATGTACTTTGTAGCACTTTTTATAGCAAACATGGTTACTCCGGAATCAACCCTAATTACAACGATATTCCGGTTTATTCCTGGTCTGTAGAGGTCGTGACCCATGAAATAGGACACAATTTGGGATCACGGCATACCCATGATTGTGTTTGGAACGGTAATAACACTGCTATTGATCGTTGTGGTATAGAGGCGGGTTATGGTACCAATCAACCTTGTAATCAAAACGCGGGGCTTCCTGTTGATGGTACGGTCATGAGCTATTGTCATTTGGTTGGCGTAGGTATTGATTTGGCCCTTGGTTTCGGACCACAACCTGGTGACCTGATCCGTGATCGCGTCTATAATGCAGCGTGCTTGTCGCCTTGTGAACCCAGCCCGGAGGTTTGTAATGATGGTTTTGACAATGATTTTGATGGCCTGACGGACTGTGAAGACCCCGATTGTGATGAATATGTAGCTTGTCTACCCTGTGAACAAAGTGTTTTCAACTTCAGCCTCACTTTTGATAATCGCCCCACGGAGACCTCCTGGGAGTTGACCGACCAAGCTGGTGATGTGGTAGAGAGTGGAACTGCTTATGCTAATAACTTGATCGGACAGACCATCACCGAGGAATTTTGTCTGGATGAAGCTTGCTATACCTTAACCATATTCGATAGTGGAGGAGACGGTCTCTGTTGTAATTATGGAGAAGGAGGCTATAACTTAACGGATGTCGATGGCATGGTTATCGCCAACGGTGGAATATTTACTTCTGAAACGAGCATCGATATTTGCGACGGTGTCGTCCAGGAAAATTGCTATGATGGTATAGATAATGATTTGGATGGACTGGTAGATTGTAATGATCCCGATTGTACAGAGAATGCAGACTGTCTCGCTTGTCTGGAAAACGTACTCAACTTCATTATCACCTTTGATGACCGTCCAGAGGAAACCAGCTGGGAAATTCTGGATGGAGATGGCATGGTCGTGCATTCGGGTGCTGGTAGCACTGATATCCCTGATGGCGCAACGCTTCAATATGATTACTGTTTATCGGATGGGTGTTATGATTTCCGTATTATGGACAGCGGTAATGACGGCATCTGTTGCATCTTCGGCCTGGGTACTTACGTGCTACAAGGTTCAACGGGAGCAGTGTATGCTGCCGGTGGAGAATTTGCTTCCGAGGAACTCACTAGCTTTTGTACAGAAGTCTCCGTTTGCCCACAGGGGACAACCTTTACGGTAACGACTACCCAGGATAGTGTAGCAGGCAGTTTGCGCCAAGCGATCAACTGTGCCAATGCATTGGCTGAGCTAGATACCATTGTGTTTGATTTGGCTATAGATGATACGCTCTTTATCAATGGAGGGCTCCCTTCCATTGTTGATGACAATATTCTTATTGATGGCGCCGGAGAACGAGTCATTGTATATGATGATGTTCAGCCATTGTTTACTGTTGCCAGTAATTTCAATACCATTCAGGGCTTTACCATATTTCATGCTCGCCCAGGTTTTGGCCGGGGGGTGCTGCTGGAAGAAACATCGACTAACTTCAGCATAAGAAACAATCGAATAGAAGATTTTCGCGAATTGATTGATATCAGAGGGCGAAGTGGATTGGTCCGAAACAATACCCTCTTTGGTTATAATGGTCAGCGGATGATTACTGTTCTGGCCAGTGCTAGTCAGATTCTCATTGACAGTAACACCATTAGCAGCCCGGAACAAGCTACGGGGGTTTATGTAACCACGGATGATGTGGAAATCCGTGGCAATGAAATGTTCAATCTCCGCAATGGCGTACAAACGTCTCGGGCTAATCGAATATTGATTGAGGGCAATACCATGTACGATAACTGGTGGGGAGCTAATATTGACGGCATCCTGGGCGATGGTCAATCGCACCGGATTACGCAAAACAGTTTTTACTGTAACCGATTCAACGGCGGCATACAATTGCGCAATGGCGCTAACGCCGACAAAGCGCCACCGGTTTTAACGGAAGCAAACGAAAATGAATTATCCGGTACCGCCGCACCTGGTGACCTGATCGAAGTTTTTCTGACGCATGATGGCAGCTGTACTTTTAATGTGCTTTGCCAGGGGAAAACGTACCTCAATACTACTTTTGCTGACCCCGATGGCAATTGGATATTGGATGGACTGAATTTAACAGGTGATGAAGTGCTGACCGCTACTGCCACTGATAGTGATAATAATACCTCTCCATTTGCCGAGTGTTTAACTTTTGTGCCCAGTTGCCCGGAGGTGGTTTTAAGCCTGGAAGTCAATCGCTCTGTATTGTGCCCCGGAGATGGTGTTGAACTATCTCTTTCGGGAGATATTGCCTGGGGTGGTAGCTTTAGTTGGATCTTAGAAGTAAACGGTGAACCGCAAACGGTGACCGATTTCACACTGGCAGACATCTTAGTTCTTTACCCGGAATTGGCCACCGAATACAGCTTGGTCAGCGCCGTCAATACTTTTGATTGCGACCTGGAATTGGGCAATACATCCGTCATGGTAGATGTGGTAAATGAAGAAGATTTGATGAGCGCTCAAACAATAGAAATCTGCTCAGGAGAGAGCATAACTATTGACGGCGAAGAGGTAGAGGAACCTGGAATGTACACCGCCACCTACGCTAGTGTGAATGGCTGTGACTCCTTGGTGCAGATTGAATTAATCGTATTTGAAAGCCAGCAAACTGAGGAAGAATTGTCTATTTGTGAAGGCGAAGAAATTGAGTTGTTTGGCGAAGTTGTTACCGCAGCAGGCCTTTATCAAGCAACTTTTGACGGGCAAAATGGTTGCGATTCTACCCACAGTATCACCCTCTCTGTGTTTAGTCCGGTGAGTACCGACGAAGCGCTCCAAATTTGCGCCGGAGAAAGTGTAGAACTCTTTGGTGAGGAAGTAAGCACAAGTGGCACCTATACAGGCAACTTTACTTCCGTTAATGATTGTGACTCTACGCATACTGTTGTCCTGACGGTGGTAGACCAAATAGAGACCTCAGAAGCACTTACACTCTGCTCTGGTAATAGTGTCGTGCTGTTTGGTGAAGAGGTGAGTGAAGCCGGAACGTATGAAGGAACATTCCTTTCAGCAGCAGGCTGTGACTCTATCCATCAGGTGACGGTAACGTTGATCGATGTAGTCAATACGTCTGACATGGCCCAAATTTGTACAGGCGAAAGCATTGAACTGTTTGGTGAAGTCGTTAGCGAGGCCGGGGAATATAGTGAGACCTTTGAGAGTAGCTTGGGTTGCGATTCCACCCATACGATCACCCTGGTAGTAGCCGAGCCCTTCTTTACCGATGAAACCATACAAGCCTGTAGTGGGCAATCGGTGACGGTCTTTGGAGAAACCTACACTGACGATGCCTCTGCAACAGCAACTTTTACGGCAAGCAATGGCTGCGACTCTACACATACTGTAGCAATTGTATTTGCCGAACTCATTGAAACCAGCGAAATGCTGAGCATCTGCGAGGGCGAATCTATCCTCATCTTCGGAGAAGAAACCAGTGATGCTGGCGTGTATACCGAATCATTTGTTTCTGCTGCAGGTTGTGATTCTATCCATGAGGTGAATTTAATGGTGTTTGAGCACGTAGCCGTCGAAGAACTCATTGACATTTGCGAAGGAGAAAGCGTGGAAATATTTGGCAACCTGGAAAACACCAGCGGCACCTACGAGGAAACCTTCCTCACCATTAATGGATGTGATTCCACCCATACCGTAGTACTAACGGTAACGGATCAAATTGAGACCTCAGAAACACTTTCACTCTGTTCAGGCAGCAGTGTGATGCTGTTTGGAGAAGAGGTGAGCGAAGCCGGAACCTATGAAGGAACATTCCTGTCAGCAGCAGGCTGCGACTCTATCCACCAAGTAACGGTCACGCTGATCGATGTGGTCAATACGTCTGACATGGCCCAAATTTGTACAGGCGAAAGCATTGAACTGTTTGGTGAAGTCGTCAGTGAGGCCGGAGAATACAGTGAAACCTTTGAGAGTAGCTTGGGGTGTGATTCTACCCACACGATCACGCTGGTAGTCGCCGAACCTTTGTTTACAGACGAAACCATACAGGCCTGTAGTGGGCAATCGGTGATGGTCTTTGGAGAAACCTACACTGACGATGCCTCTGCAGCAGCAACTTTTGCGGCAAGCAACGGCTGCGACTCTACGCATACGGTACAAATCGTATTTGCCGAACTCATTGAGACCAGCGAGATGCTGAGTATTTGCGAAGGCGAATCTATTATCATCTTTGGCGAAGAAATCAGTGATGCTGGTGTGTATACTGAATCATTTGTTTCTACCGCTGGCTGTGACTCTGTTCATGAAGTGAGCTTGAGCATTTTAGAGCACATCGTAATAGAAGACTTTATTGACATCTGCGAGGGAGAAAGCGTGGAGATCTTTGGCAATTTAGAAAATACCAGTGGCACCTACGAATCGACCTTTACAGCAAGTAATGGTTGTGACTCTACACAAGTTTACTACCTCGATGTTTTAGAACCCACTTCTTCTGAAGAGGAACGCTATGTTTGTGAAGGAGAGAGCGCTGTAATCTTCGGCGAAGCCCAAAATGAACCCGGTTTGTATACGGAGACCTTCACGGCGGCTAATGGCTGTGATTCTGTAGCAAATGTCGAACTAAGTTTTTACGACTTACCGACGATAGAAGCACTCACGACCCCCAGTTGTGCGGGCGAACCTAATGGTACGATTGCCTTAGCAAGCGATCAAGTTACGGCGGACTATCAATGGGCGCATACACCTGAAAATACGTCGATGCTAGATGGATTAACGCCGGATGAGTATGTGGTTACCGTCACGGACGACAATGCTTGTGAAAGCGTTTGGGAATTCTTGGTAGAAGAACTACCATTCCCAGAATACGAGGTAGAAATTAGCGAGGTAAGCTGTGCGGCCAATACCGATGGTTTGATCGAAATCATTAGCAATGACCCTGGTTTGGAGATCAGCTTTGCAGGCGGTCCTTATATGTCTACTACCGTTTTTGGTGGCTTAAGCCCTGATACTTACATCGTAAATATCCGAACAGCGGAAGGCTGTGAATCCACAGAGGAAATAACCTTGGAAGCATCGGAGAGTGTAGAGTTAATGGCAGCGGAGGTAGAACAACCTACCTGTGCCGGACAGGAAGATGGCAGCATCCATCTGGAAGTAGCTGGGGGCAATATGGGCCATACTTTCATGTGGAATACAGGACAAGCAGGGGCACAATTGAATAACCTCGATGTGGGCACCTACATTGTTACGATCACAAATGCCAATGGTTGTAGCCTGGAAAGCACGATAGAGCTGCCCGGCGAGGCACCCATAGCTACCAATCTTCAGGTACTGTTGGGTTGTGGAGATGGAGAAATCATTGCGATAAGCCAGCCAAGCGCTGGTCAGCCGCCTTATGAAGTGAGCTGGAGTAATGATCAAAGTGGTAATGTAGCCTCTAACCTCACCGCAGGAATGTATGATGTAGTGCTAACAGATGCCAATGGTTGTACCATAACCGAGAGTTTTGAAGTGCCTTTTATTCCACCGTTTGAGGTCGATTATGTAGCCGTTGATCCAGCTTGTGCAGATGATAATGACGGGCAAATAAATTTACTGATTAGTGGAGGTATTCTTCCTTATGGCATCTCCTGGAGCAATGGCAGCGACAGCCCTGTGTTAGAAGGACTTTCAACCGGCGTGTACACCTATAATGTGAGCTCCGCCAGCTGTGGTTTATCAGCTAGCGTTCAGATACAGGCACCGGCCAACTTGGGAGCTATCGTGAACTTCTCTGTTGACGCTCAGCAAAACGTAGAAGCTACGGCTTTAGCAAGTGGAGGCACCCCGCCATATAGTTTCCTGTGGAGCAATGGCAGTACGAACAACCCGCTTAACGGTTTGCAGGAAGGTCAAGTGATAGAACTGACGGTCCGGGATGCCAATGGCTGTACATTTACAGAAAGCTATACCGTCATGCTCACGAACACGCTAAGCCCGGAAGCAGCCACCTTACGGATTTTCCCAAATCCTAGTTCCGACCGCTTATTTATTGAGCATAACAATGCCAATAGTTGGTCTTACGACTTGGAACTGTATGATATTAATGGCGCAGCATTGTTACAAATGCCAGCGGTACAGACAATAAGCCAGGAGCTTTCCTTAAGCACGTTCCCGCCAGGCGTATACCTGTTGGTTTTATCAAATGACAGTTTCCGACGTGTAGAGCGAATTGTGGTTGTTCGTTAAGGAGAGGCCACTTTATGGCTGGTTTGGGTGAGTGTAAAGGGTTTGTTATACTACTTTTACACCCTTACACTCACCCAACTTTTACACCGTGTTTGGCCCCATCCCCGGCCCTTCCCATTGTCTAAAATGGCTTCGTTTTGGGATGCGTTTTGCTGGGGAAGGGAGGCGTGATACGCGGTTTTGTTTTGGATTGTCTTTGCTGTTGAATTCGTGAATTTAACCTATAGATACGGCCACTTTTACACCCTTACACTCACCCAACTTTTACACCGTTAATCAGGCTCAGCACAGCAATTACAATCAACCATATTATTAAGATTGAGCCCCATTTTCCGATTTTCAACCATCAACCATCAACCATCAACCATCCAACCACCAACCATCCAACCACCAACCATCTAACCATTTTTCAAATGCTTCCGGATCATCGCCCACTCAAAAATACGGGGGAAGAAACGCGGCATAATCCCCGTTAGTTTACCGAGCAAAGAAAGGGTCTGCTTGTATTTTCGCTTCTCGATGCCACTCACAAAATATTGAGCGACTTCCTCCACGGGCATTTTCTTAAACTGGTCGCGCACAGGCATGGTCACCACCTCGCCTTGCTCGTTGAGGTACGTTTTCGTGGGGTCGTTTTCGGCGAAACCGATATAATTGATGCCTACATGAACGCCCGTTCCGGCCAATTCTATCTTGAGCGATTGCACCAAAGCCGTCAGCGACATTTTAGAGGCCGAGTAGGCCGAGTAATTGGGAATGCCCATAAATCCAGCGATACTGCCGGAAAAGACCACGCTCCCTTTGGTCGCTTTCAAATGCGGAATCGCCGCCTTGGTAGGGTAGAGGACCCCCAGAATGTTGGTATGAAAAACCTTCTGGAAAGCATCGGCCGGAGCATCGGCAATACTGCCCGTCATGGCTAGCCCAGCATTGTTGACCAAAATGTCCAAAGCACCGTATTTGGTGATGGTCTGCTCTACCAGTTGTTCACAATCTTCGTAGATGCCCACATCTCCCTGTATGGGAAACACCTCCAGGCCTCGTGCTTGTAATTCTTCTGCGGTGCGGGTAAGCTTTTCCAGGTTGCGGCCATTCAAAACCACTTTCACTTGCTTGCGGGCCAGCGCTATAGCTACCGCTTTACCAATACCCATACTTGAGCCCGTGACGATGGCTACTTTTCCTGCTAATATCGATTGACTCATTTGTGCCTTTTATTGCGCAGAAAATAAAGTGCGATTTTTTTTAAGTTTTTCAAATAGTTAAAACACTTGAAATGAAGCGTTTATTCAACTATTGTGAAAAACAAAATCGCTTTTTATTTTCGTGCTGTTCCTTTGTTAAGATAACCATTCTCCTGAAACCAATTGAAGGCCTCACGAACGGCAATTTTAATGGGCGTTTGGGGTAATTGTAACTCCTTTACTGCTTTAGCAGCAGTGTAATAGTTGGTGTCCAGGCTTATCTGCGCCACGGCATAACTCACCACCGGTGGCTTGCCTGTCAGGTAGGCCCACATTTGCGAAACCGCACCGTAAAGCAAGATAAAAGGCTTTGGAATCAGTAGTTTAGGAGGCTGAACATCCAGTTCGTCAGCTACCAGCTGATTGAAATCCTTGTACGACAAATTCTCATTGGCCATGATGTAGCACTCACCGCTCCTGCCCATGGTCAGGGCGTTAGCAGCAGCAACGGCTACGTCTTTCACATAAATGAAATTGCGACCACTGGCCGTATATCCCGGTATTTTTTGGTGATACAAGGCCAGCAACAATTCGCCACTACTAGGCTTGGTATCGTATGGCCCCAGCATAAAAGTAGGGTTGATGATAACGGCATCAAGGCCATGATTCTCGACATGGTCAATGATGGCCTCCTGTGCATCTCGCTTCGAGTCGATGTAGTCCAAACCATATTTGCCAGCCGCAAAAGGCGAAGACTCATCGCCGGGATTTTCCAGTGATCCATTGCCAAAAGAATTGGCCGAACCTATGGATACCATCCGTTTTACCTTGGCCTGCAAAGCAGCTTGGATAACATTCAAGGTACCTTCGTGATTCACTCTACGGGTAATCTCCGACCGCTGTGGCCAGATCGAGGTATTCGCTGCTGCGTGAATAATATAGTCGCAGCCTTCGGCGGCTTGAATGACCTCCTCGGCATTGAGCAGATCACCATATCTTTTAGTGACGGTAAGCTCATCCAAGGTCTTGATGTGTCTTCCTTGCTGTATAAATGCGTAGACTTCATGCCCGCGATCCAATACTTCTCTGACAATATTATTGCCCAAGAAACCATCGGCTCCTGTAACCAATACTTTCATTACTAATGCTATAGATGAGTGAAGGGGGTGTAGGCGTCCAAGTTGCGCAAACTACTCCAGTATTTGCGGCGGGCCGAAAGATAGGGAAAATTACGTGGGGTTTACCTCTCGATGAGGTCGTAACAGCGGTTTAAGAAAGAAGGCCACTAGCAGATTGGCGTAAACATCTTTGCTTTTGGGCCATGCCATCTCCCGTCCCGACTTTTCTAGTCGGGACGGGATCGGCACCGGGCCATCCGTTATTACCTGCGGTACCACTGTTGTCCCTTGTCCTTGCGCCATCCTGGCCCCGCGCTCCGGCCTGCTGGCCTGCGCGTTTATACGCTATTTGTCGCAGGGAGGATAGCCCTAACCGCGATTGCTCACAGCAATTGTATTCAATGCCATCTACATCTACCATGTCTCTAAGGAACAGCACGAAAACAAAAGGCGATTCTGTTTTTCATAATAGTTGAATAAACGATTCATTTCAAGAGTTTTAACTATTTGAAAAACCTAAAGAGAATCGCATTTTGTTTTCTGCGCAATACTTAGTGTCCATTGGCCAAATTGGTGTTTCCAGAAAAAGTAATAATTGTCGGTTTCTCTCATGTATTTCGTGGGGTTAAGTAATAGAGAAATAGATGCCTCCAAAATATTTTCTCAATAGTAGGAAGATGTTTTTGGAAGCATCCATCAGTACGTTCGGAGAGTACTATCGCAGCACCACAAACTTACCAGAATAAATTACGCCAATGACACTTTGCATTTTCAAATAATAAATGCCAGGAGATAAGTTGGAGACATCATAGTCAAGCTCATGATGTCCTGCGCTGTAGTCTTGTACGCCAAGGTTACTCACCAACCTTCCCATAGCGTCGTAAATAAGCATACTGGCGGGGGTATCTTGCGCCAAGGTAAAGCTAAAATTCAGGCGATCTCGGGCCGGGTTGGGGAAGAGGAGCGCTTCCGTCATTGCTGCTGAAACTTCCTTCACAGGCGTAGGCCCAGACATTAGTTTTTCCTTTACCACATTGATGATTTCACGCTCTCTTGGGCTCTCATTGTGGTAGGCCAGCATCGCTATTAGCGAGAGCTTGTCTTCGTTCCAGCTGGAAGGGACGATAAACAGGATTTCCTTGCTGTATTGGTCTCCAACGTTAGCGATATTTGGAATAATGCCTGCTGTTCCGAAAGCACCACTAGGCATAGCACGAACGACCCGCTGGTGAGGGTAACCAACAATAGGATTGCCCATTCCCGCGAAGGGATGCCCAAAGGTGGAGTTGTAAAAGTTGACCTGATCATAACCAATTCCCGTACCTGTTACGTCATCTTCTGTAATAGCCAGCGCAAATCGCATATCACCGTAGGCATCGTCTACAAAATCGGCAGTAAGAGTCACCCGCAGAACGCGGTTGGCGGGGTTGTACTCGTGTTCAATGCTTACTTCTGCGGGGGTGTAGCGATCGAGTTGCGCAGCAACCATACTGGCCCAAAGGCTGCGGCCTACCGCAATATTACCCTGAGATGAAGAAAAGACCCTGTTGATACTTGCGTTGGGATAAGCTTGTACCCCCACCAGTTCACTAACGTCATAGCCAGCATTGGTATCCATATCGTCACCTTCATGATAGGCAAGGGCTACGACGTCGTTAGGATGCTCCGCAAGGATTTCCTCCAATTCTACTTCTCCGTCGGGGCAATGGCCGCACCAGGCACCACTAAATTCTTCGATGAGCACCGTCCGGTTACCAGATGTACCACTATAGGTGAAAACGTCTTTACAAAACTGATCATCACAAGGTTTTTGATCGAGGTTGCTTCCATTGAGCTGATCGGCGTATACACAGATGGCAGAAAGCTCGCCGCTGGGAGTGGTCATCCAGGGGATATCGTGAACAAAAGAATAAGTGCCTCCCACGGGGGGAATATTCACGCCAGTGACTTCCATGGTTTGTACCGGACCACCGTTGACCGAATAATTCAAATGAAAAGCATTGATGGCTGTGGTCCCTTTGTTGGTGAGCGTACCGCTCAGTTCGTATTCTCCTAGTAGTACCCTGGTCGGGATATTAAGCTGGGTCAGCTCTATATCATATTCAGCAGCATAAAAAGTATAAACAGCATCATCTAAAAAATCGAAAACACCGAGCGAAGGAAAGTTAATGGCAGGGCTACCTGCGACCATTGTACCAGCACTGCCAGTGGCATTTTCACAACCTATTGTTCCTGTGAGTTGGGTATCGGGGGTACCTGCGGAGTGGACAATGTCAAAATTTCCACATTCGTAAAGCCGAATAGCGAAATAGATAGTACGGTCTGTATTCTCTGGCGTAAGGGCAAACCAGCGAATGAGATGTACCCGGTTGGGTGCTACGCCATAGGTCCAGGAGCTTACGTCTGAGCCGGCACTCACCAACGTAAGTTCTTCCCAGAAGGCATAAATGGCGTTGTTGGGGCCATCAGTGGTAGGCAAGGCGGTATTCGCTGAAGCACTACTATTGGAGTCGGCCTCGCTGAAGCTGATGAAACCATTTTTAGAGGCGACATAACCACTTACGGGTTCGCCATAAAACTCGAAAGGGAAAGGTAGCGACTGCCACTCGGATACATCACTCGTTGAGTTGTGGTTTAGTATCTCGTTGATGTTCGGTACGCCGAAACTCAAAGGATCACCCTCGTAGGAAATTCCTGTAGACATGACGACTTGATAATCTTGCGCAATCACTGTCTGTTGAAGAAGAATAGCGAATAATAATAATAGTAGTAGATGTTTCATTTTTAATAAATTATTGGTCAATAAAAAGGTGTGCAACAAGTGCTTTAAGCGTTGTTACAAAGCTGCGACCGGAACCAGAGTAAGGGGTATTAAAAAAAGGAGGAATCGTATAAAATATCGGCAGGCGTATAAATTTTGGTGCGATCTGTATCAGAAACAGGACATTGGTGCCATTTTTTTAGGCACTGTTCCAAAGAGGTGCTAGATGAAATCGTTTGGGCTTGAATGCTTAAGACGTGGCTTGGACTTCAGTCCGAGCGTGAAGATATTGCGATTGTGGCCGGACTGAAGTCCAGCCTACGTTTTTCCAACCAAACGATTTCATCTAGCTCCTCCAAAGATTACCAAAGAAGAAAAACTTTGTCCTAAATTTGCCCAACCTTTCAACGTAAGTTGCACCTACGTCGCTAATAACCGAAAACTGCACTCATGAAAACCATCGCTACTTATTTTCTCCAAGGTCTTTTGTACCTCACCCCAATTACGGTCACAGGCTACGCCCTGTACTGGGGCTTTACAGAACTGGATCAACTGCTAGGTTTAAGCTTTCCAGGGCTAGGGATTTTGATCATGCTCCTGGTCGTAACGCTGGTGGGCTTCATTGGTAGTTTCCTCATCAAATTGCCCTTTTTTCACTTTCTGGATCACCAGCTAGAGCAGGTACCTTTTATTAAGACCATCTATACCTCGGTCAAGGATATGCTCAAGGCCGCAGTAGGCCAAAAGCAGGGCTTCAACCGTCCGGTATTAGTGAAAATAGGTAACGATACCGAAATTCGCCGCCTCGGTTTTGTAACCGACGAAGGGCTCAAATTCCTCAAAACAGAACAGCAGTTGATCACTGTTTATGTACCTTTTAGTATCTCGTTTAGTGGGCAGTTATTTCTTGTTCCTCCACATTACTTACAACCGGTAGCCGCGAAGTCCTCAGAAATAATGAAGTATGTGATGGCAGGTGGGGTGACGACTGTTGCTGATGATTTTTCGGAGGAAGGTGCTGAAGAAAAAGGAGAATAATAGCGCATAGCGATACACTTAAGCACAGAACCCCTAAGCCCTAAAGCGCATCTTAGTTTCCGAACTAAGATGTTATATCTGGCTGGTCTCCCGACTAGCTAGCGGAACACGCTGTAAATCAATAACAAGCCGCTCTACTACTCCATGTTTTAGGGCCTCCGTGTTCAAAAAGAACTCCGTGTCTCAGCACCTCCGGCGCTAAATTTTTTCTAGTCAAATAACTACCAATCGGAGCAGATGAAAAATAATCAAGCACCGTATTGTTTTATAGACTACATTGCGCCGATTTTTGAGGAGAAACAAGAGCCTGTTTAAATTTTCCTGATCGAGCGAGTGCCACCAAATTTTATGCTGATTAAGGCAAAAAGTGGAGTCGATGCCGGAAGCATCGGTGAGCATTTTTAACGTAAAGCAGCGCAAAATTTGGCAAGCGCAGCCGATTGAGGGAATTTTAAACAGGCTCTAACACCTCCCAATAACTTGTCTCTTTCAACTATTTATTGCGACTATGATTCATCCAAATACGGAGCTTAGATTCATCAATGAATCTATCGGTTACGGGGTGTTTGCAACCAGTGATATCCCCGAAGGAACCATCGTTTATGTCAAAGATAGCCTGGAACTGGTGATTAGCCCCACCGACTATTTATTGCATACGTCTGAGATGCAAGAGGTCGTTGAAAAATATTCCTACATTGATGAAAAAGGCAACCGGATTATTAGCTGGGATTTTGCCAAATACGTCAATCATTGCTGCAATTGCAATACCATCAGCACAGGCTATGGTTTTGAAATTGCCATCCGCGAAATCAAAAAAGGGGAGCAAATTACCGATGAATATGGCATCTTTAACCTCGATTATCCTATGACGCTCGTGTGCGGCGAACCTGGTTGCCGCAAAGTCATTAAACCCGAAGATTTTGATAACTACTACGAGCAATGGGACCACAAAATCCGCCAGTCGATCGATCACCTCTTTGTCGTAGAGCAACCCTTGATGCCCTTTGTTGAAAAAGAAATCCGCGAGCAACTAGATGAATTCTTCCAGAATCCAGAAAGCTATCGTTCGGTTTACTCGCTTAGGTTGAAGAAATAAATTTTTTAAGGTGTTTTTTAAGGTGTAAACGTTGGGTAAGTGTAAAGGTGTAAGCGCCTGGAGACCCCCTTACACCCTTCCACCCTTACACCCTTACACTTTTACCCCCTTCCACCTCTGACACCTAGAAATCATCACTATCTTCTCGACCACCACCTTCGCCACGGCCACCACGTTGCTTGCTTTGGTTAAGGCGGTAACTGAAGGTCATGATCACTTGGCGAGTCTGGCGCCACTGGAAAAAGCTTTCTTCTTGATAGTCGGGTAGATTGATTTCAGAGCGACGAATTCTGGTATTAAACAAATCTCGCCCGCTGAGGGTAAGGGTGCCTTTGCCATTGAGAATATCTAAAGCGGCCGCAATATCCAATGCATAGGAAGATAATCGCCGGCCCTGAGTGGTATTTTGGGGCGCATTATAGCGGAAGGATGCCTGGACTTGTAGTAAGTCACTCACCTTGAATTTGTTGTTGATTCGGCCCCTCCAGGTGTAGGTATCACTGGAATAGTCACGTTCCTGGAATTGGCCGTTCACCTGCTCGCGATAAAAATTGAGGTCGGTGTTGAGGTCCCAGCCTTTTAGGATTTGGTAGGAAAAGTTGAACTCTAAACCGTAAGCATCACGCGCGGAAAGGTTTACAGGGAAAACAAGTGTTGTACCTTCTTCTTCACCAGCTAGAATAAGCCGCTCAATTACTCCGGTAGTATGACGGTAATATACGCTACTCAGCAATGAACCATTCTTCAAATACTGCAAATACCCCATTTCAAAGGCATCCGTAAACTCAGGGCGCAAATTAGGGTTACCCGTATTTATATTTCGAGGATTGTTGAAGTTGGAGAAAGGCAGCAGACGGCGGAAGTAGGGCCGGCTCAATCGGCGGCTGTAGCTCACCTGCAACTGCTTGGTAGTAGAAAACTTGTACGCCAGAGAAGCGCTGGGGAAAAGGTTGAGGTAATCCTGGTCGTTGGACTGTTCTGATTTTAGCAAGGAAGCCGTAATGTCCGACAATTCCGCCCGCAAGCCTACCTGGGCACTGAAAGCCCCAAATTCGTGGGCACCGATCAGGTAGGCCGCATAGATGTCCTCTGTATAGAGCAGCTCGTCATCAAAGCCGGGAAGTACCTCGAAAGTGCCATTGTCGTTTTGTTGTACCTGGAAGTTGTTGTTCACAGTACGCAGTGCCATTCTCATCCCTCCTTCCACTTTGCTTTTGTCACCTATCGGGTAAACATAGTCCGTTTGGAAAAGGAAATTACGCTCATCCTCTGTATTACTGGAAAGCTGCAATAAACGGATAGGAGAGTCATTGTCAACCTGTTCGTAGTCCGCCAGCTCTGTATCATCATCCAGAATATATTTGAGTACCATTGTCCACTCGCGATCTTTTTGCTCAAAGGTCTTTTTATAAGAGATAGAAGCTTCCAGATTGTGGGAGTCTTCCGTTTCTGCGATGTCGCGCAGCGTGAGGTTGGTAATGTTTTCATTGCCGTCAAAATCTCGGTAGGTCACCATCGAGTTGTTGTCTCCTCTGCCAGCGCGGTACAAGAGTGAGCCGGTAATGGTATTCTGAGGATTCATGATCCAGTCGGTTCCCATTTGCAGATAGCCGCTGGTGCTCGCACGGGTTCGATCAGTCGTAGTACTATAAAACTCGGTCAGGTTACCATTCTCAAAAAAACGCTGGGTAGCTTCGCCGCCACCGGGTGATTTTCGGTAGTCAACTCCGAAATTGGAGAAGAAGTTGAAATCTTTTTTCCGATAGTTGAGACTGTAAGACAATCCATAATTTTGGGGATAACCCACCGTAGCTCCAAATGACCCATTAACGCCCTTCTCCTGGTTTTTCTTCAGAATAATATTGATGATACCGGCTTCGCCTTCGGCTTCGTAGCGGGCCGATGGGTTGGTGATCACTTCAATGCTTTCAATGATGTCGCCTTGCATACGTAGCAATGCTTTGGTGTCACCAGCGCTGAGCATACCAGAGGGTTTACCATTAATAAGGATACGCACGCCTTGGCTACCCCGCAGACTGACATTGCCTTCGGGATCAACACTTACAGAGGGAACGTTGTCGAGAATATCTGCCGCGCTGTTACCTCCATTGGTCAGGTCTTTGGATACGTTGAATACCCGACGGTCCAACTTGAATTCCATCTGGCTGCGTTCGGCGGTCACTTCTACTTCTTCCAGTACGGTAGCATCGGATGCCATGAGAATTTCTCCCAGGTTTACATTTTCTTGTCCAGTAGCAACCACAATATTTGGAATAGACTTATCTGAAAAACCAATGAATTGTAGTACTGCATAATAATCACCTGGTGGCACAAGGAGTGTAAATTTACCATCTAAATCAGTGAGGTCATTGCTAACCATATTACTGTCTTGCTGACTGAAAAGGATAACAGTCGCAAAAGGAAGGGGCTCACCTGAGCTTTGCTCTATTAGGGATCCTTGTACAGGAATATTGAGATCAGTGGATTGAGCAAAGAGAAGGTTGCCAAAAAGAAGAATGGATAAGGCTAGTAACAGGCGCGTAAAGTGGAGCATTGATAGTCAGTATTTTATGATATTCGGTGTTGTAACAACGGTTTTATGAAATTGCTCATTTTTTTCTAAAAAAGTTTTACCTTTCTATGGTGAAAAACTTCTTGCCCTTTCCAAGTGTTTGTCTGGCCCTGCTTTTGGGTATGCTCTTATACAGCTGCCAACAAGAGCAACCACAACACTATTTGTTTTTCCTTCATAATCGTTTCCTGGAGGATCACCCGCTTGAAGCAGAGCACCTCCAACACGGACGAACAGAATACAAAGCGATTAAAGCTGCTTTTTCCAATGCAGGATTAAAAGTCGTTAGCGAAAAACGACCACCCAATACTAATGCCCGTACCTATGCTTTAGCAGTTGTGCAGCAAATTGACAGCCTGTTAGCTTTGGGTGTGCCGGCAGATCATATCACAGTAGTGGGTACTTCCAAAGGTGGCTACATCGCGCAGTATGTTTCTACGCTTGCCGCAAATCCACAATTAAGGTTTGTTTTTGTAGCTTCGTTTCAAGACAGTGATATTGAACAAATTCCGGAAATTAACTATTGTGGTGATATCCTGACGATCTATGAGCTTAGTGATCGTTTTGGCGTATCGGCCATTCGCCGTAAGGAAACATCAAGCCTTCCTATTCCCCGATTTGAAGAAATAGAACTAAACACGGGACTTGGACACGGTTTTCTGTTTAAGCCCTTACCGGAATGGATCGTGCCAACAATAAAATGGGCAAAGGCGGAAGGATAAGCGTCTTAAAGTCGAAATAAAAACCTGTCAATGTTATTTAGGGAAGGTCACCTAACCCTTACACTTTTACACCCTTACACCCTTACACCCTTACACTGTTTAACAACCATACCATGAGCAAAAAACAAATTTTTACCTTTCTTCGCGACCTTACGGCCAATAACTCCAAAGAGTGGATGGACGCCAACCGCAAGCACTACCAAACGGCCAAAAACACCTGGTTGGCAGAGATTGAATTGATCCTGAAGCGTTTATCGGTACACGAGCCATCGCTGGAGCAAGTCAAACCCAAGGAAACCATCATGCGGATCAATAACAACCGTAGGTTTCAACCGGATAAGCCGCTGTACAAGGATAATTTTGGTTGTAGTATCGGCATGGATATGAGCAAGCCTGGATTTTATATCCACCTGAGTCCCAGTGGCTCTTTTGTTGGCGGTGGTATCTATCGGCCCGAAAAGGAAGTGTTGCAAAAAATTCGGGAAGCAGTAGACTATGATGGGGCTCGCTTGCGGGAGCTTACCAGTACGGCACCTTTCACTGATTTCTACGCTGGCCTCGACGAAGACGACCAAGCGCTCAAAACAGCCCCACGAGGTTTTCCTAAAGATCACCCAGAGATTGAGTTGCTGCGCCGTAAGAATTTTACAGCTATCAAACCTTTGTCTGAACAGGAGATTGTCTCGGATGATTTTCCTGCTTTGATTGAACGAGCTTACCTTTCTCTTCAGCCATTATGCAATTATCTTATGCAAGCAGTGGAGTTTGAAGAATAAAGTTTCGAAATAAGCGCTTATCTTTGGTTCTTGTAAATACAACACTAAGTGCTTAGTGGGGTGCATTACCAAACTTTAAAACCTAATCATCGTATGATCCACTCCTTGAAAAATTATTTCCTCCTGGGTATGCTAGCCCTTCCATTCCTGTTTTTGGCGTGCGAAGGACCTACTGCTCCTGTCGAGGAAGCAACCGAAAAAGCACCTGATATAGAAGCGGCCATTGATTCACTGATGAGCCAGTTGACATTAGAAGAAAAAGTACACATGATTCACGCCAGTTCTGCTTTTACCAGCGGCGGGGTAGAACGTTTGGGCATTCCTGAGCTCATTATGTCGGATGGCCCTCACGGTGTACGCCACGAGCACGGCCGCGATTGGGTGAAAGACGAAGGTGTAAGAGATAGTAGCACCTATTTACCTGTAGGTACTGCCCTGGCTGCCACCTGGAACCGTGATCTTGGCTATGCTTTCGGTAGTGTGTTGGGGAGCGAGGCCAATTACCGGGGCAAGGACATCATTCTTGGACCTGGCCTCAATATCATTCGTAGCCCGCTCAATGGCCGTAATTTTGAATACCTGACAGAAGACCCTTACCTCAATGCTGAAATGACCGTGGGGTACATCAAAGGTGTGCAAGACCAAGGCGTAGCCGCTTGTGCCAAGCACTTTGTGGCCAATAACCTGGAATATGAGCGCGAGCAAGTAAACGTAGAGATGGGTGACCGTGCTTTGTATGAAATCTACCTGCCTGGCTTTAAAGCTGCGGTACAGGAAGGCGGCGTTTACACCGTTATGGCTGCGTACAATAAATTTCGGGGCGATTACTGTGCTCATAGCGAATACCTGTTGGATGGTATTTTGAAAACAGAATTCGGCTTTGATGGTGCGGTGATCAGTGATTGGAATGCCGTTAAAAATACGATGGAAGCTGTCAACGCCGGGATTGACCTCGAAATGGGTTCCGATTTGCCCATGCTGGCTATGGGCCCCCCGGATTACGGCAAATTTCACATGGGCGATACCGTTGTCACCTTGGTTAATAACGGTACGGTTGATGTAGCGCTTGTTGATAAAAAAGTACGCCGCCTGTTGCGGACGATGTACCGTATTAATGCTTTTGGCGAACGTGAACCTGGTGCCTACAATACGCCAGAACACCAAAGAATTGCTCGCCAGATTGCTGATGAAGCAATCGTTTTACTTAAGAACGACGGTATGTTGCCTTTAGAGCAGTCGGCGACGAAAACCTTAGCGGTTGTTGGTGCGAATGCTACCCGTAAGCACGCCGGAGCGGGTGGTAGCTCTCAGGTGAAAGCTTTCTACGAAGTGACACCTTTGGATGGATTACAAAATCTTTTGGGCGAAGGAACGGCAGTTTCTTATGCAGAAGGCTATACCGTTAGCCGCGAAGGTGGTAGTGATGCAGACCTTATTGCTGCAGCTGTAGCGCAGGTCAAGGACGCCGATGCAGCCATCTACGTAGGCGGCTGGATTCACGGTTTTACCGACGAGTGGAACGATAATGCTTACGATGCTGAAGCTACTGATAAAGAGAGTATGGAACTTCCTTTCGGGCAAGATGAGTTGATAGAGGCACTTTTAGCTGCTAATCCTAATACGGTAATTGTCCTTATGGGCGGTGGCCCAATCGATATGCGCAAGTGGCAAGGCAAAGCCAAAAGCATTGTACAGGCCTGGTATCCTGGAATGGAAGGCGGCAATGCTTTAGCAGACATCCTTTTTGGTAACCTGAACCCTTCCGGTAAATTACCAATGACTTTTCCTGTGAAACTGGAAGACAGCCCTGCGCATAAGCTGGCCGTTACTGGTTTCGAATCGCTGGAGCAGAATTATACGGATGGTATTTTTGTGGGTTACCGCTATTTTGATTCTTACGAAGTAGCACCTGCTTTTGCCTTTGGTCACGGACTTTCGTACACTTCTTTCGGCTACGATAACCTCACTATCACCAAAGAAGACGGAACTGTAACAGTGAGCGTTGATGTTACCAATACAGGAGATGTCAAAGGCGCAGAAGTGGTGCAGGTCTATGTAAAAGATGACGAAGCGAACTTGGAGCGCCCTGCTAAAGAGCTGAAGGCCTTCCAGAAGATTAAGCTAGAACCTGGTGCGAGCCAAAGCTTGACATTTGAACTGGACGAAGATGCTTTTTCCTACTACGATGACAAGCAAAATAAATGGGTATTGGAGCCCGGCACCTTTACCATTTTAGTAGGTAGTTCTTCTCGCGATATTCGCCAGGAAGGGCAGTTTACCTGGTAAACGTTCTATTGAAATAACAAAGATGAGTCATCCCGAATTTTGATTGTCATCAAAATCCGTGCTGATCAACAGCAAAACTTATCGTTAAAGATGAAGCCCCGTGATTTCTATTAGTGAAATCATGGGGTTTCGTACAAAAAGTCAGACAAATCATTCTTTTCAGCTATACCCGGCACTAAGTGGTTTGGGAATATTAGCGCAATGTCATTTTGTGTTCTGATAAGGCGAAAAACGTAGTCGAAACCTAAGTTTCGGCGAGGCTTTTCAACGCAGTCAGAACACAAAAGGACAAGTGAAAATGTCCCAAACCACTTAGTAACGGGTATATTATAATGATCCTCTCTAAATGAAAGTCAGGCTGGATTTTGGCTTCAGCCAAAATTCGGGATGACTCATGTTTATTTGTTGGCAGGATCGTTAACGGAAAGGATATTCGTGATGTTAAGTGTGTAAAGCAATTATAATAAAATGCAAAAGAATTTTTGGGATCAACGTTATGGTGAAAAGGCGTACGCTTACGGGGAAAAACCCAACGCTTTTTTTAAAGAACAACTCTTAAAGCTTTCACCAGGGCGAATTCTTTTACCGGCGGAAGGGGAGGGGCGCAATGCCATTTTCGCCGCCCGGCACGGGTGGGAGGTTGTTGCCTTTGATCAGAGTTATGCTGGCCGTGAAAAAGCCCTGCGATTGGCTGACAAATTCGGCGTAACCATTGAATACTTGGTGGGAGAATTTCAAACACTTTCATTTGCTCGCGAAAGCTTTGATGCTATCGGGCTCATTTATGCCCACTTTTCAGCGGAAGCGAAGTCGGAATACCATGGTGTCCTCAGTAGTTATCTTCAACCTGGTGGGCTTATTATATTGGAGGCTTTTAGCAAATCCCATTTACAATACAGTAGCCAAAATCCAGCGGCGGGTGGACCCCGAAATATTGATATGCTTTATTCTGAAGAAGAGCTTCGTGCAGATTTTGCCAATTATGAAATGCTGCAATTGAAGGAAGAAGTTATTAAGCTGGAAGAAGGCCTTTACCACAATGGAGAAAGTGCCGTTATGCGAATGCTGGCAAAGAAAAAGCATGCTTTTTAGAAAAATACCTGTGTTATGATCATTCGGTTTACCAAAAAAGAACACCGCTGCCAACTCACCTATCAACGCCATGATGGGGAGATGCTGGTAGCTGATTTAGGCCCCGACCTACCCGGTCATGATCTAGCCCATTTTGTGATGGAACAAAAGCTGGGGATGCGCGCGGGCTTCTATGGTAACCTTTACGCTGGATACACCATGGCGCAATTAGGTGACAAAGAGGTGATTTTCCAGTTGCCGGCTGAAACCATGATTGCGGAAGTGGCCACCAGAGCACTACAATCTTTAACAGGAGGTGCTTGTAAGCCAGAGGAATTCAATGAGTTGATCAACCTGGAGTTGAGTGGTATGTCTACCGATTATCGTATCCATTTATCCCCGGCAGAGGTTACCCAACTAATGAATGATTATCGGCATCTGATAAGCCAGTGGAATGCATTGCCAATGGGGGAAACCCTGGAATTGGAAATGCAGATTTGATTAATTAAAGCTCAATAATATGCGTCTCTCTTTCTTTTTTTCTCTTGGCCTTCTTATGCTCATTTTTAGTTGTGAACCATCATCACCTCTGCCTGAAGTGATGGAAAGGGTATCGGAAACAACTTTTTTTGAGCAACTTGAAATGACCAACCCTACCCATGTTTATGAAGTGAATTCGGAACAGGAAGTAAATTTGACCACCCAAAAAGGTGTGGAGCTCTACATCGAGCAAGGTTCATTTGTGGATGCCAATGGTGAGCCTGTAGTCGGCAAGGTGGATATTAGTGTCAAGGAGGTCTTTTCAAGTTCTGAGGTCTTTATGGAGCCAATAGTGACCACCTGCAACGGTGCTCTTATTGAAACCAGAGGGATGCTTAAAATTACGGCCGAGCAAAATGGAAACGAGTTGGCCTTGGCGCCAAATAAAGCCATAGAGCTTACTTTTCCTGGCCCTTTGGATCAATATGAAGGGGCAAGCTTGTTTTACGGTAAAGAAGGGCCGAATAACCAAATAACTTGGGAGGAAGCTGGCCCCAAAAGCAGTGGACTAAGAATCGATACAGTGTTACTGGAAGATGGAACGATGGTTATGGATACGATTAGGAATGTACGTGGTGAACTGCGAATTGGAAACGGAAGCAATGTTGACGTTAAACTCTATTTTTATTTTTTGGAGGATATTGATAGGGATGACAATTACTTTGCTTTGATGGAAGAACTGACCACCTTTTTTTCTACGCCTTCAATAACAGCGATTTTAGAAAAAAACGGAAGCTCCTATCCGAATGCACAGATATATTGGACGCTTTTTAGTGATGGTGATTTAGAGGTTTATGGTGTCAAAGGGGATTTGTCTAAAATGGAGAAGGCGGCGTTAACGAAGGAGATCAATAGTATAGACGGTTTGCGGGTGTTTAACCGAAGTGGAGCACGTGCTGATGTCTCTGGGCATGCCGACCTAAGTTTGGTTGAGGAAGAGGTGATTATTCTTGAAGAATTCACGCTCAAATCCTATCAATTGGGCTGGGTCAATTGCGATATCTTCTGGCGTACGGAAGCTCCAATGGTGAATATGGAAGTATCTGGCGTGGAGGAAGGAAGTATCGTGAAAATGATCTTTGCTAACTTTAAAACCATTGTTGAAGGAGCTAGAAGGAGCGATGGGACCTTGGTTTTTGAAAATATCCCGCAAGGAGAAGAGGTAAGCATTGTTGCCGTAGGAAAGAAAGAAAAGCAAGCTCTTCTTTCGATCACAGCGACAACTGTAATGGAACAAGGCCCGGAATTACAACCATTTAAGGAAGTTACGAGCGAAATGCTAACATTGGCATTGGACGATTTTTTTGAATAGCTTTGAGTTTTACAGATTGATTAGTTTCGGAACCTTGAAGTTCTTATTTTTGTTTAATGAAAAAAGCAAAACTATGGAAGATTTACTTATATCTAAGTATGTAAAACTCTTTGAGTTAATGTCTTTAGAGTCAAAAATAGAGCTTCTGTCAAAACTTACAGAGAGTATGAAAAAAGGATTCTCTAAGAAGGCAGAACCAGATAAGAAAGAGCTATCACGTGAACTTTTTGGAGCTTGGGCAGATATTGATGATGATATCACTGAATTAATTTACTCATCAAGAACCATCTCTAAGAGGGACGTTAATTTTGATTAATAGCATGGCACAATATTTATTAGATACCGATATTTGCATCGCTTTTTTGAAAGGAAAGAATGACTTGCTCAAAAAAATAGAAAAAGTAGGATTCGATAATTGCTTTGTATCAGAGATTACTATTGGGGAATTGAGCTATGGCGCTTACTTTAGCGATAGAATAGAGAAACATAAAGAGGAAGTTGTAAAGACCAAGAAGCTATTTAATGTTATTCCAATATCTGAATGTTTGGAACTATTTGGTAAAGAAAAAGCGAGACTTAGGAGAGAGGGTAATTTGATTCATGACTTTGATTTATTGATAGGTTCTACTGCTGTTTATTTTGATATGATCATGGTCACTAATAATGAGAAACACTTAAGTAGAGTTTCAGGCATAGTGATAGAAAACTGGATAAAGCATGATGTGAAATAGTCATGGGAACTCTATTTTCCTGAAATTCCTTTGGATAGGGTAGGGGGGGGCTTTGTGGTGATCTTTACGCTCGCCCTGATCGGCGCGGCGGTTTGGGCGATGTGCGCCACGTTTGGCGAGCTTTCAACGAGCACTTTGCCTTCGTGGCTGGGGTAGCGGGCAACCATGATAGCTTTGGCACTCCCGATGAGTTTGCTGCTTTTCAGCGGGAAGCTGGTATCCATTTTCTGAATGGCAACATTCGTAAGATTGGCGGAATGGAAGTAGGCGGCATTAGCGGTGTAATAGGCCAGCCTGGGAAACCGAATCGGGTAGCCGAGAAAGATTTTCTGGCCCAATTGAAGCGACTCGCCCTCAAACAACCGGATCTTATTTTACTCCATGAAGGCCCCAGTCATTACGCTCCTTCACTGACCGGAAATGAGCAGGTTAGGGAGGTTTTGGCTACTTCTCCGAAGAATACCGTTTGCTGTGGCCATCGCCATTGGCCCATTACTTTGGTAGAAACCCCTAAAGGCACACAAATTATCAATCTTGACGCGAAGTGCCTCATTTTGGTCAATGAGCGTTAAACCTGAGCGGGCTATTAGTCTTTCATTTTTAAAATTTACCTATCTTACTGTCCTCCTATTAAAACCGACATTCTTCAACCAAAACGTTGTTTTATGAACGGTTTCTTTTTTCGTTATTTACTGCTAAATTTAACGGTTTTTAGCTTCTTTTTTTCTTGCGAAACTGCTGGAAAAACGGAAGATTCCTCTACCGCAGAGGCACCTGCCTTCGAGATGCCCCGCTTGCCGGATTGGCACAAGAATGCGACCATTTACGAAGTCAACCTACGACAATACACGCCAGAAGGAACTTTCAATGCTTTTGCAACCCACCTGCCTCGTCTCAAAGAAATGGGTGTCGATATTTTGTGGTTGATGCCTATTCATCCGGTATCTCTGGCCCGACGGAAAGGAGAAATGGGTAGCCCTTACGCCGTAGGCGACTATCTGGATGTTAACCCCGATTTTGGGACAATGGATGATTTTAAGGCATTGCTGAAGGCTATCCACGACCAAGGGATGTACTGCATCATCGACTGGGTACCCAACCACACTGGCTGGGATAACCCCTGGATTACGGCACATCCCGATTGGTACACGCAAGATGCAGACGGCAATATTGTAGATCCTCTGAACCCGGAAACAGGCGAATCCTGGGGTTGGACAGATGTTGCAGACCTTAATTATGACAACCCTGATATGCGCCGGGGGATGATTGACGCGATGACCTTCTGGGTGAAGGATATTGGTATTGATGGTTTCCGTGTAGATGTAGCGCACGGTGTACCCCTGGATTTTTGGGAAGACTGCAATAAGGAGCTTTACCAGATCAAGCCGTTGTTTATGCTGGCCGAAGCAGCTATCCCAGATCGGCGCAACAGTGGCGGTTTCGTTATGGATTACGCATGGGAGATGCACCACTTGCTGAATGAAATTGCCAAGTACCAAGGGGCCAGTCGTAGTGACAATAAACAATTGGTTCAAGGAAATCTCGTAGAAGGAAAGGACCAACATCTGGAACCTAAAACGGCCCTCGATATTGACACCATCCTGGCGAAAAACCAAGAGGAATACCAGCAAGGCTACTTTATGCACTTTACCTCTAACCATGATGAAAACTCCTGGGCCGGTACAGAGTTTGAACGGATGGGAGATGGCCACTTGGCTTTTGCGGTATTGACGGCGACTTTTGATGGGATGCCGCTGTTGTATTCAGGTATGGAGTCTGCGATGGATAAGCAACTCGAATTTTTCAAAAAAGACAATATAGAATGGGGCGATTATCAATACGCTCCTTTTTATCAAAAACTCTTCGACCTTAAGCACCGTAATGAAGCCCTCTGGAATGGCGAAGCTGGCGGTGCATTGGTAAAAATCCCTACCGGGAATGATGAAAATATCTACGCTTTTACCCGTGAAAAGAATGGCGATAAAGTGGTCGTAATCATCAACCTTTCAGCAGAGGAGCAAGCACTGAAATTAACGGGCGACAATTTTGAGGGGACTTATTCCGACCTGTTTTCCGGCGAAGAAACAGCACTCACCAAGGATTGGGCAACGAAAATGGCTCCTTGGACCTATCGCGTACTGCACCACGAAAAGGAGTAAGCAGTAGAGGGTAGAGCGGTTCGGTACGCTTTGCGCCGCTTCTCCGTAGGGTCGGGTTTTAAAATCCGACCCTACCTAGTTTAACGTGATGTTTGAGTGCAAAGGGCTCATTATCAGTAAGCTAAATACATCAAACCTCACTGTACTAGGTAAAAAGTAGATGGTACTTGGTATAGAATCCATTTTAGGGATTCAAAACTCTGAGGAGGAACGACAACTCTGAGGAGCCTGCGACGATCACCGCAGGTCATCAGCGTAGCTAATCCTTGTACCCTGTACTAAGTACTTGGTACAGTGAGATTTGCCTAGTCATTTCTTGCCTTCTAGGAATACAAAAAGGCACCACGAAGTAGCAGCGCAAGCTAAACCTCACGTTTTTTAGCAAACGCCTTTCCAAATCGTATAACTCGATTCGTTCCATCTGCTCCCCTTTTACGGAAAGCGTTACGGGATTGGGGAATATTTCAATGGCAGGGCTATTGATTTTAGCGATAAGCATTCCTGTGAAATTGGTGTGGCCATCCTGTTTTATGCTTTTGATGCGTTTAACCTATATATGGTTCAAAAAAGCAAGAATTCCTCTAAAAACTGCTACCTTTGCACCGTGAAATTTACAGATTTTAACCTTTCGAAGTCGCAACTCAAATCACTGGCAGATGCCGGGTTAGAGACGCCAACGCCCATTCAGGAGCGTGCCTTTTCCGTGATTATGTCCGGTAAAGATGTTATTGGTATTGCCCAAACAGGCACCGGAAAAACACTGGCCTACCTGCTGCCGGTGCTCCGTATGTGGAAGTTCCAGAAACACCGCTTACCGCAGGTGCTTATTATGGTGCCTACCCGCGAACTAGTTATGCAGGTGGTAGAAGAAATCGAGCGTATCACGACTTATCAAAACGTGGTAGCTATAGGTGTTTTTGGGGGGGTAAATATGAAACGCCACCAAGCAGCTGTAGAAGATGGTTTGGATATACTGGTAGGAACGCCTGGCCGAATTTTTGACCTGGCTCTCCAAGGTTCATTGCGGTTTAAAGAAATTCGCCATCTTATTCTCGACGAAGTCGATGAGCTCTTGGCCCTCGGGTTTCGGCCACAGCTGACGAAGATCATTGACATCTTACCCAAAAAGCGCCAAAATTTACTCTTTTCCGCCACCATGACGGAAGATGTTCAGGAAGTGATCGATACCACCTTTGATTATCCGGTAATTATCGAAGCTGCCAGAGTGGGTACACCATTGGAAAACATAGCCCAAGCGGTTTACAATGTTCCCAACTACAAGACAAAACTCAATCTCCTTCAGCACCTGCTACAGGATAAGGAAACTTATCAGCGTGTTCTCGTTTTTGCGCCCAGCAAGCGACTCGCTGATATGGCTTACGAGCAACTGCTGGTCGATTTTGAGGAAGAAATGGGCGTGATTCACGGTAACAAAAGCCAGAATTTTCGCTTTGAAAGTCTCCGGAAATTTCACGCCGGAGAGACTAGAATCCTTATCGCCACGGATTTGATCTCCAGAGGTATGGATATCGACGATGTCTCTCACGTTATCAATCTGGATACCCCCACCACGGCCGAAGATTACATCCACCGTATCGGTCGTACTGGCCGTGCAGATAAAGATGGTATTGCGATCACCTTTGTTAGAGAAGAGGAGCAAGAGTTATTGAAGGCAGCCGAAGAGCTCATGCAGAAAACCGTCGAGGTACTCCCCGTGCCTGAAGGAGTAGAAGTGTCGGAAGAATTGATTCCGGAAGAGATGCCCAACCTGCGGGTACCCAATGTGCGGGTGAAGATGGCCCCCAGAGGTGAAGGTGCTTTCCATGAAAAGAAGTACAAAAACACGAAAGTAAACCTCACCCGCCGCGAACTGGAAGAAAAGCGCGGCCGTAAGAAGGCGGATAACCGCAATAGAAAGAAGAAAAAGAAAAGGTAGGGAACGGTACTTGGTATTATGTACTAGGTATTTTGGTTTCCTTTTGGTTGAGTAGAACCGTTTATTTGTGCGGGGTGCGGAAAATACTTTTGATTTCCGATTTTGAGGCTGGTTGGTCAGATGGGGGAGCCCACCTTTACACTTTTCCAACGTTTGCACTTTTCGGGTGCGAAGTGCGGGGTGTGCGCTACTATAATGACATCCCCTAAATCTGGCTAAATCTTGCCTTCAGGGGAAACAATTTGGGCCACGGACTATTTTATAGTCATGAAAGCTCTAATTTTCCTCGTAAACCTCTTACTCATGGCTGCCGCACCCCTTCTCTTTGATTTTACTAGCAATACAGATCCTACCACTTGGCGCGTTGTTGATGATGTGGTGATGGGTGGCCGTTCGGATGGTCATTTCAAGATTAACGAAGCCGGTAATGGCCTGTTTTACGGTGAAGTATCGTTGGAGAACAATGGTGGGTTTTCCTCTGTCCGGCATCGTTTTAAATCAAAACAGGTAAGCGATTATTCCCATTGTGTCATCCGGCTCAAAGGCGATGGGCGCCGCTACCAGCTACGGTTCAAGAGCAGCCCTGATGATGCCCATTCTTATGTTTATTACTTCACCACCACTGGCGAGTGGGAGGAGATCACCGTGCCCTTGGCAGAGATGTACCCTACCTTTAGAGGCCGCAAATTGCGCATGCCCAACTACCCCGGTGAGCAACTGGCAGAGATCGCATTCCTGATCGGCAATAAAGAGGCGCAAGCCTTTCGCTTGGAGCTGGATTATTTGAGGCTAGCGTAGTTGCAATTGGTTGTTAATTGAATTTCTCGCATCTTTTTTGGGGCCCTGCCGGCAGCAGCGTTGCGGTGCAAACGCCACTGCGGCACCAGGCTGTCTATCCCTGCGGTCTGCCCATCCTTGGTCCTCCTCGTCACTGCGGCGTGCTTCGGCCTATTGGCCTACGCACATTTTATGTGTTTTGACCTTTCCGAGGTATTTCGTTTGATTCCCACTCCTGATTTGGTTGAGATGTGTCCCAATCGTAGATCGCACTGGTACGATTGGTGCAAAATAGCGCGCAAGCCAACGGCTGAAGCGCGAGGCGTTCCGATCTTCCATCGGAAACTAAGGACAAGGGATCGCAGCGGTATGCAATGCGCAGCACTGCATGAGAGCGAAGAGCCCGGTGCCGATCCCGTCCCGACTTTTCTAGTCGGGACGGGAGATGGCATGGCCCCAAAGCACCTGAAAGCTACTTTAGGTGCTCCCCGTTGCCGCTACAAATGAAATATGATGAAAATCACATGTTTCGTTGATGAAAATCAATGACCTCGCTGGTATAGTCGGGTAATTTTGTAATGAATTAGATAACCAGCAAAATGAAAAATCTCTTAATCTTAGGTGCGGGTACAGCGGGAACGATGATGGCCAACCACCTCGTCAAGAAGTTGCCTGCCAACGAATGGCAAATCACGATTGTCGATAAAGAAAAAACGCATTATTACCAACCTGGGTACTTGTTTGTTCCTTTCGATATCTATAAACCAGAACAGATTGTTAAGTCTATTGATCAGTTTATTCCTAAAGGAGTGAAACTGGTGCGTGAGCCTATTGACCGGATCGCTAAAGACGAAGACCAGGTGTATCTGGCTAATGGTGAAGCGCTGAGTTATGATTTGCTCATCGTTGCTACAGGTACCGATATTGCTCCTGACGAGATAGAGGGAATGCTGGGTGAGCACTGGCAGGAGAGCATCTTTGATTTCTACACCTTCGATGGTGCGAGCAATTTGCGCAAGAAGCTGATGAATTGGGAGGGCGGTAAAATGGTCGTTCATATCTGTGAAATGCCGATCAAATGTCCGGTAGCTCCCTTGGAGTTTGCCTTCCTCGCCGATTCTTTCTTCAAGAATAAAGGGATGAGGGACAAGGTAGACCTCACCTTCGTGACACCGATGGATGGTGCCTTTACCAAGCCGCGAGCCACCAAGGAACTCAACTACTTGCTGGAGCAGAAAAACATCCGCATTGTCCCCAATTTTAATGTAGAACGAGTCGACGGCGAAGCGAGGAAAGTATACGACTACGGCGGTCAAGTAGTAGATTATGATCTGCTGGTGACGGTGCCTACCAACATGGGAGACCCCATGATCGAACGTTCTGGTATGGGGGATGATCTGAACTTTGTGCCGACGAATAAGGCCACGCTGCAAAGCCTGGTCAAAGACAACATCTTTGTGATCGGCGATGCTACCAATGTTCCAGCTTCTAAAGCGGGTTCTGTAGCTCACTTTGAAGCAGAGGTACTGACAGAAAACATCCTTGCCTACATCGCAGGTAAAGAAATGAACGGAAGCTTTGATGGCCACGCCAACTGTTTTGTAGAAACAGGAAATGGCAAAGCGCTACTCATTGACTTTAACTACGATCAAGAACCCGTAACGGGTACCTTCCCAATACCAGGAGTAGGCCCACTACGGTTGCTCAAAGAGAGCCGGGTAAACCACTGGGGTAAGCTGGCTTTTCGCTGGATTTACTGGAATATGCTGATCACCGGAAAACCGATCCCCTTCGTGTCTTCTGCGATGATGACTGCCGGTAAAGACATAGAACCTGCGCCTGCTGAGGTAGGATAATAGCAGTACTGCTACGACAAAGCAATCAACCAACAACAATCAATCAATCAATCAACTAACAACTAATAATATCATGGCAACAAGAGCATATGCAGGAACCAATGTAGCTTGTAACGACGAAGGCTACATGACCAACCTGGAAGAATGGACACAGCAGGTAGGTGAAGAAATTGCAAAAGAAGAAGAAGTGGAGATGACCCCCAAGCACTGGGAAGTGATCAGTTTCCTTCAGGATCAATACCGCGCGGAAGTACCGTTGACGATCCGTAAGATAGGCAAGAGCGGCGTGACCAACATCAAGGAGTTTTATCAGCTGTTTCCTAATGGCCCCCTCAAAAAGGCGAGTAGAATAGCTGGGATACCCAAGCCTGTCAGTTGTATTTAATCTTTCCTCCTTTGGAGATTTCTTGCGAGGAGAAAAGTACGCTAAACTAAATAAGCAATAATGGAAAAGAATAATAAAGTAAAGAAAATGATGCTCATATTGTCTAAAGCGACTTTAGACAATGTATATGCCTGCTTTATTCTGGCTAATGGTGCCCGGATGGAAGGGATTGAATCTGAGATTTTCTTCACGTTCTTCGGCCTGGAAGCTATCCAGAAGTCTAGGCTAGAACACCTGCACGTAGCTACGGTAGGCAACCCGGCCATGCACATCCCGAGTATGCTAGGCGGTTTGCCAGGCATGGAAGCTATGGCGACCAAGATGATGAAGAAAAAGATTGAGGATTTGGATATTCCCCCCATTGATGAGTTTCTGGAAATCCTCACGGCATCTGGTACCAAAATATGGGCCTGTAAGCTGGCCATGGATATGTTTGACCTCGAAGAGAAAGACCTCATTGATGACCTGGATGGCGTACTGACGGTAGGTGATTTCTATGGTCGCGCGGAAGGGGAGGGTACCCATGTGGTGTTCATCTAGTAATAACAAACAAAGTCGGAGTTAAAGGTGTAAGGGTTGGATGGGTGTAAGTGTAGGGTGTCCAATCTGGTGCTTTTCTGATGCGACGGATTTTAGCGCTTTCTTGACAGGCTAAATTGCCAGGTAGAGTTGCCCTCAGCCAGGTTGCGCGGGCTTCAGCCCGCACCCCTAGAACGGAGAGAACTCCTTGCGGGCTAAAGCCACGCGTAACCTGAATTATCAGCCAGGTTGGACAGCCTAGGTGTAAGTGTGTAAATGTTGACCTCAATCGACCACGCGTAGCGGAATAGACTCGCTGCCACCACCAGGTGAACATAACAAACAAAGTCGGAACTATAGGAACCGGAGGATAGCTTTTAGCTGCTTCCGGTTTTTTTTTGAACATGTAAGGTCATAAAAGAACACATAAGCGCTTTCAATCAACGTCTGGGCGGTTAGACATCTAATCAAATCAAGAGCGGGGATCAAAAGAAACACCTCGGAGAGGTCAAAATCATACACGAAAATGTGCCCGAACCTTAGGGCTGAAGCCGAGGACGGTATCCCGACGAACCCTTACACTTTTACACTTTTACACCTTGTAAACCCTGAAAATCGTCTATTTTGCGGGCATGAAAATACCGCGTCATATCCTGCCCGTCATCGTTATTGCTCAATTTTGTTGTACATCCTTGTGGTTTGCCGGTAATGCGGTGATGGCTGATTTGGTGGTAGACTTTTCCTTGCCGGTGAGTGCGTTGGGGAACCTCACATCGGCGGTACAATTTGGTTTTATTGCGGGCACGCTGTTGTTTGCTTTACTAACGATTGCGGATCGGTTTTCACCAGCGAAGGTGTTTTTTGCGTGTGCAGTGCTGGGCGCGCTGTTCAATGTTGTCTCTATTGGCGCGTACAATACGCCGTTTACCTTGCTGTTGCTACGTTTTTTGATGGGGTGCAGCCTGGCTGGTATTTACCCTGTAGGCATGAAGATTGCTGCCGATTATTACGCGCAGGGCTTGGGCAAGTCGCTGGGCTATTTGGTGGGGGCGTTGGTGCTGGGTACGGCATTCCCGCACCTGTTGCAGGCCTTCAGCGGCGACTGGCCTTGGCGATATGTATTATTGATCACCTCGGGGTTAGCGCTGCTGGGCGGTACTTTGATGTTGGTATTGGTGCCGGATGGTCCTCACCGCCGAGCAGGGCAAGGGCTGGACGTTGGCGCCTTCTTTAGCGTGTTCAAAGACCGTTCCTTTCGGGCGGCGGCCTTTGGTTACTTTGGTCACATGTGGGAGCTGTATGCTTTTTGGGCTTTTGTGCCTGTGGCATTGCTAGCCTATATTCAGCTACACCCAGCGGTTGGTTTTAGTATCCCTGTTTTGTCCTTTGTGGTTATTGGTGTTGGCGGGATGGCGTGCGTATTGGGTGGTTATTTGTCGTTGCGCTTTGGTGCCCGCAAGATAGCGGCGATGGCCTTGGCGCTGTCTGGGGTGTGTTGCTTGCTTTCGCCGCTGTTTTTCCTGTACGCGCCTGCCGTTGTATTTGCTTTGTTTCTCGTCTTTTGGGGAATGGTTGTAGTGGCTGATTCACCGCTTTTTTCTACGTTGGTAGCGCAAAATGCTCCTGCTGAGAAAAAGGGGACCGCTCTGACGATTGTTAACTGCCTTGGTTTTTCGATTACCATCTTAAGCATCCAGTTGCTCAATTATTTACAATTGGAGGTGGCCCCGGCATATTTGTTTTTAGCGTTGGCGGTAGGGCCGGTGCTGGGGTTGCGGGGGCTTTTGCAGGGGTAATGGAAAAATTGACCACCCTCGGAAACCGTCAGAAGTTTTATATTGGGTGAGCATTCGCTTAATGACTCAGAACTTTGCAGGTACGATCATGCTCATTCCTCGTTCCGGCGCACTAGCTTGAGTTATCTTCAATCAAAAGAAAATATGAAACATATAGCATTGATATTGACCCTGCTGTTACTGGTTTCGTGTAAGCTTGAAACCAATAGCAGTAAATCGATCTCATCGGAAGAACCTGTAAACGAAAAGCTGTTTCTGGATTTAGGAGGAGCGTTGCAATATGTAGAGATAATAGGATCATCAAATAAGAATCCAATATTATTATTTATACATGGAGGACCAGGGTGGCCTCAAACGCCTCAATTGAGGTATTATAATTCTCAAATTGCAGAGGAATACACTTTAGTAATATGGGAACAGAGAGGGGCTGGAAACAGCTATGGAAAAAATCCAACGCCAGAGAACTTAACCCTAGAACAGATAATAAAGGATGGGCATCAATTAACCACCTGGTTGAAAGCAGAATATGATCAGGAAAAAGTGTTTTTGGCAGGCTATTCCTGGGGGAGTTTGGTCGGTATAAATTTGGTGAAAGATTATCCAGAAGACTATAGTGCGTACATCGGGATAGCCCAAATAGTAAACATGAATAAGGGCATACAAATTACTCAAGGCTGGCTAACTGAACAGGCAATAAAAGCCAATGACGATGAGGCCTTAGAACGTTTAGACAGCCTAAGAAACTTAGCCTATTATGAAGGTGATTTAGATAGATTCTTTCAGCAATGGGTGCTGTTGAATAAATACAATGGTACAACGTTTAACAAAGCCTCTGAAGAGGAAACAGAAAAGGCGATGTCCTATTACGAGGATTACAAGGATTATGACTGGTTTAAAGTATGGGAGCATTCCGCTAAAAAAATGCAGGAGGATATGTTTGGTACAGATGTAGAGCGTATTGAAGAAATAGAAACGCCAATCTTTTTATTGCAAGGAAGACATGATTGGAATATACCATCAAAATTAGCAGAAGAGTGGTTGAATAAGTTAAAATCCCCGAAGAAGAAGTTGTACTGGTTTGAGAATTCAGGTCACGGACCATTAGAAGAGGAACCGAAGAAGTTTAATGAAACAATGATTGGTATACTGGCCGAAATGGAATAAATGCCTGTCCGGAACGTGTATGGCGCTAAACCGCATCCCTTTTGTTTAGCGGGCTATTTAGCTGTAGTAGTAACATTCTAGGAGTTCCGGATTCGCCTTACCCTATTAGCAATGATTCCTTTGCAAAGGTCTCTCGATTAAAGATAGAGAACAATGCAGCCGTTGTGAAATTTAATTTAGCAAAGAGTGGATAATTGTCAATTATTGGCAACTTAAACACAAGTAAACAAAATGCCTCCTCAAGGCATTATAATAAGCCTAACTAATGTGTACTTTCGGCCTGTGTATGGACGAAATGATCGAAACCAATAAGATGCTGAATTATATTAAAGAGGTATTAGCTAATATGCCAATAGACTGGTTGGAGCTAACGACCCATCGATTAGATATTTTTAATGAAAAATTGGCCAAGGTTCAATTCCTGGAACAGTTTGAAATCTTGTTTAAGGACAATAATGCTGAAACTTCGGCACTCCGCGAATTACCTACTGCTTTCGACTATATTCGGTTAGGTCATCCGCTGTCTTCTGTTCTCGAGTGGGCAATTGCCAGGATGAACAACCTTAATGCAGAAAGTGTAATAAGTTTTTCGTCAAAGACGGTTCCTATTATGGCAATTCTAAGAAAGAATCTGTTGGATAATAGGAACACTCAAATCATTTATACCGATGAATTACCTGCCTCTTTTGATGTAGACCTGCTGCAGCGTGTTTACGGTTATAATTTTGAATTGAAGAGGGTAGAGGACGTAGCGGAGATTACCGCATTTGATGGCAGCACTATCTTCGTTTCTCAACAAGAAGAAATTTGTACGATTGACAGCTCCCTGAATGTTGACTTTTTTGTCAATATACACCCTCAACTTGGTAGTGTATTAATCGTGAAAGGAGAGCAAAATGAAGGTTATATCTCCGAAATTCAACATGTTAGAAGAAGAGAGACGATTGCCATGACACCAGCCAATTGTCTTGCGGCTTTAAAGGCGCTGATAGAGGAGCCTGCTGCTGAAGAGAAGCAAAACAATGTCCAGAAGAACAAAGCACGTGTCTTAGATTCCATTAAAGAGATTACGGGTATCAATACAAAGCCACTTGTAGGGTCTAGTGGACTATCTATCCAGTATGCGATCATGATGGGCTTGGTGCACGATGCTCTGGAAAAGTACCAGGGGAAGGCGATCAAGATTATTGTTCCTCCCAACTGTTATGGTGGTACCAATGATCAGGCAAGGCGAGTGGCTGCTTGTGTTGACAATGTGGAGGTCTTGGACTTACCCGTTGATGGGGATCATGATATGGTGCAAAGCATCGACATCGTTTTAAACCAAGTTGCTCATGAGAATGCGGTCCCTTACATCATCGCAGAAATCCCTACAAACCCCAGGGTTGAAGTTCCGGATCTTATAAAGTTAAGGGATGTTTTGAGTGCTCCTCGTAAAACCCAAAGCGGTGAGGCTGCTATCGACCCAGTGTTTATTTTAGACCAAACGTTTTGCCCTAATGTCCAATTCTTAGGGGAAGATGGAGTATTCTCAACGATCAGGACAATTTCCTACGTTAGTGGATCGAAATTCCCAAGTGGCGGCAAGTGTACCGCTGGCTACTGTGTCGCAAATACAAAGGGCGAAGCCCTGATGGAAAAGATAGATCAGCATTTAAAGCTTTGCGATAATGAAGCTACGGACCTTCAGGTTGAAATACTAGCGCAGCAGTTGCCTTCCATGAATCAAAGGATACAAGCAGCTTATGAAAATACGCGCGCCTTTGTAAATTTCATCAAGGAAGCCTTACCAGCAGCGAAGATCAATTTTGTTTCAGAAGAATTGGCAAAAGAAGGATTTACGCCATCCGTTTTTTCCTTAGACCTGCCCACAAAAGGGAATACCGAGGAAGAAAAAGAAGCCTACAAAAGAGCGCTGAATCTAAAGTTAATCAATTTGATGATTAACGAAATTCCTCACGAAAGCAAGTACTGTGTAAGCTATGGCCAGCTAAAAGGCTGTTACTGGACCATACCTGCCACCTCTACCCAAGGGACCACCAAAGAAGGCGATAAGGATTATATCGCCCGTGTAGCCCTTTCGCCTAATCTGGACCTTGAACTTCATAAAAAGGTCTTTTTAGATTTTGTGAGTGGGATGTGACCTCGTTCTTTCTAGGAAAATATCCAATAGACTGGAGATTGACTTGTATATGAACTATACTTACGGTATGTAGTTATCTAATTAGATAACTACATACCGGCATTTTTTACCATTAATGGAGTTAAAATTCAATTGTTTTTCCAAGATCATGCACCACCACATTTTCATACTTCTATTGCGGAATATAAGGCTATCATAAAGATTGAGACCTCAGAAATTCTAGAAGGTACGCTGCCAAAAAATAAGAAAAAAGAAATTTTGGATTGGGCAAGCGAGAATAAGGAAGTTTTGATGGAAATATGGAATGGTCTAAATGATTAAAATACAACAGGATATTTATGAAAAATGTAATTCACCTTCTGAAAATTAACGAAGTTAAAGGCTTTGAAATATACTGCGTATTCAGTAATGGTGAGTATAGAGTCATAGATATTTTAAAATTTTTAAATAGTAAAGAACTAAAGTCGGATAGCATTTTGAGAAACCTTTATGATGAGGATAAAGTGAAAAATGTAATTATTAAAAACGCTACGCTTACTTGGCCTGATATAAAAAAAGTAACTCGCCTCTCAAATGGTATGGAATTTGAAGTGGAGCTGGATTTGGATCCGGTCGTATTATACGAAAACAGTAAAATAGATAAAGAAAGAGATAGTGCGTACCAGCTAGGGCGAGCATTGAAAAAAGCAAGAATATCAGCAGGTATAACCCAAGAGGAACTTGCTCAGAAGGTAGGTACATCGAAATCCTATATTAGTAAGATTGAAAACAGTAGATCAGATATAGGCTATAAAACTTTGCGTAAAATCATTGAAGTGGGGCTTAATAAAAGAATAGTAATTGAGTGATTTCAAGTTATCTAAACTAGAGCGTTTGTCTATATGGTGAGAAATGAAGGAGCGAAAGCAATGATAGATATTGACTCAGGACTAGAGTTGGAGCATAACGACCCTGATTTGTTAATGTATAAAGATACGTTTGTTGATCTGAGTAATTCTAATTCGGTGAACCTGTCTAAACATTTTGATGGATTGCTATTGTTGCAGAACGTTTCTACCCCAGAAAAGTAGAGCTCTAGCTTTCTATGGCTCCTCCATTGTTATGAACAATCCGCAAAATCATAAACTCCGCAGGGCGAACCACAGCCATGCCGATTTCTATGATCATTCTACCGTCTAGAATATCCTGGGCGGTCATTGTTTGGTTCAGGCCTACCTTAATGAAGTAGGCTTGCTTGGGCGTGGACCCAGCTAAAGCTCCCTGTTGCCAGAGGCCATATAGATAACTGTCAACCATGTTTTCTACCTTTTTCCAGGTAGGGTGATCATTCGGTTCAAATACGGCGAAGGAGGTTGATTTTTGTATAGACTCCTCGACCGTGATAAAGAGTCGCCTGACGGGCACGTAGCGCCATTCGTTGTCGTTACCAGCTAAGGTGCGGGCGCCCCACACCAGCGTTCCTTTTCCGGTAAAGGCGCGAATGGTATTGATCGACTTCCCGGCGGTAGCGTCGATATTCAATGACGCTTGTTCCCTGTCCGTTATCTTTCTTGTTGGGCCTTCGATGCCTATTACACTCACATTTGCTGGGGCTTTCCAAACGCCACGATTCTGGTCAACGCGGGCATAAACACCTGCTATAGCCGCACTTGGCGGTAAGACGACTTTGGGGGCATTATTTAAGGCTGTTTTTACAAAACGGTAGATTTTTGGTTGGTCTTTACTCAGCTCAGCAAGCGTTTGGGTTTTAGTTTGATCTATGGTTACCTCTACCTGGGGTTCATCGTATCCATAGGACAAATTGGTCTTCAAATAGGGGAGGTAGGCTGCTCCGCATTTTAAATTTTCGTTCCCAATTTCATTTCGAAACTCAGCGGCTTCTAAGTCAGTATCCAGGACGTCTAATATCGCAAACCTATCCTTTGAGTCAGCACATTGCTGTAGTGCTTTTTGGCAAATAGCATAATACGGATTACTCGCTCCCCCTTGGGGCGAAGATGCATGAATTGTTGCGGCATCCGGGCAAACCAATAACGTGACTTCGTCTACGCTGGCTACAGCTTCCAAGCCCTCCTCGTGGGTGTCGCCATCGCTTAAGGGGACGATATAACAAGGCCCTCCATCATTTGTAAAATAGAGCTGCAAAGCGTAGTAAATAATGGTTTTTTCGGCTGCGGCATCCTTGCCAATAGAGGTTATACTGGGTTTGGCCGTGTTTGTGTCACGAACTATTTTTACGTCGTATGCATAGGGTTTGGCCTTGCCAAACAACCCCTCATATTCCAGCATCGAAGTAATTCTCACGGGTACTTTAGGGCCTGTTTTGGGAACTATTTGTGTAAATCCAATAAATGCAGGAATGGCAGTAGCGACTTCTGCAACGGAAAGAGGAGCGTTTGAAGTTTCTTCTACATAAACACCTGGTGTTTTGTAGATTGCCATAATTTTCACCTTTATTTTTTTGAAGAATCTACGTAGAAATGCGATCACTGGGCTTTGTTTTTTTAAGGAAACAATGTATTCTATCCAATAAACACAAAAAATGTCAGAGAATCAGGCAATTTACCATGCTTTTTAATAAGCTTACTCATACCGCAAAGCCGTAATTGGTACCATCGCAGCAGCTTTTTTAGCGGAATAGCAACCAAAGAAAATACCTGTAAATGCACAGACGGTAGAGGAAATCAAAATGGAGGAAACCGTAGCACTTACGAGGTACGTTCTTTCTGAGTAACTCCAATTCTGTGAATCTGTCTAAATACTTTGATGGATTGCTGTTGCTGCAGAACGTTTCTATCCCGGAGAAATAAAGCAAACAAGCACTTACCACTATCGGCGTCGTCACCTATGTTGAGTTGACGATAGTCACCCACCTCGATGACAATTATCACCAGGTATACCTCTAGCTTTTATTTGCTTTGTATACGTCAAGAACCATTACGGAAACCAATAGAAATGGGCTTTTGTGCGCTTAACAAGTCTTCCCTCGTGGGGTCTGTGTCGTCAGTGAGAGGCTGGCAATAAACAGGTGGAGGATATTTTTTAATAAAACCGACTTTATACAATGGATTTTACTGCAGAGCATTTGAAAAAAGTAAAAACGAGGGATGACTTAATTGCGATAGCAGAAAAGAACGATATCTCAATTGCTAAGACACTGAATAAGTTACAATATGAAGCAGAGCTTGTGATGCTACAAGCGGAGTTTGTCAACCTTCAGAAATGGATAGCTCAGAAGGGAATGAGGGTTGCGGTAATATTTGAAGGTAGAGATGCTGCGGGGAAAGGAGGCTCCATAAAACGATTTAAGGAACACTTGAACCCCAGAACATCAAGAGTGGTGGCATTGACGAAGCCAACGGAGGTTGAAAGAGGGCAATGGTACTTCCGACGGTATATAAAAGTATTGCCTAACCCCGGCGAGATTGTGTTTTTCGATAGAAGCTGGTACAACCGAGCCGTTGTGGAGCCGGTTATGGATTTCTGTACCCCCGAGCAGTATGAACAATTTATTATGCAAGTGCCTGAGTTTGAGCATTTGCTTTATGAAGATAATTTGAAAATCATCAAATTCTGGTTCTCTATTTCTAAGGATGAACAAAAAAAGAGATTCGATGCTCGATTGAGCAATCCCCTGAAGCAATGGAAATTTAGCCCGGTAGATGTGAAAGGGCAAGAGCTTTGGGACAAATACACGCACTACAAAGAACAGATGTTTAGTAAAACACATACTAATTTTAGCCCATGGATCATCGTGAAAACGAATGACAAAAAGCAAGCAAGGCTGGAAAGTATGAGGTATGTATTGTCGCAGTTTGATTATGAAGGAAAAGGGGAGTCTAAAATACCGCTTTTACCTGACCCCAATGTGATCATGAGGTATCATAGAAGTGCTATTCAAATCGACATTTAAAAAGAAACCTACTCTGACGTTTTTTGTGTTTCACGATGAACTCTAAATACAAAAGACACACCAGAGAATTAAAAGAAGCAAGATGAATTTAACAAAAGAAGAACTTACGCTCCTTAATTCTAAAGTAGGTCTGCACACGCTTTTTAAAAATAAAAAAGTGAGTATCCCTAAAGTTTTGGAAGAGGTGAAATACATCCATGACTTGAAGAAGAATCAAGAGGAATTGATAAAGCTTCAGAATTGGGTAATAAAGGGAAATAAGAAAGTTGTCATCCTTTTTGAAGGAAGAGACGCTGCAGGAAAGGGCGGGGCTATAAGGCGGATTACGGAATATATCAACCCCAGGCATTTTAAAATCGTTGCTTTAAATATTCCTACCAGCGACGAAAGAAATCAGTGGTTTTTTCAACGGTACATCAATCAGTTGCCAAAACCAGGAGAAATAGTTTTCTTTGATAGGAGCTGGTATAATCGAGCAGTGGTGGAGCCTGTCAATAACTTTTGTACAGACAGAGAATATGAAGTTTTCATGTCTCAGGTCAACAGCTTCGAGGAAATGCTCATTCAGTCTGACACCTACCTGATTAAGTTTTACTTTTCAATATCAAAGAAGGAACAAGCAAAACGCTTTAGAGATATCAAGAATAGTCCCTTGAAGCGGTGGAAGATGTCTTCTGTTGATGAAAAAGCCCAAGCATTGTGGAATGAATATACCCTCTACAAAGAGAAAATGTTTGAGGTAACCAATACGGAACACGCCCCTTGGAAAATCATTGATGCGAATAAAAAACCCAGTGCCCGATTAAAGGCGATTGAACATATTTTAGCATCAATTCCTTATTGAAAATCAGGAAGCACAAAGCGCTTGTTTGCAAATTTTGCGAACAAGCGCTTTTTCTTATCTTAAGCCACTTGCTAATTGGGTAAACGTTTGCTAAACATACGCTAATCCAAAAATGAAAAATTAATGAGTTTACTTACTGTCGGTGTTTTCGGAACTTCTAGAAAAAAACAAGAAAAACGCGTGCCCATCCATCCTGATCAATTGAGCTGGATCGATGAAGAGATCAGAAATCACCTGCTTTTTGAAGAAGGATATGGCTTGCCATTCGGGATGAGTGACGCCGAACTCGCCAAGATGAGTGGTGGTGTGCTTACGAGGTCTGAGCTCTTTCAGCGTTGTGATGTCGCTTTGTTGGCTAAGCCGGTACAGGGCGATTTTGATGATATGAAAGATGGCACCATCCATTGGGGGTGGCCACACTGTGTACAGCAAAGAGGAATTACACAAACAGCTATTGACCGAAAGCTGACCCTGATTGCCTGGGAGGCGATGCACCGCTGGTCGGCCCATGGAGATTGGCAAATGCACATCTTTCAAAACAACAATGAAATTGCAGGATATGCCGGTGTACACCATGCGATGAACCTGATGGGAATCGATGGAAACTATGGCCCGAATAGAAAAGCCGTAGTGATTAGTTTCGGTTCAGTGAGTAGAGGGGCGATACGCGCATTACAGGCTCGAGGGATTCAAGAGATTACGGTGTTTACCCAACGGCATTATTTCTTGGTAGCCGACCAAATGGCCGGGGTCAATTACCTTCAATTTGACCAGGATGAGGAGGGTAATCTGATGACGCTACATCCAGAACATGAATCCCGCCCCTTTGTGGAAGAATTGGTCGATGCAGATATTATCGTCAATGGTATGCTACAGGATACCGATAACCCCGTGATGCTAGTGCCAGAAGATCAAAATGATCGCCTGAAGCCAGGTTGTGTAATTGTGGATATCAGTTGCGATGAAGGAATGGGCTTTTCATTTGCTAAACCCACCGATTTTGAGGTGCCGATGTTTAAGGTCGGTAAAGTGTTTTATTATGCAGTAGACCACACGCCTTCCTACCTGTGGAACGCTGCCACTTGGGAAATATCTAATAGCCTGACACCTTACTTGCCCATCATAATGGGAGGTCCGGGAAAATGGCAAGGAAGTGAAACCATCCGGCGAGCTATTGAGATCCAAGATGGAATAATCCAAAATCCAAAAATCAATTCTTTCCAGAATAGATCAAGCGAATATCCTCACCTTGAACTTCCGGCAGGGTCTTGATGTAAGGGAGGAATAGCGAGATGCAAATGTCAGAGGAGCGATAAAGTGTAGTCTTTTACCAATTCCTGTTTCTATGATTTACATTACACAACTGATATTCATCAAAGAAGGAAAAGAAGAAATCTTCCTGGAGTTTGAAGACCATGCGATTCCGTTAATGGAAAAGTACAATGGGCGAATAATTTACCGACTAAGGCCGACTAAAGAAGCTTTCATTGCTGAACAAAAGGAATTACCTTATGAAATCCATTTCATCTCCTTTGATTCAGAAATGGATTTAGCCAACTTTATGAAAGATGACCGTAGGCTGGGTTTTATTCACTTGAAAAATGAATCCATAAGGTCTACCTTGTTGATTAAGGGCGAGAAAATGTAGAGGGGGCATTTGTATTGATTGGGTATACTTCAAAAAAAGTAAAACAGATCACATATTGATAACTACGGGCTGTAAGTCTGGAGTTAAGTTAGCTCTTATCCCGTGTTTGCCCTATTGATGAACCGTTATGAGGAGTATCTCTGACCTGATTAAGGAATGTGCTAAATAGAAAATGACCACCCTTTGCAGATTCAAAAAGCATAGTTTTTCGTAGCTTCGGGGTCAAACGCTAAAATTAGCCAATGAAAATTAAACTTATAACAGCCCTAACCGTGGCTTTATTCGCTAGCTCCATGGTAAGCCATGCTTGTAGTATGTATAAACTTACGCAAGGTGGCAAAACGATTGTAGGAAACAACGAAGATTGGTTGAGCCCCAATAGTCAATTTTGGTTCGAAGTTGGAGAGGAAAACAAGTACGGTGTCATGTATATGGGACTGCTCAATAGTTTTGCCCAAGGAGCTATAAATGAAGCAGGCTTGGTCTTTGACGGCTTTGCCAACCCTTACCTGGCGATAGAAAATACCGAAGGTAAATTGGCTGTTCCGATAGGGGATGCGATCAAAAACATTATGCAAACAATGGCAATGGTCGAGGAGGTGAAGGCTTATTTGGAGACAATAGACCTCAGTTCTCTGACAAGTAGCCAAGTTGTATTTGTCGATAAATCAGGAACTTATCTAATCGTAGAAGGAGATGAGTTGATCATAAGTGAAGAAGTAGAGAAATTGTTCTCGAATTTCTATTATTCACAAGTAGTCTCCGAAGAAGAGGTAGAAATAGCCAACTTTCAAAAAGGGCTACAGTTCGTTAAAACTACGGAAAGCGAGCCGTCTTTGGATTACGGTAGCCGTGTCATGGAGGAGCTATCCAACGTTGGGTTATCTTCTACGCAGTATTCAACTATTTATGACTTGAATGCCTTGGTGATTAGGGTCTATCTATTTCATGATTATACCCAGTTTATTGAGCTCGACTTAAAGAAAGAGCTAGCACAAGGTGAACGTAGCGTAATGATTGCTGATTTGTTTCCAGAGGCATCCATTGGGCGGCAATATTACCATAAGTACAACGACGAAGTACACCCAACACGCATCCTAGAGGAGGCCGTAGGCGAACAGGAATTGTCGGAAGCCGAGTTTATAGAGATGGACTTTAATTATGTTATCAATATAATCGGTTATGAATGGTTACAAGAAATCAAGAATCCGATGGCTGCTATCAAGATTTTTCAATATGGAACGGAACTGATGCCAAACAATGCCGACTTGTATGATAGCTTGGGTGAAGCCTATTTTGAAGACAAGGATTGGGATAACTCAATTATGAATTATGCACGGTCGCTAAGCCTCGACCCACAAAATGAGAATGCGATAGAGATGATTATTAAAGCGCATGAAAATAGGGGAGAAGGGGGCGATTAATGTCATTTTACATAAGGTACAAGGTGCGTAGATTGCCTTGGGAACCTTACTTATGGGGAAATCAAACTCCCACAAATACTTTTTTTACTTGATATTGAATTATTTAAAAGCTCTCATTATGCTGAATCGTACGTTCTCTCTCGTGTTTTTATTACTCTTTTCCTTTGCAATGAATGCTCAAAGTGGCGCTGAAATGAAAGCAGATTCGCTCGCTCTCATTGGCATGAACCTTATGGATGAAGGGGAAATCGCTGCCGCTATTGATTACCTCGAACAAGCTAAAGTAATCTTCCCGGGCAAGTCTACTTACGATTATGAAATAGGCTTGGCGCATTACAAAGGCGGGGATTATGGAGCGGCACTCCCTGTTTTTAGGTCCCTGCTAAAAGGAACTGATAGCCAACCGCTTTATTATCAAATGTTGGGCAATACTTATGATGTACTCGGTAAGCGAAAGAAAGCCAAGAAGATATATGAAGAAGGGATAGAAAAATTTCCCAACTCGGGTCCGCTGTATTTAGAATCAGGGGTAGTGGCCATGTCTGAAGAGGACTACAACCTCGCGCGTTATTATTGGGAAAAAGGTATTCAGGTTGATCCCACTCACCCTTCGAATTACTATTGGGCGACCAAGTTTTTTGCAAGTACTTCCGAAAAAGTGTGGGCGCTCCTTTATGGAGAAATCTTCCTCAATTTAGAGTTCGGCACCGAAAGGGTAGATGAAATTAGCGGCTTACTTTTTGAGCTCTACAATGAGGTCTATGTTGTAGAAAGTGATACTTCTGGTAGTTTCGATCTTACTGAATCTGGGTTTACTATCTCGGTCGATCGATTGAATTTGGAAACACTTCAAGCAAACAATTTCGCTTTGCTGCCCTTTGAAGGAGAATTTGCTATGAAATATGCGGTGACAGCCGGCGTGTATTCCGGCGGCCCCCTTGACCTTGAGGGAATTCATCAGGCCCGTACCGTGTTCTTGGAAGCTTGGATGGACGAAGAGAAGAACAGCCAGGAGAAATACCCCTTTGTACTCTTTCCTTATCACGCCGAACTAATCGAAGCTGATTATTTTCAACTATACAATTACTTCTTATTCAGGGCTGGAGATATAGCATTTTTTGGAGATTTTTATCAGGAAAACGATTTAGAATACGATGCTTTTTTCGAATGGTACAATGAGCACAACCTTGATTTTACTAATAATAACCATAGTCGCTTGAATTTTGAATAGTGCTTTAACTGGTCAGTTTATTAAAATCCCTGCCGCTCGGATCTTGAAAAACGCGTAAATCAAATTCCGGGACAACCGCTAAAATATGGTCGAAGATATCAGCCTGGATATTTTCATAATTAGCCCACTCCTGATCTTTGCTGAATACGTAAATCTCGATGGGCAAGCCATGTTCTGTTGAAGCAAGTTGCCTTACCAAAAACGTCATATCCTTGTTGATCATCGGGTGGTTGCTTAAGTAAGCTTTAACATAGGCACGAAATGTTCCAATATTGGTCATCCTTCTACCATTCACAAGGCTGGCGTTATCTACCTGCTCTTGCTTGTTGCTTTGTTGTAGCGCTACGGTTTTTTCCTCAATGTAATCGGAGATATACTGGATTTTACTAAACCGTTCCAGCATATCTTCTGTGCAAAACCGAATGGTGTTTATGTCGATATTGATAGAACGTTTAATCCGTCTACCACCTGATTCAGACATACCACGCCAGTTTTTAAAAGACTCGGTAATTAAAGCATAGGTAGGAATTGTCGTAATCGTTTTGTCCCAGTTTTGCACTTTGACGGTCGTTAAAGCGATTTCAACGATATCACCATTTGCACCATATTTTGGCATCTCAATCCAGTCTCCTTTAGCTACCATTCGATTCGCCGATAACTGTATTCCCGCTACAAACCCCAAAATAGCATCCTTGAAAACAAACATCAATACTGCCGTAAGAGCGCCTAAGCTGCTAAATAAATAGACAGGCGTTTTATTCAGTAAAATGGAAATGATAAATATGCCACTGGTGAAATAAATGATGATTTTAAAAACCTGAACAAAGCTTTTTATAGGAAGTCTATTTGAAACCTCATAAGTGCTGTAAATAGCCAGGGAAGCATTTAGAAAGGCATCAATAGCTAATATCCCCATCGCAATCATGTAGATGAAAATGAGCCCGTTAGCCAAAGAAATGAACGAATCGTAACCCGCCAGAGGAATTGGAATAGACAAGTAAATAAAAATGGCTGGCGCCAGATAAGCGAGACGATTGAATACTTTTTTATGCAGAAGCATATCGTCCCATTGCGTTGCTGTTCGGCCAATAATAGCGGCGAGTGCTCTTAGGATAAAACGCTTTGCAAGTAAATAAACAATAAGGCTTAAAATAATAATCAACACAAAAAGCAAGCTGCGTGATAAAAGATCGGCAGTAGACAATTCGAGGCCCTGGTTTATTATCCAGGTTTTAAAAATGTCAAGCATACGTAGGCTAAATTTTAGAGCTTGTTCGGAAAATTTCCAAACAAGCTCTAAAGATACTAGTAATACAACTAAGCAACGTAAGATCAATAAGCGCTTGGTTTTACTCAATGGTAAAACCAAGCGTAGCGACTAAAGCGCATACCGATATCCCACCAAGGCCTGCAAACTCACTCCTTGCTCTTGCCCTCGGCTGGAGATACTATAGCTGGCCATCGTGCCGATACGTAAGCTGCCTGCACCGACATTGGGAACAATGTAGCCCACTTGCACCCCGGTGCGGAAAGAGGAATCCAAGGTCAATCCTGTCCAGAAGGTATCGTACATCTCGTACTGCAAACCCAGCTGGAAGTGCATAATGTTGTTGGTAGCGTACAGCACTTGCAGGCTAGGCTCCACAAAGCCACTGCGATGATCAAAGTGATAACCTACCAGGCCAAAGCCATGAAGTACTCGCTTGAAGTTAGCTGTCTCATTGAATTCCGCAAAGCGTAGTGATCCCGGCATCACCTGCTGGGCACTCAGGCCCGCAAAGAGGTAAGATTCTTCATAGTCGTCAGGATCAGCCCCTGTGTAGTAAACACCAACACCGAAATTGGTTTGGTTAACCTTGCTTTCTCCTGTACCTAAAAGTTGATCATCAAGGTCGTAAGCAGCCAAGTCATTACCGTTAAATCCAAATTGACTCAAGTTTGCCATCACCCCGATAGCTAGTCGGTGATTGTAGTCCAGTTTTATCTGATAGGCATACAGCAACGAAATACTGGTTTGCCGCAAAGGCCCTGCTTGGTCGTTTTGTACCTGCAAGCCCGCACTCATGTTGTAATCCAGGATAGGCACTTGAACGTCGGCCATAACCGTTTGCGGTGCACCCGCAAAACCCAACCATTGTTGGTGATAAACCGCCTGGGTTTCTACATAACTCCAAGGGGCTGTCATCGCCGGGTTCCAACTCGCGTAGGTAGAACTGAACGCAGTTGTGTGAGGCACTTGTTGGGCCACCAACCAAAGCGGGAAAAACAAAATGAATAGGGTAGTATATCTCATAATATCTTTTTTAATCAATCACAATCGTCAAAGCACTCTTGATCGGCTTTGATGCTACATCAATATTTAATACGTAGTAGTAAATGCCCGGTGGCAAGGGCTGGCCATTCCAGGTGCCATCCCAGTATTCGCCGTCGATCTGGTAATTGGGTTTGCTGAAGATCAAGTCACCCCAGCGGTTGAAGATGCTGAGCTGATTGCCTCGGTAGTTCTCTAGCCCACGGAAAATCAAGACGTCGTTTTTTCCATCACCGTTAGGAGAAAGGAAGTTGACAAGGTCTACCAATACCTCTGGTGCTTCTTCTACGTTTACGGTTAGCGTTTCGGTTACGACACAGCCTTCAGAGGACGTAATGTCTACGAGTAAAGTGGTCGTCTCATCCAGTGTGACTTCTGGATCAGGGCAGTCGGTACAAGATAATTCTACGTTTGTCATCCAATTGTAGGCAATACCGCCTTCTGCAAACAAAGTGAGGGGTTGCCCGAAAAAAATAGTCGTATCCGGCCCTACCGTTGTAGGAAAAGGAATAAGGCTGATTGCAATGGTGTCGCTCAAAGTACAACCATCCTCGCTGAGCGCATCAAGGACAACCAGGCCTTCATTTGATACCAGAAGCTCTGGAGCATCAGTACCGGTAGGTTCTCCATCAACAGTCCAGTTGAAGGTCATTAAGTCTTCGTTGGCCAAGAGTAACAAGGTCGTTTTAGGGCAAATACTGGTATCTGGCCCCAAGTCAAGTAAGGGGAGAATCGCATCGCTAACAATCACCTCGTCCGCAGCGGTACAGCCAGCATCATTGCTCGCACTTACGGTGTAAAGCCCCGTTTCAGTTACGGTAATCTCATTGGTTGTTGGCGCAATCGGCTGCCCATCCAGCGTCCAGCTGTAGACAAAGGTAGGGTCGGTTCCTGCGCTAAGGGTGGTTGCCCCATCAGGGCAAATCCCTATATCTTCGCCTAGTTCCAGTACTGGCACTGCATCAGCATTGATGGTGATTTGATCAGTACTGGTGCAGCCTGCTGCATTGGTTGCGCTTACGGCGTAAATTCCTACCGTATTGATGCTTATTTCGTTGGTGGTTTCCGTTAAGGGTTGTCCCTCGAAAGTCCAGCTGTAGGTGAGGTTTTGGTCTTCACTTGCGGATAGGGTTGTTTCTTCCTCTGGACAGATGCCAAAGTCACTTCCTAATTCGATGAGAGGCGCAGCTACTTCTGTGATGGTAACCTGGTCGGTAGCAATACACCCACTGTCATTGGTTACAGTTACGGCATAAATGCCTGTAAAACTTATCGTTATTTCGTTGGTGGTTTGAGGGAAGGGTTGCCCATCTAGGGTCCAGCTGTAGGTGAGGTTGTCCGCTGTGCTGGCTGTTAAAGTAGCTTCATCGTTGGCACAAAGTTCAAGGTCTTGGCCCAATTCGGCTTCGGGTATCATGCTTTCGCTAACCGTTACTTGATCAACGGCGGTACAGCCGGCAGCATTTGTAGCACTTACGGCGTAGATTCCCGTTTCAGTAATAGTGATTTCGTTAGTCGTTGGTGTAATCGGTAGCCCATCCAGTATCCAGCTGTAGCTAAGGGTAGCGTCGGTACTGGCGGTTAGGGTTGCGGAGTCATCTGGACAAATAGAAAAATCATCTTCCAGCATAATCTCCGGAGCACCACTTTCTGAAATGGTGATCAGCGTATCAATAATACAATTTAAATCATCTTGTATTTGTACTAAATAATTGCCTGCTGCTAGTTGATTTTCTACTGCGTCAGGCGAAAACCCATCACCAAAATCATAGAGGTAAGCTGGCGTCCCCCCGCTTACAGTTAGCATAATGGAACCGGTAGGAGTATCACAGTTACTTTCTTGCAGTTGAATATTGTCGACTTGGATAGCGGATGGCTCTGTAATCACAAAGTCGTCTTCGTAAGTAGTGCCGTTTTGGTCGGTAATAGTAAGGGCATAATCTCCTGCTGCAAGATTATCGATATTCGGATCACTACTGGTAAACCCATCCGGGCCTGTCCAGTTGAATACATAAGTAGGAAGCCCGCCTTCAACGTTAGTTGTTATGCTGCCTTGGCTTTCGCCGAAACAAGAGTTAGATGTCGTCGAAGTTTCTATTTGTAAGGTTTCTGAAATAATTTGAACTTCTCCATCAATATAAGTGCCGTCTATTTCTTCAATGAGTACGCCGTTTATCACCCCGATTTGGATAGGGGTAGGAGCGTTGACAAAACTCAGCGGCGAGCTGTCGCCAAGATCGCCAATAGCGAGGAAGGTTACCGAAAAAATAACGCTGTCATCGGGTAAGGTAAATCCACTTACTTGGCCGTCGAACCACACAAAGGTGAGGCGCCCGTTAGCGATATCGGTTTCCCCAAAATTGAACTCCGACATGCCGGGGAGGCCATAGTCTCCCGTGTTTTGATAAGTAACCACTGCGGGGTCCCACTGGAGGGTGAATTGAATACTTACTACATCATTAAAATTAGCTACCGATACGGGTACACTAACAGTGCCTCCTTCCAGTACTGTTTCCTGCCCTGCCGTAATGATGGGGGCTTGGGCCTGGAGAGCCACAGCGTTTAAGAAGAGTAAGGTGAGTAAAATGTAGAATCTCATTGGGGATAATTTTGGGTGTTTGTTCTGCAAACCTGATTAGGCGGAAGCCCTTCATATTGAGCCACAAGCGGTATGGCTTTTCGTATAAAAAGAGATATCCCGCCGGAACAAGCCGGCGGGAATCTCCAAAAGATCCAATTTTTATTTTTGCAAAACCACCTTCTGCGTAGTGGTAAACGCTCCGGCTTTGAAGACCAGATAGTACATGCCTGCTGCTGGCAAATCACGACCATCCAGTTGCAAGGCCTGCTGCCCGGCAGGGTAGTATGCTGCCTGACGAGTGATCTGCTTACCGCTGATATCCATCAACTGAATTTCAACATCAGCTGCTTCTGGTAGGAAGAAAGTCAATGTTGCTTCTGCTACAAATGGATTAGGCTTAAGGGCCTCCACCGATATATTTTTCTCAACAGGATTGCTGGTCGAAGTTACCTCCAAGCGGTAATCTGTTTGAATGTCCAGCGCTTCACCAGTATTGGTGTAACCAGCAGATCGCATCGTAGCTACATTCGTCTGAATGCGCTCTTCCATGCTGGTGCTGATATTCGATGCCGCAAACTTCAGGGTGAAGAGTACCTCGTCGGCCTCTAATTCCCAACCGTCTACTTGCGCGGTAGGATCATACCAAAGGGTAGTGATCAAACCTTCATCGAGGCGATTACGGCCAAAGAAGGTCTCATTCAAGCCAGGTAACGCACCTGGAATAACTTCTGCTAACTGCATTTGGTACTGGTCAAACCAGATGTCAAACTGGTAAGCAGAGATTGCCGTGTGTTCCGCCGAACGGAAACTGATGAGTACATCACCATTCACATCGGTTGTTTCTGTTATTACCAGGTTGAGAATACCGCCGTTTGGCTCTTGTAGCCCCATGGCCGTATTGTTTACATCACCCAATTTCATGGCAATGAAATCGTTACCCATGGTGTCACGATCTAGGCTCACAAAGTCAATCTCCTCAGGGAAGGTTTCCTGTAATGGGTTAGCAGGGTTCAGAAACGTGTATTCCTGATCTACAAAACGCCAAGAGTTGAAGTCTGGGAATTCAGTCGTGATATTCAAGATCAACTGTTGAATTTTTACGAGGTCAATGCCACTTACCAGACCAGAAACGTCTACATCAGCAGCAATGATCTTGTAAGGAGAATCCAGCATCTGTACATTGAGGATGTGGCGTTGAATCAAAGCCAAATCCAGGGCAGTTACACCATCTACGTGGTTGGTATTGCGCATAGGCGTTACCGTGTAAGGTTGTCCAGCCGTCAGGTCGAGGAATTCATAGTCGCCGGCTGCATCCGTCATGGTTGACGGTTGGCCAGTACAATCTACGATCACTTCGTCCAGTGGAGCACCGGTTTCCCGGTAAACTTTACCAAGGATATCAACTTTAGCCAGGATACAGGCTTCGCCAGCGTTCAGTACGTAAGGTACAGCACCAACAATACCTCCGTTGATGGCTCCCACTTCCACAAAGGTTGGGTTGTCATCCATAAATACGGCGGTACATTCATCTACAGTAGAAAGGAGTTCTACACGGATGGTATAAATCACTTCACCGTCAGCAACACTCACACCATTGGCGCTAAACCACACTGAAGTGATGGTCTCGTCACTGGCGAGGTTAAAGTCCGAGTTGTCGAGCTCCGACAGGTTGAAGTTGTTTACACCCACCAAGCGGGCAATCGTTGGATCGGCTACATGGATCGACTTCTGGAAAGAAACGATGTCCGTAAAGTTCTCTACGCTCACTGGAATCTCTACAATCTGTCCAGGCTGGCCGGTTACTGTTCCAATGTTAAAGGTCACAGCCCCGGTGGTGCTTACATCTACAGTTACTGGTTCACAAACGATGTTGTCGCCGCAGTCATTGGTTACTGTTAGGCAAACGGTGTAGGTTCCGGGTGTAATGTAATCGTGTACCGGGTTTTGATCGGTAGATGTCATGCCATCCCCAAAGTCCCAAGACCAAGCGAAAGGCGTGCCCGTAGAGTTGTCAGTAAAGCTGGCCGTCAGTTCATTGGTGGTCGCACTGAATGCAGCTACTGGTGCTGCTCCTGGGTTGTCTGTCACCACTGCATCAGCAGTAGCAGTACAGCCGTTTGTACCGGTTACCGTTAAGGTATAAGTACCCGCTGTATTTACCGTTGGGTTTTGCGTGGAAGACATAAACATATTCGGTCCCGTCCAGGCGTAGGTGACGCCCGCGCTGGTGGAGTTCCCCATCAATTGGATCGTGCCCGTTGCACAGTCCAGCGTTCCGCCAGTAGCGGTCACCATCATGGGTTCGGCAATGTCCTGGGTTACTTCTACCGTGGTGGTAGCGGTACAGCCGTTAGGTGCGGTCGCTACGACGGTATAGGTTCCTAGGGTACTAAATACCTGTGCGTTTTGATCCGTTGTAGTAAACCCATCAGGGTCAGTCCACAAGTAGGTTACATCAGGGGTCGTTGAGTTCGCCATGACGAAAAATGGTCCTGCGCTACAATCAAGAACAGTGCCCGTAGCCGTCAGGTCTGGTACATTCGCATCCTGACCCACGATTGCATCAGCCGTAGCTGTACATCCGTTAGGCGCAGTTACAGTGAGGGTATAGGTGCCTGCCATTGTTGCCAACGGATTCTGGTCACTACTCATGAAGGTATTCGGCCCCGTCCAGCTGTAGCTTACGCCTGGAGTCGTCGAACTACCCATCAACTGTACGCTGCCAGTTGCACAGTTTAAGGTGCCACCCGTAGCTATAGCATCAGGGGCGTCGGTATTACCAGTTACGGTAGCGGTTGCCATTGCGGTACAGCCATTGGTGCCGGTGTAGGTTACGATATAATCGCCAGCTATACTTACAATAGGGTTCTGCTCGCTAGACATGAACATATTCGGCCCCGTCCAGCTGTAAGTGCCACCGGTAGGATCACCACTGGCCATCAATTGTACATTGTTGCTTGCGCAATCCAATGCACCGCCGGTAGCAGTTACGGTAGGTGGTGCCGTATCCAGAATTACCTCGACCATTGCTGTTGCTGTGCAGCCGTTAGGTGCGGTAGCCACGACGGTATAGGTTCCTGCAGTGGTAAATACCTGTGCATTTTGATCGGTGGTAGTAAACCCATCAGGATCTGTCCATAAGTAGGTTGCGCCTGGGGTCGTCGAATTTGCGGTTACAAAAAACGGCCCAGGACCACAGTCAATCGTAGTACCCATCGCCGTCAGGTTAGGTACATCTGCATCCTGGTCTACCGTAGCATCCGCCGTAGCAGTACAGCCATCCGGAGACGTTACCGTCAGGGTATAGGTGCCAGGCATGGTTACAAATGGGTTCTGATCACCGGACATAAAGCTATTAGGTCCCGTCCAGCTATAGCTTACACCAGGAGTAGTAGAACTACCCATCAGTTGCACATTTCCGGTAGCACAGCTTAGGGTGCCGCCAGTAGCCATCGCATCGGGGGCTGTTCCTCCGGTGATGATGACTTCACTAATGGCACAACATCCGTTTCCGCCGCTTACGGTTACAGAATAAGTACCCGCAGTAGTTACTTCGATGGTCTGAGTTGTTTCGAGCGTCGACCATTCGTAGGTGAGACCTGGATTACCAGCGTCCAATGTGATAGCAGTACCACAAACACTTTGGGTTGGTCCCAGGTCTACAGTGATGTCATTGGTTACCGTAATGGTGAAGTCAACACTAGTTGGGTTGCCACAAGCATCAACGACACTAATCTGGTAAGTGTACTCAATGGTCGGTGAAGGCACACATCCGGTGACCAATCCTGGAGGTAGAATCGTAATCAGTCCTGTCAAGTCGCCATCACAGGCGTCAAACGCAGCGAGGTTAGCAAAAAGCGTCGCTTCGTCTGGGTAGGCATCATCACAACCAATCGTGATATCATCCGGCACACCCGAAAGCAAAGGAGCCTGGGTGTCGTTCAGGTTAACCGTAATGGTAAACAGGTTAGGATTAGCATTGCCACAGTTGTCAACGGCCTCATAGGTGTAGTTGCCAGAAGAGGCATTGCCACCACCACAGGTGATTCCACTCGTGGCCAATACCAAGGTAACAGTTGAGGTTCCGCAGGCATCAGTTGCTGTAGGCAAGTTGGCTGCCAGGATAGCGTCTACATCATCGCCACATTCGGCGTCGATGACGAGGCTCAGGTTGGGATTATCCCACTCCGGTGCTTGGGTATCGACGACCTCTATGTCAAAGCTGAGCGAAGCACTTTGTCCACAGGCATCTTGAACGAAGAAGTTGTACTCTAATGTTTCTAGCGGTTCCCCCAAGGCACAGTCGCCAATCACGATTACAATATCTCCAGTGACGTCGTCACTGATGTCAAAACCATTTCCGTCAAAGACTAAAATGTCAGTGCCAAATTCAAAAGAAGGAATAGGGTCACCACATTCTACCGTGACGGTGCCGGTAGGAGCACCGACAAACATAGGAGGGGCAGGTTGCAGTACCGTCAGGTTGACTACGTAAAAATCACTGTTGCCACAATCATCTGTAGCAGTGAAAGTGATCACGTAATCCCCAGGAGGGTACAGGCCACTAGCATCTTCGTCAGGGCTGTTAGCAAATGGAGAGTCATTGGTAATGGTTATGGAACCACAGCCATCGTCGGCAGTAACGGATAGCCCAATCACAGCAGCTTCACAAGTACCGGGGTCTACCTCCAGTGTGATGTTTTGGTTAGGTCCTGAGGTAAAGGTCGGTGGCGTATTGTCGGTCTCTGTTACGGTAATGGCGAAGAAATCTGGGTTAGCATTACCACACTGATCTACCGCTTGGTAGAAGTACGTTGTTTCTGAGGTTAAGCCACACAAAGGAGTCGCTAGCGCACCATCGAATATAATTTCTACGGTCGTAAGATTACAACCGTCGGTTGCAGTGGGTAGGTTAGCAGCCAGTAAGGCATCAATGTCATCGCCACATTCTGCGGTTAAGCTCAATTCCAGTGAAAGGTCATCCCATACTGGAGGCTCTGTATCGATACGGGTTTGTGTCCAGGTTACTTCGTCAAAATTACCGTTAGCATCGGTAATGCGGTAGGTGTCGGTAATGATTTGGATGGTACCGTCAGAACAGTCTTGCGTATCAAAATCACTGCCAACATACTGGATGTTTGCACTGATATCACCGTCACATTCATCAAAAGCAATAATGTCTACACCGTTTACCAGAATAGGAGGTACACCTTCGGAACATTCGATAATCACATCAGTGACGAGCAGCGTGATAGTAGGATCGTCCAAATCTGGATCACAGGGATCCGGAGCTACGATTGCACAACCGGCCAGTGCCGAGGTATTAAGCGTGGTAGGATCATATTGGGTGGCTGTAATGACTTGTCCTTCTGCAAGTGTGGCTGGGCCAGAGAAGTTACCACTGCCGTCAGCGGTAAGTGATCCAATATAGAAACCTTGGCAGGTGGTGTTTCCAGGACATGCATTATTGTCTTGAAAGTAAAATTGCACCTCTGCATTAGGGGCCGCAGTACCACTTACGACATCAGGGGTAGCACTCGTAATAACCGGAGGCTGAATGCCGCCATTACCACCACCTTCCATACTGAAGGCAGTATTCTCGTTGCAATAGAAATTAGTTTCAGAGTAGAAGTTATTCTGCGCGCCAGAACGGTTGAAAATGCCCGTTTGGTTAAAGCTTACCGTATTTCTTATGAACTGATTGGAGGAAGCGTCCTGGACATAAAACCCAACGTTACCACCGTAATCATCCCCCGCAGCATTGGTGCCGATGAAGTTGTCGGTGAAGATATTGAAGGAGGTCGTGTTATCCAGCATCGTGACGATATCGCTGGTTGTATTAAGTCCTCCCATGGTATTGTTAAAAACATTGATATCCCTGGAATCTTGTAGCCAAAGTGCTTCCGCATCGATAGTGCTAGCAACGCCATTTTCATCAATATTCAACAAGCATTCCGAAATAGTGCTGAATCCGGCACTCGCTAGGAAAATTTGAGTGAAACCACATTCCGTTACAATGCATTCAAAAATATTAAAGTTTGAATTGGCTGTCATGCTGATTCCAGCACCTACGGCATTAATTACTTTCAAACCAAGTATACCTACACCATCACCAAATACAACTACACCTTCATTGCCATCCATATCAATGGTAATAAGCGGTGTGCCTGCGTAGCTCGGTTGAGACGTACCATACAAGATGATCCCTTCGTCCGTGATTTGAGGAAAGTTTGCTGCCATCGTAATAGTATGCGAACCGCCCCCATCAATATCAAAAAAGATATCGTCGATAAATGGTTCTGTATTAGCGCAATCAATTGCTGCTCGCAGCGAGCCAGGGCCACTATCTTCTGTATTAGTGACGTAAAGGGATCCGAGGGCGTGCTCAAAGCAACCCATGTCCACTGAACATACTTTTACCCGCTCGGTCAGATCAAGGTCTACATCTAGGGTTTCTCCGGCACCATCACCATCTACATCGAGGATGTCGCTAGGGAGTAGGCTGGCATCACCAGCATTGATGGCGGGAGATGGGTCTTGCAAACGATAGTTGCCACCAGCAGGGCTGAAAAAGACAGGGTCACCAGTGATGTTGCCGTTAGACCCGATGGTAATGTTCGAACCACTAGCATCGCCAATCAGATTATTATTGGCGGTAAAAGATGGTCCAATCTGAGCAAAATCCGGGCTACTACCCGTATTGTTGGCAATGATATTGTTATAAAGGGTAACATCCCCACCGCTCCCAGCTTGAAAAACGCCACCGCCATTACCTGCACTGTTATCACTGATCGTATTGTTAACGATAGTAGCTACGGCACTAAATACAATAGCAATAGCACCACCGTTAGTATTTGATTGGTTGTTGTAAAACAAACAATTCGTAACGGTATTGGTACTGTTGGTGTTCAAATCTAGCGCACCACCCTGACCAGTAGAAGTGTTATCGATGAAGTTACAGTTTACGAAATTACCGGTACCAAAACCAACGGACACTGCACCACCAACATTAGCACCAGTGTTATTACGAAAAGTACAGTTGGAAGCATTAAGCGTAGCTACCGAAACTTCAATAGCTCCACCAAAAGCACCGGGAACATTAGCATTGGTCATCTCAAGATTTATCAGATTGACCACAGCATTGGAGTAAACGCCAAATATCCGATTACTACCGTTGCCACTGGCATCGATGGTTAAACCGGCTCCTGAAGCATCCAAGGTCATGTCTTTATTGAGGTTGATCTGACCGGAGGTGAGTAAAATAGGCCCACCAACATTGAAGTCAATCGTGCCGCCGGCAGGAATGTCAATCACCGCTTGCCGCAACGTACCCGGCCCGCTGTCCGCAGTACTGGTGACAGTGATTTGCGCCATCATCCACAAGGGAAGCAAAAACGCAATAAATAAAAGGTGTAGTTTACGCATAGTACGAGGTTTTAAAAACAGAATATGGAACTGGGTTTTAGGCGCTGAACACCTGTGTGGTTCCGATTAAGTAATTGGATCAGCTGTTCACTGATGAACCTTTGTTCTATGCAAAATTAGTTGGTGAGCACCCGGAATTCACGGACATTTTTTAACTTAAATAAGGTTTTAAATTTCGTTTTAAATCTTAATTGTATGATATTGAGTGCTTTATGGTTATTTTGAATAAGCTTTTTTATGTGTTTTTATTCGTGAGGTGAATTTATTTTGATAAGGAATAAGTAGTTTCGCATTGTGTTGGAAGAAAAGTAAATAGATGAAAATGGAAACACCAAACTATGGTATTGTTCTCTCCGGCGGTGGCGTAAGAGGGATCGCTCATTTGGGGGTGCTCAAGGCTTTAGAAGAGCACAGTATTTATCCCGAAATCATAGCGGGAGCCAGTGCTGGAGCAATTGTAGGAGCCTTTTATGCTGCCGGACATTCCTGGCAGGAGATTCTTCATTTTTTTAAATCTACCTCTATGTTTTCCTGGCAGAATTATACCTACCGCAAGCCAGGCATTTTGGATACCGACAAGTTTGAAAGCCTCTTTGCCTCTTATCTGCCCGGTGATAGTTTTGAGAGCTTGACCAAGACCCTCTTTGTTTCGACTACCGATATTGAGAAGGGAAAGAATGTAATTTTTAAAGAGGGCTCCTTAGTGCGTAAGGTACTGGCATCGGCAGCTTTCCCGATGGTGCTTTCTCCGGTGCGCATCTCTGGTATCTATTACGCTGATGGGGCTATCACTAATAATTTTCCGGTAGAACCACTCTTGCCGCTGTGTGACAAAATCATAGGTTCTTACGTTAGCCCACTTCCCGTTGTTCAACCTGGTGAACTGACCAACTCAATGGCCGTACTAGAGCGCGCGTTCAAAATCGGAATGGCTACCCTTTCTGAAAGCAAGTTCGAGCATTGTGATATCCTGATCGCTCCCCATCAACTCAATAAGGTAGGTACTTTCAGTATCAATCGTATTGATGAGGTTTTCGAAATTGGCTACGCGGCGGCATTCCAGAAGTTGGAGGAACTCCATTAGTTGATACCTCGAGGTCAAAATATCTCAATGTGTCCAATCGTAGGCTGAAGCCTAAAAAGGTGCGCAGCGAATAGCGCGGTGGCCAGCCGGTAGGCGTAGCCAGCTGCCATTAGTGACCAACAAACCTCTACTCCCTCCATAATGCAATGGGCTGCCTGACTTCGGTAATTCTCCCGTTTTCTTCTTTCAGGAGGAAAGTGCAAAGCAGGTAAGGCGAGTTGGTGCTTTTGGGCCTGGCAGGGAAGCGCAATGACTGCTTGCTTCCCGAGTTATTGATGAACGATGCTTTCTGCACCGAACGCCCCTGGTCATTTTCAATGATCACATCAACCGTGCCCGCCTGTGGTAGCTGGAATTCAAACAGCCACTCTCGTTCTAGGGTGTCCAATAGTAACGAAACGTCAACGCTTGTTACGCGCTGTTGCTTGATAATGCCTGACGCTAGAATACGCTTAAACAACAAGGCGTGCCCCCGGTCATTCATGTGGGTATAATCGCCAGAGTCGTAGATTTTTTTTATCGTTCCATCGCTATTGGCTAACCCCTCCCAAAAGTCGATGGCCTTGTTGCTGTATATGCACACAATCGAATCACGGATGGTTTCCTGCAATTGCACCTTGAGCAGATCGTTAAATTTTCGGGGTTGTGTGGTGGTAATCCACGCACTGGCACCACTCAAAGTTGCCGTATCCATGATTTGTTGAAAATTCTCTAGTTGATCAGCGGCTGGAATGCGGTAAGACGCATCGTTGGAGGGCATATTGACCAGCACTACCTTGGGGCGAAAGGAAAGGGCGTGGGTAATGTTCCTACTGGTATCTATCAACACACTTAACTGTGGTGGAATAGCGGTGCCTGTGGGCAAAATGTGGTAGGTGGTATAACCCGGTTTTGCTAAATTAATCAATTCATAGCGCGTGTCTACATTCAGCCATGCTCGCCAGCGGTTTACCCAGCTGCTATCGGGCGTACTCACGCCCGTACCTGCTGCGGTGGAAGACCCCAGCACGACAATCGGAAATCGAGCATAGTCTTTGATAATGGTAAAAACGCCCTGGTTTTCAATGGTCAATTTGCCAGTGCTAATGCGCACCTGACAGGCGTAGGAAGCTTCGTCGGGAATGATCCATTCATAACGCTCCACGCCAGGGGCAACCGTCGCAATAGCCGTCCAGGTATAGCCAAAATCGGTAGAGTAACCCAAGAGAACCGAGTCTTTAGCATTAGTTGACCAAGTGATAAAAGGTGACTTTCCTACTTGCCAATAAGCTCCTTCAGTTGGCGAACTCAGCCGGAGGAAAGGCTTGGGCGGTGGGTCTGGCTGGTAGATGATTTTGAGGGCACCAAGGTAGAAAAATCCTGCCTTGCTCTGCGTTCGGGGAGCAGAGGAGGCCGTGATTGTGATTTCTCCTGTTTTGCTGGGCAAGAGTCGCGCAGAAACGCCCTTACTTAATAAATTGGAGGTGTTTAAATACAGGGTGTCCGTCGTCAGCCCTTTTACAACATACCGCGTTTCGCGCAGCTCCGTAGACTGCCGAGCAGCATAAATCAAGAGTTTATAATGTTTCTGAGGGCTGAGGTTTTGCAAAATAACCCCGCCTGTAGGCTCAGAAATACCCTCAAATGGAGCCGTATTCCCAAAAAAGCTATCGCCCGCGGCCGTACCAGGAAAAACAAGGGCAGGGTCGGGGCGCAGATTACCTTCAGTATTGATCTTATTGAATGCATCATTTACGGATAGGCTATAAGGCGTTGCCACATTGGCTTGGTTGGTCAAACGGCGCAGCACTCCCTCTTTAGGGTTGCTCATGTTTAGCCACGGAAGGGGAGAGGGCACACTCCCGAAATCGATGGAAATAGTATCCAATACAGGGTTTTGCCCATGCACTGCAGGAATAAGAAAACCAAGTGTGGCCACGATACTCCATAAAGGCAATAAATGTTTTGGAAGCATAATATTTATCAACGGCCTGAAACAGATCAACACCGAAGGGCAAAGATACGACAGCCGATCAGGAACCATACCTGGACTTCCACAAAAGTTACCGTGTTTTTGATGTGAGCTTAGCTTGTTTTGGGGCCATGCCGGTAGTGGTGTTGCTGCGCAAACACCGCTACGGCACCAGGCTGTCTGGTCGCTGTCGCTCCCGTTCATCCTTCGTCCTGCTCTCCCGATGAAAAATCGGGATCCGCCGAGCTTCAGGCTCCGCCTTGCGCATTTTGACTAATGTTTAATGGTGAAATTCAGAATCCCTCTTTACCGAATTTTACCCCGAACATCCTCCGCCAGCATTTCCGTTTTTATCCAATAGATATCAGCCTGGCCATTGGTCAATCGCGTAAAAAACAACACTTTCCCATCGGGCGAAAGAGAGGGCGAATATTCCCATTCAGCGGTATTGATTAGGCCCTCCTTGTCAATAGAGATGGGTGGCGACCATTGGTTGTTTATCTTTTCGGAAAAGAAAATGTCTGAGTTGCCTACAGCATTATGCCCTGCGCTCATGAACAACATTTTTGTGCCATCCGCAAACAAGAAAGGTTCACCATCAACTTGATCGGTACTGATACTGAGTTTTTCTGGTTGGTCTTCAGGTGCCTCAAGGCTATACATATCTACGGCATTCAAGCCAGTACCCTCCCGATCAGCATGGAAATAGACTGTTCCGTCGTGCTCCGTTGCGCCACTGTCGATACCATCGGTGCTGAAGTTTCCTCCTAAATGCACGGGCTCCGACCATGTTTCTCCACTCCATTCAGCGTACCAGATATCGTTCTTCAACTTTTCGGCATCACCTTGCGTTGTAGGCCGGGTAGAGGAAAAATAGAGACGTTGTGATTGCTGATTGAAGGATACGTATTCGTTGTTCCATTCTTGAGAGAAAGGAGCAACGGTTGGGGTACTAAATTTACCGTCCACCCGCTTGGAAAGCATTATTTTCTTGTTACCATCACTAGCTCGGGTAAAAGCGATCCAGCCCGCATTGATGAACGTGATTCCGTATTCATTGGCTGCAGTGCAAATGAGGTCGGGAGCAAAGACCTTTGCTTCCGCAGGAACGGCCAAGGGGCCTTGCCAAAGTACCTGCTCGATCATCCAATGGCCGTCGTGTTTGGCCAGCAAAATGTAGTCGATCCCCCACCAAGCTGTAACTTTAGCCGCAGCAATATGGGCAGAAACATCGAGCACGTCAACTGCTTTGGGGGCTTCTGGGCGCACAAATTTTTCGTTCTCCAAGACGTTTCTCGCGTAAGCGATGGCCTCGTCATAACTCATCAGGCCCTCGCTTTCGTAGTGGCCCTCTTTATTTTTCCAGTAACCGAATTTATAAAGCGATGGCACGAGCACCGTTTGTAGTTTGACGGTATCTCCTTCGTAAAACCCTTCCAGATAGTTCAGGCAAGCGTTTTCAACCGCTATTTCTTCTGAATTAGTCTGAGCAAATGTCACTGAGGTAAAAAGCAATGCGATTAGGGAAAGGGTAAGTTTCATAGATACGTTAGTTAGGTAATTTCCAGAAATTACCACTTTCTCCAACATTATGAAAGTCCTGCCCCCTTCCTTGCAATATATCCCAATGACTTTGCGCTGTATGCTATCTAATTTGAAGCAAATTGGGCCTCTTCGGCCTTCTTCTCTATCATTTTAGCTGCTACACTATCCAGCGCCTGCCCCAAATCCCAACATAAATCGTTGACATTTTCTACGCCTATCGATAAGCGCACCAGCTTATTCGTAATCCCCAGTCGCTGGCGGGTAGCAGGGTCAACCCCAATATGGGTCATACTCGCCGGATGCTGTGCCAGTGATTCCGTACTTCCCAGGCTTACCGCCAATTGGAACAAGCGTAGCTCATTGAGAAACTTAAACGCTTCGGTTTCACCTCCTTTTATGGCAAAAGAGATCATCGCTCCTGGCGAGGTATACTGTCGTTTGTACAGTTCATAAGCTTCACTGCCTTCGGGCAAAAGGCCTAAATAATAGACCTTCTCTACCATAGGGTGCTCCTGTAGGAAAGTGGCAATCTCTTGGGCATTTTGCTGCTGGCGTTCCATCCGAACCTTGAGGGTCTCCAGGCTACGTAGCAACAACCAACAGGTATTGGGGCTCGACATATTGCCCAGGAAAGTTCGCAGAACCTTGATTCTTTTGATGGTTTCAGCATTACCCAATACGGCACCGGCAATCAAGTCGCTGTGCCCGCCAATGTATTTGGTAGCAGAGTAAATGACCAGGTCAGCACCTAGCTGTAATGGGTGCGACCAAAGTGGTCCCATGTAGGTATTGTCTACCGCCAAGTGTATAGGCTGGTCTTCGCTTGCGAAGTGGTCGGCAACTTTGCGACACATAGCAATGTCGATCAGTGCATTGGTAGGGTTCGCTGGTGTTTCTACATAGACGAGTTTCAGGCGATCTCCTTTTCCTGTGGCTTCAACACGATCCACAATATCTTGATAATGGTCTTCCTCGTTGAAAGCAATAGCTGTGACGCCTAATTGTGGCAACAAATGATGGATGAAATGATCCGTGCCACCATAGACAGGGTTACTGTAAAGGAGTGCATCACCGGGCTTCAGATACTCTAGTAAAACAGTACTGATCGCAGACATGCCACTCTCAAAAACAGCACAATCCTCCGCCTGATCCCATAAACAAAGACGGGTTTCCAGAATTTCAAGATTGGGGTTGTTGATCCGGCTATAAATTAAGCCCAGTTTTTCTTCTTGTTCTTTGTGTCTAAGCCCATAGGCAACTTCAAAAAAAGCCTTTCCTTCTTCCGCTGTTTTAAAAACAAAAGTAGAGGTTTGGAAAATAGGCGACTTAATGGCCCCTTCCGACCATTCCGGCTCGTAGCCGTGAGACATCATCAAACTTTCCGGTGCACATTTGTGATCGTGGTGCTTTTTCATGGTGGGCTGTTTTGAAGCAGTAGAGATGTTCAACTGCCTGGTTGCTGATAGTGCAAAATTACCGGGGTTTAGATAAAAAGTCTAGTAATTTGAGTTGATGAAGGAATTAATTCTGCTAATTATTGTTTATTTGGTTTTTTGGTCTAATATTGATGGATGGAAAGGCTTGGTGTAGAAAAATAATCCCCAGCCGCTCCTGCGTAAAGGATACCAGTGCCAATGGAAGTGTTCTCCCGAGAAACGAGCACCCCCGCAAGCGCAGCGCACACAAACCACCCACTATGGAAATAAAACTAGATGCCATCGACCGCCGTATTCTGCAACTTTTACAGGCCGATGGGAAACGGAAAATAAAGGAGATTGCTCACGAGCTGCAGATGACCAATACCCCTGTTTTTGAAAGAATCAAACGACTGGAAAAGGACGGATTCATTCGCGGTTATACGGCATTGATAGACCGTGCCAAGCTGGGTTTTATGCTTACGGTCTTCTGTGCTGTTAATCTGGAACAACACCACAAAGCTTACCTCGATCAATTTGAGGCAGATATCCGTGAATTACCTGAAGTAGCAGCCTGCTACCACTTGGCCGGAATGTTTGACTACCTACTGAAAGTATACGTGAAAGATATGGCAGATTACCAGTTTTTTATCACCCAAAAACTAGCCTCACTTGCCAACATTGGCCGGGTTCAAAGCTCTTTCGTGATGACCGAAGTGAAAGAAGAATCTGTTCTGCCAATTGATTGATTTAGGGCTTAGAAAAAAAATAAAGGCGCATCTTAGTTTCCGGACTAAGATGTCATATCTGGCTGGTCCCCTGACCAGCTAGCAGCGCACTAGATGCTTGTGTGTTTTCGTGCCTCAGTGTCTAGTAAAAAAGAAGGCAAGCCTCACTAATTCTCGCGCCACTTCAGGATTTCCTGCCAGGCGCGTTCTTCCATCCAGCTGTGCTTGTTTTTGCGTAAGCTAAACCCGACATGCCCGCCATCAGGCGTGAGTTCCAGAGTGAGAAAAGGGTGATCTTTGGCTTCTTCCAGCGGCAAGCAGGCTTCGGTAATGATCGGGTCATTAAGGGCCGAAACAGCTAAGACCGGCCGCGAAAGTGTGGCGACAAAATTTTTCGCGGAAGCAAGGTCATAAAATTCCTGAGCGGAATCAACGCCCAGTATTGGTGCTGTGAACCATTCGTCGAATTGTTTCCAGGTTTCAATTTTGTCCAATTTTTCCATGTCCAGCTTTCCTGGAAAGCGTTGGTCTTTGATGCGGAATTTCTCTCCCAGCTGTTTCATAAACCGCGTCTTATACAGCTCGTTCCCTGGCAGCTCAAGGGCATCCACACTCGCTTCGAGATCAAAAGGGGAGGAAAAGGCAATACCACCACGGATGACGTCTGGCAAATCCGGGCTATGTACAGAAAGGTATTTGGTCGTCATCGCTCCGCCCATACTATAGCCAATGAGCACAACTTCCTGATAATCCTTTTGAGCTAAAGCGTAAGTGGTAATCCGATGAATATCTTCAATTTCTCCATGATGATAAAAACGAAATAAGCGGTTCATCTCTCCGCTGCACGAACGGCAATTCCAAGCCAGTGCATCCCAGTCGCGTGCGTGAAAGAACCGGGCTGCCGAACGCATATAAGGGCGTCGGCTATTCCCTTCCAGCCCGTGGGTAAGAATGACGAGGGAACGGTTGCCCTTGTTTTGTAACCAGTCAAGATCGAGGAAATCACCATCGTCGAGCTCTAGTCGTTCCCGGCGAAAGCCTACTTTGGGGCCACGTAAAGCGGGTAGGATAGTTTGCCAGTGCCCGTTGATTTGATACCAAGGTGGGCCGGGATAACTATTGGTGTGAAGGATTGCCACGGTTGCTTACTTTACTACAATTTCATAAAATTCCCTTGCGGCTCTGGCTGGAGAAAGTGCAGCAATGTACTTGTTCTCCGCTACCACATAGTATTGTACTTCTTCTGTAAGCTCAATCTGCGCAGCCCATTCGTTGTTTTCGTTGGCAGCCATGGGTTGGCGTTGCCAGGGGGCAAAAGCTTCTAGTCTGAAATAAATCCAAACCTCATCAGCCTCCGTTACAGAAGCAGTAATAATAGCTTCTTCACCAACAACTTGGTGTTTGACTTCACTGACAACTGGAGGTGCCTTTTGCATCAAAGGGTGCGCCAGAATGTTTTCTGCCCTTTTGTCCATCAATTCTGTAATACCAATAATGCTGGAATTATCTACGCGAACCGTCTCATTGAGGTTCTTTTCGTAGAGCTCCATGGAATAGAGGCGATTGGGGTCTTTGTTGACGTCCTCACTGATGAGTGCTCGTATTTCATTTGCCCGCTCTTTGTACCAGCCGTTGCTGAAATTTTCTTCTACGATGGTCTTTACATGGGCCAGGTACATCTTTCGGTAATGACTAACGCCGAGCAGTTTAAGGACGAAGGGGCGTTGGGTGTTGTTTTCTTTGTAATGTAAAAACAAACTCATATCCTGCATCGCCTCATTACTCAGCGGTGTTCCCATGCCTGTATAACGAAAACCGCCGAAGCACAGGTTCATGTCCCATAAAACAGGGTGCCAGGTATTGTATTCATCCTGGTAGAGGTAATAATTGTGGCAAAGACGACCGATATAGCTATCGAGATTTACCATCACATTGTTATAGGCCAGCATCCAGAGCGCTTCGTTAATGTTCATCCGTTGTTCCAACGCTTCGGGATTGGTGTTGATAACGCTGATCAACTCCATGAGCTCTCCCCAACCATTCTTTGATTTTATCTCATAATAAGGGAAGTAACAGACAGAGTCTTTGCCGAGAAATTCGAGACTCGCATTGTTTCCTTTTTTACAATTACCGGGCGCACTTTGGTCCCAACTGGGGTCACATTTGAAGAAAACTCCTTTTTTGCTACCATAGTATTGTTTCAGAAAATCCTCGTCTACCGATTCTGAGAGGTTATACAGCCCCATATAGTTGTCGTTGACATATACACGAGAGTAATTGGCACGCGGAGCAGGTANATACTTACGGGCAATATCATAAGACAACACTTCCCGAATAAAGCTGGGGTCGCGGAAAACGTTGGAAAGCTTCAGCGTTTCGTAACCTCCAGGTAATCGGGCATCCTTTTCCTGGAAGTTTACCTTGATATTGAAAGGTAGTTTGCGACCACCGGCATTGCGAACATTAAAGTAGGAGCTGTTGCCTTTGTACCGAATCCCAGAATTAGGATATGCTTTTCCGTCAACATTAACATCGGCAATAAGTCGCTCGTCTTGTCCTCGCTCTTTGAGCGAGTCCAGTAATTCGTGCCAGTTAGGTTCAGAAAAATTAATCCTAACTTCCACAATGTGTTCAAGGGTGTAAAGCTTGTCTTGAGCTTGTAGAGCAAACGATAGAAAGCCCCAAAGGCTACAGATAATAAGTATGCGATTCATTGACGATAATTTACAAAAAAACACCCCTTCCTACTGATTGACTTCCCGGAGGGTAGTTTTGTATTGTTCGAAATTGTAGTGGCTGGGGCTAAAACTTACGGTCTTAACGTTTTCTGCCATCAAGTAGTATTGAATTTGGTTCTGGCCATCGGTTGGTTTAATGACCACACCAAAGACGCCATCGTTGGCTTGCTCATCATAATGCTCCCCATCATTAAGCATTGGAACCATTTTGAAGGCTTCATTTTCGTTAAAACGGTAGTAAAGGTAGACATTCTTGGGGTAGTCTTCTACCGTAGCATGAATTCTGAATTCATCAAGTTGGGTGCTGGAAAAGCGTTCCCGGCCTTCAACGCCAACTTTACTAATTGCCGGAGGAAGAAAGATATAGACCTCCTGACTTTCTAACCAACTGGCTCGCTTGTCCATAAAATCAACCAAACCGGGAATACGGCTACGCTTGCCAATGACCTCGGTTAGGCTTTGGTTAAATTCAATAGGAGAATAGTACTGGCCGGGATCATTCCTGCGGGCTTCGCTGATCATAGCTTGTAAGGCTTTGGCCCGGTTTTCTAGCTTACCACTCATCACCCATTCGACCAGGATAGTGCGAAAGTGCGCAAGATATTGCTTGTAGTTAATCTCGTCAGCAAGAATTACGCTGATGAGCGGCCTTTCTTCATTGTTTAGGTGAAGGTCGGGGGAAAGCGTTAATAAAGTAGCAGTACTTAAGTCCGAAGAGTTGGCACCGTCATTTTTGTAACTACCAAAAGCAAGGTTCAATTCTCCTAGAATAGGCGTGATCTTACCTCCAAGTGGTTGGTATAAATAATAATTACTTGCATACTGCCCGGTATAGGAATTCAGGTTTACCAAAACGTTGTTGAAGGCCAGCATCCATAGCGTTGCATCAATATCTACGAGTTGAGCTAATTCGGCAGGTGATGAGGCAAGGGTCGATGATAATGTTTGTACCAGACCCAGGTCTCCTTGCAGAAGTTTCCAATTTGCAGCGACACAATTTGCAGGTTCTTCGTGCTGTAAAGAACCAAATACATTACGGCTACATTCTTCTGAAACAATAGTTTGAGGTTCCTCTGTAGGAGTAACTAATGTGCCCTTGGCGTTTTCAAACCGATCTTTGAGATATCCTTTTTCTACGGCTTCTATATTAGCGAACAAACCGTAGGGTTCTCCGTTGATGGTTACTTCCGCGAAATTGGCAGCGGGCGCATTAAAGTAAGTGCGGGCGATTTCACTAGCCAATACTTCGCGAACCAAAGAAGGGTCACGCAATGCACTGGACAGATTGATGACATGGTGCCCCTGGTAATCTTTACTACCTAAATCAATGTAAAGGCCATTGCGCTTTCCGTTGGGGGTGAATGAGCGTCCGTCGCGGTAGCGAATACCTGCCTCTGTAAGGACGGTGCCGTTTACCTGGAGATCACCGGTGAGGAGCTCGTCTCCGTTAAAACGAAGAGAATCCAGTAGGTATTTCCAATTGTCAGCATTGAAGGTGATATCAATTTGCTGGATGNTATCCGTTTGGTAAAAGTCATTTTGACTACTACCAAAACTGCACAAAGAAGTAACAAGGAGAAGGGTAAGAATGTGCTTCATGATAAAAGGAGTAAAACTGCTCTGGTGATGAAAATAGCGTGCCTGGCACTCTACCGGCACAACACTGCAATATTAATGATTTTTATGCAGATCATCCCCTTTGCTTAGTAAGCAAGCTGACCCTTGTGCAGATGGTAGGATTCCTTTAGGTAATGGTAGGGAATCAGGATGTAGAGGAGAAGAGCTGGGATACGTGCAAGACGACATTCATAAGCATAATAGCTGCTAGGGCCAGCCCAAGAAGGCGCATCCAGGTAGCATTTTGCTGTCGGAAGCTTTCCACCCGCTCCCGCCTTTCGGGATCTTTGACTTTGATAATACCACGAGCAAAGAGATAGAGGTATACCCCAAGGGCTAATAATAAGACTTCTACAAGAAGGCCAAGGAATTCCATAGTTCAAGGAATTGGTAAGTAACACTGCAAAACTAAGTGCTTATGGGGTAAAAGCACGGAGTTCGCTGGTTTTTTTCTGGTATTTACTTACGCTCGCTTCTTTTGCGGAAATACTTGGAGTTTACGATTAGTAGGCCAAAAGACTCTCCGGCTTCTTTTTCACGGTTGGCATGATGAGCACCGTGTGCGCGAAGAATAGCCCTGCTGTAGCGATTGTCCAACTGACGAAACCACTTGAAACGCTGGTGAATATAAACGTCGTGGATAAGGAAGTAGATCAGACCATAAATAGAAATGCCAATTCCTACGAAAGTGAGCCAGAAAAGGTTTTCTACATTCAACCCAATGATATAACTGGCCGCACTGGGAATGGCGAAAACCAGAAAAAATAAATCATTCTTTTCAAAAAAGCCCTCATCATCCGGATGCGGTTTGTGGTGATCTTCGTGCCAGGCCCATAGTAAACCATGCATCACAAATTTGTGGGCAAACCAAGCAACAAACTCCATCGCAAGGGTAGTTGCTATGATAATGACGATATAAAAGAGTGTGCTCATGGATAATATTCCTTTTGTTGGGTTTTCAACAAAAAAATAGAACGATGGTTTTATTTTTTCTCTTTCTGTATTGATTTTATCTAAAGCCTAGGATAGGTACTACTGAAGCGTATCTAGTAATTTAGCCGCTTTGGTATGTAATTGACCGCTATCTGTGGGTATTTTCTCCAAATATTCAACTGCGGCCTCCGGATTGTCTTCTGCGAGCGCAAATAGTGCTGCATACCAAAAGGCTTGGTCTTTGAGAATAGGATGGTTAAAAAGTGTTTTGATAGCGGATTTGGCTTGCTCTGTTTGGCCGTTTTCCCAATAGCTGATAGCTAATGCTAGTTGGAGCGTTGGCTGCTCTGGTTCATTTTGTAAAATATGATCAAACTCCTTGATAGCAGCAGTGTAATCTTGCTGTTGATAGGCTTCGAGTGCCATCGCTGCAGGATTTTCTTCACCTCCACTACGTGAAGTAGGGTCTAGGGAATACACTTCGTAGTTGTCTGCAAATAGCTCCTGTGAACTTGGGTTTTGTTGTAACAAAAAAAGAATACCCAAAGCTCCTACTAACAGTCCTGCGGCTACACTCCAGCGTAACCAAAGCTGTCGACCGATAGGAACAATTTTTGCCTCTTGGTTACTCTCTATAGTCTCTTCGTGAATCACTTGCAATCGACTCCTTAGGTTTTGCTGACTCCCAAAAGCAATACCCTGCCTCATCTCTTGCTGGAACAAGGTATCTTTAGCGAGTTTATTTTCTTCAGACAATCGTTGCCTAAAGGCTTTGTGAGCCTGTTGGTCCAAACTACCGTCCAGGTAATCGTCTATTTCGTTCCAATACTGATCTTCTTTCTCACTCATTTTGACTGATTATCAATCGTTCAGACGCAGTGGTACTATGTCTTTACGTTACAAAATTTCAACTATTAAACCTATTTTAACCATCAAACCATCAAACCAATTCACCCCCAAACTTCCTTAGCCACCGGTTGAGCTAAAACCCACTCCCGCAGTTTTCGCAGGCAGCGAGATTTTTTGTTTTTGGCAACCTGTTCGCCCGAGTAGCCCATCGTTTCGGCAATTCCTTTCATTCTGCTTCGCTCAAAGTAGTAGAGCTGCAAAACTTTTTGGCAATCGCCACCTAGCTGCCGTAATCCTTCCGCAACGAGCTGATTCCGGTCATTATCTTCTAGAATATCGAGAATGCCAGCATCCAAGCTTACCGTTTCTTGGTGAACCTCGGTCAGGGGTGTTTCCCTTTTCTTTTTCCGTAATTTCATTAACCATAGGTTACGGCATATTGCGTAGAGTAAGGTTTTCAAGCTAGCAGTGAGCACAAATTCGTTCTGACGAGTCTTGTGGAAAAGCGCCACGAGTCCATCTTGAAAAACATCGGCTGCGTCTTCTCGCTCGCCACTGTTTCGAATCACTAACTGCTCTATCATACTGTAGTACTGTTGATACAATGCACGCAAACCTTCATCTTGCTGGTTGCTGCGATTAGATTGTAAGTACTGTAGTATTTTCTGGTCGTTAATCAACAGGGTTTGACTATTATTGCTCAAAATGTAAAAAGGTAATCAAGCTGTTCAAGAAAATATCGGAGAATAAAAAGTAAAGATAGGTCTAAATCAATAAGTAACAGCACGAAAACAAAGTGTGTTTTCTGAGCACTAATAAGGTCTAAAATAAAATCCCGTATTCTGGTTACAAACCAAGAATACGGGATAAGAAATTTTTCTTTTTTGAAAGAGGAATTAAGGAAGCTCGAAGCTTGACAGCCGAAAGCCAATCTCTTGGGCTGAATTCCACCAATAATTATTAAATCGGACGATTCCGACCCCCTCGGCGTAATAAGTATTAATTAACTTATTATGTATTGGTTCGGCAGTATCCGTTGCCGTTACGGTACCTTGGACATTAATACAATCAAAAACACCAGCGGGAGTTTCAACAGTTGTGAGTTCATCATAGAAGATGTAATCAATAAAACCGAGGTTGGCAGCCACCGTATCTGTGTAAATAAGGTCTCCGCTTAGTGATGCATTTAGTGTGGGAATGGAATTGTCGTCTCCTTCCGCATAAAGTATGCCATTTGAAAGGCGGTAGCTATCTGGAATTATACTTTTAAAGATAAAACCGGCTGATTTTTCTATTTCATAAACAACATCTTCTCCATCCTGGTAGCTGTTTATTACGGTCATGGTATCCATTCCGGTTACAACTTCTTCTTCGTTTTCTACATTGTAAGATTCATACACCCAAAAGGCACCGACCTCCAAAGGGAAGTAGTCACTAGCATCTGGTGGAGGAACAATGTTTTCATCGTCATCATTACAGGTTGGGAAAAGGAGGACACTAAGCAGGAGCAAAGTGAAGAGAGAAAGCTTGGTCTTCATACTATGTGGTTTTCTTAATAAACGAGACCAATAAGCCACTGTTATAATTCAACTAGTTTTAACATGTTCTTATACGAAGAGTGCTTTGTATAGCTCCTCCAGTTTGCCAATGGTATACACCTTTATACTATAGCGTTCTGTATCCAGACCCTTGGTATTGTAACGGGAAATGAAGATTTCCTTAAATCCAAGGCGGTCTGCTTCCTGAATGCGTTGTTCGATCCTGTTAACCGCCCGTATTTCTCCGGATAAACCTACTTCTCCTGCAAAACAAACATCGGTAGGAATAGCAACATCTTCGTAGCTCGACATAATAGCAGCAACAATACTGAGGTCAATAGCGGGATCGTCAACCCGAATTCCTCCGGCAATATTAAGGAAGACATCTTGCTGGCCCAAGGCAAATCCTGCACGCTTTTCTAGCACGGCCAATAGCATACTCAGTCGACGCAAATCAAAACCAGTTGCGCTTCGTTGAGGCGTTCCATAAACAGCGGTGCTGACCAGCGCTTGGGTTTCAATGAGCATTGGGCGCAAGCCTTCCATTGTTGCCGAAATAGAACTACCTGAAAGTTCTTCATCTTTTTGCGAAAGCAGTAACTCCGAAGGGTTGGAAACTTCCCGTAAGCCCTGGGCCTGCATTTCATAAATACCCATTTCATCGGTGGAGCCAAACCGGTTTTTTAGCGTCCGCAGAATACGGTAGGAGTAGTTGCGGTCTCCTTCAAACTGGAGGACGGTATCTACAATGTGCTCTAGTAGTTTTGGGCCGGCAATACTTCCTTCTTTGGTGATATGCCCAATGAGGAAGACCGGAATGTTGGTTTCCTTGGCGAAGCGTTGCAGCTCAGCAGCACATTCTCTGACTTGGCTCACGGTGCCGGGCATGCTTTCTACATTAGGAGAAGAAAGAGTTTGGATAGAATCCGCAACAATTAACTTGGGTTGCAATTCCAGTGCGTGATTGAGTACCTTTTGAGTGTTGGTTTCTGTGAGGATGAAGCAGTGCTCCATATTGCCTCCCAGCCGCTCGGCTCTCAGCTTTATTTGTTGTTCACTCTCCTCACCACTTACGTAGAGGACCTTGGCATTCACACCCAGCGCGAGTTGTAGTAAGAGGGTTGATTTCCCAATTCCGGGCTGCCCGCCAAAAAGGACAAGCGAGCCAGGTACGATTCCTCCTCCAAGCACACGGTTGAGTTCTTCATCAGGGCTAACGAGGCGCTCTATTTCTCCCGCCTTAATTTCAGGAAGAGGTACAGGGCGTGGCCCGGTACGCTTAGTCTCCTTTCGCCAACTTTGAGTTTGCTCCTCCCTGGCATTGGTTTTGGAGATTTTTTCTTCTACCAGTGTATTCCATTCTCCGCACTGTCGGCATTGGCCTTCCCATTTAGGAGACTCACTTCCGCAATTCCGACAAAAGAAAACTGTTTTAACTTTAGCCAAGATTTAATTTTTTGTTGGAACAATGTTACGGATTTTTATCTTTTTTCAAAAATTTACCCAATACTTTAATCACAGACCTTTATAGTGCCCTTGCAGGGCTAGGGTGCGAAAAAGCTAGGTTGGTGCAGAAGGAGAGTACTATTTTTTTATGAATAAATGAAGCTTAGTTAATATAGTTGCTTTTTTTGATATGAAATTTTTTTGGGTGAAAATAAACTATGAACTAATTTTTATTCTATATTTGTATTGTTGAGCAAATAATATAGCTTGGCGCGAAAAGGTTTCTCCGCAGGAATTAGAGCAATTGATTAGAAGTGTGCGGATTCGACAACCCTTTCAAATTCTATCGAAGATTGTTTTCATTTGGTTTTTTGGGGTTATACAGGGTCTTCCTTCGGGAGACCCTGTTTTTGTCTGGGAGATACGCTTCTTCGTCGAAGGTTTTAATTATCTATAAACTCTTGGTGGTCTCTGATTGTATCTATATTTTAGAGTTTATTTTGGACTGGTTCGCAATAAGAATAAGTTCCGAACAACTTCTTAGAGTTTTTAATAGAAAAGCGCTCTGGCAAATATGCCAGGGATAAAACAATAACAATTTTTATGAAAAGGAGAGGAATGTTTTCGTCTTCCAGTAACCCGATGTTTCGGGAGAAAACGCTTCAGCGCGCAGCTCAGAACACATTGGATGGAGACTTTATTAAGGTAAGCGGAGATCGTATGACGGTCAGCGGAGCAGTGAATAAATCACTAATCTTAGGCGCTATCATGCTACTCACTGCTGTTATAGGGTTTACTTATGCGAGCCCTGTTTTGATGTGGGGAGGTGCTATTCTAGGACTGGTGACAGTGCTTGCTGCTAGCTTTAAACCGGAATGGTCGACCTTTCTGGCACCACTTTATGCAGCTTTGGAAGGTTTTTTCGTCGGTTCAATATCGATGATTTACGCAGCAGCATTTTTCCCTGGTATTATCTTTCAGGCAGTTACCCTCACAATGGCGGTATTCTTTGTGATGCTTTTTGTATACAAAATGGGCATTATTAAAGTAACGGGGAAATTCCGTAGCGGAGTAATCATGGCTACGGGTGCTATTTTCTTGGTTTACATCGTCAATTTTGCCCTTTCTTTCTTTGGCATCAATTTGCCATTTTTACATGAAGGCGGAATGATGGGTATTGGCATTAGCCTGGTAATTATCGGCGTAGCTTCGATGAACTTGCTGCTGGATTTTGATAATTTCGATAAAGGCGAGAAATTCGGAGCACCTGCTTATTACGAGTGGTTCTTCGCAATGGGTTTACTGGTAACACTGGTATGGCTCTATATTGAAATCCTACGCTTGTTATCTATCCTGTCGTCTAGCGATTAAAGATTAGCGATTAATAAGGATATGATTTTAGGGTAGAACGATATCTGTTATCGTTCTACCCTAATTTTTTAAGGCCTGGGGTATCCCAATTTTCCGACCTCTTCTGTTTTATAATAGGTGTCGAGACCTGCTACGCTCAGCGTGCCCAATTCTTGGTGTGCTACGTGCCCACTTTCTGCGATTACCTCATCAGGTAGCATTATTTCAACAATTTTTCCTATTAGGAACAGTGTGCCATTGGCCTTGATGTGGTGTTCTTCTACCAACTCCAAGCCAATTTTTACCTTGCTTTCTTGTACATAAGGTGCAGGAACAAGCTCACTGTATTCTGGCGTTAAGCCTACTGCTTTGAACTCTGAAGTCTCTAGAGGGTAGTTGGCGGAACTTTGGTGAGCAGCTTCAAGGATAGTTTCATCTACAGTATTGAGTGTAAAGAACCCTTGAGCTTTCATATGATGGTAGGTTTGCCTAGGTACTGTCAAAGGACGCATGATGAAACCCAGTAGGGGTGGAGTAGCGCCAATGTGTACTACCGAGCTAAATAGACCCAAGTTTTCCACTCCGCGATGGCTTTTGGTACCTATGAGGTGAAGCCCCCGCGGTCCGGGAAGGGTGTTGAAAAAATTACGCCGGAAAAATTTTTCCATTTTAGGAAAATCCGAAGCATTGAAGTGCATAAGTTGGTTTTATTTTGAATTGTAAGCCTATTACAACTAAAAAGCGGAAAGCTGGTTTTTGTTCACCTGCTTTCCGCAAAACGCCCTTCAAAATTTATCTGTTATACACGGTAAGGGAAACGGCGAGCCATCACGCGTGCCAAATGGCGGACAATCTCAGCGTGCCGATCATTCCAATCCGTTTGAACGACTTTGTCGGTATTCCAAACACTTATGCCGTCTTCTCCATCAAGTACGGAGGCGGAAAGAAATACATCACTGGTCTTCGTTGGGATAAACCAAAGAGCATCGCCGCCAAGGAGGCTTATGGCTGAAAGTGCCATGCTAACTCCAAAGGATTCCAACTCTGTTAAGAACATATCTTTACGGATACTGGTACGAACAACGGCATCCACGCCAAGCACTTCGGCCAGCTTGGTCGGAGACATGGTCCAGCTTTCGCGAAAGCCAATACCAGCTTCCTCCAGTTTAGCATTGGTTTCGGTATAGTGTTGTAGATTGATAAGAATTTCACCATCCCGCCGGCCAGAGCGCTGTGCTACTTCATCGAAAATGGCAATCTGAAAAGCAAGGCTTTCGTTTTCTTCGACTTGTTCAATCATTTCCTTTGTCATCTCTTCGGGAATGCGACCGGTGGTGATGGTTTGGCTAGGTAAAACAGCGATGGTTTGATGCTCGCCCGCATAGTTTTCATAGGCGGCGGTTTCGTAATACTTGGGGCTACAACTAAACCAGCTAAGAGTGAGTAAGAAAAGCAAGAATTGGAGAGCTTTCATAAAGGTTTAATTTAGGGGTTTGTAAAGGTTTTTTTATAATTGCTACCCTAATTTACGGAGACTTTTGGGGAGTTGACAAGAGATGAAAGGTACTTTAGGATCACCTTAACTGGAGGCATTAGAATTAAGAAAAAGCTAACAGGTTTTTCAGCGTTTTCGGTCCTTCTTTTGACGAATTGATAACATTATTTCTGATAACTTTTGCTTTGTATAAGTTTGCTCTCGGTAAAAGCGTTTACCTTTGGATACAGTATTTGATAAAGCCATAAATAAGTGGCATCCATGATGAAAGCCTTATTGTTCACTTTACTTTTTACTTTACTGGGGAGTGGTCTGTTCGCACAGGACGCCCTTCAGGAAGCCCGCCGACTGAGTAATCGTCATGATTATCAGCAATCCTCTAGCCTTTTACTTACCTATATTGATGAGCATCCCCAGCGTAAGTATGATTTAGGTCGGGCTTGGATGCTTCATAGTTATAACCTCCTAAGAGTAGGGGAATTGGTGAAGGCTAAAGAGGCAAATGATCGCTCTCTTACTTTGAGAATGCAACTGCGTTCTGGAGATATTGCGGAAAACTACCTGCAAGCAGCACAGATCAGTCTTTCTAATAATCGACCCGATGATGCCTTGGTAGCTGTACAGCAGGGAATGCAAATGTTGATCGAGAACCCTCAATTGTATGCTGACCTCAATTTGCTGGCAGCGCAATCACTTAATCTGATGGGCCGCTATGATGAAGCCAATCGTTATTTTCAAACAGCACGGGAAGTACTGACCATTGAGTTAGGAACTGATGACCCTGCTTACGGGATGCTGCTAAGGTCTGGCGGTCGTTTACTACAACAGCAAGGGCAATACCAAGCGGCGTTCAACCACCTGGCTTTATCTTATTCGACCTTGAATACTCCGGTGGAAAAGGTGAGATCTCTACTGTTGGCTTACGAGTTGTATTACCAGGTAAAGACTAAGGGGTAATCGATTGCTACCCCACTAAGGTTGATAAAGCTTCTGTGTGAAAAGAAACCCGAAGTTATCATTCTCCAACGGAATAGTCAGCTCAAGTGATTGGGTGTTGTCAAAGCGGGGAAAGGCCACGAGGCCTCGGATACTCTCTCCAGGGCGTAGGGTCGTACGCCTTAATACGATTTCTTGCCAGAAAGGGAGCTCTTGGGAGGAAGGCAATGCTTCTGGGTATTCCGTAAGAATAGGATCTTGGTGAAAACTTAAGCCCCAGGCGATTGTGGGAACGGCTACATCTACGGCAAATTCGAGGGCATCAAGCGCATCGTTGTCATAATAATTGTCACTATCCGAGTCATTATCGCTTGTAGCAGCTACAACAGCTGCCCCTACTAGTACAATCCCTCCTGCAACAGCAGCGTTTTTAGCATTAGCTTCTTTTTGAGATGCTCGCATCTCCATAGACAGTATAATGGCCTCTGGGTCAAGCGCGGGCATTGGGTAGCCGCTGGGCGTCTTAAGAGAAAGGACTTCGGGGCTTACTAGAATAGGGAAGTCTTTTTCGTTAATCACCTCTATATCAAATAGTAAATATTTACGATCAGTATGGCTAAAGGCAGCCCTAACAATGACACTATCTTGTTTCTTTTCGGCGATCGGCTGTCCCTGGAACCAGAAGACATTCTCTTGCGCCTCAGGAACGATACGAACAATCTTTTGGGGTGTAAAGCAGCCCGTGAATAAAAGGCTTATACCCATAAGAAGGAGAAGGTTGGTATAGATTCTTAGCATGTGGTAGGGTGTTTCTATTTAATGTAAAGGTACTCAGGGAGTACTACTTAAGGCAATGTCGTTGGCGTTAAGGAAGGGTTAAAATTGGTCGAATAGATAATCTGTTTAATCGAATAGCGCAGAGATAGCTCTTTGTTTTACCTATTATTAGAAAATCAGAAATTAATGATCACTGGTTGTAATAAATTTCAACGAGTGATGACTAATAGACAAAACCAACACATTTACATGAGTACTCTAATCGAAGCGCGGGGCTTAATCAAGGATTTTGGTGATTTTCGCGCGGTAAATAATGTTTCCTTCCAAGTAGAGGCAGGAGAGATTTTTGGCCTGCTAGGCCCCAATGGAGCAGGAAAGACCACAACACTAAGGATGTTGTCTGGATTATTGACTCCCTCCGGCGGAGAGGCCATTATGAATAGCCATTCTATGCAAAAGGAGCAAATGGCTGCTCGTCGTTCACTGGGTTTTCTTACCGGCGATATGGACCTTTACCGACGCTTGAATCCAAGAGAATTACTGATGTATTTCGGTAAACTTTACGAAACGCCAAAGGCAGAATTAAATGCTCGGGTAGACCGTCTTATCGAGGCTTTCGGGATCACCCCTTTTGTCGATCGTCATTGCGAAAAACTGTCGACGGGACAGAAGCAACGCGTTTCCATTGCCCGCACCTTGGTGCATGATCCCAAAATTGTGGTATTGGATGAACCTACCACTGGTTTGGATATTATGGCTTCGGAATTTATTCTTCAGTTTATCAAGAAGATGGCCCGGGAAGAAGGAAAAGCACTCATCTTTTCTACCCACAATCTTACAGAGGTCGAGCGCCTGTGTGATCGTATCGGCATTATTCATGAGGGAGACCTTGTTTACCTGGGAGATGTTGCTGGAATCAAAAAGCAAACAGGGCAAGATACTTTACCGCAAGCATTCTTTGAATTGGTGAAAGAAGATAAAATGGCTACCTCTAGCCTTTAATCTGTTTTTCTGCGCAATACTTCTGGAACAGCACGAAAATAGATTGCGATTTTATTTTCCACAATAGATAACTAAACGGTTCAATTCAAGTGTGTTAGCTATTTGGAAAATTTGAAAAAAATCTTAATCTGTTTTCTGCGCAATACTACGTCAAATAAATAATAGAATGAGAAGTCATATTATCGCTACAATATTTTCAAAAGAAATCAAAGAGGTTCTTCGCGACAAGCGAATGCTCTACTTGATTATTTTACTTCCTTTTTTCTTGTACCCGGTCCTTTTTACGCTCATTGGTGGGGTAGGGGCTAGCCAGCAAGAGAAACTTATGCAGCAGGAAATTGCCGTTTGGGTTTCTCCTAATGCTACAGATACACCCTTGCCAGAGATACTGGCCGAGGACCCGAGCCTGAAAGTAGAAATGAAAGCTTTTACGGAAGCCGACCTAGAAGGACAGAAACGAACCATGGGTATCCAACTACCCGATGATTATCAGGAGCGCCTCAATAATGGACAATCGGCTGAAATTGTCATTTATGCGGATCAATCGCAGGACGTGTTGAACATGCGGGAACGAATATTACGGACCCAGTTGACCGGTTTAGGAGATCAATTACTAAACGAACGATTAGCCAGCAAGGAGTTGAGTCCTGAATTTGCTAACCCACTGTCTATCGATAGTGTAGATTTATCGCCGGAGGAAAGTGGAGACCGAATGATGGTCGCATTTTTACCCATGATGATCTTACTATTCATTTTCATTGGTTGTATTTATATAGCTATTGATATCACAGCCGGAGAAAAAGAACGTCGAACGCTTCAGACCTTGTTTACGACCACTGCTTCTACGAAAGAGATCGTAGCGGGCAAGTTTCTTGCGGTCGCTGCCGTGGGAATCGTAAGCGCTACCATGAATATATTGAGTTTGGTAGTAGCCATGAATATTCAAGCCTATCTATTGGAAGAGGAGTCTGCTGGTATGGCCATGAATTTGGCACCGGAAGCATGGGTTTGGCTAGTTATCCTCGTACTTCTGACCACCCTGTTTTTAGGAGCCTTGTCGCTTGCAGTTGTGCTGTTGGCAAACTCTTATAAAGAGGCACAAAGCTACGTCAGCCCACTGATGATGGTGGTGCTTATTCCTGCTATGATGGCCATAATGCCGGGAGTCGAACTCAATATGCAAACAGCATTAATTCCTGTATTCAATGTAGCACTTTCAATTGTAGCTATCCTGAAAGGGAACTTCGATACCAGTATGTTGGCTATTGTTGCGGCGGCAAGTTTTGTATATGGCATCTTAGCCCTGTATCTGGCGAGCCTCAGCTTTGGTAATGAGAATATCATCACCGGCGAGAAGGTCAACTGGAAAGCGCTTTTGGGGAAATAATTACAGGTAACTACGGCCAGTAGTAAAGTCTATAAATAAAAAGGAGGCTGATCAAGCATTTGATCAGCCTCCTTTTTATTTTCCAGTACCCAGTACCCAGTACCCAGTACCCAGTACCCAGTACCCAGTACCCAGTACCCAGTACCCAGTACNCCAGTACCCAGTACCCAGTACCCAGTACCCAGTACCCAGTACCCAGTACCCAGTACCCAGTACCCAGTACTTATTCTACCACCACGCGTTCTACGTGCTGGCCAATCTGGATAAGGTAAATACCCGCAGGTAAAGTACTCAGGTCCAAGTTGTGCTGTAGCGTACCGTTAGCTACTTGTGCTTGCTGTAACAACTGAGCTTGCAGGTTGTACACCCGCAGGCGATAATCCTGCGTTGTTGCTTCACTCCACTGTAGTACCACCTGACCTTTGGTCGGGTTGGGATACAAGCGGAAAGCTTCTGCAGCGGCAATGTTTTCGTTACTCGTTACACAAGCATCAAGGATGTCGATAGTGAAGCTGGTTACAGGCAAGAATCCACCGGTGCCATCTTGCACTACAAAAGTGAAGTTGTCTTCTGTTACCGAGTTGTCGGTGTTAGCGTAGTAAACATTACCTGCATCCAGTGATGACTGACGGAAGATGTCTCCTACGAACAGCTGCTGATCAAGGAAGTAAAGTTCGCCAGCTGTAGGTTCTGATACGACCATATATTCCAGTTCAAAGGCGTTTTGAGAATCATCCTCAACAGCTAAGAAAACGCCGGTAATATTGCCACTTTCGTTAGGCTTTACACAGAATTCTTCGTTGCGAACAACGATAGGAGCATCAGGAGAAGAGGATGCACAGAACTCAATGGCCCATTCATCAACAGAGCCTGGAGAACCAAATCCTGTTTCTGTAATTTTTACGATTAGCTTCCATTCTCCTTGGCTCTCTTCACCAATAAAGGCGGCTAAAGCTTCTGTAGGTATATAACTTGACTGACTTGTAGGAGGACATTGGATAGTCTGTGGAGCATCATCATCAAAACCTACATTTACTCGGTCTGTAGAGAAACACTCACCATCATAAAGCAATACTTCTGTTAGCTGTGGGCTACGCAGTATAATCTGGAAGTTTTGAATAGGCTGGTAGCGAACATTAAGAATCGGAATGTTGATATCGCTAATTGTTCCTTGGAAGTCAACATTGATTGTGGAAGTTATCGTCGGTAGCGGCCCCTGGCCAGGGATGTTTAAAGGAGTGTCAGTTGATGTTTGACCTTCGCAAGTAGCATTTTCTGTATGAAAGGTATAAGGCGATGACCATGGTCCACCGCCACACTCGTTGATAGGACGAATACGCCAGAAGAACAAGGTATTCTCTTCAAAGAGAATCGTAGGGGTATATTCCGTTGTCTCCAATCTTAGCGCTTCATCAATGATATCATCACCGAACTGTGGGCTGGTAGCCAGTTCAAAATCATAGAACTGGGCATTCGGTAAATCCGTCCAAGAAAAATCAGCACTTAACACTACGCCAGAGGCTCCTTCAGCAGGGGTTAACAGCTCCAATGCACTGAAGTCATTGTTGTATACCTCCACATTGAAAACACGGTAAGTCGTATCTTCATCTGTCGTTACAGCTCGGACTTCTACCGTAAGCGGACCATCAAAAGTACTATTGCTAAAGTCTAGCGTAAGACTAGTGCCTTCGCCAGGTTGGAGCTCAGTAGCAGTGAAGTTGGCAACCACGTCTTCAGGTAAAGTAGAAGTGATATCCAGCGTAATAGTACTGTCATAATCCAAGATCGATGCGGTAACGAACTCAATATCTGCGGTACTTTCAGGTACACAAATCTCTTGGTACAAAGGACCATAGTCGAGCGTGTAACCTGCTTCTACTGCTGGTTCGATGCTGAAATCTTGGTTGGAGATATCAAAAAAGATATTATCCGCAGCATCTATTCTTACTCTCGCATCACTAGATACAGCATTAGGCACCGTTACAAAGGCACTGCCATCATTAGGCGTATCAGCCAATAAAGTGATGGGGTAAGTTAAACCACCATCTATAGACAAGCGAATATTTACGCGTTGGCAATTTACAATGTCTCCATCGGTATTGGCCACATCCCATGTTACTTCGGTGTAGTCGCCTACATTCCATTGGTCGCCGCTAGTGTTTGGCGAAGTCACCAGGAATGGACCTGCTTCTACAGCTGCCCGAAAGGCAACACCTGCCCAAGCCACACCGCCGCTAGTAGGGTGGTTGTCACGTACCGCACAGCGAAAGGTCATATTACGGCTGTAAGTAGGGAGCACCTCTGTATTGTCACTAGTATTGTTGATAATCTTTGTCAATAGCGGAAATACCCTTGTTGGAGAACTTGTTGGCGAAAAAGAACGAAATAGGGGAGAGTCTCCTACTGGCGAGCCAGGAAAAGGTCCGTAATCGCCCGCTTCTTCATCGTAAGGGTAGCTCAAGTTAGTATTACGTTGTTCCCAACAATAGGTCAGGTCATCGTTTTCCATATCTGTTGCACTAGCCGTTAATTCGAAAGGCGTGCTGATAGGAATGAAGAAGCCATTCTCATAATCTACCGTTACTTCAGGGATCGTATTCCCTTCTGCGATCGGTGTAGCACAAGCATTACCGTCGTCGTCACGGGTATAAGCAAAAATTTGCTGTAGCGAGGTCTGGTTGTAGTAGTCACTAGAAGTGTTGGCAATGTTATAGCCAGACGGACAGATACCTGCGTATCCCATGATTGTCGTACCACCACCTGGTTCAACAGCAGTACCTACACTTACGTTTTGGCAACCACTTTGTACGTGGGTTGCGCCAAACTGGTGGCCCATTTCGTGACACAGGATATTGATCACAAATGGATCACCCTGTGGGCTACTCCGGGTAGAAGTTGCGCGACCCTTACCCGAAGACCGACAAACACCCTGTAGTTGTGCAACACCCTGGCCACTGCTAGGTCCTGTGCTGATAACGTGGCCAATGTCGTAAGCTGCATTACCTATAATGCCATCGAGTACGCCTGGGTTATCATTGAGCATCTCGTCAGTTTGATTCTCATAAGGGTCCGTAGATGGATCCAAGAAGATCAACTGATCATTGTTCTCAATCAATTCGAGCTGGATCGCCATGTCACGACCAAAAACTTCGTTTACCCGGTTGATAATTGTGACGATTGCTGCCATGGAGGTCTCGACAGTGCCACCATGAAAGTTGCTAAACTCTCCGGTACAAGCCATCGCCAAGCGGTATCTACGTTGTACAATACTGGGCCCACCTGCAGTTGTCTTATCCTGTTGAGTAATCACTTCCGGAGAAGCATAGATTTCTTCAATGTTCAAGCCAGTTTCACCGCTGGCATTACACTCAAATCCGCTCCATAGCTCGGTATTCAGGTTCTCTTCTACGAAATAGCTTACGTAGTAGCGATCATCATTCAAAGCATAAGGGTCAATGTAGATGGTGCCTTCCGTGGTACGGATAGTAGCGTGCAAACCTTGGTAGGTCCATCCTACTCGTCCGCCAAGAATACCTTCTGCAAGCGTAGGCAAAACCTCGTAAGTCTGAATGCCCGGGTAGCGTGCCGCCAACCCAGGTGCCATTACGGATACTGGTTTGATGGGCATGGCAAGGGTTTTGCCATCAGGCGTAGGCAAGGTTACCTGACGCACACTTTTGTCTGTGGCAAGTAAACGGCTAGCTAAAGCATCAGATGCAAGTTCTACCAAGCGATAGTTGGTGGCGAAAGTTTGCGTTGTCGCTCCAGCGGCCAAGTCTAATTGGGATACCTGGCGGTTCGTCCACATGCCAGGGTCTGTTTGCGACCATCCAGCAGTGAAGGAAAATACACCAAGCAGTAGAAATAGTATACTACGTTTCATCGATAAAAGCATTAATTTAGTTTCTTCGAGGAAAGATAGTAACTAATTGGTGAGCATCGCTCGTAAATCAGCGAATTTGTAAGTTACTGCACTTAATCTACGCTAGCATTGTCTTTTTATGGACAATAGCAGTGTTTTCAACAAGCCCCTTGACTGGTTTGGGGGTTAGTCCGCGCGTATTGCAGTATTGTTGGTGGCGTTCATCCGCAGGCCAAAAGATAGAAGCTTCCTTTAATTCAGTATATACTTTGTGTCCTAGTTGTTCCAGCTCAACATGCCATGATTGAGCAGCCTCCATTTGTTCGGGCCTGGTGTAGAAAATCACCGATCGGTATTGTCCACCTTTACCACGACGGTCAATGCCAGGGTCATGGATAGAAAAAAATGCCCGCAATAGCTCGGAGGTCTTTAATTGTTGCTCGTCATAGGTGACAGCTACGACTTCGGCATGGCCAGTTGTCTTGGTGCACACTTTTTTATACGTAGGTGCAGGTAAGTGGCCACCCATGAATCCCACCTGGGTGGCCACTACACCAATGAGTTGGGCCAGGTGGTACTCTTTACTCCAAAAGCAGCCACTGCCCAGGTATATCTTCTTAATATTACCCTTGTTCGACATCCTCCCGCTTTACAAATTTGATAGAAAGTGAATTGACACAATGGCGGGTGTTTTTTGCAGTGAGTCGCTCTCCCTCAAAGACATGCCCCAAATGGCCGCCACAATTATCACAAACGATCTCTACCCGACGGCCATCTGCATCACGAACCCTGCGGACGGTATTCGGCAGTTCATCATCAAAACTGGGCCACCCGCAACCGGAGTCAAATTTGTCATTCGCGTCATAAAGCGGAGCTTCGCAACGGCGACACACAAAAATACCATCCACTTTAAAATCATTGTACTCCCCCGTAAAAGGCCGTTCTGTACCTTTGTGAGCAATCACATATTCTTCTTCCTTACTTAGGGTATTCCACTGTTCTTTGGTTTTCATTGGTTGTTTTTTTCTATTAACAATAGAGTGTTCAAAAAGATTAATACTTGGGGCCGTGCCATCGTTCCTCGGCACCAGGCTGTTCGCTCTTTCCGCTCTTTAGGGGCGGGTTTTAAACCCGACCCTAAAGAGCGGAACCGCTTCCATCCCTCGTCCTAGGTCGCTCCGCGCCCCGCGCTCCGGCCTAAAGGCCTGCGCGCTCGTTTGGTGGTGATGAGGGGGTCGTTAATGGCATGAACAAGGCAAATTCATGAACAAGGCAAATTCATGAATTTGCCCTTAGGTTAAAACAAAAAAGCGGCGGCACCCCTAAGGATACCGCCGCCTGTTGCTATCGTATGATCAAGAAGAGGTAGCAACTCACCCCTCCTTCAATTATCGTTAATTACTT
>NZ_KB903536.1 GCF_000379805.1 Lewinella cohaerens DSM 23179 | reverse complement strand
TCACAGAAACCAACGAATCGGTAGACGCGAGTTGGACAACCTTCGGCCCGCTGTGTACCGATGATGCTGTTGTTGATCTGGATATCTTAGTGACTGGCGAAGCCAATGGTGTGTTCACCGGCAACGGTGTCAGCGGCACACATCCTAATTACAACTTTACACCAAGTACGGGCGCAGGTCTTTACACGATCACCTACACGGTGAGCAATGGCAGTGGCTGTACCGCAGTAGAATCACAGACGATAGAAGTATTTGGTCCGGTAAGCGCGGCATTGAATGATGTTCATTTAGCTTGCCTGGTGCAGCCGGGTGGAAGTATTTCACTGAGTAGCTTGTTTACTCCTGGAACTACACCAGGTGGAACATTCACTTTAGGCACGGCTACCGGTAACGCTGTGATTAGCGGTCAAGCTTTGGTTTACCAAGAACCTGGTTGCTATGAAATCACTTATACCGTAAGTGCCTTTTCGGGTGCTGACGCCACCTGTACAGACGAAGCTACCGCTTACATTTTGATCAGTGAGCAGCCTCAGCCAAGCTTCGATATTCAAGACCAGGTGTGTTGGTCAGACGGAGATGATCCGATGACTCATATCTACAATCCGGTGGTGAATAGCCCGGTTTATACAGATGCGGTAACAAGGGTGTTTAGTGTACAAAGTGGCCCGGCTAGTTTGCTTAACGCAACAACAGGACAAATTCAGATAACTGGAATAGGAACAGTCGTTCTTCGACTTACCGAAACCATTACCTACGAGGTGTGTGGAACAACACCGACGGGCACTTGTGAGGAAATTTACGAAGTACAAATTACGGTGAGTGATGGTACGGCTCAGGACGCAAGCTTTACCGTAAGCGATCTATTCCCTTGTCTTGATGAAGTGGTGATGCTGACACCCACTGAAACGGGAGGACAGTTTACTGGAACAGGAGTTACCGACAACGGCAATGGAACGGGGGCAACCTTTAGTTTCAATACCTTGGGGATTTACTCCGTGACCTATACGCTGAACAACCCCAACGGTTGTAGCAATGTGTATACCGTAAATATTACGGTTCAGGATTTGCCTGCGGTGATTTCTTGTCCAGCGGATGTTGACCTGAGCTGTGACGATCCTTTGCCACTTGCGGCGACCAACATTACCGAGTTCATGGCTCTGGGCGGAACAGTGACGGATGATTGTGCCGATGCGGCTATGATCGCCAATTTTGTAATCAATGCCGTGGATCAAGGAAATGGCAATTCTGTTTGTCCGGATGACGGTATGAAGATCGTAACCAGAACCTATACGATTACCGATTTGGCGGGTAACGAAACTGTTTGTCAACAATTCTTTAATTATGCTGAAGATGCTAGCCCACCGTTAATTACAACGATGGCAATGGATGAAACAGTAGAATGTGATGGCAGTGGTAATGCTATGGAGTTAGCAAATTGGCTAGCTACGGTTGGTGGAGCTATTGCTACGGACAACGGAAGTTGTAGCACTGACCTAGAATTGACCTGGACCAACGAGCTATTGCAAACCGTGGAAATGTGTGGAGAAACGGTTACCTATACCTATCGCTTCACAGTAAGTGATTTGTGTGGTAATACCGCAAGTACCGATGCTAACTTCATCATCGAAGATACGACTGACCCTGTGATTACAATGGAAGCAGAAGACCTTACGATCACTTGTATGGATGGTGATATTCTGACTCCCGAATTACTGGAATGGCTGGATGCTAATGGCAATGCTACCGCAACGGATGATTGTGGCAACCTGACCTGGACCAATGATCTCGACCTAGCAGAGGCAGCAGCCTTGTGTGCGACAGGCGGTGTTATTCCGGTAACCTTTACGGTAACGGATGAATGTGGCAACGATATTACCACCGAAGCCGACCTAATTATTACTCAAATTTCTTCTCTCGGTGTAGCGAAGCGAGTAGTGAGCCTGGTGAATAATCCTGATGGGTCTGCGACAATTACTTACGAATTCAATGTAGAGAACTTTGGTACCGTTGATCTAGATAGTCTACAAGTGACCGATAATCTTTTCGAGACCTTCCCTGCTCCTTGTGCTATTACCAACGTGATTATCACCAGTGATGATTATTTGGTTAATGTGAACTTCAACGGACTCACTGATGTCAATTTACTACTAGGGTCAGATGTTTTACAAGCAGAGGATAAAGGTTCTATTCTATTGACCATTACCGTTGGTGCTTGTGGCATCAACAACGGTCCTTTTGTCAATTATGCAGAGGCCGATGCCGTACAAGGTGATGGTACCCACATCACAGATACCTCCAATTGGGGCGTAGACCCTGACCCTGATGGCAACGGAGTGCCTGATGAAGAAAGTGGTACGCCTGTAACGTTTGAAGAAGTAGTTAATCTAGGTGTAGCGAAAGACTTGATTTTTGCACAAATTAATCCAGATGGTAGCTACGATGTTACCTACGAGTTTAATATCCAAAACTTCGGAACGGTCAACTTTACAGGCTTGCGTTTGCAGGATAACCTGAGAGCTACTTTCCCGGAAACTTGTGAAATTGAAGTTACGTTTCTCACTTCTGGAGAATTTGATACCAATAATGACTTTTACGATGGGGTCAATGATATTGAGTTATTGACGGGAACGGACATCTTGGAACCCGGCGAAGATGGTTCCGTCAACCTCAGTTTACATATCACAAACTGTGGTGGTGACCTTGGGCCGTTTTTCAATAATGCAACTTTAAGTGGTATCGCCCCCGATGGAATGACGTATTTTGATGCTTCGGTCGATGGTACTCAGCCTGACCCCAACGGAGACAATAACCCTAATGAATTCTCTCCTACCGTGGTAGATTTTGAGGAAAATCCTTTCCTTGGTGTTGCCAAACGAGTTAGTGAAGGGCCTACTTTACGTGCCGACGGTTATTTCGAAATTACCTACGAAGTGCGTGTTCAAAACTTTGGAGATGTCAACCTGGAAGTGTTGGGCGTTTACGATAACCTCGCTCAAACCTTTGCCGGTGCCACCGACTGGATGCTGATCGGTATTGAAAGTGAAGAATTTGCGGTAAATATCAACTACAATGGTATCGATGAATTGAACCTCATTGAGCCTGGTGATATCCTGATTCCTAATGAAGAAGGAGCGATTTACATTACGGTGAAGGTTGCCCCTGGTGGTTTTCCTGGGCCATACCTGAATACGGTTTTTGGTAATTCTATTTCTCCTTTCGGAACCATCGCCAATGATGACTCACAAGATGGTAGTGACCCTGATTTAGATGGTGATGGTGATCCTACCAACGATGAGGAAGAAACACCAGTAACACTTGATTGCTTCGTAGGCATCATTTGCCCAGCGGTGACGGATACCATCATTGTAGACAATGACCTGGGTTGGTGCCAAGCGGCAGTCAATTTCCCACCTGCGGAGATTGTCACCTGTGCTGGTGTGCCTGATAGCTTGATTGAATTCAAACTACTTGGCGATGGTGCAATGGATACCGCTCTGGACACATGGATCGCTGGACAACCTAGTGGTCTGATGTACAATGTCGGACTTACGGAAGTACTGATTCGTACCAGTGTGCCTTCCTTGCCTATGTTGGGCTATTCCGATACTTGCTCCTTCTTTATTCGTGTCAACGACAAGGAAGTACCAGCGATCCTTTGTCAGGATATTACGGTTCCGGTGGGTAGCAATTGTGAATACGTGCTTACACCCGATCGCCTTGATGCGGGAAGTACCGATAACTGTACTGACCCTGCCGATCTGATTTACGAAATCAGCTTGGACAACACAACTTATACCGATGAATTGACCTTTGGCTTGGATGACTTACTGATGTCGCCCATCACGGTGTACTTACGAGTGACGGATGAGTATGGCAACTTCAGCATTTGTACCAATGAAGTCAATCTCGTTGATGATACCGCTCCACAGATTGTATGTCCGGAAGATCGCGATATTCCTGCTGATGAAAACCTCTGTGTAGGAATCATTCCTGACCTGATGGCCGAAATGACCATCGATAACTGTGCGCCAATTGACACTGTCTTCCAAGTGCCAGCCGCTGGGTTGCTCTTCGGAACAGCAGATGGCGATATGATCACGGTGGTCTTGACCGTCGTCGATATCAACGGTAATACGGATACCTGTGGTGTTGTGTTGACTTTGATCGACGAAACACCGCCAACCTTCCTCAATTGTCCTGCACCAAATGTGGTGCTGACCAGCTTGCCTGGCTTATGTAGCAATTTTGCCAACTTCAGTTTGCCGGAAGCCATAGACAACTGTGGCATTGGCGTAGTGGTAACCCAAACAGACAACACTGGCCTGACGAGTGGTGATATGTTCCCCGTAGGGACAACGATCCTTGAGTTTACGGCTACTGACCCAGCTGGAAATACCACCGTATGTACCCGGAAAGTGATTATCAACGACAACGATGATCCTACTGCCATTATCGGCGATGGTTGCCCAGCGGATATGACCGTTAATGTGAGCCCGAGCGAATGTGGCGCGTTTGTCAGCAATATCTCGCCTCGCTTCCAGGATAATTGTGATGAAAACCTATCTACTGTTTACCGTTTGGTAGATGGAATGGGGAACACAATCACAGACGGTCTGGCTGATGCCAGTGGCGAGTTCTTTATGCTGGGTACCACTACGGTGGAATACCTCGCGCAAGACCAACCACTGCTGCTGATCACCGAAATGACGCATGATCTGCAAGCGACGGTAGGAGGCACGGAACCTGTTCCTGCCTTTATTACCAGTGGCACACCTGACGGTGATTTTCTCGAAATTACCAACTTTGGCCCTGCCAGCATGGATGTGAGTTGTCTCGGCATCGAACGTCATCATGCGGGAGGTAGCGAAAGTATAGCTTTACCTCGCTTCACGGTATTGGCACCAGGCGAAGTGATCACCATTCACTTTGGTGACGGAACAGACGATCAAGTCAACGGCTTCTTTAATGTTGCCGGAGCGATCAACCTTACTCCTGGAGAAGGAGCAGCCTATGTGATTAGTCACAGCGGAACGGTGCTTGATGTTGCCGTACTTGGAAACTTCAATCCTGTAGGCTTGGGTACTTTAGCGACGGTTAGTAGTGCCGACTGGAGTGGACAGGTCAATGGTGCCCTCAGTGGTGCGATACGTACCTTCGTTTGGGATACCAATACGGCGGACGATTTTGTGGCAGCAGCCGTTTGTGGTAACACTACCATCGGTAGCCTCAACCCTCAATTGCCACAGCCTACCGATAACGGTGGTTTGACTTCCCTGCAGTCACAATTACCAAATACCATCAGCTGTACCTTTACGGTAACAGTTGGCGATAACGAATTCCCACGTTGTGGTGCGGAAGGCGAAGCTCTGGTTTACAATAACTTCAATGGCGGACAATTTTTCGCCGGCGATTGTATAGAAAGCACTTTATTGGTCACCGACTTTGGCCTTCTGGCGGATGTGAACCTTCACTTTGCCGGAACGACCAACGCATTTGGTAATTTAGACGTAAGTCTGATAAGCCCGAACGGTACAGAAATTGATCTGGCGAGTGCCATCTGTGGTACCGCACCAGGTTGGGATATTACTTTCGATAGTGATTCCATTCCTTCGATTCTTTCAGCTTGTAATTTATTGGGAGCTGGCGAAGAATTATCACCTGTAAATAGCTTGGAGCAATTCGTTGGACAAACTGCCAATGGCACTTGGACCTTGCGTTTGGGGCACAATGGTAGTCTGAATCAAGATCCGATCACCTTGGAAGGATGGTCACTTGAACTACGTTTGCAAACAAGCTACGACCAGCCTGATATTACAATAGCCAACGATCCTGGCGAATGCAGTGCTTTGATTGAATGGCGTCATCCGATTTTCTTCGATAATTGCCCTGACGGTACGATTCAGCAAATGATCGTTTCGGAAGACGGTGTATTGTTGAGCAATGGTCAGTTAGCAGTAAGCAACTGGGGCGCCCTGACGACGTTTAACTTCCCCGTTGGGACAACGAGCGTAAACTATACGCTCACCGACGCGGCTGGTAATGTCACCGAATGTGGTTTCCAGGTTACCGTCAATGACGAAGAACCTCCAATGGTAGTTTGTCCAGACGATGTGATTATTCAACTTGGCCCCGGAGAATGTGAGTCTGCTTATACGCCGCTGGATTTGGATATAACCGATAACTGTGGAGAGTATACCATAGTGGCCACACCGCCGTTCAATACCCTGTTGCCCATCGGAGAAACGATGGTGACCGTCGTGGTTACGGATGCTGCGGGTAATCCGGTGACCTGTACTTACACGGTTACGGTGTTGGAGTACATTCCCGTAGATCCGTCGATGGCTTGTATTGAGCAGATCAACGTGTCGCTTGGTCCTGATTGTACACAGGAAATCACGGCAGAGATGATTCTTACGGGTAACAATTATTACTGTTATGAAAACTACGAGCTGACCTTGCTGGATGCTCCTGAAGGTAATCCTTTACTGTCTTCACCTTTCGTAACCGATGAACATATTGGTCAAACGGTAGTGGTGGAAATTTGTGATTTGGTCAACAATGTATGTTGTTGGGGTTACGTCAATGTAGGCTTCTACGAGGCACCGACCTTTGAATGCCCGGCAGATACAACGCTGAGTTGTATTGAGTTGACAACGCCTGAATTCACAGGTGAGCCCGTATTACTTTCCTGTGCATTGGGCGGAGCAGATATCTCTTACCAGGATTTGGTGCAGGAAAACGGCACTTGTGCCGACACGATCCTGATTATTGATCGTACCTGGACGGTAGCAGATGCCTCAGGCAATAGCACCAGTTGTGTGCAGCATATCGTGGTGGAGACTTTCGATCTGGAAGAAATTGTCTTCCCCGCAGATCGTGATGGGGTGAGCCTTGCAGCGCTTAGTTGTTCGGACGTAGCCGCGAATCCAATGTTGACCCATCCGGATTCTACGGGTTACCCAACGTTGGACGGAAGTACGGATGTCTTCGGTGTCAATAACTGTAGTGCATCTTACTTGTATACGGATGAAGTTTACAATATCTGTGCAGGCAGCTACGAAATCTTGCGTACCTGGAAGGTGCGTAATACCTGTTTGCCTGTCGTAGTAGGGGAGAACCCTCGCGAGCACATACAGTTAATTCGTGTACTGGACCAGGAAGACCCACAGGTGGCTTGTCCTGATGATTTGATTATCAGTACCAGTCCGCTTACCTGCACGGCTTACTATCCTATTCCTGCGCCCTTGATGATGAATGATGGTTGTTCCAATACCACTTACACCGTTTCGGTCAGTGGAGGAGCACTTACTTTTGAGAATGGCACTTACACCTTGAGCAACTTGGCCCCTGGTACTTATACGATTACTTATCGCGTCAGCGATGAATGTAATCGCCGTACCACTTGTAGTTATGATGTGACGGTAGAAGACCTGATCGAACCTACAGCCGCTTGTGATGATCTATTGCAAATCAGCTTGGGCGGCCAAGGAGTTGCTCGCATCACTGCCGAAGATTTAGACGAAGGTAGCCACGATGCCTGTGGACCAGTAAGCTTGGCGATACGTCGTGAGTTTACACGCGATCCAGAGGATTGTAGCGAAGTGACTGATTACTTCTCTCCATGGGACGAGGAGCAATTCTTCAGCTGCTGTGACCTCAATGAAACAGTACTGCTGGAACTACTGGTGACGGACTTGCAAGGCAATACCAATACCTGTTGGTTGGAGGTGTTGATCGAAGACAAACTGGCTCCGTTCTGTACGGCTCCTCTGGATCAGACGGTCACTTGTGTGGAATGGCCATTGCTCTTTAGCGGTGATATAGAAGATGCTTACGCAAATGATTTTGCCGCAACATCACTGATGATGAATGACCTCTTTGGTGGCCCAACGGGTATTGACAATTGTAGCGTTGATACGCTGGTAGAACGTGCCCCGAATATCCAGATCAACGATTGTGGATGGGGAACCATTACACGTCGTTTTGCGGCATGGCAATGGAACGGAGATGCCAACGGTAATGGTGCTATAGACATTGATGAAGTACTGTCTTCTGTGAATACTTGTAGTCAAATCATCACGATAGAGGAAGTTCATGATTATGCGATTTCGTTCCCTGCGGATGGTGATGCTGCTTGCACGGACGGAACGGTAAGTTGGGATGAGGTAGAAGTCTTCGCTAACGGTTGCGATGTACTGGTCGTAAATATCGGTGAGCCGGAAATCTACCCAGCTTCGGCAGACGAATGCTACAAACTGCGCATTCCTTACACCATCATCAACTGGTGCGTGTGGGACGGTGAAGTACCAGCGGCAAACCTTTCGCGTGATGAAGACAATGACAATGAACCTGGCGAGGCCTTCTGGGTCTATCGTCGAGGCGAAAACAGTCAAGCTGTAATTGATACAGACAACGATGATACCAACGGTAATATTCGTGAGTTGCTGGATCGTGGCCACTGGAAGTATTATCAGTTTGTAAAAGTATACGACAACACGGCTCCGGTCATCGAAGACAGTGGTGCCTTGGAGTTCTGCGCAACGCCCGCTTGTGATACTTTGGTAACGCTAAGCCTCAGTATCACCGATGATTGTGGCCTCAACGGCTTACAAATTATTTCGGTGGAAACCGATAACAATGCTGTAGATGCCAACGGAAATGGGGTGATAGAGTCGAATGAGTTCTTTACGGATATCATTGTTACCGATCAGTCGGTTTATGATGGTGCAGGAAGCCTTACTTACAGCGGTGTTCATCCTATCGGTATACACGCATTACGGGTGGTACTGACGGATGGTTGTGGCAATACGGTGAGCCATTACACCACCTTCCAGGTCAATGATTGTGTGGCTACGGCCCCGATCTGTTTGAACGGATTGACAGTAACGTTGATGCCTACCCCCGAGGGCGATTGTGCGGCGGCTATTTGGGCAACTGACTACCTGGGCAGTCCGGTAGAGGATTGTTCCGGCCCGCTGCAATATGCTATTTACCGGGCAACGGAGGTAGAAGCAGCTGGAGAAGGCTTTGTGCCTGACCCTGCTCGTACTGGCCTTGTACTCACCTCTGCTGATGAAGAAACGACAGTACTCTACATCTATGCGATTGATGCGGCTGGTAATTTTGAATATTGTGAAACCTACGTATTGGTACAGTTAGGCGACCCATCCTGTTCAAGCGGTGAAAATGCGACGATTGCCGGGGTGATAATGACAGAAGATGCGGAACCCGTAGCTACTATAGAGGTGAATTTGAGTGGAGGTAACACCTCTACGATGACGACCGGAAATGATGGCGCCTACGCTTTTGTTAGTCTCGAAGCTGGGCAGGATTATTCGGTGACACCGTACTCCAATGCGAATCCGCTGAATGGCGTTTCTACCTTCGATATTATCCTGATCAGTAAGCATATTTTGGCGGTACAGCCGCTGAACAGTCTTTACAAGCGGATTGCGGCAGATGTAAACCATTCGGGTACGATTACGACTTTGGATTTGATCCAGTTGCGTAAGTTGATACTGAATATCACGACCGAGTTTCCTAACAACACCAGTTGGCGATTTGTCGATCAGGATTACGTTTTCCCAGAGCCTACTAACCCTTGGATGGAGGTCTTCCCAGAGTTGATCAGCATCAACAATATCAGTACTATCATCAATGATGCCGACTTCGTAGCCGTAAAAATCGGTGATGTGAATGGCAGTGCGCAGGCGAATGCGCTGAGTAGCGATGATCGTACCCTGGAGGAAGAGCTGCAATTGGAAATCGAAAATGCCGATTTGCTGCAAGGAAATGTTTACACCATTGCAGTGATGGCAGGAACGGCGACAGGCATGAGCGGTTTTCAAGGGACGCTACAGCTGGAAGACTTGGAACTCATCACCATTGAGCACACGCTGACTTCTGCGGCGAACTTTGGTTTGCAGGATGCTGAAAATGGATGGGTGACTATGTCTTGGAACCAAAGAGAAGGTCATCCGGACTTGTTGCCAACGGATGTGCTCTTTAGCTTGGTGGTACGCGCGATGTCTGATCAACGCCTGAGTGATGGCTTACAAATCAGTAGTCGCTATACGGTAGCAGAGTCTTACCGCGTCGATATGATACATGATTTGGGCCTCCAATTTGTGGACAGTAGCTGGCCGAGAGCAGAGTTTGCGCTGTACCAGAATACGCCGAACCCTTTCCAGGGTGAGTCGATGATAGGATTCTACCTGCCGGAAGCATTGGAAGCTACACTTACGGTGCAAGATGTTAGCGGACGAATTATCTTGCTGCTAAAGAAAGACTGTACTGAAGGCTACCATGATTTCAAACTCACCAAGCAACAATTACAAGGCTATACCGGTGTGTTGAGCTACACCTTGCAAGCCGGTGATTATCAGGCGAGTAAAACGATGATTGTGGTGAAGTAAAGAATTGTGAAACGAAGTGGAATACCCCAGGCTTTGGTCAAAGTCTGGGGTGTTCTTTTTTAAAATGTGTTATATTTAAAAATTGAAGCTTTCTCTTTACTTTAAACATAATCCTATGACACGTTTCTCTCTACTGATTGCCGCGATTTTGCTGGTGAGTATGCTCCATGCACAAGACTGTCCAACCCTCACTTGTGCGCCTGTTACTTATACGCCTTACCCAACGGAAACGGGGGAATGCAGGTGGCCGATTCCAGCCAGTCATTTTATCACCAGCGATTTAGCGACCTGCCCTGGCCCGGTAAGTCTGGCCATTTATAGTACAGATGAAATAGCGGCGGCTGGCGAAGGGTTTACGCCGGAGTTTACCGGGCGCGATACTTTCTGGTACGAATATCCTGATGGTGAAGAAACTACTGTCGTTCAGGTATTTCTTCAGGACGGCACAGGCGCCGTGCAAGTATGTGAAACCTATCTATTGATTCAGATGGGGGTAGCGATAGAATGCTATCCACAGGGTGATCCTATTATAGGCAATATCCGGACGGAAAATGACGAACCTGTAGCAAATGTACAGATTGATATTACGGGAACCATCCAGGAAAGTTTTGCCACCAATGGAGATGGGCGCTTTCTTTATCCCTTCTTTTCTTTTGCCGACAGCCTAGTGGTTACCCCTTCACGTGATGATAACCCATTGAATGGCGTGAGTACTTTTGATGTGGTATTAATGACCAAGCATATTTTGGGTACCCAGCCATTAGGCAGTCCTTACCGCATGGTTGCCGCCGATGTCAATCAGTCTGGGACGATCACCATTCTTGATATTATCCAGATTCGGAAATTGATCTTAGGGGTTTATGGCAGTTTTCCGAATGCGCCCTCCTGGCGATTTGTACCAGCGGCCTACTTGTTTCCTGCTCCGACCAACCCTTGGCAGGAGACTTTTCCAGAAATGATTATTTTCGATGATTTAGAAGAAAACGACGTTATTTCGGGCGACTTTATCGGCATCAAAATGGGCGATGTGAATGGCAGTGCGCAGGGGAATTAGTGCTTGCTGCACTGGTTTTAGTTCAAGCTAGGGTTTTCTCGGATCACCAAGTGCGTAAGGCGGAGCCTTTAAGCCCGAGGCCCGGAGGGACTAAGGACGAGGTGGTGTAGTGGTAGTGCGTAGCAAAGTGAAGCACTAGGAACGGAAGAACCGGTAGCCAGCGCAGCGCAGCTACGGCCCATATTGAAATGTCATTTCGCAAAATGTAGGATCAGTAATTTCGCCGACCCCTAAAATGAGCGTTTTAAGTTTGACAGGGCACTAGTTGGAGTTATTCCACGAACGCAGTGTAAATGCATGAATGTATTTATACGAATGGCACAGTGCTGCACCCTTACCCTCGCCTACGTTCCAACAGAATCATCATCATCAAGCCCAGCATGATGCGATCATCATCATCGTTATCCATGGGCCCTATTTTTTCGAGAAGAAACTCTTTGCCCCAAAAGGAAGCCTGCTTGGATAGCCTGACAATCGCTTGCCCGCTTTTATTGGTAACGAGATAGGAGGGGTTGAAAAAATAGCCGGTAAGCATTCCTAGAATTGGAATTTCACCCAGCATAGAATCCATCACTTTGATCCAACCACTCTCTTCCCTGACGTGGTATTGGATTTGTTGGTGCTGGTCAATGATTTCGTACTCTGCTTTCCATATCGACCGCCATCCTTTACGGGCTATTTTACCAAATTCTTGTCCACCTTGGTCAAAGAAACTATAGGCCGCTGAGAAATCTATCCATTGATCAGCCTTGATGCTATAGTTGAGTTTGGTTCTGCTTTCGTCACTAAAGATCTGGATGTCTTCCTTGAATTTAAACATCTTTTGCCTTACATAAGCTACGATATTACCGCCGGCGTCGGTTGCCGTAAAATCATTAGATAAAGTAGTGATCTTAAAGGTGAACTTGAGTGGGAATTTAAGTACTTGCATTGTCTGGGTTTAGTGGTACGAGTTGATTTTTCTTAGCTAAAGTTACGGCTTGAAATGGTACTAAACAATCTTTAAGCTGCAAGCAGCCTTCTGAGTGATTTAACCCACGGATTCCATTCTGATTTCTTTTGAATATTGCACAGTTGATTCTCGATTTTATCAAAAGCATCTTCAAGTAATGCATCATGTAGCCACCTGATGGCGAAAACCCAAGCAAGTGTTCCCAGCCCTTTAGTTTTCATTTTAATCGTGTGCTTGATTTCCGTCTTAGATTCACTCAAGGTCACTATTTCGAATTTGTGCCTTCCGTTGAAACCATTGGGTTTTTGAAACTCAAACTCAACAAACTCCTCGGGGTTATAGTCGACCACAATGTATCTTATTGGTCCATGCCCACCTTCGGAGTTTATGGTTAATCCATTTTTGAATTTCATAGGAGGCCACTTTTCCCAGGGCCACATTTTATCGTCTTTTTGAGAAAGTGTAGCGAACAAGTTCAAGATCTCCCCTTTGGGCTTGTTTATTTCCCTTGTATGGATATTTAGTACGTTCATTTTTAATGCTTTACAAGCACCTAATCTCTAATCTCCCAGCTCACTAGCTTCAATTTGCTCTTTTCGAGCTGTTCCCAAGTGCCATTAAAATCATCTCGACGTTGCTGTAGAATGAACTGGCTATCGTAGGTGCCTGGTTGGTAAACGCCCAGGAAGTAACTACCCTCCTTGGCGTTGAAACGCTCAAAATCTACAAGGCGTACTTTGCTGCGTTGGCGCTGCCACAGGTCTTTATTGAAAGTATCTTCGTCGGAATTGATATAGACGTAATTGCGTACCGGAATGAGGGAGTAGTGATAAATGGCGAGGTAGTTGGCCGTGCCACTGGGGGTCAGGTAAACTTCTACTTCCTGAAGATAAAACTGTTGTTTAGCCATGTCCTCCGTTCTGGTGCGCAGACTTTCAGGGCTGTCCAGCTTCCAGATTTTGTGTGGAGTATCGGTTTCATTTTTATACCAAACGCCAATGTAGTGCGCATCTAGTTCGCTGATGGCGTAGGCCTGAACGTTGCTAAGGAGAAAGCCCGCTGCAGCCATCGCGCGTTTTGCTTTAACAAAATCAGCCCAACTATTGGTCTTGATCAAGGTATCCGGTAACGAACTCTCGGTATAGATGCCCCAGTAGCGGCGATCTTCGCCCTGGCCGGTCGTTTCTATATTAGTGAGGCGAAACCCCTTGGCGTTGAGGCTGTTGTTGTTGGCTACAAACTCCTCCCAATTTAGCTGTTCAGCGTATTCCATCGCGGCATCGGAGCCACGAAAAATACCACTCATTTGTTGTGCAGATAGGGACGTGCAGAGCAATGCCATGAAGGCAAATGATAAAAGGCGGTAAGGCATAGTAAGGTAAAGGATGGTTTATATTGGATTGACGTTCACTAAGGTCTGATTATTGTACGACTTTTTGTTATCCCAATAGAAATATCACGACAATCACCGTTCATTTTTAGTAATATTGACCAATGAAGGAGCTTGTACACAATGGTATTGATCATTTGCTAGACGCAAATTTCCCTTTGGTTAAATCATCCCGCTGGGGCTTGGTTACCAATGATGCCGCCCTGACGCTGGAAGGCCAGCCAACAAGAACCGCGTTGCTCAATCAGCAATATAACCTGCAATGTTTATACTCACCCGAGCACGGATTGTCGGCCCAAGGCGTAGATGGAGAAGCGCAGCGTCACCAGTTGGATCATCTCACGGGCTTGAAAGTCAATAGCCTTTACGGCCCCGGTTTTGGCCCTGAATTGGAGGAAGTAGATGCCGTTTTTTTTGATTTGCCGGATATCGGAGTGCGTTTTTATACTTATATCTGGACGCTTTCTCACCTGATGGAGGCTTGTTGTGCACAGGGCAAAAAACTGGTGGTACTGGATCGTATCAACCCATTAAGCGGTCAGCTGGCCTTGGCCGAAGGGCCACTGCTCGACGAAGAAGCATTGAGCTCTTTTATAGGCCGTTGGTCCATGCCTATTCGGCATTCCCTCACGGTGGGGGAGTTGGCCCGATATTGGCAAGCTACCCGCAATATGCAAAACCTCGACTTGGAGATCGTTCCTTGCAAAGGCTGGCAGCGCGACTTCTTTTTTTCAGATACGCAAATGCCATTTGTGGCACCATCACCGGCCATCAATAACCCCAAAACATTATTGACGTATCCGGCCCTGTGTTTTATGGAAGGTCTCAACCTCAACGAAGGAAGGGGCACCCCTTTCCCTTTTCAGCAATTTGGGGCTCCTTGGGTGGACGCTTCTTTTCTGGTGACACATTTGCAGAAATTACACTTGCCTGGCCTTGTTTTTGAGCGCGTAGCCTACACACCGATAGAAGGACGTTACCAAGGAGAGTCCTGCAATGGAGCCCTCCTCAAGGTGACTGATCCCGAAACGTATCGCCCTGTGACAACGGGTTTGGCCATCATCGCTACCCTCTGGCAGCTTTATGCCCACCACATCAAAGAGCATACTTATCCCACTCACGCCAATCCTTCAGGCACGGGGCATTTGGCACTGTTGTTAGGCAATGAGGAGCTTGTCCAAGGCTTACAACAACAACCGGAAAGTATTTTGCAAAATCTAAACCATTGGACCAATACGGGGAATTGGCAACAGCAGGTAGCACCGTATTTGTTGTACTAAATGACAGGGGAAGCATTTATTGATTTTTATGGGCCATGCCATCTCCCGTCCCGATTAGAAAAGTCGGGACGGGATCGGCACCGGGTCATTCGTTCCTACCTCCGGTACCACTGCTGCCCCTTGTCCTTGCGCCGTCCCGGCACCGAGCTTCGGCCTGCTGGCCTGCGCACCGTATTTAAAGTCAGAAGTGGCCCCCGAAGGGATGCCTATGGCAAAGTCGGAATTATTTTCCGCACCCCGCACCCCGCACCCCGCACCCCGCACCCCGCACCCCGCACCCCGCCACCCCTACAAGAATGCTGGCTGACAATATCGCCCATCGCAAGAGAGAAAAAGAAAGAATGCTTGTTAAGTCACGATATCCTTCTTAGTTTTAGGTTTGCTAAAAGTGGACGATGTTATGAAAAAACTGTACTTCTTTTTCCTGTTGGTGTTCAGCCTCACGCTGGGTGCACAAAATACCGTAGGCTTACTTTCTTACCAGCCTACGGAGACCTTTGCTGGCTACAATTTGATCTACCCACATAATCAACCGAATGTCTATCTCATCGACAATTGTGGAGAGGTGGTACACGTGTGGGAGGATGAACCGGATTGGCGCCCTGGCAATACGGCCTACCTCTTGGACGATGGTCGCCTGGTGAAGACCAAACGGCAAGCTTCTGTTGCAGGCAACCCTATTTGGGCAGGTGGCGGTGGCGCCATTGTAGAGATACGCTCCTGGGATAATGAGCTACTATGGAGCTTTGAACGCAACGACGAAAACAACCGCCTCCACCATGATATCGCCATGACACCCCAAGGGACAATCCTCATGATCGTTTGGGAAAAGAAAACGATGGAAGAAGCGATGGCCATTGGTCGTAGCCCCTTCCTGCTGAGTGACGGCGAACTATGGCCTGATTATGTGATAGAAGTAGACCCCACCACGGATGAGATCGTCTGGGAATGGCACGTTTGGGACCACCTCGTGCAGGACATTGTACCCGAGTTGTCGAATTTTGATGCTGTAGGGAGTCGCCCGGAACGCGTTAATGTCAATTGGGAAACCAATGATAGTGGCGCCGACTGGATGCACACCAATTCTATTGATTTTGATCCACTCAATAATCAGGTTATCCTATCAGTACCTACCTTTCACGAGTTTTGGATCATCGATCATTCTACATCAACGGAACAGGCAGCAACCTCCAACGGTGGCTTGAGCGGCCGTGGCGGAGACCTGATGTACCGTTGGGGCAATCCTGCTGCTTACCAACAAGGCACAGAAGCAGACCAAAAGCTATTCTATCAACATGACGTACACATAATAGACGACCTTTTACCTGTCACGCACCCTTACTATGGAAAAATGGCATTGTTCAACAATCGTGTCGGTGCTGATTTTTCTACGGCTAATGTGCTGAGCTTGAATTTCGATATGTACGCCGGCGAATATCCTATGACAGGCAGTACCTGGGGCCCAAGTGAATTTGATGTGGTACTTCAGCACCCAGAGCCCACCCAATTGTATTCTACGGGCTTGTCGAGCATTCAGTTTTTGCCCAATGGCAATGCCCTGATCATGGATGGCCGTCATGGCTACGCCTTTGAGCTATCGCCAGGAAATGAAGTGGTTTGGGAGTACCTGGTGCCTCTAGCGGGAGGCCAACCCGCGACACAAGGAGATATCCTGGAAATCAATAATAACCTCACTTTTCGGATGACGCGCTATCCGCTGGATTATGGAGCCTTCACCGATCGTGACTTGACAGGGGAGGTTTGGATAGAGCAATCACCAGATTCTACCTTCTGTGATTTTATCCTCCCTACCAATGAATTGATGACGAATTACCAATTGGAAATCTACCCCAACCCCACCAATGGCCAGCTGACCATCGAATGGGAAGGTGGCATGATGATTGAGCTACGCCTGCTGGACCTGCTGGGCCGTACCGTCTACCAAAGCAAAGAAAGCGGTGGCCGCTGTTATTTGTCTGCGGCAGACTGGCATGCAGGGATGTACATTGTACAAATCAATGGTGTGTCGGTAAGTAAGGTGGTGGTGAGGTAATTAGTGACCCAAAGCCTGCTTAAAATCCCCAATAATATCCTCAATATTCTCCAGGCCGACGCTGATACGTAGCAACCCTGGGGTGATCCCCACAGCTTGCCTTTCCGCCTCCGTAAGCTTGGAGTGCGTTGTCGAAGTAGGATGCGTAACAATGGTACGGGTGTCCCCCAAATTGGAAGAGCGGCTGCACACTTCCAGCTTGTTGACCAGCGCCAAAGCCGCGTCCATCCCTCCGGCGAGGGTACAGGTGACAATACCGCCACCTAATCGCATTTGCTTTTTAGCGAGCTCATGCTGGGGGTGCGAAGGGAGAAACGGGTAGCTTACTGCGGCTACGCCAGACTGCTGTTGCAACCATTCCGCCAGGGCGAGGGCTTGCCGACAGTGGGCATCCATCCGTACGGTGAGTGTTTCCAGACTCTTGGACATCAGCCAGGCATTGAAAGGAGAAAGCGCCGGCCCCGTATGGCGACAGAAGAAGATGACCTCATCCATCAAGGCTTGGTTACCCAAAATGACCCCACCGAGCGAGCGCCCCTGCCCGTCGATCCATTTCGTAGCGGAGTGCATCACCAGATGGGCACCGAACTCTATGGGCCTTTGTAAATAAGGTGTGGCAAAACAGTTGTCGACCATCAGGATGAGCTGGTGCTTCTCGGCAAACTTCCCGGCGGCTTCCAGATCCACCAGCGCCAGTCCCGGATTGGAGGGCGTTTCCAGTAGGAGTATACGGGTATTCTCTTGCACGGCAGCGTCCCAGTTTTGGGGCTCGTCGGGCTCAACGTAGCTGTAACTTACGCCCCAACGCGGCATCAGGCTGGTAAGAATCTGGTGCGTAGATCCAAAAACTGCCCGCGTAGCGAGGATGTGGTCACCAGAACGTACCAGTGCCATCAGTGCACTAAAGACCGCTGACATACCCGATGCCGTAGCAAAACCAGCTTCTGCACCTTCCAGTAAACACATCTTGTGAATGAATTCGTCGACACTCGGATTGTTATAGCGGGAATAGATGATCCCTTCCTCTTCACCTGCAAAGGTGTCGCGCATCTGCTCGGCACTGGGGAAAGTAAAGCTGGAAGTAAGGAACAGTGGGGTACTATGCTCCCGGTAGTGGGTCGTATCCATTTGGCCGCGAACGGCCTTGGTAGAGAATCCTTTTTCGTTAGACATGTGGTTCGCACTTTTAGTGACGGCCCAAAGGTACAAACAGTTGTGTTCTCTTGATTTATAACTTAACCAACCGTTGGGTTGTACTCACTAGCCCATCCTGATAAACTTGGAGGATGTAAGTACCTGCGGCTAAATCACCTAAACTCAGAGAATAATTAGGAGCGGATACGATGGCTTCTTGCTTAATCACCTGACCGTGAAGGTTCGTGATTTTTAAAATAGGGTTGGATACCTGGTCGTTGATGCCGCTGCCAGTAGGTAAACTTAAGGTGAGTTGATCACTAAATGGGTTGGGATAAACCACCACCGTAGCCGAGCCATCTCCAAATTGTGCGCTGGCAATATCACTGTACTCAAATGCACCGTCGTAGTCAACCTGCTTGAGGCGGTAGTAGTTGATGCCAGCAGCAGGCTTTTCGTCAAGGAAGGTGTAATTCGAGAAATTATTGGTGGTGCCATTGCCATCGATTTTCCCCAAGCTAGAGAAGTTGCGGCCATCAATGCTGCGTTCTATTTGAAAATAGCCGTTGTTTTCTTCCTTGGCGGTTTGCCATTTGAGGAGTACACCTGCGCGGTCGGTTTCGGCAGTGAAGGAGGTGAACTCTACGGGGAGAAATGACACAGGTAAACTGCCAAAATCTAAATCACTGAACTCCGTTAGATCTCCGGGAATGTTAGAGCTGGAAGTCGTCCAGTTACTAGTATTGTTAAAGTTTGCTAGGGTAACCTCACTATCTCGTAGTCCAGGAGTGAAATTACCTCCATCAACATTTGAATTGTTGAATTCGAGAGAGATAAAATCTGTAGAGCAAGGGCAATCTACATCAAGTACTGGGTTGGGGTCACTAGTTCCATCACCTTCAATATATCCAAATATTTCATCAATGTTTGCTCCTGGATCAGATGTATTTGCGGATGTGTAAATCGAAAGACCATCGGAACCAGTTAAGCCAAAACTACCGTCGGTAAGGATGATGCCAACTCCAGAAGGACCATTGTCACTTATAGTAATCGTAAATACATCAGGTGAACTTTCTACCATTCTTATGAGTGTACCTTTCTGCCACGTTCCAGTCCAAGTTACTTGGACATTGTTTTCGTTAACAGAACCAATATCAGGAAAAGTGTTTGTAGTATTACTATAAGCTCTATCTGTTAAAAAGATATTTATAGTAGGAGGGATATCAACCAAGGCAACAAGTGTGAAGCCATCAGGGGTGTCCGAATTCCATCCACTAATTGCAACGGTTTGACCAATTAGATTTGAGGTTAAGGCTAAAAAAGAAATTACAAGAAATAAATTTTTCATTTGAATATAGTTTTAGGTTAAAAAGGTTACAGGCATACGTCTCCCTTCTCGCTAGCGACGCTGCAAGGAGGATACAAAACGCAGTAAGTCCTTGCTCCGGATAGTGGAACAAAGGACATTGTTGAAATCTATTTAAGGGGAGGAATGCGAATGCAAGATGAGCTGATCAAAGCAGCCCTAAAGGAGAGGATGAAACCGGGAGGCTGTACAGCCTCCCGGTTCAATGGTCAGATATTACGGTAAGGATTAATTAGTTTCTAGAAGGGAAAGTCCCTTGGGTAGAAATAATATAATTTATTGCCAGGAAAGGCATCCGATTTTCGTGATCTAGGTTACCGCCGGTATTGCCCATTTGAACACTAGCAGACAAATTGTGGCTTACACCGCCGAGTAATTCGGAAGGTTCTGCCGCAGCATTGTTGTAAATGTTAGCACCTGCTTCTCCGAGTACATTTCCTGCCGCTTCACCAGAGTTGGCAGTTTCCGTATTGGAAGCAATATTGACATTACCAGCAATGGTCCCTTGGGCATTATGGTTATGAGCGGGAATCTGTAGTATATTAAGTGTTACAGTTTCTTGTCCAGCCCGTACACCTTCCCGGTAGGTCGATAAACCAGGTCCGGTTCCTGATGAAATAGGACGTCTACCCCTGAGGTCAGGAAGTGCAAAAGTGGTTCGCCCATCGCCACCGTAAATGGTGCCTAAGATGGAAAAAAGGGCAGTATTCTGTGCGATAGACAGTAACTGTCCTTCACAGAGTGCCCAGCTACGAGGAGCAAAATTTCCGGCAAATATGCGGATTTCTCCTAAAAAGCCTTGTTGAGCCATGATATATAGCTTTTAGTGACAAAATATACGCTCTTTGCAGAGGTATAGTTTTGGCCAGGTTAAGAGAAATAATTTAGTTTCTTGACGGGAAGATACCTTGTAGCGCAATAATATAATATACAGCCAAGTAAGGTGACCTGTTTTCATGCGATTGGCTACCTCCGTTCATGCCAACTTGAACACTAGCAGACAAATTGTGACTTACACCGCCGAGTACTTCAGAAGGTTCTGCCGGAGAATTGTTGTAAATGTTAGCACCTGCTTCTCCGAGTACATTTCCTGCCGCTTCACCAGAGTTGGCAGTTTCTGTATTAGAAGCAACATTGACGTTACCAGCAATAGTCGCTTGGGCAACGTGGTTGTGAGCAGGAATCTGGTTGGTGTTGAGTGTTACGGTTTCTACACCAGCTCTTTGTCCAAGACGGTAAGTAGAAAGACCAGGACCTGTACCAGGGCCAATAGCTGTACGGCCGCGTAGGTCAGGCAGTGCGAAAGTCGTCCGTCCATCGCCACCGTAGGTAGTGCCTAGGATCGAAAATAAAGCTTGATTTTGAGAAATAGCTAGCAACTGTCCTTCACAGAAAGCCCAACTACGGGGTGCAAAATTACCGCCAAACATGCGGATTTCACCAATCATCGGTTCCATATGAATATGGTTTATAGGTTAAAGAAATATCTTACAATGGTGAAGTGCAATGACTTCACCAGGGGTGTTGTGTAAAAGCTTATTTAAGGGGAGAAAAACAGGAGCAATCCTATTTACAATGCCAATATAGTAATTATCCTGATAAAAGAACAAAAGTTGTAGCGAAGATATTTTATCAATGGATAAAGTATTTTTTGGATTTTGATGGCAGGTATAAGGTGTTTTAAACCGTTAGGTACATTCCCTTGTTTCTTTCTGGTAGTTGCCATCTGTTTTTAAACCTCCACTCCTTATTTTCATGAAAATTCTAGAGAAAACACCCGATTTGCTGAAGCAAATTGCTCAGATCGAAACCTTAAGTGGTTTATCACCCTCTGATTTGCAATGGATTGTCGACAAAAGTGAGTACATCTGCTATGAAGAAGGAGAAGAAATGTTTACTCCTGGCATGGAGGCCGAATACATGTTTTTGATATTAACAGGAGCTTACAAAATCCAGATGCCCCAAGGAGGAGAGTTTCGAGATTTAGGAGTGCAAGAAGCTCCTTGTATCACAGGTTTACTACCTTTTTCCCGGATGAAAATAATTAAGGCCCACGGAACGGTACTTGAGGGATTAACAGGTTTGCGTTTGCACAAAGATCATTTTATCGAGATGGTTAATGTCAGCTACGCGATGGTTCAGCGCCTGGTAGGGGCAATGTCTAATCGTATTCGAGATTTTACTCAGACGAGGCTACAGAGTGAAAAACTCATGAGTTTGGGAAAGCTGTCGGCAGGCCTGGCCCACGAGTTGAACAACCCTGCCTCTGCTATTGTCCGTAGTGTAGAAGAACTTTACTCGCAGCTGCACAATTCTCCGGAAGACTTCAAGGAGGTGATCACGATGAAGGTTACCCCAGAGGAAACAGACCGGATCAATGAGATCATCTTCCCAAAGATCGCTCAGCTTGGGCATTTCGAGGATTTGTCTTTGATGGAGCAAGAAAGCCGCAAAGATGACCTGATCGATTGGCTGGAAGATCACGAGGTGCAGCAGGCGGAAGACCTTGCAGATACTTTTGTGGAATTTGCTGTTTCGGAAGAAGACTTAGATCAAATTGCTGATGTTTTAGCGCCTGAAGCACTTGGCCCCGTTTTACGATGGGCACAGCGTGTTTTTAGTACAGAAAAAATTGTAGTGGAAATCAAAGAAGCTTCCGGACGTATAGCGGAATTGGTGAGTTCCATAAAATCCTATACCCACATGGATCAAACGTCGGGTATAGAAGCTCGCAATATCCACGAGGGAATTAAGAGTACCCTGATGATGCTGAAGCACAAATTGAAACAAAAGCAAATAGTGCTGGACAAAGACCTGGACCTGGATTTACCAATGGTGGAAATATTTCCGGGAGAACTTAATCAGGTGTGGACCAATATTATTGATAATGCTATTGATGCTATGCCTCAAAGCGGGCATTTGCATATCAAAACTTTTCGTAGGCGTGATAATGCTATTGTTGAAATAACGGATAGCGGGCACGGTATTCCGGAAGAGGTGATGAATCATATTTTTGATCCGTTTTTTACAACAAAAGGGGTCGGAGAGGGTACAGGCCTTGGGCTGGAAGTCTCTTACCGGATTATCGAAAAACATAAAGGAACTATCGACGTAAGCTCGGTGCCAGGTAAGACTACTTTCTCTGTGTGCTTACCGCTAAAACAATAAGCTTGGGAACAGCACGAAAATACTAAGACTCATGGCAGATAAAAAACAACCTATCATCATTTCCGTCGATGATGATCCGCAGGTTTTGCGTTCTATAAAGCGTGATTTGAGGAATCGGTATCGACAGGATTACCGAATAATCAGTACCCAGTCGGCTAACCAAGCACTGGAAGCACTCGATGAAATGAAAAATAAAGGAGAAGAAGTAGCTCTTTTCCTATCGGATCAAAGAATGCCTGAAATGCTTGGTGTGGAATTTCTGGAAAAGGCAAAAGCTATTTTTCCGAAAGCAAAACGCGTACTTCTGACCGCGTACTCAGACACTAATGCCGCCATCAAGGCCATTAATGATGTACAGCTGGATTACTATCTGGTGAAGCCCTGGAATCCACCAGAAGAGCGCTTGTACCCAGTGTTAGATGACTTGTTGGAAGATTGGCGAAGCGCCTACAGACCAGCTTTCAGTGGTATCAAGGTCGTGGGGTATCAATATGCTCCACAGTCGCATGCGATCAAAGATTTCCTTTCAGGGCAATTACTACCTTACCGCTGGCTGGATGTGGATGTAGATATGAAAGCTTCAGAGGTTTTGTTGACCAATCAGCTAAGTGGAAAAGATTTGCCAGTAGTCATTTTGGAAGATGGCAAAGCCCTGGCTAACCCATCGGTGACAGTTCTGGCGGAGGCCTTGGGTATGCGGGTGGTCGCGGATTCTGAGCTGTATGATGTCGCTATCATTGGAGCAGGGCCAGCAGGTTTAGCTGCTGCCGTTTACGGCGGATCTGAAGGACTGAAGACCCTGCTTATTGAGCGTCGCGCGCCAGGTGGTCAGGCAGGGACGAGTTCTAGGATAGAGAATTATCTCGGCTTTCCTAGTGGACTGAGTGGCGCAGATTTGGCGCGGCGGGCCATTACGCAGGCCACTCGTTTTGGGGTAGAGTTTCTTTCCCCACAGGTGGTCAAAAATATCAAAATTGAGGGAAATTACAAGCACTTGGAAATGGGCGATGGCAAAACCATTGTCGCCAAAAGTGTTGTCCTGGCAACGGGCGTAGAATACAGGCACCTCCCGGCTGAAGGTGCAAGTCGCTTCAATGGAGCTGGGGTTTATTATGGTGCAGCAATTACGGAGGCTACGAGTTGTCGAAACAAAGAGGTCTTTGTCGTCGGTGGCGGGAATTCTGCCGGCCAGGGTGCTGTCTATCTGTCAAAATTTGCAAAAAAGGTAACCATACTCATTCGTCGGCCAGATTTATCTTCCTCGATGTCGCATTATCTCATTGAGCAAATCAACCAGATTGAAAACATAGAGGTGGTAGGGCACACAGAAATCGTAAAAGCATGTGGCGGCGAGCACTTGGAGTCATTGGTGTTACATAACCGCCAGGAGGAGAGCACCCGTGAAGTCCATGCCGATGCTTTGTTTGTGTTTATTGGCGCAAAGCCAGCTACTGATTGGTTGCCAGCTGATCTGCTGTCGGATAATAAGAAGTTTTTACTCACAGGCCGGGATTTAAGAACCAGGTCTGATTACAATGATTTTTGGAAATTAGAACGCGAACCCTTGCTGTTGGAGACTTGCCAAGCCGGTATTTTTGCGGCAGGAGACGTCCGGTCTGGCGCAATGAACAGGGTAGCTTCGGCAGTAGGGGAAGGGGCTATGGCCATCAAGTTTGTCCATGAATACTTGGCAGAAATTTAAAATTTAACGACTAATGATCCTTTATAAAACAAATCAGAACTGGCTGGGAGATGTCAGTCACTTATTCAAAAGTTGGACCATGACCCGTATTGTGCGGGCGGTGGGAATAATGGGCGTATACTCGCTGGTGGCCTGCTTGGTGATTGAAAAAATGAACTGGGGGGAATATGTGCAGCTCAATACCAGTATTTTCTCACTCCTAGGTGTTATTTTGAGTATTTTCCTGGTCTTTCGTACCAATTCCGCCTATGACCGTTGGTGGGAAGCCCGCAAGCAATGGGGCGCTTTGGTGAACAATACCCGAAACTTTGCGATCTACGTCGATAGCATGTATCCTGAAGAGGAAGAGGACACGCGACACTGGATGGCGAGCCACGTTAGTAATTTTTGCATTGCACTGGTAGATCACCTGCGGGAAGGGACAGAGCTGGATAAACTGATTTTTTTGCCCAAAGAGGAGCGTGAAGTTTACGAAAAGAAAGATCACATTCCGAATTATATTTCTCAGCAGATTTTTAAAAAGATTGCTGCTGACCACCGCGAGGGGACAATTAATGAAGGGGATTATATTAATATCAAAATCCAGCATCAGTCGTTTCTGGATATCCTGGGCGCTTGCGAGCGAATTAAGAAGACACCTATTCCTTTTTCCTACGCGGTGTATCTGAAAATTTTCATCAGTGCTTATGCCCTTTTGTTGCCTTTTGCTTTGGTGACGAGTTTTCACATGATGGCCGTGCCGCTGGCGATGTTTCTCTTTTTTGCCCTGCTGGGGGTAGAGCTGCTTGGGGAAGAAATTGAAGACCCTTTTGGCTTGGATTGCAATGATTTACCTACCGGTGATATCGCTCATACGATCAAAAAGAATGTCTTTGAAATCTTAGAGAATCGCAAACCTATAGCTACCCACGAACGGGAATTGTACGAGAAGGTGTTTTAGGGATTAAACTAATTCAAGTGCATTTTTACCACAGTATCTATGTGATGAAACTAATCCAGGCATAATGTGGAAACCTATTCTATTTCTTTTTCAAATAGCAATAAGTCCTCCGGATCATCAGGAAGGTTGAAAGTACCGGCATTGTGGAGGCCAATTTTTTTCAACAGCCGGATTGATGGCTCGTTGATGGGTAGCGTGAAGGCGAGCACCTTCTTTATACCCAATTTTTGTTGCGCATAATTCATCACGGCCTGAGCCGCTTCCAATGCATAGCCTTTGCCGGTGTATTGGGGAAGCAAAGCAAAGCCAATGTCGGGATCATCGAGAAAATCGCGATGGGCCATGCCGCAAGTGCCAATGACGGCCTGATCCTCAACACGTACAACGGCATAGAAGCCAAAATTGTATTTCTGATAATTGGGGATGTTCCTTTCGGTTATGTACTTTTTGGCATCTTCGATATTGTGTACATTACGGTCGCCGATGTAGGTAAGCCAGCCGGGGGAGTTGAGCAGCTCCAGCATAAAGGGGGCGTCATCGGTGGTGAGTTCCCGCAGGATTAATCGGGGTGTTTGAATCATGGTCGATTTTTTTTGAACCACCAAAGGGCAAATTCATGAATTTGCCTTTATGAATAGGCCTTTCATGAATTTGCCCTATTTTCATGAATTAGCGAATCCATCCACCTAAACAGTCATTTTCGCGTAGGCCTTTAGGCCGGAGCGCGGTGCCCGGAGGGCGCAAGGACGAGCTGGTGAAGTGGTAGTGCGTAGCGCAGCAAGCACTAAGAACGGAACAAGCGGTAGCGCGCGCAGCGCCGCTGCGGCCCCAAAGAAAAAAGGCAAAAAAAATCCGAAGATAGTAGGAATACTACCCTCGGATTTTAAGCTTACGAAGCTGTATTAATCTAACAATAACGATCAAAAGCCATTTTGAGGTTCTGAGCGATAATCTCAGCGGAACGGCCCTCGATGTGGTGTCTTTCGAGGAAGTGTACGAGCTTGCCATCTTTGAACAGCGCGATCGCTGGCGAAGAAGGAGGGTAGGGCAGCAGGTGTTCGCGTGCTTTGGCAGTAGCAGCGTTATCTACACCGGCAAACACGGTAACCATGTTGTCGGGAGCCTTGTCATTTTGGGCAGCCATTTTGGCGCCTGGCCGAGCATTGGCGGCAGCACAACCGCAAACAGAGTTTACAACCAGTAAGGTAGTACCGGGAGTCTTACTCAATGCGTTATCAACATCTTCCGCCGTTGACAGACTCTGAAAACCAAAATTGGTCAAGTCTTGAGCCATTGGGGTAGTTAATTCTACTGGATACATATTTGATAAAGATTTTGTAGTTACAAATTTAAAATAGTCTGTGGTTACGGACAAAAAAAAATCCAAAAACCGCAACATATTCTGTGATTAAGCAGTATTAGTGGATTAAACACCACTAGTGCAGAGAAAGTAATCCAGCGGATAAAAAATTTGCTGTCTTTACCTTTTCTTTGTGTCCACTTGAAAACGAAATTGACAAATGAACTGCTGATACTACAATTGGTGGCTTCATTTAGTTGAGTAAACCGGAATACTATTATGAAAATCTCTGAAAATACAGTGATTTGCCGACAGTCTTGGTGTATTGTACTTTTGTTAGCTGTGTTCTGGCTNGGGAGTTGCGCTTCTGATCAGTTGCCGGAACCTATCATGGCTGATTGCGGAGTAGAAGAACCTACTTATACCGTTGACATAAAGGAAATCATCGACGCAAGTTGTGCGTATAGTGGTTGCCACCTGGACAGTTCGCCGGGGCGTTTTGATAGCTACAGTGGGCTGTTGCCTTATTTGCAGGACAATACCTTCCGGCAGCGTGTACTTATTCAGCGGGGAGATCCTACAACGGGTATGCCTCCCAATTTTGCGCCGAGTAGCCGCCCAATCAATCTTACATCAGAAGAACTAACTATTATCGAATGCTGGCTGGACGCTGGTTTTCCCGAATAAGAATATACCCGAAAAGATAACACGATGACACAGAACGGAACAATGGGCCCCCTCTTTATTTTGGCTTTTATGATCCTGTTGGGGAATACCCCTCTTACGGCCCAGGATCAAGTTTACCGCACGTTTAAAGACTCGCGCGTAGTGAATATCCATTCGCCAGAGACCTTGCCCAAAGGTCGGTTGGATATTAGAATCAGCCACCGGTTTGGTGATATTGGCGGCGATAATGGTGGTTTTGCTACTTTTTATGGCCTGGAGACTGCTAGTGATGTAAGTATTGGTGGCGAATATGGTGTTACGGATGGCCTGACGGTGGGCCTCTATCGTTCTAAAGGTGCGGGTGTTTCCGTTGAAGGCTTTCCTGGCTTGCGCCAATTGCTGAATGGTGTAGGAAAACTACGCCTTACAAAACAAGAAGAAAATGGAGGAGCTCCGCTTTCTGCTACAGTGATGGGTATGGTTTCTCTTTCCACCCAGGAAAAACTGGAAGGGGCAGGTAATGAAGCTTCGATAGCAAGCTTCCCGAATTTTAATCACCGGATAGCTTCTCACATTCAATTGATACTGGCAAGGAAATTTAGTGACGGCTTCTCTTTGCAGGTGAGTCCCGGTTATACACACCGCAACCTGGTTCCTTTTGAAGATAAAAACGGGATGTTTAGCATCAGTACTGGTGGGCGTGTGCAGGTGACGCGCACGTTTGGCCTATTGGCCGATGCCGTGTTTCCTTTGATTGATAGCCGCAAGAGTGGAACGGGCTACTTTCCAGCCATTGGCGTAGGTTTTGAGTTTGAAACCAGTGGCCATATTTTTCAGGTCAACCTTACCAATGCAACAGCCTTGATGGAGACCGACTTTATTCCTTATACGACTACCGACTGGACGGAAGGCCAGTTTCGGTTGGGATTCACGATCTCTCGTTGGTTTAATCTTTAGTACGGCAACCCCAAAAACTAGCTTGACTTATGCGCAGCCTTATAATCTTTCTCACGCCACTACTTCTTCTAAGCTTGTTGGCTGGTTTTCAGCCCCAGGATAAGCCCATTGAGATCAGTTCGGATACTTCAGTCGCTGAAGTACTGGATGCCTTGGGCGCAGCTCCTGCGGAGCACCGTGTCAACATGGATGTAGGCGATATTTCTGCGGAGATTGGAAGGCAGTTGGTACACGAGGGCTTCGTTCCTTACCCTGACGGTGACGGCAAAACCCGGCGGCAGAGCAAGCATTTTGTGTGTACGTCTTGCCATAATACGGTGAAAGAAGACCCCGATTTACGCTATGCCGACCCGGAAGCTCGCTTGGCTTACGTCGCCGAGAATAACATCCCCTTCCTTCCTGGCACCACCTTGTATGGTGTGGTAAATCGGAAGACTTACTACAATGGTGATTACGAAAAAAAATACGGTGACCTGGTGCGTCCTGCTCGCAACGATCTGCGTGGAGCAATAGCTTTGTGCGCTACCGAATGTGCCCAAGGGCGCGAGCTGGAAGACTGGGAGATGGAGTCTATCCTGGCCTACTTGTGGACCATAGATTTGAAAATGGGTGATTTGTCATTGCCCGCCAAAAGTCTTTCGTCAATAGAGGCTGCAACAATGGGCAAGGGAGATAAGAAAGCCGCTGCCGCCTTACTGAATTCTTATTTTATGGATCACTCTCCGGCTACCTTCCTTGTTCCTCCTACCGACCGTGTAGCGGGCTACGGAGAAGAAGGCGATCCCATGAATGGTGCCCTTGTTTACGAGCAAAGTTGTCTGCACTGCCACAGCGAACGCCGCTATTCTTTCTTCAATCTGGATGAGAGTACGTATAGTTTTAATTTTCTTGAAAAGCATTTCCCCACGTATTCCCGTTATTCGTCTTATCAGGTGTTGCGCTACGGTACGAGCCCCTCACCGGGCAAACGCGCCTACATGCCCCACTATACCCAAGAGCGCATGAGCAACCAACAAGTAGAAGATTTACGGGCTTTTGTAAGCAAAGGCATGAATTGATTTTGGGCCGTGCCATTATTAGCGTTGCTTCGCAGCCGCCAATACGGCACCAGGCTATCCGCTCTTTCCGCTCCTTAGGGGCGGAACCGCTTCTATCCTTCGTCCAGCCCCCTCCGGGGCCCGCGCTCCGGCCTAAAGGCCTGCGCGTCCATTGCTGTTTTAGGTGAGTGGGGCGTTAATGGCGCGAGCGTTAAATTCGTGAATTTAACTTATTGAATACCCCGTTCAACGTAGATGAAATCTACGTCGGTACGCTCCTCTTATATGCCCTTGTAATCTCTTATATGGTTCAAAAAAAGCATCCTTTGGTGTCTTTGGTGGTTCAAATTTCTATCTTTGCCTTTTGATTTTTTGCAACGAGTACTGTAATAAACAACTTACGGTCGCTACTAATGCAAAAAGCTGGCGCAAAAGAAAGGCAGATTCATGAATTTGCCTTTCTTTTGCCCTTCGATAATAACTTACAGCTTAAAAAGCTGCAAATAGAAAAATAACAACCATATGTCTTGGTTTGCCTGGATGATGATCATTGGTTACGTGCTCCTGAGTGTGAGCTTGTACAAAGTATTTGAGAAAGCCGGTGAGGCTGGCTGGANAGGGCTGGTGCCTGGGCTCAATTTTGTGGTTTGGAGCAAGCTGGTCGGTCGCCCTGCCTGGTGGGCAGTGTGGATGTTGGTGCCAATTGTGAATGTATTCATTTATTCCGGTTTAGCGGTAGATATGGTTCGCTCTTTCGGGAAGTACCGGTTTTTGGATAGCTTCCTGGCAGTGGTCGCAGCGCCTTTTTACTTCTTTTTCCTTGGTACACGACCAGAAGAGAAGTACCTCGGGCCAACTATTCCTGCCGAGAAAGCTTACGCCACTAAATTGGCCGAAGCACAAGAGAAAGGTAGCAAGCGCCAGTACGAAAAGTTGATGCGCGAGAATCCCTATAAAAAAGGACAAAGCCGCGAATGGGCGGAAGCCATTATTTTTGCGGTTTTTGCGGCAGCACTGATTCGTTTATTCCTGATTGAGGCTTACGTAATTCCTACCTCTTCGATGGAAGGTTCCTTAATGGTAGGTGATTTCCTTTTTGTGAGCAAAGCACATTACGGTATCCGTACGCCTAAGACGGTGGCGATGATCCCGCTGTTGCACAATGTTGTTCCCAAGTTTGGCGGCGAATCATACTGGGAAAAGCCCAGCCTGAAGCCAGTACGCTTACCAGCACTGGAAGAGATTGAACACAACTCTCCTGTGGTTTTCAATTTACCGGCCGGTGATAGTGTCTACATTTTCCCCGACCGCACCTGGACGGTAGATGATGTGCGCTATGGCATGGTTAGAGATGCTAACCCCCGTTATGACCAGATCATTAAGTCTGGTGCTAAAGATTTAGTAACGCGCCCCTTGGATAAGCGCGATCACTACATCAAGCGGTGTGTCGGTTTGCCAGGGGATACCCTTCAGGTTATCGACCGGCAGGTGCATATTAATGGGAAGCCAGCAGAGAACCCTACCAATATGCAGTTTCTGTATGTCGTTACTTTCCCTTCGCCTACCATCAATGAGCAACCTTTCGCTGATTGGGGGATCTCAGAAGAAGACAATATCCGCGATGAGCGTGCTCCTAATGTTCGATACATCTTTATGTCAGCCGAACAAAAAGCGAACGTTCAGGGCATGGACCCTAATATCAAAATTGAGAATTACCAGTTTCCTACCGACGCTAGCCGTGGCTACAACCCTGATCGGCTATACCCACACGATAGCAAAAACTATGGCCCTTGGACGGTAGATAACTATGGTCCGATTTGGATACCTAAGAAAGGCGTAACCGTTCCGATCAATATGCAGAACATCAATATGTTTCGCCGGATTATTGGGGTGTACGAAGAGAACGATTTGTCATTTGCCAATGGTCAGATCCTGATCAATGGAGAGCCTGCTACCGAGTATACTTTCAAAATGAACTACTACTGGATGATGGGTGACAACCGCCACAACTCTGAAGATAGTAGAGTATGGGGCTTTGTACCCGATGACCACATTGTGGGCAAGCCACTCTTCATCTGGTTCAGCTTGAAAGAAGGCAGCATCGCCAAAGGTGTCAACTGGAGCCGCGTGTTTAGTAGCGCGGACAAGCGATAAGCTGGCGTTGACCTAGAGGTTATATATATTTTGGTGTCGGCGAAGCGTCTCGTATTGGAATACGGTACGCTTCGCGCTTTTAAATAAAAGGCATAGGAGGGAGCGTTTTCCTGTGAATTTCGTCAATTAATGCTCCCCAAAACGTCATCGTCAATAATACTGAATAGTGTAACAAACATCACAGAAATTAGAATTAACAACCTATATTTTTGAACTGTATAACCGATTAAAAATATAGGAAAATGAAAAAGATCATAATTATCACTTTTGCTTTAGCCTTAGCACTTTTCAGTTGTAAGGATGAAGAAGCAACCGTCCAGCCATACAATATTACTTCACAAATAAACAACCTCCCTCAAGAGGCCTTAAATTCAGATGAAATAGAGAGCCTCTTTATAATGAGGGAGGAGGAGAAACTGGCTCACGATGTATATACTACGCTTTATAATAAATGGGGAGTAAATATTTTTCAAAATATTGCTGCCAGTGAATTGAAACATACGAATGCAGTTTTAACGCTATTGACCAAGTATGATTTAGCCGATCCGGTAGACAACAATGTCATTGGTGTTTTTAGTAATCCGATAATACAGGACTTATACGACCAATTGGTTTCCCAAGGAAATGTCAGCACATTAGAAGCCTTTAAAGTTGGTGCGACAATTGAAGATTTAGATATCTTCGATCTAAATAATTGGATGATCAAAGTCGATAATGAAGACATCAGTCTTGTGTATGCCAACTTAACTAAAGGTAGTAGAAATCACATGAGGTCGTTTTACAGCCAAATAATTTCCAGTGGAGGAACATACACCGCACAATATCTGAGCCAGGCAGAATTAGATGCTATCATCAATAGTCCAATGGAAACTGGAGCTTGGTAAGGAATTTCTGTTCATTTCTACGAGTTTTCTCCGTCCTATTTAACGTGAGTCATCCCAAATTTTGGCTAAGGCCAAAATCCAGCCTGACTTTAACTTAGAAAGAGTCATTAAATACCCTGAAAAGAGTGATTTATCTGATTATTTGTAGTAACTCCCATGACTTCACTAATAGAAATCATGGGGGTTGTTCTTTAACTATAGGTTTTACAGTTGGTCATCCCGGATTTTGATGACAATCAAAATTCGGGATGACTCATGTTAAGCTACCTGCCGGATAAACGAAGTCAGGTCCTGCCCTTGTTCCAGGTTGAGTTTCTTGCGTAGGCGATGGCGAGCCGTCTTCACACTGGTCGGTTCGATATTAAGAACGGAAGCGGTTTCCTTGATGTTGAGGTTCAATTTGATGAGAGAGCAGAGCTTCAATTCTGTGCCCGTCAAGTCTTTGTTTATTTTCGCCAGATTTTGATAAAAGTTCTGATTGGTTTGTTCAAAATACAACTTGAAGGTATCCCAGTCTTCATCAGACTGGATGTTGAAATCAATACGACGAACCAGCGAACGTAAAGCCTTTTTGTTTTGAGCATCCGCAGTAACGCCTACCAGATCGGTAATTCCTCGCTTGAGCTCTTGTAGCACCTTGTTTTTTTGCACCATGTGTAGCGCGTGCGAGGTCAGTTGCTTGGTTTTGTAAGTTAGTTCTTGGTCTAGTTCTTTCTTTTCTTGCTCATGCATTTTTTGTTTGAGCGCAAATAGTTGCTGCTCTTTCCGCCTACGATAGAAGACACCAATAATACCTAATACAAAGAGGATCGCCAAGCTAACCAAGCCTATGATCAGTGCTCTGGCTTTGGATTGTGCTAAACTAGACTGTAGTTCCAAACTTTTGATGCGCAATGCTTTTTTCTCTGTCTCATACTTGGTTTCTAGGGTAGCAATTTCTTTTTGTACCGATTCTCCTTTCGTTTCCTCTATCAGTGCCGTCAGTTTCTCAAAGTAGAAAAGCGCTTGAGCGGGTTGTTCGTTTTGCTTGTAATAGCGGTATATGCTCTCTAAGATGGCCTCCTCTTTGAAGGCCAGTTCTATTTCTTCGCTAATGTCATAAGCGATTAAAAAATAGTGAATAGCGGAGTCTTGCTGCTCATTCATTTGGTGATAAATTCCCAGGTTTTTAGCATTTTCAGCAATGCCTGGTAGCCATTGACTTTGCAAGTTGATACGACGAGAAGTATGATAATGCGAAAAGGCTTTCTGCCATTCTTGTTTATCTCGATAGATATTTCCCAGGTTGTTATTAGAAATAGCAACACCCTGCTGATCACCAACTTCTTCAAATAACTGGAGGCTTTCCAGGAAGCAGAATTCGGCACTATCAAGTTGAGTCTTTTCTTGATGGTAAATTGAACCTATGGAGTTTAAGAGGTCGCCATACTGGATGGGCAAGCTGTCACGGGAAGTGAGCTCAAGGGCCTTTTTTAGATAATTGATGGCTTTTGTAGGCGCCTCCATATCCAGAAACAAGTCGCCAATCTGGGCAGCTGTAATGCTTTGGCCATTTATATCTTTCGACTGCTCAAAAAGCTTTTCCGCTTTGATAAAGTAGCGTAAGGCTTCATCATATTGGGTGCTTTGCTGATAAATTCGGCCCAGGTTAGAATAGGTTGCTGCGATACCTACCGAGTCTTTCATCGTTTGGTAAACTTCTAATGCTTTTTGGTTGCTTTCTGTAGCCTTCGCAAAGTTTCCCTGATGATTGTAGCCAATACCTTGCATTTTTAAAGAGAAGGCGTGCATTTTATTCAGGGTTAGGCGTGCGCCTATTTTTTCTGCTGCTTTAGCGTGTACCAATAACGAATCCATTTGCCTAAGATGATAAAAGCTGGTGCTTAAACGCGAATGACTTACCCCCACCAAGCTGTCATCAGCTACTTCCTGAGAAAGCCTAAGCGCCTCATAACTGTATAGTAGGGCCGTGTCTAAATTGATGTTTTGGTACAAAATAACCAGTTGGTGAAGCGCACCAATCTGTTGTTGTTTATCCTCGGATTTTAATTGAGCTTTCCATTCTGCGGTGGTCTGGGCAGATAGGGGAGAAGGCACCAAAAAAAATACAATCAATAACGTACTCAAAAAACGAATAAATAGCATAGGTAATCAAGAGCTGGTAAGGAGGATGAAACTAAGAGCATGTTTAGGACTTGTTCCTGCTGCGAATTAAGGCTTTACGAACCTGACTTCGCTGCGAAATACTCATTTAGCCCGCTAAACTCGAATTTTGCAGCTTCGCCAAAACCCTAATTCCTTGATTCTCGCTACGAAACCGTCCAAAGCAAGCTCTAACAATGCGAAAATAAATATTTATTAGGACACCTCCAGACGCTTAAATAGGAGGTAATTGGCTTGTTGGGGTCCGTGTGTTGATAATCAGGTGTTTATGGTCGTAAATGCACCGTAAACTTACCTGTTGTATACCTCTGTTTAAAGGGTAGCTTACCTTTTGACACCCCTCTTTTTTCGCCTTTAGTGATGCGATGCCCGTAATCTTGTTCAAAATCAATTTTATGAGAAGCATCTGTATTATCCTATTACTCATTTGTTGGAATGCCTTCCTTTCGGGGCAATCGATAGAGCCGGCCACTTTGATAAGTGGAGCCAATTACTATTCCCTGAGTGTACAAGGCGTGTCCCTGCATTCCAGTTTTGGAGAGCTGGCTACGGAAACAATTTCTGCCGAAAACCAACATTTGTCTCAAGGTTTTTTGCAAACCTATTTTGACCTGGTACCCACCGCAGAGGTGGAGGAGAATTCATTGACGGTTAGTGTAGGTCCTAATCCTTTTACCAACCAATTTACCATTACCAAAGATCAGGAAAAACCCTTAGAGGCTTTTCTCTATGATCTCTACGGTCGGCAGGTACAGCAGCTTACTTTGAACAACTTGCGTACGACCGTCGATCTACATGACCTCCCCGCAGGAGCTTATTTCCTGATCGTAGAACAGGATGGTCAAGCGGTATTTGAAACCACCAAACTCATCAAGCTTTAATAACCCCTAATTCATTTATTAACCCATTAATTAAAGAAAATGAAAAAATCACTTTTAGTAACCCTTCTTTTGTGTTTTACGGCTTTCTTGTTTGCACAAGCACCCACCCTGTTTAAATACCAGGGCGTAGCCAGAGGGATCAATCAACAACCGTACGCTAATACCGACCTGGGCCTTAAAATATCGATCGTACTTGATAACGGTAGCGGTACCGGAGCTGGTGAAGTCCAGTACGCTGAACGCCACCTGACGTTTACGTCCCCGGTGGGCATTTTTTCCTTAAATATTGGTAATGGAGACGTCCTTTTTGGCGACTTGGAAGAAATCAATTGGGGCAGCGGTTCCTATTGGTTGAAAGTAGAAATGGACGTAGAAGGAGGCGATAACTACCTGTATATGGGGAATTCGCCTATCCTTCCTGTGCCTTTAGCGGTACACGCTATGACTGTTGAAGACAAAGACGATGCCGACGCCAACCCTGAAAATGAGCTACAAACCATCTCCTTTAACCCCAATACCAATGAACTGACCATCTCGGATGGTAATACTATCAATATCCCTGCAGGGCAGGCCGATGCCGATGCGGATCCGCAAAATGAATTACAAACACTACAGTTTAATGAAGGCACTAATGTACTGAGCCTGACCAATGGCGGCGAGGTAGACCTAAGCTCTTTGGAAGGCGGCGCAGGCAACGATGATCAAACCTTGGACCTACAAGGCACCACGCTTTCTATTGAAGGCGGTAATCAGGTAGATTTAGCTGGCCTCCAAGACGGCACCGAAGATGCCGATGCCAACCCTGCGAATGAACTACAAACGATCTCCTTTGACCCCAATACCAATGAACTGACCATCTCGGATGGTAATACCATCAACATCCCTGCAGGGCAGGCAGACGCCGATGCTGATCCACAAAACGAATTGCAAGACTTGGAATTGAATGGTACTACACTATCCATCGAAGATGGCAATGCGGTAGACCTTGCAGCTTTGCAAGACGGCACTGAAGATGCGGATGCAGACCCCAATAACGAGCTGCAAACGCTGCAATTTAATGAAGGTACAAACACGCTGAGCCTGACCGATGGCGGCCAGGTAGACCTGAGCTCTCTGGAAGGCGGCGCAGGAAGCGATGATCAAACCTTGGAGCTTCAAGGCACCACACTTTCGATTGAAGGCGGCAATCAGGTAGACCTTGCTGGCCTCCAAGATGGTACGGAAGACGCTGATGCCAACCCCGCCAATGAGCTACAAACGATCTCTTTTGATCCCAATACCAATGAACTGACCATTTCGGATGGTAATACCATCAACATCCCCGCCGGGCAGGCCGATGCCGATGCCGACCCACTGAATGAGATTCAGAACTTAGCGTTGAATGGCACTACACTATCCATCGAAGAGGGTAATGCGGTAGACCTTGCGGCTTTGCAAGACGGCACCGAAGACGCCGATGCCGACCCTAATAACGAATTGCAGACGATCGAGTTTAATGAAGGTACAAACATGCTGAGCCTGACGGATGGAGGCCAAGTAGACCTAAGTTCCCTGGAAGGCGGAGCAGGAAGCGATGATCAAACCTTAGAGCTTCAAGGCACCACGCTTTCTATCGAAGGTGGCAATCAGGTAGACCTTGCTGGTCTCCAAGACGGTACGGAAGATGCTGATGCCAACCCTGCGAATGAACTGCAAGACTTGGAGCTGAACGGCACTACGCTTTCCATAGAAAATGGTAACCAGGTAAATCTTGCGGCTTTGCAAGACGGCACCGAAGACGCCGATGCAGACCCCAATAACGAATTGCAGACGCTCCAATTCAATGAAGGCACAAATATGTTAAGCCTGACCGATGGTGGCCAAGTAGACCTAAGCTCCCTGGAAGGTGGCGTAGGCAGTGATAATCAAACCTTGGACCTGCAGGGCACCACACTCTTTATTGAAGACGGTAACCAAGTAGATTTAGCGGGCCTTCAAGATGGCACAGAGGATGCCGATGCGAACCCTACGAATGAACTGCAAGACTTGCAATTGAATGGTACGACGCTTTCCATAGAAAATGGCAACCAGGTCAACCTCGCAGCTTTGCAAGATGGTACGGAAGATGCGGATGCCGACCCTACCAACGAATTGCAGACCATTCAATTTGACCCCAACACCAACGACTTGATGATTTCTGGTGGAAACACCATCAATCTACCGCTAGATGTGGATGACAATGATCATTCGCCTACGAACGAGCTACAAACCATCAGCCTCAACGGCAACAATTTATTGCTCAGCAATGGCGGTGGACAAGTTGACCTTAGCGGCCTGGGCGGCGGCAGTTCCTTGTGGACTGAATTTGGAAATAACAACATCTACAGCCTTGATGATGTGGCCATTGGTTTTTCTGAAACAATACTGTCCACCTTGGAGGTAAAAGACGATATGACCATTCGCAAATCGAACGGGAATGCTACTATTGACTTGTTTTCGGCAACTAATGGCGGCAACGTCTATGTTTACCGTGGCAACGGCCAAGGCGGTAGTAACGACCTGTTGGCAAGTCTGGGAACCAACTCCGCTGGTGGTATGCTGAACCTTCGTAGCGATGCCGGAATAATGGGCGAATTTAATACGACTTCAGGTGGAGCAACCTTGAGTTTGTATAATTCGGGTAATGAGGAAACGGTTGCACTTTCTTCGTTTTCATCCAGCGCTAGCCTGGTAATGAACCAGCCCGATGGAGACAATTCAATCATCTTTGGCGCCAGTTCTTTTGGTGGAATCGGTACTTTCTTTGGTGCAAGCAGTGATGCTGTTGCCAGTATTGGCCGCGACCCAGGGAATACAGATCAGGGCTTGGTGACGCTTTTTGATGCCAGCGGTAATGCGGCAGTCACCGTAAGCGGTGAAGAAGGTGGTCAGATTGTACTAAGTGGAAGTGTTAGCGATAATGTCTTGATTGGTACAGAAAGCAACAGCTCGAACTTAGGTAAGGTTTCTGTAGTAAGCTCATTCAATAGCGAAAGAGCAGGAATGTACACGACAGGCTTGAACCAAGGGGTGATTTTTGCTGATGTTAAAAATTTCCGCATCGATCACCCTGAACAGGAAGACAAGGAAATTTGGTACGCTTGTGTTGAAGGCCCCGAGGCAGCCGCTTACGAAAGAGGCACTGCTGAATTGGTGAACGGAATAGCAACGATCACCTTTCCTGACCACTTTGGCTTGGTGGCCAACCATGAAACCATGACAGTGATGCTCACACCACTATCTGCTGATTGTAAAGGACTAGCTGTTATCGAAAAAACGGCTACCGGATTTACGGTAAAGGAGCTATTCCAGGGAACAGGTACCTACCAGTTTGATTGGGAGGTGAAATGTGTCCGTAAAGGCTACGAAAACTACCAGCCGGTACGTCCGAAGAAAGATCGGCTGTAAGTCTAATATTGGTGGCTCTATCCTGCTGAATTAGATAGGATATCCCATAGATCGAACGGATTTAACAGATCGACACAGTTTTTTTTGATAAGCCGTGGTGATCCTGTTAAATCCGTGTTCTATTAGGCTGTGTTTAGTCTCTGAAATTACCCCGGTTTTTACTTTTTCATCATCCTATACCTCTTTCCCATGTTGACCAAAACGATACCGTTTTTAGCACTCTTTCTATGTTCTGTTTTACTGCATTCACAGGACTGTTTACCTGGTGGGGTTACCTTTTCTACTCAACTTCAAATCGATAACTTTGCGGCCAACTATCCTGGCTGTAGTGTGATTGGCGGAGATGTGATCATTGCCGAAGCCGCAGGCGAGCAGATCGTTAACCTCAACGGATTAGCTCCCGTTGTTACCATCAAAGGCGATCTTCAAATCACCAATAATTCGGACTTGACTGATTTGACGGGCTTGGATAACCTGGAAGAAATTGAAGGCGATTTTTACATCTATAACCTCTCTGCGCTGGAGGATGTCACTGCACTCGGTAGTTTGACGAGCATCGGGGGGGATTTGAATTGGCAATTTATCGACTTGTTGGAAAGCCTAGACGGCTTGGATCAGTTAGCATCGATAGGGGATGACCTCATTCTCTACGGTTTTGACCTTTTGGATGACCTATCGGCGCTGAGTTTACTCACGGAAGTCAATGGGAATCTGCAAATTTTTCAAAACCTGGCCTTAACCCAACTCAGTGGGCTGCATAATATTACGCAGATTGGTGGTTCGCTGATCCTGCAAAATGTACCTGCTTTACTCAACCTCGATGCTTTGTATAATTTAGAAAGTGTAGGTCAGAGCATTAATATTATTGCTACCGATGCGCTCAATGACATTGGCGGCTTGGCAGGCATTACTAATATACCAGGAGATGTAATCATTCGTACAGGCGAAAATCTAGTGAGCTTACAAGGTTTGCATCATCTTGTTACCATTGGTGGAGACCTTGATGTTACCTATAATGAAGGGCTGCTCAATCTTGATGGCTTGACCATGCTGACGACTATTGGCGAGAATTTTTTGGTGGGTAATAATGATGTCTTAGAAGACCTTACCGGCGTGGAAAACCTGGAGACAGTAGGAGAGGAGCTCCAGATATACATTAACCCCAGCCTGGAATCCCTTGATGGCTTGGATGACCTGATGACCATTGGCGAAGTTTTTATATTAGAACGCAACGTAGTCTTAACAGATATTAGCAAACTAAGCAACCTAACAAGCATCGGTGGGCGGTTTTTGCTGACAGGCAATGCCATATTGCCCAACATGACGGGGATAGAAAACCTGGAGACAGTAGGTGGGGATTTTACAATTCAGGACAATGCGCTTCTTACCGATATCATGGGGCTTAATGGGCTCACTACGATTGATGGTAATATGTTTATCGTAGGAAATGAGCAATTGCCGAACCTGGATGGATTAGAAAACCTATTGAGTATCGGCGGAGCTTTGACGATTAACAACAATGAAGCCTTACTTGAGCTAGATGGTCTCAGCGGCTTGACTACAATAGGAGGGAACCTGATGATTCAGACCAATGAGGTGTTGGCTGACATTACGGGCCTTGTAGCTATTGACCCGCTTTCCATTTCGATACTCTTTATTCGTTTTAATGATCAATTAACGACTTGTGCGGCGCTGTCTATCTGTCAGTTTTTAGATACGCCGGGGAGTATTGCGATAATTTCAGACAACGACAGCGATTGCAATACCCGTGCAGAGGTAGAAAATACTTGTGTGGCGCTGTTGCCTGTGACTTGGGGTAGGCCGCTAGCAGCTATTCAGAAAGAAGAAAGTGTACTGCTGGAATGGAGTGTTGTTCATCAGTTAGCGAATGATTACTTCGATGTAGAACACAGTACGGATGGAAAGACGTTTGCCTTTGCCGCAAGAATTCAGGGCGAAGCTTTTTCAGAAGAAGAACAGTATTATTTCTTTGACCATAGACGACCTTCTCCCGGTTTAAATTATTACCGGATTAAGCAGGTAGATGAAGATGGCAGCTTCACGTATTCCAATATGGTTACCGTTTATTACGAGCGGTCTTCTGTTGTTTCTGTTTATCCTAATCCGGTGTCTTCGTACCTGTATCTTGCCGGAGTTGATTCAGAAAATGTATCCATTACGATCACCAATGCCATCGGAGAGATGATTGATCATCGGAGTTGGTCAGGCGAGCCGCTTGATTTTTCCAGCTACCCTGCTGGCGTGTATTTCTTACTGGTAGCGGAAGGTGATAACCAGCATGTTCAAAAAGTAATTCGGAATTAGGAAGACGAGTCTTAAAGAGGATTGTTTTTCAGAGAGTTGTCTTGACCATAGGACCAAGAATAGACTCAAGATGAAAAAATTTGAAGAGGTGGTAGGTTTGTATAAAAGAATAACCAAACGAAGAAACGACCTTGGATGAGGTCAGACTGCCCCCACTCGAGACCACCGCGCTAGGGGTAGTAGCCAGCACCGGGCACCGGGGCGCCCGCAGGGCCAAGCGGCAGCGCGTGGCGAATGACCCGACCCCGCTGAGGGGTAGCGCCCAAAAAACATTGGCCCCATCCCCGGCCCTTCCCATTTTTGAAAATGGCCTTGTTTCGGGATGTGTGCCGCAGGGGAAGGGAGGCGTTATACATGTGGCCGTTTTGGGTTGACCATCCAACCAGCCAAACCATCTAACCATCGAACCATCAACCATCCTCAAAGTGGGAAGTGGGAAGTCAGAGGTCGGAAGTGCGGAGTGCGGAGTGCGAGGTAACCAACCATCTAACAAACAACCATCAACAATCAATGATCCAAAAAAAACAACCACACTGGCCACTCAGCACACCATACCCCGCTTAAATCCTACCTTTTGCTAATTAAAGCAAAAAAATATGCCTTATAGCGCAACACATCCAAAAGTTCGGCCTAATTTTGGCCTTGTTTTATAGATAGCTTAATTTTGATTGTGTCGCTTAGTAATAAGCGAAAACGGATAGAACTACTCCCGCCGGGGACGGCAACCCCAATTCCAGCTTGCAAAATGGTAGGTAAAATAGATAGTATAGAACATCGGTTGGAATACCTAAAGTGTTCTTAAACAGCTTTTTGCCCTATTTACGAACAACATTTGATTTTATAACCAATCTATAGTGTTGATGTAGCCCTTTTGGGTTTTAACATCTATGCTATGATGGATGAACATATATTTTGGTAAATTTGCAGGTCTCAAAAACTGATCCCATGATGAGCTTTCGCCAGTTGGCGTTGGGTTTCTGTCTACTTTTTTCAGTAGGTATCCTCAGCGCGCAGCAACTTTCCCTCTTTACGCAATACCGCGAAAACGCGACGATTCTTAATCCGGCAGCTGTCGAAAGCGATTTTCTCGCTTACGGGCAACCGATAACCCTTGGAGCCAGTTATCGCTCGCAGTGGAACGGTATCGCTGGTAACCCCCAAACGCAAGCCATCCGCTTCTCCTTTATTGGAGATGGTTCGGGGGCTTCTTTGCTTACGGGTGGTTATATTATGAATGACCAAACCGGCCCTACTGGGTTTACCGGTATTTATGGTCGTATCGGAGCCGTGATTTCCGGCGATCCTGAATACAGCGGTTTAGCCGTTGCTATTTCTGGTGGCTTGGTACAATACCGGGTCAACGCTAATGAAATCAACCTCCGTGACCCCAATGATGTATTGGGAATGAACAACCAGACAGAAATGTTTCCTGATGTAGGTGCAGGTATCTACTTCTACCAGATGCTGAGTGGCAAGATGGACGGTGACATGTTCTATGCTGGTGTTTCTGTACCACAAGTAGCTGGTATTGACCTCACCTTTAAGAACGACGATGGTGAGTTTGCTGTGCAGCGTGTGCAGCACTTTTATGGAATGGTAGGTTTGTACCACTTCTTCCGTAATGACGGATTTATTGAACCTTCTCTTTGGATTAAGTACGTTGATGGTGCACCCATCAATGCGGACCTTAACTTCCGTTATCAGACGCCCGCCGCCTTATGGATTGGTACGGGTGCTTCTTCTTCCGGTGATTTCCACTTTGAAGCAGGCTTCAACCTGGGGGACAATGTCGGCTTTTACAATAACCTGAAAATCGGTTATGGTTACGACTATTCCTTCAGCTCCTTTGGCCCTTCCGTAGGTAATACCCACGAATTGCAGGTGTCTTATTCTTTTGATCGTTAAGCCAAATTCGTCATGTTTAACCTTTTATCGTTCTTCCCAAAGAAAAATATTCCAATGCGTAAATTATATACTCTGCTAATAATGGTCCTTGCCCCTTTGGCAGCCTTATTAGCACAGCCAACCATCATTGTGGACAACGCCAGTGCTTGTACGGGTGAGTCCTTTTGTGTAGCCGTTACGTCGCAGGATTTTACCAACATCAACTCGCTGGATTTTGATTTTGGTTACGACCCTGCTGTGCTGAACTTTACTGGTGCACAAAACTTTAATGCTGATATGCAAGCCGACGGTAACCTCGGGCCTGCATTATTTGATAATTCAACTCCTGGTGTCATTAATTTTGGCACCTGGGAAACCGGTAACGGTGATTGTTTGGACATCAGTAACCTGGGTACAACTCTGGCCGATGATGTCGATGTGCTTTTTGAGCTTTGTTTCGAAGCCATTGGTGCTTACGGCGAGCAAACGACCATCGGTATCAATCCTTTCCCAACACCTAATGTTACGCGTAACAGTACGGGGTGTAGCAATATTGGCCTTCTCCGTCAAGATGGGGAAGTTACCCTATGTGTACGTGAATTCAATGTTACGGCCGCAGATGTTACCGGCAACGAAGGAGACCTGGTATGTGTCGACTTTACCGTTGATGGCTGGGATGCTTTGAATGGTATCCAGTTTACGGTCAACTTTGACCCTGCCTTCCTGCAGTTTGAAAACTTATCTCCGAATACGGAAATTACCTCTAATACCCTCGCGGCTTACGGTTTGCCTGGTGATATTGGTGCAGAAGGTGCTATTACAGTAGCCTGGAGTTACACCATCCCTGATCCTCCAAGTGTAACGGTGGTGGATGGTACGACGATGTTTACCGCATGTTTCACCATCTTGGGAGCTTGTGAAACGGCATCAGTGATCACCTTCTCGGATGATCCAACGCCTATTCAGGTCAATAACGAAGACCCTGCCAACCCCAACGAAAATTCAGTAGTACCTGCGACGCTTAACCCTGGCACCGTATTGGTCAATGATTGTGACCCTGAAGGTATTATCGTAAATATTGATTGTGGCCCTCCGGTTAACGTCAACGATATCGTCTGTGTGCAGTTTGCCGCTGGTGATAACTTTGAGGCTGTTCGCCGTTTGGAGTACCTGATGAGCTGGAACCCCAATATCCTGGAGTTTATTGAAGTTAATACCTTCGGCAACCTTGCTGGACTTACGCCTGTTGATTTCATCAGTACTAACGCTGACAACGGTATCCTTGGCTTAGAATGGGCCTTTACCGCTGGCCCAGCGCAGAACATGGATGATATGGAAGAAATATACGAGGTATGTTTCCGTGTCATTGGTGTAGGAGGTGACAGCCCTGTACAAATTATTACACCGGGTATCGGTGTTTCCAATGGTGTTAATATCGGGATCAACCCAATGAACTGTGTCGTACAGGTCAATCAGCCCGAGAGTGTGGTCGTTGATTTCAGCAGCATTGATGCTCCTTTGGCAGGCTCTGGATGTTCATCGGTAACGGTAAGCAACTTCACCGATGTATTGAACATGCAGTTTACCATGGCCTGGGACGAAAATATCTGGTTGCACAACGGTAGTATTAACATAAATCCTGCCATTGGAGGAGCTAACCCAACGTTTACGCCTATTGGTCTTTCGTCTATGGGCTTCTCTATTGACAATGGTGCTACACCAATTACCTTGGCAGACAACACTTTATTGTTCGAAATTTGTTTTGATACAGCACCTACAGCCAGCCCTGGTGATTGTGACGAACTGACGACGGTAGGCCTTCCATTCCCGGAAACGGCGGTAACGTCTACTTCAAATGGTGATAACATTGGCCTGTTGGTGAATCCTGGTGACCTTTGTGTCTTGTTCCCTGAAGGTTTTGGCCTTACAGCTGTAACCACGGCTGGTGGCTGGTTGGATACCGTTTGTATGGACTTTACGGTGGAGTCATTTGACAATATTACCGCAGCAGATTTCAATATCAACTGGGATCCTACAGCACTGGAATTTGTAAGTGCTACGGCGATCAACTGGCCCGGCCTCGCATTGACTGGCAACCCTGTTGGAACACTTAATGGTTCCTACCCTGGCCCACTACCGCTTGCTATTCCTGATGGAGATGTTGCCTTTGAGGTGTGTTTTCAACTCATCGGTGATCCTGAAGATTGCTACGATGTAACAATTCAGAACGAACCCGCTCCTGTGGTGCAAACCTCCAACGGGCAAGGTAGCATTGTTATCACCAACGGTGAAATTTGTGTAGAAGATCAAATTGTGATCACGAATATGGAAATCACCCCGCCTTCTTGTCCAGGAGCTTGTGACGGTACCATTGTGATTACTGTTGCAGAACATGATGGACAAGGCTTTATTGGTACGACCTGGCAGACAGAAAATCCTGCCTTCGACCAGTTTACGCCACTTATTCTGGATGATGTTTGTGAAGGGATGACCATTATTACGGTCTTTGACAACAGCTCTGGCGTTTCCCTGACAGATACCGTATTTATTGTTTCAGACGGTATCGTTCCTGAAGCAGTGATAAATGGTGATGAAACTCGCCAGTTGGATTGTAATGCTGGTTTGGTACAGCTTTGTACCTCCTCTGGTGGCCCTGGTTTTACCACCAATTGGTACTACAATAGCGTGGGTGGTTCTCCGGATGGAAATACCTCTTGTTTCTTTGGAGATTCTCCGGGGACAGTAATATTGGAAGTTATCGACCAAGTCTCAGGCTGTAGTGCTACGGATACAGTTATGGTAACAGCTCCGACTTTGCCAGAGGCTATCATAGACCCTGTATCAGAAGAATTTACATGTAATACAGAAAGCATCACCTTAAATGGTGGCACCAGTATTGGTGATAACCTCACTTACGTTTGGGAATACAACATGGGCCCTCCTGATGGTTTTGTTACCGTAGGCACTGGCCCAACGCACGAGGCTACCTTGCCTGGCACTTACCGCCTAACGGTATGTGATGCAGTAAGTGGCTGTTGTAACAGCATTGATGATCCGAATGATGTGATTACCATTGCTGATGGCCGTGTCACGCCCGGTGCTTGTGTAATGGAAGAGAATGGTGGCTTGAACGTACAAGAACAAAACTGTGACGGTACGCCTATCGTTTTCAGCGCTTCTTGTACCGATGCTGATGGGCAGATTGTATCTTATTTCTGGTATGAATATAATGAGTCTGATGGCACCTTTGGCACCGACCTGGGCAATGGCCTTACGGTAAGTGTAACCGAAATTGGGGTATATGCCCTAGAGGTATTTAACGAAACGACAGGCTGTAGAGATACTGCTTTCGCAGAAATTATTCCTAATACCAATGCTCCTGGTGTGACCATCGATGAGCCAGGTGCGATTGATTGTAATACAACCAGCATTATCCTCAATGCAGAGTTGACGCCCAACGATCCAACCTTCACTTTTGTGTGGGAAGCTACGCTTGGCGGTACTATTCAGGCGCCAACCTCTAGCACTTTACAGCCAGAAGCACTGACACCTGGTACTTACACCATCACGGTTACGAATCNGGCAAACCTCTGTGAGGCTGTCGCTTTTGTGGTCATCGAAGACCAGACAGCTCCTCCTGTAGCGGAAATCTTAACGGACCCTGCAGGTTTGGAAGTAAGTTGTAATATTCCTATGATCACCCTGATGGCTACGCCTAATGATACATTGGACTACCAGTGGTGTTTGGATGTTCAAGGCCCTGCCGGTGAAATTGAAAATGCAACGGCTGATACCCTTGTGGTGAGCAACGGAGGTGTTTATTACCTAAAAGTAACCAACCCTGCAAACGGCTGTACAGCTGTTGATTCCATCACTGTGATGGAGCAATTTGAAACACCAATGGTTATTCTTAGTGATCTGGAACCTGTGATCACCTGTGATGACCCTACGATCACGGTTACGGCGACCATTCAAGGTGCTGCCAACTTTACGCTCCGCGAATGGGAGTCTGATCCTGCTGAAGCAATGGATAGTGCTAATCCTAGCCCTGATGGTTTATCCCTTACGGTGAGTGCTGCGGGTGTTTACACCCTTACTGCAGTAAGCGACCTGAGTGGCTGTACTGGTGAGGCTGACTTTGTGGTTTCTGTTGATACGCTAGCGCCAAACGTAAACGTAACAAGTGATACACTGACGATTAACTGTGCAGCTACCAGCGTACAGTTGAGTGGTGCAGGTTCTTCTACGGGCCAAGACTTTACCTACCTCTGGGAAAACCAGGACGGTGACGGACCAGATATGCCTACGGATATTCAAACAACGACCAGCACACCTGGTACCTACATATTTACGGTAACAGACGAGAGTAATGGCTGTACTGCCGATACGCTTGTAATCGTAGGCGAGGATATTGCTACCCCTATACTGAGTATCGCAGATGTAGAACCGATTACTTGTCAGGAACCAACCCGCGAGTTGACCGTAGAAGTGATGGGAACAACAGACTTTATCGTAAGCTGGGTAGGGGATCCTACTGATCCAATGCCTACAGATCAAGCTACTACGACTGCTAGTGCTCCTGGAACCTACACGGTTACTGTTACGAGTACGCTTAATGGCTGTTCTGATTCTGCTTCCGTAACTGTTGATGGTGACATTACCCCACCTACCGTAACGATTGCTACTCCTGAAGCCTTCGATTGTCCTACAGAATTTGTAGAGATCGATGCTACTGCATCAGGAATGACTGATGACTTCACTTCTATCGTTTGGGATTTGGACGGCGGAATTCTCACCGGAGAGGATGGACTAACCGTGGACGCAACAGCCTTAGGAACTTATACATTGACTCTTACCTCTGCAGCCAATGGTTGTGATGGTTCAGCCAGCGTAGAAGTTATTCCAGCTACGGAATTAACTTTACCTGAATTGCCTGTATTGTCATTAGACCTTCTAGGTTGTGATGGTGACCCTGTAGTGATTGATGCCTCATCAGCTGATGATGGAACATTCACCTTTGCCAGCGTAGACTGGAGTTCTGCTGACGGTACCTTTACCGTTGACGCTCCGTTTGCTGTTAGTGCTACCGCTGTGGGGACTTATACCCTGATGGTAACCGTAGATACCCCGGTGCCGGGTTGTGAAGCGGAGATGAACTATGAGGTGATTGCAGATCCTAACACCCCTGTAGCCGATGCCGGAATGGATATGGTTGCGGGTTGTGGAGAGCCGGTTATGCTAGACGGTACAGGTTCTACGCCTCCAAGTGCGACGATCCTCTACGAATGGATGATTGTTGATGCTGGAAGTACGCCATTGACTGGTGATACGGATGGCCCGACACCTACGGTTGAGAATGCGGGTACCTACCAGTTGACGGTAACCAATACGGAAAATGGCTGTGACGCTGTTTCAGAAGTTGTTGCTGTAACCTTCGAATTCCCTGCCGATGCTGCTGCTGGTGCTGACGCTGCCGCGTGTGACGATATGGCTGACCTGAGTGGTAACTTGCCTGCCAATACCCAAGGAGTTTGGACAACCGCAAGTGGTGCTACTATCGATATGATCACGGAGCCATTGACCATGGTGAGCGATATGATTGAAGGTGCTAACGTGTTTACTTGGACATTGTCTGCGCCTGGTTGCCCTGAGTTTAGTAGCGATGATGTTACGATTACGCGTGCAACGACACCAGTTGCTAGCCCGGATGCAATGACACTGGAAGCAGGTGTAAGTACTGGTACAGTGAACTTGTTGACAAATGATCAACTCGGTGGTACGACCAACTTTGAGCTTACCATTCTTACAGGCCCTGCCTTCGGTACGTTTGATACAACAGCTTTGGCACAAGGAGACTTTGTACTTAACCTACAGCCTACGGAGTTTGGCGTTACAACGGTAACGTACCAAATTTGTAGCACCGATTGTCCAGACCTTTGTGATACCAGTACCTTGATGATTACGGCATTGCCAAGTGAGGAAAACTTCATTCCGAATACTATTACCCCGAACGGTGACGGTGCCAACGACCAGCTGGTCTTTGATATCCTGCTGTTCAATCCTGCGGATGACTTCCCTGATAATGAAATCGTTATCTTCAACCGCTGGGGTGATATCATTTACGAAGCTAAGCCTTACAACAACGATTGGTCAGGCTTGAACATGGACGGTACCGAGGTTCCTGAAGGAACTTACTACTACGTCTTGCGCCTGAATATCAGTCGTGGCGAGATTGTCCGTGGAGACATTACGGTTATCCGCTAGAAAGGTCGCTGACCTTCTAAGTAGACATAAGACTAGTAATTCACTAGCAATAATAATCCCGGGTTCGCTATTGAGCGAGCTCGGGATTGTTTTTTTACAAAAAAATCCTAATAGGCTATTATCTTCGTGCAGGTCTAATTTGATAACATGAAGCAGTTTTTTCGTTTTTTTAAACGCCTTTTGTTGGTACTGGTTTTGTTGGTGATTTTAACCATCGCCTTTTTTTATGCCAAATGGAAATGGGTCTCCAATAGAAACTTTGCCCAGCTGGAAGAAAGGGCACTCATTCTCACCAAGGATGGGCACAGCTATCGCGATTTGAATAAGAATGGCCAGTTGGATACTTATGAAGACAAGCGAGCGGATATTGAATTAAGGATTGAGGACTTGCTCGCTCAGATGAATCTCGAAGAAAAAGCAGGTTTGTTGTTTATTAACATGGCTGGTATGAATGAAGATGGCTACCACAATGAGATTCCCATCTTCAGCGAGCCGATCACGTTCTTTCTTGAAAGTAATTCCACGCAAGTTGTGCGCAAGCACATGAACCACTTTAATATTTTTCAATCGCCTTCGGCTGAAGCTCTGGCTACTTGGAGCAATAACATGCAGGTGATGGCGGAGTGTACCCGTTTGGGTATTCCTGTGACGGTAGCCAGTGATCCGCGTCATTCGACCTCTGACAACCCTGGTGCTCACTTAGCTACACCCTTTTTCTCCCAGTGGGTATCTCCTTTGGGTTTTGCTGCTATAGGTGATACCGTTTTGATGCGGGAGTTTGGAGAGGTAGCTCGGCGCGAGTATCGTACGGTAGGTATTCGGCTGGCATTGTCACCGATGGCTGATTTAGCAACAGAGCCTCGCTGGGGCCGCATTAATGGCACTTTTGGTGAGGATGCCCAGCTGAGCGCAAAGCTGACAAAAGCTTACATTCTCGGTTTTCAGGGCGATAGCCTCAATCATGAGAGTGTGGCTTGTATGACCAAGCATTTTGCTGGTGCTGGTCCACAAAAAGATGGAGAAGATGCTCATTTCCCTTACGGTGCCGATCAAGTGTACCCGGGTAATAATTTTGATTATCACCTTATCCCGTTTACAGAAGGAGCCTTTCCTGCCAAGACGGCTCAAATAATGCCGTATTACGGCGTACCGGTTGGGCAAACCAGTGAGGACGTAGGTTTTGGTTACAATAAAGACATTATCACGGGCCTACTGAGGGAACAGTATAGCTTTGAGGGAGTGATCTGTACCGATTGGGGCTTGGTAACCGGCAATAAGGCGAAACCCGCGGCAGCCTATGGCGTAGAAAATTTGACTGAAAAGCAGCGAGTAGCAAAGATTTTTGAAGCGGGTTGTGATATGCTAGGCGGCGAATCCTGTCCGGAGCTGGTGGTAGCATTGGTGAATGAAGGCACCCTCTCGATGGAGCGCCTTGATCAATCTGTGCGCCGGGTATTAAGAGATAAATTCCGCTTGGGTCTTTTTGATAACCCCTTCGTAAGAATGGGCGACCTCTGGATGGTGGGCCACGAAGATATCCAAAAGCAGGGCCGTATCGCCCAGCAGCGGTCGTTGGTGCTCCTCAAAAATGAAGCAAAAACCCTCCCGCTGCGCAATCAACCCAAGGTCTACCTCTCCAATTTTGAGAAGGCTGCCGTCAGTCAATTTGCTACCGTCGTAAGCAGCCCAGAGCAAGCAGATTTCATCATCCAAAAGTTATATGCGCCCTTTGAGGAACGCGATGAGTATATGCTGGAACAGTTTTTCCATCAAGGCCGGCTTTACTTTACCCCCGAGGAGCTGGCACCGATCCTTAAATTGACAGCGGCCAAGCCCACCATTACCATCATGAACTTGGATCGCCCCGCGATCATTACCGAAATTGCAGCGGCCAGCCAAGCAATCATTGCAGATTTCGATAGCAGCGATGAGGTGATCGCTGAATTGATATTTGGTCAGTTTAAGCCAGAAGGTAAACTGCCCTTTGAGCTGCCATCTTCCCAGGAAGCGGTCGTGCAGCAATTGGAAGATATGCCCTATGATTCAAAGGATCCGCTGTTTCCGTTTGGGCATGGGTTGGGGTATGAGTAAGGGTTGGGTGGTTTAGGAGTTGAGGTGGTTGGATGGTTGGAAAAGTGTAAGGGTGTAAAAGTGTAAAAGTTTTAGGCTTACGGAGCCAAATTATTTGTCCCTACCTTCTTGGTCGGGATTATATCCCGCTGGTCTCCCGCCAGTCATCAGCATTAGTCTCCTTTACGCTAGTCAGAAGACCAACCAGGTGATCGTCCTTTTAGAGAATGTTCATTAATGTGTGTCTGATGAATAATTGCCGAAATGTATCTACTTGATAACCAGTAATAAAAAAACTCTGCGGCTCTGCGCGAGACACACAATTTTGAACACTCTCTCCTTTTTAGTCCTCAAAGTTCAACGCAGTGAGGTGGAACGTAGCCCGGTCTTAGATAAAATCGTGTTGTCGGAAAACAGTAAATTGGGCTTCAGCCCAGTCGGATCTAGCTGACCTACATGACTACTTTACTTACGGGCTGCTCCGAAGGGACAGATTAACTCTTACACTTTTACACCCACCCAACCCTTACACCTTAGACTCCTTTCTCCTCGCAGCCCGGTTTTCCTTCCTGATTAGCCGCCGCCGTTGGCGCTCATATCTGAGGTCTTGGCGGTAAAGCGGCAGAATGCCTTGGTGTTGATAGAGCTTCTTTTTACGGAGTCGAAACCTGTAGTCGATTCCATTGTCGTCATTGCCTTTTACTTCGACATACAATTTTGCGCCAGATCGATAGTATCCCGTTTTGGGAGGAATGACATTCCCTTCTTCCCAGGCATTAAAATTCCGCCAAGGCACAGAGATCCACAGGTTGGTGTTGTTGTCATAATTAAGGTGCCCCTCAAGAAAGAGATTAAAAGCTGTTGATTGAATTTCCATCCTGGGAATGTGAATGACTTCCTGGGTGATGTATAGCGTATCGGTCACAGGAGCAAAACGAATACTTTCAAAGCGTTCCGTACGGAAAAATTGCTCCCCGATTTTTTGAATAGGCTCAAAATTAACCAATTCGGCTTCGTGCAATGTGAACTGTACTGCACCCAAAAGACTTTTGGGGTCCAGCCCCGTCGCATCGTGTAATTGCCCTTTTAGGTGTGCATTCAAAGAGACCTTTCCTGCTATCTTCTCTGCGGACTGTAACGCCGCCAGCCCGAAATAATCATAGGTTTCTACAAGTGTACCCAAGTCAAAATAGGCGGTGGTCAGGCTCAAGTCCACAGGGGTGATCGTGTCTTGGTTCAGGCGCAGGCTCGCATTCAATTGTACGGGACTGTCTCTGTATTCAAAAGTCATATCCGCAAATTGCAATTTACGACTACCTTCAAAAGCGACCTTACTTCTTAGGTCAGTGACCAAAACGTCTTTATGCTGGAAGGAATCAATTTGGACATCCAGCTCTGGGTGGAACTTATGGTAGAGGTTGAAAAGACTCTTTTTTATCTCGTTACTACTGGTGTTTGCTGTGTCTGTTTCGCTTTTTTGCAAAGAAGAAAAAAGGCCGCTAAAATCGCCATAGTCAAGATAGGAGGCCTGGAGGCCGATAAATGACTGCACCAGTGGGCTTTCCTTTTCGGCGAGGATATCCATGAAGTTGTCGACCTTGCCATTTAGTGCCAAGCTACCACCAGAGGGCAAGGTGAGCTGCAATGTGTTTAGTGTGATATCATGCTGAGCTACATCAAGATCAATAAGCGCTATGTGGAAATTTAAGGCCTGTGGGACGAAAAATATGCCTGTTTCTTGAACTTGTAAATGGCCACGGGTAGCGTATAGCAAGTCGCGCCAATCCTTGATTTTACCATTGAGCTTGCCTTGGAAATGATAGTCTCCTTCTTGGAAAAGGAAAGTATCGTTAGCGAAAGTTCTGTTGAAGTCTTCTGTGTCTCCTTGTGCTTCGATGGCAACATTTATCCGCGAGGATTGGGTGCTGTCTGGTATACTGAAAGTCCCATTGAGCATTAGTTGACTTTGGGCACTGTACAAGACGGTACTGTCAACTTTTAATACATGGTCATTTACAAAACTCAGCTGAGATCGAATACCATGAGCTTGCCATGTTTGATAGGTAAACTGCTCAAGAAATAGGCTTAAACGGGGATGGAATGTAGCGTAAATCCCTTTTACGGTTTCCGAAATACGGACTTGAGAAGAATCTACCTTCGTAGTCTCTTGTAAACTAGCAATCAGGTCAAGGAAGTTATCGAGGTTTAAATCACTAGAATAGATTTCAAGGTCACTTTCGACTTTTTCTTTTTTATCTTCAAAAATAAGAGCGCTGAAATTTTTGACCAGTCCACTTATTTTTATCTCCTGACCTTCGGCCAATGGTATTCGTATACTTGGCACCGATGCGTGTTCCGGGCTCAGGATTACATCTAGTTCGGTAAGCGGAACAGTTACCTCAGCAGGGAGGTAGTGTACTTTGGTATTTTGCATAAACAGCTCACCCTCTGTGCGCTTTAAAACATCTGCTAAGTTTTCTGCGGCCCCTTCCATCTTTAGGTGAGCGTCAAAGTGGCCACCTACAAAGAAAAAGTTTTCGTTGCCTAAGATCGCATTCAAATCGTCGAGTCGCCCCTTAGCGTGTAGTTGAAGATCAAGGGTAGTAGGGACTTGAGGGGTGCTTTGGAAGGAAGAGTTCTCTAAGTAAAGTTGTGCGCCCAGGTATTCGCAATGAAGATCTTGTAAAGAGAGTTTCAGGTTTCTTCTATCCTCGCTCTTGGCGACCGTGGGGTCTTCCGAAATGCGATTTACAAAGCTTCCTGATCCATTGACTTTTTCAAAAGCCAATGCTCCATCAACGAGTACGGTATTGTCTGGAACAGTAAAGTCAATGTGTACCCATGGATTGTCATCCTCAACAAATTCTCCTCGTAAGGAAATAGCAGTGGCAAGGGGACGGAAAATTTGGTAAGGGGCTAGCTTGTTTTGCAAATGAAGCGGCAATAGCGCTTTAGTTACCTGAAAGTCGGTTTGTTCATTAATCAGGGATAAGAAAAACACGCCTTCTTGGCCCAGGTCCATACATGTTTCAGCAGAGAAAGTCTGATCATTAAGCTGTAGCGGAAACTGTGGAATCTCAATGGTCGATAATTGGCGATCATATTGTAACTGTAAATGAGCACCGACTGCCGTATTCTCCAGATAGCTGCCTTTGTCGAGGTTGAACCCCAAGCCCTTCACACAGACATCAATAACCATATCCGAAGTTATCAAGGTGTCAGATAAGGTTATCTGAGCAGCTGTGTTTTCAATGTAACCGGCGAATTGCTTGTTTTTCAACGCATTGTTCAGCTCCAGTTCAAAGTTATTTATGGCTAAGGCCAAACGTTGAGGATGCCTTAGACGTAATATGCCGCTATTGTGCCAGTTGGACGTAGTGGGATACAAGGCCTGCAAGATATTGGTGTTTGTTTCTCCACCCTTACTGGTGAGGCTCCTGAAATGCCCCCCTTTTATAGTCAGTCTTTCGAGGATTACCTCTCGTTGGAAAACCTGGGCTAGCGAAATTTTTGCTGCAAATTCTTCGATCAGTAGGGTAGGGGCAGCGGAGTAAGCTTGGGTGGTGTCGGTCAGGCTAAGATCATGAATGTGTAGGGTTGCATTTGGCCATTCTCGCCAGGAACTCAGGGTCAATTTGCCCAATTGCAAATCGCCCGTGTAGTTGCTTTCGTACCAGTCTTCTACCTTTTGGGTAATGATTTCCGGATGCTGAAAAAGATACCCCAAGGCTGCTGCTAGTAGTACCAGAAGTACTACAGCAGTTAACAGCAAACCTTTTAGGATACGGATTAGCATTTTATTTTCTGCGCAATATTTATTACGCTCCGGCAGCTGGGATGACGACGTCTTTGTCGCCTACGTCGTGCGTGATTTTAATTTCACGGACATCCGCAGGAAGGTGGTAGCCTGCATCCTTTAACCCACGAACAGATCGCTGAATCACCTGGGTCTTGAGCGCCAAAGAGGAGACATTAGGATCATTGGTGTTAAACCAGTATTGCACGGTGAGCGTCATGCCGCTAGGTTCGTAATCGGAAATGAAAACGTTGGGTGCCCGATCATCCTGCAATACGCCATCTACCTGTTCAAGGATACCTCTTACAAAAGCGATCACCTTATCCATATCAGAATCAGAAGCAAGGCGGACGGAAAAATCGTGCCGCAGAAAACCATCAATGGTAAGGTTGACAATAGGGTTGCGGACAATCATCCCGTTGGGTATATATACGTCTTTACCATCAAAGGTTTTTACATGCGTATCGCGCAAGGTCAGACCAATGATTTTACCTGTCTTACCACCAATTTCGACCACATCACCGATCCGGAATGGGCGATCAAAAGCCATGATGATACCCGCCAGAAAGTTCTCACCAATATCCTTAAAGGCAAAGCCAATAATGAAGGCAGAAACCCCGGCACCAGCTAAGAGTCCACCGGCAGCACCACTAAGGCCTATGATACTCAGGAAAAGCAGAAAAGCCACAATGATCAAGCAGACCTTCAGGATTTGGGACAAGAAATCGGCCAGTAAGGGGTCATCCATGGTCTTGTTAAGGCGAGTCCGCATGGCTCGCTTCGCCCGGCTAGCAATCGCCAGTGCGATAATAAGCACCAAGAACGCCAATACGATTCTGGGTAAATAATTTACCAGTAATTCATAATACTCGTAAATAACGTTCTTTAAATCTTCTACAAATTGCATATAAGTTGGTAATTCATGTTTGAAAACAATGTCGGAAAGACGTTATCATAACGCTCCTTTTATAGTAGATGTTTGGTAGGTTTTTGAACCATATAAGGAATATAAGGTCATTTAAGTACGATTGAAAATAGGTAATATGTTATTCTCAATAAAATTCAGATTGCCCCAGGGCTCTCAAGAGAAGGTATTTATCTTGGCCATGGTCGTATGTAACATTGATTACGAATTCCGCCTTCTTTTCGGGGTAGTATTTTTTATAGATATGATGCGTCATTTTGACGCCAGACTGTGGTTCTACAAGTGCAAAGGTTAAGGTGTTAAAATACACACTATCAATTTGCGAAAGTTGTGAGCTACTGTCAACCGTAAAGCCAAGTTGAGAATAGTTTTTATAAACAAAGTCACGATAGGTATTCAAGTAATCATCCCATGTCAATGATAAATCTTCGTTGTGATTTATTTTGCTTACCTGAATTTTACCTAATTCACTTCTTCTTATGGTGACCAAAAGCTCTGATTTATCCGTAGTTATTGCACCAGCATTTTCCTCTTCTAATAATTCTTTTCCTTCGTTAATGTCACGAAGAGATTTTTTCATATCCTCAAATTTAGAATTTTGTGGCTTTATTATCCTCCACCGGAATTCTTCATTAACATATTCTGATGGATTCAAATTGCTTTGGCCTTCATTACTATTCCCTCCCCATCCTTCTGACTGACAGGAGTAACAGAGAAATAGAAGGGCAAAGGCAAAAAACAGACTCAAAGAGATTCCTAGAACTTTAGTCGGAAAAAAGAGCGCGCGTTTCATAGATTTTGTGCTTTATTTTTTTGCGAAATATCAATGTATTGAGGACTTAATATATACATACTTCAATGAATAGCCTCTACCCATAAATTTCAGGTTTGATGAAATTTAAGATGTCAGATTTTGATTTTTAACCATCTAACCTGCCCTTAGCCCCATCCCCGGCCCTTCCCATTGTCAAAATGGCATTGTTTCGGGTTGTGTTTCGTTGGGGAAGGGAGGCTTGGTGCACGAGGATGTTTAGGCGTGTTTTGCTACGGCTGACATTCGTGAATTCAACCTGTAGGAAATACTAGGTTCGGACATGTTTGAAGCTACTAGCGAAACCAAACAACCATCTAACAATCTAACAATCAACCATCAAACCAATACCCCCTTACCTAATCAACGTCACATCCCCCTTGACGATCTCCACCCTGCCGTCGAAAAATTCTACTTCCATGAAGAAAACAAAGACGTCAGGGTTCAAGGACTCACCCCGGAAGGTACCATCCCAGCCACGACTCGTATCGCCGGGGAGGAGGTCGGCTTGCTCATAAATCAGTTGACCGTTTCGGGCGAAGATGCGCAGGCTTTTGAAGCTCACCACGTCGTTACCAGCATAGGGAATGAAGGTATCGTTGCTACCATCGCCGTTTGGAGAAAAGATGTTTGGAACAAATATCCTCGGCTTGCTATCTACAAAAACACGTAGATAATCTGTGGCAGAACAAAAGGTAAGCGTATCAAAAACACTGACCTCGTATACCCAGGATTCCATTGGTTGAAGCAGTGCAGTATTACCACTCAAGGTATCCGCGTGCGACCAAGAGTAGAGCACATCAAAGCTGCTACTCTGCGCAGTAAGTGTAAGCTCATCACCCAGCTTCACGATACTGTCTCCAAGTAAGGCGACAGAAATAGGTGGTGGCGGGAAAATGTTAGTCAATAAAGGCAATTCACACCCTGCTGCATCGCGAACGATAACTTCATAGGTGCCGGCAGTCAACCCCTCAAATAGGGGCACTGCACCAAAATTGCCGCCATCCAGGCCATAAGTATAGCCAGGGGTTCCACCACTCACGTTCTCTACCGTGATGACGCCCGCATTAGGGCCATCTACACAGTTGATATCAATAGCGAAAGATTCCGCCACTACTTCGGTGGGCTGATCCAGGGTATAGGTTGCCATGGCCTCACAGCCTTTTTCATTGGTCACCAAAAGGTCATAGGTGCCAATGTCCAGGTTGCTGATGTTTTGGGTGATGGCAGCGTTGCTCCAGTTGTAAGCCAAGGTCGCAAAAGGCCCATTGACCAAGGCACCAAGCTGCCCGTCCTGACTGTCGAAACAGCTGACAGGGGCAAGTTCTTCAATCGCTACCGTCAAGGGTGCTAGCGGCTCTGTGATGGTCACATCAGTAGTGTCACGACATCCATCGCCATTGGTGACTTCCACGGTATAGGTACCAGCGGGTAGTTGGTCTGCAATTTGAGTCATGCTGCCGCTCGTCCAGTTCCATGCAACAGAGTTACCGTTGTCTACGACTTGTGCAACACCGTCTGCACCAGCAAAACAGGATACTTCCTGCACCATACTGGCCGTAGCTATAAATTCTGCGGGTTGGTCTATGTTGGTGTTTAAGGTGGCAATACAACCGTTGGCATCAACGACTTCTAGCTCGTAGCTGCCGGTACACAATCCAGTGGCCAGTTCGTTATTGCTTACTCCGTTGGTCCAGTTGTAGGTATAGGGCATGGTGCCTCCACTGACAAGCGTGCTGATACTGCCGTCGCAAAAAGCAAAACAAGAAGCATCCACCGCGTCTTGCAATGCGATCTGTAGTTCATCGGGTTGTACCACAAGAACAGTAAAGGTCGTGTCGAAAAAGTTATCATTCAAGATGATCTCATAACTGCCTGCGGGCAAGTCCGGAATGTCCGCACTTCCTCCTTCGGTCAGTATCTGGCCACTTCCCGTCAGGGTTCCTGCCATGTTACTCCAGGCGTAGTCGTAGGGAATAACGCCGTTAATTGCAGAGAAAGTGATCAATCCATCTGTATCGCCATTACACAGGAGGGTGTCATTCATAAATATAGGAATGATCGCCGTGGTAAACTCTACGGTGAAACATACTTCATCCATACAGCCATTTTCATCGGTCACTTGCACACAGCATTGCTCCCCGGCGACGAGGTTGGTGGCCATTGGCCCCGTTTCGCCAGTACACCAGGTAAAGGTGTAGTCACCTAGTCCGCCCGTTGCAGAAGCAATTCCTACACCGTCTGTACCATCAATGCCTATGGCTGGTTGGGTTTGTTCCACGGTAAGCACCAATTCTTCAAGTACCGTCAAATCACTGATGACAATACTATCACAGCCTTGGAAAACCTGTAGGGTGTCATAGTACAATCCTGTGGTCGTATAGTCATTGGGGCCCACTTCCAGCGTTTCTCCTGCACAGAGGGTGATGGTCTGATTGTTGACAGGCGTAATATCGCCGGCGTCCGTTACGCTTAGTTCAAAAATCCCCCTGGAGGCACTTCCTGATCCGTCGATCAAAATATAGTAAACCCTTCCTGGATAAAGGCAGGTGACCTCCATCGTCTCATCTAAATCGGCAGGCGTAAATTGGCTGGTAACGTAGCTGAAAAAGCCACTACAGGTATTGTTAAACGAGCGGTACAAAGCCAGTTGAATACCGATAGGTTGTTTGACGGTATCTGAAATGCCCTCAATAATAACGTGGCCAGATGGCGGTGCCGTAAAGCTAAGCCAGACGGAATGCTGACTTACGAAAGTAGGAAGAAAAGGATCTTGAACATCCGTAGCGCAAAAATTAGCAATAGGTTCAGGAGTACTTACACTCCCGCCTTCGGGCACAATACCCAAATCCATCACATCACAGCGCAAATCGCCACCATCAGGAACCCCCGCATCCCACACCTGTAGGCCGAAGATACCCCGGTAGTCACCACCGTTGTTGGCACCATCTACCCAGATGTAATAATCTCGATTGGGTTCCGGGCAAGGCATTCTGAACTCATGGTCAAAGCCATTACTGGTGAAATTATAGCCGGAAAGCGCGACCAAATTGCCGTCGCAAGCATTGTTGTCGGTAAGAAAAACACCCATCTCTAAATCAATGGGTTCGCCGACATTATTGGGGTCGCTGAGCCCCTGTACCACAAATAAACCACTAGGGTTGGGCCCTGTGTTGAACTTAAACCATACACCGGCCTGGTTCGTAAAGTAGTAGCCCAAACTCTGTGGGTTGATTTCTCCAATGTCCGTAGCGCAGAGGTTGGCATAGTTGCCCACCGTCATGTCGCCAAGGGTATCTCCATAAACGATGGTGCCCAGGTCAACAGCATTACAAATAAGGTCATTGTCAGGAAAGGCAAAACCATCGGTCTGTATACTGAAGTCGACCGACCCACTTGAAGAACCAGGGACATTGATAGACAAAGAATAATTAGCAGTATTGCCCACCATCGGAACAACAAAAAAGTCACAGATGGTTTCCGTGCAGCTCTCCTGGATATCACAACCTAAAGGGGGTTGAAGAATCGCGTCATTTTCGGTTACTTGCAGACAAATTTCCACGGTCATTGGCACAGCCGCAGGGCAGGGGAAATTGGCTTGGTAAATGGTGTCTGGCAGCGTGTTGTAGCAAACGCCAATGTCGGGGTAGTAGCTGTATGCTCCACCCTCGGCAGCAACGGCAAACAAAGGGTCTGGTGCTCCTCCAAATGGGCCGTCGGTACATTCAGAACTGGCCATCCCGCTGTCTACAACGACCTGTATCCCAATTTGGGCTTGGCTGGTAACAACAAAAAGAGAAAAGGCTAAAAGTAGTAAAATACGGTTCATACGCTAGTGGTGCTAAATGAGAATGTGGAAAATGGAAAACCATATTCCGAGATCAATGATCAAGAATAGCAAAAGTGTAATTATTACCGGAATCCGGCTCTTCTGAAGGGTGAAGACAAAGGTACAAACTACTGATAAAACAGTACCTCTAATTTTTATGGACTTGGTAAGGCAGGAAACCTAACTGGTCATTTTTGATAGTTGCGCTAGCTAAACGAATTGGAGGGCTAAAAAATTGTCAAGGGCTTGGCGAAAAATAAGTTGGCATCCCCCCGTACCTGACGGTCGGGGTTATAATGTGCTCGCTACGCTGTGCGCATTCCACTGCCATCCCTGGCTGATATGGGCTCCGGGCCCTGCCCTTCGCCCTCCACCGTGGTGTGTCCTCCTTCGGAGGAGGTGCCCGAAGGGTGGAGGAGGTCAAACCTCACCCAAACAAAAAACATCCCGCAAACACAACTAGCGTAGAGGTTGCATTCGGCATGTGGAGACGCGATGCATCGCGTCTCTACGTGGCGGGATAATTCCCGATTTTATGCGCCATCACCCCGGCATCAATCCCATCGATACCGGTAAAGGCTACCAATTGTGCAATAACCTTGTCGGGGTGTTCTACCAATTCTTTATAATCAATCCACATTACTGCTTCGCGCTGTAGACGGCGTTCTGCTTCCGCATGTTGGAAAGCATACATTTGGCGAAATTGCTGGGTGCTTGGCTCATCAAGACACATATTGATGCTGCGGGCAGAAACCACACAAGCTTCTAAATCTCGGTGAATGTAAATGACCTTAGTACCAGGAATCAGTCCTTGTAAGTAATCCAATTGCGGGATCGGCCAGCCTGGCAATTTACAACCCCATCCGCTACGGCCTTGCGTTTCGACATACTGTTGCAGGAAGTCGCAATAATCCAATAAGGCTTTTCTGTAACTGGCCAAATAAGCATCCCGGGCGGGCAGCAAATCAGGTATCCAGGCATTTACATCGCCCTCCAGTACCTGAGCCAGTTGCTGGTCGCGCCAGGCATTATGCGGCCCACCGATCATCAATTGCTTGTTCTGATAAAGACTGGCATAAATATGGACATCATTAGCTACCGACTCTCCAAAAATGAGCGTGTCTGAAGAGGAGGAGAGTAACCGCTGGATCAGTGTAGTCCCACACCGTTGCACCGGAGAAGCTATGAATATTGGAGGGTTGGAGGCCATAAAGATTTCAATATGAGTTCAGGAAGTGAAGTTAGAAAAAATAGTCTTACAGAGCATCAAAAAAACAAAAGGCTTGAGTGGACAAACGCCCAACTCAAGCCTTTCTATTTTAGAAAATCATTAACCCTTTCCTCACGGGCCACGGCCCGCCCATATCCTCCGCTCGGGAGGAGGTGGCCCGCATGGTCGGAGGTGGGCTCCGCTGGCGGAACCGACTCGCAGCGTCGAGGCTGGATCCCCGCTGGCAGAATCGATTGCTGACTAGATCGATGAGTAGCATCGCCTGTGGCGGCTAATTTCCATCAACCATCAACCATCAACCATCAAACCGGCTCTTGGCCCCATCCCCGTCCCTTCCCATTATCAAAATGGCATTGTTTCGGGTTGTGTTTCGCAGGGTAAGGGAGGCTCGATGCGCGTAGTTGTTTTAGGTAAATTCACCAGTCTTTTAGGGATTTTGCCGAAGGCATCCCTGCGAGGCATATTCCCCATCAACCATCTAACCACCTAACCATCAAACCACCTAACCCCTATTTGAACCGCTCAATAATCCCCGCAATACCCTGACCGCCACCTACACAGGCAGTCACCATGCCATAACGTTGATTGCTACGGCGCATTTCGTTGATCAATTGAATGGACAACTTAGCACCGGTACAACCCAGCGGGTGACCCAATGCAATAGCGCCACCGTTTACATTGACGATATCCGGATTGAGGCCTGCTTCCTGGATAACAGCCAAAGACTGGGCTGCAAAAGCTTCGTTGAGTTCTATTGCTTGAATGTCGCTGAGCTTCATTCCTGCCTGCTTCAATACCTTTGGGATAGCTACACAAGGACCAATACCCATGTATAGCGGATCAACACCACCTACAGCACAGTTGACCAAGCGAGCAACAGGGTCTAGCCCCAGTTGTTTGACCATTTCTTCGCTCATCACGATGGTGAAGGCTACACCGTCACTGGTTTGAGAAGAATTACCTGCGGTCACAACGCCACCTTGTGCAAACACCGGACGTAGTTTTGCGAGTGCTTCTACCGTGGTGCTGCGACGTACGCCTTCGTCCATGGCTACCGTATGCGAGCTTTCCACCCGCTTGCCGTCTTTTACAAAAACGTCAGGCACCTCCACGGGAACGATCTCGTCATCAAACTTGCCCGCATCAATAGCGGCAGCTGCTTTAACGTGCGAGTTGTAAGCAAACTCATCGGCCTTCTCACGACTGATGTTGTATTTATTGGAGACGGCCTCTGCCGTGATTCCCATACTCACCAGGTAGTCAGGTGTAGTACTTGCCACTTGGTAGCTAGGAGCCAGCTTATACCCGGTCATCGGAATACTGCTCATGCTCTCGGCACCACCAGCGATGAAGATATGGCCCATCCCTGCCTTGATCTTAGCCGTAGCCATAGCAATGGTCTCCAAACCAGAAGCACAATAACGATTGACCGTCACTCCTGGGACTTCTTTCCCCAAAGCACGTACCGAAATCTGGCGACCAATCTGCAAGCCTTGCTCCCCTTCAGGGTTGGCACAACCTACAATCAGGTCGTCTACCAAACGTGGGTCCAGCTCTGGCGTATCTGCCATCAATTTTTTAATCACATCTACCGCCAGATCATCCGAACGATAGTTTTTAAAACCGCCCTTCTTGGCCCTGCCAACGGCGGAACGGTAACCTTTTATGATATATGCTTCCATGGCTTTCGCGTATATGGAAGAGAGGTAGAGGGTAGAGGGATTAAGATTCCACTGTACGCTCTGTCTCTCCTATTTTTTAATGAATTTTTTAAAATTGTAAATGCGTTTTTGCAAGGAGTGTAACTCTTCAATGATAGGATTGACTTCTTCCTTGCTAAGAAAGTTCAAGCGTTCACTGAGTAGCACTTGGGTTTCGAGTTCATAGGATGAGCCAGTGGCAAAGCCTAAAAACTGATTGAATTCATTGTTTGAATTCCGACCCGCTCCTTCTGCAATATTAGAAGGGATAGACACCACTGATTTTTTGATCTGATGACTCAGGTTATAGATTTCCTCAGAAGGAAGTTCATTGGTTAGTTGATAGACGTTTACGGCTAAATCCATAGCGTCGTTCCAAATATTCAATTTTCTAAAATCATGCATAAGTTCAAAAAAATGTGATCGTGTATAAAATCCCTTTACCTAAAGTCCGCAAGGACAATCTCTTTACTCTATACCTGATACCCAGTACCCAGTACCAAATACCCTTTAATTTCTCAACGGCTTATTCGTTTGCAACATGTGCTGAATGCGTTCGAGTGTCTTCTGTTCGCCGCAAAGGCTCAAGAAGGCTTCTCTTTCGACATCCAATAGGTATTGTTCGCTCACTTTTTGTACGCCGGTAAGGTCGCCGCCACAAAGGACGAAAGCCACTTTCTTGGCGATAGTGATATCGTGTGCGCTGGCGTATTTACCGAGCTGTAGCTCGTTGGCTGCAGCGTAGAGAGCTGCCAGGCCAGTACGACCGAGCACTGTGATATCTTGCCGAATCAATGGCTGTGTGTAGCTACGCGCAAGGTCCAGGACTTTGTGCTTCGCCAGTGCGATATTACGATCTTTGTTCAGTGCCACTTCGTCACGGCTTTCAAGGGCGTAGCCCATGTTGTAAGCTTCGTAAGCTGAAGTAGCCACCGATGCCATAGCGATGGTTTTGAACTTGTCAATCAAGGTAGGAATCTGCACATCGCCTTCAAAGAACTGATCGCTGGCACGGAGCGCAAACTCCTTGGTGCCGCCACCGCCGGGAATCAGGCCTACGCCTACTTCCACCAAGCCAATGTAAGATTCAGCAGCCATTACGGCGCCATCACAGTGCATGAGGGTTTCACAGCCGCCACCAAAGACGTAGCCCTGGGTAGCTGCTACCACCGGAATGCTGCTGTAGCGACAACGCATAGTCGTTTGTTGAAACAGGTTGATGGCCATATTCAGCTGATCGTATTCCTGCTGGTAAGCCAGCATACCGATCATCATCAAGTTGGCACCTACGCTGAAGTTGGTCGCGTTATTGCCGATCACCAAGCCTTTCCAATCCCCATCTTCGGCAATTTGGATGGCCTCGTTGATGCCCCGCAGTACACCTTCGCCAATAGAGTTGTGAGCGCTGATGAATTCCAGGTTCAGCACGCCATCACCAATGTCATGAAGGATAACTTCACTGTTTTTGAAAACAGGAGCTTGGTCACGGTAGTTGTCCAGAATGATAAAGGACTCGGTGCCAGGCTTCACGACGTATGCCTTTTGGGTAATGTCGTAGTATTTGAGTTGCCCGCCTTCGCGCTTGTAGAAGCTACTGTGGCCAGCAGCAAGCATATCTTTCACCCATTGGGCAACGGTTTGGCCTTCCGCTTCAGCGGCTTCGATGCCTGCTTCGATACCTACAGCATCCCAGTATTGAAATGGACCGATTTCCCAGGCGTAACCCGCCGTCATGGCATCATCTATGCTGTAGAGGGTGTCCGAGATTTCAGGAATACGGTTCGAGACGTAGGCGAATAAGCCCGCCAAACTGCGGCGAACCAATTCTCCGCCTTTGTCTTCTGCCTTGAAGAGGTATTGGATGCGCTTGGTCAGGTCCTCGATCTGCTTGCCTGCTTTCAGGCTGGGAAGATCCATCTTGGTGGCCTCTTCATATTCCAGTGTTTCCAGGTTAAGCTCCAGAATTTGGCGCTTCCCATCTTCACCTTTGATCTTTTTGTAGAATCCTTGGCCAGTTTTATTACCGAGAAACTTGTTCTCCACCAGAAACTGCATATACTTTGGCACCTCAAAGGTAGCAGCCTGCTCATCGTCGGGGCAGTTGTCTTTGATGCCTTTGATGACGTTTACACTGGTGTCATGGCCTACGAGGTCGCCCAGTCGGTAAGTGCCCGTCTTTGGTCGCCCAACAGCAGGGCCGGTCAGCTTATCTACGGTACTGATCGGGAGCCCGAGGTCCGTAGTGAGTTGGTAGATTTTTGCCATCGCGTAAACACCAATCCGGTTGCCAATAAAGGCCGGCGTGTCTTTGGCCAGAACGGTCTGCTTACCTAGGAAAACATCACCGTAGTGCATAAAGAAGTCGATGACCTCTTTACTCGTGTCCGGCGTAGGGATGATCTCAAACAGGCGCAGGTAACGCGGCGGGTTAAAGAAGTGTGTACCACAGAAGTGAGCTTTGAAATCGTCACTGCGGCCATCCGTCATCATGTGAATCGGAATACCAGAAGTGTTGGAGGTCACCAAAGAACCGGCCTTGCGGTACTTGTCGACTTTCTCAAAAATTTGTTTCTTAATATCGAGGCGCTCGATGACCACTTCGATGACCCAGTCGCAATCGCCGATTTTTTCAAAATCGTCTTCAAAGTTGCCGGTCTGGATACGGCTGGCGAAGGCCTTGTCATACAGTGGGGCCGGTTTGCTTTTGATGGCTTTCATCAAGGCACCATTTACGATGCGGTTGCGAGCCTGAGGCTTGCTTTTTTCGTCATCACTCAAGTCTCTGGGCACGATGTCCAGCAGCAGGACTTCCAGACCGATGTTGGCAAAATGGCAGGCAATGCCGGAGCCCATAACACCGGAGCCAAGTACAGCTGCTTTGCGGATTCTTCTACTCATTGATGGGTATTGATTTATGTATTTGGTAATTGTAGACTTTAAGGGAAGATACTTAGAACTTATTGAAAATCAGTTGGCAATATGCCCCAATATGCTCTTAAATCCTTCCTTTGAAACGGGAGCCGTTTCGTTCGTTGCGCAATTTAGCGAATTTTCGCTAATTATGTAAGGTGTGAAGGGAGGGAATAGTTCGGTGAGGTGTGAAATAATGTAGTGATGATGAAAAATAACCAGTTTGGCATTATTGATGGAAGTTTATGCGCAAAAAAGCTATAAGCTCTATTTACTACGATACCTATTCAAAATTCAAAGACGGAATAATCGATTTTCTCAATGACACCAAGTCATACAAGTCAGAGTTGCGCAGACTACTAACGTTGAATTTTCGTTCACTAGGAGGGGCTTATGTGTAAGCCGAAACCACTTAGCAACGGGTATATACAAACCACCCAACAGCAAACAACAATCGTAAAAGGTTCCGAATTTCATGTTTTCGTCCCGTATTATAATTTGGGATGATTGGTCGATTGAATAATCTGAATTTTGAGTCATCATTTCATTTATAAAAGAAATAACAATGACAACTCTTGTGAAAAAAATCAGATTATCAATTATGATATTGTTCGTGGCAGCTATGAGTGCATGTACGGATGATGACAGTGCTATCCAGCCAGATTTGGCTGCCGACTACGTTTCAGCAGAAGCTTACCTGGAGGACATTGGGTTTACGGGAAGTGTATTGATACAAAATGGCGAACAATGCCTAGGTCTTAAGGCTACTCTCGCTGCACGCCGAGTAGCCTTACTACTAATTGTAAGCTAGCTCAATAACAATATTGCCATCCTTTGGATATAGGAACAACAACAAAATCATGACTGGAAAAGAAAAATTATTACAAGCGGTCTTAGACAAAACAGTTGACGGGAAGAAGGTGTTTGGGACATCGTTTGCCGTAAAAAATGATAGTTTGACTTGGGTTGGGGCTTCAGGGGATTTATCTAAAGACCAACCTTACTTTATTGCCAGCACGACAAAATTATTTACTACTGCAATTATTCTACGCTTGAGGTCAGAAGGCAAACTGAATATTGAAGACAAAGTCAGCAAGTATTTAGAGGCATCAATTCTGAATGGCTTACACGTTTATAAAGGAAAAGACTACTCGGACGAATTAACAATTAAGCACCTAATGGCCCATACTTCCGGGCTTCCTGATTATTTTCAAGGTAAGGGAACAGATGGGAAAAGCTTGGAAGGCGACCTCAAAAACGGTAACGACCAATTTTGGACTTTTCAACAAGCTATTGAAAGAACCAAAGCAATGAAACCGCTTTTTCCTCCGGGTAAAAAGAACAAAGCTCATTACGCTGATTCAAATTTTCAGTTGCTGGGTAAAATCATAGAAGTCATCACAAATAAACCGTATTCAGCATGCTGTCACGATTTTATTGTAAGTCCGCTCGGTTTGTCAAACACATACCTGTATCTTGACTTTGCCGACAAGAGGCCTAAGGGGCTTTACTATAAAACTTACGAGTTGAACATACCCAAAGCAATGATGTCTTTCGGTGCTGACGGAGGAATCGTCTCAACATCAGCTGATATGCTCCTGTTTATCGAATCATTTTTTAGAGGCAAGTTATTCCCGTCAGAATACATTGATGAATTGCAAGAATGGAACAAGATATTTTTTCCAATGAAGTCAGGAACAGGTATTCATTTATTTAAACTGCCGTGGCTTTTTAATCCAACAGGTGCTGTGCCCTATTTTATAGGTCATTCAGGGCTTTCAGGTGCATTGGCTTATTATAGCCCCAAAGAAGATATATATGTTGCTGGAACCGTAAATCAGGTCGCGCATCCTGATATTTCGTTTAAAACAATGATAAAGTTAATACGAGAATTAATGAAAAAATGATAGGTATATTGTGGTACCAATGCCATTAAGCTAAGCCCTCGCAAGCCCAATAAATAAAGAACTATGCAACTACAAGTTAGCCATCTTATTTGTTTGCTTTTTTTCATTGTCATCATTCATTCTTGCCAAAATGAAGGCAATACAGCAGCCTTAAAGATTACAGACCCAATTGAATTAGATAAGGTGTTGAATCATTTTGTGGAGGAAAATTTTTACCCATTTGTTTATGCAAGGTTAGAAGATTTGGAGGGGAATGTTATTTATGAGCATAGTTCTGTGAATGAAAATCTATTGCCTGATACCAAGGTCGATGGAAATACATGGATTCGGATCTGGTCGATGAGCAAAATCGTAACCATTTCTGTTGTTTTGGACTTGATTGAAGATGGAATTCTAAAAATAAATGAGCCTGTCTCAAAATATATTCCTGAGTTTAAAAACCTGCCAGTTGCCGTTTCAAAGGAAGGGAAAAGCCTAGCAGAATATGAATGGGGAAATAGAAATGATATATGCCCTATTCAATTTGTGCCAAATGATTCTGTTATGACGATCCTCCATCTCATTAATCATGAAGCGGGATTTTATTATGCGACCACAGGTTTTCCTTGTTTGGATTCCCTTTTTGCGGAACAAAATTTACCAATGGCAAAAAACGCTGATGACTTTATCGAGAGGATAGCAAAATTGCCATTAGTCCAACATTCTGGAACTGATTATTTTTATGGCACAAACACAACAGTTTTAGGTATAGTTGCAGAAAGGGCAACTGGTAAAAATCTAAAGCAATTAGTAGCTGAGCGAGTGACTGGTCCGATGAATATTGAAGGTTTGCAATACAGGCTTCCTGATCAGGAAAAACTATTACCAAAGTTTACAGGCAGGGATTCCATTTTGCGAGAAGCCAAAAGAGGAGAGTTAGATATTTTTGGACCCGATGTACCGGATTATGCCTTGAATCACGAATTGTATTTAGGCGGAGAAGGAATGGTTGCAACGNCGGATGGGTACGCAGATTTTGTAAGAATGTTGTTGCAAAGAGGCAAGCTGAATGGCTACCAGTTCTTAGAAAAAGAAACCGTTGAAGATATTTATGCTCCTCACACCCAAACAGATAGTCCTTATGGATACAATGGTTATAACCTTTGGATCAGCGGTGATTCCATGAGAGTAAAAGAACAAGGTGAGGCCGGGCTTTGGATTGGAGGAGGGTATGAGTGTACTTATTTTTGGGCAGACCCTAAACGTAATTTTGTAGGAGTCATTATGTCGCAAAACAATGAAGTACGTCCCCCTGGTTATGAATTGAATGATAAGTTTCGTGGTGCATTGTATAAACAACTTTGGGAGGTTGAAAAAGAATAGAAAAAAGAGTAAGTTAGAAATCAAAAATCCTGCTTAGGAGGACTATAATTATAAATAAACACTAAAAAAACAGCTATGAAAATCCGTATTTACTTATTGGCGTTCCTCGCACTGGGTTTGTTTTCAAGGTGTGCAGTCACCATTCCCGCGCAGGATCGGACACCACCTACGTTTATTTTTGAGATCACCAGTGGCCTACCGGGTGGGGTTTTGCGGATCACTTCGGAGGATGACCTCAGTAATAAAGTACTTCATTTGCAGCGCAACACCCTGTACCGTTTTCGATTTTCCGGAAGCGACGCGGGCGGATTAGCTGCTTTGATGATGCGGGTGAACTGGCCTACCGACTTCATGGAGCTGAGTATTGATAGAGACGAATATGCCATCGCCAGTGACGGAGCGAATTTCCGGGAATTAGTCTGGCAGGGGCGGCGGTCTGACCCATGGTCGGGGTACTTGATTGCTGGTCAGCTCAATACGATCATTTACAATCAATCGTATGCTGTGGTGGATGCCGAATGGGAACTGACGGCTTCTGATTTTGGAGGTGCTGCTGGTAGCGCCAATGCTACTACCAAAACATTGCGAGTGGGTCTTGTAGACGATACCCAGGAGTTAGGGTTACTGGATGTTCCGGATTGAGTTGGCTGATTCCAGCCCTTGGGGCAGAACAAGTCTATTAACTGCAATGAGCTAGAATAGCAGGTATATTCTCAATATATTGGGCCGTCAAGTATTGTGCAATAAAACAACTATCAATGTTTTACAAAGCAATTTTATTTATTGTCGGCTCTCTTTTTCTGCTCCCTCTTTTTAGCCAAGATTGTGGAATCTCCGATGAGGATCAATCTACCTGGCTGCCCAAGTATTTAGCGCATTTGTCATCAAATGACTTGAGTACATTCACCACCAATGAATACAAAATTCCTATTGCGCTACATTTGGTAGCAAGAGACAATGGGGTAGGGCGAGCAAAAGTAGCCACTGCTTTGGAGGTGTTGTGTGAACTAAATGATTTGTATGCTACTACAGGAATCTCTTTTTATTTGCCAAGTAATGGAATTAATTTTGTTGATCATGATGGTGTTTTCATGGATAACAATTTCGCCATCAATCAATTGGCTATGCAGAACGAAAGGCGAGATTCCGCGCTGAATGTATTCGTTGTTAATTCGGTTGGCGCAAGTAATGTGGTAGGACTTTATGATGCCAACAGGGATTGGGTTTTACTTCAAAAGAGTGTTTTCGTGTCCGGAAATAAGACCTTAGCGCATGAAATTGGCCATTTATTTGCCTTGTTGCATCCACACTTCGGATGGGATGGCCAGGCTTGGGATGTTGCGATTCATGGTAATCCAAGCCCGGAAATTGCTTCGAATGGCGTCACCTTAACTGAAAAAATGGACGGCTCTAATTGTGCTGAAGCAGGAGATTTATTGTGCGACACTCCCCCAGATTATAATTTTGGTATTGATTGGACACAGTCTTGCGACTACGCAGGTGGAGCGACAGATCCTGATAATGTTTTAGTCAATCCTGACGAAAGGTTGATCATGTCCTACTTCAGCAATAGCTGCCGGCAAGTATTTTCAGAAGAACAGATAGCGATTATGCAACTCGACTTGGAACATCCATCTCGTGAATATCTTCACCCCGGTTACACTCCAACAGCTGATTCATTGGCGTCATTAGCGGAGCTCATTGCTCCAGCTGGAATGGTGAACATTACGAGTAATACCCTGGACTTTTCTTGGGAGGTCGTGCCTGGCGCTCAGTATTATTATATCGAGTATGACCGTTCTCCTGATTTTGATTTAGACCCTCAAGGAGTGATCACTACTCAAAACGCTACTTCCATCAGCCACCCCTGGTTGTCGGGTTTGAACTATTACTGGAGAGTTCTAACATGGAATGAATTATACTTTTGTTCGCCGCCATCCACGACTCAAGAATTCACGGTGGATATAACGTCTTCTGTTCTGGCTGAAAATCCTGAAAACACCCTGAATATGTTTTCGACTCCAGGAAAACTTACCCTTGAATATCAGCTCGCTGACTTACAAGGGGTTGACTTGAAGATTTATAGTCTTGAAGGGAAAGAAATGTTTTCAAAAGCTATAAATTTATCATCAGGAAAAGGGATGTACCGCTTAGATGTACCAATGATTCCCCAAGGTATATTCATCGTTACTATCGCTGGAGGAATCCAACTGAATAAACTGATCTATTTCCCATAATACCTGAAAAATACAACCTCTTATTTAACCAATAATACATTTTTATGAAAACAAGATTTACGTTGTTTTTGCTTTTTGTCGCAATGAGTTTCACCAACTTGTTTGGACAGGTTTCTGTACTTTTTGTTGATGATTCTGCTGACGAATTTGGCAATGCTGAATATTTTTATGCAGGCTTAGAAGCAATAGACTACGATGCTACCTATTACAATGCGGTAGACAGTGCAGCCGGCCCTTCGGATTTATACATGAATAATTTTGATTTAGTAATATGGCATACTTCAAGTGATGGGGCCGAGTTATTGTTTTGGAACGGAATCGAAGAGGACAATGCTTCGCTGAAAAGCTACCTCAATGGAGGTGGAAACTTATGGTTAGTTGGTAATGATTTCTTTTTCGACCGTTACGGACTAGCACCTGTTACCTTTTCCGCTGGAGAATTTGCCTATGACTATATGGGCGTAACCTCGTTTGATGTAGAATCATTTAATGACGATGGAGAAGTAGGCGTACCCATGATGCTTCCTGATGCTAATACGGTAATTCCAGGATTGAATGATTTGACTTGGCAGTTTCCTACCTTATGGTATGCAGACGGTGTGTCCTTGGTTGATGATGCTACCCCAGTTTACAGAATGGGAGATGCTGACTATGTGTTAGCAGATAGTATTTCGGCAGCTTATTATGACAATGGAACATCTAAAGTACTAACGTATTTTTTTGACATCACACTGGTAACTGACTTTGAAATGCTCACCGCAAATTTACTTCCTGTTATGTCTTTTTTTGAAGGTGTGATTTCTGACAATGAAAATGTTCTACAGTCAAGTTTAAATGCTAATATATTTCCTAACCCTACAGCAAGTGAATTGAACCTTGAGGTAGCATTGGAAAATGCTTCAGAAATTGCTATTTCCGTGCTAAACGTGTATGGCCAAGTAATTGCGGAATTGATGCCGACACAACAAAGAGAAGCTGGAAAAAATGCGTTTCAATTTAATCTAGACCCAACGATTGCCAATGGTTATTACTTTGTGAAAATAAAAGTGGATAACAAGTTGGTATTGAAGCCATTTGTTTTACAAAAATAAGATTATACCCGCTACTAAGTGGTTTAGCTGAACTTCCGGCAAAATGCTGGAAGTTCAGCTAATAAAAAATAAATAATGGAAAAAGATACATTCAAAATAAGGCCAACAGATGAGTTTATTGAATTAATAAATTTATTGAAAATAAAGCAAATAGCTCAAAGCGGAGGCCATGCAAAAATGATCGTTGAAGATGGCTTGGTCACTGTAAATGGCGAACAAGAATTCAGAAAAAGAAAGAAATTAAGACCAGGAGATATTGTTGAACTTGAAGAGATAACAATAACTATAATCGTTTAAGAGCATCTTTAGGGCCTAGCCTTGGGGCGGCCTTTCACACAATACGCAAACGAAACTAAAAATGATTAAGCTGGATTTGCTATGAAACAAATTCAATTCAAGTGGTTCAATTGGCTACATTTGTTCGTAGCAGCTATTTTGGGTATCTGTATTTTGGCAGGTAGTATTTATGTTGTCACTTTGATAGATGAAGGTCCATTTTTATTGAAATTATTTCCCTTGCCCTTTTTTATAGGTGGCTTGTTTTTACTTTATTTCTGCCTGGCTATTTACTTGAATACTACGATCATTCGACTGGGTAATATGCGTATTGTGGTGGAAACCAGTCCGTTGTATTGGCACAGGCCTATTTCCTTGCCTGTCGCAGATATAGAAAAACTTAAGCTCTTACGTACTCATCGCCAAGGGGGAAGTAACAGTACATTTACTTATAAAATTAGTGCGAAAATGTCTGATGGGTCGGAGGAAACACTTGTACCTTCTTCCATCCCCATAGAGCATAATAATGGACTAGAGGTGAAAGAAAGTATTGAAATGATGTTGTTAAAGGCTTCTTTGCGGTCATTCCAAAGATAAGAATAGGAGTTTAACCAGCCACTTATTCATAATTTTCTGATGTTAACGCTCTAAAAAGAAATTTACAGGAAAGATTGAATCGCCTGTTATCCTGTTCACTTGTTTAACCCAGCTATCATAAATGTAGTCTACTTTGATTTTATCAGGTGCTACTAAGCTGTATTTTGCAAATGCTGAAAATGGCTTTGGGGAAGGAACGCCATGGATAGGGCGAATATCAAAAGGTAAATCTATGATGCAATCCTCCTTATAAGACCATAGCATTTCAACCTCATCATTTTCTTTTAGATATGTAAAAAAGGTCAACACACATTGGCCGTGAAACCAATATTCTAAGTATTCTTTTCTAAACCTGATACTACACATATAGTTTGCGGTATCAGATATGTCTGCATTCCAATAATAGTAATCTTGGGTTGTCTGATAATCCCTCAGCGTCATTTTCGCTGTACTATCAGGAATTTGCTTTTTGCTAAGTAGCTCTTTATCCTGATTAACAGATTTTTCTTGGCCTTCAATTTTTGTACCATTATTATCTTCACAGGAATGACCAAGAACTAAGGTTAGGACGATCAATGCTGAAAAAATAATGTTTGCAATTCTCATTTTTTTAGCTTGATATTTGATTGGGGTATTCAATCCAAGATTACGGTAATATGACGGTTTTTAACGCTCTATTTTGGGTAGGAAGAATCAAAAAAATACTTCTTGTCATTATGCGACCTCATCCGAGGTCGTTTCATCGTTTGTTTTATCTTTTTCTACCAATATTCCACCTCTCCGAGGTATTTTTCATGAAAAATTAGAGACCCACGAGATTCCATTTTATTCGCGCTGGCCAAAAAGCTAGGAAATAAAATGGAATCTTGTGGGTTTCACAATCCTTACTTCATCAATATAACATCTCCACTAAATAACTCCGTCTCTCCGTCCGTAAATCGAATTTCGATCATGTAGACGAAAACGGCGGGATTGAGTGGTTGCCCATTGCGCGTTTTACCATCCCAACCTGAGGATGGCGTATTCGGTAGAAAGTCATTTTCTTCAAAGACAAGCTCTCCCCAGCGGTTGAATATCGAGAAAGACCTGATGCTTTCAATATCCGCACCACCACTTACGAAGAGGATATCATTGCTGCCATCATTGTTGGGCGAGAAGATATTTGGGATATAAACATGCCTTGTCCGGTCGATAAATACGCGGATGTTATCGGTGGCGGTACAGCCTAGACTATCGGTGATAGTCAGCTGAAAGGGAGTGGTGTTGACCAAGTCACTTAGCGTAGAAGCCTGAAGACAAGTGTCGCAATCCAGCAATTGGGGGTTGGTCCATGCTATACCGGCCAACAAGGTTTCTGGAGTGCTGGAGATGGGGTCAAACTGGGCCACTTCTCCAAGTTTTAGATAGATGTCTTCACCAAGCTCTACGGTGAGGTCGTTGCCATTGGGTAAGGTTACACTTGTACCCACCTCACAGCCAAATTCGTCTTGCACCGTGAAATTATAAACACCCGCGCCGAGGTTGAAAAATGTGCTGTTTAAACTAAAGGCTTCTCCTTCAGGAGCAAATAGCAACACTTGGCCAGGAACTGCTGGGGTCAATAATATACTGCCATTTTCATCACCAAGGCAGCTAGGTGGCTCAAAGGCAACCTCTACATCAATAGCGGTGTTGATAATCTCTGTTACTTCAATGACATCTACTTGCGAACAACCATTCTCGGGATTGAACACCGTTACCTGGTAGAAACCCGCAGCTAAAGCGGTAATGCTAGCCAGGTTGGTTGCTCCTGAAATCTCTCCTCCGCTGAGCGCTTCCCAGGTATAGCTGACATTGGGCGTGCTGCTACTGGCGGAAAGCGTAGCGCTCTCTGCTTCGCAAGTGATCAGGCCATCGTCTCCGGTCTGAAGGTTGGGAGCTTGCAAATCCGCTTGTACATTGACGGTGGCGGTATTGCTACAATTGGTCTCCGTATCGGTAACTACCAAGGTGTAGTTGCCAGGAGCAAGGGCGGCAGCATTAAGGCCCGTTTCAGGTAAAGGGCTACCAGTAGGATCTTCCCAAGCATAAGTAATAGATGCACCAGTGGTCGAACCAGCAGCGTCTAATAAAACTTCAGCGGAAGCACAAGTGATCAGGCCGTTGGCCGCTATGGTAGCTTCAATCGCAGCCGGAGGGCTTAAAGCTTGTGTCAGGTTATCGCTACATCCATTGGCATCAACAACTTGGAGGTCATAATTGCCTACGCCTAATCCACCGAAAGTGGGATCATCCTGGAGTGTGCCGTTGTTGATTTGGTATTGGTAGGGCATCAAGCCTCCACTGGCAGCGAGGGTAATACTGCCATCGTTGTCGTCACACCCTGGGTCGTTGCTACTGCTTACGGAAGGAATCGGAAGGTCAAAAATCATTAAAGTCACGGCAATACGTGCATTGCTGGTACAGCCATTGGTCGTGCTGCGAGCTTCGGCGTAGTAGGTTCCCGCAAGAGTAGGTTGATACGTGGTACTTCCCATCAGGAGTAAATTTCCACCGGTTGGAGCGTCGTACCAGTCGATGGTTTCGCCTGCCGCTGGTATTGCGCTCAAAGCGGGTAGGGGCTCACCTGCACAGATAGCTTCGTCGCCAGCACTAACTGGGGGCGCTACGCTATTTTCGATGATCGTAATGGCAATTCGTCCACTGACACAATTATTAACGATATCCCGAGCTTCAGCGTAGTAGGTTCCTACAGCAGTAGGGGTGTAGGTCACGCTACCCATTAGTAACTGATTTCCGCCGGTTGGGGCATCGTACCAGTCGACGGTAAACCCGTTTGCTACCATTACGGATAGGGTAGGGATGGGGTCACCTGCACAAATCATTGGGTCGTTTCCGGTAGTCGGTGGAGCCACCATCGGGCAAGAACAATCGGGTGCGGTAATCATCAGTGGCCCAAGGGAGCAACTCATGCCGGTATTAAAGGCTGTATAGGTGAAGTCTACGCCAGCAGGAATACCATTGATGGTGAAATTTCCACCTCCCAGGTTGGTGACGATCCCCTCGTTGACCTGAATGGTGGCCGTATTGGTCAAGGCTAAAGTCACGGTATAAGTTAATAAATCTGGTGCACAAACGGCATCACTGGCGTCAAGCACTGGTGTAGGATTGACGATAATAGTAATGGCGGTGCGGCTATCACTCACACAGTTGTTTACAGGATCACGGGCCTCAGCAAAATAGGTGCCTGGTGAGGTAGGTGTAAAGCTGGTATTGTCAGCCAAAAGCAGCATTCCTCCACTACCAGCAGTGTACCAATCTACCGTTTGGCCGGCAGCCACCATTACGGTAAGGGTCGGTAAAGGATCGCCATCACAAATGGCAACGTTACCATTGCTCATCGGTGGATCTAGCGTAGGACAACTACAATTGGGAGCCATCGTACTGGCAGAGAGGCTACAGCCTGTAGTGGTATTGTTGAGTGTAAAATTTAAGGCCAGCCCACTTGGAATATCTGTGATGGTATAACTGCCACCACCATTATCGACAAGGTTACCTAAACTAGGGCTGACCTGGTCGGCATTACTGACCTGAAGCTCGACTTGATACGTAAGTAAATTTGGTGCACAAATGGTATCCAAAAGTGTAAAGGATGGAATCGGGTTTTCGGTAAACGAAACAGCTACCCTTGCACTGACACAGTTATTGATGGTGTTTCTTGCTTCCGCAAAATAGGTTCCTGGAGCAGGAGGTAGGAAATTCAAGCTTGCTGAGGCCAGCAGGTTGCCTCCGATAGCGGCATCGTACCAATCGGCCGTCTCATTCGCGCCGACCGTTACGCTCAAGTTTGGTATCGGTGCTCCTGCGCAGATGGCAAGGTCACCACCAGAGACGGGAGGAGTGATCATTGGGCAACTACAATCAGGTGCAGTTACGGTTTGTGGGCCTGCACTACAGCTCATGTCTGCGTTGAAAGCGGAAAAGGTTACGTCTGTTCCCGCTGGAATACCCGAAATCGTATAATTACCGCCGCCATTGTTTACGATGGTTCCAAAATCAGTTTGTAAACTAGCTGTATTGGTGGTTGAAATCACTACTTCATACGTCAATAGATTGGGCGCACAGCTGGCGGAGAAATCGACTATGGTAGGGCTGGGGTTAATCGTGAGCATGACCGGAGTTCTTGCAAAGCTCACGCAGTCATCAATCACAACCCTGGTTTCGGCATAGTATGTACCGGAAACGGTTGCCGCAAAGGTGGTACTCCCCGCCAAGAGCAAGTTGCCATCACTTGGGGCATCGTACCAGTCGACGGTTTGGCCAGCCAAGACGGTTACAGTCAAATCAGGAATAGGTTCTCCATCACAGATACTGATGTTACCACTGCTCATCGGAGGGTTTACCGTGCCGCAAGTACAATCGAGTGCGGGTACATTGCCGTTGGCCGAACAGCCAGTAAGGGTATTGTTGAGCGTAAGCATTAGGTTGGTACCCGAAGGAATGCCTGTGACGGTATAGCTGCCACCTCCATTGTCGGTGATCATCCCGGTATTGACGATGAGCTCGTCGGCATTGTTTACTTGTAAGGTGACTTGGTAGCTCAATAAATCCAAGGCACAGACGGCATCTATAACAGAAAAATTAGGTGTTGGATTCGTAATGATGGTCAGGGCAACCCTTTCACTGATACAATTATTTACGGGATCACGAGCTTCTGCGTAGTAGGTGCCAGCGGTGGCTGGTGTGAACGTCAAGGTGCCACTGGCCAATAGGCTTCCACCTACGGGATCGTCGTACCAATCGGCCGTCAGTCCCGCCTCGGCGGTAACACTAAGGGTTGGAATGGGATCACCAGGGCAAATGCTTGCTACCGGGTCAGGTACAGGAGCTGTTATCGTAGGGCATGGACAAGATGGCGCCCCTATGATATTAGGCCCTAGCGAACAAGAGGCGTCGCTATTGAAGGCGGTGTACGTAAGGTTTGTTCCGGCAGGAATATTACTGATGGTAAAGTTGCCTCCCCCCATATCGGTTATATCTCCGGCGTTGGTCGTTAGCGAAGCAGCATCAGTGATACTCAGTGTTACGGTATAGGTTAGTAAGTCGGGTGCGCAAATAGTATCAAAACTGTTGAATACCGGCGTTGGGTTGATGGTCAAGGTAACTGCTGTACGTACAGCACTCACACAGCCATCGGCTAATACCCTGGTTTCGGCGTAGTAGGTGCCTGCCATTGTTGGCGTAAACGACGTGTTATTACTTGCTAAAAGCGTCCCTCCAACAGGTGCATCGTACCAATCGACGGTTTCACCAGCAAGGACATTGACATTTAAGGTAGGGATGGGCGTGCCTGTACAAATACTCACATCTCCGGCACTCATTGGTGCTGCTACCNCGGCGCAATTACAATCTGGTGCGGTAATAATATCGGTGATGCTACAAGTTGTAGTCATATTCGTAATGGTCACAGTGAGGTCCATGCCAGCAGGAATTCCGGTAACGGTAAAGCTACCACCGCCATTGTCTGTGACTATGCCTGCATTTGTTACCAACTGGTTGCTACTTCCGGTAGTAAGCTGTACCTGATAGGTGAGTAAATCAGCTGCACAGCTAGTGCCCTGAACGGTATAAGTAGGTGCAGGACTGGTATTGATCGTAACGGAAATTCGATTACTTACACAGTCATTTACAGGGTCGCGGGCTTCTACATAAAAGGTGCCAGTGCTTGGTGGTGTAAAACTTAGGGTATTGCTTGCCAGTAGGTTGCCGCCACTTGCTTGATCGTACCAGTCGGCAGTCTGCCCTGGGTCTACGGTGACATTTAAGGTCGGCACCGGGTCACTCGGACAAATGGTGATGTTTTGCGTGGTAACAGGATCGTTGATCACCGGACAGGGGCAGACAGGTGAAGCTATCATTTCGGGCCCGAAAGTACAGTTCATGTCTGTTCCGAATGCAGTAAACGAAAGGTCTGTTCCTACGGGGATGTTACTAACGGTAAAACTACCACCGCCGTTGTCGGTGACCATGCCTGTGTTAACGGTAATAGATGCAGCGTTGGCAATTTCCAATGTTACGGTGTAGGTAAGTAGGCTTGGTGCACAATCAACCATGCTGGAAGTAAGGCTTGGAACCGGGTTGATGGTCAGACTTACAGCAGTTCGGGTGCTACTAACACAGCCGTCTACGATGAGGCGAGTTTCTGCATAGTAAGTGCCAGCTGCAGTAGGTGTAAAGCTGGTGTTGCCTGCTAGTAATAGGTTGCCATCGGTAGGCGCGTCGTACCAATCGACGGTTTGGCCAGCCCCCACGTTGACACTTAAAGTAGGGATCATTTCTCCTGCACAAATGGTAAGATCACCATTGCTGACGGGAGCAGGAGGTGCCGCACAGCCACAATCAAAGTCGGGCAGTTCCAAGAGACTGTTACAGTCGCCTGTAGAATTTTCAAGAATAAGATCGAGGAAGTTCCCGGAAGGAATATCGATAATCGAGAAGGTGCCATCATTATTGTTGATAGCTAAACCGGAACTGGGGATAACATCTACCGCATTGGTTGTGATTAGAATGCTGTAAAGGGCATTGTTGGCATAACAAACGGGCTCCGCTACAGTAGCTACAGGCGGTGTGTCGACTGTGATTTCTACAGGTTCAGGAACCGATTCACATATCTCGTTTAATTCTGTAATGTAAATGGTGGTACTTGCTGTAGGCGTGAAAGTATAAGACTCGCCGCTAGCCAAAAGATCACTCAACCCGGGGTCTGAATAAAAGTAGAAGTCGGAATTGTTGTTGTCGTTGCCTGATTGGGGCTCCAGGAAGACCTCGTCTCCTTCACAAACGATGAACTCGGGATCAATGATAGGAGGGGAGTCACCGTAAATGATTACTGAAAAAGGAACCAACTCACTTTCACAATCATCAATGGTTTGAGAAACGAAAAACTCCATTTCTGGGTCACCGGGTTCCAGGTAATCCAAAAAGTCGAAGCCACTGCCGTTTGAGATAGGATCTGTTGCAAATTCATCATCATAAAGAGAGAAGAAATCTCCGCTACCGTCAGGAAAGATGGTGGAATTGTCTTCAGGACAAAATTCATAAAAAGCATCAACAACAGGTGGCGGTGGGGGAGGAGTTAATACCAGTTCTTCTGTAATGGATTGCGGGTCACCACAGTCATCGATCCAGGTGTATATGATTTCATAATTATCCAAAACATCACTGACTTCACCGGTAGAAGGGTCTATACTGGCACCGTCTCCGGGTGGAACGACAAAGTCAAAATCACCGCCACTAGGGAATACGAGGCTTGGGGAAACGGAGCCTCCTTCACAAATGGGGTCGTAAAAGAGCATGAGTTCTTCCGCTTCAGGGATAACGCCACCGGGGAAAGTAGCCATGCAGCCATTGCCGTCATCATCGAGGTTAAAGCTGTAAGAGTCACCGGGCATTAGTCCGGAGATGGTGACAATTCCTCCGCCGGGACCCGCCTGGCCAATTGAGCCGTTACCTGTATTGGAAAGGGAGTAATTGCCAGCAAAAAGCTCGGGATATCCCCCAATAATTTCGATAATGACTTCTCCCGCACATTCATCTACATTTAGTTCTGTAATCTCGATTTCATTCAGGAACGTAAAGGTTTCTGTATCATCGGGGTTGATGTCCCAACACAAATCTCCATCAGCATCAATGCCGGGACCATTGGGTTGGGGTTGGTTGTTGTCGATAACGGTGGGGACGAGGATAAAGGTATTGATCCCTACGGAGCCAACAATACCGCCGTCGTTGGTTGTTTGGATGTCGCTACCCGTCCAAAACCACGAAGTCCAGCAAGGGTCTGCTGCCGGGTCGGGGCCGGTAGGAGGGCAGGAGTAAAAAAGATAAACCATCGCTGGTAAAGGGCCACTCGGAGGAAGCGTAAAGTTGCCGTCAGAAGTGACATCAATAGCCTCGCCAAAGCAGACGACAAAAGGGTTGGTACCGCCACCGTCATCATTAACCGTAATGGTGCCGGCTTCTGCCATACATTGGCTTAAAGCTCGGGGAGCCAAGGCCAGCGAAAATAAAAAAATAGTCAGTAGAAGAAAGGAACACTTACTCATAGTAATAGATGTTTTGATAAATATTACGAGTAGCTTCAGTAAAGTGTACAGAGGGTTACCTCAGTTGATTAAGCCTTGAAGTTTTGATACCACTGTTGGCAATAAGTTTCAGTGGTAATTGTAAATCCGATCCAAAAAGTACGATTATTTTTTGATTCTACAGCAAAGGCAGATTAAAAATGCTCAGCATTAGCATGGTCCCATTCTACTTTCCAGTTTTCAGGTACGGTATTTTCGTTGAGTAGGACTCCGGTAGTTAGATACGGAAAGATTTGGCTATAACGGCGTACCTCATTGAGGCTGGTGCGCCGAAAGATATGCCGGCGATTTATCTGCTTTGTGCTTGTCAAACCGGCGGCACCGAGAAGTTCTTGTACGCTGTGGATGGTTTTGTGGTGAAAACTGGCTACGCGCTTTTTCTTATCGCTGACTACGAGGCCAGCCACCAGCTCGGGGTCTTGGGTAGCTACGCCGGTAGGGCAGTTGTTTTTGTTACATTCCAGCGCCTGTATACAGCCCAAGGCCAGCATCATAGCCCGGGCACTGTAGGTGGCATCAGCTCCTAGTGCCATTGCGCGTAAGATGTGGAAACCAGTTAAGACCTTGCCTGAAGCCAGCAGGGCGATGTGTTTTTTGAGATCAAAACCTACGAGTGTGTCGTAGGTAAACGCGAGCCCTTCTTTGAAAGGCATCCCTACGGAATCGGAAAATTCTATGGGTGCTGCTCCGGTGCCGCCTTCGCCACCGTCGACGGTGATAAAATCGGGATAGATGCCAGTTTCGACCATAGCTTTACAGATGGCAATAAACTCGCTGGGTTGGCCAATACAAAGTTTGAAGCCAACGGGTTTTCCACCACTAAGCTCACGCATTTGCTGGATCAGATTGAGTAGTCCCTTAGGGGTAGAGAAGGCCTTGTGGAAAGGAGGAGAAAGCACAGCTGTTCCCGGCTCTACGCCGCGAATTTTAGCAATTTCGGGTGTGTTTTTCTTCGCAGGTAGAATCCCTCCATGACCAGGTTTCGCGCCTTGTGATAGTTTAAGTTCTATCATTTTGATATTGGGCGTTTGGGAACGTAGGGCGAATTTTTCAGGGTCAAAATTACCATCCTTTGTGCGGCAACCAAAATAGCCAGTGCCTACTTGCCAGATAAGGTCACCCTGAAAAGTTTCGTGGTAGGAACTTACGCCACCTTCACCAGTATTGTGTGCGAAGTTGCCAATTTTTGCTCCTCCGTTAAGTGCTTCAATTGCTGCGGAACTGAGACTTCCGAAGCTCATTGCGGAAACATTGAAGATAGAAGCAGAATAGGGTTGCTGGCATTCTTTGTTGCCAATGAGTACCCGTGGTTCCTCCATTTCTTCGGCGTTACATGGGGCAATAGAGTGATTCATCCATTCGTAGCCTTCTTCGTACACTTCCAGTTGGGTGCCAAAGGGCGTGGTATCATTCTGATCTTTTGCTCGCTGGTAAATGACCGAACGCATGGTACGGCTAATGGGGCGGCCGTTGGTATCTGATTCGATAAAGTATTGGTACAGCTTGGGGCGCCATTCTTCCATGATGTAACGCCCGCGTCCCAGGATCGGGAAATTGCGCATGATGGCGTGCTTGTCTTGTACCATGTCGTAGAAGCCAATCATCACTATAGGACCAAAAAATAGCAATAACCCATAACCGTAGGGATGGAAGAAATAACCCAAGGCAATACTGCCCAAGACGGTGAGAAGGGCAAAGACGACGAATTCGTTACGCATTTGATCATTTTTGAATTAACAGCTCTAAGGAACAGCACGAAAATAAAAAGCGATTTTTTTTCATAATAGTTAAATAAGCGCTTCATTTTAAGCGTTTTAACTATTTGGAAAACTTGAGAAAAATCGCAGTTTATTTTCTGCGCAATACTAAGGTAAAAACTTAAGTAACATTACGGAGTTATGTTGGCAAAATTAATAAGGGGAGGAGGCCACCGTTTGAACGCTTTTTTAGAGGCCTTACGGATCATGGGAGTCTAGGACAACATCACGGGCATTGAGTAAAATATTTCTTGAAACCTACCGTACAGGTTGGGTTTTACACCAATAGCAGTTTCGCACAATACCTGGAAGTTACTCTATAGGCATTGCTGAAAAATTAACTTACACTTTTCATTTGGAAATATGCTTACACAGTAGCATCTTTGGCACCATGGAGCAAGTACAATCGCCGTTGGAAGAGTTTTACACCACCCTGGAGAAGGCTACGCAAATGTCTTGGACAGAGCTAGAGCCTAAGCAACAGTCGATTGCCCTCAGCACATTGGGGCAGCAATTGTGCCAAGCCCTGATTACCTTAGGTGATCAGCGTGCTCAAGTTTTCTCTTCGTCAAAAGAAGGGGCTGTCGAAGTTCAACGAGAGGACTACCTCTTTTTCTATCGTTGGCTGGCTGCGGGAAAATCTTTCCTACTGCTATGGCGCAATACGACCTTTGAGCACTTGCATGCACAGATGTTGTCGCTAGATGCCGAAATTAAAGAAGAAAGTTGGCAGCGCTGGCAGCACGCAAGTAATCAGAACCTGACAGATGCGGCAACAGAATTGAAAAATTTGCTCCCAGAATTGGATGCCGAATTCACTGCAAGTCCGAAGATGGCGGCCAAAATGATGGATGCCTGGAAGCACCAGGCACTCCCATGGCCTGTTTATCGAGAACAAATTGGGACCATCACTACCCAGATTCGGGATATCGCTGCCAAGCAGGATTTACTAGGACAGAATAGTACCGCCTTGCAGAAGATAAGAAAAATCATTCTGGATGATATCCATACGGTAGTAGCGGAGATCGATCAGTTGAAAGAAATTGCTCAGGAAGCCAACACTTATATTGAAGAAAACGCTTCAGAAGCTCGTACCCGGATTCCTATGTATCTGGAGAATCAGGAAAGTCAAATATCTCAGCAAAAACTAGGCAAGCGCTTCAATCTTTCTCTGGAAAAAGGCCTGGAGGCATTGGCTGGCGAAACCTTGGTGCCGGTAGCTATTTCGGGCGCGGCTTTGCAGGTTAAAGAAATCAATTTTCGACGTTATATTTCGCGTTGGCTGGATTCCGAAACACTGCCTTTGCTCTATGAGGTGTGGGAGCTAACGACCAACATCCGGAATAACCTCAAAATGGCACTGATCAATATCAGGAACCGAGCCATTTTGCTGAATAGCGAAAGCCCGGAAAGAGGAATGGTTAGTGAAGACCTTTGTCAGCCGCTTCAAAGTTTCCTGATTCAAACAACGGATCGGGAGAAAGAGCTACAAAAGCTGCATGAGCTGATCCATAGCAGATTGGATGAAAACTTTAAGTTGTCTAATGTTTTCAACGAGTCGAATTTCTTTCTGGAAGTTCCGCTACAGTCTACGATTAACCAGTTTCGTGACAATCAAAACCAGCTGTTGCTGAACCTGACCCGCTGGTGGAGGAACCAACGAAAGAGAATTCGCAGATGGCTGACATCAGTACAAGCCGAAGATGCACTTAGCGTTTCAGAAAAAGTGGTGCGTTACATCGAAAATCATGCTCCACCTGCCAACAATCAGGCTTATACCAGCATTTTCTTGACCAAAGGTTACATTGGCGAATCTTTTTGGGTTGGCCGTAAAGCTGAATTACAGCGGATAGCTACCTTGGTTAAGCATTGGCGAAAAGGCTACAGGGGGGCTGTCCTTTTACGTGGTGATCGTTTTTCTGGAAAGTCGCTCTTTGGCGATTTGGTGAGCAATCGTTATTTCCCTAATGAAACTATCCGCCTGCTTCCCAATTCCTTTATTAGCCTTCAAGGCCGTACTTTTGAAACAACCTTCGACCTTGGTGCTGCCTTGGAATTTATTAGTAAATATCGCTTTGAGCAACCACCCCTTGTTTGGTTGGATGATCTCGAGTTGTGGCATGATCCTGCTTGTACCATTCACCAAAATACTAAAGCACTGTTAAGGCACATGGACCACCATGCTGGTTCAATATTCTACTTGGTAGCAGCAGCTAATCCTTTGTGTGATTACCTGGAAAACAACCATGAATTAAGCAGGCACTTTCAGGCTACCCTTCAATTGGATATTATGAGCCAGGAAGAGGTGCAACAAGCTATCCTGATTCGTCACGGAGCAACGCATAAGTCGCTGGTCACGAAAGAAGGCGAAACACTGGAACCTAGTGCCTTTCAACTGGCTGTTAGCCGGGTTTATCGTGCTTCAGGGGGTAATATTGGTGAGGCACTTAACCTGTGGGCTTATCACACTCAGCGCCGCAATGAAGAACAAGTTTATCAAATGGGAGCCAATTTTTTTCAGCTCCCCAATTTTATAGAAGCAGATCAAGCACTCTTGCTGCGTACGCTACTACTCGAAAAACGTACAACAGAATACCGCTTGCGCAAGCGTTTTGGACCAGCTTTTAGCCCTCGTTACGCAGAAGCATTACTACGGCTACTGGGCGTGGGGCTACTCACCAGGCATCTGGATGGATGGTTGGAGATCAATGAAGCAGCGGCGAATGGTGTCATTCGTCAATTAAAAAACAAGCAATACCTTTAAGCTACTATGGATTATTTGTGGCAAGTTCACTACGACTACAGTTGGGGGGGATTGCTGAGTATCAGCATCCAACTGGCATTGTTTTATTTTGCTCTTCAGCTCGCTCACCGCATCCTGATTCGGATCAGTGCGCCAGCAGACTGGCAGCTGATTATTGATCGTTATGTACGATATGGTTTGCTGCTTTTTGAGCCTATTGTTGTATTGGTGATAGGCAGTTATTTTATGCTCATCAAGCCTTTTTTTCACGGCCTGATCGTGCTACTGTTGCTACTGGCTTGCCTCCGGCAATTGCGTAACTACTTCAGTGGACGAATCCTGCTTTTTGATCATAATCTTAAATTAGGAACCCGACTGAATCACCAAGACTTCAGTGGCCTCATTACTTATATTGGACGTTTGGGGCTACGTTTACAAACCAATAAAGGCTTACATTTTCTCAATTTCGAGGACTTGTTAAGAGATGGGTATACCTTACTTATAGGAGAGAAGAACAGCAGCTTTTTTAGCTTGAAAGTAAACGTGCCTGAAGAAGAGAACAATACTGCTAAACTGGAACAGTTGCAGGAATTGCTTCAGGTCGTGCCTTATTTGAATTGGCTACATCGCCCTTTGGTAACAACAACCAACCCTACTGATCAGCCTTGGCTGGTCGAGGTCGCTCTACACGACGAAAAACACCTTAAAGACCTTATTCAACGACTGGAAGAGCAGGATTTTTCTGCTAGAACCACCAAAATATAGCCGATCTGTTATGCACGAATTATCTGCTTATACACTAATCATCGGGGCTTCGCTCATTCTGATTTTATCCTTCTTCTTCGGAGAAGCCGCCCGTAAGACCAGCATCCCTTCTGTATTAATGCTGATTGTACTGGGTATCCTTCTGCAATTTGTGTTGGATGCCGCCCTTGGTGATCGTCCGGATTTCCTCCCGGTCTTGAAAGTTCTAGGAACCGTCGGCCTAATAATGATTGTCCTTGAGGCGGCCCTGGAGCTGGAGCTTAAACCTGGTAAATACTTACCCATTTTCAAGGCTTTATTTATCGCCTTGATCTGTTTATTAGTGTCGGCTTACGTAGCGGCCCTTATCCTACATCAGTTTGTTCCTGGGATGGACATGGCCTCTGCCTGGCTATATGCGACGCCTTTGTCTATTCTTTCCAGTGCTATTATTATTCCCAGTGTAGCAACTTTGAGGGAGGATAAAAAGGAATTCCACATCTATGAAAGTACCTTTTCTGACATCTTGGGGATCATGATGTTCTATTTCCTTACGGGAAACCTAGATGCAGGTGGTCATGGCAGTGGTTTTCTTGATTTTTCTGGAAACCTGCTTCTTACCATTGGTATTGCGGTGATTGCCAGTTATTTAATCATTCTTATTTTCCAAAACATCCGTAGTCATACAAAGCTATTCTTGCTCATTGCAGTGTTGCTTTTACTGTACGCGGTAGGGAAGAAGATGCACCTTTCTTCGCTTATTATCATCCTGGTATTTGGATTGGTGATTGCTAATATGAAAGTTTTCTTCAGAGGTAAGTTGGGGCAATGGCTGCATTTGGAGAAAGCCTCACAAATGTACGAGGGACTTCATGTGGTGACGATGGAATCGGCGTTTGTTGTACGTACGTTTTTCTTCGTTATTTTTGGTCTGACTATATCCCTGGCATCAATTGCCAATTTAGAAGTCACGCTTATTAGTTTGGCAATAGTAGCCACTATCTACCTGATTCGCTATTTCTTTTTACGAATGTTTATTGGTAAAGATATTTTCCCTCAGCTCTACATTGCCCCTCGGGGATTAATTACCATTCTTTTATTTTACGATATTCCTGAGGCTGCCATTATTCCGGGCTTTGAGCCAGGTATCCTTTTAGATATTATTATTGGTACCAGCCTGATCATGACCTTTGCTATGATTCGTGACAAACAACGTACCAGTAAAGCCATTGAGAAAGCCAAGGAAGAACCAGTAGGTTACGAAAGATGGAAAGCTCCCACTATTGCCGAATATGCAAAAGAAGAGGGGGATTCGGATAAGCATTAAGTAATGAATGGTTAAATTGCAACAAGTTATATTGCGCAAAAAACAAATTGAGCCGTCTTTGAGGTTTTTCAAAAAGCTGACACGCCTGCCTACTCGGCAAGCTCGACTTGGTTGGCTTAGCCAGCTTTTTGAAAAACGACACCTCAATTTATTTTTGTGCTGTTCTTAGTATTGCGCAAAAACAAATTGCTGAATTAATATGGATGCAATTGCTGAAGCTCGCTCCTTAAAAAAAGAACTAGACTTACTCAGGCCACTGAGTAAAGACGAGGAGTCACGCATCATGCAAAAATTCAGATTGGACTGGAACTATCATTCTAATCATTTAGAGGGGAATACCCTTTCTTATGGAGAGACAAGAGCACTTATCCTATTTAATATAACCGCACAAGGAAAACCGCTCAAGGATCATCTTGAAATAACCGGGCATAATGAGGCTGTGCTTTGGATTTTGGAAGTTGTAAAAGACGATCGTCCTTTAAATGAAACTTTTATACGTGAGCTCCACAAGCTTATTTTAAAAGAGCCCTATGAGGTTGACGCCATCACTGCTGATGGTAAACCAACCAAGAAAAAAATCAGTGTAGGAGATTACAAGAAGCAGCCTAACCACGTAAAAACCCAAACGGGGGAAATTTTCCGCTTTGCCAGCCCGGAAGAAACGCCAGCAAAGATGGCTGACTTGATAGAATGGTACCGAAAAGAAGCGGAGAGAGAGGACGTAAGCCCAATATTACTGGCTGCTGAATTCCACTATAAGTACATTCGTATTCACCCTTTTGATGATGGAAATGGGCGTACTGCACGAATATTGATGAACTTCATCTTACTAAAATTTGGCTACCCTCCTGTCATCATCAAAACAGAAGACAAGGCCAATTATTTCGCTGCGCTTCAACTAGCTGATGCTGGTACGATTACCCCTTTCGTAGAATATATTGCAGGTAATCTTGTTGATTCATTGGAGCTAATGATCAAGGGAGCCAAAGGAGAGTCCATTGAAGAACCAGATGATGTAGATAAAGAGATTGCACTGTTGGAGCAGCGGATGAAGGGAGTTGGGGAAGATGTGAAGCTTCAAAAAACAGACGAAACTATATTAACCGTTTATAACGATAGCTTGGTGCCACTTTTCAGGTACTTTATTCAAAAGAATCGACGACTTGGGGAATTCTATTTAAATACACAATGCTTTTTATCCTTTGATGGTACAGGTACACTAGTCACTGATTTTGAACCAGCTCAATTCCATAAAGAGCTCCTTGAAGCGAAACGCGATCTTCAGATCAGGTTTTTGTTTAGGGAACTCAATAAGAAGAAGTTCAAGAGTGTTCACTTCGATTCCATTTTAACAATAAAATTCAAGTATACGACCTTCTCTATTGAAAGAGGTAGCGATGATCAGAAAATCGAAAAGTACTACGATCAAACCCTCTCCCAAAAAGAAATCCATGATTTCGTAAACGCTGAAATCCGCCGCCATACTGCATTTATCCAGCAACAATTGGATCAAATAGATAACAATAACGCGGACTGAACCTCGCTTATACCAAGTACGATATACTTTTTACTCAGTACAGTGAGGTTTGATGGCCTCTTGACAAGGAGAGATTACCACCAAACCTCACTTCCCTTTATATCACCATCCCCGCAGCAACCGTTTCGTTGGTCTGCTCATCAATAAGGATGATGCTGCCTGTGTTGCGATTCCGACGATAAATATCTGTAAACAGCGGCTTGGTCGTCCGAATAACGATACGAGCAATATCGTTCATGCCAATCTCGGTGTCCTCTTCATTGCGGTGTAATGTGTTGATATCCAGTTTGTATCGAATTTCTTTAATCACACAACGCGCATCCTGGGTGGTATGCTTGATACCATATTTGCCCCGAGCTTGCAATGGCTTATCATGAAACCAGCAAATCATTAGTTCCAAGTCCTGGCTCACCTCCGGGATATTGTTTTCCCGAACGATCATGTCTCCACGGCTTACGTCAATATCGTCCTTTAGCAGTAGGGTCACTGACATTGGAGGAAAGGCTTCTTCCAGCTCTCCATCAAAGGTGTCGATTTTCGTAATTTCAGAAGTGAAACCAGAAGGAAGAACCATCACTTTGTCGCCCTTTTTGAATACACCTCCAGCTACCCGGCCAGCGTAGCCGCGGTAATCATGGAATTCGTCCGTATTGGGGCGTACTACAAACTGTACAGGGAAGCGGCAGTCGATAAAGTTGTCATCACTACCAATGTGGACATTCTCTAGATAGTACAATAGGGTAGAGCCACCGTACCAATCCATGTTGGTTGATTTGTCTACTACATTGTCTCCGTTGAGGGCTGAAATTGGAATAAAGTGGACATCTTTGACATCCAGTTTGTAGCTGAATTCAGAGAACTCCTCCTTGATCTTTTCGTACACTTCTTCGCTGTGATCGACCAAGTCCATCTTGTTGATACACACCACCAGGTGAGGTATCTGTAATAGGCTGGCGATGAATGCATGACGGCGCGTTTGTTCTACAATGCCGTGGCGAGCATCAATGAGGATCAGTGCTACGTTTGCCGTAGAAGCTCCCGTGACCATGTTGCGGGTATACTGTATATGCCCAGGCGTATCAGCGATGATAAACTTACGGCGTGGTGTAGCAAAATAGCGGTAGGCTACATCAATGGTAATCCCTTGCTCCCGTTCGGCTTTCAGGCCATCAGTGAGTAGTGCCAGATTGACGCCCTCTTCTCCACGACGAGCTGTCGTTTCGCGGATCGTCTCGTACTGGTCTTCAAAAATAGATTTGCTATCGTAAAGTAAACGACCGATCAGGGTAGACTTTCCATCATCTACACTACCCGCCGTTGAAAAACGTAATAACTCTGTATGTTGCTCTGACATGTCATTAATTTGATTCTCCGATATTTTTTGTGTTTGGAGTCAATCGAAAACAAAAATCACGCTCCTTATCAGTCACTTACGATTTTTGCTTTAGTTTGACCACAAAAAATATCAGAAAAGGAATAATTTTTTCGTCCCTTTTTCTAATTGGTGTGACAATTGTTAAAAGAGATAATTGGATGGCCGAAACGCTTACACGGACCAACTCTTTAGAAATAACCCTGCTTTTTACGATCCTCCATTGCCGTTTCGGAACGTTTGTCATCCGTTCGTCCTCCCCGTTCGGTTTGGCGGGCAGTAGCTACTTCCTGAATGATTTCTTCCACGGTAGTGGCTTCTGATTCCCAAACACCGGTACAGGTCATGTCACCGATCGTACGGCAACGTACCATCATTTCCTCGACGGTTTCGGTAGGTTTCTTTGGGATGTAATCACAATCGGCGAGGAGGGTGCCGTCGCGGCGAATTACTTTACGCTTATGCGCGAAATACAAGCTCGGCAGTGGTACATTTTCCATGGACAAGTACTGCCACACATCTAGTTCCGTCCAGTTACTGATGGGGAAAACTCGGAAGTGCTCACCGTATTGTTTCTTTCCGTTGAAGAGGTTCCACAACTCGGGGCGCTGGTTTTTAGGATCCCATTGGCCAAACTCATCGCGGTGGCTAAAGAAACGCTCTTTGGCGCGAGCCTTCTCCTCGTCGCGGCGACCACCACCCAGGGCGGCATCGTACTTTCCTTTCTCCAAAGAGTCTAGAAGAACGTGGGTTTGCAGATAGTTCCGGCTAGCGTTATAGCCTTTTTCTTCGACCAACTCCTTGTTGTCAATAGCGGCCTGTACAGAGCCTACGATCAGACGGGCACCGTAGTCCTCTACCAATTGATCACGAAACTCCAGGGTCTCCGGGAAGTTGTGCCCTGTATCAATGTGCAATAAAGGGAAGGGAATCCGAGCGGGATAGAATGCTTTCCGCGCCAGATAGGCCATAAGAATACTGTCTTTACCACCACTAAACAGGAGTACCGGATTTTCAAATTGTGCCGCCACCTCACGAAGAATGAAGATCGATTCCGCTTCTAATTCACGTAGATGATTGACATGATAGCCACTTGACATAGATAATTGTTTTTTGTCGCTGGTTTTTATTGGGGCAAAGAAACAACAGGGGATAAGGCTGCATACACTTGTGCTACAGCCGCTTCCACCGTCATATCTCTGGTTGGAACAGTTAAAAATGCACGCTCTGGTGCCTCATAAGGAGAATCAATACCTGTAAATCCTTTGATTTCGCCACGGCGGGCTTTGGCATACAGTCCTTTTACATCCCGTGCTTCACAAACCTCTAAAGGTGTATCGATGAAAATTTCCAAGAAGTCTTCCTTTCCGATGATTTCCTCTGCCTGTTTACGAATAGCCCTAGTGGGGCTAATAAAAGAGCAGAGAACAATTATGCCAGAGTCCAAGTACAATTTGGCGACCTCTGCAATGCGTCGGATATTTTCCTGACGATCTTCAAGGCTAAAGCCCAGATTATTGTTAATTCCGGTGCGAATATTGTCGCCATCCAACACTTGGGGGAAGTAGCCTTCGGCAAACAAGCGCTGCTCCAAGCCTTGAGCTATGGTACTTTTGCCAGAGCCAGACAAACCTGTCAGCCAAAGTACTTTTGCCCGTTGTTGCAAACGATTTTCCCGCTCTTCTCGTGAGAGTAGGCGGTCAAAAATAGGATGTATATTTTCCGTTGCCATTTACTTTTGTAGTGTCTCTACTTGTTTTTTGCCTGCTAACTTGCGAATAGTGCCTCGTGGAGCCAATTGCCAAGCTCTTTCATGCAGGTAATAAAGTGCAAATTTGATAAAAAATTCGATAAACCCAATTTCGAGGGCCATCTCAATATCACCAGTGGTAAAGAAAGCAATGGCAATGATGGTTGTTGTTGCTACCACCCTCCAACTTAAGGCCTTTAATACGCTCCGTAAGCGGGACTCTCTCTGTATTTCTGTCATTGATTGCTTTGTTTTGCTGGGCAAAAATACAATTCCTACTTAAATAATAGGAATTAGAGGGATTTATTTTTTAATATTCCCTATTCTTTATAAATAGCGACTACTCTTTCGCCTGGTTTTGCATAGCCACGGTACATTCCTTCTGAATTAAATGGCATGGTGATATTTCCCATTTTATCCAGCGCGATCAGGCCACCTTCGCCTCCTGCTTTTACCAATTCTTCGTTTATAACCTCAGAGGCTGCGGTGTTAATATCAATTCCTTTATAGGCCATCCTGGCTGCTACATCATAGGCGACTGCCCAGCGGATAAAGAACTCACCATGCCCTGTACAACTGACGCCACAGGTAGCGTTATCCGCAAAGGTACCTGCTCCGATGATTGGTGAATCCCCTAGGCGGTTCCAGCGCTTGTTGGTCATTCCTCCGGTGGAGGTACCTGCTACAATGTTGCCTTCCTTGTCCAGGGCAACACAGCCGACGGTGCCTTTTTTACGTTCATTATGGTCTAGTTCTACCTGGGCTTCTCCTTCCTCCTTTTCGCGAGCAAGTGCATTTTGCAAGGCATCCCAACGGCGTTGGGTATAGAAATAGGAAGGATCTACAATTTCCAGGTTTTGGTCAGCAGCAAACTGTTCTGCACCCTTTCCAGTAAGAAGAACATGAGGAGATTTTTCCATCACAGCCCGCGCAGCCGAAATGGGATGTTTGATGTTTGATACTCCACCGACTGCTCCAGCCATACGGTCATTGCCCATCATCAGTGATGCGTCCATTTCATTGTGGCCTTCGTGGTTAAATACCGCACCTTTTCCAGCGTTAAACAGCGGAGAATCTTCCATAAAGTGGATCGTTTGCTCTACGGCATCGATAGAGGTTCCGCCATTTTTTAGGATTTCTTCTCCAATATCCAGGGCTTTATTGAGCGCTTCCCGATAGGCGGCATCCTGCTCTGGCGTCAAATCAGAGCGAAGGATTGTCCCAGCTCCTCCGTGGATTACAATGGCGTATTCCGCTGGAGTTTCTTCGGTATTTATCGGATTCTCCTTGGTTTCGGAACTATCGCTAGTTGCTTCAGTAGGAGCTTCACAAGCCCAGAATAGTAGCGCGAAAAAGCATAGTGTGCTGATATTTTTCAACATGGAAAAAGTGTTTTGAGATATTAAGAACGCCACATGTCGCGACGCCAAGGCAATGGAATGAAGGCAAAGATAAGTTATTGTACACAGAGCGACTGCCATAAATGCAAAACGGCGGCACCCTGGTTGGATACCGCCGTTTGCGCTAGCAAGGCATTAAGTAGAGCGATTAGTAAATCGCCTTCTTATAAGAAATCGACCATGTTGGTAGAGCGCACCGATCATGCATCTCCACAAGCACAGGGTTTTTCCTTTATTTTACCACTACCATTTGCTTGGTAGCGCGGTAATCGCCAGCTTCGATAGTGTAGTTCAATACACCCGTAGCGCCATTAATCATTTGCTTGGTCACCGTCATGGTTTGGTAACCTGCGCCAAACACTGCAATTGATCCAGCGTTGGTGTAAAGTACACGACCGGTCAGGTCAGAGATCGTCAGTTGAACCTTTGCTTCTTTCGGTAAGTTGAAACCGATTTGAGTTTCAGCCTGGAAAGGGTTAGGCATATTTTGGTACAACTGGAAACCTTGGATAGCAACTGCTCCGTTGGTGAAATCAATACCTACGTTCATGATGTTGCCATTGCTGTAAGCTTCAGCAGCAGTGTAGCGGCTATTTACGGTAAGGATATCGCTAAGTTGAGCATCCGTAGTTGCCTGAATTACCAAGCTAAACAGTACTTCTTTTTTCGCAATTGCCTCATTGTAGTTAGAGCGGTTCCAGCTCATAGTGATGAAGCCTTCTTGTGCAAAACGTAGACCGAAGTTTTCCGCTGTTGCTACACCGTACTCTACATCTACCAGGCTAGCACCTTGTAATTTCAGGGTTCCCTGAAATCCAGTGATAGCAGCCATGTCTAATGCTGTGAATGCAACCGTATAGGTGTTGCCAGCCTTCAATGACTGGTTTTCAGCTAGCATATTGAACTGTCCGTTCACGGTACGATCATCACCAGCCAATGCATTAGCTTGTGCACTACCGTTGACGTCACCAATCTTGACAGCTACGAAATCTGCAGTTACCGTTCCTACCAAGTTGTTCACGTTACTTAGTTCCGGGAATGCTACAAACCAAGGGTTCGTAGGCAATGGGAAGTTGTACGTAACCGGGATGAAGCGCCAGCTGGTATTGTTCGGGAAGCTTGTTTCAATGTTCAAGATCAGTTTACGCAACTGGATCATATCCAGGGTAGATACGGTACCAGAACGGTTTACGTCGGCAGCAATCATTTTGTAAGGGCTGTTCAACGTTTGTACACCAAGGATGTGCTTAGCCATCAACACGAGGTCGAAGGTAGAAACACCGTTCATTGGGTTCGCATTCAAGTAAGGAGTAATAGAGTAGTCACCACCTTGAGTAAGGCTAAAGGTGAATGTACCGTTAGCGTTGGTCACCATTGTTTGAGTACCACCGTTTACATTTACTTCTACACCTTGCACTGTTTCGTCGCTTTCTGTAGCGATAACACCTTGGATCGTTCCGTTACCAGCAGGGTTACAGCTGGTGTGCTGCTGAACCAAGATGTAAGTTTCGCAGTAATCGTAGTTGCCTTCTTCGTCGAAAGCGTAAACGTATACCACAGTAGTCTCTTCGTCTTCATCCGTTAATACCAATCCGGTATCATCAGGGCTAGGAACGAAGTTGGGGTTAGCTTCTACATCAGCAGCACGGTAAATAGCGTACTTGGTAACGCGTGGCAGACCCGTTGTTGGGTGTACAGCTGGTCCTTGACCAGTACAATCGTAGATCGGAGAAGCTTCGAAGTCGCTGGCCCAGATAGCCATTGCACAACCACCACCTTCTTGAGGCATCAGGGTTACGGTCAAGCCGTTGATACAAATAGGAGCAGGGCCTTTGCAGTCGATAACATCAAATTCGATGATTTTGCTTACCTGGTTACCACAACCATCCTGGAACAATACGCGGAAAGCGTGCAGGATGTTATCACCCATTGCTGAAGTGATGATTGGGAGAGTACCAGTGAATACGAAAGTACCGTCACCATTGTTGGTGATGTTACCAAGCGCATCAGCATCAGCTACAAATTCGTTAGACTTGATAAAGCCATCACGGTTAGCATCTACTGCGAATGCATCCAGGTTAGCAGATACGATGGTTACTACCAAGTTGCCGCTTTGGTTGAACAGTTCGCAATCATCAGCTACGCTGAAAGGAATGCTTACAGGAGCACCACAAGTACCGGTTACGCTACCAAATTGGCCAGCAGTAAGGGTTGGGCACAATGCCGTTGGGCCACCGAAGTTACCTACGCTTACTACTGGTGCCGTAGAGTCGTATACTTTAATAAACTGGGTGTACTTGTAACGGCCGTAGTTTGGCAGTGTAGGCGCAAAACAGTTGTCAAGGCTTGAGTCACCATTGCGGTCAGTGTGACGACGGTCGATACAGAAGCTGCTATCTGAGTAGCGAACAACAGGGCGTTCGTTACCTTCAACAGAGCGGTCGATTGGCAATGCTTCGCCATCATCTTCCGTCATGCGAGGTAGTACGTAGCCGGTGTATTCACCATCCCACAAACACCAGTTGATAACATCATAAGTAATGCTTAATTTGTAACATTCGTCACCTACTGAGCTAAAACGAACCGGGTTACCGATGTTGATAGCCAATACATCACAACCGTCAGCAGAGGTGATGATAGTAGGAATCTCAGGATCACCACAGTCAGCGTCTGTATCTTCAGGGAAGTCGATAACGAAATCGTGTACTTCCGTGATAGTGATCAACTGGCTACAGCTGTTCGTTGAACGGAATACTTCGTTGATATCAATGGCACCATTACCGTTAGCGTCGCCAGCAGGACGTACTTGCCATGCCTCAAAACGACGGGTGATAGAACCCCAGCCACATTCGTTGACCTGGATATTAGGAGTACGCTCTATGATAGTATCCACTGCACAGTTATCCGTACCGCTTGCTCCACCAAAGATGGCATCCATCATGATAGAAGTAGCAGCAAATTCCGTGTTGTAAGCGGCAGCAATATCGCCAGGGAATGCCAGTGGCAAGTTAGCGCAAGTCAAGCTTACGTTAGCAGGTGCGTAGCAGTATGGATTTAGCTTATCTTCAGGTGTTACGACCAACCAGCAAGTGTTTTGGTTGCCAGACTGATCCGTTACACGTAGTTCAATNGTGATTTCATTGTTGACATCACAGCAGTAGAAATCTACAAAGTTGCCCCAAGGACTCCAACGGTTAGCACTTGCGTCACAAGTGTTGTTGCGCCAGTAGTTACGACGTACTTCCAGGGTCACAGGACCACAGTTGTCATTAGAACCTTCGTTAATATCATTCGCATAAACGCGAGCGATACCAGTAATACCATTAGCAACATCACCACCGCCGATGGAAACGTTCAACTGGTCATCACAAGAAGCAGTAGGTTCGATCAAGTCACGAACAACCAAGTCGTAGGTAACACAAGTTTCGTTTCCACAGCCATCTTCAGCACATAGCTCAACGGTGTGGTTACCGATAGGTACTTGTACGACAACGTTAGCACCAATATTTCCACCACGGAAGAAGGTGGTACCATTTGCCAGAATTGTATAAGTCGTAGCAGCGGCAGTAGAACAGCCATTACCGTCCGTTACCTGCGGGTTTGGCACTAAAAAGTTGGCCATACAGTTAAACGGAGAAGTAGACACAGAAATCACAGCAGGTACACCAGAAATGATTGGGCCGGTGAAGTCACCAACTTTTACGAACTGGTTGTAGATAATGCTAGAACCTGGGTTACACCAGTCGATGATATTCCACTCACGGCGGTATTTGTAAGAACCTGTACAAACGTTGATGCGAGGTTCGTCAGAATAAGAAGCACCAATGTTACAGTAAGAACTGTTCAAGTCGTGAAAACCGAATGCTGTACGAATAAAAGGATAACCGGTTACGCTAGCCGCAGGGTTGTTATCAGGACCACCAACAGTACCGTCAGTAGCGAAGGTCTCGTCACATTCCATAACTGCCGTAAAGTTGGGGAGAATGATTTCTGCAACTAAAGGCTTACGGAAAGTGATAATCTGCTGGCAGATGTCGACACGAGGTGTACCAATACAACCTGAGTTGTAACGATCAGCAGCACGGAAAGTACGCGTAATTGTCACGTTACCACAATCACCTGCTGAAGAAACTACGTCAGAAACAGTTACGAGGATATTTCCACAGTTGTCCGTTACCGTTGGGAAACCAGTGCGGCCCAAGATAGTGCTTAATGCAGGAGGGATCGATACAATACCACCTGTTGCATTCACCACGTAAGTAGCAGGAGCAAGAAGACGAATCTGATCGATATCTGTACAAACCAAGTCGAAAGTTACAGGTGCAACCTGGGTAGGGAACCCACCACTGATAGAACCATTTTCTCCAAATACTGCCACTGCGTAGTTACCGGTCTGGTTGTTGGCCCAGCTGCTCACTATCAAGGTGTAGGTCTGACCATCCACCAAACTAGCAGACATACGAATAGTAGGATCGAAAGAAGTAATAAAGCCGCTACCACTCACGAGGTCATCTGCTTGAGCAATGATATTCTCACAAGGGTTAGCAGGGTTGAAGTTACCTTGGAACAAGGCCATGGTACCGTCGCCCCAAGCAGTACCCATGTCAAATGTAAAGATACCTTGACCGGTAGGGTTGTTTACGGTGAAAGAATAAAGATCGTAGTAGTGATTACCCGCCAATGGAGGGAAAATCTCCAGGAAACATGAGTAGTTGGCCAATTGAATACCAGGATCAGTACCAGCCAATGCACCAGAAATGATCTGAGCGCTAAGGTCAACGGTAACTTCATCTGTATTTGCAGGACAAACTACCACCGGATCAGTTTTGTCTTCGGCGAAAATGTTACCCCAGCAAGTGTAAACTTCCTGCCCGTTGTCTGTTACCACCACCATATAAGTGTGAGCACCACAACCAGCTAGTACATTGGTGTTGCCACCATCAATTGTTACTACAATTTCGTCAGCACACTGGTAGTTACCAGTAAGTACCATACTTGGTGTTACGTTCGCTGCACAGTCGGCATTGAGTGTAACATTTACGTTAGCAATACAGCCTACTTGTAGAGGTTGGCCGTTACAGCCGGTCTGGCTGGAAAGAGGAGAGCTGAAGGCGAAAAGGAAAGCCATCAGCATCACATCAAGGCGTAGGAATGCCTTGACAAATTGAAAGCCAATTTTGCCCATTAGGATTATAATTTGTAAAAAATAAGAAAAGGAAAAAAGAAAAGTAACTACCTGTGATACAGGTTTTTAAGTTAAATAAGACATGTTCATTTGCATACTTGCAGCTACAAATATCAACGTATTTTTGATAATAAACTACAGTTGTATTAAAATTATTTTTTTATTTTTTTAGCTACTTCCAACAAGTGTTAAAAAGCTGGGCAAGTGGTCGTTTTTTAAGGTTTTGTGGAGGTGAGAAGGGGCTCGTTTTCTATCTGATATTTCATGGTAGCAGCACAAAAAAAAGCGTTGCCCCAAAGGACAACGCTCAGTATATACTCAAAACTACTCTCAAATCTTAACGGTGCAGCTTCTGCTTAGGTTTTTCCAACTTTAGCTGCTCGTTGTTTTCTTTCATTGACTCGCCAATTTGTTGACTAGCAACAAAGCTGGCTGTCATTTCAGCTAGCATATTACTGCCAGCTGCGGGGGAATTAGGAAGCATAATCAGATTGCTATTGGCATTCTCGCCCATCGACTGTAGGGTGTCATAATGCTGTGTTACAACGATCAAGGCTGATGCCTCCTGGGAGTTGATGCCTACTTTGTTTAGCACTTCTACACTTTCCTCCAGGCCACGTGCAATCTCGCGACGCTGATCGGCGATACCTTGTCCTTGTAGGCGCTTGCTTTCTGCTTCAGCTTTTGCTTTAGCAACGATCCGGATACGCTCTGCTTCGCCTTCATATTCGGCGGCAAGCTTTTCGCGCTCAGCGGCGTTGATACGGTTCATCGCGTCCTTTACAGTATGGTCGGGGTCAATATCTGTAACCAGTGCTTTTACGATGCCATAGCCATAACCTTCCATGGCTTCCGCCAATTCTCCTTTGATGGCATTCGCAATATCGTCTTTGCGTTCGAAAACATCATCCAATTTCAACTTGGGAACTTCCGCACGAACGACATCGAATACGTAGGCGTTGATTTGCTCGTAAGGGTTCTCCAGTTTGTAAAAAGCTTCGTACACTTTATCAGCGGAGACCACAAACTGAACACTCACTTTCAGTTTTACGAAAACATTGTCTTTGGTTTTGGTTTCCACCAAAACATCAAGCTGTTGAATCTTGAGGCTCACACGGCCTGCTACGCGGTCTACAAAGGGTATCTTGAATTGAAGTCCAGAGCTTTTGACACTCATAAAGCGGCCAAACCGTTCTATCAAAGCGGCAGATTGTTGCTTGACAGTAAAGATGCCGGACAGTAAGATCATTAAGAAAACGACTGCGACAATAGGTACTATTGGAAGCATTATAATATTGATTTTGATGACTGTTAAAACATTAAACGATAAGTAGAAAGGGCCAAATATTGCTCTTTTACTTATAATACCAATATACGGCAATTTGTTCTTACAGTTATGGTTTTGCGATGAATGAACAGGAATATTCGATAAAATGCTATTCGTTATAAGTGCTTTTCAGACCTTCAATAAAGTGTTCGATATCAGGATAACTTTCAGTAGCATTTGGAATGACCAATAATTTGGTACTCTGAACATCATAAACGCTGGGATGGAGCCATTCCCGCCAGGAGGTAGGTTTCCACAGATGTATACCATATGGCGTAAACCGTATGTGGTTCAGTTCTGAAAAGTAGAAAACCTGGTAATTACTCAAAGTGTATCGAACAACCCTATCATCAAAAATGACAAAGGTTATATCCTTGTAGGCTTTTAGCCTATTGTACTTTTTTATCTGGCGAGTTCTCGCAAAGATAAAAACCATACTTAAAGCTAGGCCAACAAAAAATATCCATACATAAAACAGCATCGCCAAAAGCAAAGTGCCAAAAATCATGAAAACATACCCACCACAGCCCAGCGTATTCTCCCAACGCTCTGCCTGAAAACGTTGCCGTTCCCATTCCTTTTCGTCAACTTTGAGAAAATGGATGACGCCACCTTCTTTACTAATAAAATCGGGCTGGATAAAATCGCCATCTAGTGTCATTTTTGTTTGTAGTTTATTTTATTGCAAATAATTTGTTTTGTTTGATGGATTTTACTAACTTTGACGTGTAAGTTAGTGACCAAAATACAACTTACACATCGAAGGAACACACCTCTCACTTGGTCAGTGAGTTAATTCATCGTTTTTTTAACGCAATGTAGGCCTCTTTTCAGCTCACTGAAGAGAGGGTGTGATAGCGTGTCTTTTGCTAAGGTTAGCAGGAGATGTGCGGTGTTCGGGCTGGAATTCACCAGATATAGGGTGGGTCCCGCCGTGCGGGCTATGCGCCTACCCCGTTACTCTTACTCCATTTACCCCCCCAGGGCTGTCGAATCTGGAAAATCATAATATATCGCAAGGTGTTGATTCTGCTAGAGATAGTAAAAAAGGTATCGTTTAGGGTAGTTAAACGATTTTTTTCAACATATATAAAAGTCTAACAATAAGACTTTTTCATATAGCAACTTCCTAGATTCGACAGCCCTGCATTTACCCCCCCCCGAAACCTTCTCGATATTTTGAGTTTCATGAATTTTATCAACCTAGCACCCAACCCTACAAGTACCATGAGCTGTCTTCCCCTAGAAAAGTATCCATCCAATGAAACCATTAGCATTCTTCCTTGTTCTTGTGACCTTTAGTATTGCTTGTTTCCAATGCGAAAAAAACAATACACCTCCTAATCCAACCCCACCAATTGATTTCGATTGTGCCGATCACCCGAGTGTTTGTGAGCTAACAGCAGCCAATGGGCACTTTGCTATCGACCTGTTTAAAACCATTCATGCGCAGGATACGGAAGATGCTAATGTTTTTATTTCTCCATTTAGTATTTCTACGGCTTTGTCGATGACCATGAATGGCGCCAACGGTCAAACCCTCACGGATATGCAAACGGCACTCCGAACGGGGACGATCAGTTTGTCTCAGATCAATGAAGCATATCAAACTTTACTTGATGTGCTTCCGCAGCTAGATCCCGCAACACGACTTAAAATAGCCAATTCCATCTGGCACCAGAATGATTATCCTGTATTACCAGCTTTTTTAGCTACTAATACAGACTATTATGCTAGCGAGGTTCTTCCTGTTGATTTCAGAGAGGCAGAAATCGTCGACGAAGTAAACGCATGGATAGAAAACAATACAGAAGGATTAATCACGGGTGCTCTTGGTGAACTCCCTTCAAACGTAGTTATGTTATTGATCAATGCAATTTACTTTCAAGGAAGTTGGCAAACGGAGTTTGATCCAGAAGATACTCAACTCGCTGAATTTACGAGTCCAAACGGCCCTGTAGATGTCGAAATGATGCACATAGGAGAGTCGTCGTTCCGCTATACTAGCAATGAACTGTTTCAGGCTATTGATTTGCCTTATGGAGATTCGATCTATTCGATGAGTATTTTCCTTCCTCGGGAAGGCCATAACTTAGAGGAGGTCATCACTGAGTTCAGCCCGGAAAATTGGGAAACCTGGCAGACACAAATGGCTCCTAGTGATGTTGAACTCTTCTTGCCTAAATTCAAACTGGAATACGAGATCAAGCTAAAAAGTGTCCTGAGCATGATGGGCATGGACGAAGCTTTTTCGGATAGAGCTGATTTCTCACAAATGATCAATGGCGACGGCGTGAAAATTGATGATGTTATCCATAAAGCTTTCGTAGAAGTCAACGAAGAAGGAACGGAAGCTGCAGCGGTGACGGTGGTTGTTATTGTCAATACCTCTGTACCTATAATCCCCGTATTCCGAGCAGATCAACCTTTTGTCTTCGTTATTCATGATAATAAAACGAAGAGCATCCTCTTTATGGGCAAGGTCACCGATCCTTCTTAATTACCTTTCCTAGAGAGCATCGCTGGATGCTGAAGTGGCCTAATATACTTCAGCATCCACTAAAAAAACGCTACTATTAGCTTTTTACCTTCATTTTGTGACTAAACAGCTTTCTGAACTTACTCACTTTCGGAGTAATAACAAAAGTGCAATAAGGATTTCGCTCTCCTACCTTACTATAATAACCGTGATGGTATTCTTCTGCCGGAAAGAGTTCTTCAAAAGGCGCGATTTCCGTCACAATGGGTGAATCCCAAACCTTCGGTGCATAGTCAGCTTTAGTTTCTTCTGCTATTGCTTTTTGGGCTTCGTCGTGGTAAAAAACGACTGATCGGTACTGTGGCCCTACATCGTTTCCTTGCCGGTTCGGAGTTGTAGGGTCATGAGTAGTAAAGAAAATCTCCAAAATCTCCTGGTACGATGTTACCGAAGGATCAAAACTCACTTGTACAACTTCTGCGTGTTTGGTTGTACCCGAACAAACGGTTTTGTAATCCGCAGTGGCTTTGTCACCACCGCTGTATCCTGACATCACGGCGTGTACACCTTCTACTTGCTCAAAGATGGCTTCCACACACCAGAAACAGCCCCCTCCAAGGGTTGCCAAAGCGAGTTGATTGCTCATTATACTTTGTTGTTTTCTTACCAAACAGTTTAGTCGCTACACTGGTTGCGAAGAACGAGAAATTTGTGGGTGGAAAGGCTCTAGTGCTGCCACATAGCCCAAAAACTTATGTAGTGCTTCCCGTTTAGCTTCATCCAGGTTGTAACTGATGTAAGAAGTAAAATAGGTTTCTAAATCAAAAGAAGGATCTGGAGAGGGGAGTAGTAATTTCAATTTGGGAATAGCTGCAATCCCTGCTTTTAGAGCTTCATTAAAGGCCAACTTAAATGCTTCAGGCAAACTTTTTGTACTTACCCAGGCGGCAAAAACAAAAGGTAAATCGGTGAGTGACTGCCAAGCCAAACTGAGATCATAAACATAAGGGAAACTACGCTCAAGTCCAATCGTTCGGTCACCAATAACTACGCCAGCGATACTGCCTTTTATTTGATTGATATAGCCTTCTTTTGCTTCTAACAACTTAGGCGTGATACGCCAGTGATCCCGCAATAACACCCGAGACAATGCCACCGAACTACGAGAATGATGATCGAGGTACAAAGCTGTAATTTCTTCAATAGGAACCTCGCTGTAAATATTCACGGTCTTTACTTCGCCTACAGCTCCAATACAATAATCCGAAACCAAATGCCAGTTCTTCAATTCTGGCAAGATAGCTACAGGAGTAAGTGCTAAGTCTACTTCTCCCTCACGAAGTTTTCGGGCACACTCACTAGGAATATCTAAAGAAAGATCTACCTGATCTGCCAAAGGGCTATTGAGTATACCATACAACAAGGGTTTGGTATTCAGGTAACTTACCGCAGTGATCTTGATCTTTCTCATCTGTTGATTTTCCTTTTCTGATAAGTGCTTCCGTACTATCTCTTGCTTCGCCATTGTTGCCCTTCCTTCACCAATAAATGACTGGTATCATTCTCTAGTGTCAGTTCAAAGCGGTCGCCTTGCTGTTTTGCAATCCAAAGGCCTGTGTTGGAATGAGAATAGTCGTTCATATTGGCTAAAGGCTCTGCTTTTAATACACACATTAGCCCACGCATTGCGCGGCCGTGGGAGCAAACAAGAAGAAGCTCTTCTGTCCGTTGCTGTAAGTGCGCCACAAATACCTCAAGGCGTTGTTGTAACTCCAAAGCAGACTCACCGTTAGGCATCGCTGCATGATAGTCTCCGCGCTGCCAAGCACCAGTGACACTGTCGTACTCTTTTTTACTTTGTTCCGTAGCAGCCTTCCCCTCGTGGTCTCCCCAGCCCATCTCGTTGATTTCGGGATGTTGCTCCCATTGCAGGCCTTTTGAAAGAAAAGGGTCAATTGTTTCGTGGGTACGCTTCAAACTTGAAGTCAATACTTTTGCAAAAGGAAGGTGCTGGTACTTATTGTAAAAGGCTAAAGCTTGACTCCTGCCTGTCGCATTCAAAGAAGTATCAACGCCACCGCCTTGTACAATACCCTGCAGGTTGTAATCCGTTTGTCCGTGCCGAAGAATATAGATGGTCTTGTCTGCCATGGTCGAGGGTTCATTAAAATTGTCAGAAAAATTATTTATTAACTACCGGCAGGCTCACATATCCACGAAACTGTTTGTCATCTTCAAACACTTCATCGGTATAGTCTTTCACTACTCCATAAAGTGTATCTCGTTCGATAGGCTTGCGGCCCACCGCACGAATGAGCTTCACCAGTTGTTCCGTACTCAGTGCGGGGGTTTGTTCTTCCGAACCGGCCATTGAGTAAATCTTCGTAGTGTCATCAATGGTTCCATCAATATCATCTACACCATAGGCCATAGACAACTGAGCGATCTCCCTTCCAATCATCGGCCAATAGGCTTTGATATGATCAAAATTGTCCAAGTAAATGCGGCTGATGGCGTAATTGCGTAAGTCTTCAACAACGGTACTTTCCGCGATATGCGACATCTGGTTTCCTTGGTTACGAAACTTTAGCGGGATAAAAGTTTGAAAGCCGCCCGTCTTATCCTGTAACTGTCGGAGTTGCTCAAGGTGGTCAACTCGATGCTCATATTTTTCGACATGGCCATAAAGCATGGTTGCATTGGAACGCTGCCCCAATTCGTGCCATATTTCGTGAATCCGTAACCATTCTTCTCCGCTACATTTGCCTCCTGCTATTTCGTCACGAATCTCAGGATGAAAAATTTCAGCACCTCCACCGGGCATAGAATCAAGGCCAGCCTCTTTCATTAGGCGCATACCTTCTTCATAGCTCACCTTACCTTTCTTGAAAATGTAGTGATACTCTACCGGTGTAAGGGCTTTGATATGTAGCTCCGGACGGTGTGCCCTAATAGCCTTGAAAAGGTTGGAATAAAACTCAATATCATACTGCGGTAAAACACCGCCTACGATGTGAACTTCCGTAACAGGTTGATCATCATAGCCTTTAACGATATCTAAAATCTCTTCCAGTGAATATTCCCAGCCATCAGAGCGTTGCTTGATCAAGCGTGAATAGGAACAAAAAGTACACGTATATAAACAGACATTGGTCGGTTCAATATGAAAATTCCTATTAAAATAGGTTTTGTCGCCGTGTCGCCGTTCTCTGATCGTATTGGCCAGTACTCCTAAGTAGCCTAATGATGCTTCTTCAAACAATAGCTGTCCCTCTTCAGGAGTGATACGTTCCTGATCTGCTACTTTTTGGGCGATTGCTCGCCATTTTCCTTCTAATTGAGGATCGGATAACAAGGTGGCTATTCCTGTACTCGTGGTCATAATGGTAAACTTTATTCTTCGGTCGCTAAAGCGTAGCTGGTTTCTGAATTTTCAATTTACACTGAAAACAAAGAAATGCTGCAATTGTTGCCCACAAAGGTAAAGTTTTATCCGGGGTCAACTTTCAAAAAAAAACATTAGCTTTACGGGTACTGTGCAATAGTTGATGATGTATTCCTATTGGCCCCTTATTATTGCTCTTTGGCAAAAAATGTAGTCCCTTACAAGCCTGTAAATGAGCACTAATCAGGAACAACCCAATAGAGAGTCATAACCCAAAACGAAGTGATTTTGATCCACAACACCTCGCTATTATTCCGGCGAATATTACTATCCACCATTTTTCTTTGCTGGATGGTTTTAGGCATTTCACAAACACTAGGTCGGTCTGTTCCTGAATTGTTGCAAGAATACAAGGATGCGACGAATGATTCTGTAAAGATTGAAACCCTCTCTTCCCTTGCTGGTGCGTATGCTAACGTAAATGCAGATTCAGCATTTTTTGTGGGAGAGCGAGCCCTTGAACAAGCTAAGCTTGGAAATTATAAATACCTGGAAGGAAATGCATACGTTTCCTTAGGTGAGGTTTATGATATTACGGGACAATTTGAACCTGCGCTCGAAAACATAAATAAAGGTTTAGAAATATTCCTTCAGCTTAAAAACAACAAAGGGAGAGCACGGGCTTACAATGCACGAGGTTTGGCCCGCCTTTATGCCAACCGAAATTTAGAAGCAGCAGCAACCGATTTTGAAGCGTCTAGAAAGCTTTCCCTCGAGCTCGGTGACTTGGTACAAGTAGCTAAAAACGGCCATAACCTGGGGCAGGTTTACCATAAGGAAGAAGATTACCCAGCAGCCCTTAAGAATTATCTTCTTGCTCGTAATCTGAAAGATAGCCTACTCGCACTCAATTATCCAGGAATAACTGCCCGTGATCTGATTTCGACCTACAATAATCTTGGTGCTTTTTATAATACCATTTATCAATTTGACAAAGCTCGGGAAACACTCAAGAGAGGTATAGAGGTTGCTCCCGAAGAAGAGTATCGACGCCTATTGGTGCTTAATTACACATTGGGGACCGTTGAAGAACGTGATTCAAATTATAACGAAGCGCTTATTTATTTGCAGAAGAGCGTTGAATTTTCTGATAAAGGAGGCTTTAATTATTACTTACCTAACATTTATGATGTAATGGGCCAGTCGTATTTGCAGTTGAAATCCAGAGAGGCGGCCAGAGATCATTTTAAGATGGCCTTGGATTTATTAAATACTACATTGCCAAAACCAGACGTAAAAGTTGGCGTTTTAGCACATCAAGCCGAACTATTCTTCCAAGAAGGTAGATTTTTTGATGCTATTGCTAATACGGATGAAGCCCTTTCTATTGCAGACAAAAATGATAACATTCCTCTGGAAAATATCCGTGATGCTCATGATGTAAGGGCTAAAGCTGCCGGTAAATTAGGAGATGATCAAGGAGCAGCTTACCATTATAAAAAATTTACAGAATTCAGTAAATTAATTGAAAGTACAGAGCACAAAAAACAATACGTTGGCCTGCAAGCCATCTATGACGTCCAATTAAACACCCAACAATACGAACATAAGCTTACCAAGCAGAAACTCGAACTTTCTGAAAAATGGGTCTTCTGGCTAAAAATAACGGCAGGGCTTATTACAATTCTTGCGCTCCTTTTATTTGTCGCAAAAAACAGGGAAACCAAAGCTAAGAAAGAGGTAATCGTCGTAAATCAAGAAATGGAGTCGAAGAATATAGAACTTGCCAGCTCCAATCAAAAACTTAACATTGCAAGTAGTAAACTGAGTCAATTTTCTTTCGCTACAGGGCATGACCTCAAAGAATCACTCCGCAATATTACCAGCTTTACCCAGTTGGCAAGTATAGAACTGGCCGAAAATCCACCCCAGGCTCAGGTACACCTCCAGGAAGCTGCAACCAGTGGCAAGCGGATGCGCAAAATGCTAGATGACTTGCTTCATTACAGCAATCTGGGGGGGAATGATACCGTAATTAGTCGCTTCCCATTAGATGAAGTCATTAGCAGTGTCAAACAACAACTAAAAACGGATATCGAAGAAGCCCGAGGTGATGTTCTCCTCACCACGCCAGCCACGCTTAAGGCGAATCGTACCGAGGTGGAACAAATCTTTTTCAACCTGGTCCATAACGCAATAAAATACCAATCTCCTGATAGAGAACCTCGGATTACTATCAAATTAGAAGACCGAGAAGAGCAGTTGGTATTCATCGTTTGTGACAATGGTATGGGAATTCCCGTTGATCATCAAAAAAATATTTTCAAACCTTTTTTCCGTTTGCATAACCGCAGCAAGAGTGGCTCCGGCTTGGGCTTATCTATCTGCAAAACGATCATAGAAAGTTATGATGGGGAAATATGGTATGAATCTGCCGATGATAATGGTTCTTGTTTCTGTTTTACCCTACCCAAATCAGAACCGAAGGCGCAGTTGAACCCTAATCTTTTTATTCCCTAACATGCTTAGCATCCTGATTCCTGTTTATGCTTATGATGTAGGAGCACTCGTACACACTTTACACCGGCAAGCTTGTGAGCTCTCTCAAGCTTGGGAGATTCGCTTGCTTGATGATGCTTCTCCAGCCAATTGGTTGGCCAAAAACCGTCGCTTGGCTCAACTATCAGGCGTACACTATCAGGAACTTCCTCACAATGTAGGCCGCGCCAAAATAAGGAACTTGCTTTGCCAACAAGCTCAGTATGAATACCTACTTTTTCTCGACAGTGACAGTGGTATTGATCATGATGATTTTCTAGCAATTTATGTAGCACAACTAGCGCCTGATCGGGTACTTTGCGGAGGGCGCACTTACTTGCCTAAGCCTTTGGCAGCGTCCTTCCACCTGCATTGGTGGTACGGCACACAACGAGAAGTTCGGCCAGCGAAAACACGCCGTCAGCAGCCCTATGCTGGTTTTATGACCAACAATTTTGTCGTACCTAAAGCTGTGATGCAAACTATTCCTTTTAATGAAACGGTTACAACCTACGGCCACGAAGACACGCTTTTTGGGTTTCAACTTCAGGCCGCAGCTATTGAAATTATGCACGTCGATAACCCTGTTCTTCATATTGGCCTCGATGAAGCAGACCGCTGGTTAGAGAAACAACGTATTGCCATTCAAAACCTCTACCAGCTACATCGGCAAAACCCCACTCTGCAAACACAAGCATTGCGATGGTGGATACGCTTGCATCGTACGGGATTACTACAGTTGGTAATGCCTTTCCTGAAAAGAAAAAGCAGCCTATGGGAAGAGCAATTATTGCAGCAGCATCAACCTAATCTTCGCTTGTTGGACCTTCTCAAGATTTATTGGTTGGAAGAAGTTCATCAGTCTCAAAAACGTCCTTTTTTGAAGTAAAAATGAAAGAATACCGTGTTCTCCTGTTTTTAATTGCTTTTGGTTTTGCGCATGAAGCCTTTGCGCTCATGGCAGGATATTGGCAGAGAGAGACAAAAAATGCCACCCAGTTTATAGATGGCCCAGACCCATCCATTGTACTCAAGGATGGTACTTCTTTAGCGATGCCAGATGAGTGGTATTTTTACAAAGATCACATTGTTGGTGCTTTAGGTCGAGATCAAGAGGCAACGTACTTCGTTATTGATGAACTCAATAGTGAGGTTTCAACATTTGATCAAGAAGAAACTTGGCAGATATTTATTAATAGCCATCGTTTAAAACCACAGCTCTGGACCAGGCGGTATACTGGCGATTGGAATAAAATGACGGCTGCTATTTATTTGCTGATTTTTATATTTCCAATTACCATCGGCTGGCTGCTTTTGCATATCCGGTGGATCATTCAAGTACGAAAAACGGGTGCCAGGAAATACTATGTATATTTTTCTATTCTGCCAATGTTGTTGTTGATTACCTATTTGTTTAGTCAGTTTCCAGGGAGTATATAGTTCAATAAATACAAGATTTATCAGCTTACCAAATCAAGGAATCATGCGTCTCTTATTTTTTGTTTTCATTCAAGTGTTTTGTGTCCTTGTCATTTATGGGCAAATTCCTTATCAAAACAAGGCTGCTTATCAGAATAACGTAGCTATCAAGTCTACTTTTGTCGTCCTTAAAGATGGGGTAGCAGTAGACAAGACATTATCCCGCCAAGAGGAGTTTAACGTATTGGGGTATCCCTTGCGCCGTACCTTTTTCGAAGACGAGATAAAGACAGTATACCTTTTTGAATATTTAAACGACAGTACTACAACTAAGCGGGTAACCTTATTCAATGATTCGATCGCAGTAACGAGCCAAATAGTTCACAAGGGAAACAGAACTATCACTACGAGTTATGATGCTGAAGGACAAGAAATGGATAGTTACAGCATAGATGAGTTCACAAAGGATGGGCGCTTAAAAAAAGCTCAAATATTTCATAAGGATGAAATGTTGTTGCATACGTTGTTTAAGTACTACAAGAATGGTGAAATCAAAAGAATTAAGGTTTTGGTTGGGGATAAAAGGGTAGTAAGGTTTGACCGCGAAGGAAACAGGACAAGTAGTGTGGAAGCGTTATTTGAAGTCATAGATCAATCTACTACGAAAACGGACAATGGGATTGTTGTTGTGTCGGAATCTCGGCGATATAACAGAGGAGGAGAGGCTCGTCTGAAAAGGGGTGATGTGGTAAAAGTAGATTCCTATCAGAATGAAAATGGACTACTTCTGTACAGGACTGAAACCATCAACGGAGAGCTTGAATCCAAGTGGGTTTATGAATATGTTTTTAGAGAAAAATAGCTCCGTAAGGCAGGATTCCTGCCTTACGGAGCCGTATAGAAAAGGGGCTAAAAATCAATTCCCAATCCCAACATCAGCTGGCGCCCAGCCTGAGGGTACAATCCTTGGAGTAATTGGGCATCGCCACCAAGAAAGTAGCGGTACGACCAGCCATTGGATTCATACAACTGATCCAGCCAATTCAAGACCTGGAAATTCAGTCGAATCGCCCGTAGCCCACTTGGTTTAATCGTGTATTGTAGTTGCCAGTCGCTAAAGAAATACGGATTTAGGCTATTGGCTTCATCAGCACTGTTGTCGAGGTAGCGACGGCCAACATATTTTCCGCGCAAGGCCAAGGATAAGTCATGGCGTGCGGCCTGCGGCAGAAAGTCGTAGCGCAACTCCGCGGCACCCAACACATTAGGCGAGAAAGCCAAGTCGGTATCCTCACGTTTGATGCCCTGCTGGCCGATCCAGTTGAAGTCTGCATCGTAATCATCTACAAATTCGGTAAAGCTGATCACTCTGTTTTGACTCAGTGTTACGTTCCCCTGCAAGGTCAGGTTAGGCGCTACTTCGCCGCCAGCTACTAGTTCAAGGCCCAGGCGGTAGCTCTCGTCAACATTGGTGCGCAAGAGCTCGCCCACATCATTGATCTGGCCATTCAATACCAGCTGATCCTGGTAGTACATATAGTAAACGTTGGCTTGCACTGTCGCTTTTGTCCAGTTTTGTTCCCAGCCTGCTTCCAGGTTGTAGAGCTTTTCGGCTTCGGGGCGGTTTTCGGCAGTGCTGCCCACAAAGTCATTGCGGTTAGGTTCGCGCTGCGCTACGGCAAAGCTGGCATAAGCACTCTGGCTTTCATTGGGGCGGTATTGGATACCCACTTTGGGATTGAAGAAGCTCAAATCCGCCGATTGATCTACTTGGGTGCCATCGTTGTTGACGCCAAGGAAATCATAACTCACTGTACGTAATTGGAGGTCTAAATAGGTGTCCCAACGATCATTTAGCGCGTAGTTGACTTTGGCGAAAATATTGAAATCTCGCTTCTCGGCATCATTGTCGTAGTAGCGGTCACGAATTTCACTTTCCGCGGCGTAGCGTGCCCAGATGATCTCCCCAAAGTGAGCGCCCTGGTAAATGTGGTAGCCTCCACCGAGGGTCGCCCGCAGGCGCTGGTCGCTGCCATTATAATGCAGGCTGTACGTAGCACCGTAGAAATCGTTGTCCAACCAACGGCGGCGAATCAAATCAGTAGTATTGATCGTTTCGCCACCAAGCACGATAGGAGAGAGGCCGTAATCGGCAAAGTCTTCCCCTGCCTTGTACTGCTCAAAGAAACCCTGGCCCAGGGTGTAATGGCCTGCCAGGTTGAGGTACCACTGCTCATTGAGTTCGTGGTTGAAGAGTAGTTGCAAGTGAGTTTGGCCATAATCGTCGACTTCGTTGTCGTAAGGCTCGCCTTCTTTTTCGGTGCCTGCGGTATTGATAGTGCGGGTTTCGGGAAAATCAACCAGGCCGGCATCTACACCATTCCATGCTTGGTAGGTGACCTCGCTACCACTAAAAGCATTGAGGCGCACCGAAGAACGTTCTCCAATCCAGGCACCAGAGAGGTACCAGGAAGAAAGGTCTGCCGAAGCTCGGTCAATGTAACCATCGGAGGTAATGCGGGAAAGCCGACCGTCGACGGTAAAGCCGTTGTCCAGCAATCCCGTGCCAAAGCGAAGGTTACCCTTGAGGGTACCAAAACTACCAGCGGTAAGGTCTGTAGAAGCGTAAGCCTTTTTGTAAACCTTGCTAGTGTTGAGGTTGATGGTAGCACCAAAAGCCCCTGCGCCATTGGTGGAAGCACCGACGCCTCGTTGAATTTGTACATCTTCGGTAGAAGAAGTAAAATCGGGCATATTCACCCAAAATACGCCCTGACTTTCCGAATCATTGAGCGGAATGCCGTTCACGGTGATGTTGATACGAGTAGGGTCGGTGCCGCGAATCCAAATGCCTGTATAGCCAACACCAGTACCTGCATCCGAAGTGACGACCGTCGAAGGTGTCCAACGCAGTACAAAAGGCACATCCTGCCCAAGGTTGTTTTGCTGGAGTGTTTCCCGGTTAACGGTGGAATAGGTCATAGGCGTCCGCTCATCTGCACGCGTAGCGGAGACGATCACTTCGCCGGTGAAGACGGGGTCTTCTTTCAACGTAATCGTCATCGGTGATCGTTGACTACTATTAATGTTGAGTTGCCTTGTTTGGTAACCAACGTAGCTGATCACTACCTTGACATCCTGTTTGGGTAACTGCCCCAAGTCAAAAAAGCCACGGTCGTCGGTAGCTGTACCGCGATCCAGGTCGGGTACAAAAAGGTTGGCGCCAATCAAAGGTTCTCCACGATCATCAGTCACCTGACCCGTAAAGGACGTTTGGCCCAATAACAAAAGCGTATTACAAAAAAGGAAAAGGGCGAGCGATAGGCCGCGCCGTAGAAAAGATGAAATAAAAAACATGATCAAAAAAAATTGTGGGTAAATGAACAGCCGCTATTCCGGGGTAGAACGCGGGATTACTTACCTCACACCCTGAACAGGTGTAAAAGTTGAATGGTGTAAAGGTGTAAGGGTTTATAACGTTTACACCTACAATTCAACATTTACACAAGGTTTCCCTTCCCGGCATTATCCGGGCAGGTTCCTGGTTTCAAAGTGGGAATTGGGAGGTAGGAATTCGGAATTGTATAGGCACTGTAAAGGGCTGAATACTTCCGACTTCCGATTTCTGACTTCCCACTTAAAACCAAAGGGTATGATCTCAGCCAGGTATAGACACATTCGTCCAGTGACCCAGCACCCCTAAAAGCCGCGCAAAGGTAATACGCTATGATCAGTTTTTTTAGTGTTTTAATAAATAGCTCGCTGTAGGCCAATGTTGAGCCCCATAAAAGTGTCCCCTAATCTACGGTACGCTTCTGGGGTATCCTTGAAGTAACCGTAATACGTATAGTTGAGGCGGCTATTCAGTTTCCAGTTTTCGGATAAGTGGAAGTTTAATCCAATTGCCATTTCGTAGCCCACGCTTATTTTGCTGATGCTGTTCAAGGCGTAAGGGCTAGGCCCAGGTGCAAAAAAGGAGGGATTGGTATAAGGTACATCTCCTGGTGTTCCCTTGAGGTCGCTGATGCTGGTTTGGAGGCCCGCCTGAACGTAAACACAATTACAAGGCAATCGATACTGTAAACGTAGAGGGATATTCCAAAAAGAAATATTTTTTTGCTGGTACCTAAAAGTGTAAATATCTGGCNCTAGCCCCTCGTTGGGCTTAACCTCGCCAGTAAATTGACGAAAGGTTTGCGGCCCAAAACGTTGCCGAATAAGGGCCGTGCCTATCGAAAACTGTCCGATGGGCTTTTCAATACTGAGACCAATACCTACAAAGCCGAGGTTGTTACTTCTATTGGTTACGTCCTCAAGATGAGCGTTAGCTTCTATTCCAACTAGAAGGCGGGGGATCGTTTCTGTGGACTGAGCTTGCAGAAATACCGTAGTCAGCAGGCAAAAAACGAAGGTTAAGCTTTTCATAGGTCTTGTTTTTATAAGGAAATCATGATTTAACCGGATGTGCTGTAAAACATTCAGGAATTAACCTTTTCTTAGCATCTCAAATTTACCTGTACCATGGAATTCGATTTTGAACCGGAAATTGTTTTGGAAAATGAGCGTGTTCGCCTGGAACCGTTAACAGAGGATCACCTGCCTCATTTGTTGCCCATTGCTTTGGAGCAGCCAGATTTGCTAACGTATTCTCCTTCCAGGTTTGGTGACGAGGAAAGCCTGAAAGCTTACTTGGGAGCCGCACTGATTGGTCGGGCACTGGAAGAGCGTTACCCTTTTGTAATTTATGACAAACCTAGCCAACGCTATGTGGGGAGCACCAGTTTTGGGAATATCTCCAATGCGAATCTTCGCTTAGAGATTGGCTGGACCTGGATTGACAAAGAACTCCAACGCACTGGCCTAAATCGAGCGAACAAGTTCCTGATGCTGCGCTATGCCTTTGAAACACTGGGTTTCGAGCGAGTAGAGTTCAAGGCTGATAGCCGCAATGAACAATCCCGTCGCGGTATGGAAGGTATTGGTGCTACCTTTGAAGGCACCTTGAGGAGCCACACCTTGATGACGGATGGTTTCCGCCGTAGCACTGTTTATTATAGTATTTTAAAGGAAGAGTGGCCGGAGATTAAAGCACGTGTTTTTGCAAGTTTGATTTAAGTACAGGTTCTTACTCCAGCTGCCGTAACAACCACTTTTTTTCAGCAATAATAGCTACACTCCTGATCTCTTCTTGTAGTTGAAGCCGCTTTTGCTTATCAGCAAGAGGTAAATCGATGATCTTTCTGAGGTATTTTATCGTGTTGAGGTAGTTCTTTTTATGGCTGGCCAATATCTTTTTCCGGTGCAGGAAAATATGCATGGCATCAAGGTGAGAAGAGAGCAAGTCGAAAGCATCAAGTTCGTAATAAATTTTCATGGCAATCGTCTTGGCAGCAATGTTCAGCAACAGATCGGTGAAGTTGGTTTTATTGAGCAGGGTCAATGCCTGGTCGTAGTTTTTTTGTTCATATTCTAGCCATGCCAGGTTGAATGAGTAGCTGTTTTTCCGGTGTTTGGGTTCCAACCTGGGTTTGTAATCCTGGACAAACTGTGCGGCCCACTTGAAATCTTTGATAACAATGGCCTTGGCTACAATATTACTATAGGTGAAGTTGGAAAGCACCCCATTCCGCAAGAGTATGTCGTTTTTTAATCCTTCCTTGTAAATTTCCAATCCTTCTTTGGCAAAATGATGGCGGCCTCGATTCAGCTGTTTGATACAGTAGTTGGCGGCCAGCAAAAACAAGTCTCGTATTTCATCTTTGGGGAACTGTTCCTGATGGGCAAAAATCAGTGCTTTGAACTGGCTGAAATGATCATTGTCCCCCTCTGTAGTAAGCGCTTTGTAGACATGGTAGTAAATAGAAATGGCCGGGTGTTGAAGGTAGGCATGATCTTCGATGTAGTTGATCACGGCATTCAGCATCCCGAAATCATATTCTTTCTTGTAAATGGCTTGATGAGAGAGGATCAAACAACTTTGTCGCAACTTGGAAGCCAGGTAGGAAATATCTAGGTTCTCCTGTACCTCTTCCAACTGTAAGCCTTCCATGCGGTTTTGTTCGGCATTGAAATGATACTGCTCCAGATAAAAGGAGTAGCGATTTTGGTAGTATTCAGCATGACGGAGCGCCTGACTTTGCTGCATCGATTGAACTTCGGTAATTGTTTTTACAAAATGGCGGTTTAGGCCCAGTTGCCGATAAGCTTGACTAAGTTTTAGTTTTACATTTACCTGGTCTTCGTTGGTTTTTTGCCAAACGAGGTATTGTTCAATGGCTTTGAGCAGCAAACTCATACTTAGCCTCAGCTTGTGGTCATCGTAGGGGAGATTGGGCCAGATGAAGGCAAAGGCTTCTCTTCGGTCGGGAGACTGTTGGCCGCGCTTTTTTTCGCGCACTAAAAAGGAATACAGCAATACGACATGCTCCCTTTGATTAACAAAAGGTGAAGCAACAAACTTCTTCAATTCCTTGATGTTTTGCTGATCCAGGGCGGAAAACACTTCAAAAAGACGACTTTTGTGCATTTTGTATAAAATAATTGAGACAAATTAATAACATAAAATACTGATTTTGATCTATTTGAGTAAATATTATTATATTTTTTTGATGCAAATTAATAAAAACGTAATTGAAAACAGGGTATAGGAGTGGCACCTTTGTATAGAACGAAAACAAATCCTTGTGAGCTATGAAAAATAAGATGAACAAATACGTGCTTTTGCTACTGCCTTTCCTGTTTTTGGGAACCCTTCTGGATGGTCAGGGATGGGAGCGAATCTACTTCCCTCCAGGAGGAGTAGCAGACTATTCTTACTCTGCGGCCAACCAGGTTTTTTTAGAAGATGATGGCAGTTACTTGTTTGCTGCTTCGGTAGAAAATGCACCGAAATTTTTATTTACAGATAGTGACGGTATCATCACCAACCTTATTGATGTGCCCTTTGCTGGCGGAGGTATTATTCGGAGTACGGATGATAACTTCGTCTACGGTGCGAGGTTGGGAGGGACAAGCCCGCCAGAGGAAGATGTCTTCGTTAGGAAGTTTGATGCGACCGGAAATGTTTTGTGGACGTATCGTCCGCCGGGATATTTATTTGGTAATGAAACGATAACGGATTTACTACAAAGTACCGACGGAGACTACGTTTTTGTAGGATCACAAGGAAGCACCTCAACTGGTGATGTGCGTCCTTATATTTCGAAAATAACGGAGGCAGGAGATGTCCTTTGGAAAACGGTCGGAATAACTTTACCTGAAAATAATATTTATGACTATTCGCTAGTAGAGACAGCCGATGGAGGCTTCTTTTCAATAGCATCGTCAAATTGGTTTACAGTCAATAACCCGATCATAACTGATGCCAGGAAGGTAGATGTGAATGGTAATCTTCAGTGGATGGGGAGTTTGGATACAGATATGCAAGTAAAGCACATCGTAAATGCAGCTGATGGCACCATTGTTTTACTGGGTAGAAATATGGACTACGATTATGTTTTACTCAAGATTGACGACATGGGAAGCTCTATTTGGCAACAGGTATTACCTGCTGCTGACTATCCCTTTGGTTATACCACTTCCTTGATTCGTACCAGCGATAATGGTTTCGCTTTTCTGGGCAATACCCAGGGAGCTGAAGAAGACATACATCTCGTGAAAATGGATGAAAACGGCAATGTCGAGTGGGAGCAAATTTACGGAGGAGCATTTGGTGATAATGGGCTGGACCTTAAGCAGACGCCCGACGGCGGCTATATCATTGCCGGTGGCGCTAACGGTATGGGGGAAGACCAGAGTTTGTATATTATCAAAACGGATGAGGAAGGGAATTCCTTGGCGAATTTCATTTACGGCCAGGTAAAATACGACCTCGATGAAGACTGCATACCTACTACAGTTGAGCAAGGCTTGGAAAACTGGATCGTCTCAGCAGCGGGGAGTACTGGCACCTTTTACGCAGCTGCCGATGCTGATGGCCAATACAGAATGGAAGTTACGCCTGATGATTACGAGGTGTCACTGACTGTGGCCAATGATTACTGGACGGCTTGTACCAATGATGTGATGGTAACAGTGGTAGACAGCAGCGAGGTAGATTTTGCCGTGCAGAGTATCGAACAGTGCCCATTGATGGAGGTGCAAGTCAATAACTATGGTTTCCGTTTGTGTGAGCAGTCGACGATAAATGTCTTTTGTGCCAATCAGGGAACAGAACTGGCCGAAGATGTTTACGTAGAGGTCACTCTAGCGGATAGCCTGACCTTATTGAGTGCAACGGTGCCTTATACCCTCATCGGAGAAAATACCTACTCTTTTGAGGTTGGTGATATGGACTTTTTGACCTCAACAAGTTTCTCCATTGCTGTGCAAGTGGGTTGTTCGATTGAATTGATGGGGCAATCCCTTTGTGTAGAAGCCCTCATTTTTCCAGATACGAGTTGTTTGCCTGTTAACCCATTGTGGTCGGGTGCAAGTGTTCACTTGTCAGCAACCTGTAATGATGATGAGGTGGAATTGAAGATTGAAAATGTAGGCGAAGAAGCCATGCTTGAAGCACTTCAATACACGGTTATAGAAGACCATGTGATCATGTTGCAAGGGCAAAATTATGGTCCGTTGGCGCCAGGAGAGTCGGTTGTCATTCCTCAGTTGGCCGATGGTAGTTTTTACCGAATAGAGAGCCCGCAGGTTGCCAACCACCCCGGAATGTCGATGCCAAGTGCCTTCATTGAAGCTTGTGGTGCAGGAGAGAATGGTGAAGTAAGCCTGGGATATGTCAATCAATACCCAACCGATGATGAAGATTATTTTGTGGCTCTTACTTGTACAGAGGTATTAGCGGCTTATGATCCCAATATTAAGCAAGCTTACCCCATTGGCTACGATACCGACCATTTTGTTAAACCGAATACCGGGATTGACTATGTGATCAAATTTCAGAATACAGGAACCGCGGAAGCCAACCAGGTTGTGATTGTAGACCGACTGTCGGAGCACCTCGACCCTGCGACGATAAAGCCTGGCAATAGCAGTCACCCTTATGATTTTGAGCTGCTAGGGGAGGGGATTGCCCGGTTTACGTTCAATAATATCGCTTTGCCGGATAGTACGACCAATGAGCCAGCATCACATGGTTACGTAAGGTTCTCGATTGAGCAGCAGAAGGATTTGCCCAACGACACACGGATCGAAAATTCAGCGGCCATCTACTTTGATTTCAATCCGGCAATTATTACCAATACTACCTTTCATACCATTGGCGAAGGCTTCATTATGGTAGAAGTGGGAGAGGTGTTGTCACCTCTGGCAGCCGTCAAAGCATATCCGAATCCATTTACGACCATGACGACCTTGGAGGTTGTTGGTGACGACCTCGGAGCTTTAGAGCTTGTTCTTTTCGATGCTACAGGTAAAGCTGTACGCAACGAACAGTTTATTGGCAGCAAGCATCAATTGGATCGTGGAAACCTCTTGGCAGGCATCTACTTTTACCAGATCAGAAACAATAAAGGTGTGCTAAACACCGGGAAATTAATTGTTCATTAAGAGATGAACAAGCTCTAAATCATTCGTTTTGATACGTGTATGGATAAGCGTTTGGGATACTGTACCAGTTACAGTATCCTAACGCTTTTTAAGTAATAAGTCGCTCTCACACAGTGAAAAGCAGGGTTGGTGAAGTAGCGCTTGAGTAGTGTGATATTGGCCAGTAATTTAGAAAGTAAATCATCTAAATACTGTGCGCTATGTTGTTAAGAACTACCATCTCTGCTTTTTTTATGCTCCTTTGGTGTGCTGTTTTACAGGCCAATGCCTGTGACAATCCAACCCTGACAAATGGGGCCTATCTCCACGCAAATAATATCCGAACCCTCATTCCGGCCTCTGGTAGCTTATTTTGGGATGGTGAAGATTCACAATTCAGGATTGAAGGACCTGATGGCGGCTTTGCCACTATTTTTACACAAGGCTTGTGGCTGGGAGCCGAAGACAGCAATGGTGATTTGACATTAGCGATTGCTACCTTTGGAGCGGCGGCTGGCAACAACGATTACTATCCTGGCCCCGTGAGCGAAGACGGTACCGTTAGTTTTGATGTTTGTGGGAATTATGACCGCGCATGGTCGGTCTATCGTTACCAAATCGAAGCGCACCTTGCCGATTTTCAGGACAATGGAGTGATTGATAACCCTCAGTCCGCTATTCTTGGTTGGCCGGGGCTGGGCAATGCACAGTTCTTTGCGACGAATGGGTTTGATCTACCCAATTCTCCACAGGGATTTGCGCCGTTTTTCGATATCAATGCCGACGGTATCTATCAACCATTACAAGGAGAGTATCCTTACGTGCCCCAATCAGCTATTGTTCCTGACCAAATCGTCTGGTCTGTATTTAATACCGTAGGTAATGAGCCATACGAAAGTGGAAGTTTGGTGCAAATGAAAGCCGAAATTCAGCTTTTGGCCTGGGCTTTTAACTGCACCGATAGTCGAGTGTTGAGCAATAGTATTTTCACGTCTTTTAAGGTGATTAACCGAGGAAATGATCCTTATACGAATTTTAGAATGGGTCTTTATACCGATTTCGATTTGGGCTGTTTTGTGGATGATTATATAGGCAGTGCTCCTGCTCTTAATACCTTTTATGTTTATAACAAATTCCCCAATGATGTCAATTGTGATAACATTCCCAATGCTGGGGAGAATGCACCGGTGCAGGCCATTACCGTCATGAGTCAGCCGCTTGATGGGTTTATGTACATGAATAACCCCTCTTTTATACCTGGGAATCCGGGAACAGATGATCCGCAAACAATCGCGGGCTATTCCAATTTTTTAAACAATCGTTTCAGAGATGGCACTCCGCTCACCCAGGGAGGAGATGGCTATAACCCCAATAGCACAGAGGTGGTCAATTTCGCTTTTCCTGATAATCCTAATGATGCAGGGGGCTGGTCGGAAAACAGCATGGATCTTGGTTCTTTTGATCGCAGAGCGCTCGGCAATATTGATGGTCCAGGTTTATTCCCTTCAGGAGCAGTGTTTACAGTTGATATCGCCTATTCGTTTCATCGTACGCCCGGTGCTGATAATTTAGGCAATGTCAATGAAATGTATGACGGTGTTGCTGCTTTACAAATGATGTATGACAATTCGTTTGCTGAAATGTGTAATCAAGTGACCGTTTGTAATGAAGATTGTATCTGGTCTGGTGACCTTAATGCTGATGGTATTGCGAACCATGAAGATATTCTGGCGCTGGGTTTTGGTTTAACCAATAGTGGTAACAACCGTGTAGGCCCCTACAATTGGACGCCTCAAGGCGGCGATAGCTGGGGTTTTAGTCAATTCAACGGTGTAGACGCCAAGCACCTTGATGCCAATGGAGACGGGAGTTGTACGCTGGAGGATGCCGATAAAATTTTTCATCATTACCATTTTACTCACCCTGCATATCAGCCCGTTTTTGAATACCCGCTAGGAGATGATATCACTTTCGTGCGATCGGGCGCAAATACGAGTTTAGAAAACCTGAGTCCGGGAGAATCCTTTTTCGGGCGTATCAAGCTGGAAACGGATGTAGATGACCTAAGAGGTATTGCCTTTACGCTGGAATATGATCCACTGTATTTTGCCAACTTTACGACAATGAACAGCGGATGGCTGGAGACGCAAATGAAATGGCTTAGCCCCAATGGAGAATTCAACGGAGAGGTAGAGTATGCGTTTTTTCTGCGTGATGAAGAAGCTTATATTGAGCCTCAGACTTTATTCTTGTTGCAGTTGAGGATGTTAGATGTTCCTCAGGAGTTACTCCCTAGTGATGAGACTTTTTTGCGGTTTCGCAATATCAAAGCGTATCTCACTGATGGAACGGAAGTAGACCTAGGCGCTCAGGATGTTCGCATTCAGGTCAATGATGTCTCTGTCGCAACGGAAGAGCCGGTTTGGGCTCAGGGCATAAAGCTTTTTCCTAACCCGGTAGAAGACCGTCTTTACTGGCAGTTTAGCGACTTGGAGCCAAAGCGTTATCGCTTGTTCAACCTTCAGGGGCAGTTATTACAAACAGGAAATGTGGTAGGGAATAGCCTTGATGTAGGTCGTTTGCCTGCGGGCGTTTACAACTTACAATTGATGCATAATGGTAGTACTGTAGCCCGAAGGATTATCAAGCATTAACTTCATTATTGTTATTTGGCACAGTTTTGGTTTTATAGGAGGTGTTATAAAACAAGTCTTATAATCAAAGAATCTCCTATGAAATCAATTTTGATGAATGCAGGTCTGCTATTACTTGCGCTTGGAAGCCTATCTGCGGTACCCTCTCCCACTGCCAACTACTTTGTAATTGAAGGTATGCAAGTAGAATGGACCTACGAAGGTGACTTGCTGACGTTTAAGTTGCATTCTCCTTACCAGGGCTGGGTCGGATTGGGTTTTAATGCCAATAATGATGTCGTAAATTCCAACCTTGTAATGGGAGCCGTAGAAGAAACAGGTACTAATATGGAGGAATTTTTTGTCGTAGGTTTTGGCAATCCTCAACCTGTAAAAATGCTAGGAGGCGAAGTGGCTGTAAAGAACTATCAGGGTGTAGAAGATGCCAAAGGGACCTCTTTCCAGTTTTCAATTGACACCAGTATTCAGGATGACTTCCACTACGATCTTAGTGAAGGGCAGAAAGTGTGGCTCATTTGTTCCTATAGCATGGAGGACGATTTCGGCCATCATTCGATCATGCGCCGGCATTTGGAGATTACTCTTTAACAGGGTGTAAGGGTTGGATGGGTGTAAAGGTGTAAAGGTTGGATAAGTGTAAAGGTTAGATGATGGCTTTAAAAGTGGAAAATAAACCGTTTGCTACTACTGTTGTTAGGTTGAAAAACTTGCTATATGGGCCTTTACGCGAAATCGGTGTGGATATTTACCCTGGCATTTTTAGCCTTTGCACTGGTGTTTTTGTTCCCGTCTCCCATTTTGATCGGAGTCGCAATCATCTTCGTTTCTTGTCTGGCTGTTGTCCAAACCTGGGTGGTGTTAAGGGATGATACCACCAAATGAGAGATAATTCTATATGACTATGTGTTAAAAGAACTATCTGCCTATGTGATAAGAAATGACCTGGCTTAAAATGCGCCTGTTTTTTTGTGGAGTTCTGTGTTTTGGTGTTTTAGTGGCTATTATCTACCATCTCACTCATGATCTTGGCGGAGAGCAAGCACAACGGAATCCCTCCACCGGGGTGAACGCTGCCACCAACAAAAAACAGGTTGCTGATGCGGTGACTAAAGTTGGGGTGCCGCATGAACGCTGCCATTTTGCTGTTGGAGCTGGTACCGTAAAGTGAGCCTAGGTGCGAGCCGGTTTTGGTTTGAATAACCGGTGGTGTCATTACCCATTCTTCTTCGATCAGAGGTTCGATATCTTCTCCGAGAATGTTGTTGATTTTGGCGATCGTTCGTTCTCTGGTTTGCTGTTGGAGGAGCTGCCAATCCTGGCCCGCATCACAGGGCGCGTTGATCATGACAAACCAGTTTTCACAACCCTCTGGGGCATCACCGGGAACAAGGTGGCTGGTTTTATTGATATAAACCGTTGGATCATTAGACATTTCTCCTCTTTCCATGGCCGCAAATTCGGCGGGATAATCTTCGCTAAAGAGGATGTTGTGACAGTTGAGCGCTGGAAAGGTCTTTTTGATACCCCAGTAAAAAATTAGGGCCGAAGTCGATTTTTGCTGCGCTAGGATACGCTCAGGTTGCCGCTGCTGCGGAAGTAATTTCCGATAAGTAAAGAACACATCCATATTACTGACAACCTGATCGAAAGCATGCGTTTCGTTGCCAGTGCGGACACCATTAGCTGAACCATTCGAGACTAAAATCTCGTCTACTTTGGTATTAAAATGAAACTTCACCCCTTGACGGCAAGCCAAATCATAGACAGATTGACTGATGCTATACATCCCCCCATCGGGCAAGTAAGCCCCAAAGTGATGCTCAAAATGCGGGATGATCGTCAATAATCCGGGCGCTTTGTAGGGATTGGAGCCATTGTAGGTCGCAAAGCGATTGAACAGCTGCACCAACTTAGGGTGCTGAAGTTGTCGCCGGTGCACCGCATCCATCGACCTGAACAAATCCAGCTGAGGAATTTTGAACAAGGCTTTCAACACCTCCAGGTTGGTCCAGGTGCTCAGTTTATGAAGGCTCTTTTCCAAAAAGGTACGTCCTGAGACATGGTATTTCTTCTCAGCATCGGCTAATATTCTGGTGATCCTGTTTGCGGGTACATCAAGTACTTCTTCTACTTCTTTTGCAAAGTCTTCTTTTGCGGCATGAGCATGAATGCGTGTACCATCTTCCCAGAAATAATTACAAACAATCGGTAAACGCTGGTAGGAGAAATGATCTCTGGGTTTTTCCCCCGCAAGTTCAAAAAGCTCGTCGACATACTGAGGCATAGTAAACAAAGAAGGCCCAAGGTCAAAACGGTAATCGCCTAGGGGAAACTCTGAGAGCTTCCCGCCAGGGCCTTCCTCCGACTCAAAAACAACTACTTCATGTCCCTGAGCAGCAAGCCTGACGGCGGCGGCGAGTCCGGCAATACCGGCTCCAATAATGACAGTACGCAAAAGCTTTGTTTTTGATGAATGATGTATAGCCTAACAAAAGTAAGAGAGAGTGGTTTAAGGGGAAGTTGGGATAAGTAGTTTGGAGTGGAATAAAAACTTGTGTAAATTTATTTGTGTTTTATTTTTTATTTTGATACTTTTGATTGGTATTTCCTGGCTTGATAGACCATTGTCAGTTAATACTCGAAGGTACTTATCCCTATCCGTAGTCTTTTAGACTTCTTTTTGCTACGAGGTCAGATAGGAATTTCAGCGGTTTTTTGTTTTTATTATTAGGTTACTCGTCTGGCGAGTAAATGGTGGTGGTTTGCTCTGTGCTACCTATCGGTAGTGAATTGGGCTGGCGTTCAGGCAACGGGTGGGTCCCCTCCCAAGGGGATCTTGAGTGTTGTTGGTTTATCTGGTTGTATTTCAGTGTGTTATCCGGTTTTTTGTCATCGAAATGTTGCTTGGCCAATTATGATATAGGTTCTTTGGAAGCTTTTCTTTTCACAGCATATTGTTTAATTTACCCTCAGATAGATAACCAATGACAAATAGGTTTTACTTAATTTTAACCTAAGAAAAAGCGCTCGCGATGAAAAAATATTACCAATTCTCTACACACTATTTTTTTGGGCAGCAACCAATTTTTTAGCCTTGACACAAACCCTCACCATTCCTGGCATTCCCGAAATTACAAGTGGTAATGTCGGCTATGTCCAGAAAGAGAATAAAACTGAAGCTTATTACTTTTTGTCCGTAACTGGAGAGCGTACGAGCAAGGACGATAAGCTGATGGATCACTTGCTCACGATTGTGGATGTGAACCTCCAACCGATGTTAACCTATCGTATTCGACTTGGTGAAAAATCGTTCATCAAAGGCATTGCCCTACAGGATGGTCATTTTGGAGTCGTTTTTGCCGACGATGAGGAAGAGCGACAATGGTTGGAAATCCTTGATGAGTCGGGTAAGAAGCTAAGATCCGCTGAACTTGTATTCCCTAATTATCACGAAAAGAAAATCCCTGAAGATCACCATCTTACGGAACAACCTCCAATTGCGGGAGTTATGGGTGGTTTCGTCGTTCATCAGCATACTGCAGGAAATCACTCTTCCTCACGGCGAGCGGAAATATTTTATTTGGCCCAATACAGATAGGAAGATTACGATTCTCACGCTGGATAAAAAGGAAAAGACCCTTGAAGTAGTTATCATGTGATCGCAATGGAATAGCTTTCTTCACATTACCTACCTTTGCCCTTCTTCTTCTCCAACGAATGTCTAGTAACCTATGGCNAAGAACCTGCCCTCCGATTCTTTTCGTGATCTTGATGAAGTCACCTCCCTGGTCAAAACCCATTACGGTCTCACCGTCACCACCCGCCCCCTCGCCGGCGAGGTCGACCTCAACTTCTACCTGCAAACTCCGGCGGGGGAGGAGTATACCCTCAAAATCAGTCGTAGCGTAGCGGCACGGGCGACCCTAGAGTTTCAGGTCGCTATATTGGAGCACCTCAACAAACAGCCGCTCCCTTGGTCTGTACCACACATGATTCCCAGCCTATCAGGTGAGCACTTGCTGGAGGTGACGAGCGAGGAAGGCAACCTTCACTTTATCCGACTTCAATCTTGGGTGAGCGGGCGCTTACTGGATGATATCAATCCTCGCAGCCCAGAACTGCTCCACCAATGGGGAGCTACCTGCGGGCTGCTCAATCGCGCCCTCTCCGATTTCGATCACACCGAGGCACACCGTTTTTATAAATGGGACCCCAGCCAGACGCTGTTCTCTCAACAATACCTACCCCTTTTTGCGACAGCGGCACAGCAAGAAATCGCCAGCTATTTTTGGGACAGGTTTGAAGAAATCACCCAGCCCAAGTTGGCATCACTCCGTACTACGGTCAATTACAATGATGCTCATGAGCAGAACCTCTTGGTCAATGACGCCGGCGAGCATCCAGCCATCTGTGGCGTGATCGACTTTGGGGATACACTCCATACGCACCTCGTCAACGAATTGGCTATCGCCTGCGCCTACGGCGCGATGGGCCTGCCCGATCCACTCACAGCGGCCTGCCAACTCACCAAAGGCTTTCACGATATACAGCCGCTTTCGGAGGAAGAAGTAGAGGTGCTCTTCGATATGATTGCCGCCCGCTTGCTCATAACCGTCGCTTCGGCGGCCCACAATCAGCAAGCAGAACCAGACAATAGCTACTTGCAAGTCAGTGCCCAACCCGCTTGGGACGTGTTGCAAAAATGGCGAAAGATCCCGCCAGCCTTGGCCCATTATCGTCTGCGGGAAGCTTGCGGCTGGGAGCCCGTTCCGCAAAGGGAAAAATTCAATGAATGGTTAGCCACCTCTCCTTCCTTTGCTCCCGTCATGACCTGGGCAGGAAAGTCTACAATTCCTTTAGATTTAAGCGTGGGCAGCCTGGATTTGGGCAACAACGAAAATTTCCTCACCATCAAGCCTTTTGCTAAAACAGTAGACCGGATGCTGGCGGAAGCCGAAGCCGATTTGGGAGTTGGAGGCTATGCGGAAATTCGCCCTTTTTATACGACTGATGCTTACCAAGTCATGGGCAACAGCGGCGCTCAGTGGCGAACCGTTCATCTCGGCCTGGATGTTTGGGGTAATGCAGAAACGCCCGTCTTTGCGCCCTTAGCGGGCACTGTTTTTAGTGCTGCCGACAATGCTGGCGAACGCGATTATGGCCCTACCATTATCCTCGAACACAAAGTCAGTAATTCACTCACGTTTTATACCCTTTATGGTCACCTCAGCCGTTCGTCATTGGCAAATATCAAGACCGGACAAACAGTAGTCGCTGGCCAACAAATCGCTACCATCGGCCCTGCCCCTGAAAACGGCAACTGGCCACCGCATCTCCATTTTCAAATTATTCTCGACTTGCTAGGTAATGAACAAGATTTTCCCGGCGTCGCTTACCCCGACGAAAGGGCTACCTGGCTGAGCAATTGCCCCGATCCACAGTTGTTCTATCCAGATTTGCCACAATGGCCACAAACGACCTTGACCGCCAACGAAATATTACCCCTTCGCCAGCAGAAGTTGGGCCGTAGCCTGAGTATCTCCTATCAGCAACCATTGCATATCGTCCGCGGCTTTGGGACTTACCTCTACGATACCGATGCCCGCCGTTACCTCGACACCGTCAACAATGTGGCCCATGTAGGGCATGAGCATCCCACGGTCGTACGTGCTGCGCAGCGCCAACAAGCGGTTCTGAATACCAATACCCGCTATTTACACCCCAATTTGGTGCAGTTTGCCCAAGAATTAGCCGCTACGATGCCCGAAGGGTTATCGGTGGTGCATTTCGTCAACTCTGGTAGCGAAGCCAATGAGTTGGCGCTGCGCATGGCCAAAATATGGTCACAGCAGCAGGATATGATCGCCGTAGAGGTCGGCTACCACGGCAACACTGGGGCTTGTATCGATATCAGTAGCTATAAATTTGATGGACAAGGCGGCCAGGGGGCTCCTCCGCATACGCATATCGTACCCATGCCAGATACTTTTCGCGGTCGCTATCGTGATCCACGCACGGCGGGCCAGCTGTACGCCAATCATATTCAGGAAGCCATTCAGCAGGTACAATCGAAAGGGCGTAACATTGCCGGCTTCATCGCCGAAAGCATTCTCAGTTGTGGAGGGCAGATCGTTTTGCCGCAAGGCTATCTCTCCGCAGCTTACCAAATGGTGCGCGCCGCCGGAGGCTTGTGTATAGCCGACGAAGTTCAGGTAGGTTTCGGTAGGGTAGGGCAGCACTTCTGGGGCTTTCAGCTGCAAGGCGTCGTGCCAGACATCGTCACCTTGGGCAAACCCATTGGCAATGGTCATCCGCTGGCGGCGGTGGTCACCACACCAGCAGTAGCGGCCGCTTTCGCCAATGGCATGGAATTTTTCAACACCTTCGGCGGCAACCCCGTTTCCTGTGCTATCGGTCGCGCCGTCTTGGAGGTCATCAAGACAGAGAATCTCCAAACCAACGCAGAACAGGTGGGCACTCATCTACGGCAAGGTTTACTCGCGCTGCAGCAGGACTTTCCGATCATTGGCGATGTTCGCGGTCCCGGCTTTTTTCAAGGTATCGAGCTGATCACAGACCCGGAAACACAGGCTCCCGCAGCCCACCAAGCGAGCTACCTGGCCAACCGTATGCGCCAACGAGGTATCCTCATGAGTACCGATGGTCCCTTACATAATGTGTTGAAAATTAAACCGCCCATGTGTTTTTCTCAAGAAAATGCAGATTTCCTTTTAGAGAATATGCGCGTCGTACTTCAAGAGAACAAAATGAAGGTGTAAAATGCCAGTTATGGGCCCTGCCTTCGTCCCTTTCGGTCCTGGGCACCAGGCTGTCTGTCCCTGCGGTCCGCCCATCCTTGGTCCTGCTCCTCCGTCCGCCGAGCTTTAGGCTCCGCCTTGCGCTCCAAATCTTCACGGGCCACGGCCCGCCCATGTACCCCGCTGGCGGGGTCGGCTCGCAGAGCCGGGGGTGGAATTCCCGCTGGCGGGGTCGGCTCTCAGGGTAGGAGGTGGGTTCTCCACTTAAATAATATGTTCGTAAAGCCCGGGTTGTAGTCTGTCTTGGACGCCCTATCTATTCAGCAATTTTGGCTCAACCGTATGATCGCATTGGTATGATCAGCTCTCATCAGGAGCACCGATCCCCAGCGTATGAAGCTCCTAACGAGCCACTGCTCATTCGCAAATAGAATCAATATTCATACATTTAAACGTGCTAATCTCCTTAAATTCCGTTCCCTAAAAGACAAATGCTCTTTTGAATATCGAAGACCCGGCACAATTGTTTTAGATTCGCGTTTGTAACCAGCTATTGCCAGTTACCTCCCGACGCCAACATATTATCAACTATTCACTATATGACTAAGACTAGTATGGTCTTGCTGATGGCAGGACTTTTGTGGGCTAATTTAGCCCTCGCTCAAAACAACACTTCTGCTCAAAAAATTGACGCTACTGTAGAGCAGACCTATGCGGAATATCTAGGGCATATCCCGGCAGTCAGGACGCTGATTCCGGTGCCTGCAACCGACCCGGAACGTCGAAAAATGGGTAAGAAGCCTCGTTCGGTACCCAAGAACTTTCAAGGGCGCGGCAAGCAAGCCGTTCTCTTTCCGGAGAGACAGTACATTGGGCCTGACCTTGTCCGGCAAACCGGTATTACCGGAGGAGGTAACTTCGCAGAGCCTTTGGTAAATATTAATGGCCTTGTTACAGGGTCTTCGCCACATGATCCTTCTGGTGATGTGGGGCGCAACCACTACCTTCAGGCTGTAAATGCCACCCAGTTAGGTGTTTACGATAAGGAAGGGAATATTATCACTTCTTTTGCTGCCAATACCATTTGGAGCAGTATTGGTTTCTCATCGGCAGGTGACCCTATCGTTCTTTACGATCAAGAGGCAGAGCGTTGGTTGATTACAGAATTTCCCAATGGTAATCGCCTTTTAGTGGCTATTTCTGCTACGGATGATCCACTAGGAGAGTGGGATGCTTATAGTTTTTCTACCCCCAGTTTTCCAGATTACCCGAAGTATGGTATTTGGGGCAACGCTTATTCGGTAACAACCAATGAAGGTGGAACGAATACGCTGCATGCTTACTTTATTGATCGCCAAGCAATCCTGGATGGTGCCGCTATGGTTCCTATTCAGCGGATAGGATTACCCGGTACCGGAAATACAGAATCCGGATTTACCGTTGCTACGCCTGTTGATTGGACGGGGCCAGATCAACCTAGTGATGAGCCATTGATTGTTACCCTTAACGATTCTTCATGGAGTGGTAATGAGGAGGACGCGATTGAGGTGTATAGCATCAAACTCAATTGGGATGATCCTGACCTGACAGAGGTTACCAATACCAGTGTTGTGACAGCTCCTTATGACGCCTACGCTTGTGCTGCCGCAGGTGGTGGTTTTGCCTGTATCCCACAGTTGGGTGGCAATGGCTTGGACGGCATTCCGGAAGTTATTATGAATCAGACCATCTACCGCAATTTCGGCGATTACGAAACCATGGTGATGAATTTTATGACTGATGTTGATGGTAATGAGCTTTCAGGTATTCGTTGGACAGAAATTCGTCGTTACCCAGGCGAAGATTGGGCCGTTTACCAGGAAGGGACCTGGGCACCAGATGATGGTCTGCACCGCTTTATGGGAGGTATAGCCATGGATAGCGACGGTAATATTGGCTTGGCGTACAACGTGAGTAGCGAAGACACTTACGTAGGCGTCCGCTTTACTGGCCGCCGTGCAAACGACCCGTTAGGAGAAATGACCTTTGAGGAATATAATGTCGTAGACGGGCAAAGCACCATTAATTCAGGAACTCGCTTTGGTGATTATGCGCACATGTCGATTGATCCTATTAATGATCGTACCTTTTGGTATACCACCGAATATGCTGGCCCCAATGGTTCACGTACCCGTATTGTCGCTTTTGATTTACGCAAGGATACGACGGACCTTACCCCGTTGGCGTTGCGCAGCCCACTAACGGCTCCAGAACTTACGGCTACGGAGGCTATCCAGATGGAGGTCATCAATCAGGGCTTGGATACTTTAGAGAACTTTAGCGTAGGCTATGTTTTTAATGGCAATACTGCTGTGATTGATACCCTGATGTACACCCTTTTTCCTGACAGTACCTATACTCATACCTTCGCTACCACCGAAGACTTATCCGTAATTGGTGATTATCCTTTTACAATATTTGTACATACCGAAGGTGATGACCAACCTCGGAATGACACACTTGATGTTGTAGTGAGCCATTTGCCACGCCTTGATGCAGCTATAACGGGTATTAATACCAATGCTGGAATTACTTGTGGTAGCGAGACTACCGTTACGCTTGTGCTTACCAATCTGGGCACCGATACTTTAATGAACTCGTTGGTTACGCCAGTTTTAAATGGCACGGCACTCGACCCTATTATGTGGGAAGGAGTACTGGCTAGTGGTGAGTTCACCATTATCAACCTTACGGTTACCACTGCTGCTGATGGGGTCAACACCCTGAATGTAGCGGCCACAATGCCTAACGGTTCGCCAGATCAGCGACCAGAAAATGATGGCTTTAGCCGTGATTTTGAGGTACTCCTGAATGGCGTTCAGGCCACGTTGAATATTCTTACGGATGAATACCCCGAAGAAACTACCTGGGAATTGGCCAACGAAAATGGTGAAATCCTTTACGAAGGCGGCCCTTATGATGAGGAGTCTACGCTGGAGATAGAAAGATTATGCCTTGACCCCGAGGCCTGTTACGTCTTTACGATGTATGATTCCTATGGTGATGGTATTTGCTGTCAGTACGGAGAAGGTAATTACGAAATTACCGACGAAGAAGGCTTACCCTTATTGACCAGTGATGGTGATTTTGGCTTCAGCGAAACCAATAATTTCTGTGCCACTTACACGTGTACCCTTGCGGGTGATGTGGAAGTAGCACCAACTTCGGCACCAGGGGTTGAAGATGGTACCATCTTGATTATCGCTTCTAGCGGTGTAGGTCCTTTTGAATACAGTGTCGATGGTGGCATGACTTTTCAAGAGGAGAACTTCTTTACAGGCTTAGCTGCTGGTGATTACGAGATCGTAATCTTGGGGGCAGGTGACTGTACTTACACCGAAATGGCAACTATTGCCAGCTGTACACTAGAGTTTTCTACCGCTACCGTAATGGGAGAGTCAGAAGTAGGTGCAAGTGATGGGCAAATTGAAGTATTGGTTGTGAACGGTGTACCACCTTATACCTACCAATTGGGTAATAATACCCAGGGGCAGCCATTATTTGACAACCTGAGCGCTGGTGACTACATGCTGACGATTGAGGATGCACTGGGTTGTTCTGTGGATGTAAACATTATGCTAGATGTGATTATCTCTACCGATAATCTAACCACCATCTCAGGAACTCCGATCTTGGTTTACCCGAACCCAACGGAGGGCGTTTTCCAGATTGAACTTCCTGGATTGGAGACCAATACCGTTTTCTTACCTGTGCAGGTGTATGACGGAAAAGGTAGCCTCTTGTACCAGTCACAGCTGACTCAGTACGATAGCCGCTATATTGGTTCTCTTTCGCTTTATGCTTACCCTGATGGTGTGTACTTTGTACGCTTCCTCGATGACCGCGTAGCGCGGTTGGTACGTATTGTGAAGCAGTAAAGGGATATAGGTTTCGCGGGCTTTAGCCCGCTAGAACACTCCTGTCTGTGCGGACTAAAGCCCGCAAAAGCTACAGGGTGTACTTTTAATAAAGCCGCTGAAGAATCATTGTTCTTCAGCGGCTTTTGTATGGGGATTTGGGTGTGAGGAAGATTTTGATTTAAGGTGGGGGTAAATGTTGTTTTTTAATTCACTAAAGCTCTCTTCTCCCAAAAAATAGACTTTACCTCTTCTGAATTCCTTGGTGTGTCCAAAGTGATTTTATAGAGATTTCCAATTCCTTTATTTTAAGGCCACTGTCATTTATCCAACAACATCTTCTTCTGCAACACAATCTGCCCCAGATGATAATACCCATGTTCAATCATGGCATCTATATTACGTTCGTAGGTGCCGTATTCTTCTTTCACGAACGGAGCTTGGAGTTGTTGCTCAGTCAGTTGCTCAACTTTGGTGGCAAACTGTTCGGCATTTTCCCAAACCTTATTGAGTAGTGCCTCCCATTCGCTTTGGGATTGGATGGGTGGGGCATCAAAACTGTATTTATCTCTAATATCGAGGGAACCTCCTTCGAGTACCTGAAGCAGGCCTGCTACATAATAATCCATGTGAAAAACAAGGAGAGCAATGGTGTTTAGCTTCTTCACAGGAGTAGTAGCTAGTTTCCAGTCTATATCTTCCACCTCGGCTTTTAGGTTCGTTCTTGCGATCCAGTCGCCGTTGAGGTATACTTCGCGAAATTGTTTTGCAAGCTGGGTTGGTGAAGCCATTGTTGTCGGGAATATCTAGTTAGGTAATCATTGTTTAACGGACGTTGGTGCTAATCAGCCTTTTTACAAACCGCTACACCAGAGTCAGAAAAGGCCCTTGCTGTAAGGTATTCAAAAGGAATAACGACATCGCCTTGCAAATTAAGGTAGCCCATTTTACCCTCTTTTTCAAAAGGGCAGAGTCCATGAGGAAAGCGTAAGTCGGGAACGTTTTTGTAACTAAATGAAATGAGAGTTTCTCCTTGTTTATTGATAACACCGTATGTACCATTGTTTTTAGCCAAGGAATATGTTTGGCCATTTCGAAACCTCTCGATATACTCAAATGTAAACGGAATAACTACTTTCCCGACGGTATCCAATGCGCCATAATGATCACCTTTACGGGCGATGATAATGCCATCACTATCGGAATTTATGGAATGGTAGACAATGGGAATGACGACATCTTTATTGGCGTCGATCACTCCGTTATAACCGTTCTTTACGACCCTTGAGCGCCCGTTTTCTAATATGCTAACAACATCATATTGTGGCTCTATAACCACATCACCTGCACGATTGCGAAAACCGATAAGCTCGTTTTCTTTGAATTGGGCCAACCCATTTTTGGAAAAACCAGTTAAGAGGTTCCATCCCGTAATATCTATTACAGGTTCTAGTTGTCGGTTGCGATACACTTCCTCTTGTTGGTTGCGTGTATAGACCAAACCATGATTAAAATATCCTGCACGCTGAAATTGACAGGCGATGACTTCTGCTCCTGTACTATCTATAAAACCAAATAAGCCGTTTTCTCGTACACGAAGTAGCCCTTCCGAGAAAGTCCCTATTTCACTATACTTGATAGGCGTTATTGGGTTTCCTTTCCGATCAATTAGACCATACTTGTTTTGTTGGCTTACCTTAAATAACCCATTCATGTATAAGTGTGAACCAGCCTGCTCATAAACGCAAGGGATGACGAGTTGTCCTTGGTTGTTTACTACGCCATATCGTAGGCCTTTGTCCGTGTTTTTTCCTACCCAGGCCAGGCTGTCAAGAAAAGGGTTGCAGCGATCATAGGCCACCGGAACTTTAATGGTACCAATGGTGTCTATGTAGCCACATTCTTGCCCAATAGAATAGATTGCCATGCTTTGGTCAAAGCTGGAGATATGGGGAGTGTCGAAAGGAATGATGAGTGTTCCTTGCGTATCAAAAACACCTGTAAGACCATCTTTATAAGCAACGACCCTGTTATCGAATGGATGGCTGAGAGAAGTATACTCAAATGGAATAACGACTTGGCCTGTTGTATCAATGAGACCGAAGTTCCCTGCTTGAGAAAGCGCTACTATTGGTTGTAATAATAGGCTGAATAAGAACATTTCCGCTAGGAAATATAGATTGTGCATAGCAAATAATTAACCAAAGATGTCTCAAAGATAGAAAAGAAGATTTTGTTTCTTTATCTCTATCAACCACCGTTTTCGGCCACCGAATAGGGGAGTGAATGCTATGTGGTAGTGTAGAAGTTTAGCTATTAATAACCTTAGGTAAAGTTACTTTGAAAACGGTCCCTTCGCCAATTTTTGTATCAAAATCAATCATCCCTTCGGCTTGCTCAACGATGGCTTTGCACATGGCTAGTCCTAATCCCATACCTGACGATTTGGTGGTGAAGTTGGGTTGGAATATTTTTGATTGGATATGTAGAGGGATCCCCGTCCCGTTATCTGTTATCGTTAATTGGTGGAAATCACCCAAAGCTTCCAACCGGATATCAATATGTGGTGCTTGCTGGTCGTGAAGGGCCTGATCTGCATTTCTGATCAAGTTGTTGAGGACCCTCAGTAATTGATCTCTATCTGCATGTATCATGGCTGGTGCTTCAGGCAGGTTTAGCGAAAGTTGGCCGCTGGTTTTACCTGCCGAGTGAAGATCGTAGGCCGATTGCACCAGTGTGGAGAGATCAAAAGTGGTAGCGTTGGCTTCGGGAAGACGGGCAAAGCTGCTAAATTCCGTAGCGATAAGCGCCAGACCGTCGATCTGTTCAATGATCGAACCGGCAATCCTTTTACTCCATTCCCGTGCTCTTTCGGGATCTTCTTTCTCCAAGCGTAAAAGCTGCTGCAACTGAAGCTTCATTGGCGTAAGCGGGTTCTTTATTTCATGGGCAACTTGCTTGGCCATCTCTCGCCAGGCGCTTTCTCTCTCTGTTGCCGCCAATTTAGCAGCGCTCTTGTCGAGATCGACAATCATTTGATTGTAATTAGCTACCAATTTCCCTATTTCATCTTCGCGAGGCCACTGTAGAGGTTCATTGTTTTGCAGCCTGGTATCTCCTAATTTTTTGCCTATTTGTACGATAGGGTCACTGATGCTGTTGGCCAGAATTATTCCCAGCGCACCCGCAATTAATAGAAGAAAAATATACAAGCTCAGCAGCTGTTCTAACCAACTGCTCAAAAACTCTGGTTGGTCTTTGAAAAAGTCAATGGTAAACCAAGCTACGAGAACGAGTGCGACCAGTGCTATTACAAAGAAAGACAACTGTACTCTTACCTTGAGAGAGCTTGGCCCAAAAAGAGGTAATAGCCATTTTTTAAAAGGATATCCCAACCACCAGGTAAAACCACGTAAACAGAGGCAGTAAGTGAGCCCGAACAGGAAGAGCACTGAAGTTAAAGCCAAGGGAGGGCGAAAACCTGCTGCTTTCCTTCCCACAATGACATAGTCTTGTCCATTTTGCTGGCGGTAAACCCAGTCATTTCTTTCTTTGGTACTGTGTAATTGGCCGGTTCCTGTGGGGATATTCCGTAATTCATTGGGCAATAAGGCTGGTGCAGAAGTAGGGGAGAGGGTATCCCATTGAAATTCTAGATGATATTGTCGGGTGGAATCAGGCGCTCCTGTTCGAACAATATCATGGGCAATAGCTTCATGGGTTTGTTGATCAATACTAAGACTGCGTTGATAAGAAAACGCAGCCAGTAATAAACTGATGAGTAATAGCCAAACCAATAACCAGGTCATACTGGTACGGTCGTTTTCCAGGTAAATGTCGAGTGTGATAAGGTAGATGATCAGGCTTAGGAAAAGAGGCAGGAATTGCATCTCTAATGGAAGAAGGTAAGCCACCAGAGCTATCGACAAACTAGCACCTATCAACAATAATAATCGTACCCGCCGATCTGGAAAATACCCTTGTAATAGTTGGATTTTTCGTAAGCTCAATAGCCAAATGCCGAGGGTCAAAGGAATCAGGGATAGGATATTACCCCATACGGTGAGCGGTAAATCCGTGAGGTGGAGAAAGCCCCGCCACCCTGTAGACGCCCGAGTGACCCATTGTGTTGCAACAAGAAGGGCCAGTAGTGCGCCTCCAGCAATAAACACAGGGATTGTTTTTTTCCATTTTTTCTCCTCGCCCTTAAGAGGCTTGTCGAGTAGAGGTATACTAAGGAGGCTAAGTAAATGACCTGAAAACCAAAATAGGACAGGCAAGTATTGCCGTGCAAGGAGATAACTTCCGAGCGCGCCAAGCGCAATTAATAGCCAGGATAGAATTTGCCGATTTAATGACGACCTCAAAGGAAGGCCCATAAAGGAAATGGATTGATTATGATGGTGTACGAAAGAAAGCTAATTTTGTTGGAATTACTCACATATATTAGGGAAAAGACGGCTTTCTTAACTTTCAAAGTTGTTATCTTTCGCTTATGTTGACAGCAATAATAATTGAAGACCAGCCAGCAGCAGAAAAGCAATTGCGGCAATATTTACAAGCCCACTGTCCGGAAGTGGAGGTGTTAGCTTCGGCCGATACCGTTGTTCAGGGGGCTAAGCTCCTCAGGCAACTACAGCCCGACCTTCTTTTTCTAGACATTGAACTCCCCGATGGTACCGGATTCGACCTCCTGGATATTATGGGCGAATGGCCGGGGAATGTCATTTTTACTACGGGCTTAAATGATCAAGCGATTCGTGCCTTCCGGTATGCAGCGATAGACTACTTATTGAAACCTATAGACCCTGAATTATTAAAAGAGGCGGTAATGAAGGCCGAACAGCAATTAGGTAGGCAGCAACCTCAACGGCAATTATTGCAGCTGGCAGGTAAAACTGGCCCTTCTTTACCTCAAAGGTTGGCCCTGCATGCCCAAGATCGCATTCAGCTAGTAGAAATCAAAGAGATTATTCGATTGGAAGCTGAAAGCAATTATACCAATTTTCACCTCTCCAAACAAAAGCCTATTCTGGTCGGTAAAACCTTAAAAAGTTTCACCGATTTATTGGAGGAACATGGCTTTCTCCGGGTACACCAGTCTCATTTAGTAAATCCATTGTTTATTACTGATTTTATCAAAACGGACGGTGGCTACCTGCTTTTGAGTGAAGGAACAAAGGTTCCTGTGAGTGTCCGACGTAAAGCCCTGGTGATGGAATATATTTCTAAGCTGGGCTAGCTCAATAGTTTTTGAAACTATTATTACTAAGCGTATTTCCATTTTTTGTACGAAAGGTTGATCTTTGTGGCCACAAAAACAGGAAACTATGCTTAAAGGTATTTTTTGGACAATTACGATGTCCATTGCGGTGACTGCTGCTGCTCAGGTTAATATCCCACTACAGCAAGCTCAGGTCGATGTTGTTTACCTCGCTTCTGATTACCTAGAAGGCCGGGAGACAGGATTAAAAGGCGAGATTATGGCAGCCGAATACATTGCCTGGCGGTTTGCACAAATAGGTTTGGAGCCTAAAGGGGATAACGGCAGTTGGTACCACGAGTTTGAGTTGACCTACAAGTCTAACCCTCACGCAGAAACCGGGGAAGAAAGAATTGGCCGCAACGTAGTCGCATATCTTGATAATGGTGCTGAAAATACTGTTGTTATCGGAGCGCATTATGATCACCTAGGGTATGGGGAATTTGGTTCTCTACATGCTGGTGAGCCTGCCATTCATAATGGTGCTGATGATAACGCTAGCGGGATTGCTGCCCTTCTTTACATTGCAAGTAGCTTGAAAGATAACAGCGCCGCAGAAAATAATAATTACCTTTTTATGGGCTTTTCCGGGGAAGAGCTGGGGCTGGTAGGCTCCAAAAAGTGGGTAGCTTCTCCTACCATTGATCTTGGTACGGTCAACTATATGCTGAATATGGATATGGTGGGCCGGTTGAATGAAGAGAAAGTTATGGTAGTTAATGGTGTGGGAACGTCTCCATCGCTTACCCCTGCTTTGGAGAAAGTAAAAGTGGGAGGTATCAGTATCAAGACTACTGAATCGGGAGTAGGTGCTTCTGATCATACCTCTTTTTACTTACAAAATATTCCCGTACTGCACTTCTTTTCTGGTCAGCACAGCGACTACCATAAACCTGCTGATGACCCTGCTACAATCAATTATTCGGGGATATTGTCTATCAGTGATTACATGCTAGCCTTGATCGAAAAACTGGATAGCGAAGGTCGCCTTGAGTTTACGGAAACGAAAAATGAAGCCAATGGGCGTTCTGCAGCTAGTTTCAAGGTAACGCTGGGAGTAATGCCTGACTATGTCTACGGAGGCACCGGAATGCGCATCGATAGCGCTATTGAGGGCCGCCCAGGTCAGGTAGCAGGCTTGAAAGGCGGTGATGTTATTATGCAAATCGGAGATGTAGAAGTAAAGGATATTTACGACTACATGGAAGGCCTCGCCAAGTTCAAAAAAGGCGAGTCTACGAACGTGAAAATCTTGCGAGGCGAGGAAGAAATGGAAGTAGAAGTAACGTTTTAAGCGTTTTTTACCACAGCACCTATGTGGTAAAAAAATGATGTAATCAGAAAACTAAGGAACTGTACATAAATAAACCTGCTTTCTAGAGTCGGTTATTTTGTTGCTAATTGAAGGTGCCAAAAACGGAGTTATGCCATAGCATAATGAGTATTTTGGTAACGCAGAGTAGCTGCAAAAGAATTACTCAAGAGAGTAGGTTTATTTGTGAACCGTTCCTAAAACCCATTCACGCCATTTACCGTCGTGTATTTAAAGCTCAGCTTCTGATCAGGGTAAATGTATTTAAAAGCTGATTGTACAGCGAGGGTTCCTTCGTGAAAACCACAAAGGATTAATTTCAATTTCCCCGTATAAGTATTGATATCACCTACGGCATAAATGCCCGGAACCCCGGTGCTGTAGTCCTCTGTATTGACGACGATAGCATTCTTTTCAACAGTGAGCCCCCAGTCTCCAATGGGGCCAATTTTTGGTGATAAACCAAATAAAGGGATAAAGTGATCGGTAGCTTTGACCAACTCTCCTTGCTCTTTATGCTTGATGACCACATCCGTCAATTGACCATTACCACGTAACCCTATTGCCTGTGCATTGGTGAGCAATGAAATTTTTCCTGCTTGTGCAAGGTCATGTACTTTCTCTACACTGTCCAGTGCTCCACGAAATTCTGTGCGGCGATGAATCAGTGTGACTTCTTCCGCGAGATCTGCCAGAAAGATGGTCCAATCTAGGGCAGAATCACCACCTCCGGCAATCACTACTCGCTTGTCGCGGTAAAGTTCTGGGTCACGAATGATGTATTCCACACCTTTGTCTTCAAACAGTTCCAAGTTGTCCATAGGCGGCTTGCGGGGCTCAAAGGAGCCAAGCCCACCAGCGATGGTGATGACTGGTGCTTCGATTTGTGTACCTCTGCTGGTAGTGACCCGATACATCTTATCGCCTACTTTTTCAATCTTTTCGGCGCGTTCGCCTAAGGTGAAACCTGGCTTGAAGGGAGCGATTTGCTCCATCAGATTGTCCACCAGTTCACCTGCTAAAATAGAGGGGAAGCCGGGTATGTCGTAGATCGGTTTTTTCGGATAAATCTCCGATAATTGCCCGCCTACCTGAGGTAAAGCATCAACGAGATGGCATTTAAGTTTCAGTAGCCCAGCTTCAAATACGGTAAATAAACCTACGGGGCCAGCGCCAATAATAAGTATGTCTGTCTTAATCATTCCTTCTACTTTGGGGGTGCAAAGGTACATAGTACTTGACCTTTCTTTGTAATGAAGCGGTAAGTATTGCGCAAAATTAATAGTCAGCTTCTTCTTTTAGAGTGATCTTTGTTACTGTTTAGTAATAAAAAAAGCCGCCTCCGTAATTACAGAGGCGGCTTAATCACTTTTCCTTTCTAAGAAGAGAGGGTATTATTTCCGCTTAATGACTTTCATGGTACGGATATCTGTTTCTCCAAGACGCAGGCGTACAAGGTACGCACCGGCTGGGTAGTCGCTGAAGTCGAGTTGCAGTTGTTGCTGACCATTCGTTACTTCAATACTTGCCATCTTCTTACCGCTTACGGCAAAGATTTCCAGTAGAACATCTTGTGCATCGAATGTTTCAAAGATTTCCAAATTCAGTACATCCTCTACAGGGTTAGGGTAGAGCATGGCAATTTTGGAATCTGTAAATAGAACAACTTCTTCCGTATTGGAATAAACCGTATTACTGAATTCGTCTTCTACTTCTACGCGGTAGTAGTTAATTCCACGCTTAGGAGCTTGGCTGTAATGTTCGAAGAACAGGACGCCATTGAGCTGACGCATAGGCTCTGTAACTGTAGAAATCCGTTCAAAATCTACACCATTATTGGAGTGCTCTATGTGGTATTGCAAACCAGGAATATTGGCGTTCATTTCCCATGATACCATAACATCACCTGCATCAGGGTTCATTATTTCCGTATCAATCACTAATCCTTGGCTACAAGTTGTAGGCGAAGTAGTGATGGTAATGGTCTTGTAAGCGTAGGCTGTACAACCTTCGTGGGTTACAATAAGCTCTACTTGGAAAATACCAACATTGCTCCAGGTAACCGTAGCACTTGGGCCATTTACGGTTGCAGGTGTTGCACCTCCGGTGAAGTTCCAGGTAACTTGAGAACCCGTCTCCAAGTCTTCCGCAACGAAAGTTGTTGGCTCATTCCAACATACTAAACCAGGACCATTGATGATGGCTTCTGTTTCGTCACCAACTTCAACGACAAGAATGTTAGATTCAAGGAAAGGACCACAATTCTCTGTTCGTGCACAACGAGCAAAATACGTTGTATAAAATACCGGTCCTGGATCGTAGGTTGGCGAGTTGGAGTTGTCAATTGGTGTCCAATACTGGATTGGAGTACCAGGTAAACCATTGGTATACATCCACATATACTCAATAGGTCCATCACCACCAGTAGCTTCTGATAGGGAAACAAAAGCTTCAGGGTCATTACCAGGAGCACAGAGGTACTGGTCGTAACCAATTGCACCAGGGTGAGTGATGTTCACACACTCAGGACAAAGGCCAAAGTCAAAGCTGAGGTTCGTTTCGTACGGATCGAGATGGAAAAATTCGGTCATTAAAGTTGCCGGATTCACATCGCTGTCCACTTCGTCGTTACCACCTTGATTAGGAGCTGTTGGCTCATAGCCAGGTACAGCACCAAAGGTAATCTTGTAGTTACCAGGAGGCACCGTAAAGCTGTAGTTACCATTAGCATCAGTAAAGGTGGTCATGTTTACGTTAGGATCCAGGAATTCGGCAGTACCAGTGATAGTCACTTCTACGCCAGGAACACCTGGTTCTCCACCGCCTTGAATACCGTCACAGTCGAGGTCAAGCCAAACGCGATCACCAACAGTTGCCAAACAGTCTTCGGTAATGTCAAACTGAGTAATCACAGTAGCTTCACATTCCTCTGGGTCAAGCGGGATCAAGGTGGATATCAATTCGTAGCTTCCAGTACTGAGAGCGATAGGGTCGATCGTTGTACTGATTACACCATTAATGGTAAAGATCATATTGCCCGGAACATTCGGATTCGCTCCCAACTCAATTGGAGGGTCTGCCAAACACAAAGTAGTTGGTGGCAACTCGTTGATGTTTAGGGTCGGGTACTCACAAGTATTGGTGATAGATAGCGTATCGAAGTCATTAGTGGTAACCACAGAGTAAGTGATCTCATCTACCAAACGGAAGGTGAATTCATAAACACCTGGCTCTACTTCGGTCATCACCTGTGGGTAGGTAATGAGTACAGGAGCTACTGGAGGTTCTCCATTGATTGCTTCGTACATCCCCGCACCATCAATAATGGTCCAGGTTTCATTCGGGTAACTATAAACGGTAAAGGTCTCTGTAAATTGACCATTATCTTCGTTCGTAGAGTTGTTAAGACACTGACAAGGATCACCAATTACACCATTAGGTGGAACGTAGATACCGCCATCAACAGTAAGGTCAATCTCTCCGGGATCAAGAACGTAGACACCAGTCATGCCGTTCATGCCAGGCACGATGTCGCTGTCTAGCGCGTCATCTCCTTGGTCAGAAGCCGTATAGTCGAAACCGTCAGGAATAACGAATTGGATAGAGTAGCTACCTGGGTCAAGACCAAGGAAGTAATACTCGCCATCGTCGTTGGTAACAGTCGTAGCAATGACTACACCGTTTTCATCTTTAAGGTTAACTGTTACTCCGGGAACAGCAGGTTCGTTATCGTCTTGCTGACCGTCGTGGTCAATGTCTTCCCATACGTAGTTACCTATACCAGCTAGGGCTTCTAGCGTAGCAGAACAAGTCGTTTGACAACCATTGGCATCGGTGACGGTTACGTCGTAGGTGCCAGGAGCCAGATCAGTGATCGTTTGTGTCGTTGCACCGTTACTCCAGCTATAGGTAAAAGGAGCCGTACCACTAGAAACATCTACCATCAAAATACCATTGTCTCCGAGCGTAGAAGCTTGTACTTCCGTCACAGAACAAGAAGGTGCAGGGAAGGTTGTTACAGCCGCAAAAGCTGTTTGCTCACAGCCATTAGCATCGGTGACGGTTACGCCGTAGGTGCCAGGGGCTAGGTTGGAAACAGTAGCGGTTGTTGCACCATTACTCCATAGGTAGGTGTAAGCAGTTGTGCCACCAGAAACATTCGCTACCAAAATTCCTTGGTTAACATTGCTACAGGTTCCACTGTTTTGGGTCACATTTACCACCAAAGGTGTTGGTTCTGTGATCATGATGCTATTGGTCGCCTGACAGCCATTGGCATCAGTAACCGTAACATCGTAATTGCCACCAGAAAGACCACTGATGGTTTGGCTGGTTTGGCCATTACTCCATGCGTAAATGTAAGGAGCTGTTCCACCACTTGGTGTAGCTGTTGCGCTACCGTCGGCATCACCAGCACAGTCTAGGTTTACGCCGTTGACGTTAGCTACCAATAGAGTAGGCTCTGTAATGATGATACTAGCTGTTGCAGAACATTCGTTAGCATCAATCACGGTTACAGAATATGTGCCTGGAGCCAAATCGGTGATCATTTGTGTTGTTCCACCATTGTCCCAGTTGTAGGCGAAAGGAGCTTGTCCCCCGGTGGTAACAACATTGGCTGTGCCGTCATTATCACCAAAACAAGTTACCATTGTGCCAATGACGTCTGCCGTAAAGCCTGCTGTTTGGGTAACTTCAGCACTGCGAATGGCCTCACAGCCACTGGCGTCAGTTACGGTCACAGTGTACGTACCTGCCGTAAGGTTGGTAATGGTAGGGCCATTCTGGCCGTTACTCCATGTAAAAGTATAAGGAGCTGTGCCGTTACTCGCACTTGCCGTAACTGCACCTACAGGGGCAGTTGTACATTCAAGGTTAGTTACATTGAAGTCAATGTTAATGGCAGGAAGTTCACTTACGATGATAGCAGAAACCACTTCTGAACAGCCATTGGCATCCGTAACGGTTAAACTATAGGAGCCAGCAATTAAGTTGACTGCCGACTGTGTCGTTTGACCGTCACTCCACAAATAAGTGTACATGCCAGTTCCTCCAGCTACAATTGCGGTAGCTGTACCGGTAGCTGTACCGCCACAAGTAATGGTAGGAGCTGTAACGTTTACGTTGAGGGCTGGTGGGTCACTAAGGGTGACACTAGCTACCGTTGTACAAAGGTTTGCGTCGGTGACGGTTACCGTATAGGCTCCAGCAGCTAAATTATTGATAGTACTTGTGATACCACCATTACTCCAATTGTATAGATAAGGAGGAGTACCTCCATTGCCCGTAACAGTAGCTGATCCATTGCTGTCACCAGGACAGGCAGGGTCATTGCCATTGGCTACAGCAGTGAGTACTTGAGGTTGACCTACAGTAACATTCGTTTCTACTACACAGCCGTTGGCTTCTGTAACAGTTACGCTGTAGGTGCCAGCAACAAGACCAGTAATCTCGTCTGATGTTTGTCCGTTGCTCCATAGGTAAGTATATGGCATAGAACCACCAGAAGTAATTGCTAAAACACTCCCGTTGTTATCTCCAAAGCAAAGCGCATCACGAGGAATCAAGTTGACACCAAAGTCACTGATAACGGTGATTGTAATGCTTGCTTCTCCGGTACAACCATTAGCGTCTGTTACGGTAACAGAATAGGTGCCACTAACAAGGTTAGTGACGTTTTCGGTAGTTGCACCAGTACTCCAGTTATAAGTGAATGGGCCAACACCACCGGTAACGATGGTTCCGGCAAAACCGGAATCTTCCGCTCCACAAACAATTGTCTCACCAGTGATGAGAACGTCGATTTCCTGGGCCTCGGTGATGGTAATGCTTGCGACAGCTTCACATTCATTGACATCTGTAGCTGTAACGGTATAAGTTCCTGCTGGAAGCCCGGTGATGGTTGCACCAGTTTCACCAGTGCTCCATGCGTAGCTATAGCCAGGAGTACCGCCCGTTGCTGTAGCAGTAAGGGAAGCGTCAGATGCTCCGAAACAGTTTTCCGGGTTAGTCGCCTGAATGCTAACCTGTAGCGCAGGTGGTGCAGTAACGGTGAAAGAGTTTTGTGCTGTACATCCGTTGGCATCCGTAATGACAACGGTGTAAAGACCAGCAGTAAGGTCATTGATCATTTGCGTATTGGCACCATTGCTCCAGGCAAAAGAATAAGGTGCATCGCCTCCAGTAGGTATAGCAGTAGCTGATCCTGTATTCTCTCCTGCACAAAGCACGCCTGATCCGGTAACAGTTACAGCAAGATCATCAATAACGTTGATGAAAATAGATTGGGTATCAGAACAGCCAGTAGCATCTGTTACCGTAACGGTATAAGTTCCTTCTGTTAGTCCGCTGATACCAGCAGAAGTTGCGCCAGTACTCCAAAGGAAAGAGAAGGGAGGCGTACCACTGGTAGGTGTAGCAAAAGCAGAGCCAGTGTTACCAGCTCCACAAACAGTATTTGTTCCTGTTAAGGTGAAAGTTACACCTGGTGATTGTAGGATGGTAATAGAAGCAATATCCGTACAGCCATTAGCGTCGGTAACGATGACAGAATAACTGCCAGCGCTTAGTCCGCTAACAGTAGGGCCAGTCGCGCCAGTACTCCAGTTGAAGTTGAAAGGAGCGGTGCCGCCAGTGACAAAAGCCGTGGCTGTGCCAGCCGTACTGCCTGGACATAAAATTTGCGTACCTGTTATATTTACAAATACATCGGGAGGAGCTACCAGGGTGGTACTTGCCGATGTAAGACAGCCGTTTCCGTTGCTTACTGTTACGGAATAAGTGCCAGCTCCGAGGTTGCTAATCGTTTGAGTGTTAGCTCCTGTATTCCAGATAAAAGTGAAAGGGCCAGTACCTTGAGTTATAATAGCTGTAGCAGAACCATTGTTCACACCACAAGTATTAGGATTGTTACCTGCGGCAACTACTGTAAAAGCAGGCGCTTCAGGTACATTCACAACGGTTGTAGCTACACAGCCAGCAGCATCAGTAACTGTAACTGTGTAATTACCAGGAGCGGCATTCATTACTACTTGTTGGGTAGCACCGTTACTCCATTGGTAAACGTAAGGCATTACTCCACCTTGCGGATTGGCAGTAGCAAATCCATCATCGGCATCTGGACAGGTTTCTGGTGTTCCAAGGCCTCCCAGGGTAAGATTTGAGTTGTTGGTTAAATTAATGGCGGCAGTTTGTACACAGCCATTGTTATCAACAACAGTTAGGATATAAGTGCCAGCACTTAGGTTGAATAGGTTTGGCGTATTTGCTCCTGTATTCCATGAAAGGCTATAAGGGGGAGTGCCTCCACTGATGGAAGAGGTAACGCTACCATTGGTATCTCCAAGACAGTTGGGGTTATTACCCGTAAGGTTAATAACGATAGGAGGCGGTTGATTGACAAAACCACTTGCAGTGTCTGTACACCCATTGGCATCTGTAAGAGTAACAGTGTACGAGCCACCACTTAGGCCGAAAATAGTTTGTCCGCTAGCACCATTGCTCCAAGCATAAGTATATGGAGGTTGACCATTGGATGGAAATGCAGTAAGAGAGCCATCGTTTCCTCCTGGACAGGTAACACTGCCAGTATTAACACTTACTGATGGCGGGTTGACGTCGACGGTAATACAAGTAACCGGGCCACATAAGTGACTGTCTACGATGGTTACACAATATTGCCCACTGGTCACATTCGTGATCGTTTGAGTCATGGCACCAGTACTCCAATTGTAAGTATAAGGTGGAATACCTCCTACGGGGTTGGCAGTAATTGTAAAGGGATCACTACAAAGATCGTCAGCGGTGAGTGTTGCTGTCACCTGAGTAGGCTGATTTACAACTACACTGTTAACGATAGATTGAGCAGCGGCGTCTGTTACGGTTACAAAGTAAGTGCCAGCTGCAAGGCCATTAATAGTAGCACCAGTATCGCCGTTACTCCATTGATAGGAGTATTCGGGAACTCCGCCACTAGCAGTAGCGGTTACACTGCCGTTGGGCAGCCCGAAACAATAAGCGTCGGTAACAGAAAAAGATACTTGCAATTGTGCGTGCAGGGAAGTGCTTCCGCCCAGGCAAAGCGCTAAAAGAAGCATCCAGATGGGCAGTAAGCTTGATGAAGCTTGTTTCCAGGGTAGCTGTTTAGTCATGGTAGATTAATGATTTATTTTTTAAATACTCCAACCTTCTGATGAGTAACATCAGTGATAAGGGCAGCTGTTCGCAACTGCCAGTTAAAAATGTAAGCACAAAAACTCCGACTAAGCCGGAGGCAAGTAGGTAAGGGAAAAATAACGGTGGGGAAGATGAGACAACTCACGCTGTTCCATGTAGCCACAAATTAACAAAAAATTTGACGACTATTCAACGTATTTGTCACAATAAAAAAAATTATAATATGGATTAAAACAAAAGAGTCGTGCTGTCAAAGACAACACGACCTGCTAATAACAAATTATAATCCCATGATTTTTAAGGCTTGGCAGCCATATATTTTAGCGCACGAAATAGTTTCGTGTCATCCTTGCTTTTTTAGCAAAGAGCGTTTTTTAGTAGATAATGTAGTGTGTGGAATAGTTGCTGAAAGCAGTATTAAAACTGCAAAAAGATCTATTTTATTGTGATCTCTACAAAACAAACAAAATCAAGGGGAGAAAAGTTTCGCGAGGGAAAAAGTGAGTCGCATCACTCTCCCCAGGTGATACGACTCAAATACTTATAATCCCATGAACATTTGCGAATATATAACAGTCGAAACTGTTTTTTATCTTTGGTATTCTCTTAGTGTGGGTGTCTGATTTGGAATTTGGTGTAGTAAGTCAGATTTAATCCCTTTCATCTGACTTACTACTCACAAATTAATATCCCAAATACTTTTCCAAGTTTGAAAGTTGATTCGTTTATCAACGTTTCCTTTGTTTGACATTACAATAATGAGGATAAATAACGCCTAGGACAAAGACAAAAAACGTTATTTGTGATTTTTTTTAATGCTATTTTGGGTTTTAACTTGTTGTTGGTTAGGTTTTTATATTGATTGATTGTGAACTATTTTAACCTCTTGAGGCGCTGTTTCTGAATGAAAAAAACTCGTTTTTTGTTAAGAAAAAGAATGGCCTTGCTTTTGTCAGGTATTAAAATGGGTTTTGGTGATTTGGATTATTGATAAACGAGGTGTCTGTGAGGGTGTGTAAAAAGGCTATTAAAGCTTGTTTCTCTTCCTCGGTGAGGTCAAAAGGCCTGATGTTGGGATCTTCGTTTTCTACACCATGTCCGCCTTGAGCATAGTGATCTAAGACTTGTTCCAGGGTTTCGAACCTTCCATCATGCATATAAGGAGCAGTGAGGGCAATGTTTCTTAAGGAGGGGGTGCGGAATGTGCCGTTATCAAAAAAAACTCCATTAACAGCTCCTCTTCCCAAATCTGTAAAGTCTGCTAAAGATGGTACATCATCCAATCCATTATTGTGGAATTTATTATCGGTGAAATTAGGCCCACTGTGGCAGTGTGTACAACCTGGGTGTTCTAAAGTTATCGCAGTCTCTACTTCAAAAAGCTCTAGACCTTGTTGTTCTTCTTCGGTAAATTCTTGTGAAAGGTCATTGAACCAAACAACCTTGTCGTATTTACTATTACCGCTGATCAGTGTCCGTTCAAATTGGGCTAAGGCTTTTACGGCCAAGTCACGTGTGATTTCGGATTTACGTTCAATACCAAAGGCAGCTCTAAAGAGAGAGGGGTAATCATTGTGGCGTTGTAGTTTTAATTCAACATTTTCCCAGCTGTCGTTTAATTCATCGTGTGCTTCGATGGGAAGGAATGCTTGATCTTCCAAGCTGGCAGAACGGCCATCCCAGAAAAAATCTTTTTCCATAAATACCAAATTGGCCAAGCTCATTGAACTACGCGGAGTAGGAATGCCTTGGATACCTACGCTTTTAGCCAACCCATCAGTAAAGCTTTGCTCTGGGAAATGGCAACTAAAACACCCCATTGTGCTATCGGCAGAAAGGATAGGGTCAAAGAACAACATTCTCCCAAGAAGGATACCTTGCTCGGTCATTGGATTGTCGGAAGGAATATTAGGTTGCCCAAGAAAAGAAGGGAAATCGAGTTCATAAGAAGTAGGTGCGTATGGACCAGTGATTAGTTCGTCGGTACAATCATCACAATCAGGCATTTCGTCATCATCGCAAGAAGCCATAAGAGAACAGCAGGCGAAAAAGGCACTTAGCACAAGGAATTTAAAGGTATGATTCATGGTTGGGCTATTTTTTAGCAGGATAGTACATTGGATTAGTTAAGGCAGAGGAGTCGGTCAAAGTTTGTAAAAATGCGATTAAATCTTGCTGATCTTTGTCACTAAGGTGCAAAGGTCTAACATTAGGATCTAGATTTTCAGCATATAGACCTCCTTCATTATAATGTTGGATAACCTCTTCGATGGACTCGAGCCTTCCATCGTGCATATAAGGAGCAGTTAGGAGAATATTTCTTAAGGTTGGAACCCGGAATTTCCCATTATCAAACTTGTTTCCGCTAATTCGACCAAGGCCTTCATCTGGGAAATCATCAAGAGAAAGGCTTTCATTCAAGCCATTGTTTGCAAAATTAAGGTTGGTAAACAGGGGGTCAGTATGGCAGTGGCTACATTCTGCCATTGGAACATCGGGATAGCCTGCATCGAAGAAGATGGTCCATCCTCTCTGTTCTTGTGGTGTAAACTGTGTTTCACCTCTTTGTACTCGGTCAAACTTACTATCTGTACTAATTAGGGTACGCTGAAATTGTGCGAGTGCCTTAGCCGTGGTTGCTTTGTTCATGCTGGCGTCTGGAAAAGCAAGCCTGAAAAGTTTCGAATAATCAGGGTGTAGCAGTAGACGCTCTTGTATTATCTCCCAGTGATTGCCCATCTCCAGGCTGTCATTTAATGGATGAAGTGCTTGTTCTTCAAGGCTAGGGCTTCGGCCGTCCCAAAAAACGCCTTTGTAATGATAGCCTATGTTAAGGAGGCTGGGAGCTGAGCGTTGTCCAGTTCTTCCGGCAATACCATTGCTAATGGCTCTCCCGTCGGTAAAAGCCAATGCGGGGTTATGACAACTGGCACAACTAATAGTGCTATCGAGGGAAAGGATGGGGTCGAAAAAGAGCGCTCTACCTAAGGTTACCCCCTCGTAGGTAAGTGGATTGTCAGATGGGATTTCCATTTCAACGAAGCCTTCAGGGGAAGGCGTGGGAAAAGGAGTAGGCTTTGACGTGCAAGCGTTAAATAGTCCAACGATCAGAACACCTAACAACAAGGAAAAGCTCGGCGTTTGAAATTGGAAATGTAGATGCGGGGAAGAAAAACGCCACTTGATTTGAAGTAAGCTAAACAAAACTTTAAGGAATCCTGGAGAGGGGGCGTTTGTAGTGGCAGGAGTGGAGGGGGCGTAGCACCCTCTTGTGGGAGGGACCCACCCAGCTGACCGGACCGCCAGAACTGCTCCTTCTGCATCCTTCGCAAAAGGGCAGGCGTCATCATCTGTTCTGTGAAACAGAACAGCCATGCAATACGCTAAAAAAACTCCGATGAATGTTCCTCTGACAGGAGGAGTTACTTGCCTATGATCGTCTTGGTAGTTTGTCAAACTACCAAGACGAAACAAAACTAAGTTTTTTTTGTTTGTTTTCAAAATTAAATAAAATTAATTATTTAATTTGAAGGAGTTGTTGAGGTTTTCCCATAACCAACCATAGATAGCAATATTGTTGGTGTGGTCCTGTGTATTTTCCTGGGCGCTGATATCCAAATAGTTGCCGTCTCGGGATAGGATGTCGTATACATCTACAGAAAAAGTCATGTTCGCCGGATTATCTTTCTGGATAATTAATGGCTTACTCATGGTTAGGGTCGTAAACAATTCGTCTTCCCCGATATGATAGGTAAGTGGGTCAGAAAATTGGCCGTCACCATCACGGTCAGCACGAGCTTCGATCTTGGCAAAAACATACCCTCTTGCCCAGGACCAAAAATTTTGACTTAATGGATGGTCAGCTGCATAATCACCAGGCTGGGTGGCATTAAGTTCTCCAGTTAGGCCTAAGCCGATTTTGATACCCGTATATACACCGGGTTCTAAATCGTCAAAATTGAGCTGGATACCTTGTTCAGCTGTAGCGTTATCGTACACCTCTTCATAATTAATAAGCTCAACTTCAGATAAAAGTACCCCTTCGGAATTATCGTCCTTGATCAAGGTAATATCGGAAACGTAGTAATTAAAAAGCTGAAACTTTAAAGGGCTTCCATCGGGATAGGTGTACACCTGATCAAACATTACCAGTGGTTCATCCTGGTAGGTGGCTTTAAAGGTTAAATCGAGGCTTCCGCGGGCTTCTTCTTCATCAGGGTCACAGGCAGAGAAAACAAGGCTTGCTGATAAAAGAAGTAAGAATAGTTGACGCATGGTAAAGGCTTTTGAGGGAATCAATAAATAGTATTGAGAAGGAATTATTTAGAATTCTTCCTATATACTATAACAAATAAAGTCCATCAAAGTTAAGGGTGCTACTGCGCTAAAACTTCTAAAAAGGTGAAGGATTGTGTAAGGTTATCGACAAATTGATTTTTTAGNGCAATGGTGTCTGTTTGCCTGACGTCAATTCCTGNAAACCAGCGAGAGACATCGTTTTCGATAACAAGTATAGGATCAAAGCCTTCAATGAAAGTAGTTGGGGTTGGAAGGTCTAGCTGAAGCTCCTTAAGAAAATCAGAACCGAAGATATTGATGATTCGTGGAATAGTATCAATAGAGGTCGTATCCTGAAAATATTCAATCTTGGCAAAGATGTACCCAGCTGTAGCGCCTAGGTTCATCTGGCCTGATTGAGGGGCTAAAGGGTGGCTGGTGGAAACAGAAGTGGTTACTGCACTATTGACAGGCTCTTTAATGCCAAAGGTGGCGCTTAAACTTGCTAGCACTCCACTGGTCTCGATAGATTCTAGTGTTATATTACGGGTAGCACGATCAATATCCGCAAGTAAGTAGTCGTCCCGAACGTAGATCATGCTGGTATCCGAGCCATTGGCAATACTGATATCTAGGGAGTCGGTAATTTCTAATGCTGTTCCATCACTCAGATTTAATTGCAAATCAGACCAATAAAAGCGAATTCTCTGGAGACGGAAAGGGTTGCCGTTTACATCATGGAAAAAAGTGTCAAGCCGCAACGATATGACGGTGTCTTGGTAAGTCCAAACATTGTTGAAACGAACTCGGAGTTGGGGAAAGGTGCAACAATCAGGGCAAGCTTCATCGGCGTCCAGGTCGAAGTTAGTAGCACGAGTATCTAAACAACCCGGAGTAGGTTCATAACATCCGGTAAAACAAAACACTATCAAAAGAAAGAGGACGATCCGCATGTGTGAGGCCTATTTGTGCTGCGTTTCCCGCATGATTTTTTTTACAATTTGTTTTACTTGGCTGGAGAATTCCTTATTAACAATCCAGTTGTAGTAATTTTTATCCTTCCTTAGGACATCGGCTACCACTTGTCCGTTGTATTTCCCAAAAGAAAAAACGATATTTCCGTGCTGATCGTACTTCATTTTTTGGGTGGCGTCGACAAAACGAGTATCGTTGGTGAAGTCGTGTAGTGACTTAATATCTGGAACTATTGCGTTGGGGGTCACATTACCATCGCCGTCAATATAATCTTTGCCTTCGTACATACTAAGCTGCCCCATTAATACATCAATGGTGGCTTTAACATCAGCCATAGCATCGTGGGCGTTCTCCATTTCTTTTTGGCAATAAAAACGGAGCGCGGCAGATAGTGTACGTGGCTCCATTTTATAAAAAATGCGTTGCACGTCGATCAACCGACGGTGATCTAAACTGAATTCCAAACCTGCACGGTCAAATTCTTCCATCAGCATCGGCACATCGAAGCGATTGGAGTTGTATCCTGCCAAGTCAGCATTGCCGATAAAATCAAAAATCTCCTGAGCTAATTGTGGGAAGTTTGGTTTGCGTGCGACGTCCTTGGGAGTGATGCCATGAACATTCATCGCTTCTTCTGAAATAGGAATACCCGGATTCACCAGGTAGGTTCTTTCTTCAGGTGGTTTGCCTTTGCCGGAGTATTTAATGAGCGCAATTTGAATAATGCGGTCACGTATGACGTGTAAACCTGTCGATTCAATATCAAAAAAAACAAGGTCTTTACTGAGTTGGAGATCCATTTAGGGGCTTGATTTCCGGCAAAGGTAGAGAAAGAATTGGAAAGAATACCGCGAGCCTGTCACGGCTATATATTCACGAGTTAAAAGGCCTCTTGTTCCGGGAGTAAGGAGGTGAAACCTTTTGTCGCTTTAGTATGCAACAGGCCTTCATCGTCGCTATAAATAAAATAACCTTCTAAATCAGGTTGCGTGTTGATCAACTCAAAGGCGGCATCTAGTCCTAAGACCATACAGGCCGTAGCAAATCCGTCAGCAGTGGCGCAGTCTTTTGCCAAAATAGAAGCACTTAGCAGGTTGCTGCGTTCCGGGTAGCCTGTGAATGGATTGATTGTGTGGCTGAATTTTTGACCATTTACCTCATAGTAATTTCGGTAGTTACCTGAGGTAGCGACTGCACGGTCTATCAAAGGTATTGCGACATCCATTTCGGTTGGGGCAGCATCTTCTTTAGGTATTGCAATTCCTACTCGCCAAGGGGTGTCATTGCTGCCCTTGTTGCCTTTGGCCACAACTTCACCGCCGATATCTACAAAGTAATTATTGATTCCAAGTTGACGAAGATAAGCAGCAACTAAATCTACACCGTACCCTTTGGCAATGGCTGAAAAATCTAGTTGAGTTCCCGGATATTCTTTGTCTAATTGGATGGCTGAAGGAGCGACAATAATGGAGTCGTAATCAATTTTATCCAAGCCAACAAAGGTCATCAAGGAATCTACCTTTGCACTGTCTATCGCTGTCACCGGATGTTTAGAGGTGTATCCAAAGCCCCAGTAATTGACCAGTGGCATAATCGTTGGATTAAAATTCTCGGAGGTAGCTTCTGCAATTTTTAGTGCCAACTCTAAGTTAGCAAGAAAATGCGGAGCACCCTGTAGGGTTTCAGCATCAATAGCATGTAAATCTCCGTGGTTGAATCGAGAGATGAGTGCGTCTGGAATATAAGTGGATACTTCCATGTTAAGTGCCACTAATAAAGAATCGACACTTGTTTTTAAACCTGTAATTTCAGAGCCTAGGTAACTTACTTTATAATAAGTACCCATAGTTTCCCCTTGAATCACCTGTATACTGGTCAGAGGCATTGAGTCGTCAGTGCGACAGGCAAACAAGACGGCAAGAGGAATGAGAAAAAAGTAGCTAATCGTTTTCATAGAGGGGGAGAACTTAGGGGGAGTTTCAATCTAAACCATTCGACGACGATCCCACCAGCCATCTAGTGAATATCGGCCAGGGCCCATAAGCAAAATGACCAGATATGCAGTGCCAAATAGTAGTGCAGATTCTTTGTCACGGATCGTGTCGCCACCATGCACAACAAAGGCTGCTACCAGCATGGTAAACAAAGCAGGGATAGATGCCCAACGCGTAAATAAGCCAATGATTATTAAAACCGAGCAAGCTACTTCTGAAAAAACAGCAAGACTGAGTGAAAGTTCAGTTCCTACTCCTAAGGGGTCTCCAAACTTGATGGGCCCTTCGGACAATAATTTCATCAATTTACCCCATCCATGATTGATTATCATAAAACCACCAAAAACAAGGCGGAGTAAAAGAAGAGAAATATCAGTAGCTTGACTTTTAGACATCATTCGTGATTTTGTGGTTCCAGCAACCAGACCTTATCCGGTAGGGTATCTGTAATTTCATAACGTTTATAAATAGAATTAGTTAAAACATTATGAGGGTGGTCGGTTCTTAATAAGATGTAGCGTGGTTGTTGAGCTAAAATATGCTGTGTTTCCTCGGAGAGGTCAATCTCTAGTGCATTAACATGGTGCTCATAAAATAGTAGAGAAGAGTGCACATAAGGAGTGAGGCTTTTTTGACCTAACAAATGGTAAACGATATGATGGTAATTGCCCGTATAAACAAGTTCTCCGGGAGCGAGCCGCTCCTTTAATATATCGGCTACCAATCGTGGGCCGTCTAGCTTGTTTTGGAAATAAGAAAATAGGCCAACAGAGATGCCCAAGAAGGTCGCGATGAGAAAACCTCGTGACCACAGTGCAGGGATTTTCCGAAGCCAAGCTTGTTGTTTGCGTTCTGGATCAAACCAGCTAGCCGCCAACAGAGCCAGTGGTGGCATCATTTGAATTTGGTAATGCCCAAACGTTTTGCCTGGCAATAAGGTCATAACGGTTACGCAAGCTAGCCATAGCATTAAGAAACCTTGCCAAATACGATCTTTAGCAAGAGGTTCCCTTAGTGCAAAAATGGCCAGCAGTGTAAACGGGAAAAAGCGACCTAAAAATGCGAGTGCAAATACAAACCGGTCCCCCCAGCTAGCTTCTACTGGGTACCGACTGGTTACATCGAATGTGTAAAACAAGAAGGCTTTCGTTTGGCCAAGGTTTGCATAGTAGCCATAAGTCAATACTAAAGGAAGAAAGAACACTAAGGTAAGTGGTAAGCATTCTTGGAAAACACTCTTGAAGAGGCGTTCTTTTCGCCAACCCTGCCAAAGTAAAAATAGTCCAATGGCCATAGCGTCAGCTGCAATGACATACTTGATCATAAAACCTACACCCAGCAATAAGCCCGCCAATAAAAAATGATAAACTTTCCTTTCTTCTCCCCAAACCAAGAGAAGAGCACCTATGGTGAAAGGATTGAAAAACAATTCCGTGTTGGGCGAAATCCCGTAGAATTTAAAAATGGAACTGAGTAAAAGGTAGCTAATACCCGCAGCCCAAGCCACTTTTGTACTTCCACTGGCTTTTTTTCCTAAGCGATAGAGCAAATAAGCGGTCAACCCTATCACCAAGGCCGTAAACAAACGCAAGAAAAAGATAGATCCTCCTCCCAGGAAACTCATCAGTGCGTAAACCAGAAAAATACCAATAGGCTTGGTGTCATAGCTGTCGACCAAATAGGTTTGGCCCTCTAAAAGCCCCTTGCCAATCAAGAAATAAGTGGTCTCATCATGATTGATCACACTAGGGAAGAACGTTCCCCAGCGTAATAAAATAGCGAGAAGCAACAATGCCGGTAACGCCCATTTAGACCAATCAATTTGTCGCATTATCCTTTGGCCTTGCCTTCGAGAATACCTTCTTTGACGGCATCCTCCTCTACACCGTGGAGTTGCACCGTGTCTACGCCTGTTTTGCGCAAACGTATGTTTAGAAACTCTACAAGTAGTGAGAACGCAATTGCAAAGTAGAGATATCCCTTAGGGACCGTTCCTACCACTGAACCTGCAATAGAAAGGTGTGCCAGGTGAGCGCCTTCCACGATCAGCATAAAGCCAATAAGGATCAAAAAGGCGAGCCCAAGCATCTGTATAGTCGGGTTGCGATTAACGAAATTACCCACAGGTGTAGCAAAAAGCATCATAATAAGAACGGAAACCACAACGGCTGCAATCATAATTGCAAGCGCACCAAACAGCCCGTTAGTCATCCCTACAGCAGTAAGAATCGAGTCAAAGCTGAAGACAATATTGATGATGGTAATCTGCACGATTACATTTGTGAGGTTTGACTTGCCCGATTTAGCGCTACTTTCCTCTTCGTGCCCTTCCAGTTTATGGTGAATTTCACTGGTCGATTTATACAACAGAAATACACCACCCGCAATTAAAATCAAGCTCTGGCCAGTGAAACCTGCTTCAATCAGGCCAGTGTGGATACTAAACAGCGAGGCACTCATTGCTACAAGGGCTGAAATGCCAAACAATAAAACAATTCTCATCACCATAGCCAAAACAAGGCCTATATTGGTAGCCCTGGGGCGTTCCTCTTCCGGAAGCTTATTGGCAGCAATAGTAATGAAAATGATGTTGTCAATACCAAGTACAATCTCTAGAAAAGTCAGTGTGATAAAGCTCATCCAGACACTGGCATCTCCCAAATTGGGCATTACGAGTTCCATAGCAATGTAGTCATTAATGATTAAGAACAGCACAAAGCTGCAAGTTTACGATATTCTGAAGAGTTTCTGGAATCAGGCCAGGGATAATTCAATACGAACCATGAAATTGGTTACACACTTTCGGAAAAGAGGAATGTTTATTTGGGCACCCCCTCCGCTAACGCTCCGGGTCGGGTCGTGCGCCACTCGCTGCTCGCTCGGCCCTCCTGGCGTCGGTCTGCCCGCTAAAGCGTGCCTGGCTACCACCCCTGGTGCAATTTAGGTGATGGGAATATTGCCAGTAAAAAGTGTTTAATTTGACCTATGATTAGCTTTTGTCTCACAGACAGAGACAGGTGTTAATGCAGTAGGAGCTTATGATCCTGTTGATGAATCTCTTTGAAGAGCAAGTACTAGTTGTAGAAAGGTGGAAGGAATGCTTGTTTAGCGTTGAAAAGTTTTTTAATTAAAAAAATGACAATTATTGTTTTGTTTTCGTATCTTTGCAACAAGCAGCACGACCAATGCTGTTTACCAATCATAGGAATCTACCCTCGCATGGTCAGCGAGAAAATCAGCGGTTTTTTTTAACGCATTGTAGGCCTCTTCTCAGTTCACTGAGGAGAGGGTGTGAAAGCGTGTCTTTCGCTAAGGTTAGCAGAAGATGTGCGGTGTTCGGACTGGAACTCACCAGATATAGGGTGGGTCCCGCCTTGCGGGCTATGCACCTATGTCAAACATGTTTGTTTACTCAGCATATTTAAACATCCTCTTCCTTATCTTTGCCCTCCAAAAGCAAAAAAACGCATGAAGTTTAGACGTCTTACTAAGGAGGAATTACAAGGCCTTGAGGGTGAATTTGTACAGTTTTTGGCTGCTAACACCATTACTGCTCAAGACTGGGAAAAACTCAAAATAGAAGAGGTAACGAAAGCAGAAGACCTTCTCAATCTTTTTAGTGATATCGTTTTTGAGAAAATTATCAAACAGGTCGTCTACCTTGAGTTTCGGACGCCCAATGATTTAAAGACTTTTCATTGCCTCGAAGACAAAATTATCCTCAATGGCTTACACATGGAAGGGCAGGCGAGCCATGATCTGACGAGCGACCTTCCCGCAGCAGAGCTTATGGAAAGTTTTAAAAAAGCGGATGTTCAACTGAAAATTTATACAGCCGAAAAAGCCTATCTACCTGATAGAGAAAAGGAAATCTTCCGCATGCTGGAAACCGGTGCCCTTATTGCTCCCCAAGGACAATGGTTCCAAACCATCGAGGCGCTAAAGGCCTAATATTGTGTTGTACCATGTTGATGGCTTGTTAAGAAATCAATTCAGCAGACAAATTAGTATCGCCTAGTCTTGTTAAAAAAAACGCTGTCAACGTGATTTAGGGAAGCTCAAAGGTCAAAGGTCAACCATCTAACAAACAAACCATCTAACTAATCCTCATCCAGTAAATCAGGCCGCCTGGCTTGGGTACGGGCCAATGCCTGTTCATAGCGCCACTCTTCAATTTTTGGGGTGTTTCCCGAGCGGAGGATATCTGGAATGTCTTGCCCCCGAAAAGAAGCTGGACGGGTATATACAGGGGGCGCTAGTAGATCGTCCTGAAAGGAATCGGTCAGTGCTGATTGCTCATCTCCTAAAACTCCGGGGAGCAGCCGGCCTATAGAATCTACCACTACTGCCGCAGCCAATTCGCCACCACTTAATACGTAGTCACCAATACTTATTTCCCTGGTCACATAATGTTCACGGATACGTTCATCAATCCCTTTATAATGCCCACAGATGAATAGGAGGTTTTCTTTAAGAGAAAGGTGATTGGCAATAGCCTGCCGATACCGTTCTCCATCAGGCGTAAGAAAAATGATGTCATCGTAGGTACGTTCCTTCATGAGGTCATCAATGCAGTTGGCCAATGGCTCACACATCATGACCATTCCGGCGCCGCCCCCGAATTGGTAGTCGTCAATTTGCTTGTGTTTGCCCAAGCCATAGTCACGTAAATTATGGGTGACAACTTCTAATAAGCCCTTGTCTTGCGCACGCTTCATGATCGAATGCTCAAACGGACTGCGCAATAACTCGGGCATCACGGAAATAATATCAATACGCATGGACGGCTGATTTTTCGCAAAGCTGACCATTTTTTCTCTTACTCACAATTTTTGACAGTCAATTTCTAATACGCGTTTACAAATGCTCAGCCAGTTACGACACTTACTCATCAAGGGTAGTTTGGCGGTAGATGTGCCTCTATTTTTGGTGCATCAACTAAATCACAAGAACATGCGCACCACACTATTGGCAATAATCATTATCAGCACTCATTCTTTATTCGGACAGTACGACGAGGCTTTTTTTACAGTCACGGCGACTTCAGGACTTACGCTCCGGGAAGGCCCCGGACTTGAGTATGATCGTTTAACTGCGATTCCTTTTAATACCCAGGTCACTGCGTTGGAAGATGAAATCAATTACGAACAAAGGGATACCATTGGAGACATCAGCGGGTACTGGCTACCTGTTCGATATGAACAAAAACAAGGGTACTTATTCTCGCCTTATCTGAAAAGGGGCCATTTGTTTAGACCATCAGAAGACGGGATAAATAGTGATTTTCGTATCGTTATTCCTGGAATGCGAGTCAGTTCACTCAATTATGACAATGATCTTCATTGGTATGCACTCATTGCCAAGGCAGGGGAGGAGCAATGGGGCTTTCGCCTAAAGAAAGTGAACCCTCAAGTAGATTTTGAGCCAATGACAATGGAGGAACACTACAACTGGGACGATGAAGAGGGGCTGGTAAGTATGGACCTAGAAGTATCTGACGACTATGTGTTTCTTTTCATTGGCACTCATCAACCCGTTGCAGCGGTAGAAGAATTAGTTCAAAAGACTTATCATAGTGAATCAAGCAATTACCCTGAGTGGGGACAACAAATATATCCTTACCAACAACTCAATATCTTTGATACCAATGACGGTGGGAAATACGTACTTTCCGGCCATGCCCAGCCGACAAAAAGAACTTATGCGTCTGAGGATGAAATCGATTATTCTCTTGGAATAAGTTATTATCAGAATTCAAATTACTATCGGGTAAATCCTGATCAATCATTTACATCAGAGTTTGTTACTTATCCTGATGAAGAATTAATAACTTATTTTCATCATTATCCACGAATCTTCTGGCAAGGGGATCTTAATGGCGACTTGATGCCAGACCTGATTTTCTACCAGCCCAACACGAGTGAATGTTGTGGCGGTTCAGAAAGTTTTTTCCTTTTAATGTCTGAACAAAAGGAGGGAAACTGGGAGTGGCACCGCGTAGCCGATGATACTCTTGAAAGTTGGGGCGGGTGTTAGCTTAGTGATCGCCTCGCAATTCCCGTTTATCGAAATTGCATCCTCGCGAGTGTAACGAGCACTTCTACAAGCGCAGCGAGAACGAATAAATCTAAGCAAAAGTTACCAGGGTAACGAAATAAGCGTATCTTTGCGGCTCCGCTCGGAAAAGGGTGGGAAATTTGGCAATCCCGTAGCTTGCTGGACAAGGTAAACGGGGATCATTCAACAAAACAGGACATTTAAATATGCCAGTTAAAATTCGCTTACAGCGTAAGGGTCGTAAAAAACGCCCTTTCTACCACATCGTAGTTGCCGACGCACGTTCACCACGTGATGGCCGTTTTATCTCTAAGTTGGGTACTTACAACCCTATGACTAAGCCTGCTACCATCGATATCGATCGTGAAGAGGCTTACGAATGGTTGATGAAGGGTGCACAGCCTACGGATACCGTTCGCGCTATCCTTCGTTTCAAAGGTGTAATGTACCGCAAGCACTTGATGCGTGGTGTACAAAAAGGTGCGCTTACCCAAGAGGAAGCCGATAAGAAATGGCAAGAATGGATTGACGCTAAAGAAGAAAAAGTGGCTGCTCGCCGCGATGCTTCTCTTGCAGAAATCGAGAACTTCCACGCTAAATTGTTTGGCAATGCACCTGTAATTGTCGAAGAAGCTCCTGTAGTCGAAGAAGCACCAGCTGCTGAAGAGGCTCCTGCTGCTGAAGAGGCCGCTCCTGAAGCACCAGCCGAAGAAGCACCTGCTGCTGAAGCTGCTACGGAAGAAGCACCAGCTGCTGAAGAAGAAAAGAAGGACGAAGCTTAAACCCTTCGTTTTCTATAAAAGCTGACTTAGGGCTTATCTGCTACTGGCAGGTAAGCCCTTTTCCATTTATATTTTAACGTCCGAAATTATTTTTTGCAGAATACACAATGTATATTTGCAACGGCTTCCTAAAAGCCATACTTTATTCCAAAATTATTGCAGTGAACCTGGTAGTGCCGAATGTTGCACTACCAGGTTCGCTTTTATAAAAAATAGCTTAGGATGTATGAGTTAATACCAGAATATCTGGAAAGATTAGAAACAATAGCCGGAGAAATCCAGGCAAGTGAAGTTTTGCAGCAATATCTTGAAGAGGAAGAAGAAGAATACTTCAATACCCTTAAAGAGATGTTTGAGCCAAACATCAATTTGGTTTATCAGGATGTAGCAGCCCATCACCCACTACAACTTATCCACCTCGAGCGCATCCTTCTGGATACGGCCTTTGAAGGTCTATTCCTGCCTCGTATCCTCGGTTTTAGTGTATTAAGAGGAACCGTCGATCATCGTTACAAGTACACTCGACCACAACATCATTTTCAGGATATTCTCCTGGCCATTTGCAATTCAGCAAATTTTGATATTCTTAAAAAACGGATTGGGCAAACGATCCAGATTGGGTTCGCTTTAAGTAGTGATATCTGGGTGACTAACTTGATCAATGCGATAGATAATCGCCGAGTACGCCATTACTTGCAAGGCTTGAAATCAGACCGCTTACGGGTATTGGATGAACGTAAGCGTGATTATGCTCGCTATAACCGCCAGTTTGTTAGTGAAAACTACCTCTCTGTTGTGTTTCCGGATACGCCAGCAGAGCTTACTATCGAATACGCTGGCCTTGAGCGCTTCCTTTTGTACCGTATCAATACCCAGGAAGATAATTCTTCCATTGTCCCCCCTCTTGATACTTTTGTGAGCAGTGATGAACTCAATGGTACAACAGAGCACATGAAAATAGCTACACTCTATGGTGCTTTCTTTGAATTGCCTGACGATAGCCAGGTAGTACTAAGTGAAGCCATTGAGAAAATGCGTACAAGTTTGCCTGATGCTGATGAGGCTCAGTTGGAGTTTTTGTTGTACCTCCATGCTCATAAAGAAGTAAAACTCACACCCGAGGCTGATCTGAATCTGGCTGCACTATATGATCGCCAAACCGATGATCAACTTAGTGATTACTTTACGATCATTGAAAAAATTCATACAGAGGGCTATACCAACGAGCCAACCCAAGAGGCAATTCGGGAGGTATACCTAAACCATGAAGGGCTTTCCTCTTTTAATGAAGGTATCCGTCGTACTATTTTTCATTATTTTGACATTTTTGTTAAAAATCTTGAAGCAAAGGATTACCCTGAATATTTTGAGATTACAAAGCTTTTTGCCGTTTACATGGGGCTCTTTGGCAACCAGAAGTTTAACCAAGACCTTAAAGAACTTTCAATGGCTTATGTTAAAAAGTTGTTGAAAGTCTATACGGATAAGCGCGGTAAAGACTACCAGGATATCAAAAAGTTTGTTTCAGCGACATTCCTTGATTTTGGCTTCTTGACGGACAAAGAAATTGTCAATCTCTTCAAAACACGGCGTAAGCGTAAGAAGAAAGAAGACGAATAAATAGGCATCAAAAAAAGCCGCAGGCACTGCCTGCGGCTTTTTTGATGAATACGGAGGCTTAAAAGTATTGCGCAAGGCACGGAATTTGTTAAATTGAGCACGATTAACTAATACGCTATCGTCGTTAAAGTTCCTTCCTATGCGTTTGAGTACCCTTGACTGGGGCATCATTGCCGCCTTTTTCCTTTTCTCATTGGTAATTGGGGTCTGGACCTCTCGCCGAGCCGGTAAAGGTTTTGCCGAATTTTTTCTGTCTGGCCGCGGTATGCCCTGGTGGCTCCTTGGTATCAGTATGGTTGCCACTACCTTTAGTGCTGATACCCCAAATTTAGTGTCCGACATTGTTCGTCAGAATGGTGTATCCGGCAACTGGGTCTGGTGGGCTTTCCTGCTCACGGGAATGCTCACAGTTTTTCTATATGCTAAACTTTGGCGAAGGTCCGGTGTATTAACAGACCTCGAGTTTTACGAACTTCGATATAGTGGTAAGCCTGCTTCTTTTTTACGAGGATTTCGAGCGGTTTACCTGGGCGTTATCTTTAACGTTATGATCATGGCGACCGTCTGCCTGGCAGCAATTAAGATTGGGAGCGTCTTACTGGGGCTCACCCCCGTACAAACGGTTCTGATTGCTTCTCTTGTTACCGTTGTATACACAGGCCTAGGTGGATTAAGAGGCGTTATTATTACCGACTTTTTTCAGTTTGTCCTGGCGATGGGGGGAATGGTATGGGCTGCCATGATTATTCTCGATCGTCCGGATATTCAAGGGCTTGATAGCTTATTGGCTCATCCCAATTTACAAGGGAAATTGAACTTCTTACCCGATTTCAATAATTGGGAAGTTGTATGGCCGTTATTTATCCTTCCTTTGGCGGTGCAGTGGTGGTCCGTCTGGTATCCTGGGGCAGAGCCCGGAGGAGGAGGCTATATCGTGCAGAGAATGTTGTCTGCCAAAGACGAGAAACATGCGATTGGTGCTACGCTATTGTTTAATATAACTCATTATGCACTCCGGCCTTGGCCTTGGTTACTGATTGCCCTTGCTTCCCTTATTTATTACCCGTTAAAGGTTAACCCTTCTCCGGCAACGCCTCAAGTCTACGTACATGCCGATGCAGCAGATTTTTTGAACAATCACCTTGATGATGCTGCTTTGGCTTCATTAGAGGCTGGTCTTGCTTATCAAATAGCCCAAAATTCCGGACAGGAAGAAGAGGCTGATTATGAACGACTAGCAGCGATTGTTCAAGATCATCCAATGTCGTTGGAAGTACGATCATTGGCCTATATTTATCACGAAAAAAATAAGACGGCTACAGATAAAGCAAAATGGACCGATCCGCTGACCGAGGAAGGCTTGGTTTATATCCATTTGGCAAAACCGGATATTGCATTGAGTAAGCTGGGGCATGACCTCGGGTTCTCGCTGATGCTGCAATTTATGCCTTCTGGACTATTAGGGCTACTGTTAGCAGCTTTGATCGCCGCTTTCATGTCTACGATCTCTACGCACCTCAATTGGGGCGCTTCTTATTTGGTTAATGATGTCTACAGGCGCTTCCTGAAGCCTGAAGCAACAGAGCAGGAACAGGTTCGGCTTGGCCGTTTTGCTACCGTTGTTCTGATGGCGTTGGCTGCGCTATTGGCGTTAGCTTTGGAAGATGCGCTGGCGGCTTTCAATATCATTCTCCAAATTGGAGCAGGTACAGGACTTTTATTTATCCTCCGTTGGTTTTGGTGGAGGATAAATGCTTATTCTGAAATTGCAGCGATGTTTATATCTTTCTTCGTTGCTGTTTATTTTGAGTTTTTGCATCCTGTTGATTTACCAGATCATGCCCGCTTAGTGTATAGTGTTGGGATAACAACCGTGGGGTGGGTCTTGGTGACCTTCGTGACCAGGCCTACTTCAAAAGACACACTTATTCGGTTTTACCGCCTCATTCGCCCACATTCAGCGGGCTGGGATGCTGTCATCCAGTATGCTAAAAAAGCAGAAGAGTTGGCTGCTCCTATCCCCACAAGCTCATTTATGCTAGAGTTGAGCTGTATGTTTGCAGGTTGCTTTTTGGTCTATGGTTTGTTGTTTAGTACTGGGTTTTTACTTTATGGTGCATTTGGGCAGGCTACTGTAAGCCTTTTGCTGTCTTTGATAGCAGGCTGGGCCATTTATCGGAATTGGTCAAAAATTCAACAGTAACAGTTTGTATAAAAAACAGGAGGATTGGATGTTAAAATTTCTTTGAAGGCAAACTAAATTGGGGATTGGAGGGTTTTATAGGAAGTAATCGTCATTTGTTAAAATTTGGAATAATTGATATATTCAAAATATTATTCGTAATTTTAAGGATGATCAGCGTAAGAATTGTGAATGTGTTTTTATGTCTGCTATACAATCGTTTTATCATCAAACCCAATGCTCATGAATCGTAGGTCTCTCAAGCAGAGGTTGCTAAGAACCCGTATTGCCTTAAAACAGACCCTGAATCGAATTTTGGACATTAACCGCAAACGAAAAGCATTAAGCGAATTGGTTGAATTCAAAGAACACTCCGCTAAATTGGAAGATGAACTAAAGGTATTAAATCACCTGGCTTCTAATCAGGCTAATTTAGTAAGGAAGTACGAAAATGATCTGGCCGTTTCTGACGCCTGATCAAATCAGCTTAACACTAATGTTTAGCGAACCAATAGGACTATCTTCATTTGAAGGTAGTCCGTTTTGTTTTCTGAAATAGCTTGTTAATCCGCTTGTATCTGCTGCAAGGGTAAAAATTAGTAAAAAACCATGAACAATTAGCTACCCTAATTTTGTTAGATGGGCGGGAATGAAATAAATTCATCTCAGAAGCGGTATATGAGTACATTTTCAGTGGACAAGGAGACGATGGAGAGCATGCTCACTAACCAAGGTACCAACCTCTGGCAACTTTCTCTTGGGCACCCCGTATTATTGGTTTTCTTAAGACACTTTGGCTGTACCTTCTGTCGCGAGGCATTAAGTGATATTGCTAAGATTAAGCCCCGGATTGAATCAAAGGGAATTAGTGTTGTTTTTGTTCACATGACAGAAAACAAGATCGCTGATCGATATTTTCAGCGTTACGAATTATCAGGTGCTATTCATATCAGCGACCCCGAGTGTAATTATTATGCAAAATTTGGATTGGTGAAAGGCAACTTCACCCAGCTGTATGGACTACAGTCATGGATCCGAGGATTCCAGTCTAGTGTCGTCGAAGGGAATGGCGCTGGTTTTAGGCGTATCGGAGACGGGTTTCAGATGCCAGGTGTATTCGTTATCCATAAAGGAAAAATAAAGGATGCTTTCATTCACCGCCTTTCTCATGATCGTCCGGATTACGAAAGCCTCGTCCTAAACTGCTGCGAAATCAAATAAGTACCAGGATATCCAGAATATTGACGGAACGGGTAACATCATCCCAGAGGATATCTTCTTTGGTCAATTGTAACTTATAATTGGTATGATTACTGAGTTTTTCGATAAAACCTTTTGCCATTTCGCGAGAGGGTTCTGTCAAGATAATACGCCCCCCTGGTTCCATCATTTTATTGAAAGCATGCTCCAAATCGGCGAAGAAACGTTGTTCGTAAGCGACATCAGAAGCGAGTAACAATTCGGTTTGTAGGTGTTCGGCTGGTTTCCGCCAATCCATTGTTAACGTTTGCAAGGGTACCTGCAAATTTTGACTCCAATTCTTCTTCAAGAAATCTAAAGGTTCGGGCAGATAGTCGGTTAAAGTAACCTTCGCACCTAACATGCCTGCAACAATTCCTGGTAACCCAAGGCCGCAACCTATTTCCGTTACACATAGCCCTGGGCTGATGATGTTTTCACGTACCAAGTACTTTCCCAGTGCAATGGCCGAATGCCAAAGGTCTGCCCAATAGGGAATCCGTTGGTCGAGGTAATCCTCATGGTCTTCCCCTTTTTTGATTAGGGCATCAAGCAACTCATCACCGTTGGTAATATGTGTGATGTTTACTGCAAGACCATGCAGATCGAGGGTGTCCGTTTGAGTCTGGTAAGGAAATGTCAATAGCGTATTTTGGTCCGAAGGTAAGGTTTGTTTGTGGTATTTCAAATGAAATTACCTACGCCAAAACAAGCCTAATAAACACCAGTGCGCATTTCCGTAAAGGCATAGCGCAGTAGATCGTGCGTTGTTACAATACCAATCAATTTGCCGTCATCCAAAATAGGGAGGGCATGCATCTTGTTAGACAGGAATACATCAGCAGCCAGATCGATTTGATCGTCGGGTGTCAGAAAAACAGGATAGGCAGACATCATGTCGTGAGCAGAAAGGTAATCAAACTCCTTTTCACTGTAGGTGGCACCAGTAGAGTTGAGACTGAGAATATAAGTAGCTCGCCCAAGGTCTTCTTTACTGATAATACCTTTTAGTTTATTGTCGAAATCCAGCACGGGTACGTGATGAAAGTGGTGATTGTCGAATATTTTCTTGACCTCAGAAAAGGTAGCAGTTTCAAATACACTGATGACATTTTTAGTCATAATGCGTTCAACGGTATGTAGCTTATTCATAACTTGTAGTCATTGATTAATACCAACAATTTCGGAGGAATGGACTACGGGGCTGGTGATTTTTCTCAGCCTGGTTTATGAATTTTATCAAGTAATGAATGCTTGATCTTTTGCAATGAAAAATCCCAAATGTCAGGAAAGACATTTGGGATTTTATGACACTATTTAGTGCTAGGGCTTTCACCTCGTAGGGAATGACTATTCGGCGTCGCGAAATTTGTCTTCCTTGTAGATTGCCTTTAATGTTTCTTTACGACGCTTTACTGAAGGCTTCGTAAATTCACGACGATTTCGTACTTCACGAATCACGCGAGTATTGATAGATTTGCGCTTGTAACGCTTGAGTGCTTTGTCAATAGATTCGCCACTGCGAACGTCGATAATTAGCATAATTACTACGAGTTATTAATTTTGCGGTGCAAAGATAGAAGTATCTACTAAAATAACAAGTGTTGGATGTAGATTTTTTTTGATCAGTAATGGGGAATAACATAATAAGATGGATCTTAATGCAGATAAAGAACAGTTAAAGTCCTTTTTTAATCAAACAGTCAAGATTAGAGAAGAGGTTTGGGATGTCTGCTTGCCTGCTTGGCAGCCTTTTTCGGCTAAGCGACGGACGATTTTGACTACAGCGGGAGATCGTGAGCGATACCTTTATTTTGTATTGGACGGTATTCAGCGGGTATTTTTCTTAACCGAAGATGGCGCCAAAGAGGCTACCTTGGTGTTTACCTATGCACCATCGCTGAGTGGCGTAGCAGATTCTTTCTTGGGGCAGCATCCGTCGCATTTTTATCTGGAAACCCTGACAGAGAGTCGCTTCTTGCGTATACCTTATCATGCTTTTATGGAGCAGTGTCTGACTTTTCCGGAGATGAACCAATTGTCGCTGGCCTTGGCAGCTTCTGCCTTTGAAGGGGTATTGCTGCGGCAAGCCGAGCTGCAAACGGCTGGCGCTGAAGCTAAGTTCAGGGCCCTTTTAGAGCGCAGCCCTCATGTACTCAATTTAATTCCTCATAAATACCTGGCCTCCTACTTAGGTATTGATCCGGCAACTTTTAGCCGCCTGCTGGGGAGTGTGAAGCTGTGAGCGCTTTTGCATAATTCTTAAATCATGACATTCCTCAAGATTTTTCTTCTGAAATAGCGGGTTATTTGTGATAGAATCAAAAAAAGGAACTATGCCTGTATTTAATCGTAAGAAATTATTACAAGATCTGGAAGTCACCGTACGACGTGGAATTGATGTTATTGCTCAGCTCCGCACCACCGGAGAAGCCCGTCTAAGCGCCCCAGGGGCGGAAGGTAGCTGGAGTGTTGTACAACATCTGCATCATCTGAATTTTTATGCGACCTTTTATACGGAGGTCATCGAGCAATGCCTGGATGGCGCAAAGAGTAGTTCCAAGGAAACCTTCAATAGTGGCTGGTTGGGCAATTATTTCACAACGATTATTGGCCCGGCAGAAGTGGAACAACCCCTCAAGGTGAAAATGAAATCACCAGCAAACGCAATTCCACCTCATAGCAGTGAATTGGAGGTAGAAGCTGAATTGGAAACATTTTTGGGTTTCCAAAAACGGTTGTTGTACTTGTTGCAACGGGCCCGGCAAGTAGATTTGGGAGGGCACCGAGTACCTACCTCATTGAGCAAAATGATACGACTGAAGTTGGGGGATAGTTTCCGATTTGTGATTGCCCACCAGGAACGGCATTTTCAGCATATTGAGCGGAATAATTACCCTGAAATGTCGCCCTTCACTTTGATTCGTTCTTCCCCATCATCCAATAGAAATTGATATACGACCTCATCCGAGGCCGTATTAATTCCGATAAACATTGTTCTACCAATCTATAACCTCGCCGAGGTCAAAACACATAAATGTGTCCCAACCGTAGATCGCACTGGTACGATTAGCCCTCTGTACCCCCATATACAGCGCGCAGGGCAAGGCCCGGAGCTCGGTGGGCCGGGAGGCACGCAACAGCAAAGGATGGTAGTGGTTCCGCTCCTTAAAATCGGGTTTCAAACCCGATTTTAAGGAGCGGAAAGAGCGAACAGCCTGGCCACCGCCGATAGGCTGGTGGTGATGCAATATTATAGAAATGAGACTGATTAAGCTATAAATTCCGACCTTTGCGCTTCGGAACTCCTAAGGAGGTTTTTGTGTTGTGGCTCTCGGGCCAACTTTACATGAACTTTGGAAGGGGGCCTAACCGAAGAAACGCAAATTACACCTCCATGAATCGTCATTTTTTGGCCTTGCTAGGCTGTCTGTTTGGATTTTTTGCGCAAGCACAAAGCGAACGCCCGAATCAATCTTCTCACCAGCTCAGCATTCAACGATCAAGCGACGAGATTCATCTGGATGGGGATTTGTCGGAAGCTTCCTGGCAGCAGGCAGCGGTAGCAGATGGTTTCTGGGAGAAAGACCCGCGCGATGATGTAAAGGCCAGTGTGAAAACGGAAGCTCGATTGACTTACGATGAGCAGTTTCTGTACGTAGGATTTGTTTGTTACGATACCAGTCAAAACCATATTATTCAGACTTTAAAGCGGGACGCCGGTTATTGGGATAGTGACGCTATAGCCATTACGCTAGACCCGATAAACGAGGCTACGAATGCTTTTATGTTTGGGGTAAACCCGCTGGGCGTGCAGATGGAAGCACTGCTGGGCGGAGGAAGTGGCGATGGCAACTGGAACAATAACTGGGACAATATCTGGTTTGTGGAGACCCAGCAATATGAAGATCGCTGGACGGTAGAGATGGCTATTCCCTTTAAGACCTTGCGCTACGAAGCAGGTAAGACCGAGTGGGGAATAAATTTTTTAAGAAACGACCCCAAGCGTAACCAGTTTCATGTGTGGGCACCGATTCCACGCCAATTTTGGGGAATTGACCAGGGCTACTCTGGTAAGCTGCTATGGGATGCTGCGCCACCTGTGGCGAAAGGTAATGTAGCCATAATACCTTACCTGTCGGGCGCTTATCAGGAAGATAAGGAAGCGGAGGACCCTGGAAATTTGGAGGATTTTGTAGGACAGGCAGGCGTAGATGCCAAGATAGCACTGAGCCCCTCGCTCAATCTAGACCTTACGGTGAACCCCGATTTTAGTCAGGTAGATGTAGATGTGCAGCAGACTAACCTGACCCGGTTTAGCTTGTTTTTTCCGGAGCGCCGGAATTTCTTTTTAGAGAACAGCGATCTGTTTGCCAGTTTTGGCATTCCTCCGGCGCGGCCCTTTTTTAGTCGACGTATTGGTTTGGATGAAGATGGTCAAGCGGTGCCCATCACCTTTGGTGCGCGCCTGACGGGCAACGTGACCGACGATTTGCGGATAGGAGTGCTGGGAGTACAAACAAAGGCTAACGACATACAGGCCGGCCAAAATTATGTAACGGCAGCGTTCTCTCATCGGGTATTGGAGCGCTCTACCATTAGGGGGATGTTTACCAACCGGCAAGCTTTTGTGGATGGTGAGTTTAGTACCACTGATTACAACCGCAATGCTGACTTGGAATTTAATTATCAAAGTGCTGATGGCAGTTGGGAAGCCTGGACGGGGTATCACCGGGCTTTTCGGGAAGGGGTGAAAGAGGAGCACACCTTTTATAACATGGGGGGCTTGTATACGGGGGCAAATTTCAACCTTTTGGTCGACTACGTATCTGTAGGGGAGAACTATTTTGCCGACGTGGGTTTTGTGAATCGCCTGGAGAATTATGATGCCTTTAGAGATACAACGATCCGAAGAGGATACAAGATTCTTTATACTCCTCTAAGATTCACCTTGTTGCCAGAGGCAGATTGGTTGCAGAACCTGAACTTGCAGTTGGAAAACGCTTTCTTTTTGAATGATGATTACAGCTTGAATGAACGAACGACGAGTTTCATTGCAGAGTTAGAATTTCCCAATTCTTCTCGTTTTGTAGTAGGTGGAACAAGCTTTACTACGGATTTACTGTACCCTTTTGATTTTACAGAGGACGATCCGTTACCGGCTGGGCGTTACCATTATTTCGATTATGGCATAAATTATTCTTCTGACCAACGAAAGCGATTGGGGTACAGTATCCGGGCAGAGGCCGGTGGATTTTACAATGGCGAGCGTATTTTGTTGGGGGCGAGAGCACAATACAGGATACAACCGTGGGGCAATTTTACATTCTCAGCAGAATACAACCGATTAAAGTTTCCTGAAAATTACGGAGAACGGGAGTTGTGGTTGATTGGCCCACGAGCAGAGGTGAATTTTTCTAAAAACCTCTTTTGGAGCACTTTCGTACAATACAATACCCAGGACGATAATTTCAATATTAACAGCCGCCTGCAATGGCAGTTTCGGCCTTTGTCGTGGCTGTTTTTGGTATATACCGACAACTACGCTGTGGAGGTATGGGGCCCTAAGAACCGGGCATTGGTGCTGAAGTTGAATTATTGGCTGGTACTGTGATTTAGAACACAAACTACTAATAGGAAAGGGCTGATCTTTGGCGTTGAATCAACACCCATTGATAATGCAAAAAATAATTGCTCAATTAATGACCTCGCAGCGGGCTATTTGGGGTAAGGTTGGCAATACTACAAGCTTACTTGCAATAGCTCTTTTCCTTATGGGCATAACTTTTTCCTGCCAATCGGAACCTGCCAACAAGGAAGAAGTACTTACGGCTGAAACATTGGCCGACCTGGAGCAAATTACCCCATTATCGGAAGAAGAAGGTGCGCGCCTATTGAAGCAGCATTGTTATTCCTGCCACAATCCCGAGTCGACTTCCCATGATGATATGCTGGCCCCACCCTTGGCGGGCATTAAAAACAAGTACCAGCAATTGTATCCCGATCGCAATGTTTTTATGCAGCGATTGGCCACGTTTACGGTAACTCCCACCAAGGAAAATGCGGTAATGCGTGGCCCCGTACGCCGGTTTGGGTTGATGCCTCCGGTCCCCTTGCCATTAGCGGAGGTGCAGCAGTTGGCAGCGTTTATCTATGACAATGACTTACCCGTACCAGCTTGGTTTCCGGAGCACTTCGAAGAGCAACACGGAGAAGCTTGGTAGGCAGAAACCCTTTTATTGAAATTTAAGACTAACCAAATCATGCGTATTCTATTCACCTTTGCCTTGGCCATCGCGCTAAGCAGTATACTTGTCGGGCAATCCTTTAATTACGCGGTAGCATTAGAGCCCATTACGATAGACAACCTTGGCGGTATTCAATCCTATGCATACGGCCAGCACGATGGGCAATGGCTGATTGTTGGTGGCCGCTTGGATGGCTTGCACCGCCGGCAGCCTTTTGCCTCTTTTGACCTTGCCGGACACAATGACCAACTGATTGTTGTAGATCCCGTGCAGCAGCAGCGCTGGGTTGCCAGTTTGGAGACGCTGCCTGCTGTTGTTCAAGAGCAATTACGGTCTACCAATATGGAGTTTTACCAGGAGGGAGACTACCTCTACGTGCTGGGAGGTTATGGCTATAGCAACCTGGAGAATGATCATACTACCTTTGGCCAAATTACGGCGATTGATGTACCAGGTATCATAGCAGCCATCAAGACCAATACCGATTTGAATCCTCATGTCCGCCAAGAGGCGGTAGCAGATTTTGCGGTAACTGGTGGGCAGTTGAATAAAATTGAGGATACTTATTACCTGGTAGGTGGGCAAAAGTTTATTGGCCGCTATAATCCTCATGGCCCGGATCACGGTCCTGGCTTCTTTCAGGAATACACCAACCAGATTCGCCGTTTCCAACTGTCAGACGATGGAGAAGACCTGACGATTACAATGCTTGAGCCTTTAACCGATACGGTTAATTTGCACCGCCGTGATTATAACTTGGCTGCGCAGGTAATGCCAGATGGTTCGCAAGGGCTAACCCTTTTTTCCGGCGTATTTCAGTATGTGCAGGATTTACCTTTTCTCAGTAGTGTCAATATTACTTCCGACGGGTATCAGCTTCAGGAGAATTTTGAACAGTACTTCAATCACTATCATTGTGCTCACGTTTCCTTGTACGCAGCTTCGACCAATGAGATGCACACGGTTTTTTTTGGCGGTATGGCCCAATATTACCAAGAGGGCGATAACCTGATGCAAGACGATAATGTGCCTTTTGTGAATACCATTGCACGCGTAAGCCGAACAGCCGACGGCACCATGACGGAGTACAAGCTAGCGGAAGAGATGCCAGCGTTGTTAGGTTCCGGTGCTGAGTTTATTGCTTTGCCAGATTTGCCGATGTACGAAAATGGTGTTTTGCAGATGGACCAACTCACTGCCGATACCGTAGAACTTGGTTACATCTTTGGCGGTATCAGTAGTAGTGCTCCTAATATTTTTTGGATCAACGATGGTACCCAAAGTGTGGCTAACAATGTGATCTACCGCCTGAAGCTCATTAAGAAGATCAATACTTCTACAGCGAAAATAACGGATGGAGACCTCAATTTGAAGGTTTTCCCAAATCCTACGACAGGAACGTTCACTATTCAGCTAAACGTCAGGAAATCCACAGCAGTAAGCGTATCTTTGCGCGATATTGAGGGGAAAGTTGTCATAACGGACACCATTCAGGATGTTCAGCCCGGCACTTTTACCTGGAAAAACCAAATTACACCACCACTGACAGCAGGCGTTTATTTCCTAACCATTGTAACTGATGACCAAAGCGCCAGCCGTAAAGTTGTGGTAGAGTAACCTTAAAATGACCACCACATGTTAGTTGAAAAAGCTCCGCAGGCAGTACGTGTTGATGCTGCATTGGAAGCATGGCGTCAGGAAGAAAAACAAGCGCTGGAACTCTTACAGATCGTTGGCGATCTACGCTTTGATCGTGCCATCGAGTTGGTATTGTTCCGTGAGGATATCTACGATGCCCGGCCAAGTGCCCTGCTCAATGATCACCGTTTTGCGGAAAATTACTCAGCAGAGGCGCTTCATATTACTGGTACGCTAGCACTGGCCAAAGCTATCCGCGACCTGGAAGACCTGCCAGCTGCCCGCATTGATTTAGGCAAATTGGGGCTGGAATGGCAAGCCGAAGCGGGTAACTATAACGACCTGGCGGATTTTGTCGGCGATAAGATGAGTCACCTACGAGGCGCCGCTCCCCTGAACGAGGATGGCCGCGACATTGTACTGTACGGTTTTGGTCGTATCGGCCGCTTGGTTGCCCGCCGAATCATCATGTCCACCGGCCGGGGCGAACAGCTGCGACTAAAGGCGATTGTGATTCGCCCAAAATTAGCAGATCGCTTTGAAGAAGCAACAAAACGCGCTTCCCTACTGGAATCTGATTCTATACACGGCGAGTTTCACGGCTTGGTGGAAGTAAGCCCCGACGGTAGTGAGTTGATCGTAAACGGCAACCACATCCAACTGATCTACGCCGGATCACCCGCTGAAGTCGATTATACCAAATACGGCATCCAAGATGCGCTCGTTATCGACAACACGGGTGTTTGGAGAGATGATAAGGAACTGAGCAGCCATCTTCGGCCTGGGGTCGCACAAGTCTTGCTCACCGCTCCCGCCAAAGGCGATGTGCCCAATATCGTTTACGGCGTCAATGAACCGGAGGATTTCTCAAAAAGACAAATCTTCAGTGCGGCTTCCTGTACGACCAATGCCATCGCGCCAGTACTTGATGTATTGGAAAGGCAATTGGGCATCGAGCAAGGCCACATCGAGACGATCCACTCCTACACCAACGATCAAAACCTGCTGGACAACTTTCATAAGAAGCCTCGCCGGGGTAGGGGAGCACCCGTAAACATGGTGTTGACCTCTACCGGTGCTGCTACCGCGGTAGCCAAGGTATTGCCAAAGCTGGCGGGCAAGCTCACCGGCAACGCCATTCGCGTACCCACGCCCAATGTATCACTCGCCGTATTGAACCTGCAACTAAAACAGGAAACGACGGTGGAAGCAGTCAACAACTTCCTCAAGGAAGCTGCGCTGGAAGGAGCTTTGGTAGAACAAATACAGTATTCTTCCTCCACCGAGTATGTGTCCAGCAATGCCGTGGGGACCACCTGCTGCTCGGTAGTAGATGCCCCATCCACCATTGTTTCTGCCGATGGCCGCAATATTGTGCTCTACGTTTGGTACGATAACGAGTACGGCTATACCTGTCAGGTCGTTCGCCTGGCCAAGCACCTGGCGCGGGTGCGTCGGTACCGTTATTATTAACGGAAGGTAATTCTTCTATTGCTTAAGATGTTTTGGGGCCATGCCGGTAGTGGCGTTGCTATGCCAACGCCACTACGGCACTGGGCTTTCGGTTGCTATCGCTGCCCTCTATCCCTTGGCCTTGCGCCCTCCGGGCCCCGAGCTCCGGCCTGCTGGCCTGCGCACTGGGTTAGACTTGGGCTCCATCCTCCGGCTCCTTCCTCGCGAGGAAGGAGTGACGTAAAAGGGGCGAAAAAAAAACACGCTTCGGCCTAAAGGCCTGCACATTAACATCCAATTCAAAAGCTAGGGCCTGCTCATGTTAGTTTCCAAACTAACATGTAATATCCCGCTGGTCCCCTGACCAGCAATCAATATTAGCCCATTTTACGCTGGTCAGAAGACCAAGAGGTCGGGAAGCCTGTATAGTTTAGATGTGTCCCAACGGTAGGTCTAAAAGGCCTGCAAACCAATATCCAACTCAAAAGCTCCCTCCTCAAAATTGAAGAGGTGCCCTAGTGCTCGAGGCCCTAGCCGCGAATGGCATCCCACCTCCGTCCTTCGGACACCTCCGCCCGAGCAGAGGACATGGATTTTGCTTTGATTAGAAAAAATAATACGCCCCCGACACCAAGGAGCAAACTTCTCCCCAACATCCAAGTCAAAAGCTCCCTCCATTCAGGCAAGATTGATTGGTTCTAAATGCGGTCAACTCGGACTATCTTCTTTCTTCTCCTTAAAACGCCTTTTGTAATCTTCTGGAGATATTGGTGAATGCTTGCTAGACCATCGCAAATTATATAACATCATTTCCCTTGGTCCCATAATTCTTGCACCTTTCACATATATTTTGTCTCCTACGATTACTCGATAGCCATTTATTATTAATTTAAAATCCATTCCAGATATAACCTCTTCATTATTGATTTGAACCAAAAATGTCTTCATGTCAAAACGTTTTAATACTGTACCTTCTTTAATTTCCATTTACATACATTGTTTTAATCGAGATTGCATTTATAATAGATTTTTCGAAAAATGCTGTTTGTATTGTCTCAGCGTAGGCCGATCCGCGGCCAAACCCACCACAATCACTCAATCCCCACGCGCTTCATCCCTTCCCGCCCATAAAAAACAGGGAAGTACATCTGCTCCGCTTTCGCCGGATTCAACTGAAATTGGCCAGTAAACCTAGGCTCTAGCTCTATGTAATAGCTATACTCGCCGGGTTCGAGGTGCTCACAGAAAATGGCGACTTTATTGCGTAGGTATTCGCGGTAGGTTTCCGTATAGCCACGGCTGCGTTGCTTGCTGCCATAAGAGCAACCTGCCGGAATGGGCACTTCCAAAAGGAGGTAGTCGGTCGCGTTTTCGACGGTTAACTCCACTTTTAGGAAGGCGGGCCGGCTTTGCGCTAGTTGGTCCGTTGCTTTATTTCCCTGCCAAAGGCTACTGGTCACCACAAAAGGCCCTTCCACCCGTTCGGGTTGTGGGTTCCAACGCTGCTGGTAGGCGGTGAGGAAGGTTTGCCCTATCCCCGTTTTTTGGATGCGAATAGCTTGGCCAGCATCAATGGTCACTTGCTTAGGAAAGGTATCCCAAACGATGTTTTCTTGCCCTTGGATGACGACTTGCTGTTTGAAATTGAGGGCGCTGTCCTGCTGGTGATTTTCAAGTAAGTCCGGAATGATCGTCCTTAGGATGAGGGCAGCCTCAAAGGTGTTGCGGTAACCTGCTCGCCAGTGATAGCCCGGGCTGCGATGCCGTTGTTCAAGAAAGAACTGCCGAATGGGAGCCAGTGCTTCGGTTTCGCCCGCTGCACGATACGTGCGGTAGGCCAGCAAATTGTATTGATGGTAATTTTGATAAAAACCGTAGCCTTCTTGCCCCCAGTAATGTCCACCAAAGAGGGTCTCCTGGCGGTATTTGGCCAAAGTGTCCAACTGAAATGGGAGTCCTTGTTGGGCCTTGATCAAGGTGGTAGTCAGCGTTGTCCAATTGAGGTAGGGCAGCGTATCATAAGGTGTCAACAGCGCCTCATAATCCATGTTTTGCCCTATTTCGGAAAACAAAGCAATGGCTTCCAAACGGGAAGTGCCCCGCAGGCTACTCAACTGATTGGTCAAGAAAATCAAGCCTTTTTCGAGGGCCTCCGTTTCATAGCCAGCCTCCTTGGCGGCGTGCAGGGCACGTACCACGTAGATGGTCATCCACTGATTCTGAGGACTGCCGCCCCACCAACCCCAGGAGCCATCTGGCCGCTGGCGTTGCCGCAAGAGTGCGACCATTTTCTGAATAGCTTCCTCTTCGGTGAAGGGTTGGCCAATAGCTTCCTGGATTTCTTTATACATCAGCAAAGCCAGCAAACGACTGGCGCTTTGCTCATTACAACCGTAAGGGTAATGGATGAGTGCTTCAATCTCCTCCAGCATCACATGCAGCATATCCGGTTGGGCGTAGATGGTGACCGGCCCGTCTTCCGGAGGGAAACTTAGCTCAATGGTGGTGTCCCCCTGTAAGCGGTGGAAAGCGCCAATGGTTTCTTCTGTCCCCACTTTAAAAATAGGGATGGAACGTTCTTCGCCATCCTGGTAGTTGCCAGTTTGGAGGGTATATTTGGCCGTAAGGCTATCTCTACCTTCTTGCGCGGTATAGCTAACCTCGTCGGTAATACCGTCGACAAGTTGGTGTTCTTCTTTTAGTAGTGATACGCCTTCGACCTCTAGTTGGGTACTGATTTGGAAGGTGTCGTTGGTGTAATTAACACTACTGCCTACGAGTTCTATCTGATCGCCGGGGAGTAAAAAACGCGGCAGGTACAGCTGTGCCAGCACGGGCTTGAAAGCTGCCGTTTCACCATACCAAGCTCCAGCCCGTTTGCGGTCGTCCATGCCCAGAACGAAGGTTTTCCATTGGGTGATATCATCCGGGAAAGTGACTTGAAAGTAGGCCTCGCCTTTGTTGTCTGTGATGAGGTCCGTTACCCAGAAGCCGTAGTCGCGAAACTCGGTGCGCAGGCCGCTGCCGCTGAGTAGAAGTTCCGCACCGGGTACGGTGGCACTTACACGGACACCATCTACATAGTAACTAGTAGCAGCATCACGGCTGCCACGAACGTTGATTTGATCACTATCGGCAACACTTATCCCTGCCGTTGTTGCGGCCAAGGCATTGATGTTGCGGGTGGGCAAACGTTGGATTTGGTCCGACGTAAGGGTTGCTCCTTGGGTGGTATTGTCTTGCTCAACCAAGGGTACACGGTAGCTCGTTACGACAACTTCGTCCAGGGCCATGCCTGAATCACTAAGAGTAAGTTGTTCTCCAATATCACCAGCTTTAACTTGCTGAGTACTGTAACCTAAATATGAAAACTGGAGAATAGCATTGGCATCAGGTACCCATATGGCATATCTTCCATTAATATCGGTCATAGTACCGATATTTGTACCAGCCAGCAAAACGTTGGCAAACATGAGCGGTTCACCGTTATCATCCGTTAAAGTACCTTGAGCCAGGTAGCCCACGTCTTGATATCTATTATTGGCCGGCGGGGTGCTCCCCTGGCTTTGATAAGTCAAAAAACTAGGCTTCACTAATTCATAAGTGTACAGTTCTTTGAAAAGATCGAAGCTGGTGTCTTGCTCGAAAGCAATGCCGCGAAAATCCAGTACTTGCAATTGGTGCGGATAAATCCAACATTTTCGTTGTGCGGTATTCCCCGTTGGGGTAATCAGCGTAAGCTCGTAATAACCTTGTGGCAATCGAGCGAAATAACGGTCAGTAGGCCGGTAAATGCTGTATTCGCCATTGACGTTTTGCAGACTTACGGCTACAAGGGTAGAATCATTTTCCTGCCCATAAAGGATTTGCAAGTGGCCGCCATCCAAAGAGGAGTTCCAACCTTTTCGGAAAATAATCTTTTTGCGTTTTGGCGAAACCTCCACGATATCCGACGGTCGTAGGGCAATCTGATCTACCGGAGGGTGGGGGAGTGCCGCTGGTAAGTCGTACTGATTTTTGGTAAGGAGGAAGGGGGTGCTGTAAAGTCGTTCTCGATTAGCTCTGATTTCGTAAATGTAGCCAGGTTCGTAAAAGAAACGGTTTTTCAGACCATCACGTTGCAGATAGGTGAGGTGCTGATTAGCAGGCACTGGGCCAATCACTTTAGCGTTGGCATTGGAGTAAGGATTGTTCCACTGATAGATTTGGGTACTATCTGAGTAGAGATAACTAATAGATTGCCTCTCCTCTTTCCTGATGCGGATCATTTTCAGATTGAGCAAATCTTTTTCTCCTGGACTGAGGTATTTCTTGGTCGTTGTTCGCTTAATGCGGGAACCATAAACAGGATGAACGCCAAAGTTTTTGGCGTCAAGCGCTAAACTTAGCTTATGCCCTGCTTTTACGAATACACTGTCGATCCGGTATTCGGCATCGAGGGTGCGAATACGGATTTGGTTGTAGCCAGGACGGGCATTGAAGGCATAAGGACGATCGTCTTGACTATAGTGACTGTAGACTAATTCGCGGTTGAGATAAATCAAATAGATCGGCTGCAACTTGTGGTTTTCCACCAAATAGGGGCTGATCTGCGGGTTTTGGAGGTAAAAGGAATCGGCGAGGATAGTATCCTGCTGCTCGAAAATCCCTCGCTCCGGATAACGGATTTTGTAATAGAGCATGGTGTCAAGTGCAAAGCGCTGGTACCAATGCGGACTAATGGAAGTTATATGTTGGTTGCTAACTGCGTGTAAACTAAACTGATGCCGTTGCTTGTAGCCTTTGCGAACCTTGTAGGTCACCTGCGGCGGCGAGAGGTTTTGCAATGAGTTGAACTGGGCATTGACAGCGCCGGCGACCATCTCCACACCTTTGGCGGGTCGGTCTTTCTGGTCGGTGGCCTGAATTTTTACCTGCACGGTCTGGCCAGGAATAATTTTATCTGGAAGGTCGGCGCTAAACTGTAGCTGGCGGGCAAAAGATTGGAATGTTTGTGATTTTGTTCGTGGAGCCCCAGCCCAAGTGTACTGAATATCTATTTGATATTTTTTCTTGGCCTGCGCGGATATCTCAAGAAGGCTGTCTTGCCGTAGGCTGCCTTCCGCAATATGTTTGGACCCTTCGTAAAGCTGGTAAGTGATGTTGAGGCCATGTGGGTTGGCGACATGAAGCAGTAAGGAGTCACCTGTATGTTGTCCCAGTATTTCTACACCACTCGCTTCTTGACTTGGATTAACGGAATAACGAAGATTTTTGCTGGTCTCCAGCAGGTAGTTGGTTATAAAAGGATCAAGTTTTTCCTGATGGGGCAGGGTAATGGTTTGGGTCGTTGAAAAAGGCGGTATGCTGTGTTGGGTTTTCAAGGTAGCGGTTTGGCTAATGCTACTGTCGGCTTCCTCATAGGTGAATTTCCACTGTCCTCTTTGAAGGGAATGAGCCAGCTTTCCTGATTGATAATGGTAAAAGAAGCTAGTGTTTTTTTGCGCTGCTTCTCCACCAGCTGTAGAAAAGAAGGCTTCTATTTTTATCCCCATATTTGCAGGGTAAAGCAAGCTGTCGGGGAACCTGATTTTGGTATCCTCTCGCAGGCTGAGGTCTTGCTGGAAAGTCCATAGCGTATCAGGAATCATCAGTGAATCCGGTTCAATATCCGTGACGTGCTGCCGCAATGCCACCAGCTCCACTGCTGCGCCGGGAAGTGGATTGCCGTTTTTGTCTTGCCCGCTGGCGGTAATCAGGATGGGTTCGTCAGGACGGTATTGTTTTTGCGAAAGGTCTAATTCAAAAGTGGCTGCATCCAGCTGATAGTCTTCCAAATGGAAAGAGGCCGATTTTCGGCCATATTTGTTTTTGCCCAGTACGGAAAAGTAGAGGCTATAGGTCTGGTCGAGTTTCAGGGAATCAGCCAGCACAATTTCGGTGGTAAAAGCGCCAGCGCGATCAGGTTGGAGTTCTCTGTTGATCACTTGTTGGTACCTGTACCCGTTCATAGTCAGTTGAATCGGTTTTCTGAAGGGGCGGCCATTGCGTTTGGTCAGGTAGGTTTTTAGTCGCAGCGTGTCGCCTGGCCGGTAGCGTGGCTGACTGAGGGCGATATAACCTTTGAGGGTACGATCTTTTTTAGGGAATGGCCAGATGCGTCGCCAGTTGAGGTGCCAGTTGCCGCGACCAATCCCTCGCTTAAAGTAGCGATAGGTGTTTTTTGCAAAACGGTAAGGCGTGCTGATGAAATAGCCAATTGGCGTGCGTAAAAAGCGCCGCCGCTGGGGTTTAATCTTGTTGTAAGCAACTTGGTAGAAAAGCGTATCTCCCGGCATCTCGATACGTAGCCAGCCATTTTCGCGTGGCCGTTTAGTACGGTAGCTTTGTATGGATGCTTGCCATGGGATGAGTTCTTCGTCAAAAAGTAAGCGGCCATCAGGGGCTACCATGCCATGGGTGTTGCGTACCCCTATACGAAGATAATTGCCATCGGCAATTTGTTGCACCCCGTATTGATGGACACTGTGTTGCTGGATATTCAGTCCTTCATTGGCAGCCTTGACGAGCAAGTAATGGCCGGTAGCCAGTACAGGAATGCTGTTTTCAAAAGAGTCAACCATTTGATAGAGAAACGGATCGCTGTATAAATCTTCCCCTTGGTATTGATAAAGCGTTTGTGCCTCATCGGCAGTAATTTGAAAAACGTAAGTATACTCCGATTGCTGGGCAGCTAGGAGTAGTGGGAGTGCGAGAAGGAGGGAGATAGCTTTCATTGTTTAAAAGTAGGGCTTATTCCTTCTAAAACGTAAGACCAATGATTGAGCGCTGCCTGGGAGGGTGTGGGGGGCTTGTTTTACTCGCGGAGGTGTTCGTTTCACGAACGGTTGTGCTCACTACGTTCGCGGAGGTACTCGTTACACGAGCGGGGGCTTTCGTCATTGGTTCTTCCTTGAGAGAAGTAACTCTCCTACAAGTAATTTTGAAAACCGTGAGCGAAGCGAGCACTACCATGAGTCCTGAGAATCGGCACGAGCACCGCTGGTCTTATTCCTTGTCCTCCACCACCAAGCAAAGCAACCCTGCTACCATCATAGAAACGCCACCGATAATGAGTGCATAGACGGAAACATTCCCAAAGAAAGACTTGAGCATAAAGCCTAAGATTCCAGCAGCTACAATTTGAGGGATGACAATGAAGAAATTGAAAACACCCATGTAATACCCCATCTTATTGGCGGGAAGTATGCTTGAAAGCATGGCGTAAGGCATAGACAAAATACTGGCCCAGGCAATACCCACTCCAATCATAGAGACGAGCAGCATGTTGGGGTCAGTAATGAAATAAATGGAGAAAAGACCAATGCCACCACAGAATAAGGCTACCAAGTGGGTCATTCGGCGAGTGATCCGCTTAGCCAGAACGGGTAATAGAAAGGCGACGATTGCCGCAATACCATTGTAGATGGCAAAGCAGATACCTACCCAGTCGGCGCCCTCATTGTAAAGGGCAGATGTAGGGTCATCCGTGCCATAAACATGACTGGTAACCGCTGAAGTCGTATAAATCCACATGGCAAAAAGCGCAAACCAGCTGAAGAATTGTACCAGCGACAGCTGCACCATGGTTTTGGGCATCTTGAAGATACCGAGGAAGGATTCGATTAAACCGCCCCAGATACCAACCTTTGCATTTTCTTCCCTTAGTTTTTCCAGGTCATCGGGTGGGTATTCTTCGGTGTTGAATACCGTCCACATCACTGCGGTGAAATAAGCAACACCACCCAGGTAGAAAGACCAACGCACCGAGTCGGGAATCATGCCGTCTGTCGTCACGTTGCTTACGCCAAACCAGTTGGTAAACATCCAAGGGAGTGCAGAAGCGATAACGGCCCCCAGGCCAATGAAGAAACTTTGCATGGCAAAACCACTGGTCCGTTGTTCATTGGGGAGCATATCACCTACAAAGGCCCGAAACGGTTCCATACTGATATTGATAGAAGCATCCATCAGCCAGAGCATAATCACGGCCATCCAAAGGGCCGTAGAATTGGGCATGAGGAACAATGCGATGGTTGCTAATATGGCTCCCACAGCAAAGAAGGGCCGTCGTCGTCCCCATTTTTTATGCCAGGTTCGATCACTGTAATAACCAATGATGGGTTGCACCAATAAGCCAGTTACCGGTGCGGCAAGCCACAATATCGGCAGTGCATCTTTGGAAGCGCCCAGGGTTTCAAAAATTCGACTTACGTTGGCGTTTTGCAAAGCAAAACCAAATTGAATCCCCAGGAACCCGAAACTCATGTTCCAGATTTGCCAAAAACTGAGCTTGGGTTTTTCAGAGCTTATCGAAACGTTGGACATGGCACTTGTAGTTTGATCGTGACTTGTTTAAAGCGTGCTCAAAATAAGCGTAAATTGGGCTTTAGCCCGGTTTTTGGATTTTTTTTTGGAGCGTGCTCAAAATAAGTCAAAAATCATATTGCTGTGCCTTACTGAGGGTACTCTTTTGAAGTACCCCTACCGTACCCAGTCGTTGGGTCACTCTGCTCTTGAAAAACTACACTACTCCTCCTCCCAGTTGAATCAAATAAAGGTAAAGCGGCATACCCAGTGTAATGTTAAAGGGGAAGGTAATGGCCAGTGCCATAGGCAGATACAGACTGGGGTTAGCCTTGGGGGCTGCTAGTCGCATGGCTGCGGGGACAGCGATATACGAAGCACTAGCAGCCAATATCGACAGCAAGAAACGGTTGCCTGTACTGTCGCTAAAGGTATCACTGGCCAGTGCTACGATACAACCATTGAACAGCGGAATGACAATGGCGAAAGCAAAAGCAAACCACCCTTTCTTGATAAACGCAGCAATTTTCTTGCCACTGGTAATTCCCATGTCCAGGAGAAATACCGCAAGAAATCCTTTGAAAATGTCGGTTGTAAAAGGCTTGATCCCTTCGGCTTGTTGCTCGCTGGCCAGGAGGCCGATAGCCAGGCTGCCAAGAATCAGCAGCACACTCCCATTGGTGACTGCATGGCGAACAATCTTGCCCAGGGCAGGCTTCTCCGTACGCTCTTTATTGTAAATAGCAATGAGTAGTACCCCCACAATGATAGATGGGGCCTCCATCAAAGCCATCACAGCCACCATATGGCCACCAAAAGGAATCTGCTCCATTTCCAGAAAAGAGATCGCCGTCACGAAAGTCACCGCACTCACGGATCCGTAAGAAGCGGCAATAGCACCTGAATTGTAGACATTGAACTTGCGCCGAAGCAAGAAAAAAGTATACAGTGGGACGATAATCGCAAGTAAAATTCCTGCTGCAATTGACCAGAAAATTTCCATGTCCAACTGGCTGTGAGAGAGTTCCTGACCTCCCTTGAAACCAATGGATAACAAAAGGTAAAGTGAAATGAATTTGGAGGAACCTTCCGGTATTTCCAAGTCACTTTTGAGTTGAGTCGCTAAAATACCCAGGAAGAAAAACAGGAGTGCAGGGTTGCTTAAGTTGTCAATCAGTAGATGTAAATCCATAACAGACATAAAGGGTTACAGGCAAGCTATTGCCGATGAAGAACACAATGAAGTAGGAGGGGGAGCGGAGCATTCCTGGAAAAGGAATGCTCCGTAAAGGATTAGTCAGATAACTTGGAAGAAGATATTGTCTTCATACCCACAAGAATTAAAATGATAGTACCTGAAACCAGCAATTGAGGTAAAAATAACCGATTGTTAGCAAGCGACAATTGGATCACCGTAACCAGAAGACCCAGGCTAACAATTAAGGGAAGGAAGGAAGAACTTATACGTTTGTTCATCGATTTATGCATTTGCTTTATGATGTAATAAGAGAATGATTTCTCAAGTTTCATGCAGTTTAATCACCTTGACAACGCAAAGGTCTGTCTTTTTGATCATAAATTATTATATATACTTTTAATGAATAGCATTTGTATAACTAATGGTTTTTGATTGCTTTTTATGACGGATTAGCAGTAGCACGTTTAGATATGAACCTAGAAAAATAGAAAAGGCGACCTATTCGAGGCCGCCTTCTCTATGAAATTGATTGTCTGTATTGGGAATACTGAGTGGTCTTTTGTGTTCTTTATTCTACCACCACCTTGGTAACGGCATTCCCGATTTTTACAATGTAAAGCCCTACAGGCCAGTAAGAAACATCTATTTGAGTGCTTTGCCGAACCATGCCTTGGTATACTTTGGTACCATTGAGGTTGTAGATCATTACAATTTGCTTCTCTTCGGTTTCTCCGTCAACGCTTAGGGTAAAGCTATCGTTAGCGGGATTAGGGTAGACCTTAATTGCTTGCTGGTTGGCAAAGGCATCAGTGGTGGCAGTCGTTCCTGTGTTTTCGGCATTGAAGGTGGGACTCATGGATTGAAATTCACCGGTGCCGTTAGGGTATCGTCCGTAAGAGACATCCGTTACTTGGTCGATATAAGTTACTTCATCAACAATGGTACCATCAGGGGCCACGAGGAGAACAGCTTCTGCAGCAGCAGATAGTTTGAAGCTGGTATGCAAGCCTTCCTGGTCTTCGTCGTCATCTGCCCAGATGATGAGGTAGCCGTTGCCAGCAATGGAAGTACCGCTAGGGAATTCCCACTTCATGAGGTCATCGGCATCGTCGGAAAGGAAATAACCGTCGAGGCTGATTCCTTCGTCGCTGTTGTTGTACAGCTCTACCCAATCGTCAAACTCACCATCCTGGTCAGCGGCAGTAATATCATTGGAGGCCATAAATTCATTGATCACCAAATCCTCTATCATAGGATTAGAGGTGGTTGCCGTCAGGCTGTGGTACTCATGCTCTGCTCTTTGAGGGGAGAAAATACCTGCATTGTCATTCTCAGCGTAGAGGTAGTACTGTACAAACGTATTGTTGATGGGGAGTTCTACCGCATAGGTGCCATCGTTGGCAGCGCCATCATTGTGGAGGCCATCATCGTACATCTCAATACGGGTGAATGGTGCACCAAATTCACTGCGGTAACCCACAAATACGGCATTTTCGTCCGCTACAAAGGCCGAAAGGGTAACGGGAGTATTGACAACCGGCGTAGGGTCAGATACAGTAATATCGGAGATCGCTGGTGTCACTTGGTTAAAGTCTGATAAGCCTAAAAGGTAGGCTGCTCTGCCATCCATCAAGTTGGTAATGCCGGGTGTCGCTCCACCACCAGGTCCAGGACCGCCATTGATGTCGTTGTAGATGTTGGTGAGGAAGTTGGCGTAGGTGAAAAACTTATAGTTATCTGCCTGCACTGCCGCATCAATGGTATTGTGCAGTGTTTCAGCCGTAGCCTCATAAGAGCCGTTTTCGAAATTTTCTTCAAGAATGGTTTTGCAGTGCGCGATGTACATGCGTTTGTACATCGGTACGCTCAACAACTTTTGCACTAACGGAAAGTCGGAATCGTTCTGGTTGAGTAAGTGGCTCATTTGTTGCTTAGCCGTAGTATTGTTGAGGTTGCCGCTCCCTGTCATAGAGAACCGACCGAAGGATTCGTTCAAATCCCAGATGACAGGCACAAACTGGCCGTAGTCGGTACGATAGAGGTAATAGTTTTGGGCGAAAGCACCAATGTAACTGTCGAGGTTGACGAGTACGTTGTTCAGCGCCAGCATCCATAGGGCACGGTCAACGTCTAGAATTTGGTCAATAGCATCAATCTCATTGGAGAGCGTGTCGCACAAGTCGATCAATTCCTGCCAGCCATCATCAGACTTTAGCTCGTAAGCATCGTAGTAGTCGGTACTGTCTTGGCCGAGGTATTCAAGGTTGGGGAGGTTGTTGGATTGTGGCCCTGCACCGCCGGGAGGATTACACTTGATGAAGGTATTTTTTTTAGAATAAAATCTGCTGTTGACAAATTTCTTGGAAATAGATTCTGAGTTGCTGTAAAGGCCAATCAAGGTTCCATTAACGTAGACATTGGCATAGTTGGAAAGCGGCGCATCCATGTATTGTCTAATAATTTGGTAAGACAATACTTCGCGCAGGAAGGAAGGATCTTTAGCAACATTACTGAGTTTGATATCGGTATAACCATCATATTCCTGGTCTTTGTAAGTGTCCAGTTCAATGTGGAAAGGGTTCTTCGCCTGGTTGGCGCTGTAGGTGCTGTTGCCTTTGTATTTTACGCCTACGCTGTCGAAGACTTCACCGTTTACGCTGACGCTTTGCGCCATAATGTAATCGCCGCTTCCGGCGTATTCGGCGTCGAGTAATTGATCCCAGTTACTTTGTTCAAAAGTGATTTCTATGGTCTGGATGTTTTCCATGTTATAGAATTCTTGGGCGAAGCTGTTAGTACAAAACAAGAAGAAAAGGTAGAATAAATGGTTTTTCATATTTGTCATTTAAGAAATAGAATTTTATTTAAGAAGCAAACATAACACCTCCTAATGCTGCTTACAGCATTGCTAAGACAGCTAAGCGAAGAAAATCCTGCGCTGGAATGTGTGTTTTTTTCAGCATGATTGATTTTTATTCGTTTTATCTCGACGAAGTTGCAGTTTACTGGTGCCTATGGCACTGACTAACCGTAGCTTGGGCTTCAGCCCGAGCGTCATCTTCACGCTCGGGCTGAAGCCCAAGCCACGTTTTTGCACGAACATTTAGTGCCTAAGACACTGGGTTTAATTACATTGTCAAATGCTCGGTTATTTGAGTAAATATAAGCCTCTTCCAGGAACGTGCTGTTTTGTAATTATTATTTGCTTTTCCAATATGGAGTACTCATTTTTAAAGTTAACTTAGAGTTTCTTGTATTGAAAAGCTATTTGATTTGTAGTCTGAAGCACCTGCTATATTCATGAGAATTACCGTACTTATCCTCTTATTTTTTTTCGTTGCATTTCCTCTGGCTCAGGGGCAAATCCAGCAGTATACCTACGAAGAGGACAAGGAGCAAAGTGTGCTATTTGATCGGGATTTACGTTTTATTATTGATTCTACGGGTGAGCTTACCATAGCGGATGTATTGGCCGATTCCAGCCTGGTGGCTGTTGATCCGCGGCAAGTGGAAATTCCCGACACCATTTACTATCTCTGGACGAGTGTAGCGTTAAGTAATCAAAGCAATGTTTTTCGTAATGAGTTTATTGTTGGACTGTGGAGTATTGATTCCTTGTGGACTTATACGGTTGTTGGTGATGAGGTAGTGAACTTGCAAATTACGGGTGAAGGAGTGTCCATTTGGAACAAACATCCTTCTCACATCAAGAACATGGCTGCTATTGGCCTTTTTCCCGGAGAGACGAAGTATTTGTGGTTGCGCATTCGGGTTCGTGTACCAGAGATGGGGGAATACTTAAATATGGCATTCAGCATTCAACCGACTGCACCAATCAATAAGTACATCGTAGGAAGCTATGCTTGGCAGTCTTTCTATCTGGGTTTTATGGTGCTTTTCTGCCTATTGAGCCTGTATATGTACCGCTTGTTTTGGGATCGTATATTCCTTTATTTTGCGGGACTGATGCTTAGCTTTGGATGTTATTTTATTATCACAAGCCGAGTGTCAGATGCATTTTTACTTGCTTGTTTTCCTTACCAGGAATTTTTGTTTTTGAGATGGGCCATTTTAGGGATTGTTTTTTGCTCCAGTCTTTTTATTATTAATTACCTGGACTTAAGGCAGCGTTACCGACGGTATGTAGGTATTGCCTTGATCTTTATTGCTACTATGGAGGCTTATTCTCTCCTGGCTCCTTTTTTAATGGATCATAATATGTCGGTGATCTACCATAATATAATGCTCTTGTTTTGGGTCGTCTTATGCTTTCTACCCGTTGTCGTTGCCGCCTGGCGTGGAGAACCAAAAGGGAAGATGTTGTTGCGAACGGTCATGATTCTTTTTGTCGCTTCTATCTTTCATTTGCTAGAAATAAACACAACGGCCCCTGATGCTGGAAGTGCTTTTAGTTTCTTTCAGTTGGGCACGATGATATTTGCGGCTGTACTATTCTATGATCTGTTTACCCGAATCGACAGTATCCGTAGGGAAAAAGACCGCTTTCAAGAACTCGATCAGCTCAAATCCCGCTTTTTTGCGAATATCTCGCACGAATTTCGCACCCCCCTCACCTTGATCATGGGCCCACTGAATCAGTTAAAGGAGAAGCAGGCGCAAGCCGAAGATCGTAAACTTATGGGGATGATGCACCGGAACGCAGAGCGCTTGCTGAGCTTAATCAATCAAATACTGGACCTCTCCAAACTGGAAGCTGGTAAAATGACATTGGATTTGCAAGAGGTTAATTTTCCTGCTTTAGTGAAAGGGATTGTTATGTCTTTCGAATCATTGGCAGAACAAAAAGGTGTACGCCTGAATTTTGCGAGTGAAGTAGATGAGTTGAACCTTTGGGTAGATCCCAATAAAATTGAACAAATATTTAATAACCTGTTATCCAATGCGTTCAAATTTACCAAAACCTCTGAGGAGGTAGCAGTACTACTCACTGTAAAAGAGGACTGGGTAACAGTACTTGTAAAAGATACCGGGCGGGGAATCCCTGCTGATCAATTGTCCCATATTTTTAATCGTTTCTTTCAAGCGGATGAGGCTAAAACGGAAGACGTTCCCGGTACAGGAATAGGCCTGACTTTGGTAAAAGAGCTGGTCAATTTGCATGGCGGAACAATCACGGTACGCAGTATTCAAAACAAAAGAACTTCTTTCCGGCTCCGTTTTCCTTTGAATAAAAGTGAATCGAATGAAGGGGTGGCAGCAGCATCGGCATCGTTTGTTTTTCCTGAAAAAGAGCAGGTGCCGTCAGTAGTGGGGGCGCCTTCCTATTTGCCTATTGATCGCCATACCAGTACCACTCCCTTGGTTTTGATTATTGAAGACCACGAGGATGTGCGCTTTTATATCAAACAGAACTTACTTCAGCATTATCGTCTGTTAGAAGCGGTTGATGGGCAGGATGGTATCGATAAAGCTCTGGAACACCAGCCCGACCTCATTATCAGCGATGTGATGATGCCCAAGAAAAATGGCTACGAGGTATGCCGTACCTTGAAAAATGATCAACGCACCAGTCATATACCTTTAATATTATTGACGGCCAAAGCAGCACGCGAAGAGAAACTACATGGCCTGGAAGAAGGTGCTGATGATTATTTACTCAAACCCTTTGATACCAAAGAACTCCAGCTGCGCGTCCGCAATCTCATCGCTTCCCGTCAGCAGTTACGTCAGCAGCGTACCGAACCCACAGAACAAGCTGGCATTGATCCTCAGTTAAACGCAACAGATCGTGCTTTCCTGGAGAAAGTATACTCAATTCTTGACACCCACCTCGATAATGAACAGTTTGGCGTAGATGTATTAGCAGAGGAGGTTGGTATGAGCCGTCGGCACCTGAATCGCAAACTCAGTGCGCTTACCGATTTGTCGGCTAATCCATTTATTCGAAACTATCGATTACAAAAAGCGCTCCTGATGCTTCAACGGCAAGAAGGAAATGTGTCTGAGGTCGCGATAGCTACGGGCTTTAGCAGTACCGCTTATTTTGTGAAGTGCTTCCGCGAAAAATTCGGACAAACGCCGGGGAGCTTGTAGTATAAATGACCTGTTTTTTATATAAATGTCCCAAAATTCTTACCCCTTTCCGGAAATTGATACGAGTCGGCTGGTTTTTAATAACACCCCGCTTGGTTTTGCTTACACCTTTGGGGCAAGCACGGAAAAGTACCGTGTGACACCTTTAATTATTATCAAAAAGCAATACCATGCAATTAAGTACTATTACACTGACACTATTTTTTCTGGTTGTATTATGGACAACAGCCGGCGCACAAATTATCCTCACTGCTGAAAATTCAACGCCTCCCGCAGCATATACGGATAGCCTCTATTTTGGCGTGACGGCTGGAATAAGCCCCCCCCACGGGTGGAGCCGCTCAGGTGTGGGATTACTCTGATGTTGATTTAGACTTTCCGCGGGTTACCTACGCTACTGATGAGCAAGACAGTCCTATTTTTACCCAAGCATACAGCAGTGGAACAGGTTATCTTAAGTTCCAGGCATTTGAAGCCGAAGCAATACATTATGAGGGGGTTGATGAGGAAGGCTTCTATGACGTAGGCCGATTGATTGAAGAGACCAGCTACCCACTTACGACGATTACGGGTAACCCTGATGATACCTTCCTGTTTTTAGCAGACACTTTCACTTACGAAGGCCGGATAAATCTGTTGTCATTTCCGATGACCTACCAGGATACTTACGAAGCTAACCGCATTGAACGGACGAATCTCTCTTTAAGCGTTGCTGCTTTTGGACTTACCAATGCGCCTGTTGAATCTCGCCGTTACTACAGCGAAAGCCACACTGTGATTGGTTATGGTCAGGTGATTATCCCTCTAGAAGATCAGAGTCCTTCTCCGCCGATTGATGTACTACTCGTTCAAATAGACGGTATGGCAATTGACAGTTTCTTTGTGGCAGGTATGGTGGCACCACCTAACTTAACGGCACCTTTCGGGGTAAGCCAGGGAATGGTTTCCACCGATCAGGTGTTTGTCTTTCTAGCACCCGGTATGGAGTTACCTGTGGTGCGTATAAATTTTGGAGCAGACGGTGCAGAGGATTTTATTTATCGTCCACGGGCAGCTGATTTGGTCTCCAGTACCCGCGAATTGAGCACTGCTCGGCTTAGTGTTTCTCCTAATCCAGTACCATGTGGTGGTACCTTACGAGTGCAAATTGATCAGGAATTAACAGCAGGCTCAATACGCTTGCTGAACCAGCAAGGCCAAATGATCAGCGTTCCCAAAGTAAATACCCAAGGCAAGCAATGCACGGTAGAAATTCCTGCTCAACTTCCGGCAGGGCTGTACTATCTGCAAGCGATCGACGCAAACGGCCGCCTGGTTCCGGCCCAAAGGATTATTGTGCAGTAAAAACGACGTAATTATTTAGCAGACGGGCAGGCTACCATCGGGGGATGGATAGCTTGCCCGTTGTTTTTTATAGTTCTCTAACCATTCACCACCTTAGGCTTCTTTATCTAGGACAGCTTTATTAACTTCACGAGAAGGAATGTTCACCAATAATTAGCTGTGATTCGTTGTACTGATGGAACAAATTTTATTAATTTGTGTTTCATTACAATAGTTGACAGTGCAAACTATTTTAAAATTAAATTGTGTTAGAAAACAATCACTTTCCTCCCCCTTTTGGTAAGGTTTTTAGTAAACTCGCAAAAGCTTACGCTAATCACTTTTTAGAGCAATTAAAAGACTTGCCGCTAAAGCGTTATTACTATCCATTAGTCATAATTGAACAATATGAAGGAGATATTAATCAAACCCTGTTAGGGGAAGAACTCTACCTGGATAAGGCTACTGTAGTAAGAATGCTAGATTATCTTGAAAGCGAAAATTGTATTCGCCGGGTTCCGAATCCAAAAGATCGAAGGGCGCATTTACTGGAGCTAACTCCTAAGGCAAAAACGATGATTCCCGAAATCAAAAAAGCAGCAGAGCAGAGCAATTTAGCTTGTATAGAAGAGGCACTAGCGCTGGGTATTACCAATCTGGAAGTTGCACTAGAGCGAATGACTCAAGCCTTACAATCAGAAGGTGACGATAAATATCAAATTCATTTCGTACCCAATAATGAGGATAATTAATTATTTATTGCTTGGCTTCTCTATCCTGGTATTGGGGGGCTGCAAGGAAAAAGCTGCGGCTGTTGGTAACGGTGCTACGCCCGCCAAGGTTATGCAAGCGGATTACGTGGTTTTGGAAGCCCGCCCGATTGCTAATAAAATTAGCCTGACGGGCACCTTGATGGCTGGTGAGTCAGCAATGCTCAGTGCCCAAACTTCGGGACTGATTACCAGCATCCATTTTGAGGAAGGAGAACGCGTTGCCAAAGGACAATTACTGGTCAAGCTAGATGACCGCCAGTGGGTCGCTCAACGCCAAAAATTGGAAGCGCAGTTGCAAACAGCAAAGACCACGCTTACCCGACAGGAGGAACTCCTAAAGATTAAAGGCATCAGCCAGGCCGAAGTGGATAACGCCGCCCTACAGGTAGCCACCATCGAAGCCGATCAGCAGGAGCTGGAAGTGATGATTGATTATGCGCTCATCCGTGCGCCCTTTAGCGGGCAAATAGGCTTGCGGTCGGTTAGCCCTGGGGCTTATCTACAAGTAGGTGCTCCGGTAGCCCGATTGGTTCAGCTTGATCCACTTAAGCTGGAGTTCAGTGTGCCGGAACGCTATGCCTCCCAGATCAAAAACGGCCAGTCGGTACGGTTCACCGTTGCGGGGCAGGATGCTACTTACGAGGGTACCGTCTACGCTAGCGAACCGGTCATCAACGAAACTACCCGTGCCCTTCGCATACGTGCCCGTGTGCCTAACCGAAGCGGGAAGCTCATTGCCGGTGCTTTTGCGGAAGTTAACCTAACATTGGATAGTATTCCAGATGCCTTGCTGCTACCTACCGAGGCTGTCATTCCACAGTTGGACAACCAAATCGTTTATCAGATCAGAGAAGGAGCCATTCATGCAATGACCGTCAAACCAGGGGTTCGTCTTCCTCGCTTGTTACAGATTCAGGAAGGTCTGAGTGCTGGCGACACCGTTATGGTAGCAGGCCTCCTGCAGGCTGCAGATGGGATGAAGGTGGAGGCAGGAAATGAAGTAGTGGTCGAAAAAATGGATAACTAGGCTCATGAATCTATCCTCGTTAAGCATACAGCGCCCTGTATTGGCTATGGTTTTTACCATTGTTATTTTACTCTTCGGGGCCATTGGTTTTAGTTATCTTGGTATCCGAGAATACCCCAGCGTTGATCCTCCGATTGTGACGGTGACGACTAATTATACGGGCTCTAGTGCAGATATCATGGAGTCACAGATTACAGAGCCGCTCGAAGAAGAAATCAACAGTGTAAGTGGGATCAATACCATGAACTCTATCAGTGCTGATGGTCGTAGTACGATTCGGGTAGAGTTTGACCTTGGTGTGAATATGGATAATGCCGCGAATGATATTCGTGATAAGGTCTCACAAGCCATTCGTAGCTTACCACCTGATGCTGACCCACCCGTTGTACAAAAAAGCGATGCCGATGCGCAGACGATTTTTGCCTTGACCGTACAAAGTGGAAAACGTAGCTTGCTGGAACTCTCTGATATTGGGCTCAATATGTTTAAAGAACGTCTGCAAACTATTCGCGGCGTGAGTGAGATCAATATTTGGGGAGATAAACGCTATGCCATGCGCCTTTCGCTAGACCCCGACCGACTGGCGGCTTTCCAACTTACGCCGTTGGATGTGCGTAATGCATTGTTGTCTCAAAACGTAGAATTACCTACTGGTCGCATTGAAGGCTACCGTACAGAGTTGGTCATTCGTACTTTTGGTCGCTTGTCTACAGAAGAGGAGTTCAATGACTTGCTTATCGCAAAAAAGGAAGGGGCACTGATTCGACTCAAAGATGTAGGGCAAGCCCGCCTTGGACCACAAAATGAACGTAGCCTCTTACGAGGGAATGGCGGCATTCCAATGATCGGTATTGCCATTCAACCTCAGCCTGGCTCCAATTACATTGAAATAGTCGATGAAGTCAAACGGCGGGTAGAGCAAATTAAGAAGGACTTGCCCGATGATATTCAACTCGGGGTAGCGTTGGATACGACGATCAGTATCCGCCGGGCGATTGAAGAAGTTCAGCAAACGGTCTTCATTGCCTTTGGGTTAGTGGTACTGGTGATCTTTTTCTTTTTGCGAAATTGGCGGACGACCCTCATCCCGGTATTGGCGATTCCTATCTCCTTGATCGGGTCTTTCTTCGTCATGTATATCGCAGATTTTTCGATCAACATCCTCACGTTACTTGGAGTCGTACTTGCTACCGGATTGGTCGTCGATGATGCCATCGTGGTAATGGAGAATATTTACGCCAAGGTAGAGCGAGGCGAGGACAGGGTGCAGGCTGCTTTTTCGGGATCACGAGAAATCTTCTTTGCGGTAATTTCAACCACGATCACTTTGGTCGCGGTATTCCTTCCTGTAATTTTCCTTCAGGGTGTGACGGGGCGTCTATTCCGAGAGTTTGGCGTAGTGGTGGTGGGAAGTGTGATCATTTCCTCCTTTGTGAGTTTGAGCCTGACACCTATGATGTGTTCACGTATTTTGAAAAAAGGCCGTCCCAAGAGCAAATTGAGCAACTGGATCGGTGATGGTCTCAAAGGATTGGGCAATAGGTACGAAAGTTCATTGCAGGGCTTTATGAACCACAAGTGGATTTCTTTTGCCATCATTTTGGGGTCGATTGCATTGGTTTTTGGAGTGGGGCGTTTGCTTCCTTCCGAGCTGGCACCTCTGGAAGACAAGGGGCGATTACGGATTTTCTCTACTGCCCCGGAGGGCACCTCTTACGAGATGATGGATGCCTACATCAAGCAGATTGTCGAAATGACCGACACCTTGCCAGAGAAAGAATCTCTATTGTCGGTGACATCTCCTGGTTTTGGTTCCTCCAATAGTATTAACAGTGGTTTTGTGCGCCTCACTTTGTGGCCTTCCTCTCAGCGGGAAAAAAGCCAGATGCAACTGGCCAGTGAGTTAAGCGAAAAGATGCGTGACTATAATTTTGCCCGTTCTTTTGTGGTGCAGGAACAAACCATCCAGGTGAGTGGCGGTGGCCGTGGGCTTCCGATTCAGTTTGTGGTGCAGGCTCCGACCATCAAGGAGTTGAAAGAAATCATCCCACCGTTCATGGCGAAAGCCAGTGAAAGCCCGGTCTTCGATGCCGTTGACCTTGATTTGAAGTTCAATAAACCAGAATTAACAGTTGAGATTGATCGCAATAAAGCCCGCGAGATGGGGGTGGAGGTTGCTGATATTGCACAAACCCTTCAGCTGCTTTATAGTGGTCAGCGCTTTGGTTATTTTGTAAAGGACGGTAAACAATATTTTGTCATTGGCGAAGCGATACGTTCCGCGCGTGATGAGCCGGGGGATATTGGAAAAATAACTGTTCGCAATGATCTGGGGGAGCCTGTCCAGTTGGATAATTTAGTAAAAACCAATTTTGCCAGTAGCCCTCCACAGCTCTATCGCTACAATCGATTTGCAGCGGCTACGTTCTCGGCTGCCCCTAAAGATGGGATCACTATCGGGCAAGGAATTGAAGAAATGGAGTCTATCGCCAAGGATTTGCTGGACGAGAGTTATACCACCAGTTTGGCTGGAACCTCCAAAGAATTTAGCGAAAGCTCAGGGAGCTTGGTTTTCGCATTCTTGCTGGCCTTGGTATTGGTTTACCTCGCTTTATCGGGGCAATTTGAAAGCTTCCGCGACCCCTTTACGATTATGCTTACAGTGCCTTTGGCCATTGGTGGAGCTATTTTGGCCCTGTGGCTTTTTGATCACACCCTGAATATCTTTAGCCAGATTGGGATGATTGTCCTCGTCGGTATTGTGACCAAAAATGGCATCCTGATCGTAGAGTTTGCCAACCAGCGCCGCCAGGATGGGTTGGGTATTGAAGCGGCGGCGGTAGATGCGGCGGCTCAGCGTTTTCGCCCTATTCTGATGACGAGTATGGCCACCATTCTTGGAGCGATGCCGATAGCTCTTGCCTTGGGAGGCGGGTCTACTAGTCGTATCCCGATGGGGGTAGCGATCATTGGCGGATTGGTGTTTTCATTGGTACTGACGCTTTATGTAATCCCCGTTCTTTATACGCTTATTACCAGTAAGAAAGATAAGACCTTATTGGAAGATATGACCGCACAATAATGAATATTAATATGCAGAACTTCAGGGGGCTAATAGCTGGAGCAGTTTTATTTCTGGGTATTGTTTACACCACGCAAGGGCAGGCCCAAACTGGGTCGGCTGAAATTCAGCTGAGTCTCAGCGAACTCATTGAGCGAGCATTACAGGAAAATTACCAAATCCGTATAGTTCGCAACACGGAACGTACGGCAGCCAACAATAACACGCGAGGCAACGCCGGCATGCTCCCCGAGGTGAATATCACGGCACAGCGCCGCACTTCCGTCAACAATTCCCAGCAGCAATTTTTCACAGGTGATTCCCAGGAAGCCAACAATGCCAAAAGTACCGCTACTACCGCAAACATGGAGGCCAGCTGGATCGTTTTTGATGGCCTGGCAATGTTTGCCCGCAAGGAGCAACTGGCTCAATTGCAACAGCTGAGCAAAGCCGATACCCGCTTTTTTATGGAACAAACGGTAGCGGATCTGGCTAGCACTTACTATCAGCTTCAACAAGAAAATCAGCTGCTTACTGCCTATCGTGAATCGCTGGACGTTTCGCAGGAACGCCTGGATTTTACCGAACACTCCTACGAATTGGGCAACGCCAATATGCTGGATGTACAGCTGGCTCGCGTAGATTGTAATACAGACAGTGCGCTGATTGTCAATCAGCTGGCGCAAATTCAGGAACTGACCATTGTTATCAATCGCTTGATCAACCGCGACTTGGTGACTCCGATTCAAACGACGGACAGTATCCAACTTAGCCCCAACCTCGAACTACCTGCCCTGGCGGCAAGCGCCCGTACCAATAATGCCTCCCTGAACCAACAACAGCTGGCGGAACTCATTGCCATCAGTGAGGTAGATATACGCAAAGGCGCCTTGTTTCCCGAGGTAGAACTGTACAGTAGCTTTGGTTTTAACAGGCAGGCCAATGAGGTCGGTTTCCTAGAGTCTAGCCGTAGTTTTGGCCCGGAGTATGGCATCCGCGTCCGCTTCAACCTCTTCTCCGGTGGCCGCGAAGAAGCACAACGCCAGAACAGCCTCATTCAGGTAGAAACGGAGCAACTTCGTACCGAAGACCTGATCTTGGAAACGGAAGCCTCGCTGCAAGTGGCCTACGCCCGCTGGCAAAGTCGTGTTCGTCAGACCGAACTAGAGCAGCAAAGCCTAGCCGCGGCGCAAGAAGCCCTGTTCATCGCTCAACGCCAATACGAATTAGGTGCACTGACCAATGTAGATTTTCGCCTCATTCAGCTCAATGTTGTCAATGCGAATACCCGTTTTTTACAGGCTCAGCTCTTGGCTAAACAACGCGAGTTGGAGCTGCTACGCTTGAGTGGGAGCTTGTTGGAGGGAGGGTGGTAGTTTTATTGAACCACCAAAGGCACTTAAAGGAAGTTTTTTATCACATAGTCACATAGAATCTTATATAAAAGCCTGGAACTAATCTTTCATCGCCCTCACCAACTGATCAATATCTTCTTCATTATTGTAAAAGTGAATCCCCAGGCGCAAGCCTCGATTATAGGAGCATACGATCTGCTGCTCGTTGAGGTGTTTCACGAGTTTTGGGGGCGCTTCCACTGAAAGGATGCCCGATGCCATACCGGGATCTTCGGAGGTGATGATGGTGTAGGGCGTTTCCGCAACGATTTTCCTCCGAGCATAGTTTTTTACCTTTTGAATTTGGGCCTGAATTTGGTCGTAGCCAATAGCCTGATGCTGTTCTACTTGAAAACGCAGCGACTGAAACGCCAGTAAATCCTGATGGCCGGGTTCAAAGTACTCTCCGGTGGTGGGCTCACCTTCCTTGCGGGGGTTCTTGTAGGTGTTGTAGCCCCTGAGTTTCGAGTTGAGTAATTTTTCCAATGCTTCACTGATGAACAAGACGCCGTTACCATACCCCGCACATAACCATTTGAAGGCACTGGCAACCAACAAATCAATGCCACTTTCGTGAAAATGAAAAGGAGCTATTCCCAGAAACTGAGTCGCATCAACGATGATAAGCAAATCAGGAAATCGGTCTTTCAGCGCCCGAAAAGTAGCAGGAGGAATGATTTCTCCATTGGAATATTGAACAGCACTAACGGCGAGGATTTCAATGTGCTGCGATTCGATGGCCTCACTTAGCGTTTCCAGGGAATAGGTGTCAGGCCCTTCGACTACTAAAGTCGTACAGACAAAATTTCTGCTTGTAAAGGGCCAGACTATCGAAGGATAATCTCCCGGTAGGTGCAGCACCTTTTGGCCATTCGCTAAGGCATCCAGCACCATATTTATACCGTGCGAACAACTGGGGATAAGCGCTGTCCTTTCAGTATTACCGCCAAAGGTGTTTGCTATAACAGCTTTGATTGCCCTGATTTTATCGTACACCCCCGCCCGGAAATTACTCCCCTGAAGTTGATAGTCTTCATCCAGGTTTCGCCGAAAGGCCAGTAACTCCTTGGACATTAAGCCCGAGGAGCAGGAGTTGAGGTAAGTGAAGTTTTCTAAAGCAGGGTATTGCTCGCGTAGCGCATTCATAGCGTTCGGTTTTTATTCGTCGAGAAGGTCGTAATAATTTTCTGTTTTCATGATAAAACGTGTCGTGTGTGCATAAAAGTAATAGTTCTCATATCCACAAAGGTCCCCAACTTGCGGAAGCGGGCGTTGGAGATAATAGGCAAAAGTGCCAGGCCAATTAGAGGTGTCTTTTTTCACAGGAATGTCCCGCAGTTCAAATGGATAATCATGGTTTTCAGTAATGTTCCGAGGTTGTTCCGCAAGGTAGATCAAGGTGGCAACGGGCTGGCCATTTTCATCTGCGATAAAGTCTAGATCAGGAAATTCCTCTTGTGCAAATCGACTGATCTCTTCCGCAGGTAGGAAGTTTAATTCATGGCGGGTAAAACGCTTTTTGCCAAAATAATGACTGCTAAAATAGGCTCCATAGCCTTCGTACGTATGAATGTCCAAATAGAAAGGTGTAGTAAGCTGAGGTGCTTTAAGTTTATACAATTGTCTCATCCCCATCAGACTGGTATCTACAAGGACCTCACAATGGTTGCGTGGCGGCACAAGATTAGCATGATAGTAACCCGTGGCGCATTCCAGATCAAAAAGTTCCAGAAAAATGTCATTGAGAAAGTGCGCCGAAATTAAACTATCAACTTGATGATCGAGGCGGTATTTTATGCGCTTGAATTTCAGGATTCTGCGGGCTTCTTCTTTGTCTATTCCTCTTTGAGTAAGTTGCCAGGTAGGAGGGCATTGGGCCAACAAAAAACAGCTGAGGTCTCTATGGCCTTCTGCTGTTTTAGGAGTGATAAGTTCATAATCTATTAGGTTTTTCTGGTAGGATAAGTCGAGTATTAGGCTGTCTTGTTGCCAATGTAATTCCGAAAAATCGTCCTTCTGCAAGTAAGTGAGGGCCAGATGTAAGGCGGCTTTATTACCGTGCCCACGCCGCTGTATGGTTAGCTCAAGGTGAGCGCGAGGAGGAATAACTCCGTAGACGACGGTTACTTTGCCATCTTGGGCCGATAAGGAATAACCCGCTTCGGAGTAGATATGATAATTGTAGTCCTTGGTTTTTATTACAAGACGACGGCCCCCTTTACTGGTTTTTACCTTGTGCTCATCGGTGGTACTGTCAAATCCGGTTGTTGAATCTCGCAGGGTGAAGTGAAATTGGTAGTTGGTGCCATATTGGGCATTAAGGGAATTCAGTGAGAGAAGAGTAATAATTAGTACAAAGTATCTCATGTTTTTTTGCTCAAAGGGATGCAGTAGTCCTGTGTTTTACACAAAAAAGCTCTCGAACAAATTGAATTGTCCGAGAGCCTATTTTATACGATCACATCAATATTACTTACATGAGGATATCGATGTCAACACTACTATCCCTGGTCAAGCCATTTTTATTGATGATCTCTACCTTGAGCGAAATGGTAGTTACATCTGAGGCCAAGCCTGTGGGTACGGTATAACTCATGAGTAATACATCCGTTTGGCTGTCTTCCGAGAAGTTAGGTGTATAAGCGAAAGTTTCTTCCTCCGTTTCTACTCCATTGATAATGCTGGAAAGAACAATGCGGTCAATTTCATCTACTGAAAAGAAACGCAGGTCTAATTGGGCTGTTTCACCGACAGCGAATTCGCTGCCGTTGGAGGTCCCAAAAGTAGAAATAACAGGGAAGTTGCCGCTTCCTGGCGTAGTATTGTCAGCTAGCCAATCTGGCTCTTCGTAGCAAGAGCTAAAGCCTAAAACCAAAATTGAAAGAAATAGGCTAATATGAATTGATTTCATAATAATTGTCTTTTTATTAAGCACGAGGAGCAATGCTCATCGTCGATAAATTTGTAATTAATTGAGGTCGCGCCACATCTGTGTTTCAAAATCGCGGACTACTTTGCTCACTTCGGCACCATTACGGTTAAACTCGTCCGTAGGATAAAGTGCTCGCTGGGCAGGGCCACCAAAAAGGTCGGTATCTGGAATGACGAAATTGCGGTAAACGTCACTGCTATAGTTGTAGCGGCGCATATCGGTCCATACTTCGTAGTTGAAATAAAGCGCGATGTACTTCTCCTTCATGATCAGTTCGTTGGTCAGTGCTGCTGCACCTACTGCTACTACAGGATCATTGAGGTAAGCATCAGCCGCTGTCGGATCAACACCGTATTTGTCCATGCTGGCTTGAATACCAGCGAGGTAGGCGTCGTAAGCCGGGCCAGTTTGTCCTAGCGCCAGTTGTGCTTCTGCTTCGATAAACTTCATCTCTGCAAAAGTGAGCATAAACATAGGCGTCTGTTCGCGGCTGTGGAACGTGGTCTCTGAAAAGTCGACCGTATTCGCCGGAGCATCATCATCGTAGCTGTCGATACCGATGTATTCGGTTGCTGTACCAAATAAGATTTCTAAACGTGGATCAGCAACATTGTATAGCTCGCCATTGAGCATCCGTACAGCATAGCCGCCTGGTGCTACGGTAAAGTTACNTGTGTTTACCGCTAATGCAATTCCAGTATGAGCAGGGTTGCGTTCTACATCATTGTAGGCAAACTGGAAATCATCGTCATTGCTGGCAAAGGCTTGTCCAGCCGCAGTGATCGCCGCTGTAGCATTGCCCGTACCTTTATTTAGCAGGTGGATCGCCATGCGTGCACGTAGTGCGTTGACCATTTTTAGCCACTTACTCATGTCGCCGCCGTAAATGAGATCACTGCCAGCGCTAACGCAAATTTCGTTGTTACAATCAACAACCTCATACTCCAGTAGGGGAGTAGCCTTATCCAATAAAGTATTGATGGTAGCGTAGAGCTGTTCTTGTTCATCATAAACAGGTTCCAGGTCATTACTACCGTCAAAGGCTTCCGTCCAAGGCGCTGCTTCCCAGCTGTCGGTTACGGTACTCAAGGCGTAAGCCTGGATAGCATAGGCAATGCCTTCGTAGTTAGGTACCTCAGCTGCTGCTGCTTGGCGAGCCAAAATGTCAGCATTTGCCAATACACGCAGGTAGAGAATACTCCATGCGCCTCCCATCCGGAAGTTCTCAAAATAGCCAAAATAAGAGGCGGTCTGCTGGGTAGCTTGGGCCGCTTGGTAAGACACTGAATACTGAGCATCAGCCAGTCGGAACTCAATAGCAGGAAGTAAGGACGCCAAACCGACCTCTGTGAGGTTGTTGGGGTCATCGTTGATATCCAGGTAGTCTTCACAGTTGGTTAGTGAAAATACGAGGAGCAACAAGGGGATAATATATTTGAAATGCTTGCGCATAATAATCAGTTTTTAATTAGATAAAGGGAATACTAAAAGGTCAGGTTTAGGCTGGCGGTATAGGTACGGACGCCTGGCGTCTGAAGACCAGTAAAGCCATAGATACTAGAGCCTGAACCTAGGTAGTTGGTCTCTGGATCAAAACCACGGAAAGGGGTGTTGATAAAGAGATTGTTCCCCGTAAGGGTTACCCTTGCGGTAGAAATAAACTTGCCACCTCCGAGCAAAGCTTTCGGTAGATCGTAGAAAACGCTCACCCGACGAATACGGAACCAAGAAGCATCTTCCAGGATCACTTCTGCTGCGCCGTTATAACGAGCAAAACTACGGTAGAGCGTTTCGCCGGTGATCTCTACGGGTTGTGTATTGGTTTCGCCAGTTTCGGTAACACCATTAAATATAACTTCTTCGTAACGACGAGCTGTTTGCTCAAGCAGTCCATTACGGATACTGTTACGGATGCCCATGTCTACCATGTCGCCGCCATCACGCCATTCCAAAAGAACAGATAAACCTACACCTTTGTAACGAAATGTATTGGTGAGACCAGCAGTGAAGTTGGGCAAAGCATTGCCTACTTTTACTAAGGTATCCAGGTTCAGCGAAGGGAAACCATCGCTGCCAATGATTAAATTGTCTGCATCATCGCGATTGAACGCATAGCCATATAGATCACCCACTTGTCCGCCAGGAACAAGCTTGTAAGTGATACCGCCAGTACCTTCAAAACGGACGATTTCCTCAATGCCATCACGGATAGAAATTACTTCGCCGCGGTTACGGGTGTAATTAAGAGAAGCGTCCCAGGTGAAATCGCCACGTTCTACTGGTGTAGCATTCAGCAATACCTCAATACCCTTGTTCTCAATCTCTCCGGCGTTAGTCAGGAAGCGCGAGAAGCCGGTAGTATTTGATACCGGAACCTGCAAAATCTGATCTTTAGAGTTCTGCTGGTAGTAAGTGATATCCAGCCCCAGGCGATTGTTGAAAAAGCGCAAATCAAGCCCCACTTCCGAGGAGGTGGTCGTTTCTGGCTTTAGGTTGAGATCGCCGAAAACAGAATTCAGACGGAAGCCGTTGGTGCCAAACTGCGGGAAAGCAGGGTCCTGGCCGTAGAGGGTTCCGATAAGGTAAGGGTTGGTATCCTTTGCTACCTGTGCTACAGATCCACGAATTTTGGCAAAGGTCACGAAACTTGGCAGGCCCATCAATTCGGAAAGTACTAAAGACAAACTAGCAGAAGGATAGAAGAACGATCTATTTTCTATAGGCAGGGTACTCGACCAGTCGTTACGCCCCGTAATATCCAGGTAGATAGCATTATCAAAATCAAGACTCAGAAGGCCAAAACCACTGACGATCCGACGCAAAGACTTGCTGTTGTCAATGAAGCTTACTTCGGTGTTGCTAAGGTGAAAGAAATCAGGCTCAGTGAAACGTTCTCCACGTACATTGGTGGATTCGCTACGACGCTCATTCATTTCATGACCCAACAATAGGTTTGCACCAATTCTGTCAGTCAGTTGCTTCTTGAAATTCAGGGTTAGCGTGCCATTGAATTGACGCTGATCAATGTCTGTTTCAATGATGAAACCACCCACTTGGGAAGAGACATCCAAACCAGCAGGTACTACACGTACCCGAGAATCATTGTAGAAATCCAGCCCGGCACGATAGCTCAACGTAAACCAATCGGTAGGCTCATAAGTGAAACCCATATTACCTAAAAAGCGGTCTACATCATCATTGAGAGTAGAAAATTCAGCTAGGTAGCGTGGGCTGTCAATGATTCCACCGGAATAATCCCGTTGGCTACCATCGGCATTGATGTAATCGTTGACATCGAAGCTGGTCACATGGTAACTCAGGGAAGATAAGATAGATTTGTCGCCCGAGTGAGGCTTGTTACCACCAGAGTTGGTGTAGTTGACCGAACCGGTAAACTTGAGCTTGTCAGACGCTTTCACGGTACCCGATAAACGCCCGGTAAGGCGGCTCCAGGTAGAATTAGGAATAATACCCTCTTGGTCAAGGTAAGAAAAAGACGTAGCGAAGGTTGCCTTGTCGGTTCCTCCGGAAATGCTCAGTGAATGATCCTGGGAATAACCACTTTGGAAAAAGTCGTCAATGGGATCAAATTGAGGGGTAAGTCCACTATATACCTTGGGGCCAAACTGCTGGAAACGCAGAGGAGAACCATCGCCTCTGAAGCGCAGCCGGCCAAAGCGACCTTCGCGATAGTCCGTCTGATATTCGGGGCGTTTCGCAATTTCTGAAATGCCATAAGATGAGTTCAAGGAAACTTGGGCCTTACCCGCTGTACCTGTTTTAGTCGTGATCAGAATAACACCATTTGCAGCACGAAGACCGTAAAGTGCTGTTGCAGCAGGGCCTTTTAGTACCGAAACGCTGGCAATATCCGCAGGATTGATATCCGCCGCCCGGTTGGTAAAGCTCGATTGTTCGGAGCTGCCGGGAGAATTAGACCCTGCACTAGGAAGGTTGTTACCTGCAATGGTGCTATTGTCAATAGGTACGCCATCGACAACAAAGAGTGGCTGGTTGTTGTCGCCAAAAGAGGTAATACCTCGGATGACGATGTTAGAACCAGCACCAGGGGCGCCAGACGAACTGTTGATCAGTACGCCGGCTACTTTCCCTTGTAAAGAGTTTACCAGATTACTCTCTTGCGTGGCAGTAAGTTCGTCCCCATTGAGCTCCTGAACGGCATAGCCCAGGGCTTTTTTCTCGCGGGAAATACCTAAGGCAGTTACGACCACTTCGTCCAAGCGGGTTCCCGCAGTCATAGAAAGATCAATAAGGTTACGGCCGTTTACAGCGACCGTTTCGGGGGTGAAACCCGTGTAAGAAAAAACGAGGGTAGCGTCTGCCGGTACCGACAAGCGGTAATTGCCATCAAGATCCGTAATGGTACCGGTAGCAGTACCCTCTACCAGAATATTGACACCAATCAATGGTTGGCCGTCTGCATCATCGGTAACTGTACCTGTTACCGAAATGTCCTGAGCCAGGAGCGGCACTGTGCCCAGTAAAAGCAGGGTGATTAAATACTTCATTTTAAAAATTTTAGTGAGTAAAAGTAATGTGCCCTCTTAAAGTGAACCAATGGTAGGAAATTCATGGATCACCGGAAGGGTATTTGTTAAAAGCAAAATATTTTGGGTTCTCAAATACAAAACCAATGGTAGAATAAAGTAAACCTGACGCCTACATTAGTATTTGTCAGGAAATCCCAAAACGCCAAAAAAATAACCAGTACGAGTGGAGGCTACTCCATCGCATGATACTCTTGAAAATGTCTAGTGAAAAGAAACCAAGCCAAGAGAATAGATGTAGGAACACCTATGGTTTAATTAGGTATACTTCTCTCTAATTCACAATAAAATATTATGAAAAAATGGCTGGTAAAATATGATGTTCTATAAAATCCAGTGAGGCAATGTTAAAGCTTTTATTCCTATTCTACAAATAAGTGTCGATCTTAAAAAGTGTTCTCGGGCAACTTAAAGTTGTCCGAGAACAAAATATTTACTTCCGTATCCCCGGCACACCTTCCGGCGCAGCCTGGTGCCACTCAAAGGCAGGTGCTTTGCGCACCTGTGGGTACACCTCGTCCAGGTTTTCCGCATTGAAGAGGCGGCCGTTTTTCATGACCATCTCTACCGTATTGGAGTTGCGAATGTCTTCCAGCGGGTTTTTACCCAAGATGACCAGATCAGCAATCTTACCAGGCTCAATACTGCCCAGGTCTTGTTCCAAACCTATAGATTCGGCACCGAAAATGGTTGCTACTTTCAAGGCGTCATGTTCTTTCAGTCCACCAGACTGTACGCTCCACAATTCCCAGTGGTAGCCCAACCCTTGGAGCTGTCCGTGAGAACCAACACCGGCCAAACCACCGGCTTCTACCAGGTCTTTGACAAATACAGCATGGTCTTCAAATACATGCTCTTCTTTCATAAACCAACCCGCATTACGACGGCGTGATTTGGCATCAAGCTCCGATTTTGGGGTGTAGAAATTGAGCTTGGGATCACCCTGCACATTTTCTGTTGCATAGTAGTAGTTCTCTGCCCAAGGGCCACCGTAAGCTACCAACAGGGTAGGGGTGTAGGTGGTACGAGACTCCGAGACAAAGGCTTTGAAATCTTCGTAAAGCGGGTAGATCGGGAAGGCATGCTCGTGCCCAGGATAGCCATCCAGAATTTGGGTAACATTCAGCTTGAAGTCCAGCCCGCCTTCGGTGGTGGGCATCAATTCCTGCTCCTTGGCGGCCATGATGATCCACTGACGGTGCTGGCGATTACCGGTGAGGTACATCTTGATCGTCTTCGTGTGGTAATACTCCGAGTACTGCTTGAGTACTTCCCGTGCTTGATCGAGACTTTTGATATTGTAAGACCAGAAGCCCACCCCTGGGCCGGTAGAATATACCCGAGGGCCGTACATCATACCCGCGTCCACCATGTCGGCGTAGGTAAGTACATCGGTCGTTGCCGTTTGCGGATCACGCGTAGTCGTAACGCCATAGGCGAGGTTGGCCGCGTAAATCCAAATTTGATTTTTATGAATACCCCAAGCTGGCCACATGTGGGCGTGCGTATCTACGAAACCAGGGACAATGGTCTTGCCACTCATGTCCATCGTCTTGACACTACTGCCAACGGTGATACTACCAGCAGCTCCCACCTGCTTGATGCGATTGTTCTCGATAAGAATTTCTCCTTGCTCGAAAATTTCATCGCCTTTCATGGTGATCACGCGCGCGTTGCGCAATAGGACCGTGCCTTGTGGAATGTCCCGTGGTACTTCTACCTTGATGCGCAGTTCTGCGGCTTCGTAGGGCTTATCTTCCTCTTTCTTCTCCTCGTCCTTTTTTTCTTCTTCTTTCTCCTCTTCTTCCCCGTCCTCTTCGCCACCTTCTTCTTTTTTCTTGGCAGCGGCAGCTTTTTCAGCAGCAGCGGCTTTCTTTTTGGCGGCAATTTCTTCGTCACGGGCTTTGCCTGCAGCTAAATCATAGCTAAAAAAGGCGTTTCCTATCGACCAGTAAACCAGTTTGGCATCATTGCTCCAGCTAGGGAATTCCCCGCCTATTTTGGTGAGCTTCCTTGCCGGGAAAGCCGCCTTGCTGGCATCAGCTACATTGATGGTAATGGTTTCCCCACCGAGGTAAGGAATCGTAACGGTGTAAATCTCATTGTTAATTTTGGCCATCGCCTGATCACCTTGTGGTGCCATCATAATCACTGAGGCATTAGAGGGTTTCTTTTGCGGCTCTGTTACCGTTTCCGGCAAACTGTGATGGTGATGGTCAAGAATATCATGGATGGAACCATAAGTGGTGATACCGGTAACTTTAACGATGGTCTTTTCATCAGTACCATCCCAGCGGATAGACTGAAGTCCTCCCAGCCCATACAGATAGATGCGGTCTTTGCCTTCTACAAAATGAGGAGTAGCCCGGTTTTTGCTTTTTTCAATCAACTGGCTTTCGCCGCCACTAGCAGCAATCCAACGGAGTTCATCTTGCGTGCCGAAGGTGAAAGGACTGTCGCCGTCTTTGTAGGTTTGCTTGCTGCCTTTCATAAACACAATGCGGTCTTTGGTCAGGCTCCAAGCGGGTTCAGAGTAGACACCAGCCATTTGGGTCAGTCGGGTTGGGGTGCTACCGCTTGCTGCGTTTACCTTGTAAAGGTGGCCACCATCGGTATCATTCCAGGTCACGAATGCGATCTGTTTGCCATCAGGGCTCCAAGTGGGCATGGCTTCCGTGTAGTCGAAGTTGGTCAGGCGGCGTGGGCTACCATCAGGAAGATTCATGACGTATAGCCGGTTGAGTGCCGTGAAGGCAACCTGCTTGCCATCAGGAGAAACCTTGGGGTCACGGATTTGGGTCACCGTCATCATCGGATCATCACTGATCGGGTAGTTGAACTTCAGGCGCGGCCCTACTGCCAGTTCTTCATCCACCTGGAAGGGGATGTTCACCGCATCGCCACCATCCATAGGCAGGCGGTAGATTTTGCCACCGTAAGAAGCGATCAAATGCTTGCTATCAGGTGTAAATGACATGGCCGGGAGTACGCCCAGCGGGGCGATAGATTCCTGCTCATCACGTTGTACAGGGTAGGCCAACCACTTTTCGTCACCGTTTTCGAGGTTGCGAGCCATTAGGCCGGTTTCGTCGTTCCATCGGCTACCGTACACCAGCCATTTACCGTCAGGCGAAAGGGTAGGTGTGAAGGCCGATCCGTAGCGAGCAGTTTGAGTGGCGATTTTCCCGGTTTCGCGATCGTAAGTGGCCAGTTGGTATTGCGGAAACTGCGCATTGTACTGCCAAGCTCCCTTGCGTTGAGAAAACCAGATATAACGCTCGTCGGCACCGAAAGCCGGCTCTACTGTTTTCAAGGCTTCCGGTTTTTTGATCAGCTGAGCACCCGATCCACCGTCGCGGTGATAGAGGTGTAACTTGAGGTTACGGGTACCTTTACTGACGACGATGTACTGCCCGTCGGGTGTCCATTCGGCCGACTGCATATTGTCGTTGTTGCCTTTGGTAACCTGGGTGCTGTCTCCTTTTTCGAGGTCCATGATCCAGGCATTGTTGCCGCCGCTGCGATCAGAAAGAAAGAGGAGCGATTTGCCATCAGGCGAAAACTTCGGATGCGAATCAAAGGCCAGGCCTTCCGTGATACGGGTAGCTTTTCCACCAGCAATAGGTAGCGTATACAAGTCGCCCAGCATATCAAAAGCAATGGTCTTCCCGTCGGGGCTAACATCCAGCGAAAGCCAGGTGCCATTGTCGGTATTGATGCGAATGCTGCGGGTGGCCTCTAGTGGCAATGGTTCTTTGCTGTCTTCTTTTTTGACAGAATCCTGCTGAACCGCAGTGGTGTCGGTTTGGCTAAAGCCACTAATACTCAGTGCAAGTATCAGGATGGAAAGTAGGTATTTCAACATAGTGAACAGTATGAATTAAGCTGATTTTTGAATTGTAATCCTGAGATGGAGGACTATACTGAGGCAAAATAACACATTCTATTCAAGTGGAGGAGACTTTGCAGGGGGCTGGTGGGCTGGTGCAGTGAAGCTATGGGAATGACAGGGTGATTGGATATTATCTGCGTGGTTGGATTCGTAAATTCAATCCTGGAAGATGGCCTGTAGAAATTTTGCCGAAGGCATCCCTACGGGGTAGATGTAAGATTTTCTAAGCACCATCCATCCAATCATCAACCAAAGATCGGGATTCGGTTCGGGTACCCCGAATAGCCCTAAATCCCTAAAAAAGCTGAGAGAATTTGCAATATTGTAAATAAATAACTATTTTGTTGTCTTTGTGCAGAGTTTTAAACAAAAACACTTATTTTGGCTTTCAGCAAAAGTCTGTAGAAAGATGCGGGTTGCTTCACACCCTCAGGGTAAAGGGTAAAGGGTAAAGGGTAAAGGGATAGTAGACGATTAAGTATTAATTCCCAAATCGATTGTAAAAGTTGGCGTTTGGAAATTTACAAATCGTTTCTACTAGCGTTATTAAAGTCGCTCTACTCAAAGTGGCGATCCAATCGCCGCGCATCCTTTTACGGCTTTCAGAAAAATGCCGAAAGTCAAGCTTATTAATTCTTGAAAAATGTCGCGCTCTAACATAGCAATAGAACCCATTACTCATCGTGGTGAAAAGCGGTGGGCTTTAAACTTTGGGTACGAAAAAAAACTGGTTGATAAGATAAAGCAAATCCCCGGGCGAAGGTGGAGTGAAACGCGCAAGTGTTGGCATCTACCTATTGGCCCTGAAATTGCTGAAGCTTTAAGCGCGATTTCCCCTGATTTAAATCTTACTCCTGCAGCAAATTTCCGGACCGGGCTGTCTTCCAATGCGCCTGACAATACGGACATCCCTTTTTCTTCAACTACTGCCAAAGGAAGACCACGGCACAAGGTTGACATAAGGCCAAAAATAAAGCCTGACCATATTGCTTTGCGAGGAGGATATTTAGCCATTAAATTGGCTTATAAACGGGAAGAAGTTGTTTTTTTACGAAGCTTGGAGTCTGCCTACTGGCACAAAACCGAAGCTTGCTGGGTAATGAAAGCCAGTGAGGGCAACCTTCTGGCATTGCAAGAACGCTACCAGTACTGGGAGCAATCGGATTACAGAAAGCTAGAAGGAATACTCAGAACACCTGAAAAAAACTCGTTGACCGATGCTTCATCAGGGCCACAAGGACTGTGCGCGCGAGTTGTTGCCCATCCAAGCTTGGACGATTGGCTAAAAGTCAATTTTCCGTATCGGGTAGATACGATTGCGGCGGTGAAGCGGATCGCTGGTCGGAGATATTCAAAAGCAGAAGGCGGTTGGCTTATCCCTAATAATATCCAGTTGATCAAGGAATTAGCGGGACATTTCTCTGACCTTGGTGTTACTTTATATTATCAGGGCGTTAAACTCGCCATTGGGTTGGACAGGCGTGATTGGTCGACGAGGCAAAAGCACCTGTTGAAAAAGCTGGAAACGAATGAGAAAGATATCGTTCGGGCCTACACCGATTTGCTCATTGGTATGCGCTATAGCTGGAACACCATCAAAACCTATACGGCTTGTTTTAAGCGATATTTGGAACGCCTTGGTGAGGAGGGTTTAGCAGATCGAAATCGCGAAGAGATTCAGGAGTACTGCAACGATTTAGCAAAAAGCAATATCGCGCTGTCTACGCTCAATCAGCACATTAACGCCATTAAGTTCTATTATGAAAAGGTACTGAACCAACCAAGGACGGTCTACGAGCTCAAGCGACCTCGAAAAAACAGCCGCTTACCCAGTGTGCTATCGGCAGGAGAGTTACGGCGACTATTTGCTGTGATTGAGAACAAAAAGCACCAAACGATGGTCTACATTGCCTACAGTGCAGGCCTGAGGGTGAGTGAAGTTTGCCAATTGCAGACCCGCGACATTGACTTGGAACGAATGACGATTCACATCGTAAATTCTAAAGGAAGCAAAGATCGAATGGTGCCCCTAAGCCCTGTTCTGGTTGGTTTGTTGCAGGCTTACCTCTTGGAGTATCAACCAACAACATGGCTATTTGCCGGACAGTTACCAGGAGAACCCTACTCCGTGCGTAGTCTTCAGACCATTTTCCGGAGAGCAAAAGAGAAAGCAGGTGTCCGTAAGGCCGTTACATTTCACTCTTTACGTCACAGCTACGCCACTCACTTGTTGGAATCAGGTACGGATGTACGTCTTATTCAAGAACTTCTAGGGCACAGTGATATTAAAACCACGCTAAAGTACACCCACGTGAGCCAGCAAACCTTGCAAAAGGTCCGTAGCCCTTTCGATGATCTTTTTTTGTAAAAGTACGTCAAATGGGGTATTTTGTTCGCATATAAGTAAGTTGCCCAAGATACTCCGCTGCGCTCCGCATCTTGGGCAACGTTTTTCGGGCAAGCCCGTGTGGCACAAGCTTCTCCGCTGCGCTGCGAACCTCGTACAACACGGGACATGCGGAAATTCAAAAATTTTTTCGGCTGCGCCGAAAATTTCCGAACTTCGCATGTCCCGAAAAACGTTACCTGCAAGCTGAAAAAAAATAAAACTCAAAGGAATTATGGAACTAAACATTGAATTTTTTATTGTGTAAAAAACGCATCCAGAAACTGCTTTGGAAGTGAAAGAAGGAAAAATATGCACGCTAGATAAGTAATGTAAATAATATCAACCACAATAGTGAAGCACCGCTAGCATTATAATAAAGTATGAAAAAGAAAATTGAATATGGCATTTCCACCTTTGCCGATGTTATGCCTGACCCACATACGGGCAGAACTATATCACAAGCAGAACGCATTCGACAAGTGGTTGATGACATTGTATTGGCTGACAAGTTGGGAGTTGACTTTTATGGCGTAGGCGAGCATCATAGACGAGAATTTGCGGCTTCATCGCCAGCGATAGTGTTGGCTGCGGCTGCGGGAAATACCAAACACATTACATTGGGTAGTACCGTCACCGTTTTATCGACCAGCGATCCCATTCGTGTGTATCAGGACTTTGCTACAATTGATGCCATCAGTAATGGACGAGCAGAATTATTGGTTGGTCGTGGTGCATTTACCGAATCATTTCCTTTGTTTGGTTTCGACCTCAATCAATACGACTTATTGTTTGATGAACGACTTGAATTGTTACTTAAAGCAAGAGATAACGAATTTGTTACGTGGAGGGGAAAAACAAGAAGTCCGATTGACAACTTAGGCGTTTATCCACGTACCGAAAAACCATTGAACATATCTATGGCCTTGGGTGGTTCGCGGAGTACAGTCATTAAAGCGGCAAAACTTGGACTTCCCGTGGTTTTAGCTATGTTGGGTGGCAATATTGTTGATTTCTGTAATTACGCAAAATTATATCGCGCGGTAGCACAAGAAAGTGGACACGATTCGGATAAATTAAAATTCAGCGTTCACGCACACGGTTTTGTGCTTAACTACAGCAAAGAAACTGCCGACACATTTTTTCCATACATACAGTATTACAGAAATCACTTATTGGGAGAACGTGGTTTTCCGCCTTACACAAGAAGCGACTTTGATTACGCACGTTCCTCAGGACAAGGATTATTTGTAGGTGGACCCGAAGAAGTAGCTGACAAAATTATGTTGCTTATAAACCATTTGAACATTGACAGGTTTATAATTCAAATGCCTTTGGCAACTATGCCTCACGATATAGTTAAAGAAGCAATAAGCGTTTATGCGACAAAAGTAATTCCGCTTGTTAAAGAAAAGATTGAAGCGGGAACTATTTAAGGACACCTCTAAAAACCACCACTTTGTTAAACACTGACAATTTCCGCAACCTTCTTCTTTTTTCCGATAACTATTTTTCGGTGTTGCAAGCCCCATGCTATCATAGCATCCAAAACCATATTGAGGGTGTTTCCCGATTCTGTCAGTTCATACTCTACCGTAACAGGTATGGTATCATAAACAGTGCGGGTTACAATACCGTTGACTTCCAGGTCTTTCAGTTCTTTGGAAAGCATACGGGGTGTGATTTTAGGAATTTCCCTTTCCAATTCCTTGAAGCGTTTTTTGCCATAGAGCAAAGAACCTATTATCGGCAATTTCCATTTGCCGTTCAACACGTTCATCGTATCGTTTATGGCTAAAACAAACTCTCCCGAACACTTCTTTACACTTTCTAATTGTGATATTCTGCTCATTTTATCCTGTTTATGCTTATGCTATACTAAAGTATAGTAATATACTATGGTATAATAGTTACTAAAGTATAGCAAAAGTAACTATATTTGCACAGTTAAAAAAATGTGTCACTAAAAAAAATAAAATCATTATGAATAAAGTATTAATTACGGGAGCAACAGGACAGCTAGGGAAGTCAACAATTAACTTTCTGCTTGAAAAAGGTGTTGCAGCAAATCAAATTTCAGCTTTGGCAAGAGATGAAGCAAAGGCAGCAGAATTAAAATCTAAGGGTGTAGATGTAAAAATAGGCAACTATGATGATTTTGATTCCCTTCGCTCTGCTATGCAAGGCGTAGAAACTTTGCTACTAATTTCTTCAAGCGAAATGACAAAAAGCAGAGCGGTGCAGCACATCAATGCGATCAAAGCTGCAAAAGAAAGTGGTGTGAAGCATATCATCTATACGGGCTTTATGAGAACCCATGACGACCCTAAATCTCCGCTTTGGTTTATTACCGAGGATCATGTGAAAACCGAAAAATACCTTAAAGAATCAGGCATTACTTATACTCTTTTTGCAAACGCTTTTTATTTGGATATGCTAATGGATTTTGTAGGTGAACAGGTATTAGAAACCAAAACCATTTTTGTTCCGGCAGGTGATGGAAAAATAAATTTTGTACTTCGTAACGAAATTGCAGAAGCACTTGCTAATGTGTTAACTACGGGCGGTCACGAAAATAAAACATACAACATTGGAATTGAGCAACCAGTGTCGTTTGGAGAAGTTGCGAAGTACATTTCTGATATTACCGGAGTTGCGATAAACTATGTTTCTCCCGAACAAGAAGAATATCAGCAAACCTTAATGCAATATGGTGTTCCTGAGATGTATGCACGCATGTTTGCAGCATTTGCAGTTGCTTTTGCAGCGGATACTATGAATGTTCCTACAACTGAATTAACTCAACTACTCGGTCGTAAACCAACTTCAGTTCAAGAATTTCTCTTAGCTAAATTTAAAAAATAAAAAGGTTGTCTGACAATTTTTGTAGAGGATTGTCAAGTAGGAAAACAGTTCACTCCTTTGGGGTTTATTATCAATGATTTACAAACTCCTATAATCAATCCATCCTCAAACCACAAAAATTGTCAGACAACCAATAAAATATGACAATTAAAAACAATAAAACACTAAACATAGCCTTGTGGGTAGCACAAGCATTACTAGCAGCCATGTTTTTAATGGCAGGTGCTATGAAGTCAACTCAACCCATTGAAGAACTTGGAAAATCAATGCCTTGGGTAAATGACTTTTCTGTGGTTTTTGTCAGGTTCATTGGTATTTCTGAATTGCTTGGCGGTATCGGACTTTTACTGCCTGCCTTATTGCGCATTAAACCATTTTTTACGCCTTTGGCAGCGTTGGGTCTTTATGGTTATGGTGTTCGCTTTTATATATCATATAACCAAAGGCGAATATCAAGTATTAGGCTTTAATTTGATTTTAGGAGCAATAGCACTTTTCATTGCATGGGGCAGGTATAAAAAAGTACCTATTCAACCCAAACTATAAATTACTATGGAACGCAAAAAATTTCTTCAATCAATTTTAGCCTTAACCGCAATGGGAACATTAAGCAGCCTTAAAAATTTTACTGACACACTTCCTTCACAGAGTAAAAAAATGCCGGTGCTGTTTACCTCACACGGAAACCCGATGGACATCCCGGTTTCAAGAAGTGAAAGGGAATTTTGGCAAAAACTTTATGACTTAGGGATTAATCTTCAAAAAAATTATGAAGTAAAAGCTGCATTGGTCGTATCAGCACATTGGTGTACTAAAGGTACATTCGTAAATGTTTCTCCTGATCAAAAACAGATTTACGACTACTATGGTTTTCCAGAAGAATACTACAAAGTGTATTACAATGCCAAAGGTTCGCCCGAAATTGCTCACGAAGTAAAGAAAATTGTTCCTTCCGTTTCCCAAACAACGGAATGGGGTTTAGACCACGGTGCGTGGCCAATGCTGATGCACTTATTTCCAGATGCCAATATTCCTGTTTTTCAGCTAAGTATTGACTATTACGCCAAGCCCGAATATCATTATGAGTTGGGCAAACAACTAAAATCATTGCGAAACAAAGGGGTTTTAATAATTGGTAGCGGTGCACTTATCCATAATTTGCCATTGGCAATGCAAAAAATGCGCACAAACAATACAACTCCTTATGGCTGGGAGGCAGAATACGATGCTTGGATTAAACAACAAATTGATTCCCGAAACTTTGCCAATCTCATTAATTACCAAAACAGTCATAAATTAGGGAAATTAGCCGCTCCTACTCCCGACCATTACGTTCCTGTACTTTACAGTTTGGGACTTATAGATAAGACAGATGAAATCAAGCATTTTTTCGAAGGTGAACCAACTATTCCAGCTTTTAGTGAACGTAGTTTTATTATTGAATCCTGAATTAAAATAGAAACACCTACTTATGTAAATACTAATATGAAGGTAGAAATTTGGAGCGATGTGAAAAAATATAAACTAGAATGAAATGACAGTACAAAACAATGAATTTTTTAAACAAGTAATTGAACAAAATATTCCAATTCATAAATTTTTAGGACTGAAATTATTAGTCCTCGAAAATGGATTTGTAAGAGTTAGCGTTCCCTTTAGAGACGAAGTGGTCGGTGATTTTAGAAGAAACAGATGGCACGGAGGAATTATTGCAACAATAATGGATTCTGTTGGAGGAATTGCGGGCGGAACTCACTTTAAATCTTTTGAGGATAAATTAGTAACAATTGATATAAGAATAGATTATTTAAAAGGCGCAGAAGCATCGTCAATAATTGTAGAAGGCAAAATTGTTAGATTTGGAAATAGAATACTTGTAACGAAAATGAAAGCCTTCCAAAATGATGAACTAATTGCAGAAGGAAAAGGTGTTTATAATTTTTTTCCAAAAGATAATCCGACAGAAAAGTAAAAATGTTTTCTAAAATAGAGAAGAGAATATAAACTGAAATAAAAATAGCCAGCAGGTAACAGCGTGTATAAGAAATAGCGGTTTTAGTGCTAAATCAAAGGTCTGTGCTTTTAATAAAAGTCAGTGCCAAACTGAAAGTGAAGTGCTTTTTAATCCGCTACTTCTCATACACGCAAAACGTTGCCAGTAATTAAACCTTACTCAAAATATTTAGTCCAAATTAAAAAAATAAATAATGATAAAAAAAGTCTCATATTTTCTGATAACCCTATTTTTGATTTCCTGCAATAAATCTGATGATACCGAACCTGTGAATCCAGAACAAGGTATTTCTACAGGAAAAATAACAAAGCAACTTAATGTAAATGGGACCACTAGAGATTATATTGTTTATATACCAGAAAATTACACTAATACAACCTCATACCCTTTAGTATTGGCATTTCACGGTTTAGGAGGTACTATGGAAACGAGTTATAACAATTCAAAACTTTATTTACTTGCTGAAAGTGAAAATTTTATTGCTGTTCACCCTAATGGAATTTCGAATCAATGGAATGCGGTTACTGCAAACAACAATATAGATGTTGATTTCACACAAGCTCTTTTGAATCAACTAGAAGCAGACTATAGCATAGAATCCAATCGAATTTATAGTGCAGGAATGTCCAATGGGGGATTTTTTAGTTTTTTACTGGCTTGTGAGCTTTCAGAAAGAATTGCTGCCATTGGCTCGGTTACTGGATTAATGTTTCAACCCGTAATTAATAATTGCCAACCCACAAGACCAATACCTGTACTTCAAATACACGGAACGCAAGATAATGTTGTCAATTATTCAGGAGTGGATGATGTAATAAACTTTTGGATAAATCACAATAACACAGATAGTACACCTATAATATCTACAATTCCAAATTCTAATACAACTGATGGCAGTACTGTAGAAAGATTTACTTATCTAAATGGCGATAATGAAGTAGAAATTCAACACCTTAAAGTAACAGGTGGCGCACACGACTGGCCAGGTCACCAAGGTAATATGGACATTGACGCTACCGAAGAAATATGGAATTTCTTAAGAAAATACGACCTTAATGGAAAGATATAATTATGAATAACTACTGGCAACAAGGTATATAAAAAATAGGCGAAATAGTATTAAATATAAGGTTTTTGGCTCGTTTCAAAGTTTGTGCTTAACTGAAAGTTTTGTACTTCGAAATCGCCTACTTTTCATATACAATACCGTTGCCCAAGATACTCCGCTTCGCTGCGCATCTTGGGCAACGTTTTTCGGGCAAGCCCGTGTGGCACAAGCTTCTCCGCTGCGCT
>NZ_KB903535.1 GCF_000379805.1 Lewinella cohaerens DSM 23179 | reverse complement strand
CTACTAATCGACAATAATCATATCGAAAACAAGATTCGCCCCCTGGCCCTGGGGCGCAAGAATTACCTTTTCGCCGGCAGTCACCAAGCCGCCCAGCGAGCAGCCATGATATACAGCTTTGTAGCTTCGTGCAAGGAACAAAACATCAACCCCTACGAGTGGCTGACCGATACGCTGAACCGCATCGCGGAGACGAAAATGTCGGAACTACCGCTGCTACTACCGTCGGCGGTGTGGGAATCGCAGGGGAAGGACCTGTAATTGGTCGGACGTTTACGTTGCCAATGGAGGTTCGGAGATTAGCAAGTTATATATAAATAATGGCGACGGCGAATTTATTGAAGTAGAGGATTCTCCATTTCTAGGTATGAAGGATGGTGCGGTTGCTATAGCTGACATTGATAATGACAATGATCTTGATATACTTATAGCTGGTCAGACTGTTGCTGGTCGTAAAACCATATTATATCGAAAGGATTTATCAGGCTATGTGACGGTTGAAGATACACCTTTCGTTCATGTAAATGAATGCGATCTAGCATTTTCAGATATAGATTTAGATGGTGATATAGATTTGTTAATTGTAGGGATCAGTAATGAGAATTTTGGTACATATTTGTATCTAAATGATGGTGCCGGCAATTTCAGCGAAGTAGTTGAACATCCTTTTGTCAGTATTGATCATGGCTCTTTAGCGTTTGCTGATATTGATGGTGATACGGATGAAGACTTAGTTATGGTAGGATCATTCTCCTCGCCTTTTATGCCAGTATCTGATTTATATATAAATAATCAAGTTGTTAGCAAAATAGAAGTCGCTTCGGAAACAATAGTCCCGTTTCAGCTATATCCTAATCCTACGCGAGATGGGCGTGTAAATATCGATCATGTATTCAATACGGCCGGAGAGTGTGAAGTTTTCCTTTACGATATTGACGGCCGTTTAATTAGTCGTCAAACAGAGTTGGTAGTTGTGGGCCTGAATTATCTTAATCTACATTACCAAGGGTTAAGTAGTGGGGGATATTTCGTGCAATTGAGTGATGGAGGAGTAACAGTAACCAAAATGTTTTTTGTTCAATAGTCCGAGCAGGAAAGGACTTTTAAATTCCCTTACATTAAGAAGACATAAAACTCTAGCTGCGGACAGGGCAGCAAATATCAAGAAGAATGCTAAACAACCAATTGCTGATAAACATTTACCCCATTTTACTCCAAAGGCACAACAGGATTAGGATAATAGGCTTGTTGAAAAGGCAGCAGTATGTTTCTCCTTACGAATAGTATCTTTAAAGCGTAGTCATAGCTCAAAAATGAACACAAAAAGAAATATAAAACTAGTCGTAGAGACCATCCTAGTTTTTATCGGACTATGTTTTTGGGCAACGTATATTCATCGGCATCCATTACAGCATGATGCGTTGGCGAAAGTGTTATTTGTCTGTACTGCCCTCTTCCAAGGGTTTTGGTTTTATAGGTTCTACATCGTGGGGCATGAGGCGTCTCATAGAAAACTATTTATAGCGAGTAAGACGGCGAACGATATTGTGGGAAGTATCATTTTATTGCCATTGATGACGCCGATCACGGTTTACAGAAAGATACACCTGTTTCATCATGGCTTCAACCGCAAAGACAATCACACTTCGGCATTAGACACCTTTACCACAAAAAATCCATCCCTTTTAAAGAAGATATATTATCACGTCCTTTGGTATATCAGTGTGTTTTTTGGTGGATTGTTTATTCATTCACTGGTGTCGGTCATTTTGTTTCTTTTTATTCCACCAAGGTGGGCAAGAAAAATATCACCCGCTTTTGAGGGTTGGACTTTAAAAGACCAGTTCCAATCCATTCTGCTTTTTAGTTTGGGAGTTGGCTTGCATTTAGCGGTATACTTCTTCTTTGGTTGGGAGGTCTATTTATGGACGATGGGTTACCCGATGATCGCATTTGCCTGGATATTGTCGCTATTCGTCTACATTTTTCACTACGATACGACGGTGGGGGATCAGGTAAGGTTCAATGTCAGGTCGGTGAATCGATTGCCGTTTTTCTCTTGGGTCTTGATGAACTTTAATGAGCACGCTACTCATCATCAACATCCTAATATACCGTGGTATGAACTTCCTGAAAAGAGGACTACTTTGCCAAAAGATTTTGCCGACAAAAATCAGAATACCTGGAGCTTGTTCAGCGCTATTTTTCAACAAATAAAAGGACCGAGAATAATAGATGAATCCAAGGATTAGAAAATCAACACTTGAAGATGCCAAGCACTTTATTCGTATTAAAGAGCGCCTTCCCCTTAGTACTCAAAACGACCATACCCAACAAGGTGGTTTTTTATTGGGAACAGATATAGAAACGTACAAATTCTACATAAGTCATGGCATTTGCTTCACGGCAATCGCTTCTGGTGAAGTTGTCGGTTTTGGTATCATGTTGCCCAATGAACTGGTTAAACAAAGTGAGCTCTGGGAAAAACGAAAAACGGTCAAGTGGTCGGTAGATTTAACTAAATTAGAGCAGAGCAATATCTCGTATCTGGAACAGATGGCTTTTTTGAAGGGGAATAGGAAGCTAACGTTGCTATTAGGCTATAACTTAGTTCACGCGGCCTTTGAGAACGGCGCTGACCATATATTGACCACGACGGTTAAAAAACCTGTTACGAATGAAGCTGCTATTCCATTAATACATGCAGTAGGCGGCAGCAGAGTAGGAAACATCGATGAAGTATATCCGCAAGTGGGGGCGATAAATTCAGACATTTATCTAATGGATAAAACGACTTTTTACGAAAGCATTAAAAGCCGAATATCGTACGACTTTTTAATCGCAAATTCGATATAAGTAAAGCCTCTGAATTACTGATTGAACTGTCGGAAAAAGAAAAAGCAGCAATGGAGAGATTGAGAGAAAGTGGGGATTAATATGGCAAGTGAGCTTATCCCAATAAGCTTTAAATAAACAGATTCTAATAAGCCCTTACGTTCTATTCAGATGGAAAAAGAAATTCCTAAAATATTATTCAATAGGTATAAAAGCCTTGATATAGAGGTGATGAAACTCTCACAACTCTCCAGCAAGCTAAATGATTCAATAGGTCATAATCCATTTGCGGCACACAAAATTGAGTTCTACCTTATTCTGATTATTACCAAAGGTTTCTATTCCCATTTTGTGGATTTTAAGTCCTATGAATTAACAGAAGGAAGTGCACTTTTTATAGCCAAAAACCAGGTGCACCATTTTACCAAAGAGCTGCTGGATGCGGAAGGCTTTAGTATTGTTTTTAGCAGCTCGTTTATGGATAAATACCATTTCTTGTCCGATAATCTTAAATTGAACCGGTTATTCAATTACCATATTGAAACACCTGTAATTCATCAAAGAGAAATGGAGCAAGACAGCTTTGTTGATATAGCAAATAAGTTGTATGATGAGTATGTCTTTCCAAGTGATTTTGCTAAATCTGAGATGTTACGTACCCTGCTTCATGTTTTGTTACTCAGAGCAGAGCGATCAAAAGAAGTTCAGTCAATAGGTGGAGCCAAAACGCAGTGGTTGGAGACATTTAGTACCTTCAAGGATATGCTCGAAAGGGAGTATGTAAACACTAGGAGCTCAAGATTTTATGCTTCTGAATTGTTGATTTCTTATAAGTTTCTGAATGATATTGTAAAAAAGTTGACAGGCAAAACCGTTAAAGCTTTTATTGATGATTTTGTAATTATAGAAATCAAACGCTACCTGGTCTCCACTTCTCTGTCGGTCAAAGAAATAAGCTATAAGACAGGCTTCGAGGAACCGGCCAATATGACTAAGTTTTTTAAAAAAAATACGAATACAACGCCACTCAAATTTAGGCAGCGATTATAGTTGCTGGTTACACTTTGATCATTTTTGTCATCATTTTGATAGTGATATCGCTATAGGGCCACCATACCTTTGTAGTATTAAATCACCATGTTTTAAACATCAGAATGATGAATTATTTAAAGGGATGTTTTGGTGTATTAGCACTTTTAAGTTTGTTTTTAATTTGTTGCTCTAGTAGCAAAAGTATTCAAACAATGAAGAGCGAGCTATCAAACAAAGGGAAAGTTGTAGCGCTGTTAAATAGCTTTAATACGGGGGATCAAACACCAATTTCTTACATCAATCCCAATAAGTACATACAGCATAATTTATCCGTCGGAGACGGTTTGGAAGGTTTTGGAGAAGTGATGCAACATGCGCCACCACAAGGTTTTAAGGCGAATGTGATTCGTGCTTTTGAAGATGGCGATTACGTATTTACTCATACGGAATATGACTTTTTTGGCCCTAAAGCTGGTTTTGATGTATTTCGTTTTGAGGATGGGCAAATAGTAGAGCATTGGGATAATCTATTAGAAACGCAAAAGCCTAACCCAAGTGGAAGAACTCAATTTGATGGCGCTACCGAGGTTGCCGATTTAGATAAGACGGATGCCAACAAAGCTACGGTAAGAGCTTTCGTTGAGGATGTTCTTTTGGGGCACCAGATGGATAAACTCACAAGCTATATCAATCCAAATAAATATTTGCAGCACAACCCCGCTGTTGCTGATGGCCTTGATGGATTCGGAGCCGCAATGAAATATTTTGCAGAGAATGGTCTGGTCATGGAATATACCCAGCTTCATAAAGTATTAGGACAAGGGAATTTCGTATTGACCATGAGTGAAGGGAAGTTTGGGAAAGGAGACGCTACTGCTTTTTATGATCTATTCAGGCTGGAGAATGGGCTTATTGTAGAGCATTGGGACGTGATTGCATCAATCCCGGCAGAGTCAGACCGAAAAAATGATAACGGAAAATTCTAATTAGGAACTAAAAAGTGGAAGTGATCCCGTTTTTTCGCTTTTAGAGGATTTGGGGTCACGCTCGCGCTGATCAAAAAAATATGGAAACGTTAGAAAAAGATAGCATAGAAACCACCTTAGCTGAACTCTATAATGATGCTAAGTTCGATTATATTAAAATGATGAAGGGGGCTGCGAAAAGTCTATTGAGGCCTATAGAACCATCAGATTTTAAAGACGCCTATCTCTCTATTTCGAAAGAACAAGGAGAGGACTTGAAGCGACTTATCAAGAAAAGCAACATTAGAAACATCATTGAGTTTGGAACTTCATTCGGTATTTCTACCCTGTTTTTGGCACAAGGTGTGATGGAAACCGGAGGCAGGATTATTACGACGGAATTAATTGAATCTAAAGCTAAAAAGGCAATTGAAAACTTCAAAAAAGCAGGGGTGAATGACCTGATTGAAGTAAGGGTTGGCGATGCATTAGAGACGTTGAAAAATCATAATGATCCAATAGATTTGCTGTTGCTGGATGGTTGGAAAGATTTATACCTGCCTTTGTTTCAAATGCTTGAACCTAGTTTTCATGGAAATACCGTGATTTATGTTGATAATGCTGATATGGCAGCCAGCCAGGCGTTTTTAAGTGCGGTAGCTCAAAAATCAAGGTATGAATTACGGCCTAAATATGAGGGTAGAGTTGTCATAATTACAGTTAAAAAGCAATAATATGGATTTTATCAAAAGAAACTACGGCTGGGTGATTGTTGCGATTCTGGCCATATTGCCAATGTTTGTCATTTTTAGTATGGTGAATATTGATCTCTCCAATGGTTTGTCAATTAGCCTAGCGGAAGGTGCTGGTGAAGGAGGGAGAACGACCTTAGAAATGCTATATCACGTTTCGGGAGAGTTTGCCATTAGGTGGATGACCGCCGTATTAACTTGCACCCCGTTTTTTATTCTGTTTGGGGTTACCAATCTTTTTGTGAGGCAAGCCATGGGGATCGCTACTGCCGTATGGAGCTTCCTACACTTTGCCATATTTATTTGGGCAGAGGGGTTTTTAGAAACCTTTGCACAATTCAATTATATCGCAGGTTTTATCGCCATTTTGATATTGATTCCATTGTTTTTTACCTCCAACAGGAGGTCAATGAAATTACTGAAAACAAATTGGAAGAAGTTGCAAAGCTTTGCTTATGCGGCGATTTTTCTAAGCTTGTTACACGTAGCTATTTTAGAAAAAACCTGGATGATTTATGCGGTAATTGTAGGGGTAGGGTTTATTCTTAGAATACCGTTTATAAAAGAGAAACTGATTGCAAGGCGAAAAGGCAGAAGAACTTCAATCAATTAAAACAACAAAGATGAACAAGAAGGAAATCATTCGAAACGGAGAAGGTGAAAATTACAACTACTCCCAAGACCACTGTTTTATAAAGCTTTCGTCCAATAGAACCAATGGCGAGTTGTGCTTTGTAGAAGATACTTTAAAGCCTGGATTTTATTTAGCTCGGCATCATCATAAGATAATGACGGAAGTGTTTTACGTACTAGAAGGAGAAGTAGAACTCATTTTTGACGATGAAACTATTGTTGCTAAACCGGGGGATACGATTACCGTGCCGCCCGATGTTTGGCATGCCGCCCGTTGTGAAAAAGGAGGTAAAATGCTCTCTATTTTCAAAAATGGACAGTTCGACCTTTATCTGGAAAAGTTATCTACGCTTACGGATGAAGACTTTGCAAATGAAGGTTTAATGAAATCGATATCACAGGAGTTTGACATTTATGAGTGATAGCAAGTTCTATTATATGCTCTAAATAGAGTCAATAAGTTTTTATTCTAAACCCCTCAGTACCGGGTATATCAAGAATGAGCCTCATGTTTTGGGGCTTGTTCCTGCTGCGAATGGTTTGCAACAACGTAGTCTCCCCAATTTGCAATAGCTTTTAGCAAAGGAATCAACGTTTCTCCAAGCTCAGTTAAGGAATATTCCACTTTTAGTGGTGGTTTTGAAGTGTAAACCTTCCTTTTAATAATTCCATCTTCTTCTAGTTTTTTTAACTGCAAGCTCAAAGTACGTTCTGTAACCGTGGGCATTTCCTTTCTTAGCTCATTATAGCGCAAGGTTTTATTCATCAAGTGGAACAAGATGACTGTTTTCCATTTTCCGCCAATTACACCCATCGTTAAACTAGCACAACAGGGGTATTCTTTTCCATTAAATGTATGCATCTGTCAAGTTTTTTAAACTATCCTTTTTGACCGTTATTGCAAAGATAGATTACTATACTTAGTTTTGCAACTATAAATAGTATAGTTTGATTTAAAAACAAGTAATGAACTTAAAAGAAGCATTGAACTGGAGATACTCCACCAAAGATTTTGATCCGAATAAAAAATTGTCAGCTGATGACCTTGATAAGGTTAAGGCACTACTCCGGATGAGTCCTTCAAGTACTAACCTTCAACCATGGCATTTTATCATTGCAGATACAAAGGAAGGAAAGGCAAGAATAGCAAAAGGTACGCAAGGCTTTTTTCAATTTAATGAGCCTAAGGTATTGAACGCTTCACATGTTGTTCTTTTCTGTTCCAGAGTAACTGTTGACGAAGATTACATGGAGCATTTGCTAGAGGTAGAGGACAAAGACGGCAGATATCCAAACGATGAGGTAAAACAAATGATGAATGGAGGCAGAAATGCTTTCGCCGATATTCATAAGTACGATTTGAAGGATTTGCCGCATTGGATGGAAAAACAAGTATATCTGAATATCGGTAATTTTTTATTGGGCATAGCTACATTGGGAATTGATGCCTTACCGATGGAAGGAATAGACGTTAAAGCTTTAGATGAGGAATTTGGGCTTAGAGAGAAAGGGTTTACTGCGGTTGCAGCGGTTGCTGTTGGTTACAGAACAGAAAGTGATTTCAATAGTACCGATAAAACACCCAAATCAAGGTTACCAGAAGAAGAAGTTTTTACCATAATTTAGTCACCAATAAAATTGGTAACTACCTAGGGAGGCGTGAAAAAATAGATTGCCATTCTTTGGAAACACAAATCCACTGATAAGTGACTGAAAACCTGGAAGTAACGTTCAGTGAATTTGTGTTTCTTAAGACAAAGAATGGCCTTTTATTTTAGCCCAATTACTAGGTAGTTACAGACCAAAAAAAAATTTGATGAAATCGTTTGGTCGAAAAATGTAACCTGGACTTTAGTCCGGGCGTAAAGGCTTGTATTCACCACTCGGACTAAAGTCCAAGCTACACCTCAACAGATAGTACCAAACGATTTAATTTAGCTCCCCAAAAAAATGATAAAAGCAAAAATATTTTTCACACTATTAATTGCAAGCTCAATGACAGCTTGCTCTGAACCCCAAGAAGCGGCTAAGTCAGAAAGTATTCAAACCGAAACTCAGGTAGAATCAACCAACGAAGTTGTATTAGCAGCCGATATAGAATGGGAAAAGCTAAACCCAGCACGTGGTGATCAAAGCCCCCCAAGCAGGAACAATCTGGGGTGATAGAAAAGGAACTGTAGCAACGGGATTCTTAGCGAAATTTGTTGATGGGTTCTCATCACCACCGCACATTCATAATGTCACTTATAGGGCATTTGTCATTAAAGGTATGATCCATAATGATGACCCAGCGGCCGAAAAAATGTGGATGCCAGCAGGCTCATTCTGGACACAACCAGCAGGGGAGTCACACATTACTGCCGCAAAAGGAGAGGAGAACATTGCTTATGTAGAAATAAGCAGCGGACCTTACCTTGTTAAACCAATAGAAGAAGCTTCTGACAATGGCGAAAGGCCGATTAATGTGGATGAATCGAATATCGTTTGGTTAGATGCTTCGACGGTTTCATGGAACAAAAGTGATGCTAAAATCGCTTTTCTTTGGGAGGATGAAAGCGAAGGTTTAAGCGGAAAACTACTTCAGCTCCCAGCCGACTTTAAAGGCGAAATTCATACCAAAAACGGAGCATTCCGAGCTGTTGTTATCCAAGGAGAACCCGCCTATAAAATAAGTAAAGAGGCAGCGGCGCAAAGTCTAGCGCCAGGAAGTTCATTTAGTTCAGAAGGGGCGTCTATTCATAGAATCTCCTCAAGTACAGAAGAAAGCACTATTTACGTTCGTACGGATGGCGAATTTGATATTGTTGCAGAAGAATAATTAGGTAAAAGAAGGCGAGATTAGAAATTGTGCAGGCGATGGAAAATGCGCTTATACCAGCAGAAAAGAATTGGGCTATGCCTACACTCAAATGCTGTTGGGCGAAAAGCACAATAGCCAAATTTACAAATTCAACTCCCTCATACTCTCCGCTTTGTTGCGTTCCAGGAAATCATCGATGGTTTCGAAATGCTCGATGACGCGCTTGTCTTTAAACTCGAATACTTTATGCGCGAGTCCTTTTAAGAAATCACGGTCGTGAGAAACGAGGATTAAGGTGCCTTCGTAATCAAGTAGCGCTTCTTTCAAAACGTCTTTGGAACGAAGATCCAAGTGGTTAGTCGGCTCATCCAGAATGAGGAGATTGACGGGCTCTAGCAGCAGCTTGACCATCGCCAACCTGGTTTTTTCTCCGCCAGAGAGGACCGATACTTTTTTGTCAATATCATCGCCGTGAAACATGAATCCGCCAAGGATGCCCTTTAGCTTGGTGCGAATGTCGCCCTTGGCGACTTCATCGACGGTTTCGAATACGGTCGCTTTTTCATCCAACAGCGAAGCCTGGTTTTGGGCGAAATAGCCGATCTCTATGTTGTGACCAATTTTGCAGGTCCCTTCCACGTCGATCTCTTCCATGATGGCTTTGATCATTGTTGATTTTCCTTCGCCGTTCCGTCCTACAAATGCTACTTTCTCGCCGCGCGAAATCGTCAAATTGGCATCCTTAAATACCGCGTAATCGCCATAAGACTTGGAGAGATCTTTTACGATCAAAGGGTAGTCGCCCGACCTTGGTGCTGGAGGAAACCTCAATTTCAACGAAGAAGTATCAACGTCATCTACTTCGATGATTTCCAGTTTTTCCAGCATTTTTTCTACAGAAGATACTTGGTTTGTCTTGGAGTAGGTTCCCTTAAATCTTTCCACAAAGCGTTCTTGCTCTGCGATCCATTTCTGCTGCTCTTTGAAAGCTTTGAGCTGACTCTCCCGCCGATCTTCCCGCAAGACTAAATAGTGGGAGTAGTTGGCTTTGTAATCGTAGATTTTTCCAAGCGTTAACTCAATAGTGCGATTGGTAATATTGTCAATAAAAGCTTTGTCGTGAGAGATGACCACTACGGCATTGGCTTTATTTACCAAAAAATCTTCCAGCCAAACAACCGATTCGATATCAATGTGGTTGGTAGGCTCATCCAGCAGGATTACATCAGGCTTTTGTAAAAGAATTTTAGCCAATTCGATACGCATCCGCCAACCGCCGGAAAACTCACTGGTGGGGCGATTGAGGTCTTCTCTTTTGAAGCCCAAGCCGAGCAAGGCTTTTTCTACCTCCGCAGCATGATTGACTTCCTCCAGGTTGTAAAAAAGCTCTCCCACGTCGGTGGCCTTCGCAATAAGCTCCATGTAGCTGTCGGATTCGTAATCCGTGCGTTCCCCCATCTCCTGGTTCAGTTGTTCCAACTGCTCTTTGAGGGAAAAGTATTCATGGTAGGCCTTGGCAGCTTCTTCTGCAACGGTGCAATCATCTTCTGTCAGCAGGTGCTGAGGCAAATAAGCGATGGTCGTCCGCTCCGCCTTGTTGATGTTTCCCTTATTGGCCTTTTGAACCCCCGCGATGATCTTCATCAGGGTAGATTTCCCAGCACCATTTTTGCCCATCAACGCGATCTTGTCATTTTCGTTGATGACAAAAGAAATATTATCAAAAAGTGCCCGATCAGAAAAGGCTACCGTGAGGCCGTCTATTGAAACCATAGGAGGGGTTGTAAATTTTGTGCAAAAGTAGGAATTGTTGACAAAAGGAGGAATAAAATGTGATTTGCTACCAACTTAAGCGTCGTATTATATCATATAAGAAAACATGGGCCAAGGGCATACAAGAGCACGGGAGGAGAGATGGTGTCTTGAATAGGTTATATTTACTATATTATTTTAAAGTGCATTACTAAACAAAAAATTATGAAGCAATTTACATTACTTCTGCTGCTATTCGCCTTTTCGGTGGTGAACGCTCAATCTTTACCCTTTGATTTCGAGGCCGACATCGTCACTGCGGATTTTGTCGATTTTGATGGAGGGACAGCAACTGTACTTCCAAACCCCCAGATGAATGGTATCAATACCAGTGCGACGGTTGCACAAATTATCCGCGATGGTGGTGCTGTTTTTGCGGGTAGTAAAATACAATTAGCAGCAAATCTGGATTTCACGACCTTGAATACCCTTTCTATGAAAGTGTTTACCACGGCTCCTGTTGGCACCACGGTTAAGTTCAAATTAGAAGGAGTCGGTGCTACCGAGCGAGACGTCCAAACCACTGTTTCAAATGAGTGGGAAACCCTGGTCTGGGATTTTACGGGCACTCCCGCTAATTTTGATTTTCTCGTATTTATGTTTGACTTTGGCAATGTCGGAGATGGCTCTGCTACTTCTACCTTCCTTTTCGATGATGTAGAACAAATATTCGGCGGCGCTCAGCTTGATTTGCCGGTGACATTTGAAGACCCGAATGTTAATTACACCGTGATCCCTTTTGAAGGTAATCAGTCGTTCTTGGCAACTGATCCTACCGATCCTGATAATACCGTTGTAGAAGTCCTAAAAGACAATATGGCGGGATCTTCGGCGGGAACAACCATTGGTACGGCGGCAGGATTCGCCACCAATATTCCGCTGACACTGATAGACTCAAAAATGACGGTGAGGGTATGGTCGCCTGATGCGGGCATTCCTGTACGATTGAAAGTGGAAGACTCCAATGATCCTACCCATACCTGCGAAACCGAAACCAATACCACCATCGCAGGACAGTGGGAAACCTTAGAGTTTGATTTTGCCAATGAAGCTCCCGGAACAGAAACGTTAAGCGTTGGTTTAGGTAATGGCTGGGTTTATAACAAGGCCTCTATTTTCTTCAATTTTGGCACGACAGGTGCCGCTGCCGGAGAAAAAACCTACTATTTTGATGATGTTGAGTTTGACGGCGACATCTCGGGAACGTCTGATTATAGCTTGGAAGGGCTAAGTGTATTTCCCAATCCTTCCAATGCTCAGTGGACCATTAATACTGAAAACGACAACATTACTTCCGTAGAAATCTTTGACGTCCAAGGCAAGCTATTGTTTGTGCTACGTCCTGATAGCAATACGGTGACCATTGATGCAACCAAATTGGCCAAAGGCGTTTATGTGGCAAGAATCGCTACGAATTCAGGGGCAGGTGTTGTCCAGCTTTTGAAAAACTAAGTATTTTTTTTACAGACCTTCTCTGACAATTTTTGTTCTCGCTCGAAGGACTTGATTACAAAAATTGTCAGGGCTTTAAGAAAATATCAATTTCATGAAGACCTCCAACTTAATGATTACGGGAACAGGAAGTTACATCCCAAATCACATTGTTACCAACCAGGATTTTGCCACCAATAAGTTTTTTGACGAAAGAGGGACCGCTTTTGAAGCATCGCATTCTGAGATCGCAGAAAAATTCAAAGCAATCACCGGGATTGAAGAACGCCGCTATGTGGAAGACAACCTGGTAGCTTCGGATATCGGAGCCTTGGCCGCACGCTTGGCGATTGAAGACGCGGGAATAGACCCAGAAACCTTAGACCAGATTATCGTCGCACACAACTTCGGCGATGTAAAAGCAAATACTATTCAAACGGATGTATTACCTAGTCTTGCTTCGCGGGTCAAGCATGCTTTAGGGATAAAAAATCCCGCTTGTGTGGCCTCCGATGTGTTGTTTGGTTGCCCTGGCTGGATACAGGGCGTCATTCAGGCCGCAGCTTTTATGAGAGCTGGAATGGCCAAAAAATGCCTGGTGGTGGCTACCGAAACCCTCTCTCGCGTGGTGGATAAACACGATCGCGACTCCATGATCTTCGCGGATGGTGCCGGCGCTTGCGTACTTGAACTCGTAGATGGAGAAAAACAAGAAGGCATCATCGGAATGGAAATGGGAACCTGGGCCGTAGACGAAGTCAATTACTTGTTTATGGGAGCAGGCAATACGGAGGACGCAGACCCCAGTGTGCGGTATATCAAGATGCATGGCCGCAAAATTTACGAATTTGCCCTCACCAAGGTACCCCAGGCGATGAAATCTTGCCTTGATAAAGCGGGGGTAGGTATTCATGATGTCAGTAAAATTCTAATTCATCAGGCCAATGAAAAAATGGATCGCGAAATAATAAAGCGCCTCTTTCGCCTCTACCGCGAGCGTGAAATTCCGGAAGGCATCATGCCCATGAGTATTCACAAGTTGGGCAACAGTTCCGTTTCCACAGTCCCCACGCTGCTCGATCAAATCCGCCGTGGTACCAGTGAGGAAAAACACGAATTGAACAAAGGCGACCTTATTTTGCTCGCTTCCGTAGGGGCTGGCATGAATATCAATGCTATTGCTTACAGGTATTAGGCAAGCAGGTTGTTGTTTTAGGGGCCATGCCATCTCCCGTCCCGACTAGAAAAGTCGGCACGGGATCGGCACCGGGCTGTCGGTCGCTATCGCTCCGGCCCATCCCATTGTCCTTGGTCGCTCCGCGCCCCGAGCTTCAGGCCCTGCCTTGCGCGCGGATTTTTGCGCCAATCGTACCAGTGCGATCTACGGTTGGCGCGCATTTACGTGTTTTGACTGTAGGCTCGTCGTAGTCCCTAGACTACGATGCCCTGTCTTGCTGGTCCCCCGACCAGCGTAAAAATGTGTTAATGCTGATTGCTGGTCAGGGGACCAGCGGGATACATTTATTACCCGCTTGGTTACCTTTTTCGCCGTAATGCAATAAAAACCTGTATACCCTATCTTTGCACCCCAATTAATTTCTACCCTATGTTTAGGTTTTTATACGCTATCGTTTGTACGCTTATTTTTTCACTGCTATTGCCTGCACAGCAGTTGGCTCCCATTGTCGATCTCTTTGAGCCAGTCGGAGATACCCAATACACCATTGCGTCAGATGTCGATAATGACGGAGACATGGATGTTATCTGTGGTACGGATCAACGCCTTTTTTGGTTGGAGCAACGAGAAGACGGCAGCTTCTCCAAGCAGCATGTTATTGCTACTTCGGGCATAGACTACCGCTCCCTTACGGTCGGCGATGTAGATAACGACGGCGATGAAGACTTGATTTATACCGCCAATGCTGCCGGCCTGGGCATTCACCTCAATCTGGGTGATGGAGAGATGGGGCCGGCTACTGTATTGTATAGTCCTGGTGCCACAGTCATCGATAACTACTTGGCCGATTTTAATGCCGATGGCGACCTCGATATAGTGGTTTCCACGACGGACGAAGTACGCTGGTTGCGCGGTAATGGCAATGGAAGCTTTGGCACTCCTCGCCTGGTATCCTCTGCGCACGCCACCACAACTTCCGTCCATGCAGAAGACCTCGACGATGATGGTGATCTGGATATTATCGTGACTGCACTATTTAGCGACCGCCTGGCTTGGCACGAAAATTTGGGCAACGAAATCTTCTCCGCTTATCGCGAAATCGAAACGATTCATGATGGGCCCCAGAGCGTCACTACCGCCGACCTGGATGGCGACAACTTGCCAGATATTATTTGCGCCAACAACCAGGAAGACGAAGAAACGGGGGCCGGCTTGGTCTGGTACCGTAATCTGGGCGCTGGTAATTTCGAGCTGGTAGATACTTTGATGAGCTTTGGCCGGCATGCCTACGTGCATGCTGTTGATATGGACTTGGATGGAGATATGGACCTTGTGTCTTGTCACGGCCTCGATGAGATGGACTGGGTAGCCAATGATGGCGATGGCAATTTTGGCGATCCTATTGAACTGGAACGCTTCGCGGCCTATCTCCGCGCGGTAGATACCCCCGACTTGAATAACGACGGTTTTCCTGATATCCTTTATGTAGTTAGTAGCACGAGTCCTACGAAGCAGAATGTACTCTGGCGACCCTCTACAGGAGGTGGGCAGCATGCTCCACCGGCTTTGATTACGATGGGAGCTTACAATATGAGTGCTCCGGAGGTAGCTGATATTGATCAGGATGGCTTGCTAGACGTAGTAGTGGGCTCCGATGGTTCGGATGCACTCGTTTGGCTCAGAAATGAAGGGGCGCAGTTTTCGCAGCCGCGCCTCCTCGCACGCAGGCACAATTACAGACCATCAAGTATTGCCGTAGTTGACATCAATAACGATGGTTTTCCTGATATCCTTGGCGGTAATGTGATAGGTGATAATAGTAGCTATGCAGATTTTTGCTTTTACCTACAGGATAGTGATGGAAACTTTACGGCTACTCCTTTTTTTGCCACTTGGTTCTATAACCAACGTGAGCTAGAGCTGGTAGACATGGATAAAGACGGTGATCTGGATATGCTGTGGGCAAATTCCGGTACGGGCTCTAATCCTAACGCTTCCGTAGGCTGGGTACGTAACGATGATGGTGTTTTTTTAGAACAAACTATACTCCTCTCTGAGCAAACGGCGATATTGGATATCCTGGTCACCGATTTCGATGAGGACGACCAAATAGAGATCATTGTTTGCAAGCGAGGCGACGCCAGTTTGGTGTGGATGGAACACACCAGTAATGGCAATTTTACGGCATTACAAGAAATTACCAGTAGTTTCCTCTCAGGCATGCATGCACAAGCCGTAGATATGAATGGCGATGGAATGCTTGATTTGGTGGCCTCTAACGAAGGAGCTTTTGGCGGAGTTAACGAGATTGCGTGGTTTCCGAACTTAGGAAACAATCAATTCGGTACCCAGCAGGATATTTACGAAGGTCAGCCTCCGCTAGAGAAATTTGCCATTGAGGATTTTGACCTCGATGGCCGAAAAGACATTATTGCTTCCACTTATAGCGATTACCCGATGCAAATCATGCGGGGATTGGAAGACGGCACCTTCGCCGATCCTGCTCCTATCGAAGGTACCCCGAATAAGGTCCGACATTTTGAGCTGGTAGATATGGAAAACGACGGTGATTGGGACATTGTAGGAAGCAACGCCGACTCGCCGTTTTCCAGCACCAACCGTCTATTTGTTGCCTATAATCTGGCCAATGACGTGAGCATCTCCGGTACGGTATTCTACGACCTGGACGCCAATGGAGAGCAAAACGAAGACGAACTAGGTATTGGCCGTATTCCCATCACGGTAGTACCCGAAGCACTAGCCGTTTTTGCCAATAACGAAGGGCAATTCAATATTTATGGCCCTGCTGACACTTATACGATTAGTCCACAGCTCGATGATTGCTGGACTTTATCTACCACTCCAGAAGCCTACGAGATAACCTTTGATGGTGTCACCAATATCGACAGCCTCCGTTTTGGCGTAAGCCCGAATACCCAGGTGGCGGACGCGGCAGTGACGATGGCTTCTGCGCCTACACGCTGTGGTTTTACCGTACCTTTTTGGCTTAACTACCGCAATGACGGCTGTTGGGCCTTCGACGGTCAGGTATACTTGGTGTTGAGTGATTTAGCGACTTTTGTGTCGGCCTCACCCGAGCCGAGTAGTATGGTTGGTGACACCCTTTTCTGGGACTTCAGCCAGCTGTATCCAGGAGCGAGCCGTTCGGTAGAAATGATGATGACCATTGCGGGTGTAGAGTTTATTGGGTCAACCCTGGTCATGGATGCTGGCGTGATTCCTTATGATGAAGTAGGCCAGCCTTTAACGGCAGAAACCTTCGACTTTTTCTCGATCATCAACTGTGCTTACGACCCCAACGATAAGCAAGTTTATCCCAATCGTTCAGAACAGCTACCCTTTACCGAGAACTACACCCTGTTTGATGAAAAGCTGATGTACACCCTGCGTTTCCAGAATACAGGTACCGATACGGCTTTCAATATTGTCCTACGCGACCAGCTTTCAGAAGACCTTGACTGGGCAACCTTTACCCCTGGCAGCAGCAGTCACCCTTACGAAGCAACGTTGCATGATGATGGTCTTTTAGAGTTCCATTTTAGAGATATTCTGTTGCCTGATAGCACGATCAATGAGCCGGGGAGTCATGGTTTCGTACAGTTTGAGATTTCCGCCCTCCCCGGCTTGTTGGAAGGCACGGTCATTGAAAATACAGCTGGCATCTACTTCGATTTTAACCCACCTATTATTACCAATACAATTGGGAATATTATGGTAGAAACGCTGCCCAATTTCACCCCCGCAGCGGCTTTTAGCCACAACACAACAGCGCTGGAAGCTACCTTTACGGATGCCTCTAGCAACAACCCCGAAAGCTGGCTTTGGGACTTTGGCGATGGCAATACCAGCACCGAGCAAAACCCAATGCACACTTATTTGGCGGAAGGCAATTACACCGTTTGCCTAACGGCCACCAACGACTGGGGGAGTAATCAGTATTGCGAAGAGGTGACCATTAGCCTCACGTCAACTACTGATATAGCAGGAGCTACGCCGATACAGTTGTACCCCAATCCGGCCACTTCCACCGTCTGGATAGACTGTGGTAATCTGTCTTTGCCCCAGCAGTTGGTGCTCTATACTACGGCGGGTAAGCCGTTGCAAAGCATCACCCTCCGGGAACGCACGGTAGCCTGGGACATCAGCGCCTTGCCTGCTGGCAGTTACTTGATACGCACGGAAGATGGCAAGGTATTGCCGGTGGTGGTGAAGTGATGAGGAGTGAGGTTTGGTAGCAGTACTTTGTGTGTATACGATATCGCTTTTTTAGCTAGTATTGATATGTAGTTTTTCGACCAAAAAACTTTTTTGGTCGAAAAACTTGCACTCTATGTAGTGACCGCCTATCTTTGCTTCGCATTAACACTCAAGATATACCCTAAAGTCGAAATAGTATGGTCAATGAAGAGCAAGTAAAGTCTGAAATAATTGAAACTGCACGAGGCTTGATTCAGCAATTTGGTATTCAAAAAGTAACGATGCAGGATATTGCCAAAGCAGCTAATAAAGGGAAAAGTACCTTGTATTACTACTTCAAGAATAAAGAAGAAATACTTGATGCAGTGGTTGAGGAAGAGATGAAAGAGTTTTTTCAGAGATGTAAAAATGCGGTAGATCAGGAGCATGAATTTAATGCCAAGTTGAAGGTGTACATAACGACTAAAATAGATATCCTAGAGGAGAAACAAGCAAAGTATCAGTTTCTCATTGAGAATGATTTGCATCACTTTGGCTTCAGTAATTATTTTAAAAGGGTACGATTTTTATTTGATGATTCAGAGGTTTTACTCATTAAATCAATCTTACACAGAGGGGTGGAATCAGGGAGCATAAGTGGCAATAGTATTGCTGGAGATAAAGAGCAATTGACTGCTGAGATTTTCCTTACGGCAATAAGAGGATTAGAAATGGAGGTTTTTATACAGAAGAAAATCAAAAATATGGAGGTGAAAACCGATTTAATGATCAACATTTTACTAAACGGTCTGAGATGACCTTTTTTTTGACCAAAATTCGACCAAAAAACTAAATTGGACGATAAATCTAAATAATACAATGAAATTCCAATACTTCATCCCGCTTATTTTATTGCTCAGTACAGGCTGCAAGCAAGAGCATGATCGGTCAGCTGAACCTGTAAATAGGGTAAGACAAAATGTAGAAGTAGAAAAGGCCACACTGTATGCTGGCCTCAGTTCTTTACAGTACAGTGGTTTAGTTGAAGCTAAACAAAATACCCCCTTGAGTTTCAAGTCACCAGGAACAGTGGTGGAGATACTGGTTGAAGAAGGGCAGCAGGTTAAAAAAGGGCAGTTGTTGGCTAAACTTGATGCCTCCAATTCCCAAAACTCGTATGAGCTGGCCCAGCATCAGCAGGCACAGGCACAAGATGCGTATGACCGTATGAAGCCCATGTATGAGAATGGGACACTGCCTGCAATAAGGTGGGTAGAGGTAGAAACAGGTCTCGCTCAAGCTAAAACGGCCGCGAAGATGGCTCAGAGAAGGATAGAAGACTCGGCCTTGTATGCGCCAAAATCCGGAGTGATTGGCAATAAAAGCATTGAGCCTGGAATGAATGTACTCCCCAGTGCAATGGCATTTGAATTATTGGATATNAATACGGTATATGTCAACATTCCCGTACCCGAAAATGAGGTTGGGAAACTTCAGAATGGGCAATCGGCAACCATCGAGATAGCTGCTCTAGGCGAAACGAGGGTAGGGGCGATTCAGCGCATTGGTGTGGTAGCAAACCCGGTTTCTCATACCTATCCCGTGAAAATAGCGGTGTCAAATGAAGGCTGGAAATTAAAACCAGGCATGGTTTGCAATGTACGTATTGCCAGCACCAAAAATATTGAAGGTGTAGCCATTTCTAACAAAGCACTACAGCGAAATGCTAGGGGGCAACAGTTTGTATATGTGCTCCATGATAGTACGGTAATGACGCAGCTAGTTGAAACCATTGATTTGGTAGGAAACCAGGTCATTGTAAACAACTTACCAGAAGGAGAGCTAGTCGTCACCAGCGGTCAACACAAATTAACAACAGGCTCTGTCGTAAACATTGTAAACCCAGTCAAGTAACATGAAAAAAGAGAATTCCAATATCATCGAGTTGGCTATGAAGCATAAGCAAATAGCCATTATCCTCACAGGAGTACTGTTTGTCTTTGGCTTGTATGCGCTAATGGCAATGCCAAGAAATGAGTTTCCTGAATTTACGATTCGTCAGGGGTTGGTTATAGGGGTTTACCCAGGTGCGACCTCCACGCAGGTGGAAGAGCAGTTGACCCAAAAGGTAGAAGAGTTTTTATATTCCTACAAGGAAGTGAAACGAGAGAAAACCTACTCTATCTCCAAGGAAGGTATGCTGATTGTTTTTGTAGAGGTAAACGACAATGTAAAAGACCCTGACGCCTTCTGGGATAAAATCAAATTTGGACTTAATCAATTAAAATCTCAGCTACCCTCGCAGGTATTGGCATTAGTGGCCAATAATGACTTTGGGGACACGGCTGCGATGTTATTGACGATTGAATCAAAGAGTAAGAATAAGAAAGAGCTTGAAAAAAACCTGAAAACCATTGAAACTGAACTGCGAAAAATACCGACCGTATCCAAGGTAAAGCACTATGGTTTACAAAACGAGCAGATCACCATCAATTTTGACCAAAACAAGCTGGCTCGCTATGGCGTCAATATGACGACTGTTTTGGCAACTATGCAATTGGAGAGTGGGGTGTATTATTCAGGTGAAGTTGATAATGGGGAGTTGATCACTCCTATACATATCCCCACCAGTTTTCAGTCTGAAAATGAGATTAAAAACCAAATTGTCTATTCCGATCCTGCAGGCAATTTGATTCGGTTGAAGGATGTTGCAGAAGTAAAAAGAGAATTTGAAGAGCCTGATTCTTATATTAAGAATAATGGTGCCTCTTGTTTATTGATTTCTCTTGAGATGCAGACGGGCAACAACATTGTGCAGTTTGGAAAAGACATCGATGAGAGCTTAGAGAAAATAGCGACACAAATTCCTGCGGATATTGAGGTCCACAAAATAGCCGATATGCCTGAAGCGGTGGATCATGCTATTCAGCACTTTTTGAAAGAGTTTTTCATCGCTATTGCTGCTGTGATCGTAGTTATTATGCTTTTTCTCCCATTTAGGGTTGCTGTCGTTTCTGGTATTACCATACCAATATCCATTTTCATCTCGATAGGGCTACTCTTTCTACTAGGCGTAGAGCTGCATACTGTTTCACTAGCAGGCTTAATTGTCGTTTTAGGAATGGTAGTAGATAATGCGATCGTGGTTATTGACAACTACGTAGAAAAATTGGACGATGGCCTTGATCGATGGCAAGCTGCCATTTTGAGTGCTAAAGAGCTTTTTGTTCCTGTATTTGCCGCGACCTTGTGTATTGCAGCTACCTATGTTCCAATGCCGATATTCCTTTCTGGGCAAACGGGCGATTTTGTAGGGTCACTTCCTGTGACTATTGGTTTGGCGCTAGGTATATCGTTATTGGTGGCAGTGTTGCTTGTTCCCTATTTGAACTTTTTCTTCATAAAAGAAGGAATTCATAAAGGGCCTGAAGAGGAGCCGAAATTTTCCCCCTTAAATTTATTGCAGGCTGCTTATGACAGGACCATAGAATGGGCCTTCAAAATGCCTTGGTTGACCGTTTTTTCAGGCATAGCATCGGTGGCATTGGGAGCTTATATCCTGAGTTTTGTTCCACGGCAACTGTTTCCTAAAGTCGAGCGAAACCAATTTGCCGTTGAGATTTACCTGCCCGAAGGCAGTACTTTAGACCAAACCGCTTTTGTTGCAGACAGCCTTACCGCAATGCTGTTGGGTGATAAAGAACGAGTGAAAAATGTTGCTACTTTCATTGGCGAAAGCTCACCAAGGTTTCATACAACTTATGCCCCTAATTTTCCGGCTAAAAATTATGCTCAATTGGTTGTTAATACCCAAACAGAGCTCCATGCAGTGGAATTATTGGAGGAGTATGAGCAAGAATATCGCAATTATTTCCCCAATGCTTATGTACGAATGAAGCAGCTGGATATGATGGCCAGCAAGGCACCTATTGAGGTTCGCATAGCTGGAGATGATATTCAAGCTTTGAGACTTGCTGCTCAAGAGGTGAAAAATGTGATGGAACAAAATGAGAAGGTCATTTGGGCGCGTACAGATTACGTAGAACCTCGACAAGGAATAAGAGTAAATGTAAATGACGAACAAGCTAATAGAGTAGGACTGACCAGAGGTTCCATTGCCGCATCAGTAGCATCAGGTTTTTCAGGTATTCCGGTCGGTACGGTTTGGGAAGGCGACTACCCTGTCAATGTTAAGGTGATTAACGCGCCGCAGCAGAGAGACGAATTTGGAGATCTCCAGAATCAGTTAGTGAGCTCCCCTTTTCTTTTGATGCCCATACCATTACGCCAAGTTGCTTCCTTAACGACTGATTGGACAGAGGGAGAAATCATCCGCAGAAATGGAATCAGAACGATTACGGTAAGGGCTGATGTACAGAGATCGGCTTTGCCATATCGCGTGTTAGGGGAGTTGAAACCTCAAATCAAAGCCATTTCGGACCAGTCAGCATTACATTTCGAATATGGAGGTGAAGAAGAAGGCGAAATTGAAAATTACATTCCTATTGGTAAAGCACTTGGTGTTGGCATCGTTTTGATATTTTTCATTCTCCTCTTTCAGTTCAAAACACTTCGGCATGCATTACTGATTATGACCACCATGCCGTTGAGCATTTTGGGAGCGGCTTTGGGTATTTTGATTACAGGCTATGCCTTTGGGATGACGGCTTCGTTAGGAGTTATGAGCCTGATGGGCATTGTGGTTCGCAATGGGATAATACTTGTCGATTATGCGGAAGAGTTACGACATAAGAAAGGGATGTCTGTACAACAAGCGGCAATGGCCGCTGGAAAACGACGAATGCGCCCTATTTTCCTTACCTCTTTTGCAGCAGCCATAGGCGTTGTTCCTATGATTATGAGTGGCTCGACACTGTGGGGCCCACTAGGGGCTGTGGTATGCTTTGGGCTTTTGGTTTCCATGGCCTTGACCCTTTACATATTACCTGTCCTTTATCAACAATTTTTTCAAAAAACAGAATTAGCAAAAGCATGAGAAATAGAATAATATCATCTACTTACCTTGTTGTTGCAGCCTTACTATTGGCTTTTTATCCTGCTAAAAGTCAAGTTGAAATGAGCCTGACAACAGCTATTGCGAAGGCGATGGAAAGTAGTGTGAATATAACGAATAGTGAACTTGAAGTTGAAGCGGCGAATGTAGTAAAGCAGAAAGCCGCAGCCTATTACTACCCGCAAGTAAATTTTGATGGTGTAGTCATGCATGCAATCGACCCTTTACTCGAAATTAGTAGCCCTGGTGGCAATCTGCCTGTTTATGATGGCAACCCGGCTAACCTCGCTTCTGCTACTCAATTTGCCTATACACCTCCGTCTCAAATTGGGCTGTTGCAAAAATTAGGCGTAGCTTCCTTGAGTGCTTCACAGCCTATTTACACAGGCGGAAAAATCAAGGTGGGAAATGAACTAGCAGATGTAGGAGTAGCCATACGAGAGGAACAAAAATACATGGCCGAAAATGAGATGAGGCTGACGACCGAACAACAATATTGGCAAATTGTCGCCCTTCAGGAAAAGCAAAAGACGATCGACGGATTCCGCGAACTCCTGGATCGATTGTCTGTCCAGGTTGATGATGCCTATAAAGCAGGATTGACGATACGGAACGATGTCTATAAACTGAAACTCGAGCAAAGTCAATTAGCACTTAATGAAAATAAATTGCAGAACGGCAAAGCACTGGCCTTGATGCAATTTTGTAATACTATCGGAGAAGATTTCGATTCTACCCTTTTCCTTCTTGACCATTTGGATAATTTTGAATCACCTGCTTTTTACCTACAGGTAGGTGCCGGCTATCTTTCAAATTTACCAGAAGTACGCCTTTTGGAGAAATCTGTCGAGGTGCAGGCTCTTCAGTCAAAACTGAAGAATGCAGATTATAAACCTACCGTCGCCGTCGGAGTCAATGCTTTCTTTTTAACCCAATTTGAAGAGCAAACCAGTGCTGTAAATGCCTTTGGGTTTGCATCGGTGAGTGTGCCTTTAACTCCAGTCTGGATGGGGAAACACGACTTAGAAGAACAATTAATAAAAGAAAAAATTAGTCGTAATACGCTGGAGGATACCAAACATCTCCTTGAGCTTAGAACGGCCAAGTCGTGGACTGACCTCAAGGAGGCCTACGCGGAAATACAAATCATGCAGGAGCGGATCGAACAAGCAACTGAAAATCTTCGCGTTAATCAAACTAGCTTTGATAGTGGTGTCGTAACCCTTTCTGAATTGCTGGAAGCCAAGGCTTTGCAAACCGAGGCTTTGGATAAAATGATTGAGGCAAAAACAAAGTACAAAATAACCATAGCGACTTATTTGCAGCACGTAGGGAAATAAGAAATCCTGGGAAATGAGTTATTTAGAGAAAATAGTGGCAGAGGCTTCGGATCAATTCATAGACATTGGAATCAAATCAGTTTCAATGGATGATGTTGCCCGTGCCTTAGCCATATCCAAAAAAACACTGTATCTATACGTCAAGAATAAAGAAAATTTGCTTTCATTGATTGCGAATAGCCTGTCTTCTACCTTTGATGATCAACTTTCTAGTTGCTGCAAGCAAATGGAGAATACACCCAAAGAACGATTGAAATATCTAGGGGCCTACATCCTTTTTTTTACGCAAGAAAATTATCAATTCTTAGAGCAACTTAAGAAACTCTACCCTGTGATTTGGGAAGGACTGTACTGTAGGCAAAGAATGGTTATTGAAACCATTTTAGACCCCTTGTATCATCAAATAACCAGTGACCACAGCTTGAAGGAGGAGATAGATAGCTCAACTTTACGTTACGTTTTTACAAAGGCCTGTCAGCTAAGAGGTTATGAAGGAATGAAAAAAGAGGATTGGGATTTTTATCACGATTTAACAAATGCGCTTATCGACGGATTATTTCACCAGTAAAAAGTTTGTAGCTTGCCAAGGTGTAATCTGCCAACAAGTATTTACAAACTAGACGGTACAATGATTAGAGCATTACAACAATCCGACATAAACGGCCTAAACCGCCTTCCTCCAATAGATTGGGACTTTGACTACGAAGCGTTCCTCAAAGACTTCCTGAACGAGGACTTCCTCTTCGCGTTCGTTCTTGTCAATGAAGAAAAGATAGTGGGAACAGGGAATGTTTTCCTCAAAGGCAAGATTGGCTGGCTTGCAAACATTATGGTCGACCCGAATTATCGGGGGCGGGGCTTCGGTTCTGAAATCACACAATTCCTCATTGATTTCCTCAAGGCCAAAAAGTGTGAAACGCAGTTGTTAATTGCCACTAAGCTGGGGGAAGGCATTTACGAAAAGCATGGTTTTAGAAAAATGACAGAATACCATTGTTTTGATTCCGTCGTAGACACTGATTATGACTTTCCAGCTCCAATTCGAGTCTTGGAAAAATCAGATTTAGAAAGTGTCTGTAAGCTCGATAACGCAGCCAATGGCGAAGACAGGGCACATTTGATTAATAAATACTACGGAAACGGATTTGGGTATTTCAACAATGACAACGAACTACTAGGCTTTTATCTCCCCGATTTTGTCAGAGGCTTAGTTTTAGCCCGCGATCCGCAAGCAGGCATTAAACTCCTAAAATTGAAGCACTCGAAAAAAGGAAAAAGAACAATGTTGCCCATGGAGAACCAGGAGGGAGTCAATTGGCTAGAAAAGCAAGGATTACAAAAAGGAGAAAGTTATCCAAGAATGATTTTAGGCAAAGAGAATAATTGGAACCCCGAGTATATTTACTCTTATGGGAGTGGGTTTTGTGGATGAGGAAAAAGTAATAGATAATAGAGTAGACGTCCCGGAAGCTAAGGAACAGCACGAAAATAAAAAGCGATTTTGTTTTTCATAATAGTTGAATAAGCGCTTCATTTTAAGCGTTTTAACTATTTGGAAAACTTAAAGAAACCTCGAAGAAGCAGCGAAGCTAATCGCACTTTATTTTCTGCGCAATACTAATCGTTAAATTTACGCATTGCTATAGAAAATTCAATAAAGAAAGATGCCGAAAATTTGGACGATAAAATCTCAGGAAGAAATAAAGAAAACGGTGTTCGATGCGCTGGAGAAGAACATCAATTATGATAAAGAAGGAGCCCTTGGCGTGCCCGCTTCTTATCTGGATGATAAAGTATTCAACCAAGATGCTTCTTTCCTGAAAGAAGCGCCATTTATGTATGCGCTGGTCAAGAATCCCAATCATATCGGTTGTCATACGTTGGGGAAATCAGAGCCCTTTTTTGAAGGCACACATGCGATTGAAAAGGAATTGATTGAAATCTGTGCCGTCGATATCTTAAAAGGGAATTATGGAGAACAAGATGGCTACGTAGCATCCGGAGGGACAGAAGCCAACATCCAGGCCATCTGGGTTTATAGAAACTATTATAAGCGGAAATTTTCAGCAAAACAGGAGGAGATAGCGATTGTATGTAGCGAGGATAGCCATTACTCGATGGATAAAGCTGCCAATTTATTGTCATTAGGCATTTATAAAATAGCAGTTGAGGAGGAGACAAGGGCAATTAGTGCTGCAGCCGTAGAGGAGACCTTACAGAAAGCAAAAAGCGAGGGTAAAAAGTATTTCATTGTCATCTGTAATATGATGACAACCATGTTTGGTTCTGTGGATAATGTAGAAGTGCTGACATCTTCCTTAGAGAAGTTATCATGTGAATTTAAGCTTCATGTGGATGGTGCTTATGGAGGGTTTTATTACCCCTTTACCAACGAAGACAGCTTACTGACGTTCCAAAATCCAGCGATAACGTCCTTTACGCTTGATGCGCATAAAATGGCCCAGTCGCCTTATGGTACCGGGATATTCCTGATCAGAAAAGGGTTTATCGAAAACGTAAATACGCAAGAAGCCAGCTATGTAGAGGGAGAAGATTTTACCTTGATAGGAAGTAGATCAGGAGCCAATGCGATTGCCGTTTGGATGATTTTATCAAAAAATGGCCCATACGGTTGGCACGAAAAGATATTCATCCTGCAAAAAAGAGCAGATTGGCTATGTAAGCAATTGGAAGAACTGAAGGTTGCGTATTATCGAAACCCTATGTCTAACATAATAACCATAAGGGCTCATTTTCTGAATCACGATATAGCTCAAAAGTTTGGACTAATTCCTGACAATCATTTAAACCCTGGTTGGTTTAAGGTGGTAATAATGGATCATGTATCCATAGAAAAATTGGCCTTGTTTATTGATGGATTGAAGGAATTAGTATCCAGCAAATGAAAATAATAGTAACATCAATCGGAACCCGTGGAGACATGGAGCCTTTGCTGGCTGTTGGAGAGATTTTAAGAGAAAAGGGGCATCAGGTTTTTTGCCTTTTCCCTGAACAATTCCGAGGGCTGGCAGAAGATTCCGGTTTCGAATTTGGATCGCTGGGGTCTAGATTTATTGAGATGTTAGAAAGTGAAGTTGGCCGTACGGCGATGGGCAGCGGTGGCTCAATCTTGAAAAAATTGGTGGCTTTTGTGAAGCTGGCCCTCCAACAAAAAGACATCAATCGGGAGATGGTTCGTAAGCAATACGAATACGTAGAGCAAGTAGTTCCGGACTATATTGTTCACAATGGGAAAGTGATTTACCCGGTTATCTGGAGTTTGAAACACCCGGGAAAGACAACCTTGATAAGCCCAGTGCCCTACCTGCACTATGTGAAAAACCATGCTCACGTAGCATTTAATAAAGATTTTGGACCTTTTTTCAACAAGTTGACTTATAGGCTGGCTAATTACGGCTTGGTAAAGACGATCATGAATTCTTTGCAATGGTTAGATAGCACCAAGAGAATTAGCCAAAAGCAGATACAGCATTCTCTTTTTACGAATAATGCCATCTATACAATTTCGCCAACGCTTTTCGAAAGACCTGATTATTGGCCATCCAATATCAAAGTGCTGGGCTACCACGAAAGGGATAAAACCGTGAATTGGCAACCCGACGAAGCCTTGAATGATTTCTTGGCCAAGCATCCCAAAACCTTGCTCGTTACTTTCGGGAGTATGCTCAACCCAGCACCGGCAGAAAAAACGCAACTGATCCTGGAAATCCTTGAGCGGAACGGTATTCCTGCGATTATAAATACAGCTGCTGGGGGCTTGGTGAAACCCGATAACTATTCCTGTGAACACATTCACTTTGTTTCCGGAATTCCTTACGATTGGGTTTTACCCAAAATTTATGGCGTCGTTCATCATGGTGGTTCAGGTACAACACACATGGCGCTGAAGTATGGCTGTGCAAGCTTGATTATACCTCATATCATCGATCAGTTTGTGTGGAATAAAATCATCGCTCAAAAAGGCGCTGGCCCCGAAGGAATCGCAATTGGGGCGATAACCGTCAAAAAACTGGAACCAAAAATATTGGAGTTGGTAAATATTCAGGCTTTTAAAAACAAAGCAGAGGAAATAGGAGCAGAAATGTGCCAGGAAGATTTCAGGGAAGAAGTGTGCCAAGCCATTGTGCAGGCCGAATAACATGAAAATAGCACTAGCTCAAATACAATCGGTACCAGGCAATGTGGAGGCAAACCTGCGTAAACACTTGGGATTCATTAAACGGGCTGCCAACGAGGCGTCGTCAATGATCATCTTTCCGGAATTGTCGCTTACCGGGTATGAGCCCACACTGGCCAGGGAACTGGCCTTTGGCGAAGATGACCCCAGGTTGAATATTTTTCAGCAGCTCAGTGACCATTACCGAATGGTGATTGGCGTGGGTGTGCCTACCCAGCAGGAAGCTGGTGTTTGTATCAGCCTGCTACTGTTTCAGCCAATGGCAGCGCGGCAGGTGTATTCCAAAAAGTACTTGCACCAAGATGAAGAAGCGTATTTTGTGAGCGGGCAGAATTTTGCGAGCCTATTGGTAAATGGTAGAAAGGTAGCCTTCGCAATTTGTTATGAACTTTCCATCCTTGAGCATACTGACGAAGCAATGGCGCAAGGGGCCGAAATATACCTGGCCAGCGTGGCCAAATCAGCGAGCGGAGTAGCCAATGTACACCAGCGATTAGCTACCATCGCCCGCGAAAACGCCATCCCCGTTTTGATGGTCAATAATGTCGGCCCTGCAGATGATTTCGTAGGAGCGGGCAATTCCGCCACCTGGAACAAGCAAGGAGAATTAACAGCGCAGCTAGGCCTGGAAGAAGACCTGCTTTTCGCACGTTTCTGATTTCCCACGTTTCTGTTGTGCGAAACCATCAAACCATCAAACAAACAACCATCAAACAAACAACCATCAAACAAACAACCATCAAACAAACAACCATCAACCATCTAACCGATCTTTAGCCCCATCCCCGGCCCTTCCCATTGTCAAAAATGGCTTCGTTTCGGGATGTGTTTGAAAGGGGAAGGGAGGCTTGATGCACGAGGTTGTTTAGGCATGTTTTGCGACGGCTGAAATTCGTAAATTCCGCCTATAGGAAACGCTAGATTCAGATACGCTTGAAGCTACTAGCGAAACCATCAAACCATCTAACAAACAACCATCTAACCAACAAACCATCAAACCATCAACCATCAAACCGATCTCCATAGGGGTGCGACGCCATCTTTGCTATCTTTAAAATAAAAACACCATGACCGACGCCCAGCGTACCACTCCCCGGCTTTTTTGGCAAGGCTTGCTGGCCCTGGCTATTCTGAAGTTATTGCTGCATTACTATTCGCACGATTTTTATGGTTTACACCGTGATGAGTACCTCTATTTGGCAGAAGGTGACCATCTGGCGTGGGGTTACCTGGAGGTACCACCAATGATTGCAGTGCTGGGTAAGGTGGCTCGCGGACTACTGGGAGATACTATTTTTGCTGTTCGTTTTTTGCCGGCTATGGTGGGGGCAGTATCGATTTTTATAGTCGGAATAATGGCGCGTGACTTTGGAGGGCGCAAGCAAGCCCAGCTTGTTGCCGGCGCCGCATTTTTGTTGTCGCCTGCTTACTTGGGGAGCAATAACCTTTTTCAGCCGGTGAGTTTCAACCAATTTTGCTGGTTGCTGTCGGCTTTTCTGGTGGTCAAAATTATTAAATCCCAGGGATCGGGCCATTGGTATGCTTTAGGGCTTGTAGCTGGATTGGGCTTTCTGACGAAGTATTCTATCGTTTTCTTTTTACTGGCACTGGCCGCCGCTTTTGTCATTAGCAAGGAAAGAAAACAACTGTTCAGTCCACATCCTTATTTAGCGGTAGGTTTAGCCTTATTAATCGCTGGTCCAAATCTGTATTGGCAATACAGCTATGACTGGCCGGTGATTCGGCACATGGAAGAATTGGCCCGAACCCAATTGGTGTACATGACGACCGCTGATTTTCTACTGCCTCAGCTGCTGTTTCATTGGAGCGGAGTGATTGTTTGGGGCGTAGGCTTGTGGGCTCTTTTTCGGGTAAAGCGGTTAGCACCTTACCGCCTTTTGGGGTGGGCTTTCCTATTTACACTAACCATTTTGTTACTGCTAAGCGGTAAAGCCTATTACACGATTGGAGCTTATGGTATGCTATTGGCAGCCGGTGGTGTAATGTGGGAACGCTGGTTGGGCCGCTACACCTGGACCTTGCTACCCGTAATACTGTTGCTAAATGCACCGATTATTCCTTACGGGTTACCCGTGATGTCGGTAGAAAAAATGCAAGCCTATTGCACCTACTTTAGAGATAATTATGGACTCACAACCCCTTTGCGATGGGAGGATGGCGTAATTCGCACCCTGCCTCAAGACTTTGCCGATATGCACGGCTGGGACGAATTGCCTGCTAAAGTGGCTGCTTATTATCACCAGCTTACCCCCGAACAACAAAGCAAGACCATGCTTTATGCGGATAATTATGGGCAGGCCGGTGTGCTGAATTTTCATCGCGAGGAATATGATTTGCCAGAATGCCTCAGCTTTAGTTCCAGTTTCACGATGTGGATACCACAAAACGTAGACTTCGACCACCAATTGCAGGTCTATGATGAATGGCACCCAACGTCAAATTTCTTTGCAGAGATGATTTTTGTCGATAGTATCGAACATCCACTGGCGAGAGACCCTGGCTATATATTTTTTAAAACAGAAGCAACGATGGATGTACGGGCAGCCTGGAAAGAGATTGTAAAGGAAGAGAAGATGGCAGATGGGGTTTGGCACGAAGAGTAGCACTTTTTCTGCACCAGGCAACAAAAGTTCAACAGGTATGTTATATTTGCAATTATGTTGCAAAAACAAAATAGAGCTGGTGTTTCCTTTCTACGCTTAGTAGCTGTAGGGTGCTGCCTGTTGCCTTTTTTGTTGGGGCAGTTTCAGCAGTTGGTTTATCATCCTCTGGTACATAGTCATCAGCAGGAAGAGCAACATACCGCCGCTGACGAAGCAGATGCCTGTCATCGCAGCATTTTTCATGAAGGTGTAACCGATGGATGTGATCACCCGACACACTTGAGTCATGCTGAGCAGGAATGCCAGTGGTCTCACTCCTTATTGGTTTCCCTTTCTTTTTCTTTAAAACAATTGCTTCTCGATGCGCCCCAGCAACCTTCTTTCAGAGGGTTTTACTACCGGGGGCTAAATGAGCGACCTGCTATTCAGATGGCGCCAGCCCGAGGCCCACCTATTGCAGCCTGATTTCTTTTCTACCCATTAAAGTGGTAAAAGCAAGTTGAAGTAGCTCCTACTTACATGGTATGTAGAGGAAGCGTACTCGTTGGTGTTCCTTCTTTTCTTTAGGCAGGACTAAGGAACAGCACGAAAATAAAAAGCGATTTTTTTTCACAATAGTTGAATAAACGGTTCATTTAAAGTGTTTTAACTATTTGAAAAACCTAAGAGAAATCGCATTTTGTTTTCTGCGCAATACTGACGCTCCTTCATCTTGCTATAATTATCTGTCTAAAGTCAAAATTATATTGAAGCTGTCTAAAGTTTCGCTTCGCGGCTACGATGTGGTTGCTGCGGTAAGCTAGGCAGCTTGATTGTGTGAGTCTCTATCTGTTAGGTCGGCCTAGCGCTGTGCAGTAGCTGCCCCGTTTGAGGGGCAGGCCCGTAGGGCTGAGTGAAGAACGAACTACGAAACATAGCGCCCGACCCTAGGGAGGGAGGCCCCAAATGAACTTTTAAATAACAATAATATGTCTCTGCATAAATTTTCAGTATTAGCTTTTTTGACCGTTGCGACGGTATTTTTTTCATGTGAAGATGATGATGTGTTTGTCCCTGTTGTGGAAGAATTGATTACAACTTTGACAGTTGAGCTGACGCCCCAAGGCGGTGGTGATGTGGTAAGTTTGGTGTTTTCTGATCCGGATGGTGATGGTGCAATAGCGCCAACGATTACGGGAGGTACACTGGCTGCCAATACGACCTATGATGCTGCAATCACGCTGCTAAACGAGAGTGAGACCCCAGCGGAAGACATAACAGAAGAGATTGAAGAAGAACAGGAAGAGCACCAGTTTTTCTTTTCAATAACAGGAGGACTGGACCTTGTGGTGAGCTATGCTGACCAGGATGCTGACGGTAACCCTCTTGGCCTGGCTACTACCTATGCCTGTGGTGCAAGTAGCAGTGGTGATTTGACCGTGATTCTTCGCCACGAGCCTAGTAAGGATGCTGTAGGTGTGAAAGACGGCGACATTACCAATGCTGGTGGTGAGACGGATATCGAAGTGGTTTTTCCTATTACAATACAGTAATTTTCGGTCAAGGAGTTGGTGCCTAAAATGGCATCAACTCCTTCTGATCTCAAATAGATTTGGATTGAAAAAAATTATCTTACTCCTGTTGCTGGGCTTTTTCTATGGGCAATCTGGACAAGCGCAAGATTGTTCGCTGACCCTGTCTGGGATGGTTTTTGATAACTCTCCAGACTATCCTTTGGCTTTTGCGAATATCTACATAGAAGAGATAGGGGAGGGGGGTTCTACAAATGATGATGGTCGTTTTGAGTTGAAAGGCCTTTGTGCTGGAGACTACCACCTTAGTATCAGCCACCTGGGTTGCCATCCGGAGCGTGTTTTTCTGGAGTTGCGAGGAGACACGATACTTAATATAGCCTTGGAGCACCAGGCTGCGCTCTTGGAGAGTGTAGAAGTGGTAGGGCAACAACAGCGCAACGCCGGCCAGAGCCAAGAGACGCTGGGAAAGCAAGCATTGGAGCAAGGTGCTGGGCAAAACCTGGCGAATCTTATTGAGAATATTGCTGGCCTGAGTGTGATCCGCAATGGCAGCGGGGTCGCGAAGCCCGTTATACACGGCCTTACCGGCAACCGGATAGCGATATTGAATAACGGCATCATTCAGGCTGGGCAGCAATGGGGCGTAGATCATGCTCCGGAAATTGACCCCTTTACGGCCGATAAGATAAGGGTTGTCAAAGGTGTAGAAAGCCTGGCTTATGGTGGCAACACGCTGGGCGGAGCAGTACTCGTAGAGCCGGGGAATATTCCGCAAGATCCTCACTTACATGGTGCGGCCCAGTATGTATTTGGAAGTAATGGGCGGCAGCATACCGTATCTACTCGCCTGGAGAAAAAAGGCAGCTGGGCCGACTGGCGGGTGATAGGGACTTTTAAGCAAGGAGGAGATCACCATACACCAGATTATTTTTTGCGCAATACGGGGGTGCGTGAGCGTAATGTAGCCTTGCAGCTACAAAAAACGATTCAAGAAGACTGGTTTCATACCCTTTACTACAGTTATTTCAATACGGAGTTGGGGATTTTGAGAGGAGCACACATTGCCAATACAACGGATTTAGACGCGGCTATTGGCAGACAGGAGCCATTCTTTACCCAGCCCGATTTTTCGTATGAGTTAGAAGAACCCCGCCAACGGGTGCAGCATCATCTGCTGAAATACAAGAGCAAGTACTACTTAGAGGCTAACCGTTCGCTGGAGTTTACCTACGCCGGGCAGTTAAACCGGCGGGAAGAATTTGATGTACGTCGTGGAGACCGATCTGACCAAGCAGCGCTAGACCTGGCTTTGCAGTCGCACTTTTTTGACTTGAATTGGCAGGATGAATCAGGGCATGCTACTAAGAAATTAGGCATGCAATACCGTTTTAATGAGAATGATAACCAGCCGGGGACGGGCGTTCTACCGCTTATTCCTGATTATAATAGTCATTTGCCAGCTTTGTATTTTATATGGCAATTGCACCACGATCGGCAGTCGTTTCAACTGGGGGGACGTTATGATTTTGTTGCGATGGAGGTAGCAACGATCACCCAGGATTTGCCGCGGCGAGTGGAGCGTTTCAGCCATCGTTTTCATAATTATTCGGCGTCAGCAGGCTGGCAATATAGAATTAGCAAAACCTGGTTGAGTAAGTTTAATATAGGCGCAGTACGCCGTTCACCAGAGGTGAATGAGCTGTATAGTCAGGGCTTGCACCAGGGCGTAGCCAGTATAGAGGAAGGCAATGCAGCATTGGAGCCTGAGTTATCTGTAAAAGGCATTTGGACCAATAGCCTGCAGTTGGCAGATGACCTTTGGCTGGAAGCGACAGCCTATTATCAGCTGGTGAGTGATTTTATTTTTCTGGAACCTCAGGAAGAAACGCGCCTAACCATCCGTGGAGCTTTCCCTGTGTTTGGCTACCAACAGACGAATGCGCGCCTTGCAGGCGTTGATGTGAGCGCACGCTATGAATGGGCCACTCATTGGCATTGGCAAGCCCAATACGCGATGGTGAGAGGCTATGATCGTAGCCGGGAACAGCCTCTGGTATATATGCCTAGCGATCGGATACAATCGGAGGTCAGCTGGCAAGGAGATGATGTCAAGAAATTTACGGAGCCAAAAGTCACCCTTGGTGGGCGCTACGTGTTTGAACAAACCCGATTATTGTCTACACAGGATTTTCTGGCACCGCCACCCGCTTATTTTCTATTGGATGCAAGTGTAGGGGGCGCACTGAGCTGGTCGGGTAATACCTTGCACCTGAGTATACAGGTGAGGAATATGCTCAATGAGCGGTATCGGGATTACCTGAACCGATTACGGTATTATGCCGATGAAGAAGGGCGTAATGTGCGGGTAAACGTAAGGGTGGAATTTTGAAAAAATAAGGGGGTTCTGATGCCTTTTCGAGCGTTTTTTGGAGAGCGGCTATATTTCCCCCAACCAGGGTTGGGGGTCCCACCCTGCCTGAGTCGCCGTATCGCCCTTTTCACCATTCGGTGAGTACAGGCATACCTCCTCCACATGCTCCCGAAGAGAGAGCATCCAGCATAAAAAAAACAAACCGCTGAAATTCCTGCTGACCATGCAGGGGTAGTGACCTCTGATTGTGAGAAGTAATCGGTCAGAATAACTTCTCTGGTGTAAAAATAATAAAAAGTTTTGTGTTTTTTAAAATAAAACAAATAAAGATTCCTGTCAAGAGGAANTCTTCCTTTATTTTTACGGTATATCGAGCAAAGCGAATTAAAATATAAACCCATGTCTGACTACCTAGCTATCAACCGCAATTTTTGGAACCACCGCGCAGAGCAGCATTTCGATTCCGAATTTTACGACAACCCCAGTTTTCTCGCTGGACGAAATTCGTTAAATGCCATCGAACTCGACATTCTTGGTACCGACCTTAGCAACCAGCAAGCACTTCATCTTATGTGCCACTTTGGCCAAGATACCCTTTCGCTCGCTCGTATGGGAGCCATCGTTACCGGTATAGACCTGTCGGATGTTGCTATCGAAAAAGCCAATCTACTAAAGGAACAGACCGGCTTGCCTGCTACTTTTATCCGTAGCAATGTATTGGCTATCGACGAACATTTACAGCAATCCTACGATTTGATCTTCTCTTCCTACGGAACCATCGGCTGGCTCCCCGAGCTTTCTCGCTGGGGCCAGTTGATCGCCAAATTCCTGAAACCCGGAGCACGTTTTGTATTCGCCGAGTTTCACCCGGTGGTTTGGATGTTCGATGATGAATTCACCCATTTTCAATATCCTTACTTCAACCGCGCTGCCTACATCGAGGATAGCCAGGGTTCTTATGCGGCTCCCGAAGATGAAAAAGTACATGCTTCAGCTTATTGGAATCATAGCCTGGCAGATGTTATTCAGGCACTCATCAATGCTGGACTAACGATTACTCATTTCTCAGAGCACGATTACTCTCCTTACGATTGTTTCGCCAAAACGGTTAAAACAGAAAACGGATTTCAAATAAAAGATTTTGAAGGGAAGCTCCCTATGGTGTTCGCGATAGAGGCTGTAAAGGGCTAGTGCTAGGATCATCCTTGCCAATTTTCGCAACAAGCACGATCTACTTAACGTATAACTATGCGACGCCGGATAAATAAGTGTCGGGTTTAATAGGTCAGCGATTTTGACTTTAATCGAGGCGAAGGTTCCCGACCTTAGCCATAGCTAAGGGAGGCGGTTCTTCAACGAAGAGTAAAGCCAAAATCACTCCTTGGAAATCTGACAGTTATTTATCCGGCGTCGCTATACTTCGCCAAGACAAAATTCACCAATTTCGGCTTGGTGAAGTATATATCCGGCACGCAGCGGTTGAGCATATCCTAAATCATTGCATAACGGGTATAATTATTCCCCAAATCCTGCCCTATGCGTTTATTGATGATCATTTTTGTAAGTTTCTTCTTCATCAATTGTGCTTGCGCCCAATATGCCTACCAGCTATTTCGTCCAGGAGTACAGTATCTATACGGACACGATCTTCCTGTCACGGACTACACTTCGCCCCTTCTTGGCATTCGCTTGGGCGGAGCGGCCTGCCAGGTAATGTACGAATCACTACAGCCAGATATTCCCAGCGGAGACTCCTCCTGCCTCACTAAAGTACCTGCCTTTATCGGTAGTGAAATATGCCAGTCGGTAGGGCAAACATCCCTAAACCTTGGCTCAGACGAAGAGCCCTCGTGGCTACAACTTTTCCCTGGGTCCTTATTGGGGTCTTCTTGGCTAGCTACCGTTGATGGCAACGACTCCATTTACGCAAAAGTAGATAACCTGGAGTGGGCCAGCGTATTGGGCTTAATGGATTCTGTCAAAACCATTGGGCTCTATACCAAAGAAGAAAACGGGCAACTCGTGCCACTCTATGAAGAGCCTCCTTTGCAGATCAGCCGCAATTACGGCTTGGTTCAAGGTGTATTTCTCCACTGGTTGGGCACTTCCACCGGGCGTATTGATCTGGTTGGTATGAGTACCCCCCAGGTAGGTCTCCAAAACCCTGACCGGCAAAGTATTTTTCAATTGCAAGCGGATGATGAACTACACCTCCTCACCGTCAATACCACCCTTTCTGAGGACGCTTTTTATCATGAGTATCGCGAAAAAATAAACACCCTCACAGGTGCTGGCTGGCTCAGCGGCAATACCATTCGTTATTTTGCGTTTTCCAGCGATCAGAAAGTCTACCAGTCGGGGCCTGCTGCCAACACAGATACGGTCTTTCTTTACGCTGAGCCAGATACGCTTTTTTTGCCTTGGGAGCAGCTGAGTTATCTCGATAAACAGCCCGGCGAGCTCATCGCCGATGCCAACCTTCCTGACCTGTGGCAAGTACTGACCTTAGGGAGTCGCTATTTTTGTGAGCAACCCGCCAAACGCTTGGGAGCGCCCTTTATTTTAGGGAATGAAGCCTGCGCCATCCCCTTGTTTGATGCCCTACCCGGCGATGATTTTTTCGCATTCTACAGTGGGCCTTACTACCAGAATACGACCATTGGAGGCTTTCGTTTTCGTATCCTCAACTATGCCCGCTTTGCTGAACAATCACCTTGCGGCAACCCCTTCGATTTTGTGGTTGGTACCACCAGCGCACCCTCGGTTCTTCCACTCCATATTTGGCCCAATCCTGTACAAAATGAACTCAACCTACAAAGTCCTTATGCCAATAAAGGCCAACTGGAAATAGAAATCTGGAGCGCCCATGGTCAGTTAATCCAGTCCTTTACAGCGTTCTCAAAAAACACCCAGATTCCCGTCCAACACTTACCCGCAGGAGCCTACTATCTCCGATACACTTTGCCCAACAAGCAACCTGAAATCATCAAGTTTATCAAGCAATAAAAGGCTTCACTTTACCTGTTTTTGGCAGCAGAGGATATGTCACATGCTTTAAGGGACGCTAATCCCTATACCCTCTACGACGTACTTAGTACTTTTTTGGGCGCATCCCTAACGGGTCGCTCCCTTCCGGGGTTCGCTTTGCTCCGCCCCGCCCTTTTATGGGGCGCGGCTCCTCACTGCGTTCGCACCCTCCAGGCAGCTTGCGCAAGCCATCCCCAACAGGCGCTTAATGTCGCAGCTTCTTCGCCGATCCCTTAGGGTAGGATGGGCCACAGATCGAACGGGTTAAACGGATCGGATCGACACTGTTTAAAAAAATAAGCCTGTGAAAACTCTGAGGAGGAACGACAACTCCGAGGAACGCAGTGACGATCACCGCAGGTCATCACCACAAGGTAATCCTGTTTAATCCGTTTAATCTGTGTTCCATTATGTAATTTTTGATACGTTTGCTCTAAATGAGTCACGTAATAGCCGTGAAGCGAAAAATAAACTAGCCCTCCATGAAAAAACTTATTCTAGGCCTCCTGCTTTTTGTCATCATCGCATATCTAGGCTTGGCCTATTATTTATCAAGCCTCGTTGTTTACCCACCTCGCCGAACGAATGCAGAAGTACGCAACCTGATGCAGGCTCGCGCGGGGATTGATATTGATACCTTCCGACAAAAACTCCCGCTCGGAGAAGAAATTACCGTCAAGGTGGCCAATGACTTACAGCTGACTGGTACTTATTTTACCCAGGATACGTCCCGCTGTGCTTTCATTATCTCTCATGGTTATGGTAGCACCCGACTCAGTATGGCTAAATACGCATCCTTCCTTTATAATTGTGGCTGTGACATCTTACTTTATGATCATCGTGCCCACGGAGCCAGTGGTGGCACCTATGCAACAGGCGGCGCCAAAGAGGCCGAAGACCTTCTCGTACTTACGGCTTGGTTGAAAGAAAAAAGTGGCTTGCCTGCGACACAAATTGCCTGGATGGGCGAATCCTGGGGAGGGTCAACAGTACTTCAGGCTGGTGCAGACAAAGAAGACGTGGCCTTCATCATCGCCGAGTCTAGTTTCCAAGATTGGGAATCCGCCGTCTTTGAGCGGGCGGAACGCATATACGGCAGCTGGGTCACCTGGATGAAGCTCACCGTTTGGACGATCGTCAGTTGGCGTACAGGCACGGATGCCTCCGCAGCCAGCCCACTGTTAAAAGCAAAAGCCATTTCAGAACCAGTACTCCTGCTTCATTCACAGGCGGATACGGAAACGGCATCTACTCAGTCGGTCAAGGTTGCAGCTGCTTTGCCTTCCGGGAGATATCGCTTTTATCACCTTGATTGGGGTGCTTCTCATGGCAACAACGTTTTCGTTAGACCCATTGAATACCAAAAAATAATCTTCGATTTTATCCACGACTTCGCTCCAGAGTGGGAGACATACATGCAGTGCAGGTAATATTGATCTATTGAGAGATACGTAGCACTTCTCTGAGCTTATTCCCAAGGATAACAGCAAATAAGAAGCTTCCGATCACGGCAAGGAAAACGGGCAGATGGTTTGACCATTTGATATGGTCTCCTACGCTGTAGTTCATTAACCCGAACCCAAGAATCCATGTAAAAAGAAGCCCAATAACCGAGAAAAGGATAATCAATAGGCGCAAAAGTAGAATCCTTAGCATAAGCTTTAATTTTTCTTACAAGAGAATGTCTTACTGCTAAGTATACCCGTGAGAACTAAAAAAACGCTGATTCTATAATCTGTCTTGAAGAACAATAAAACCCCGCACCAAAAGTCGCACTCCGCACTCCGCACCCCGCACGAAAGGTAAGGAGCCATACTCCGCACCAAAACCGCACCCTAGTTACACCCTAGATCCTGCTGTGATAATTCATCATTATTAGGGAAGCAATTGCCAGAAAGCACCTCCTCTGGAGCATACCGACTCAGGTTAGGATCATACAAACCATGGGTGATAAAATGGGTAAGATCTTCCACTTCTTTCTCTGAAAGGTTAAGTGGGTGGAAGAAAGGAGAAATATAAGAAGGATCCACACGTGGATTTTCAGGTACCCCATTATTGAAGTATTCTACGACAGAGCGCAGGGAAGTATGGCTACTTCCATGAAAATAAAAACCAGCTTTTTTAAGATTGTAGAGCTGAGGCACTTTGAAGGCGTACATGTCTTCATCTCTAAGCGTAAACCCTCCGCGGCCGAGGTTACGTTCGTCATCTTCTCCGGTTGCGAGACCGCCTACATCACAAAGATCATTGACACCTATTGCTTGAAAAATATTTCCGTTCAGAACAGGGCCATTATGACAGCGATAACAACCAGCATCACTGAAAAACAATAGTGCTCCCCGCTTCATTTGTTCATCCATTGCGTCTTCATCGCCACGAAGCCACTCCTGATAAGGCGCTTCGTAAGGCATGAGCGTACGAATATAAGCAGAAAGAGCAAAGCTCAATGCTTCTCTTCCATAACGAGCATTTTCAGGCCAGTCATAAAAAGCCGCATCAAACATCTCACGATAGCCTAGTTCATCCAGAATATAATCATCTACCCGCATCCGGTGAGTATGAGTACCTTCGATGTTTTGTGCTTCCAGTCCGTCAAGACCAGTATGGTTAACCTCTGTTGTAGGGTCAGTTACTCCCCAGAGGTGTTCTGTTCCTTCGTTATTGAATCGTGCACCAAATCGGCCGGCCCACATAGAGTTTTGTACGTAAGCAACACCCACCATACTCAGTGGGCGGGCTCCTTGGGCATCAATTTGATCTTCGGTATAGTCGTCACGCATTCCTCGTCCTTCTCCGTTGATGCCAAAACCTTCAGCACCATCGGCAATGCCTTGGCTAGCGCCAGGCGTAAATCCGGCTTCAGGAACATGGCAAGTGGAACAAGAATACGTCTGCATCCCTGATTCATTAACGGCATCAATTCCCAGAGCAGTCTCAAAAAAGAGCATTTTACCCAATATCACTTTTTCATGGGTAAGTGTATTACCAATGCCAGCGGGAATATTTTCTAAATCTTCGTGATGAGGAACTTTGTAATAATCGAGACTTTGGTCAGGAGAAAGTCTACGCATCGTACGCTGTAGCGTTACGTCCAACGGGTCGGCAGTCTTTTCATTAGCACATGCAGCTAGCAAAAAGATAGAAAGGCCTAGTAAGGGTAAGCTTCTTTTTAACATGGGATTGTTCGTTCGCAAAAAAAACAAAATGTGGGAGCGCCCAGCGAAAGGGTATAATAGTGGGCGCTCCATAACCTCTCAAAGCTCAAGTAGGGTCGTTGCTCTTAAAATTTCTCTTTTGACCTACTATTTAAAGCTAAGTCTATATACGACTTAGACCTAATCTAGTTGCATACAAAGGTAATTTTTTTTAATGTTTCCAGAAGGTGACTTTTATCAACCCATTCTGCCTTACCTTTGTTTGACAACTTTACCAGAGTTTAACTCCTGATAAAGTTGGACCTGAAATTCGCCATAAAGTTACTAATTATTACTGTTTCCTGCTATGAAAGATATTACTGATTCACTAAAAGAACGAATTTTAGTCCTTGACGGTGCGATGGGAACCATGATTCAACGTTATAAGTTGGATGAAAATGGCTACCGAGGCACTCGTTTTGCAGATTGGGGGCAGGATATGAAGGGTAATAATGACATCCTCTGCCTAAGCCAACCGGCCATTGTGGAAGAAATTCATCGGGCTTACCTGGAGGCTGGAGCCGATATTCTGGAAACCAATACCTTCAATTCCACGAGTATCTCACAAGCAGATTATGGTACCGAAGCCTACGTATATGAGCTAAATAAAGCCGCCGCTACATTGGCTAAGAATGCCACAACTGATTATACGACCCAAAACCCGGCTAAACCCCGTTTTGTAGCAGGGGCTATAGGGCCACTGAATAAGACCTTGTCTCTTTCTCCCGATGTAAATGATCCCGGCTATCGTGCTGTTACTTTTGATGAAGTTGTCGCTTCTTACAGCGAGCAAATCAATGGTTTACTAGATGGTGGTGCAGACTTGCTGTTGGTAGAAACTATTTTTGATACCCTCAATGCCAAAGCAGCACTCTTTGCACTGGAGACCATCTTTGCAGAACGGAACCAGCGCTGGCCCATCATTATCTCAGGCACCATTACCGATGCCAGTGGTCGGACACTTTCGGGCCAAACAGTAGAAGCCTTTTGGATATCGGTCATGCACGCTCAGCCACTTTGTATTGGTCTCAACTGTGCCCTTGGTGCTGAAGAAATGCGGCCTCATTTACAGGCTCTTTCAAAGGTAGCATCCTGTTTTGTCCACGCTTATCCGAATGCTGGTTTACCCAATGAATTTGGAGAGTACGATCAGGACCCTGAAGTGATGAAGGCATATATTCGCGATTTTGCCGCTAGTGGATTCGTCAACCTTATTGGCGGATGTTGCGGCACTACCCCCGAGCATATCGCTGCCATGGCTACCGGAGTAGCCGATCTGCCCACCCGAAAACCTGCGGCTCCTTCTGAATACACTATGCTGAGCGGACTAGAGCCCCTCATCATTCGTCCTAATACCAACTTTGTTAATGTAGGAGAACGAACCAACGTCACCGGGTCTAAGAAATTTGCTCGTCTGATCAAGGAAGGAGACCTCACTGCTGCCTTGGATGTAGCTCGTCATCAGGTGGAAGGAGGTGCGCAGGTTATTGATATCAATATGGACGAAGGCCTGCTGGATAGTAAAGCCGCAATGGTGAAGTTCCTCCACCTGGTAATGGCTGAACCCGATATCGCCAAGCTCCCTATTATGATCGACTCCTCCAAGTGGGACGTCATCGAAGCTGGCCTTAAAACAGTTCAAGGAAAGTGTATCGTCAATTCTATCAGTATGAAAGAGGGCGAAACTGAATTTATTAGGCAAGCCAACCTAGTGAGACGATATGGTGCAGCAGCCGTGGTAATGGCCTTTGATGAAGATGGACAGGCCGATACCATCGAGCGGAAAGTGAACATCTGCGAACGTGCCTACCGAATCCTGGTAGATAAGGTAGGTTTCTTACCCCAGGATATCATTTTCGATCCCAATATTTTTGCGGTTGCCACGGGCATCGAAGAACACAATGAGTACGCCATCAATTTTATCGAAGCTACCCGCCAAATCAAGGAACGTTGCCCAGGAGCTAAGGTCAGTGGAGGAGTAAGTAATGTTTCGTTTTCCTATCGGGGAAACAATGTTGTACGCGAAGCCATGCACGCCGCTTTCCTCTATCATGCTATCCGAGCAGGAATGGACATGGGGATCGTCAATGCAGGCATGATTGAAGTATACGAAGAGATTCCTGCGGAACTGCTTACCAGGGTAGAAGATGTCCTCTTTAATCGCAGAGAGGATGCTACCGAACGGTTAACCGATTTCGCAGAAAGTGTAAAAGGAGATGGTGGCCGACAGGTCGTGCGAGATCTAGCTTGGCGAGAAGGTACCGTGCAGGAACGCTTGAGTCACGCCTTGGTAAGAGGAATTACAGAGTACATTATTGAAGATACAGAAGAAGCTCGCCTAGCCTATGATAGGCCATTACATGTTATTGAAGGCCCCTTGATGGATGGTATGAATATTGTCGGTGACCTTTTTGGTGCCGGTAAAATGTTCTTGCCACAGGTCGTGAAAAGTGCCCGCGTAATGAAAAAATCGGTGGCACACCTCACACCCTTTATTGAAGCTGAAAAGACCGAAGGTGCAAAAAGCTCGAAGGGGAAAATTTTGTTGGCAACAGTGAAAGGCGATGTGCATGATATCGGTAAGAACATCGTCGGTGTTGTGCTGGCTTGTAATAATTACGATATTGTTGACCTCGGAGTAATGGTCCCTGCGAACCTCATTTTGAAAGCTGCCCGCGAACACAGTGTGGATGTAATTGGCCTCAGTGGTTTGATTACGCCAAGCTTGGATGAAATGGTTTTCCTCGCGCAGGAAATGGAACGTTTGGAATTCAAAATGCCTTTGCTTATTGGCGGTGCAACAACGTCTAAAACACATACGGCAGTGAAGGTCGAGCCTGAGTACAGTGGCCCCGTTATTCATGTGCTAGATGCTTCAAGAGCAGTAGCTGTAGTCAGTTCACTGTTGGGCGAGGATGAAAACTTACGCAGTAACTTTGTACTGGATACCCAGGCATCCTATCAGCAGATTAGAGATCAGCGAGCCGGGCGAACCAGCCACAAAAAATACTTGCCTATCACAGAAGCTCGTGCCAATAAACTTCAGTTGGATTGGGAGGCTTACACGCCAATAGCTCCTAAGGAAACAGGAGTACAAGTGTTTGCCAATATTGACCTGGAAGAACTCAGTAATTATATTGATTGGACACCTTTCTTCGCTTCCTGGCAGTTGGCGGGCAAGTTCCCTGCTATTCTCGAAGATGAGATTGTAGGTGCAGAAGCAAAACGCCTTTACAATGATGCTCGCTCCATGCTGCGGCAAATTATTGACGAGAAGTGGCTTCAGGCCAAAGCGGTTGTCGGCCTCTTTCCTGCCAATGTGATCAATGATGACGATATTGAGGTTTACGATCCTGCCAATGCAGATCAAGTAATAACAACTTTACATCACCTGCGGCAACAAGCCAAAAAAGCAGTAGGGCGCCCCAATCTCTGTTTAACTGATTATTTGGCACCAAAGTCTAGTGGCAAATCAGATTATTTAGGGGCCTTTGCCGTCACTGCTGGTATCGGTATTGAAGCCCATATTGCTCGTTTCGAAGCGGATCACGATGACTACAATGCTATTCTCCTTAAAGCCTTGGCGGATCGTTTAGCAGAAGCTGCTGCGGAAATGATGCACGCTCGTGTTCGTCGTAAGTTATGGGGCTACGCTCAGGAAGAAGAAGAACTCGATAACGATGCACTTATTGGCGAAAAATATCAAGGCATTCGCCCAGCACCTGGTTATCCTGCCTGTCCAGAACACACCGAAAAAGGGCTTCTTTGGGAACTACTTTCTGTAGAGGAACATATTGGTATTCGCCTTACGGAAAGTTATGCTATGTATCCGGCGGCCAGCGTGAGTGGATGGTATTTTGCACACCCCGAAGCACGTTATTTTCCTGTCAAAGGAGTACAAGCTGATCAGGTAGAAGACTATGCACAGCGTAAAGGGATGAGCCTGCAAGAAGCCAAACGCTGGCTGGCGCCAGTGAGGGAGTAAGCTTAGTCGGTAACTTTCGGCTTTTGTCGAAAGTTACCAACCGACTTATCCTCAAGCCATCCGTCTCCACTGCTTCCGAAATGAACGATAAAGCGGCTTGTATGCTTTACGATCTTTCTTGGCTACAAAGCTATAGAAGGTCTCCTTCCAGTTTGCACTGGCCACATAATGACGGACGGCCAGCGCACTTCCTAGTCGCAATTGAAGGCCTTCCGTTTGACGCTGTTCAATACCACGATCAATCATTAAGTTTAGCAGTTCCAAAGAACGGTCATGCTCGCGCTGATCGAGGTAGAAATGTGCACCCGCTAGTGGCATCCGGTAATTATCGTGATCGTTAATGTAAGCGTAAAGGTTCAATGCCGGATGTGGTGCCAAGCGAGCTTGTACATTTGCATCAGCGTAATTGTCTTTAGCAGTAACATAATACTCAATAGCCCTGCTAAATTGCTGTTGATGTTCGGCAGTTTCTGCTGCCTGAATGGCCTCTTGGTAAGCGGCACATACTGTAACGATCTGTTGATTCATTTGTAGACTGGCATCATTCAAAGCGCAATCTGGATAGGCTTTATGTAAAGCGTCTATACGAGAGAGCGTCGCCCGCGCAGCGAGGTAATCACTTGCTTGCAACTCGTCTGCCAATTGATCCTCTTCACGAGGAAGGAGTAAATCACGGGCATTGGTACACTGCTGCTCATTGAGTTGGCCAATGATGCCCACAAGTTGTGCTTCCCGTATGATGTTAAAACGGTTGGCTAAGGATTGTACCTGTTCTTTGGCTTGTGCTAATTGCTCGTTGTCATCAGCGGATTGGCGGAGCACCGATTGATAGATCCGCTCTGCTTCCAACAGTGCTGTCGTTTTTATTTGTTGAGCAAGTCCGATTTTTGGTAAAAGCGTTGCTACTTGTTGTTCAAGAGCTTGCGCTCGTTGGTATTGCTCCAATGCACTCGTGTAGTTGCCTTCCTGTTGTGCACGCTCGCCACCACGTACAAAACGATCATAACGATATTGTTGTATCCTGGTGATAAGGCGCTGACTTTCTCTTTCCTGACTGTTGCCTAACTGATAAGTCCGTACAAATTGAAGGCTAGCTTCTGCTTCTGTGAGCGCTTGATCAAAACGCTGCTGTTGTATCATGGCTTCCGCAGAAGCGACCATCTTTTGGTGTTTTCCCAGAAGAACTTGCTGCTTTTCCTGAGCCAGTTGCTGTGGTTGATCTACCATCCCTGGATAGGCTTGTAGTAGCTTTTCGGCGGAAGCGACAGCGGACAACGCCTGATCCCATTCCCCTTGATAGCGGTAACTCCGGATTTCAGCCAGCTGTTCTTGGTGCAAATCGTTGACGATTCCGCGTGCGAGGCTTTCTGTATCAACTGTACTGTTGACGCGAAAGCGTTCCTGGAATTCCAAAGCTTCACTGAGCTGCTCTAATGCCCGTTGGTACTGCCCCGCTTTTTGGGTGTAAACCACTTGGTCCACTTGGTCGTGAAAATCAAGGTAGTAGGCTTCTTGCATCCTGCTACGCGCCTCGGCTTGCCCAAAGTGGAAACCCTTTATGCTTTCACTAAAAGCGAGTGCCTGCTGGTAAGCTGCTACTCCTTCCGGATAGCGCCTTAGGGCTACTGCGTCTTGTCCGGCATCTAAATAAAAACGAACAATACCACTGGCCAAATGGCTAGCGTCTTCTCTAGTGTTAGGATCAGGATTGTAACGATTGAGTACGAGGCGAATTCGCTGAGCAGCATCTTCTACTTTGCCTTGCTCAAAATCTAACACTGCGAGGAAATAATGGCTGGGAGCATAGCAATCATTGCTACGCAAAGACGCATGAAAAGCTTCTCGTGCATGGTGTAGCTGACCATTTTGATAGGCAGTAACTCCTTGTTCGAAATAGAGGATGTGTAAATTGACGGTCAGCTCATTCAGCCAGCTTTTCCAGGCGTATACTTCCTCTTGGCAAGTCAGTTGCTTAGCCTTGATTTGGTCAGGGTCGTGTGCGTCAGGCGTGTCTAAGGCAAGGATATTCCAGAATGGATTGGCACAAATTTTTCTTAATTGTTCTTCGTAGTTCTGCAATTGTTGGCGGTAACTGTCTAGCTGCTGTGGCTGAGGTTCAAGCTGCCGAAAAGCGGTCAGGGAATGATGAAGTGCAGTCAATTTATCGTTAGCAATGAAGTATTGGTCAATCGCACGCATCCTTTGCTGAACGGCCTGCACATGACGGCTACTATACTTAAAGGTAAGGTCACTAATACGGAGGGTGTAAAATACACCACCTTCTATTTCTGAAAAGTCAAAAGTATAGCCTGGTAGCGTTTGTCCAAAGACCTGTTCTATACATTTGGTGGCAACAACCTCTTCATCGGCAAGTAGTTCCAGGTTATAGGTGGCACCACTTGGGGCCAGTAAATCTTCAAAGGTAAAACCAAAAGGACGAGGTGCTCGGTCGGCTTCTACGGCCTCCCATTGGATACAATTCTTTAGCGTATTGGTGCCCTCCAAAATGCGGAGCTGGTAACGATAGTAGACATCGAGCGCGGCCTGCTGTGGTTGACGTGGCTGTAGTAAACGGAAAATTTGCTGTAAGGCTGGTGCAGATGGCCCGTTAAGTTGAGAATAGCGATAAACGACTGTTTTTGAAGGGGTGTCATCAAACAATAATACTTCCTGGGCTGGAAGAAATAGCGGCATGCAAAACAAAGAGAGAAATAGCAGGTACGTTTTCATAAGCGCTTGTACTAGGGTTAGCGATCATACAAATATTGATGATCAATGACCTTTATACAAGCATTTTAGTAGGTTTAGGATATGTTTAAATGGGGGTTAAGGAAATTAACAGGGAAGGTTACAGGTAATAGGAGGTAGCGATGACCTTATTTTGGTTGCCTTCCTTTCTCACGGTGTTTACGACTGTTTTTTCTCCTTCTTGTTTTCGTACAAAATCAAGAGGGTAGTCTGTTAACCTTGAGGTTGCCACCAGTTTTGCGGTCAATTTTTCATCGGAAACCGTCAACTGGAAAGTTAAGGGAGTTGTAAGGTTGTTTTTGAGTCGCAAATCTTTATAACCATAAACAACGGTCGCATCAGCACCCAAAGGGCAAAACCGTTCAGGTTCGGCGTAAATGTCTACGGAATGATGGTGGCGTTCGATGATTTGTATGCCAGCTCTTAGTGCCAATAGGTAAAGGATACCTGAAAGCTGACAAAGGCCGCCGCCTGCTTCGGGGACTAATTTTCCTTGGACTAGATTTCTACTTGCAAGAAACCCTCTTTCTAATGTTGGGGCCCCTACGCTTCGCCAAAAAGAAAATACCTGGCCAGGCTGGATCAGGATAGGGCTAATCGCAGCACTTCCAAGGCGGAGGTTATGCAGCTTATTCGCTAAATGCTTCCCTGGGCGAATGGATTGTTGTTGTTCAAGAGCATAAGAATAGCTGGGATGTTGGTCGGTCGCTGTTGCAAACAACCCTTCTCGTTCTGCTTGCTGATCTAGGACTTGCCGTTTTAGTAATTGCGCAGCTAATCGCCAATTGCGGGGTATCTGATCTTTGAGCCATCTCATACTTTTTGAATTTTGATCACGAGGTAGGATGCATATTCTTTCCATGGAGACCGGCAAAGGAGGCTGTCTAACCAGCGGACAGGCTGGCGTAACCAATTTGGAAAACGGTGGATGGGAAGGAAAAGCACACCTTGAGAATCAACGACCTGCCAACGACCTCCGAGGATACGTTTTAGGTCATTAATGGATAATGATTGTGCTGCATGCCAATTTTGTGCTTGATAACTAGTGAGTTGCCTACGTTTGGCAGAAGGGATGTCAAAAACAAAGACTCCTTTTGTATCTAGAATACGATCTACTTCTGTAAATACTTTCGGAATATCCCTCTCGGCGAGATGCATTAACAGGTGAAAAGAAAATACGCTGGAGAACTTTTTCGTAAAATGAGGGATAGCCAGCGCGCTGCCCTGCTGAAGTACTTTGGTAGGATGTTTTTTGCGAGCTTCATCAATCATGGCTTGACTATAATCCAGGCCGTGTGTGCCAAAATGTAATAATCGACCAGTACCACAACCCAGGTCAAGTCGGAGCTCGTTACCCTGTGGTTTACCAATGAATTGCTGGAGTATTTCCTCTTCCTGTTGATGAATAAATTGACCGTAAGTATTGCCAAAACGATCCTGGTCATACACTGGTGCGAGCGCCTCGTAGTAGTCGCCAACTTCTTTTAGGTGTTGCATTTTTATCTATAGGTTTCCCTAATTTCTTTATTTTGAGCCGACTTTAATATTCTTTCTGAAAAAAAAATAAAAAATGCGCTTTTTAACGACGCTCTTTATTCTGGTATTGGCTTTTTCTCTTAATGCCCAAACAGCCTACTGGGCGACCACTTACAAGGAATACATTAAGCGGGGAAGCACCGTTTTGGTAGCAAAGGAAGGATATACCTTTGAACGAACAGCTTACGATTTATACATCGAAAAGTTTTATGATAATTCCGAGCACCCACTCCGAGAAATGATTACCTATGCCGATCGCCGCAAGAAGGTATTAGAAGGAACTTGGAAGACTTTTTACGCGAATGGACAAGTTGAAATCACTGGCCGCTATACCGAAGGGCAGGAGGCTGGCCGTTGGTATTACTATCGCGAAAATGGAGAACTTTGGAAAACCTGTATTTTTACAGATGGTGTAGAGGAATGTGAATTGGAACAAGTAGAGGTGATTTCAGAAGTGCCTCCGGCCAATGTTCGAGGTTATACTCAAAAAGCGGAGAGTGCTGATGTATCAAATGCCTCCGAAGATGAAAAGCCTATTTTTAAGGTCGCTGAAGAAATGCCCCGGTTTCCTGGCTGCGAAGCAGAGCAGAGTTTAAATGAACGTAAACAATGCGCCCAAACAGCCTTGTTGAGAAATATTTACAGCCGTATAAGGTTGCCTCAGGGATACACTGGTCCGGAAGGGGTCATTGTTGTTACTTTTGTCGTTGAAACTGATGGCGTAATTACCAACGCTAGAGTTGTAAGGCCTTTGGAAGAAAGAATAGATTTGGTTGCACTGGAGTTAGTGAAAACCATGCCTAACTTTATTCCCGGTAAGCAAAAAGGCGAAGCTGTTCGGGTACAATTTAATTTGCCCATAAGAATCAAACTGGAGTAATATGCCAAATCGTATCCTACTTTTATTTTATGTTTTGCTTAGTGTAGTTCATTTGGGAGTGGAAGAACTGCAAATAGAGTGGCTGATCCTACTTACCAAGCCATTGTTGGTTAGCATATTGGCTTTTTGGTTTTGGAGAACGACAGGGAATAATACTTCCCGCTTTTCTAAATTCTTGTTGCTGGGCTTAGCCTTTTCTGTAGGAGGAGATACCCTTTTGATGTTCGTAGAGCACGGTCCGCGATTGGAAGTCTTCTTTTTATTAGGGTTGGGCAGTTTTCTGCTAGCCCAATTGTGCTATACTTACGCACTATGGACGTACCCAAAGGTGAGAGAAGGAATAATATTCCGCAAACCCTGGATTGCTATACTCTTTTTAGGCTACCTCGTTTGGATTTTGACGACCTTATGGGCAGGTATTCCTGGGCCAATGCGCCTGCCTGTGGGAGTATATGCCACAGCCATCGTTGCTATGGCTATCGCGGCAGCAAACCTTTATGGACGTACTTCGTCAAATATCTTCTGGGGTTTCTTTGGAGGTGTGTTGCTCTTCGTGTTATCAGATACTTTGATTGCGCTGAATAAGTTTGGTGAACCGATTGCTGGTGCCCGTTTTGCCATTATGTTTACCTACTTGTTAGCTCAATATTTGATTGCTGTTTATGGTAGTCGATTACCACTAACAACTAACTCCTAGCAGTTAATTAAGATAGAACACAGATCAAGCGGATGAGACGGATTAACACAGTTTTTTTAAGAAAAATAAAATTCTATGTCAGTCTTCTTTGAGGAATAGACCTTTCGCACCTCGCACCTCGCACCTCGCACCTCGCACCTCGCACATTGAAAAGTGTCCGCTATCCCTCCCCTGAGGAGAAGGTTCAACTTATATTAGTATCCTACGGCGCCCCTTTCAATAACTCAATATAGCCACTCAATAGCTCGGGGACAGGGAGTATACCTTCCACGCGTTGCTCGAATATTCGACATCGATAGAAGTAAGTCCCTGATTCGAGGGCATCGCCCTTCATATTGGTACCATCCCAGTTGAGTGCCGGATCTTTGGTTTCAAAAACGAGGCCACCCCAGCGGTTGTATACTTGGAATTCTACCTCAGCGATAAAGCAGGAACGTGTAGGGACAAATAAGTCATTCTGGCCATCGGAATTTGGGGTGAAAGCATTGGGCAGTTCGTAAACGGGACAATTGTCCACGCAAACGATGTTGCTTTGCGCGCTTTCATTACCCACCGTATCCACGGCTGTGACTGCATAACAACCTGCTATTGTACCACCAGGTTGGTGGATAAACTCAAGGATGTTAGGATCATCAACTGTAGCGATCAAACTGAAAGGAGCATTGACGACAGGAGCATAGTAGATGTTATAACTGTCTACATCTTCAAATTCCGGACAAAGGGTTAGGGCGCTTTCCCAAACGAGGTTGTTTTCCAATACTTCTATGTCATCACAGCTTTCGCTGAAATCACACAGGTTTGTAACCGTTAAGGCTGGTGGACAAGGAGGAACATTATCGAATGGTGTACTGCATACCCGTTGCGAACGGTTAATTAGTGGAGATGGAACACCATCAATATTATAAGTGCCAGCACTTCTGATGACATAACAGTATTCTACCAAGTTCATTAAGCCTTCGTCGCGGTATATCGGATCAGATACGGTAGTCAACGAATCCAAACCACCACTCGTGTTTTCGCGGAAGATAGTATACTCGAAGTTTTCCCAAGGGACAAATTCATCCCAGAAAAGGGTGTTAACTCTATCCGACGGTGTCGCATTTAGATAGATCGAACCTCCTACGGTACTAGCTCCTAAAGGCATCGTTTCTCCATTGACATAAAAATTGATGACGTAAGTGTACGGCTGATCTACTGTGTTCAGGCTGATATCTGTAAAACAAGTATCAGTGGCCAGCGCAAAAGTAGGAGCGGTAACACTGTTGATTGGTGTGAAGTTATTGATATCCTCTGTATGGCCAGGAGCGCGTAATAATTCGTAAGTATAGGGGCCCATGTTGAGGGTGGTATCCAAATCTGCAGGATCAGGTTTGGTCCAGCAAACATCAATGACACCATTGTTAAGGTCAGTGGTTACTACATCTGCCTTGATCAGTAGAGGGACATCCCTTCCCAATTGCACGCAAGATTCTTCGGAAGGTAAACTTTCTACAGGGTTATAGAAGAATAAACCGTTAGCAGTGCGTCGGGCAAAATTAGCGAGTATCCGATAACAATACGTCTTTCCTCTTTCTACATTACGGTCTTCAAAGAAATAACGTCCATCCACAATCTGCTGGATCGTATCTGAGGATATTTTGGTATAGCCACGCCCAGCTAAGCCTGTCACACAAGTGTCTAGTGGTGATTGATCTGAGTTGATCCGCCGCCAGACGGAGAATCCTCTGAAGTAGTCGTCTTGGGCATCTTCACAAATGTAAGGTGACTCCCAACTGACGTTGATGACTGGTCCTTCCGCAATAGCCTGTACATCTTCAGGAGGTGGTCCGACAACTTTTATTCTCACTGTTTTAAGGGTGGCGAGCCCGGTTGTATCACCGAGGAAATCGTCTACAGCCCTAAATACCACATTGTAAGGTTGACTGGAGATATGCTCGCAGGTGGTTTCCCAGCGGAAGTTTTTGACCAATGGATCATCAAAATACGCTTCGGATGGAGGTGTGAATTGTGCAGGGCTAATACTCGTGTTTAATGGAGCTCCGTAAGCCAGAAGCCTTACCCTTTGATCCGTATCGGTAAAAGGAGCAGTAGCAATAACATCGAAGTCAATAGTGGTGCCAGCGATGACGCATATTTCATCAAATTCGGTAACTACCAAAGGCGGTTCATTACTACAATCCTCGACGATGATTTGCATATCCCGCACCATGGTGTCGATGATCTGACCATTACGGTACGAATAAATATTGATAGCGATATTGTATTCACCAGCCTGAGTAGGGGTGTCCCATACTAAATCTCCCGTTAAGGAATTAATGGACATGCCATTGGGGAAGAAAAAATTGGGAACGGGATCATTGGGCCCTTGTTTGGGCACCGCTAATTCGTAAGAAAGACTGTCTCCGTCAATGTCGTAAGCACCAGGATTATGGGTGAAAACCTCGCCAGTACAGGCAAAGTCTATAGGAGGGACCTGTAAGACAGGAGAGTTGTTGCATCCCGAAAAGACGGGGTTGAAAAGAGAAAAAACGTTCTCGACATAAAACGGAATACTAACCGAATTAGGGAAGTTTACATTAAGTACCCCAGCATTTCGGTTAGGGTCCTCAAAACTGATGGTATATCTTGATGGCCCCGTATAGGTATGGGTAGCCATGTATATGTTGAACTTAATGTCATTTTCGAGTCGCTCGCCTTCAGGAGGGGTGCCAGCGCCATTCATCCTTGCTACTCGTTCACAGTTGTCATCGCCCCAGCAGATGGTAAGAGAATCGCGATCAGCATCTACACTAGAGGTTTTGGTGTAGGTAATAATAGTAGCCTTCACGGTTAGGCCACAATTGCCGTTAGCATCAGGGATGGTCTCCACAATGATTTCTCCAGCGCGATTGTGAGTAGCCCAAGCAGATGGTGGTACACAAAAAAGGAGTAGAGTCAGGGAGAGTAAGCGGATTATCGTTCTCTTCATAGGTCGCGGTATTGCGTGGATGAGGACAAAACTATTTTGGAGCTTTAGTATGTTACTTAGCAATTTAAGCAATTCTATACATAGTTGCCGTCTTATAGCTTGCAAATAGTAAGGAGGAATGCCAAAAGCGAAATATCTTTACTGGACAAACGATTAGTCTTAGTAATTAGTTTACAGAAAAACGGGGAACAGACCAAAGGGTGTCATTAGCCGTAGGTTCTACTAAACAATTACCTTAAGATGACTGTTTGAAAAGAAGAAACTAATTTTATACACCAAAATTAAAGGTACACTATGGCCTTTCAGCTCCCAGATTTATCTTACGCTTACGACGCATTAGAGCCACATGTTGATGCGCGTACAATGGAAATTCATTACTCCAAGCACCATGCCGGTTATACCAATAAGCTCAATGCAGCTATCGAAGGTACAGACTTGGATGGTATGAAGATTGAAGAAATTTTAGTGCACGTTTCTAAACACAGTATGGCTGTGCGCAATAACGGTGGCGGTTATTATAATCACAAACTCTTCTGGGAGGTGATGTCACCCGATGGCGGAGGCGAGCCCAGTGACCGCACGAATATTCATAAAGCTATTGTCCGTGATTTTGGCAGCTTTGCGAAATTTAAGGAAGAATTTTCGGCAGCAGCTGGTACTCGTTTTGGTTCTGGTTGGGCATGGCTGTGTGTGAGTGGTTCAGATCACTTGTTTATCACTTCCACCCCTAATCAGGATAATCCCTTGATGGATGTCGTTGAACAGCAGGGGACGCCAATCCTGGGCTTGGATGTTTGGGAACATGCCTACTACCTCAATTATCAGAATCGTCGTCCGGACTACGTAAACGCTTTCTTTAATGTCATCAATTGGCAGGAAGTTACAGAGCGTTTCAATGCAGCCAACAAAGGTGCTTCTGATTTGTAAGCAAGGTTGATTAATTGACAGCAAGCCCCGAGGCCTTTCTCAGAAGGTTTCGGGGTTCGTTGTTTAAAGGCCTGTTATTGTCTAGTTAAATAAAGTTTTTCTATTGATAAGGAACTAAAAATGTGCTATTTTAGTTATGTATTTACCCCCTGAAATATAATCCATTGAAAACGAAGTAGCTCTCGATAGAGGTGCTTCATAATCTTTATCCCCATGATCATCTTAGGAATACTTTTGCTGGTATTGCTGATGTTCAATTTTCAACCTCTGAGACGAGAAGAACGTTGATTCAGCCCAGTATTTAAAACACAAAGGCAGCGCTTCCATTCCGGAAACCGCTGCCTTTCTACTTTATGCTAATTAAGAATATCGTCTACTTAACGAAGTAGTACAACATCTCCGCGTTGGCTTGTGCTCCTTGCTATTCCATTTTCACTCACAGTGTATTGAATCATCCAAACGTAGGTGCCTTGCCGTGCCAAGTCTCCTCTTATTTTACCGTTCCAACCATCGTTGGGGTTGGAGGATTGGTAAACCTGACTCCCCCAACGATCAAATACCTGCATCTCATAGGCTTCTAGAGAGCAGTGACTCTGAGGGAACAGTCGGTCATTGACACCATCATTATTCGGGCTAAATACATTGGGCATGTAAACGGTACATATCTCGCATTCGGCAATCTGTATGGTGTCGATAACGGTTTCACAAATAGAGCTGACAGTGATACTGTAATCTCCGGGCCCAAAGATCAGACGGCGTGCTTCTTTTGCGCCATTTTCCCATTGGTAATCAGCGAGGACTTCGGTGCTCGCGTCCAATAAGAAAGGATCCTCAGGGCAGAGGAAGGTGTCTCTCCCTAGTTCTGTGGTAATGGGGAGTAAGTAATCGATAACAACCGAGTCTACGAGATCATTGCAGGCGGTGGAAATGGTTACTCCGTAGGTATTGGGAGTTGTAACAACAAAACGATCCTGTGTACTTCCATCCTGCCATAAATAAGTAGCACCAGGAATACCTGGCTCAAGGATGAGGCTGTCATTGGGACATAGTATTAAATCTTCTCCCAGATCAAGCATTGGGTCAACAAGGAAAATGGCCGCAAAATCCGCTTCGTAGACTTCACAAATGGTTGTCACCGTGAGCGAAAAATTATTGTCGGCAGTAATATCTCGTTGAGGTAGTGTGCTTCCATCTGACCATTGATAGGTTGCAAATGGGCGCTCTATATTAATCGTGAGGGTATCGCCAAGGCAGAGTACATACTCATTCGCTAGATTTAGATTGAGTGGCGGTACATAGGTAATGTTAATCGCTTCTTCCACAACACCACATCCATTTTCAACAGTAACAGCATAATCGCCTGTTGTCGTGACGGTATAGTTAGTAGCACTACTGCCGTCTTGCCAGTTGTAGAAAGCTACACCATTATCGGCATCCAACAATGGAGAAGTTCCGGGGCAAATAATTTGATCAGCACCAAAGTTAACGGTAGGAGGAAATTGTTGTACAAAAACCTCAATGGCATCTTCTCCAAAACCGCAATCATCGGTAACGGTCACACTATAGACTCCCTCGTTGGTGACAATGAGTGTGGGGTCGGTGGAGCCATCCTCCCAAAGAAAGGTATTGCCGCCGGAAGAGGCATCAAGTACGAGCTCGTCGCCAGCGCAAACCAGACTAGTGTCTTGGCCTATGTCAATTATTACCGGTAAAGGTACATCAACGGTAAAATTGAAAGTAAAAGATTCTGCCTGATTGTCGCAAAGGTCGAGTAAATCCCCAGGGCCAGTCGGATCAATGGTGAGCGTGTAATCGCCCATAGACTGTATGGGGGGAGAAATAGCTAGCCTAAAAGACTTGGCCTGATTACTCCCCGAAATACAGTCTGGAGAACTGGCATCAAGCGTATAGGGGCCTCCCGGGCCGTCTAATTGGAAAGCATTATCATTGATACTGTTGCAGAGTAAAAATTCATTGAAAGAGATATCAATGGTAGCGTCTCCACAGCTTTCGGGCAGTTGGGTAATGTCTTCGACTAGCGGAGGAGTTTGATCAAATACACCTAAACCCGTACTTTCACTAAAATCAAGGCTATAACCATCATTAGATCCTGTCCAGTTGCTGACCATGAGAACGTAGGTGTTACCAGCACTCATAGGCACCAATGCATTGATGGGGCCAGTACCCCCACATCCCCCTGGCACCCAATTGCCAATACCACTAGCCGCACAACCGGTTGGGCCATGGCAGCCTGTGCCGCCAGCAGCATTACAGCTTACGAGATTAGATGCGGTGAGGTCATCACAATCGCCATTGGTAAGGTCAAAAAGTGCCCAGTCGTAATCATCATTGAAATTATTAGGCGTAATTAAGAAGCCTAGCATTCCATCCTCATTGGCGGTAAAAACGTACCAAATGGAATTTAACTCTCCAGCGGTACAGGTTTCGCCATTAATAATTTCATTGCCGATATTACCATCTCCAGAAGGAGACTGGCTCTCTGAATACAGATCCTGGCAGACAGGTACGGCTCCTAGGCAATCCTGGATAGTAGGTTGAGCAATAAGGAATATCGGAGTACTACTTAGTAAAAGTAGTACTCGCCAGAAAGGACTAAGGTTGATTTTCATACTGGATTGGATTGTGCTGCGCAAATTACTAAGAATACAGGATAGCAAGTGTAAGGTGGCAGAATTGATGCCACTTTAACATAAAAATAGGAACTAGACCTAATTGCAACGTAATTTAAGCAGGCCAATGTAAACCTACAAACGCATTCTCATTCCCAGCTGTAGGCCAGTCATCCAGTAGTTTTGTTGTAAATCATATTCTGAGCTGCTTAGCGCTCTTGGATAGGATTTGAAATAAGGCTCAGCAACTAAACTATAGCGGCTGTGCAGATTATAAGCGATACTTATCCCTGCATACCAAGCGGCTGTAGCACGCCGATCAAAGATAGGTAAGACATCCCGGTCACCTTGCTGGCCAAATTGAATTGGTTCTTGTGTTGCAGGAGAGTAGATTGCTCCTTTTGCCCCGAAATATAGATTAAGGTATGCTCCCGCATTTACACCTACCCGGAATTTACCCCATTGTTCTTCATAACCGATGAGGAGGGGAACTTCGATGAAGCGCAGACGATTGCGATGCTGTTCGTTATAAGCTTCGGTATAGATAGTATCTACACCAATGACTTCTCCATTAGGGCCAAAAATAGTAGAGACATCCATCCTGCTACCTACTTCAAATGTAAAGCGATCATTGATCTCCGTATACATTAAGCCAGTTCGCATACTAAGCCCTACATTAGACACTGCGGCTAAACGGAAGCCACCACTATAGGAGATGCTAGAAGACTCACTTTCCTTGCGTTTGTTGAGGTGGCTGATACTTTCGGGCGTCTTGGCCTGAAGTGTTTGTTGAGCGTAAGCTGGCCCACCTAGTACTTCAAGGTCTAACCGGAAATAAGGATTAGCAAAGCGGGCACATCGAGGGGCATGATTGGTGAAAAGCTTTAGTTCTGTTTGTTGTGCAAAAGCTAAGTTTTTAGCAGGCAGAATATCGACCACTTGGCTGCGAAGACGTTGGTGAGGTCCAGCAATACGAAGTGAGTTGTCTTCTTGTAAGTCGGTGGTGCTTTCTTCTAGTACCTCTACCGTCTGTTCCTGACTGGTAGCAGGTAGTTCTAGGGCATTAGCTACTTGGTTTTCTGGAGTTACCTTGTTGACTTTTTGAACATGAGCAACTTTAGATACTACTGGTGTAGTCGTTCGTTGTTGATTTTGACCACGATTGATTGTAGGCGTTGTTGCCGGTACAACCAATGATGTGTTTACCTGTTCGTCGGCATTCTCGCTGTTGGGAATTGGCGCTGAAGCTTGGTCAGAAAGCTGATTAGCCAAGGTTGGGCTAGCAGACAGGCTGGTGTCTTCCAGCGGGAAATGGCCAAGTTCTGGTGCAGAAAGTGGCATTAGGAGGATAGCCAACAAGCCTAATGTAGTAGTACCTGTAGCACTCCAGATGACCATCATCCGGCGACGTTTCTGCTGACGTGCTTTGGCAATGCGTTCCCACATATTGTCAGGCACGGGTGCGGAAGCATCCCGGAGGTTATTCTTGAATAGTTCGTCTAGCGGATGTCGCTTACTCATACGGCAAGGCGTTGCAATTTTTCCAATTGGTTTTGTAGCATTTTCCGAGCTTTTACCAGCTGTGATCGAGAGGTGCTTTCTTTAATTTCAAGCATCTCAGCAATTTCTTTGTGGCTATAACCTTCAATAGCATACAGATTAAATACTACCCGATAACCCTCAGGTAAGTGGGAGATCATTTTCAGAAGCTCTTCTTCCCCCAGTTGTGCGTAAGCAACGGGTTGAATTGGTGTTTCTGGAAAATGCTCAACGGCGATTTGTTCATTTGTAAAATACTTTCGTTGATTGTGCTTTAGTGCAGTATTAACTACAATGCGGCGAATCCAACCTTCGAAAGAACCTTTAAAAGCAAATTTGTCAAGATTGTCAAAAACTTTGACAAAAGCTTCCTGAAGCATATCTTCGGCTTCGAGTCGATGTCGGGAATAGCGCTTGCACACGGCCATCATCTTGCCAGCGTACAGCTCAAATAACTGCTTCTGGCAATGGACGTCCTCACGTACGCAACCTTTAATCAACTCTTTTTCCGTCATTTGACGTCTTGGTGAACAAACACCATTTTAGTTAGAGATACCTTAAACACCACCGACGCTGCCTGTACTTTGAGATAAAAACAGGCCAGGGTCATCTAATTTAAGGACTTTCCTTTAAAAATAGGCATTAAAACCTAAAAAACCATTTAGCTACTTGTTAACGGAGAAGAAACTATTTCTTCTTTCTGAAGACTGAAAAAGTAAAAACAGCCATGGAACATAAAATGTCAGCCGAAGAAATTGTGAGGCAAATGTTGTCTAAAGATGCATTTAGTAATTGGTTGGGAATTGAGGTGTTAGAAATAGCGCCAGGGTTTAGTCGTATTCAGATGGTCGTTCGCCCTGAAATGGTTAATGGCTTTGGGATTGGACATGGGGGAATTAGTTTTAGTTTTGCTGATAGTGCTTTTGCTTTTGCTTCGAACAGCCGAGGACAGCATGCTGTTTCCATTGATACGGCGATTAACCACCTCGCGCCTGTACAGGTAGGGGACGTTCTTGTTGCTACGGCTAAAGAGCAACACTTGGGTAGGCGATTGGGCCACTATCAAGTAGAGATCAGAAGGGAAGCGGAAGAGCTTGTCGCTCTTTTTAAAGGGGTTGTGTATCGAAAAGATCAAAGCTGGGGCGCAACTGAAAGGGACTAAATTCGTTTAATAAAACAGAAAAATGTCATGTTAAAATACTCGTGTATGTTTCGAATTTTTATGCTTTGCCTATTCGGCCTAGGGAGTTTTAGCGCAAACGCTCAACAGAAGATTGATAATCCTGCTGTTTATTTCGATTTTTTCAATCAGGAACATAGTGGCCTGGCTCAAAAAAATATGGAATACCTGCAGTACGCAGTACACAGCGATGATCTACAAGTGATTGCTCAAAAACGATTAGCACTATTAGAACAGGTTCAGCAGTCGCAGATGAAAATGGATCAATTGCCTGATTTTGAATCCGATGCGGGGTTAAAATCAACCATGGTCGAGGTCCTGAAGACTTATGAAGAGTTGTTTGAGGTAGGGTTCCAAGAGGTAGAAGCACTTAAACTAAATGCTCAGGATGGTTTTTTACAAATGGAAAAGTACTTGGTAGCTCAGACGGCAGCAGAGCGAAAAATGGCGGATGCCAGCGCTAAACTGCTAGAGGCACAGCAGCAGTTTGCCCAAGCCAATAATATTTTATTGCAAATGGAACCTGGTTCCGTAACCGAAGCGCAGCAGTTGAATGCCTTAAATGAATACCAACGGAATATTTTTCTTCGGAGTTTTCGGGTAGGTAAGCTAAATGCCCGGTTTCTCCTGGAAATGGAAAAAGACAGCCCGGATAATATTGATCAACTACGCCAGCAGTTATTAAAGGCAGCGACGGAAGAAATTGCTGAGTTGAAGAGAGTTGGTGCATATAATGGAGATACCGGTTACCGTGATGCTGCTGTAGAACAGCTTGAAGTATTGCAGGTTTTGGCGAGGGAAGATTACCCCGCTTTGGTGAGGGTAAAAACTAAAGGAGATCAGTTGACCCAGGAAGATGTTGATGCTTATAATACGGCCATCAGTAAGGTGAATACACAGTTGAATCCAGCGTCTGAAAAGATAAATACGGCTTTACAGAACCTCTTGCGCAATAACATTCCCAAACCAGCAGTGAGGGGCGTAAAGCAGATCTGATTTTTTGACTTATGGTGCTTCCTGAGCCGTGAGTGTGTAAAAAATACACTTAGATGCCGTAAAACGACACTTATTTTGCACCATTACATAGAGTTAAGTCGTTGAATAATTGCTAGTTTTGCATTTTGAACCAAAGGAAAACAATTTAGATCATGGCTGATCAAAAACAGGAACTGGAAGTAGCGTTTAACGAAAAAGGAGACACGATTAGTCCAGTTTTACCAGAAGGCGTAAAGAATTTCTTGATTGATATAGATGGTACCGTTTGTGATGATATCCCAAACGAAGAGCCGGAAAGAATGGGCACCTGCTTGCCTTATCCCGATGCTTTGAAAATCTGTAACAAGTGGTATGAGGAAGGTCATTTTATTACCTTTTTCACTTCCCGTACAGAAGAGCACCGTGCTATTACTGAAGAATGGCTCAAGAAGCACGATTTTAGGTACCACGGACTATTAATGGGCAAACCAAGAGGAGGTAACTACCATTGGATTGATAACCATATTGTGCGGGCGACCCGCTTTAAGGGGAAGTTTACCGACCTGGTTGTAGAAAACAAAGAAGTAGAAGTTTTTCGCTCGTAAATAATTACGCAGCTTAAAGCAAAAGTAAGATCCCGAGTTTCGTGCCTAGCGTGAGATTCGGGATTTTTGTTAGGTAATGGCCTAATCGTACCAGTACGATTATACGATTGCGGCTACCGTTTCGCCAATAAGTCTTGCAAAGCAGGGATAATGCCTGGGTGCTTAAAAGTGAAGCCGCTTTTAGCCAATTTTGCAGCAGAAACTTTGCAGCTGTCAAGGATAGTGTGCGACATTTCACCCAAGACCAAGCGTAGTATGAAAGCTGGGGCTGGAAGTAATAAAGCCGGCTTTTTACTTGCCGTAATTATCGCTTTCGCCAGTTTTTTGTTACTTACGGGGTTGGGAGCTACGCCATTGTACACGCCTCTGAATTGGTTGTCGTTTACGCCTTTTACAAAAATACGGCAGATGTCATCAATATGTATCCAAGAGTACCATTGCTGTCCGTCGCCAAAATAAGTAGAAACAAAGAGGTTTAGTGGGAGTAACATTTTCTGGAGTGCTCCCCCTTTTGGCGAAAGCACAATACCAGTGCGAACGATCAGGGTTGGCATGTTCAATTCGTCGGGTATTTCCTGAATAGCTTGCTCCCAAATAGACACTGATTTTGAAAGAAAACCATTTCCTGCTGGGTCACCTTCTGTAATGAGCATTCCCTTACGGTCTCCGTAATAACCAATAGCGCTTCCTGCTAAGTAAGCCTTGACAGTTTGGCCATGTGCCGCGATACCTGTTTTTAATAAACGGGTAGATTTGGTACGACTATCAATAATTAGTTGTTTACGCTGATCGGTCCAACGAGCATCAGCAATACCTGCTCCGGCAAGATTGATGACATGGGTAACTCCACGAAAAGCAGCCTCGTCGTAGGTTGCTTGCTGTACGTTCCACTGATAAGTGGGATAGCGGGAATCACGCTTGGTAGATCGGCTAAAATGACGCACTTCATGCCCTTCCTGGCTGAGGAGTTCACTTAGCTGCATTCCTATTAGTCCGCTACCTCCGGCAATTAAAACAATAGCCATATTTCTTGTTGTTATGTGGTGCAAGTGAAACAACAACTACCGTGGTGTGTTCATCTGTCTAACAATCTTGTTTGCTGCCTAATCCGGTCGGTTGGCTAATTTGTCAGGCTTGCGAAAAAAAAAGTTCGTATTTTCGGGGCGAATCACAACAACATCCAGACATGAACAGATTTCTGAATATCCTTAGTAGTCTAATGTTTCTTCTATTGGCAGGAGCGTTGACCTATGGTTGCGGCAGCTCTGACGAAGCTCCAACAGGTCCAGTATTTAAAAACAATGACAATACCTTGCGCGTGCGATTGGCTTCCGAGCCAGATCGTCTAAACCCTTACTTGACGGTAAGTGGTTACGCAAGACCTGTTTACCAAGAAATATTCCTCCCTTTACTAGAGTATAACCATGAAACATTTGAGCCTACGCCAGCCTTGGCTATTGGCCGGCCAGTGATAGAGGAAATCACAGATGGAGCTTATGCCGGAGGTATGAAGTATACCTATGAGCTCAATGAATATGCGACGTTTAGTGATGGGAAACCACTACGGGTAGAGGATGTTATCTTCTCTTTTAAGCTCCTTTTTAACCTTAATATTGCCGAGGCTGGACCACATCGGAACAGTTACCTGGCTGTGGCTGATGTTGTACCTGATGCTGAGAACCCTCGCAAGTTTACCGTTTTTGCTAAAGAGAAGTACATTCTGGCAGAGGACTCTTATAGTGGAACCAATATTTATCCAGAGCATATTTTCGACCCCGAAGGTTTGATGGCTGATTATCAGATCGCTGACCTTATTGCCAATGGAGAGGCACTGGCCGAAGAAGCTCCAATGCAGCAATTTGCAGAGCAATTTCGTTCTGCACCTTTTTCACGTGATGCTAGCAAGTTGATAGGCACAGGCCCCTACTTGTTCAGCGAATGGGTAGATGGTGATTATATAAGTATGGTTCGTGACCCGAATTGGTGGGGGGACAAAGTACCTGGCGGCCACGCTTACCTCCATGCTTATCCGGATAGTGTAGTTTTTCGGATTATTCCAGATCAGACAACGGCTGCCAATGCGCTTAAAAACGAACTGATAGATGTAGCACCTACGCTTGACGCAAACACCTTTGTAGAATTACGTGAAAACGAATTTTTAAAGGAGCGTTATGATTTCCTGACGACAGAGACCTTCAATTTTTACTTTGTCGCGATGAATAATAAAAATCCTTTGCTAGAAGACAAGCGCGTACGTAGAGCGCTGGCGCATGTATTAGATGTACAGATAATTATTGATGCCGCTTTTGCCGGGCTAGCAGTACCAGTACCCGGGCCAGTGGCTCCATCGAAAGCACACGCCAATAAGGATTTGTCGTTGGTAGGAAAGGACATCGAAAAAGCCAAAGCTTTGCTCACAGAGGCCGGATGGGAAGATACTAACGACAATGGTATTCGTGATAAAATGATTAACGGAGAGTTGGTAGAAATGGAGATGGAGTACTTGGTGAACCCGGGAAGTATATTTGCTTCTACGCTGTCGGAAGTTATGAAAGATGGTGCGAGCCAGGTGGGTGTTGCTATTACAATTGTACCACGCGAGCCGCGAGTAATGGTAGGTGAAGATTTAGCCAGTCGCAACTATGCCCTTTATGGTTATGGTGCGGGGGGGAACCATTTGTTAGATGACTTCATGCAACTTTGGCACACCTCCAGTAATACGCCACGGGGTAGCAATCGCTGGCAGTTTGGTAATGCAGAAACAGATGCGCTGATAGAGAAAATCAATGTCACCATTGACCCTGTGGAAAGACATCAGCTTTATCAAGAGTTTCAGCGTATTGTCTACGATGAGCAGCCCCTTATCTTTTTGTTCTCTCCGATGGAGCGGCTAGTCGTAAGCAAGCGCTGGGAAGGGAACGTTTCGCAATTGGCACCGAACTATATTTTGCGGGACTTTAAGGTTATTAAGAAATAGCCCTAACTATTACAGCTGAACAAGCTCTAAAGCGGGAAGTAAGTCGTTAGCGATAACGTCAGTACTCCCCGCTTTTTTATTGTTCTTATTTCTACCTTTGTGGCTGAGCTAAATAAAAAGCTGTTTACTGTTATGTACAAATATATCTTCTTGTTTGGTTTTCTGTTGATGGTCGGTTTGCTAAATGCACAAACCGATACCACTATTTATAAAGTAGTAGAGCAGATGCCACGTTTCCCCGCAGCTTGCGAAGCATTAGATACGACCTTGGTCTACAAACAAAAATGTGCCAATCAGGCCATGTTGGAATATGTTTACCAGAGAGTGATTTATCCACAAGAGGCTATTGATGAAAATATTCAAGGCACAGCTGTTGTCACTTTTGTAGTGGAAACAGATGGGCGAATCAGTCAGCCTCAAATAGTGCGTGATCTGGGAGGAGGTACTGGTATCGCAGCCTTAGGCGTTGTTTTGCAAATGAAAGAAGAAAGCTTACGTTGGATCCCTGGCAAGCAGCAAGGAAAAGCAGTAAGAGTACAATTCAATTTGCCCGTAAGGTTCAAAATCAAAGACCCTGACCCGTTTATTCTTATTGGGCGAGATACAGTATATACTGAATTTGAGAAAGCCCTCGACTTTAACGGAGGTGCAGAAGCGCTTCAGACTTATTTGGATACCGCATTGGATTACCCTACCTCTGGGAACGATAGTTGCCAAATGGGCCAAATTGATATTCAAGTCTTAGTGGAAGCGGATGGAGATGTAAGAATTCTAGATGTGACGGATTTTAATGACCTCGGTTTTGATTTCTGGTATTCGGCTATAGATGCTGCTACTTCAACTTATGGAGATTGGGAGCCAGCTACCTACCAGGGACGTAAGGTAAATGCTGCTTTCGATTTGAGTTTATCCTTTTTACCTACAATAGCGACTTGTACACAAAAGGTAGATGATTTTATCACTGCCCGGGAAGTAGCAGATGCTGGTGCCGTGCTTTTTAATGATGGAAAAATAGAAGAAGGCATCGCAAAAATGACAGAAGCAGTAACTGCTTTTCCTAATGATGCTCAATTACGCATTATGCGTGGGCAAGCTTACCTCAATAATAGCCAGCTCGCCGAAGCTTGTGTAGATTTATCACTAGCAAAGCGTATCGCACTTGTGAACTGGTATGATTCGGTGCTAACACTTATCTGCCGTTAATATATGGAAGTTAGTTATAAAAATACGTTGGAACTCCTAGCTGTTCTAGAGGCGCAGGCGGAAGAGGTAGCAACTTACTTCTTATTTCCTGAAGTTGATTTAGCGAAGACTTATGCGCCGGGAAAATGGACGGTGTGCCAATTGCTTCACCATCTGACAGATGCCGAAACCGTTTTGTACGAACGAATTCGGCGAGGTATCGCTCGTCCGGGCCAAGTGGTATGGGGTTTTGACCCTGATTGCTGGGCTGATCAGCTGGATTATGTTAACCGTGATTTGGGTATACAGCAGGCGATCTATCATTCGGTGCGTCGCGGGGTTATTGATTTAGCAACGTCTCATTATGAGCTGGCGGGTACTCGGCAATATGTTCACAACGAGACAGGGTTGCGTACCGTGAAGGAAGAGTTTGATAAAGTTGCGTGGCACAGCGAACATCATCTAAAGCAGATTCGCGCCGCGCTGAAAACTTCAGAATAATGTCCACTCCTTTATTTCGACTTGCTAAGACAGCGGATTTGCCAGCCATCACTGATATTTTGAATCAGTCGATCCTATCGGGCGGTCAGAACGCTTACACTGAGCCTGTAGACCTTGCAGAAAGAACTACTTGGTTGGCGAAACATCCGCCCACCAAATGGCCGGTGTTTATGATAGAGGATAACCAAACGGTGGTGGGCTGGTGCTGCTTCAGTGCTTACCGTCCTGAACGGAAATCGTTAGCAGGTTTGGTGGAGATTACTTATTACCTGGATAATCGTTGGCAGCGACGCGGATTAGGTGGTGCGACGGTAGATTTTTTAATGGAGGAGGCTCACAGGCGTGGTTTTCGTCACCTCTTTGCCGTTACGATGGATACCAATATTGCCAGTATTCGTTTGTTGGAGAAGAAAGGATTTGATCGCTGGGCGCACTTACCAGAGGTGGCAGAGATTAATGGGCAAATATGTGGGCAGGTCTATTATGGGAGGAAGCTGTAAGGTTGATGTATTTATCCCTAACTTTGCATCGCTAAAAAATAGGGCATTTTCTGTTTTCTTTTCTTACAAAACCGAAGGGACCAATGCATAAGTTATTTACGCTCTTACTTGTACTTGTTGGATGTAGTGCTGCATTGCATGCTCAACAGCCTGCCGTACAACAAATTGGGGAAGATATTCAGCTTATTCGCCTCACCGACAATACTTTTATCCATCGTTCTTTCAAAGTTTTCGAAGGTTATGGAAGAATTGGTTCCAATGGGTTGATTTACATGGTGGATAGTACTTGTGTTATTTTTGATACCCCTGTTACCACCAAAACGACTGTCCGCCTCCTTGATTATTTGACTAAAGAGCAAGGGATTACGGTGCAGGCAGTGGTGGTCAATCATTTTCATGAAGACTGTACTGCTGGCCTGGATAGTGTACAAGCCCGAGGTATTTTGACCTACGGCAGCAAAAAGACAGTAGCCTTGTGCGAAGCTGAAGGGACAACCGCACCAGAAAAGAAATTTCGCCGAAAGAAGGTCATAAAGTTAGGTGATCAGCAAATCGTTAATTACGCACCAGGTCCTGGGCACACGGTAGATAATATTGTTAGTTATTTACCTACGGAAGGAGTACTTTTTGGTGGATGCTTGATAAAGTCACTTGGTGCAGGTCGTGGTAATACAAACGATGCTGTTGTGAGCAAATGGTCAGATACGGTGGAAAGGGTGCAAAAGAAATTCCCCGAAGCAATTCATGTTATTCCAGGCCATGGTCATGCAGGTGGGCCTGAGCTGCTGGAATTTACTGTAGAATTATTTGCAGAAGACCGGTTGAAAAAATAACGCTCTTCTGATAATCAAAATCATAAGATGAGAAATCTACTGAGCCTTTTGGGGCTATTGCTTTTGTTGAATACGCAGGTTGAAGCCCAGGATCACGAGGTGATCTTTTCGGATTTGGAGGGGCAGGATTTATTGGAAGCAGTAATCGATAATTTTACACCGGGTTCGGTGCAAAGTTATGGTGCTGCTCGTGATATTCTTTTTGGAAGTATTGATAAGGTAAACGACAGCTTATATTGTGTCTACACAGACTGGCCGGTGTACATTACACCTGGTGCGGACCCTACGGTGGCGGCCTACCAAGATGGGCAAGGCATTAATACAGAGCATAGCTGGCCCCAATCAAACGGCGCAGCATCTGAGCCTGCTAAATCAGATATGCATCACCTTTTCCCCACCAGGGTGGATGTCAATCAAGATAGAGGGAGTCTGCCTTTTGGAGAAGTTTCTGATGCCCTGGCAGATAGTTGGTATTACCTCAACCAGGAAGTTAGCAATCCGCCCGCTAACAATAGGGATGCCTATAGTGAATATCGTCAGAATATAGCTTTTGAGCCTCGCGAATCTTTCAAGGGCAATATTGCAAGAGCTCTGATGTACTTCTACACCATCTATCGGGATGAAGCCAATGCCAATGCCCCTGATTTTTTCAATATCCAACGGGCAACGCTCTGCCAGTGGCACGAGCAAGACCCCGTGGATGCAGTAGAATGGGCCCGTACTTTCGCGATTGCCCAGCACCAAGATGGTAAGCCCAATCCTTTTGTTGTCGATTGTACTTTGCCTTCGCGGTTGTACTGCGAGGAGATACCTGATGCAAATTGCATTGTGAATACCCGCGAGGTAGTGATTGGTGATTTGTCGGCAACCTTTTTCCCTAATCCTAATCATGGTAGTGGACAGCTGCGTTTGCAGACTGCCGAGGCAGGGTTGTTACAGGTACGGTATTACGATCCATTGGGCCGTATATTCCAACAGCAGGAGATAGAAGTAGGCACAGGAGAAGTCAGTTTGCCTCTAAGCTTCCCGGGCAACGGTTTTTGGTTTTGTGAACTCCGGCAGGTAACAGACCAAGGGCTGTATCAGCAACGGCTACCAATCGTCGTATTACCTTGATTTATTGACTTTGTCGTTAATCTATTTGTGCTGATCGATTTATGAAGGTGAGAGTGAGGCGGTTTTCCTTATCTTTAGTGGGTAAGAGCATGATCAGCGACGCTAAATATGCTCTAAGAGAAATTGATAACCTGTTTAAATTCACCTAGCAAAACACTAACATGAGAATCTTTGATCGATTAGGCCGTGGTTGGACATTAGGGCTTAAAAGCCTGGAAGTAATTGGTGCCCATCCCAAGTTGTTACTCTTTCCTGTACTTTCCGGTGCGGCTTTACTTGCTGTACTACTTTCTTTTGGTGGCGCATTTCTAGGTCTCGCTGCATTTAACTTCGAAGCCATGGAAGCCATCTTTAATAGAATGGAACAAGTTGGGGAAGTTGTCTTTTGGATTGTTGCTTTCGTGTTTTATCTGGTTACTTATTTTGTAATCGTCTTCTTCAACGTTGCTTTGGTATTCAACGTGCGGCGCATTTTTGCTGGTGAAGAACCTAGCATTCGTGATGGCATATCGTTTAGTGCTTCGCGCGCGCCACAGATACTGGCTTGGGCGGCATTGGCTGCTACGGTGGGCTTGGTACTTCAAGCCATTGAAGAACGGATAGGTAGTTTTGCCTCTAGTATTTTAGGCTTTGCCTGGTCGTTGGCTACCTATTTTGTGATCCCGACCCTGGCTGCGGAAGATATTGGCCCGGTCGAAGCACTGAAAAGATCTTCCCGGACGATCCGCGAGAGATGGGGCGAATCCATTGGTGCTGGTTTTAGCCTGGGACTTTTCGTTTTACTGGGCATTGTGATTGCCATCATTACCGGATTTTTACTAGGTTTTGTAATACATCCTGGTGTAGGTGTTTTTGCAGGTATCCTTACCTTCATACTTACGCTGGTGGTGAATGGTGCAGCTCGCAACGTATTCCTTACCGCCGCCTACGAACACACCAATGGCAATACCCCGGAAGCCTTTGATGGCGACACACTGGATGGTATCTTCATGGCGAAGAAGTAAAGTATATATCCTGGATGCGAAGTGTTTTACAATGCTATTGATTGTGTTGTAAAACACTTCGTTTTTTTAACTATTGCCTTCCTTTTTAGGGTTGTACATGACGACTATTTGAATAAAGATGGCAATGATAATCAAAGCGTATATCTCTAAATGGGTGAATAAATCTACTGACGCTATGGCTCGTTTACTCTGAAATAATTCTCTTTTCCCTTCTTCTATCTGGATTTCTGACAGGTCGTCAAGGTTGTCTTTGACCAAAGCGAGGTACTCGGAAAATTTTGGACTTGGCAGTTCAATCTCGTTAAGTTCGTACTCTTTTAGGCTTATAAAATTCTTTTTTAGCTGTTCAAAAATGACCTTTTCCTTCGGCGTTAGTTTTGTTACAGCGAATAAGTTTATCAATTCGTCAATACGCGTATTGATGATAATATTTTTGTTTTCAAATTGAGAACGCTCGTATTTTATTTGAGCCAATTCTTTTTCCCAAGTCAGTTTGGATAAATCCAATAGTATGTCTTGCGCTAAAAGGCGGTCTGCGTAGATCGTTTCTACGGAGTTTTTTACGATATTGAAATTCTTTCTGTCGATTAGATTTGTTGCCAGAATAATGAAAAAGACGGATAAAATACCCAGTGTCCATTTGATCTTATTGTAAACAGTCATAGCTTAGTAATTTTGGCTTAAGCAAGGTTGTGGCGTTAATCCACCATCGCTCTAGGCGCAGATTTTTTGGAGAAACAATTAAGCCCCTATCAAAGTTGGAGGCTTCTGTCTGTGCTTTAGGGGTCGGTGAAGAGGTACAATGATCTTTATTGCAAAATAGATAGAACAAATGAAGACAACGATCATCTGGATGCTACTCCTTGTATCAATCGGGCCGCTTAATGGTCAATCAGATACCGCCGGGGCGAAGCATACTGTATATGGTGGCTTTGTGCGACAAGGCATATTGTATGTGAAGTATGAACGGTCTGTTTTTGATAAAGGCTGGGGGAGAACAATCGTAAACATTGGGTATGGAGGTGTATTGGGCGAGCACGAATATGGTACGCCTCGAACCAATAAAATCATGCCCCAAATCGGGCAGTTAATCGGGCGTAAAAATATTCTTGTAGAGGTAGGTGTAGAGGCATCGATCAATTTTTTCGGCAAGATTAGCTATACAGATATTAATGGAGTACTAGGGATTCGCTATCAGTCAAACGAGGGGATATTGTTTCTGTTAGGATATAACCCTAAGCTGTATTATACCTATGAAAATGACATTGATCTACCGTTTTATCTGGGGATGGGAATGACCTTTTAGGGAGGCCCGCGTAAGCGATGTGGAAGGGTGGCTGCTATCAGCAGGCCAGACAGCGATCCGATTTAATCGGGAGAGCTGGCCGAACGAGTAGTGAGCCCTGTAACGTAGCGCCGCCGCCGCTTAGGCGGAGGTACGCCCAGAGTATCAGTATATACCCGTTACTAAGTGATTTGGGACATTTTTACTTGTCCTTTTCAGCTCTGACTGCGTTGAAAACGCCTCGCCGAAGCTTAGGCTTCGCCTACGTTTCGCTTCGCGGCTTCTTCGAGGTTTCGCCTTATCAGAACAGAAAATGACGTTGCGATAATATTCCCAAACCACTTAGTGCCGGGTCTAGATACGGTTTAGACTAGAGCGACTCTTGGAATATTTTTTCTTTTTTATCTTTAAAGAATATAAAATTCGCAATCACCTATCCCTTTTATCTTTTCATCACAGGAAAAAATTACTACAATGAGGACGATAGGCACATTATTTGTTTTTTTAGGAATGTTTATGAGCATGATGGCCCAACAATCCGTGAATATGTCTTTGTTGGGGCAATGGGACGATAATTCTCTACCAAATCTAGGTGGGGTGGTTTATAATGACATTTGGGGTTATACTGTAAGTGGGAGGGAGTTTGCGATTGTAGGATCTATAGAAAAGGTACATTTTTATGAAATCACTGATCCTAGCAATATTGTAGAAGTTGCTGCTATTGCTGGTGGAGGAAGCTCTCGATGGAGGGATATGAAAACCTATGGCACGAATGCTTATAGTGTTGCGGATGAATCGACATCAAGTGAAGGTCTGCTTGTCTTTGACCTTGCTAGCATTACCGGAACAGGATCAAATAGGGTGACGCTAGTTGATCAACAAACGGACGTATTCACTCGTGCCCATAATGTTTTTGTAGACGAGGGGCAAGGGATTCTCTATGTAGCAGGTATTAATTCAGGGGATAATCTACTTGTTTACGACCTCAATGCAGATCCAGCTAGTCCTTCTTTAATAGCTGACCTCAACTTTGCCGCCGGGTATATTCACGATGTCTACGTCGATAACAATATTGCCTATTGCTCCCATCTTGGGAATGGGCTACACATTTATGATATGTCTCCTGTCACCGACCCTCCTGAAGGCCAAGGCCCAGGGACACCTGTAGAACTAGGGGTGTTGACAGATTATCCTTTTCAAGTTTTTAACCATAGCAGTTGGGTGAGCGGAAATACGCTGGTATATGCCGACGAAAAACATGGTAGTCCATTGGGGATTGTGGATATTAGTGACTTGGAGGACCTGGAACCAACCAGTCATTTTTATTCTAATTTATTAAATGTTGCCAACCCCTACAGTACGACATCTCCTCGGGGCCCAATTCCTCATAACCCTTTTATTGTAGGTGATTTGTGTATCGCGTCCTATTATCATGATGGTATCTCTATTTTTGACATCAGTAACCCTGAAAACGTAGTCCAGGTAGGTTATTATGATACAGATTTAGTGAGTACCAACTATAATGGTTACAAAGGGTGCTGGGGTGTTTATCCGTTTTTACCATCGGGCAGAATCATCGGTACGGATGTACTGGATGGACTTTTTGTATTGGAGTACAATACTGCTCTTCCGGTAGAGTGGGCCAGCTTTACTGCCCAGAAAGAAGCTGACGGGATACGCCTGGATTGGTCGACGACCAAGGAGGAAAATAATGCTGGTTTTACGGTGCAACGCGCTGAAGGCAAGGGGTGGGTAGACCTTGGTCAGGTGTTGCCAGAAGCAAAACAAACCTATCGGAGTTACGATGATGCGCCCCGTGCGGGATGGAATACCTATCGAATAGTACAGGAGGACTATGATGGTAGTCGTTCCTACTCGCGGCTGGCTACTGTTTTTTGGGGAACAGCAACAGCCGGATGGTCGGTGTATCCGAATCCGGCCCGATCAGGGGCAAGTTTAAGTCTGAAGAATGTCACCGTCACTGACGGTCTGTGGCAACTGCATAATGCACAAGGGCAGACCGTGTTTCGTATGCAGGCAGAGCTATATGTGGGAGAGGTAATCCTACAGTTACCGAATCTCTTTAAAGGAACCTACTGGCTGGAGGAAGTAGCTACGGGGGCAGTGCAGACTTTGGTGGTAGAGTAGAGGTGTTGTTGGGCTGTGGTCGACCTCTATTTATGTAAAAGCATAAATGTATTGTGCTACAAATGTATTTATACGAATGGGGCAAAAATCAGTTCGCATGGCGTATCCGGAAGCGCGGCGCATCCCGAACCACAGGTAGAGCAAGACGAAGTAGGTCCACCGGTAATGATACCGAGAAACGATGGCATGGCCATTAGCTTAATAGATATTTAACCCTCACCAATAGGCCAAAAGGAGCGAAAAACTTACCTTGACAGAAAAAAGAATGAGAAGCTATTTACTCTTGCTAAGTATTGTAATAGTATTGCCGCTGACGGCGCAAAATTCACTGTTGCAATCTGGCCCGATGCTGGGCTATTCTGAGATGCGGGAAGTTGTACTATGGGTGCAGACGACCGAGGCCGCCGAGGTGCAATTTGCCTACTGGACGGAAGATAATAAGGCTGCATTGAGCCTGACGGATAAGATAACAACTACTAAGGCCGATGCTTTTACAGCCAAGCTAATTGCTGATATTGTAGAGCCTGGCACCAACTACACCTATGAACTGCGCCTGAATGGGAAGGCCGTTACATTGCCTTATCCTACGCAGTTTCAGACCCAGAAACTTTGGCAGTGGCGTACTGATCCGCCTGATTTTACGGTGGCTGTGGGGAGTTGTAGTTATATCAATGAACCGAAATACGACCGACCTGATAATGCTTATGGTGGGGATTATGACATCTTTAATCGCATCCATGAGCGCCAGCCAGACGCGATGCTGTGGCTGGGAGATAATACCTATTTGCGAGAAGTGGATTGGAATTCGCGCACCGGTATCATGAAGCGTTATACCCATACCCGTTCTGTAAAAGAGCTTCAGCCATTGCTGGCTAGTACGCACCATTATGCCATCTGGGATGACCATGATTATGGGCCTAATGATAGTGATCGCAGTTATATTCACAAGGACAAGACCCTTGAAGCTTTTCGCTTGTTTTGGGGTAACCCAAGTGTGGGTTTACCAGATGCACATGGTGGTATAACTACTGCATTTCAATGGGCAGATATGGATTTTTTCTTGATGGATAATCGCTATTTTCGTACACCCAACCACATGCAGAATGGTCAGCAGATTTACTTCGGGGAAATCCAATTGGAATGGCTTATTGATGCCTTGGTGGCCAGCAATGCTCCTTTTAAATTTGTGGCTACTGGCGGGCAGATTTTGAATACGGAACCCGTTTATGAGAATTATATTCGCTTGGCACCAGAAGAGCGGTCTTACTTGCTGTCGCGAATTGAAGAAGAAAACATCAAAGGTGTGATCTTTCTTACAGGCGACCGGCACCATACCGAACTCAGCTCTTATGTAAATGCAAAAGGCAATGCGGTTTATGATTTGACGGCTTCACCACTTACCTCTGGTTCTGGGAGTAACCGCGATGGAGAACATAATCAGTTTCGTGATGAAGGGACCTTGGTCGTGGCGCGAAATTTTGGCTTACTCAATTTTAGTGGTCCTTACGGAGAGCGCCAATTACAGATACAGATATTTGATAAAGACGGTGAACCGCTGTGGGAGCGAACGATCCCGCAGGCGAAGTAGAAGTCTGCTCGAACTTTAATGCGTAACTTGGACCTTGGTGTGGCAATTTCTCTGGGGGGGAGTAAAGCCAGTAGAGGGATACGGGACGCTTTGTGCCCTTTAGTATAGGGTATAGAGATTGAGAAACCATCACGGGTTAATTTCCAACATCATTCCTAATCCTGATATAGGTTTTAAAAAAAATGATTATGCGATACCTTAGCCTTTTTGCTTTGCTTCTTTTTCTGACTGCTTGTAGTTCAAATGCCGAAGATGCTTCGAGTATGAAAGCCGCTGATCCGGTCATCACAGACACTGCGCGTTGGGTCGTGGAGCAATCTATTGTTCAGCATGGAGGGGGTGAATTGGATACGAGCTTGGTTCACTTCTTTTTTCGCGAAAGAGTTTATACCGCAGCGCGAGTAGGGCATGAATTTTTATATGAAAGAAGCTATGTTGATAAAGAAGAACAGGATATTAAAGATGCCCTAAGCTCACAGACTTTTACGCGGACGATTAACGGGGAACCTGCTGAGCTAACAGCGAAAGACAGCTCAGCTTATGCAAATTCTCTAAACTCGGTCATGTATTTCGCTTTCCTGCCCTATTTTCTAACAGATCCGGCTGTACAAGTGGAATATCACGGAGTCACGGAAGCTTTTGGGAGGCCACATCACGAGCTGAAGGTGACCTTTGGCGAAGAAGGCGGCGGTGAAGATTTCGAGGATGAATACGCTTACTGGTTTTCTACCGATGATTTTACGCTGAATTACCTGGCTTACAATTTCTTGGTAAATGGCGGTGGTGCGCGGTTCCGTGAGGCCTATAACTCCCGCCGGATAGAGGGTGTCATTTTTCAGGATTACATCAACTACAAACCGCTGGATGAAGCCCGTAGAGATGTGTTGGCATTTGATGAACTCTTTGCTGCTGGCCAAATGGACACTCTTTCAAGAATTGAATTGGAGGAGGTAGAAGTCGAGTAGATTTTTAAAATTATACTAAAGAAAATGAAGCAATATCCTTTCTTTATTGTTAGTCTGTTTTGTTTGTTAAACAGTAGCTGTTCCAAACCGAAAATAGATAATATTCAGTTGGCAGCCACACCAGAAAATCCGGAGTTGTTTGCTAGCGGTCTGGTATCTACAGGCTTATATGAACGGGATATTGCGATTTCCCCTTCTGGCGAAGAAATCATTTATACCCTTGGTGATTACAAGCAAAGTAAGCGTTGTTTGGTAAGCATTGGAATGGTAAAAGGGCATTGGCAGCCTGCTGAGGTGTTGAATATTTCGGGCCGTTACCAGGATATTGAACCTTTCTTTGCGAATGAAGGCCAGCGCTTGTTTTTTGCTTCCAATAGACCCTTGCAGAAAGATTCAGCGGCGGCTGATTATAATATATGGTACAGCGACCGAGAAGGAGAGGGTTGGACTGAGCCAGTGCCTCTCAATGGAAATGTCAATACAGCTGGAGACGAATTCTACCCCTCTGTGGCAAAGAGTGGCAATCTGTATTTTACGGCCACGAAAGAAGAGGGTATTGGTAGAGAAGATATTTATATTGCCAGGTTTGTTGATGGTGAATACCAAAGGGCCGAAGTTTTAGATAGTACCATCAATTCCCTTTATTACGAATTCAATGCCTATGTGAGTCCTGACGAAGATTTGCTGATTTTTAGCTCCTATGGTCGACCGGATGACCTTGGTGGTGGCGACTTGTATATTGCCAGAAAGAATACAGATGGGGCTTGGCTGCCCGCCAAAAACATGGGACCGTCGATCAATTCTGAAAAGCTTGATTATTGCCCATTTGTAGATGTAGCTAGGAATACCTTCTACTTTACGAGCGAACGTATGACAAAGCGTGATACGCTGAGTATTAGTAATATCAATACTTTACAGGAAATGGCGAACACCCCCGGCAATGGAATGGGCGATATTTACAGGGTAACTAATACCGGAATCTAACCCTTTATAAAGTCGGAAGTCGGAAATTGGCTTGTCTCTCTTTCAAGATGACCAGAACCATCTAACAACCAACAACCAAGACCTACTCTTTCCTCGCCGCAGCCAACGGATCATCTGTTTTTAAAACCTTTAGCGCCTCCAGGATCATATCATCGTCCTTGTTCCAGACGGCAAAGAAACCTTCGTTACCATATAACTGGCGTGCGATCCGAGCCTTGAGGAAACGATTAAGCTCTTTTAGAACTCGATTGTTGGTCGGAATAGCGGATTCTTCGCCTTGTTCACGCGCATACTGGATGTATTCCTGGAAGACGTTGTTAGGAACCTGGTAGCTACTTACAAAGTCGTTTAGTTGATAGCGATCAGCTAAGCCTGCTTCTTGTTCAACGAAGCGGAACACAAAGCCTGCGGTATACTGTCTCCAGCGGAGGTAGTCTTCCCTTAGGGTGAAGGTGTCAAGAGGAACGAAAACATCGGGTGTAATGCCACCACCACCATAAACAATATAACCATTGTCGGTGAAAAATTTAGTTGTATCAGCGATCTCTATGTTTCCTTTCTCGGATAATTCGCCGTTCGTAAAACGGTCTTCCATATCCCGGTCGTAGGCAGCTGCGCCTTCTTCCTCATAATCTTTTTGGATGCATCTGCCAGAAGGTGTGTAGTACCGAGCAACGGTAAGCCGTAAAGCAGAGCCGTCGCGTAAAGGGTATTGTTCCTGAACGAGACCTTTCCCAAAAGAGCGGCGACCCACCAGCACACCGCGATCATGGTCCTGAACAGCTCCCGCCATAATTTCACTGGCCGAGGCTGAGCCTTCGTCAATCAAAATAACCACTTTGCCAATGTTATAGAAAGGGCGGCCATTGGTGTTGTATTCGGTTCTTTTTACGGTACGGCCCTCCGTGTATACCAGAAGTTTCCCTTTTTCAGGGAACAGCTGGCTCAGCATGTTGGTCGCTTGCGTCAAATAACCACCAGGATTGTGTCGAAGGTCGATAACCAAGTCGACCATCTCGTTCTTTTCCACCAGTTTTTCCAAAGACTGGACAAATTCATCGTAGGTAGTTGCACTGAAACGATTGACTTTAATGAAGCCGGTTTTTTCATCCAGCATTACGGCAACGTCGACGCTATGTACAGGGATTTTGTCTCGTGTGATATTGAAACTGAGCAATTCTTTTTGCCCTGCTCGTTTGATGCCTACATTGACTTCGGTGCCTTTTTCTCCGCGAAGGAGCGAAAATATATCTTGCGTAGCGAGTTCCACTCCTGCTACAATAGAATCTTCGATGGTAACGATTTTATCGCCAGCCCGTATCCCCACAGCTTCAGATGGCCCTCCGGCTAATGGACTGACGACCACAATCGTATCATCCAGAATCATGAATTCTACACCAATGCCATCGAAGTTGCCTTCCAGCTGCTCGTTGATAGCAATTAAATCTTCAGAGGAGATATAATTGGAGTGCGGGTCAAGCTCCTTGATAACTGCATCAATAGCTTTGCGGGTAATAGCGTCTTTATCTGCTTCCTCCACGTATTTTGCATCGATATAACGGAGCAATTCTTCTACCTTGCCTTGCCCCCCTAAATTACGTTGAAGTTTGGCTAGTTCGACACTACCCTGACTGGCAGCGCTAGCGGCTTGGTAGCGCAAACCTATAAACATACCTAGCGCTAATACACCTGCCAATAAAAGAGGCAACCAAATGCTAACTTTGCGAAAAAAGGAATTGTCCTGTGGATCCATGCGTAAAAATTGAATTACCCGTTTATCACGTTATCGGGCAAGTAATGTAATTTATACAAAAAATTACGAATATTGTTTCTCCTAAAGACTTAAGGACATCGCCTTTCTAAAGAAGAATTTACTTTATAATGAGCAAAGAAAAGGAAATTGACGATCTGGACCGCAAAATTCTCTCCTTGTTGATGCAGAATTCCAAGAAACCTTACACTGAAATTGCCAAAGAGCTCTATGTCTCGGGTGGAACCATTCACGTAAGGATGAAAAAGCTAGAAGACGCTGGCATCGTTCGAGGTTATAACCTGACCGTTAACTACGAACAACTAGGTTATGATGTAGTTGCTTTTCTGGGGGTATATCTTGATAAAAGTTCACTCTATGATCAGGTTGCTAAAGAGCTTGCTCGAATTCCTGAAGTAGTGAGTGCGCATTATACGACAGGTGTCTATAGTATTTTTGTTAAGATCGTTTGTCGGGATACGGGCCACTTGCGGGATGTTCTCCACGACAAGGTGCAGCCTATCCAGGGCATCCAGCGTACGGAGACGTTTATTTCACTGGATGAGAGTATTGACCGTCCACTGGATATTGTAGGTGATGGAGAATAAGACAGGGTTATTGATTGCCCACAAACTTCACCGCTACTCCCGAAATATCTACCCTGGGAGAATAGGAAGCCATCTTGTCAAACTTTAAGAGAATCACCGCGTCAGCACCAATTTCAGTAACGCGTTTCTTAAGATAGTTGATGGCACTTTTATCGTCTGCGCCATTTGCTGTTACCGTACCGATTACCAGATACGCTTTGTCTGGGGTCGTCAGGTAGAGCTCGATGTCTGTCGCTTGGGTAGGAGGATAAACCTGTGCTCCGGTTTCGAGATAACAGGTATAAAGATTGCAGGCAGAAAACAGGAAAGGAAGCAGAAAAAGTGATCCCAGTGATAGGATTTTTGCTGGAAAGGTGGAAGTGTTTTTCACAAGTTTGGCTTTAGTCATTATATTTTACAGCTGTTGCAGTAGCCTTGAGGCCGGTAATCCAGAAGCCCATGCCGAAATTCAAACGGAGGTTTACGATTGCATCTGCGCCTATTTTTGCGGCTTCTTCCCTCAGTATGCGTATGGGTACTTCTGCGTCCTGCCCCGCATCGCACATGGCCACCAGTTCTGCAATTATTTCGTAAGATTTTGGAGCTTTAGGGGTAGCATAAACAGCTACCTTCTCCGGCGACACTGCTGGGTAGGTGCTGCCCTTAATCAACGGACTGGAGAGTACACCGTGGGTTTGGCAGCTGGTTAGAAGTAAAAGCCCCAAAAGGTAGAGAGGAACTAAGGGAGTTCGCAAAAAATACGCTACACACCTTACTACAAATCTTCCTTTATTCATCATCCGATTTTCCTTGCGTAGCCCGCTATGCTGCGGAAAATCCGATTTGTCTAAAGAAAAATTTGCTACGCCCTTTGCGTAGCGTATTTGTTTCCTCATCCCTAAATATCTTTTATTCATAGGTTTCCTTATTTTTGCAGCCCCAAAGTAATAATAATGATCAAGATAACCGTTATTGACCGCGCTGATCAAGAGCATGTTTTAGAAGCTCCTACTGACATGAACATGAATCTCATGGAATTGTGTAAGGCTTATGAACTCCCCGTAAAGGGAACTTGTGGAGGGATGGCACTCTGTTCTACTTGTCATTGCTACGTCTTAACGGATCATGAACTCCACAAGATGTCGGAAGACGAAGAAGATATGCTGGATCAGGCCTTCTTCGTAGAGGATAATTCGCGTTTGGGCTGTCAACTTAAATTGGTAGATGAGATGGATGGCCTTAAAGTCAAGCTGGCACCAGAGGACGAGGAGGTTTAAGGTACTCGGCGTAGCCTCGTGGGGAGTGCTCGTTTCACTCGTGGTTAGTGTTCATCCCGATACTCGGGATTCACGGTGCGTACTCGGCTTCGCCTCGTGTTAGTGCTCGCTGCGCTCGCGGTTTAAACGGGATTACCAGAGGCTATTTGTTGAAGTTGAGTGCCTAACCCGTGAGCGCAGCGAGCACCACCATTCGCGCATCGACCCCCCGCGAGCGTAGCGAGCACTCCCGTGAGTTCCGATACATCGGAATGAGCACTACCACGACTCCGGCTTTCCGGGGGAGTACCGCAGCGAATACGACATTCTCCCGGATAGCATTCGCAATCGAATAAAATAAGTAGTAGTTTCGTCGCCGGAATTTTTAAGATCCTACTTCAAAGCCATGAATAATAGCAGCTTACTTCTTTTGCTCTGCATCCTGAGTACACAATTGTTATTTGCCCAAAATACGGATACTTACCACCGGGTGAGAGTACGCCTTGAAGGGCATACCATCCAAGAATTGAGTGCGCTAGGGGTGGAAACCGATCACGGCGAATACGTCCCTCATCGGCATCTTACCAATGATTTTTCCAGCGCGGATTTAAACAGACTAGCAGAGGCAGGATTCATTTACGAAGTACTCATTCGAGATGTGCAGGACTTTTACAGCGACCCTGTTCGCCGTCAGGTTTATCAGGATAACGCTCGCGGTGGAGACCTTAGTTGTCCGGATGTTTCCAATAGTTCTGTAACGGAATATCCCATTCCAAGTAATTTTCGTCTGGGAGATATGGCTGGATTTTACCGCTACCAGGAAATGTTGGACATTCTGGACTCGATGCGCTTGCTTTATCCTAATCTGATTACTTCTCGACGAATCGTTTCGCCATCAATTGTTTCTCATCAGGGGCGGCCAATCTACTGGATGCGTATTAGTGATAACCCGGATACGGATGAATCTGTAGAGCCTGAAGTACTGTACACGGCATTGCATCACGCCCGGGAACCCAATAGTTTGACACAAATGGTCTTTTATATGTGGTACTTGTTGGAGAACTACGAAAGTGACCAAGAGGTACGTTACCTCGTTGACAATACGGAGTTGTATTTTTTACCTTGTATAAACCCTGATGGTTATATTTTTAATGAAACCACTGAGCCAGATGGAGGTGGGATGTGGCGGAAGAATTTTCGCGATAATGATGATGGCTCTACCGGGGTGGACCTCAATCGGAATTATGGCTATCAGTGGGGATTCGATGATGAAGGGTCGTCGCCAAACCCTAGTTCTTCTACTTATCGGGGTACGGAAGCGTTTTCGGAACCAGAGACACAGGCTGTTAGAGCATTTTGCCAAGAGCATGAATTTATAGTAGCGCTTAATTATCACACCTATGGGGATTTACTGATTTACCCCTGGGGGTACAGTGATTCGCCTACCGTTGATGCACCAACCTTTAACACGCTGGGCAAGGTAATGACCATACAGAACGATTATATAAAAGGGACAGGCTCAGAAACAGTAGGCTACGTCGTTAATGGCGATTCTGATGACTGGATGTACGGAGAAACCACAGAGAAGCCTCGTATCTTTTCAATGACTCCGGAAATCGGCGGCGAAGGCATCGATGGTGGTTTTTGGCCTGTGCGTGAAGCGATAATTCCCAACAGTAGAGCGTCTTTGTGGATGAACCTTATGGCCGCAAACACCCCTCATGTAGCGGGTGTCGCCCAAATTGATCCAACCCAGATTGAAATAAAGGATGATTACCAATTCTTGCGTTTTGAAGTACAACGATTTGGACGTGAAAATGGTCCGTTAAGCGTGAGCCTGACCAGTTTGCAAAATGATTTAATCCAGGTTGTAGAAGAACCTTTGAGTTTTGATCTGGCAGAAAACCAGGCTGTCATAGATAGCTTTGCGCTAAACATTACTGGCAGTATTGCTCCTGGTACCGAATTGCAGTTTGAACTGGCCATTGACAATGGCTCCTTTGTACGGAGGGATACCGTGAGTAAAGTTTATGGTGGCTATATAAATACGGTGGTATATGAAGAAGACTTTTCAGGGCTGGATCAGTGGACGACAGAGGAGGACTGGGGCTTAACGAACGAAGATTTTGTTTCTGGCCCTAATTCCTTGACTGATTCTCCTTATTCGAATTACCCAAACAGCCACTATGCACAAATTACCTTAAATGAACCAATTTCGGTAGGAGAAGCTGAAGAATACCGCCTGAACTTTTGGGCGAAATGGAATATTGAACCTTCTTACGATTGGGCACAACTCCAGTTTCAAGTCAATGAAGGCTCATGGATTCCAGCTTGTGGCCGTTATACGGTAACGGCGTCGAATACGCAAGCTACCGATGGCCCCCTCTGGGAAGGACAGCAAAACGAATGGGTAGAGGAATCAGTAGATCTGACACCGTTTTTAATAAACGGCGATCAACTGCGTTTACGTTTTTTGATGGTTAGTGATACCTATATTAATCCAGATGGGTTTTATATGGACGATCTTGTTTTTCAGGAGCGGAATATGAAGCCCGTAAGTACAGAAATGCCGCTAGGGGCAGAGGCATTCTCTCTACGAGTTGTTCCAAACCCTAATTTCGGACGCACGCAATTGCAGTTTCGCCTTCCTCATCCTGTTGCTGCAAAGGGGCAATGGCAACTGTTTCAGGCAGGTGGCCAGCTGCTACAAACCGGCGTACTTTCTTTACCAACTGGTTATGGAGAAGTAGATTTAGAGATGGAACAATTACCTGCGGGAATCTATTGGCTAAAAGCTCAAGTAGGGGAGTACCTTATTCCAACACGTAAAATTGTAGTAGTTAAATAAAATAATTGCATTTTTTAATTTTAAGCAATAGGCTGTCTAGTAGTGGTTTAGAGCCTTGTTTGTTGATTGATGTCAGTTTGTAGAGACGGTTTTTTCAAGAAGGGGCTTGCGCAGTAATTAAAATCCCCCTATATTTGCAAACCCACAGAGGAACAGCAGACTTGTAAATGTACAAAAACTGCGCTTTGTAGGTCTAATATCGCGGAGTGGAGCAGTTGGTAGCTCGTCGGGCTCATAACCCGAAGGTCGCAGGTTCAAGTCCTGCCTCCGCTACAGAATCAGAAGCCTGATAATCGTTAGATTATCGGGCTTTTGTGTTTTAAGCAAGAGCCTAAGGCTAAAGAAATCTCAATAAAAAACGCCTGTAGGGATTTTTTTTAAGCCTATCGCGGTTGGTGGGGGTAAAGCAATAGAGGATTGTTGAATCTTTATTAGTGTGAACCCTTAACCACTTTGTAAAATGCCTCGGAAGATATTCATTAGTGACATTCACGGCTGTCTAAATACCCTTAATGAACTGCTTGAACAATTGTCGTTAAAAAAGGGCGATCATCTCATTTTACTGGGTGACTATATTGATCGAGGCCCACATTCAAAAGGCGTTATTGATAGAGTTATCAAACTTGGAAGTGCTGAGTTTACATTGACGACATTGCGGGGTAATCACGAGCAAATGTTGATTCATGATTACTTGTCAGAGACGGTCAAAGGTTGGAAAGATATGGCAGACGAAGTCTTGAAGATGAGCTTTGGTATAGAACGTTTAGAACAATTATCTAGATCATACTTTGATTTCTGTAATGAATTGCCTTTTTATCATGAAGAGGATGATTTTATTGCTGTGCATGCCGGGTTAGATTTTAGTAATGAAAATCCGTTTCACTCCAAGGAGAATTTGATCTGGATCAGAGATTGGTATAAGAATATTGATTATCAGTGGTTGGGGCAAAGGGTAATCATTCATGGCCATACCCCCCAAACCAGGAATGAAATCGAAAAGCAACTTGAGGAGTTGGACGAAAAGCAAGTCCTCAATATTGATGGGGGAGCATTTTTAGCACAGCAAAAAGAAAATGGCTTAGGCCATCTTTGTGCATTCGATTGGACAAATAGAAAATTATACTTTCAGGAAAATATCGAAGAAAGTAGTAAATATTAAGCTTCTTGGAATTGTTATTAATTTGCCCTCGCCTTTTGTTTGTCCTCTAGATAATGTTTATTTTTATAAAATAGCCTGAGAAATAATGGGCACCCAAAATCAATGAAAATGGCAAAGAAATTATATCAGGAAAAACAGCAATTCCATGATTGGTTCGTTATTGGTTTTCTCTCTTTGGCTACAGTTGGCCTTCTGTATGGATCAGCTTCTATTTTCTGGAGGTCTGATGTTACCGTCGTTTATAGTATAGCGTGCCTGATACTGGCAGCCGGAATAGGATACACTATTTGGTGGCTACTAACCAGCCTGCGCTATAAACTTAAGATAACAGATAAAAAGATCAAGTTTCAATTTAAGAGCATCACAGAGACGTCTAAGAAAATTGCCTGGGATGATATTGAATCCTGTACTTTAGTCAAAACGCCAAATTCCGCCAAGTGGCAAAGGCCTAAAGCTACGCTCACTGACGAGGAGTTCTATTCTTTGGATGGTCGTAATGGCTTGATGATCGAGACCAAAGATGGAGGTCTGTACTTTATTGGTTGCCAAAATATGGAAGAGCTCCAAGAGGCTCTCAATAGTGAAGATAAAATTTGGGAGATAATTTCTTAACCTGACGATCACTTTATTTTGAGGGGTGTACTTCTGTTAAGAGTTCGTCTAAAAAAAATATAGCAGACACTTTTGTCCGAAAAGTATTTTCTCTTTACTTTTACGAAAATTTAGTACATGTTTTCAAAAGCGTGTGAATACGGTATAAGGGCAACTATTCATCTTGCTCGCTTGTCGGAAAAAGATCAGCGGAGTAGCTTGAAGGAAGTAGCTGAAGCAATTGATTCACCTGTGGCATTCACGGGAAAAATCTTACAATCATTAGCCCGAAACGGAATAATCCTTTCAATAAAGGGGCCAACGGGGGGGTATGAAATCTCTAAATCCAAGCTTTCTATAATTACATTAAGTGAAATTGTAGATGCCATTGATGGTGGCGATATTTACAGAGGCTGTGGCTTGGGACTGAAGAATTGTAATGAATCCAAGCCTTGCCCAATGCACTTCCAGTTCAAAGCAATTAGGGATGATCTGAAACAAATGCTTGAAGAAACTACAGTGCAAGATTTGGCCAATGAACTCCACAGCGGGCTGGCTTTTTTGAAGAGGTAGTTTAGGGAGTTTACAAAAAAATATATACACATATTGCTACTCCCTTTGCGGAGATTGCTTGTTTCCTGATCCTTATTTAACAATAAATCAGACAAAAACATCCAATATAAATGAAGGATATAAAAGATATTTCAAGCATAGAAGACATACGGATGCTTGTAGATACATTTTACGAGAAGATTCGCCAGGACGACTTACTGGGGGAGGTTTTCAATAGGGTCATTCAGGACCGCTGGGGAGAACACCTAGAAAAGATGTACCGCTTTTGGCAAACAGTTCTTTTGAAGGAACACACCTACTATGGTAGCCCCTTTCCTCCTCATGCTCAACTACCTGTGGAGGCTGCTCATTTTGACCGTTGGAAACAGTTGTTTTTTGAAACAGTGGACGAATATTTTGTTGGCGAAAAGGCAACGGAAGCCAAGTGGCGGGCAGGGAAAATGGCAGAAATGTTTCAGATGAAAATTAGCTACTATCAAAATACTCAGACGAAACCGCTTATGTAAATAGCACGGCTAAGAAATAATTGAAAAATGGATGTTGCGAAAGAAGAGAAAAAATACCTCCGGAAAAAAATGCTCAAACAGCGGGATGGAATACCTCGTAGTGTACGCAAGGCTCACTCCGAGAACATATGTGAGCAATTATGGGAAGTCATTTTGAGTAATAAAGCACGGGTTATTCACAGTTACCTGACGATGGGCTCAGAAATAAATGTACTCCCATTATTACAAAGAGCATTAGACGCCGGATTGACTGTCGTAGTGCCTAAGACGCTCAAAAAGCGACAAATGCAAAATTTGGTTTTGACCGACTTGAAAAACATGGAATCGGGTGTATTTGGTACTTATCATCCCAAAGACGCTCAGGAGTATACGGGGAATTATGACCTTATTGTTGTTGCAGGTTTGGCGTTTGACAAAAAAGGATACCGGGTTGGCTATGGCGGCGGTTATTATGACACCTTTCTTGCAGAGCACCTGTCTGCAAAGAAGATTGGAGTTTCCTTTCCCTTCCAAATAGTGGAGACCGCTCCAGTTGAAGAACATGATGTTGAACTGGATGCGGTATTGTACTAGCGTTAGAAAGATAAAGTGAATGATGATATTTGACTAAGGAATGAACAGCTGCTATTGCCTAATGCTCACCCTGTTTTCTTGCGCAAACGAATTTTTTTCGTTTATAAACGAAAAACGAATAGGTTGTTTGTCTATTGGTGCTTTTCTTGTTCTCCTCTCTAGAATAAAAATATTTTGTAAACACCTAATTGTCAAATGGTTGTGTTTTTGCGTAAGCGTATTGGTGCTTCGTGTAAAAAGTTGGTCTGGTTTTTACATATAGTATAGTATACTACAGAAGTGTAGTAATAAGAATAATTGCCTTTTTTATGCATGCATTGACATGCTTTGAGAAAACATAGAATCCAATCTATCCCAGTGTACTTTTCAGTTTTTTGATTTAGTCCGCAAAGACTAAATCACTATCCCGTTTGAAGTCAAAAGCTAATAAGATTAGCTAGTGAGGACACCGCAAAGTGTCCTCTTTTTTTTGCCCCTACTCATCCTCTGTTTGCCCAAAATTGAGCTGGAATCCGATACGTTGATAGGGCTCTTCGTCGTCGTAATCTTCCCATAAGGTGATTTCCTGCATGAACTCTTCCACGTGACGAATAAAATAAGGGTCTTTTAATTCTTCAGGTCGATAGATCGCAATGGTTTTTGGTGGCTTTGGTTCACCATAACCTTCGATGTGAGGGTACTGAATAAGCACCATCACCTTACCATTAAACAGTTGTTGATAGACCAGGGAGCCGTTGTGCTTGATTAGATCGCGCTGAATGGCATCGTTTACTCGCTGAGACATACCTGAGCGGACAGTGCCCAGGCTGAGGTCGATAGCTTCCAGGTTTTCGAGCCCTGAGCGTACTTCAACCTTAGCATCGAGTTCTACCTGCCCCATGATGTAATTGAGTTGATCCAGGATTTTTTGACTTAATTCCTCCACCCATACTTTGCGATATGCAGTAGTGTTGGTTAATACTTCCTGATAGCGGTCAACTTTCCGCTTGAGATTTTGCAATTCCGTATCCACTTCACTAGATTTCTACATGAAGCTAAACCTTAGATAGCTTCTATTTGACAATGCGCCGGTAACTTTGGCTTATCGTAGGGAAGTTAGTAAAAAGATGGGGATGTTTTTCAAAATGTTTCTTAATCCGGTAGCGCAAATTGTCTGTGTTTTCCAAACCAATGGCAATGGCGACGTCTTTTTTTACCTTGTTTTTCTGGATCAACAGTTTTTCGATACGATCGAGATCTATTAGTGCGTGCTCTTCGTCGATGTTCTTAGGTCCAGCGTGAGGGGTTTCTCCTGCATTGTCTGTAGGTGCAGATCCGGAGGTGTTGTTGTTTTGCGTAAAGCTTACTGGAATGACCGGTTGTTCACTGGTGATTTCTGTAGGCAAACAATGCTCGTCGATTCGTTTTTTATCTTGGATTCGAGCCCTCAACTGGGCATAATTAACAGTGTTTTTTAACTCCCGGATGTTACCTACCCAGTTGTAATTTAGCATAGCATCCAATGCTGCTGTAGTCAGGACTTTCTGTAGATCATCGACCTCGAAATAATGAGAAAGCAGAAGAGGGATATCATCTCGACGTGAACGAAGTGGCGGAAGCTCTATCACCATTGCTTTGAGGCGCTGGAATAAATCGGCTCGAAACCGGCTTTCTGCTACTGCCGCTGTTAAGTTACGGTGAGTAGCAGTAACAACTTGTACGTCAAGCTGAACATCCTGGTCTGAGCCTACCGGACGGATCAGCTTTGTTTCCAGGAAGCGTAAAAGCTTGATTTGAATATTTTGGTCAATATCGCCAATCTCATCCAACATGAGAATTCCTGTATTGGCTTGACTAAAGTAGCCCTCCATGTCGCGGGAGGCACCTGTAAAGGCACCCTTTTTATGGCCAAATAGTGTGCTCTCGAGGAGCGAATCCTGTATAGCGGATAAGTTGACGGCCTGAAAAGGCTGTTTACTGCGAGCTCCGTGGGCATGTAGGTAACGTGCAGCGACCTCCTTACCTGTTCCTGTTTCACCAGTAATCAGTACTGTGACATCAGGTTCTTCTGAAACCAGTTTTAGAATGCGCTTAATTTCTTTAATCTGAGTAGATTCCCCAATGAAGGGGTAAGCTTCGTTTTCCTGGGCTCGGCGGCGGTCTACTTCTGCCCTTAGTACCAGGTTCTCTTGTTTGAGCTTACTACCGTCAATTACAGCGGAGAACTGTTGCTCCCAATAGTCGTAATCAAAGTCATCTTTAACGAGAAAGTTACGTGCTCCCTGCTTCATTGCCTGAACGACGGTGTCTATAGACCGGTCAGCGGTGACAATGATGACAGGAATGTTTGGATAGCGTTGGGCTATCTGGGGAATAATATCTAAACCCTTCTTAGTTTCGGAATCATCCAAGACAAGATCCAGCAGGATTAAATCAAAATGACCTTCTCCGCTAAGTTTTTCAAAAAGTTGCTTTTCGTTGATGGCTCCGGAGAATAAAAACTGGCGCCGGAATGCATACCGAATTTGTTGGTGAAATTCGGCATCGTCATCAACGATAAGTATGTGATAATTTTTGGACGACATACTGTTTTTCAATCTGCTGGAGCTGTTCACGCATGTCGTTTAAGACTTGCAAAATCATTCCGTTTGCTAAAGGTTCTTGTTCTTTCCCTCCTGCCAACATCCAATGCTCCATTCCTTCCGTTAAGAGAGCAATCTGCTCTAATTTTCCTGCCAAAGGAGTGTGTTCAAAAAGAGGGTAATAATTAATCCAACGATTACGCCATTCCCTCCATTTATTGGCTAACTGTGCTGGTTTCACCAGGTCAGCATAAATTTCAGAATAAGGCGTTTGCATTTTCTGTAATTCTCTGCTGGCCATTTGTACAACCAAGCGAATACGTGACAAGACAGCTACAACACTGTCGTCTCCATGCCCTGCAAAAAAGCGTTTTAGCTTTTCACTAAGGTCAATGCCCGTAAAATAAGGTAATTCTTCTGTGATATGTGTTTCCTGGGTTTGTTGCCACCAAGCTGCATCGTAATCTGCTAGCCGGAGTAAATCCAGGTGATTAACGTAGTCAACTTGTTCATAGCTAGTCATCAGAAGACGAAGGTGCGGATATTGATCAGCCAGAAAATGCTGCCATAAACAGCTCGAATCAAGATAAGCTCCACTACCCCAAGCGGGTAGTAATAACATTACTCCAAAGGCTTCGGGGAGCAGCTTTTGCCAACCGCCCTCGGTAGGGGTGATTTTGATGAGTCGAAAACCTACTGCTTCACAATAAGCTGTCAAAGCTTGAGGAGCAGGGCGTCCACCATCTACCAACAGCACGATCTTCATGAATGATAAGTTAATCCTGATATCTGTTCTAACAGTTCTTCAAACCTTTCACGAAGTTCCAGTAATGATACAGCATTACCTTTAGCCAGTACATTACGAAGTACATAGGCTGCGAGTAGTGCATACTGTTCCGCTGCTGACGCCCCGTAGGAAGTTTCCAACTGGATGCCGCAATCGTCAAAGGTGAGTGTTCTGTTGTTGTTCCGTTCAAATATACGAATTTCATTAGCTAAATCCGAACCTTTCCGAATACGGCCAACAAAACTTAATAGACGTAGGAATAGCATCCTGTTTTCCGGGAGGCGTAGAAGGGGATATAACTCCCCGGGCTCAAAGGTCATTTGAGGCAAGTATTGCCCAAGGCAATTGAAGAGGTCTTCTTTGAATTCAAAGATTCTCCGACGGAGAGCAAGCTGGTAAATGTCCCAGATATAGTCAAAATGGGCACTCTTAAGAAGGCGGCGTTCTGCATCTGCAATGGCCGAAACATCAAGAGGCTGTCCATCACGATTGAGTTGAGCAGAGAAGGTGCCCGAAGTGCCTAGCAGCCCTTTGGAGTTACTGGTCAGGTAAATTGCATCAGCACCTTCGCCAAAGAGGAAACACCGAAGACGTTCCTGCTGGCCTTCGGGAGCTTGCTGAATTATTTGCTTAAGGTGTTCTTGTGAATAACCATGGTAGCGATGGAGGAAAAGCATTACTTCTCCGTCTTGCTGAAGGTATTGTCGGATTAGAACAGCTAGGTTTTGTGTATCTCCTTCCTGTGATACAGGCCAGTCGCGGCAAACGACAAGGTCGTTAGCATTGGCAGAACCGGCGACTTGCCAGACGCCTTCACCAATGCCCGCAGCTTTCCACGACCAAACGATAATGATTGTTCTTGTAATTCCCATAGTATGATTTCCTAGCAACGCAACAATTTACGACCCGAACATTACCTTCACCAGGTTGTGCTTTATTTCAATATCATCCTTGCGGTTTATCGCATCTTCAATAGCGGAGATAATTGATTCTACAGGCCTGAAGTTAGTAAAGCGTCTATATGCGCTATAGCTTTCCTCTTCTGATAAACGTGTCCACCACTTTGTCCGACCTCGGNCAGTAGTGATGACGAGCATGAAGTTGTCACGTACTTGCCCATCTTCATTAGTGGCAAATGGCATGATTTCTTCTTGAATAAATAGCCCGATATTTTCGTCTCTGAAATCGGGGTTGTCTGAGTATTTGGTAAGGAGTATTTTCTCAATAAATGAAAGGTGGAGTACGAGAAAATGACTTCTTTTAATAATCCATTCTTTGTGACCTTCCCAATGGCCCAACCAGTCATTGTTGCCTGCTTCCAGGTTGCTCTCGTCAAAAACGTGGAGCAGAAGTTGATCAGCTAGTGTTTTACGCTTCTCCGGATCGCCTAATCGGTAGTAAACTCGGCTGTCAAAAATACAGATGCGGCTTGCTAATACCTCAAAAAACTCGGCCATACGAGCCTGGGCTTTGATAGAGAGTGGTTGATTAGGGACCAGTTCTGATTGGAAATATTTGACGTATATACCGTGGCTACGGTAGCGCAGTAATTGTTTGTTGTCGGAATCTCCTCCGTGGGCAATATGCAAATCCTGTACATTAAGAATCTCTGTGGTCTGCTCCTTTATGGGGAGTTGCCATACCGGGTAATACGTTAGGCTGTTTTCTTGTTCAGGCTGGTAAATAAACTTACCCACGACCGCATTGTCAACGAAAAGTCTGACGATGCCTGCTTCTTCACCCATCCATGCTTTAATCCAACACTGGTAGGCATCAACGATAGCATGATCACCTGTTAAATCTGGACTTAGCTGGCGATTAATGACCCTTAATACTCCCTTGGAGCGTACTTTGTCGAAAAGAAGTTCTTGTAATTTTTTGCCTTGAGCAAGTAAGCCTACAAATTTAAACCGCGCAAGGTTGTCCCACACAAAATCAGTATCCTCGGGGCCATGCACCCAGTGAATATCGGCGGCTTTCCAAATGTGGAAATACTTTTTCAGGTAACCTTCTTTTATGGAGAAACGGTTTCTAATTCCGGCCCATTCGTCGGGAGCTTTAGCGTTGAATTCTACATCAGCGTGCATATTGTCAACGGGGCTGACCACGGGGATAATCCAGGGGTAGAAAGCTTCGTCTCGTTCCGTATCTTCACTACGGTCCCGTAGTTCATTACCATCACCATTTTGGACATGAAGGAAGAAGTTGTTAAAAAGCATACCTGCACAGAGTTTGTCCTGCGAGCTACCTCCTAACCGTGGTGCAAACGAATCTTCGTCCATGATGCCTTTACTCAAGTTAGCATGACGAGTTTCTGGTAAAAGTTGATCGCTTTTTGTGTGGAAATTCACCAAGCCATTGAGCCAAATACCTACAGAATAGAGCGATTTATCATTTGGTTGGCCTTTTCGTACAGGCTTTTCCTGGAAACTGATGCACAACTCCAAGCCTCCGTTCTGCATTTGCCTAAGGGCATCGCCTTTGAAGTGCTTGACATTTCTAATCTTGTTTTCTAAAAGTGTAAAGAATGCATGACGCCCGACGACTTCGCCAGGGAAAAATAAATGACAATTTGTTAGCGCCTCCTTAATTCTCACATAATCCTCTCCGGGAGCAACAAAGTCGCTCATTTCTTCCAATTCTGGATAAGTTTCTATACAAAGGCATTCTTCCGGTGTAATTGGATAGCCACTCTTACCCGTTGGGTAGGTTTTTATATCCGGGCGCTTGTACTTAAGATCGACTTCTACAAAGATACCGTCAACCAGCGGTTTTTTCTTGATATTTTCAGGCTGCGCAGGATGAATATCACCGGGCTGTAAAGGTTCATAAACAATGACCCTAAATCGCAAGCGGTGAATATCTTCCGATTTCGCGATTGTTCCTAAATAAAGGGGGTTGTTGATAAAGTCGTTCCACAATACATCAAAGGCAGTAGCTGATTCTCCACCAAAGTTATTGTCACGGGCGATACCACTCCAGAAGGCTCCTTTTTGCATTAGGAACTTAAGGAGGGGCTGAATTTCGCGTGCGAGCGGCCCCGAAAAATTTACCAAGTCGTAATCTGGATCGGCATTGCGGACAAAGGAACCTTTTACCCAAGGTTTTATAAGCTCAAATACGCGGTCTCGATCATAGCCTTCGGGTAAATAGGTGCTAACTAAATCTTCTACTTCGGCTACTTCATCGCGGTGGGTTTTCTGAAAAGAGCGAATGTTTTCTGCACGCTGTTTAAACCACCAGTTGAGGGCCACCAAACTATGCGCACTAACATTGTGAGCAAAGGAGTCGATCATGATGGCTGTGATGGCCGCTTTTAGGTAAGGTCTATAAACCTTACTGTGGATAACGTCATCATTAAAACGAATACGCTTTTGGTAAAAACCAAGGTATTTTCGGTAGTATTCTTTGAATTGTAAATCCCTTAGAATTGGATTCCTGTTTACGTGTTCGTAGAAATCTTCTTCCAGCGGCATGAGGATTGCCTTTGACTTCTCGGGGTTACGCCCCACTAAATCCCATTCCAAAACCTGTGTCTCGATCATAGCACTGGCTGAACGGATAAGTCCCCCCAAGGAACGAGTACGTTTTAATAGATCATCCTTCTTCGTGTAAACAAAGTGCATGATTCCATCAAATTCCCCAAACATAATAAGGGGGATAGAGACGTAAAGGTCTTCTTCAAGATTGAAGAACTCTTTGAGGATATGGTATTCTGCCTGTTGCCGGGTAGTAGGCACCTTAGGGTTGTCTTCTTCCAGAATTGATGCAAAATAGGACTTTAGTGTTCCCATTCCTACCTTAGGAATATCTGCAAAACCGTAGGAACCTGAGCTAAAGGCTTGGTATAGCTGTGAACTCACTACGGCTGTATCACTATCCAGTGCCGTGTGATCCAAGTGATCCCAATGTTCATCAAGGTGAGGAATTTGTTCCTTAAGCGTTAACTCACAGAGTAAATCTCGCTGCCGTTGAACGCCAGCATAAATCAGCGGTACATTGGAGTAGCGATCAATGAAAGTAGTCCGTTCACGAGGTAAGGCGTTAATGAAAATAGTGAATGGACCCTGAAAGATGAAGCCACTTGATATCATGTTCAGACGATATTGTAGCATATCGTAGAACTCATCAACCTGAGGGAACGCGATGACCTCCCGCGGGGCCAACTGTTCAGGGCGAATAGTAGGCGCTTGAGTCATAAGGATGTATTTACTGATTCACACTATGGGGGGGTAATAGCATACGAATGACATAACAAAGCATATCTATACTGAGCAATGATGAGTGGTAATAAAGATCACTCTCATTGCTCATAAATGTGTAGCCCAAAACAGGTTTAGAAATGCTAAACTGCCTAGCTATTATGTATTCCAATTACTATCCCTACAAACAAATTTAAGTAATCTGTATGAGAAAACGGTAGTAAAACGGCAGTGAGTGGCGAAAATATATACAGATTTTTCTTTCAGAACCTTCAGTATAAAATGTAAAATCTAAAATTATCAAGATTTAATTTTCTATTTAACCAATTTCACTAGACGGGTGTCGTTGCAAAACGGCCGCCAATCGAGTAACCGCCAAGGGCGTTTCTGGCGTAAATTTCCACGCTTTTTGCCACCATGTGGAACCAGGTACTTGTTGAGCACTTGTACGTTCTTTGCGGAGCTGCAAAATCAAACGGCGGGTACGCTGACGATAATATCCTTTGCGATAGACTTGGTACGCTGGGTGATTCAGGCAGGGAGCGAGGAATTTGTTCCAGTGGACAATTTCACAAGAATCTGCCAAATAAGCTGCGGCTTGATTGTTTAAGGGAAGATAGGCTAGTGCTAATTCTGCCAGAATACGGGTGTTCTGAATAGACTTATAGATAGCATTCGACGACAATATTTCGGTAAAGGCAGCTTCTTCGAAAGCTGCTGACCAGCGCATTTTTTTATTTAAAAACTGAAGTAAAGAACTGTCCTTTCTTTCGGGAAGAAGAAACAAAACGGGGAGGGTAAGCGTCCCGTTACGTAAATCGCTGAAATGATCCTCTGCTGTCTTTGTTTTGGTAGCCAGGCCAAAATGACTGGGGATCCAATCACTATTGTCATTGACAAGTTGCCGCATCAAGCCATAGCAGACACTGAAATTCAATACCGCTTTCATTTTAGTCGCCGAAACACGAAGAAGTTGTCCGACCAAACGGCTCGCTTCCACAAAGAGGCTGGCACAGGTAAGGTAGATTCGAGCAAAGTAGATATCTAACTGTACGTGTAGAATAGCTGGTAAGTCTGCTTTTAGTTTGTTTATAAAAGGAGCAACAGCCGATAAATCTAAATCCTTGGCCCAGGCGGCAGGCAGCGTTTTTTTCCAATCATCTTGCCCTTGAGCAAAAGCCTGGTAGGTATTGAATTGTTGTTCGAGGTACTGCCCTTGATCAACCTGCTCAAAGCATTTGCGAACGGCTTCGTGGGTTAACTGGCGGGCAGGCCGAGGTAGTTGCGTAGCAATATACCGATAGAGTTGCTCCTTGAGCAAGTTGGCGGCCAGCATATTTTCGGAAATTTTTTCCCGGTTGGTGACGCCAGATTTGCCATCAAGAATCTGATTGTGGAGATACTGGATGGTAATGACAACTTCGAAAATAAAAGGGAGTTGAGCTGTGAACAGCCGTTCATGACGAGCATAATGAAATGCCGGACCTACCGGGTTGATGGTTTTCAACCATGCTGCCGTTTTAGCAAGGAAATAAGCCCGAATAGGCGTTCCTTCAAGCTTTTGGTGCAGCAAATCCGTTACCCAAGAACTTGAGGATAACCCTGCTCCCAGCTGTTGAAAGCTGACAAACTCTTTCCTTACCAGATCGATTGTACGATACATATCTTTGTACCTGTCCACTGCCATATCATTCAAAAAGGTTTGATTAATGCCGAAGCAGAAATACGGTTAAGGTCAAAAAACTCATTTTGAGCTTCTCAACAAATTTTGGTGCGAAATCCCTTCTTGAATGGACTAAGTGTTAGTTCTGGAGTGCTTGGTTTGTATAGAACAGCACGAAAATAAAAAGCAATTTTGTTTTTCAAATAGTTAAATAAGCGCTTCATTTTAAGCGTTTTAGCTATTTGGAAAACTTGAGAGAAATTGCAGTTTATTTTCTGCGCAATACAACTGTGCCTCTGTTCATACTGTTTTTGGGTAAATCTCACCGTAGTGTTTAAATAAGCTAGAGGGTTCTCTACAGTTTTCTATTCGCTAATATTACTACCATATTTATGCCTAAACTTTCGAAGAAAGGAGGTGGGTGCTCTTAATCTGCTGATATTAAGAATTTTACAAATCAAATAAAAGAAAATGGCTATTTGTAAGTATCTGGTGGGGCCGTAACGGAAACTGTAGACTTTCGGAAAAAAACGGAATTTTTTCGCTTGTTAACGGAGATTTTGTTTGAGGTTGAAAAAAGCAAGAATACTTTTTTAGCGTAGCAAAATTATTTCTTGAGCAAGCTGCTCTTCTTGTCCTGTACGCTGGTTGATGAAGGTGAAGACTTGTAAATAAATACCGGTTGCTAAAGCTTGGCCGTTGGATGTTCCATCCCAATTAAAAGGGGCTGCTTTGGCTACATGCAATAAGCCACCCCAACGGGCATAGATTTCAAAACGTAAGCCAGTAAAATCCTTTCCTTGTGGGGTGATGCTATCATTAATGCCATCGTTGTTTGGACTGAATACGTTGGGCAAATAGACAGGTGCCGCACAGTCCTGAGCAATAAGACTGAAATTAGCAGTAAAAACACAGTTTTCTACTTGTGTGCTAATCGTATAGTTGCCCAGCTGCGGCAAATAAAGAATACTATCCGCAGCAGAAATATCCTGAAACCAAAAAGTCGAACTGTAATCACTCGCTGGCTGCAAAGCATAAGGTAGTTGGCTCGGACAAATAGCAGCCTCGCTGAAGGGTAAAGTAAGGTAGGGAGGAGGAAGGCTATCTTTTAGAAAAGAAATATCGATAGTGTCAGTGGTGAAACAGTAGCCATCACTAATCTGGAGCTGGTAGCTATCGCCGGTGCTGGTTTCAAGATAAGGGGTATTGGCACCTGTTGACCATTGGTAAGTTAAGTTGTCTGGAGTGTTAGGGCGTAGTGTTATGTCATCATCACAGACCAGCAAATCATCGCCTAAATCAAGGCTTAAATTATTGGTAATGACCGTAAGTGATAACTCCGAACTTTCTTGGCAACCAAGTTGACTCAAGATTTGCCTTACTGTGAAAGTACCAGAAATATTGAACTCATAATTGAAAGTGAAGGCAGTAATGGTCGTGTCTGTTTGTGGACCAATAATACGCCAAACGACTTCCAGAGCCAGATGATTTTGTAATCCACCTGGAGTAACTTCTGTTCCTATACAGATCGTATCTGGTAAAGTGAAAAGACTAGGATTTAGAGGTGTAGAGATACACTTGGGGTAAGTGACGATGGGAATAGGAGTGGCCGAGATTTGGTAGTCGGGTAAAGAAGGAATAACTTCCTGAAACCACTGTACCGATTCAAAAGCTATATTAACATCCTCAATAATGAGACAAGAAGGAGTCAGCATACAGTTGTCAGCAGTTGGATTTTGAGTAAGACGGGTAATAGTAGGGCGATTCACCAATTCATCAGGGGTTCTACGTAGGGTGTCATTGTCTACGTAAAATAAATTATCATTATCAGCAATTGCAAAATCTGAGGTAGGAAGAGGCAGTGTCAGTTGCTCTAGTTCGGTTCCATCTGAGGCAAAGCGCAAAAAACTGTAGCCACGATCGCTTGCTAAAAATAAGACAGCGATTTCGCCATTAGGAAAGACTTCCAAATCCAGGGTTCTACTGTTGCTGGCCGATTCATCGGCTATTCGTTTAGCCCAAATTACTTCATAGTTTAGCGATAGTTTGACCAGGAAGCCATCTTCAAAAACACCATTAGTGTTTTCGATATTCAAGTCGCCGATGAGGTATAAATCTCCGGTGTTAGGGTCTGTGGCAATATTGTTAAAACGATGAAGTTCGGGTGATCGGAGTGTAGTTTGTATATTTCCTTCTTGATCTAACTTTAGTAAGATACCTTTGGTAACAGTCAGGAGCTTTTCTGATGCGAGAACATGATAGTTGTTTCCCGTAGCTTCAATATCAATGCAACTATAATCCAAATTTATACCCTGGTTGGAGAGTGTGCGGTATTTGAAATTCCAGTGATCGGTCTGCGTGAAAAAATCTAATTTGCTCAGGCGTAAAAATCCTCGGTCAGTGGGTTCGGGGTCTTCTCTGGCTGTAAGGATATCTCCATTATCCCCATCGGCGTATAAGCCATGAATTAAATTGAACCCCGCAGGTGGGCTCAATGTTTTTGCCCACAATTGATTGGTGTTTTCATTAAACATAATGAGCACATTACCCACTGTTTCACCGGGTTGGTCATTGCGTTTAGCTTGGAATACATGTAGCGCATTCTTATATCTATAATCTGTGGCTTCAAAGAAACCAACTTCATCGTCCTCTACTTGAAAACGATAGGCTGCAATGGGCGTACCATTACTATCAGTTTTACCTAAGAAAATCGGATTACGATTGGGGTTGTTTATAGAAAAGTAAAAATCAAAAGAAAGAAAGCCTATTTGAGCATTTTGATATTGAATACTGCTTTCGGCTATAAGAAATTCAGGTTGTTCGGGAAACTCAACGATTACAGAAGATAGACCTTGGGCATCTAATAAACTTAGAAAGAGAAAAGGTAAGGTGATAATTAATGATAAATGTTTCATTTTACCTTTGTTTTCAATAAGAAAACCTTTAGTAGCAGATCTTCTATTTATGCTTTCATTCGACCCTTATACGCCAAAATATCAATCTCCCCCGTACACATCCGGTAATCATCGGCTACATTGGAGGCAATGATCAGGAGGCGGTCACCAACGTATTCTTCTAATAGTGAATGATACCAGGCAATGCCTTGCGCATCAAGGTTGGTGGTAGGTTCGTCAAGGAGGAGGAAATTAGCGCGGGTACAGCATGCGAGCGCGAGCTTAAGACGCTGTTTCATGCCACTAGAAAACTGTGCTACGGGGCGGTTGCGAGCGCGTTCCAATCCCAGGCGTTCTATTAGACCATCGATAGTAAGGCCAGGTAAGAGTGGTCGAAAGCGCTCGTGAAAATGGATGGCCTCCAGTAGTGAAAATTCCTCGATAAGCTCAATATAGGGAGCCGCGAAAGCCAGATGTTCGTAGACTTCTGCGACGGGGACAGGTTTATCCTGATGGCTGAAGCGGATAGTACCCTTACTCGGCGTCAAGTGGCCGGATAGCATTTTTAGCAGGGTAGACTTTCCTGACCCATTTGGGCCGGTGACAGCATAGCGGCCACCGGAGGTGAGTTGAAGGTCAATTTGACGTAGAATCCATTCGCGTCGGTAGCGTTTTCCGACGCCAGCTAACTCAATCTTCATACAATTCGCTGCCGTTGATCTGGTTAAAGCCACGGAGGATACCCGTTTTTTGGGAAGAGCGGATAAAATCGAGGATATTGTCCTTTTCTACACTAGGTCCGATGGTGGACTCGACCTCGTCCAGTGCATTGGAAAGGTTGTAGCCCTTGACGAACATTATCCGATAGATATCGTGAATGTTATTGATTTGCTCTTGTGAGAAGTTGCGGCGCGATAAGCCGACTTTGTTTACGCCAACGTAGCTCAATGGCTCGCGGGCAGCCCGCACATAAGGGGGGACGCTCTTGCGAACGAGAGAGCCACCTGCAATGAAGCTATGCTGTCCAATACGGGTAAACTGCTGTACAGCTGCTAACCCTTCTAAAATGGCCCAGTCTTGAATCTCCACGTGTCCGGCGAGGGTTACATTATTGGCTAAAATAACGTGATCACCGAGGATACAGTCGTGGGCAATATGAGCATAGGCCATCAGGAGGCAATTTTTGCCAACGACCGTTTTGTTGGCATAAGAAGTTCCTCGATTGATGGTGACATATTCCCGGACAATGGTTCCATCGCCGATTTCAGCAGTGGTAACCTCTCCATTGAATTTCAGATCCTGCGGAGTGCCAGATACGACGGCTCCGGGATGAATCTGTACACCTTTGCCGATGCGAGCTCCGGAAAAGATGGTCACGTTAGGGCCTATCCAGGTATCATCACCAATGACGACATCTTTATCAATAAAGGTAAAAGGCCCAATGGTGACATTTTTACCCACCTGTGCATCAGGGTGCACAATGGTATGTTGTTTGTAGCTACTATTCATCTCCAGGGCGCTTAACGATTTGAGCAGTCAATTCAGCTTCAGACACGATCTTGTCGCCTACGTAAGCTGTTCCCTGCATTTGGCAAATACCACGACGAATGGGAGCCATAAGCTCCATCTTAAAGAGTATGGTGTCTCCGGGAACCACTTTATGCTTGAATTTTGCATTTTCAATTTTCATAAAGTAAGTGTCCCAGTTACCAGGGTCCTCTACTGTTGACAAGGCCAGTATTCCTCCTGTTTGTGCCATAGCTTCAATTTGAAGCACACCAGGCATTACTGGATTCTGCGGGAAATGTCCTTGAAAAAACTGTTCGTTAAAGGTAATATTTTTTACACCAACGACCTTTTTTTCATCCAGCTCAATGACTTTGTCTACTAACAGGAAAGGGTAGCGATGAGGCAACCATTCTGCAATTTTCACAGAATCAAATACTGGTTCAGCATTAGGATCGTACTTGGGTTTGCCTCGCAATTTTCGTTGCTTAAGGAAGCTTTGCTTAAGCAGTTTAGTAAAAGCAACATTGGCTTTGTGGCCGGGTTTTGTGGCTAGAATCCTTCCTTTAATGGGGCGGCCCAGCAAAGTGGTGTCACCTAAAACATCCAGTAACTTGTGACGAGCCGGTTCATTCTGGAAGTGTAGCTCTAGGTTGTTGAGGATACCCTTGCCATCAAAGGCTACACGAGGGCGACCCAGCTTTTGGGCAAGTTTGTCGAGCTGTTCTTGAGGAACCTCGTTGTCTGCAATGACAATAGCATTGTCCAAATCTCCACCCTTGATAAGGTTGTGCTCAAAAAGCATCTCTAATTCGCGGAGAAATACAAACGTACGGCAAGGAGCAATATCAGTTTCAAAAGCAGTAATGTCTTGAAGCGTGGCGTATTGCTGCCCGAGGACAGGCGAACCAAAATCAATCAAAGTAACCACTTCAAAACCATCATGAGGTAAAGCCATAAGCTCGGTGCCAGTCGCTTCGTCGCGATAAACGATGGGTTCTTCAACAACAAAATACTCGCGATCAGCATCCTGTTCAACAACACCGGCCTCTTTCAGCGCATTGACGAATTGAATTGCACTTCCGTCGAGGATAGGCACTTCAGGTCCGTTGATCTGAATAAGGACATTGTCAATTGATAAACCGGCGAGCGCCGAAAGGACGTGCTCGACAGTACTGATGCTGGCTTCCCCCGATTTAATCGTGGTACTACGGTCGGTGCTCACGACCCGGCTGATATCGGCATGGACGACAGGCTCACCTTCTAAATCCATCCGCTGAAATTTGATGCCATGGTCGGCACCTGCGGGTTGAAAGGTAAGTTTTACGGCTGATCCGGAATGCAGTCCAACGCCTTCAAGGCTAGTGGCCTGCTGTATTGTTTGTTGCTTCATAAAAGTTTCTCCGCTGAAAATATCGCGCAAAGATAACTTTTTATTACTTATTTATCGCGATTACGCAAGGCTTCTACCTCTTGCTCTAGTCGATGCAGTTGTCTATAGAGGCCTGGCAACTTCTTGAAAACGGCATAAGAGCGGATATAATCACGGTAGGGAATGGCGGGTGAGCCGAACCAAGCTTGGTTGGGTTCTTCAATGGGACCAGCGATTCCGCTTTGTGCCTGGATTTGGGTGCCGTCAGCAATATTGACGTGGCCCACAAAGCCTACCTGGCCACCAATTCGACAGTGTTTGCCGATTTTAGTACTGCCAGCTACACCTGTTTGAGCTGCGATGACGGTATGCGCACCGATCTCAACATTATGTCCAATTTGTACGAGATTGTCGAGTTTTACGCCCTCTCCAATTCTTGTGACACCCATCGTTGCGCGATCGATAGAGGTATTGGCACCTACATCTACCCGGTCGTCAAGGATCACCTTGCCTACTTGAGGGACTTTTTGATAAACCCCTTGTTCATCAGGCGCAAAGCCAAAGCCGTCACTGCCGATGACGACATTAGCGTGCAGTACACAGTGCTCCCCTAATTCACATTGATGCAAGACCCGTACACCTGGAAACAGGATACTCCCTGCTCCAATACGCGCATTTGCTCCTACGAAGACCTGGTCGAAAATAACCACATTGGGACCAATAACTGCTCCTCGTTCAATGGTTGTAAACCGACCAATGACAGCAGAGTCAGCTACTTCGGCAGTAGGGTCGATATAGGCTTCGGGGGCTATTCCTTCCGGGCGTGCTTGTACCGCTTGGTCGTAAAAAGACAATAAGCGAGCAAATGACTCGTAAACCTTTTCTACTCGTAGTAGGGTAGGGGTGTAAGATTCGCGAGCAACGAAATCTTTGCTAACTACTACAATGGAGGCTTCCGTGCTGTAGAGATAAGCTTCGTATTTGGGATTAGCCAAAAAGCTGATAGACCCGGGTTCCCCCTCTTCGATCTTTGCGGGACGGTTTACCTGTACGGTTGCGTCTCCTTCTATTTCGGCACCGAGAATGCCGGCTAGTTCTTTTGCTGATAATTGCATGGGTGCAAAGGTATAAAGGCTTTGCTTTGTTACCAATAGAAAATCACCTAAGAAGGTTTGTTTTATGTATATTTGCCGCAAAAAATTGAAAAGGGAAGTAAGGATAGGTACCAGAGGAAGTAAGCTAGCACTGTGGCAGGCCAATTATCTACAGGCCGAATTAGCAAAAATAGGATTGAGTGCTAGTATTAATATTATCAAAACAAAAGGAGATAAAATTCAGGACTTAAGTTTTGATAAAATTGAAGGTAAAGGCTTTTTTACCAAGGAAATTGAGGACGCACTGCTAAGCGAAGAGGTTGATCTTGCGGTTCATTCTATGAAAGATCTTCCTACAACTTCACCTGAAGGCTTGGTTATTACAGCCGTTTCCTACCGGGAAGACCCTACGGATTGGCTGCTCATTCGTAAGGAGGTGAGTGTCACGAATAAATTATTACAACTGGAGACAGGAGCTGTGGTTGGCACATCTTCGGCTCGGCGTAAGGCACAATTATTGCATTTTCGTTCGGACTTGGTGCTTAAAGATATTAGAGGTAACGTTCCGACGCGTATCGATAAGCTTCGTCAGGGGCAATTTGATGCGATTATTCTTGCTGGTGCTGGTATTACTCGGCTGGAACTGGATTTAAGTGAATTTGATGTGATAAAATTTGACCCTAAAGAATTTATTCCTGCACCTGCCCAAGGGGTTTTGGCCTTCCAGGTTCGGGAGAGTGATAAAGAATTACGCCGCCAATTACGGGCGTTGCACAAGCAAGAGGTAGCGGATTGTACGAATGTGGAGCGGAGAGTGTTGAAATTACTAGATGGTGGTTGCCATTTGCCATTAGGGGCATATTGCACGAAGGATCACGAAGGAAATTATCATCTTTGGGCAGCTTATGCAGAAACGGCGACGGCTCCGCTCAAACAAGTTCGGTTGTCTTCAAGTACTCGTTTTGAGTTGGCTGAAGAAGCGATAAAGTCACTGAAAGGCTAATTGCTTTTTGCAAAGGAGTAATGGAAAACCTATATTTTAATAAAAATATAAAAGTTAGTAACTAAGGTATGCAAAGTAAAATGACTAAAATCGGCGTCTTCTATGACGGGAATTATTTTTTACATGTAAGTAATTACTATAACTACGATCATCCTCGACAAAGACGACTGAGTATCACTGGGTTGCATAAGTTTATAAAGCAAGAAGTAGCGGATAGAGAGCAAAGCTCAGCGGAGGTTTGCCACATTGTAGATGCTCACTATTTCCGAGGTCGGCTGAGTGCTCAGGAAGCCCATCAACGTGGAGCGGTACTTTATTGGGATCGGGTTTTTGACGATATTTTAATGTCCGCAGGTGTAACAACACACTACCTGCCGTTAAAAAACACAAATGGCCGTCGGGAAGAAAAAGGTATCGACGTTTGGTTAGCTTTGGAGGCTTATGAAAATGCTGTTTACAAGCACTTTGATGTAGTTGTTTTAATTGCCAGTGATGGGGATTTTTTACCACTGGTACGCAAGCTCAATACGTTAGGAACTCGGGTAATGATTCTTTCATGGGATTTTGAGTTTACAAACGATATGGGTAAAACTATGGTGACGAGAACCTCACAGGACTTACTCGAAGAGTCGTCGTACCCAGTACCGATGCACGAAATTATTGATAATCGCCTGCGGCGTAATGACCCATTAATTACTAATATTTTTGTACCAGGGGAGAGCAAAAGGCGCAATCATCCGGTATTTGAATCAGAAAACGATGATGCTCCCGAGCCAAGGGAAGAAGAGTACGATGGTGATGTAGGCGAGGTTCATAATAGTGAAATTCTAAGCTTGAAAAATGGTTATGGCTTCATTAAATTCCCACCGAATAATCTTTTCTTTCACTATACAAGTGTAAAGGAATTAGATTTTAATGATCTACTTGTGGGAGATAAAGTAGAATTCACCCTCGATAAAAATGAAGACAAGCAGTTTATTGCTACTAATGTTCAGCTCATAGAAGCAGAAGATGCGATAGCTTCATTGGAAGAAGAATAAACAGCATAATCAGTGCCACGGGTATTTCTTTCACGAAAATTAAAGCCAGCGAGTCCATTTCACCAACTTCGGTCAGAAGAAGGGTGGACATTGGAAGCGCAATCCTTGCTTCAATTTACACCAGTCAAAGTGGAAGACGTACCCGTGGCTTCCTGGCTTTTTTTTTATAGTGCTAAAGGAGTAGAGATGTTTCTACAACAGCAGTCACTCCGAAAAGGCCAGTTGCTAGCCTGTTTAGGAGCTAGTGCAGCGCGAAGTTTAAAAGCGCATGGATACTCTCCTGATTTTAGCGGAAATGGAGATCCAATAGCTACAGCCAAAGAATTCCGAAAAATTATTCAACAAGAAAGTGTCGTCTTTGTACAAGCACGCAAATCGCGGGCTTCTGTAGAGAAATTGCTTGGTGAAAATACGTCATGTCAAGCGCTCATTGTTTATGATAATCAGCCACTTAAGGACTTTGAGTTAGGGCCGGCAGATTATTTGATCTTCACCAGTCCACTCAATTTTGAGGCTTATAGGCAATGCTATGCCATACAGCCTACTCAACGATTAATAGGGATAGGAAACACCACTGCTGTAACTTTTTCAGAGGCAGCCGTTAAAGAGTATAGAATTGCCCGCCAACCTAGCGAAGCATCCTTGTTGGAATGTTTACTGGAATGGGAGCAAGAATATCCTCTAAGGAATGTTGAATAAATAAATCAGCATTCTTAATGAATGAATTTTGACACTGCACTTCGTTAAAAAGCCTCGCTGATGCGCTGCATCGCCTACGTTTTTTGCCTCGTTCAGTACCAAAATTCATTCTCATCAAAAACACTATTTATTTAATCGCCATTCCTAACATTGAAGTGATTTGTTTTTATGAACTATTTCCGCGTACTACTTTTGTTAACAGTTCTTGGTTTGCTGCATACTGCTTGCCAAGATACACAGCCGCAATCGGAAGAGGAAGAGACAAGAGAGGAGTTACCCGACTTTGAGGTGTTTTATCAATTGTTTCATTCGGATAGCGAGTACCAGTTGGTGCATATCCAGTTTCCTCTGCAGGGAGTGTCCTCCCGACCTGAAGATCACAGCATTAATTTTCGTTGGGAAAAAGAAGATTGGCAAATACATCGCAGCTTCGACGCGAGCAGCAGTTTTCGGTCGGAGTTTACAAGATTAGGAGATGATCTGGTTATTGAAAGGATTATTCATCAAAACGGACAGTACGGTATGGAACGCCGTTTTTCTCGCCTGGGAGGACAAGAGTGGTACCTGATCTATTATGCAGCACTACATCCTCTTTAAAAGGTTTTTCAGAAAATCGTTATTCGTTTTTGGAACTATTTCTGAGGATTCCCGTAAATTAATACTAAGAAACCGTTAGCCTATCTCTTTGATAGGCAACCAGGTACCCAAGCAGAGCAGAAACGAAATACGATATCACATGAAAAACGTTGATCAAGAGGTCAGCTGTCCAAGCTGTGGATGGCACCCTGATGGAAAAGAACATTGGAAATGCCATTGTGGTCATACTTGGGATGTTTTTTCGACCGGCGGACGTTGTCCGGCTTGTCTTTATCACTGGGAAAAAACCCAGTGTGCTCCCAAGGCCGGAGGTTGCAATAGTGTTTCTCCACATATGGATTGGTATGGAAATCTGGATGGTTGGTTGGACAAAGAACTAACTTTCCTGACCGTGCCAGAAGAAAAAGAACGGCGGGGAAGCCGTGGCCTTTGAGGTAGTATGCTTTCTATAAAGCTTACGGCTGCCAAGGCTTTATGCAGGCAGTTGGTACTTTACCAGTTGCCTTTTTTATTGTAGAGATAAATAAGTGGAAAAAAAATTACTAATCACTTACCTTTTAGGGATAGGATGACATTAACAGTAGGAATTTGTTTTGGTATAGTTCCTTTACAAAGCACACTAAAGCGCCATTTAAGCTAAAGTTGCTATATTGTAAATGCCTTAGTAACAACACATACAGACCTACACACATGCTCACTTATCAGTTTACAACAAGCCACCCTCCGCTATTAAAAGACTTCGGAGCCGTTCAAATCACTCAGTTATTAGATTTTCAGGATGTTTCTCAAAGCATCGAAATAGATATTAACGTTAGTGATCTTTTTCCTGGAATAACTTTTTTGTCCACTGCAATCGTAAAAATTGTTGCCACCAAAAAATGGGTGCGTTTAGGCGCGGTAAGAAAATTGTCTTCTGATCAATCTTGCCAAATTACTCAGACACTGGCGAATAGTATAGAAGAACTCGATAAGCTAAGTCCTTTGCTCCAACTTGTATGCAATACTCATTTCAAAGCATTTTCGGATAACCTGCTTAGGGAGTTGGAGATTACCAAAAGAGCACTCGAAACCTGGACAAATACCAAGTCTAATAACATAGAAGCCTCAAGAACAGCACATGCTGTTTATGCAAATTGGAGTTTGATCGATATTATTGAAGTTTCTTTTGAAACTTCGAAAATGATTGTAGAGGCTCAAGAGATGTTTGCAGAGGAAAATCGTACAAAAGGGCGTGACAAGACGACCTTCCATCAATCATCGACGCTGGAGAGATTGCACTATTTAAATAACAATAAGCAATATTACGAGACCTATTTGTATTATTACGAGGACTTTTTGAGAGAACAAACCACTTTTCTGGCAAGGGCTGTTTAGTATTCTAAGAAAGCGCACCGATCAAGACCTGGTAGTCATCAAAAAAGGCGTCCGTCGTTTTCATTTCCAATAATTCCAAAAGGACTTCGCCATAGTGATCCTCCAAGTCTTGGTGGGTGTATTCACAACGGATTTCTACCTCCCCGTTTTCGAGTTGCTGTAATCTCCACTGGTAGGTAGCGTTGATTTTTTCCAGTAATGCTTCGTATACTCCTTCGTGATCTAATTCGTCGAGTACTGGCTGTACACCGCTGAAAGCACGCGTGTTACGTACTAGTAGTTGTCCTTTTTCAATGATAAAATAGGCGGTGTGTGCCCAGGTAGAAGCTGGTTCCAAAAGCTTTGCGTACAATGCTAATTGAATATCTTCCCCGCTGCTCAAGAGATTGGTATGTCGAGCCTTTCCCCGCCACTTGAGGTCTATAATCGCTCGTTCTTCACCTCTTTTTAATACCAAGTCAGCACGACCATTGATGGGTAAATCGTTAATGGTTCCTTGAACGACGGCTTCTGTTGCCAGTACCTCTCATTTGTTTTCTTTGATAAGATTGATCAGGCTCCAAGCGGCGTATTTCATCTGCTTGGTAAATGCAATGCGCTCAGGTTCGCGCCCATAAAGCAGTAGCGTAGCACCTTCTTTTTCGAGAAGCGGCGGTATTTCTCGCTGAATCCAAGTATCAAGGTCATTTTTTGACCATTGCTTAAACGATTGTGCCAATAGCTTTTCCAGCAAGCGATGAGCTAAATTTCCCAACAGGCGGTTGTCTTGTACAACACTCAGTATACTGGATTGCCGCAGTTTGATATGATGGCGGAATACCCACTGGTAAGGATAGTACAGCAAGCGCTCAAGGCTGGTTGGGGTTTCAGCTTCTCGCCCGCGTAGGCTGTCTTTTACCCGCAAGAAGGGCTGGGGCTTGGCCAGTGGTTGTGGTTGTAATGTGGTGAAGGCGGGCAATTGAAAGGCTGCTGACCAGGCGGTGGCGGTGGTATCTTTGTCGAGATGAATGCTGATGGCGGAAAGATCTTCCCCAAAAGCAGCCATGAGGTCACCTAAGAGAGGATGAGGTGTTACTGCCTGGCCTTCGCAAAAATCAGGCTGGCAGAGGATAAGTTGCTTTTTGGTCCATAGCAAGGGCCGTTTTCGCTGAGCCACCAAACGTTGGTTCTGTTGGTCAGGTCCTTCTAGCTGAACGCCAAATTTAGCCAGCTCCTTAAGCTCTGCGGGGTACCAGCGCGAGAAAAAATAGTCAGGCTCTCTTTCAAAAAAGTCCCACCAGACAAGCTTGTCCACGGGGCCTACGACAGCACCGGCCTGATGGACGAGAGGCAAATGATGGGCCTGGGCAGCCTGGTACTCCAAAGGGGCCGGCTCATAAATGGTACGAACGATGCGTTCTAATTCGAGATAACCGAGCTCGTCTTCTGGCAAGGCTGCTAGTAGCTCAACAATACGACGAGCCTGGGCAGACAAGACCAGCAAGGTTGCTGCTCCTTCTTCCTTACCCAGGTTGGTGGCCCATTCCTGTAAGTGGGTATAGATGGCCATGACCTCCTGCTTCGCTACCTTTTCCTGGCGGCTATCAGCACGCTGGCGATTGAACCAAAAGTCAAATTCAGCTCGGATAGCCGCTATTCGCTTGGTGCCTTTAGGGCCTAAGCGTTGGGGGAGTTCTTTTTCAAAATAGTCGCGAATCATTCCGTACCAACGGCCGGAAAATAGCCCGGGTGTGTCCGCTAAAAAGGCTGCAATTCTTTGCCCCAACCCGGCATCGAGCGGCTTGACAGCTAGCGAGACAAACTCCATGATTTTATAAAGGTCCACTGGTTGCCACAAAAATACGGGAGCCAGTTTGAGTACTTGTAAGCTGGGCCGAGCCAGCGATGCTGCAGGCACACCCAGGCTAGGGAGCCCCTCTAGGGTGAAGGCACTGTCGAGGGTACGGTTCGCTTGAGGGAGCAGGAGCGAGGGCCGAAAGGCCGTATTTTCTTGTAGCAAACGAGCAAGATAGGCCGCCAGGTGAGTTTCCCGAAACCCATTCATAATGAGCAGACTACCATCACCTCGTAGTGGTGCTGGCTTAGCTAGGGTTCCATGCAGGAAAGCCTGCCATTGCCCCAAGTCTGTTGCCAAATCCGGCGTAGGAAAGTCTTCTACGTCCTGTATTTTCAGGTTTAGTGCTGTGAGGGCTTCGAAAAATCTTTGCCAAAAGGGCGGAAAAAGATGTCGCTCGTCGCAAAGGATAAGCGTATCTAAAAAAGCAGGAATCCGTTCGGCTTGCGCCAAAACTGCTACGAGCCGATCCGCGCGGCCGGGCAGCAAATGGAAAGCTGTATCCTTAGCGGTAAATAGACCTTCAATTTCCATTAGCGCGCACAAGCGACCCGACTGGATATCGGTATTGCCGAGATCACAGCCTGCAAGCAATAGCTCGTCGCGTCGGTCGAGGATACTGGCTGCTGTGCCCATATCGTCGGCTACGAAGGAAGCGTGATAAAATGCCTTTGGGTGCTGTTGGAGATGGTGTTTGAGGGCTTGCCGGTACTGCTCGATACGTAAATGCTCCACATTTTCTTCTGGCTGCCGCAGCCCCAGATGGTCTTCTAACCAAACGAGTAGTTGCCGGGGGCTGCAATACATTTCTCCTACTGTTAATGCTTGAGGAGTTGGAAGTACCTGGTCCTGAAGAGCGAGGCCTAAGTGGATGCGCATAAGTGCGTTTTAGAGCAATTCAATAATGAATAATAGCCTCAATAATAACACTATTTTTAGGAATGACCTTCGCAAATGGTTCCTTGAATGAGTGTTGCTTTTATAAAATAAAGCGAGCATCAGAAAAGCAGCCCTGCTATTGCTTTATAATTGGCAATCGCTGCTGCCAATCATGATTGCGAAGTAATAATTGATAATATCCGCCAGGTAAATTGGCTAACATGTTTTCTGTTCTCCTACTGATCTCTTCGGTGCTTGCTGCGCTTAGGTCAAGTAGAGGGCGCCCCAAAGCATCCGTTAGTAGTGCATCCACCTTCGTACTTGGTAATAACCATTGTAGTTGAACGGTATAGCTAAACGGGTTAGGTTGGATTTTCGCCATTTCTCTATCAACCAATACTTCACTGCTGGCAGTAGAAATATTGGGATGTAACGAAACCTTAAACAGTCGGTTACTTGCACTACTTGGCGTAATGTTGGGAATGACTGCTTTGATGCCACCATAGATATAGGCGACCTCTTGTGTTTCAGTGATGCTATTGAGGTCAATAACACCTTCGGAAGAAAGGGGGACATCTTCGAGCAATACCAGCTTGGCATTAGTGCCTAGTAATTCATCAAATTCGGTATTTAGTACTTGCTCCTTAGTGGTGCCATCAGCAGCTCTGCTCATCATGGTGAAAGAAGGAATAAAGGGGATTAGCTCTTCTTCTACAAAAGTTTGCGATTCTGTATCATAGGTGTGAAAACTCAGACCACCGAAGAAAACCGAATGTATCTCATCTTGTGCCATATCGTAAACAGGAAGAATCGGGCAAGTATATTGGCTCATGAGTTGTTCATAGTCTTCGTTGATTTCGATGCCATTTTCGCTGATGTAGATAGGGTGTAGGTACGGTAAGTCTGCCTCAGGTCGGAAGACACCACCATAAGCACAAAGGCCTTCTTCACCACCTTCCAGTACACAAGGAGCTACACTGAGGTCACGCCGATGAAACTCAGGATCACCAAAGGCTTCATAATCAATAATCTGAGGAGTACCTTCCGTATCGGTCGTTAATCGGAATTTACGAATTTCACTGCTGTATTCTTGTGTGAAGGCAGGCGCTCCGCTCTGGCTGTATAATCCATTAAAATCATGGCCGCCAACCAAGTAAGTCCACTCGCCCAATTGATGTGCTTCTCCGCCGCATAATCTTATCCGCTCATCGGTATTGCTATCCACGGCTTCCGCAATATTGGTGTCGTTTTGTATCGCGTTTACCAAAGTTGGTAAATCCATTACGGTAAGCTGGTCAAATGTTACAAACAGATCGGTCGCCGCATCCTTACCATAACCGCCAAAAACGTACAGTTTGTCCTCTTTTTGTACGTATTGAGGATTACTGCTTTGCAATGGAGCTGCAACAGAGGCATCTAAGTCTTCCAACCCTTTTTGCCATAGATCGCCAGTAACTGGGTCAAGTACCCAGATTTGGTTATTCGCTGTTTGTTCGGGGAAACCCGTAAAAGGGAAAAAGCCGTGTAGACCGTTGCTACGCCCGGCTACAATAATCCAATATCCTTGCCATTCAGCGAAAGCGAAAGAATGCAAACCAGGCCAGTTGACAGGGGTAACATCCTCGATGCTGACCGTAAATGCTAAATCATCGGACTGACTAAGACCGAGGCTGTATTGAAATAGTAAAAAGAAGAGCAGAAAATGGGTTCTCATTTTTTTTATCCCAATATCTGCACCGTGAACCAAGAAGTCTTATTTTTTCAACCAATGGTGTTTGGCTTTCAACGAGTGGCAATTGGTCTGTTAGACTTGTCTCATGATTAATATTCAAAAAATCTCCCTAGTCCAACATCCGCCAACTGACCCCAAAGCGTAGCGCCGACGAAGGCCAGGGGTAAAATGCAGAAAGAAACAACCGCTGATCTGGCGCCCAGATGGTAGAGAGGTTCTCTCCTTTGATGAAGGCCCTAAAACGCGATACACGGAAACTGAAATAAGCATCTACGTTAGGGAAGAAATCCACCTCTTGGCGATTTTGTAGCTGAAATTGAGCAATAAGTGGATTGTAATAATCGGGCTGAAAGGCCGTCGTATATCTTACGTCTGCGCCAATTTGCACATTGAGGACCTGGAACCAGAGACCGTTATAGACGAGGCTGTGTTTGGCAAAAATGCTCGGTAGGCGCAGAAACTCATCGTCGGTTTGCTGTAGAACTACGCGGTTACGTAAGCTAAAAGCACCAAAGCGGAAATCTTTCTGAGCTGAGAGCTGCAGGATACTTAGAGGAGTACCGGTCTGTTGCGGTGCGGCAGTGCTGTCGAAATAGATGAAGTTATTGAGTAGGTGGTAAGTGCCTCCCAGTTCAACTCCGATCGATTCCAAGCGATAGCTGGCGGCAAGTTTATTGGATACTGTTTTGTCAAAATTGCTGCGGTACAGTTCCTGTTGGGTGAGCCAGAAACGTCCCTCTAACAGAGTAGGAGAGTAGAGCTGGTTGCGGACTTCGAGGTGCAAGATGCCCGCTTTTTTTAAATCGATATCCAAGCTGCCTTTGAGGCTAAAGTCTCCCACTTGGTCCCAAAGGGCGAGCAAACCTTCTATCTGTAAACGGAGCCGGTCGCCTGGGCGAATACCAATTTTTCCCGTAAGGAGCAAATTATTCACCACAGTATCTGTGGGTTCCATCCGAACGTCGTTGTAGCGATGGGTGAGGCCTACTTCCACCAGGTCTTTTTGCTGGCGTTGGCGGTTACCGTCAGCTAAGCGGAAGGTACTCAGGCGAAAACTGTTCTCTATTGAGCGTTGCTCTACAAAGTAGCGCGCACCGCGAATATCCTGTAATAAACTGGGGAAGCGCTGGTAGAAGGTGGTGTCGGTTAAGGTGTATTCATCGGCAAAGCGATAGGTGTTTTTATCATAGTCAAACTGATGTGATAGGGTGAATGCGCGGCGTGACCGCCCGGTAGAGTCGACTTGCCCGCCAAAGCGATAGTAGTGGGTGTACATTATTTCTCGCAAAGCATAACGGCTTTGACCATCGTCAAGAAACACTTCGGCGGTAGCGGGGGAATCAAATTCTCCGCCACTTTCCGGTAGGGTGATGATGCCGCCATTGTCTTCCGCATTGGTGGTGTTGGCCGAATAACTGAGGAAACCGTCATAATGGCCTCCCTTGCTGTGGAGCCAAAAGCCAGTAGCTAGTGCTCGTGTTTGGTTGCGTTGGTTAGGATACTGACTGGACGAGGCTTCCTGAGTGATCGCTCGGTAATCTAGTGCGTAGTTGATGCCATTGGCGAAATTTCGACTGAATTTGGCACTGATGATATTGTCTTGTTGTTCTGATCCCTGTACAAATTTCAGATCGGTATAGGGGCGTTCCAGGCGGTAGTAAGGCATGGTCCTTCCATTGATATGGTAAAGGTCATACTGGTTCCAACCCAAGCTAAAGCCACCTCGGTCTTCGCCCTGATAAACCAGGGGCTGATGGGCAGAACCCAAAATGCCCAGACTGGCATAGTCGTCAGGCAGTTGCCGGGTAGGGTCGAATTGATGAAAGGTCGTAAGTAGCGAGTCGCTGTAGGGGCGTTCTTCGTTGGGGTTGTCTACGTGGAAAATAAAGATGCCGAAGGTGTCGGGTGCTGTTTCGCGTTGATCGCCACCTCGTTGGCCGCTGTTGGAGGTGTTGCCCCCCGTCTGATTGGGGATCGTAGACGCTGGCCGTTGTGCTTGTAAGCTCAGGGAGAGCAGACAAAAAATGGCAAATAACCGCAGCGGCAATAAGTCAGTAAAGGACACGCTCATTAGGTAATGGTATCAAGGTACAACGCGCAAGTTACGAACTCATTGCGGCAGTAGAAGAGTGTTAAAGACTAATTTACGTGAGATTTTAGCGTATCCAAGTTCTTTGGCGCCAGTGTAGTAGAAAAGCTTGGTTTGGGAGTTAAGCTGCGTGGTGTTTCATGATTCACAAAAAACTCCTTGCATAGAGGACTTTTTGATCATGCGCTTTTGAACCAGTGCGCAGGCCGTGAGGCCGGAGCTCGGTGCCAGGATGGCGCAAGGACAATAGGATAGTAGCTGCGCTGTAAGGGCGGGTTTCAAACCCGCCCTTACGGAGCAGTGGATAGCCTGGTGCCGTATTGGCGTTTGCACCGCAACGCCAATACCGGCATGGCCCCAAAACAAAAAATGATCAATTTTGAACAATCACTTTCTGGGTCATTTGCCACTCCTTTGCCTGGATGTCTAGCAGGTACATCCCGTTCGGTAAGGTGGGTAAGGCGAGTGAGGTGCTGCCTGTACTCAAGGTCGTTGTGGTAAAGGTATGTATCACTTGGCCACTTAGGTTGAGTAGGTGGAGTTTGGCTTCCGTAGTCGTTGCACTTTGTGGAAGTTGCAAGTTGATAGCGCTGGATGCCGGTTGTGGGAAGATGCTTATTTCCCCGGCCCACGTTGGTTGTTCCGTACTGTTGACAATGCCGCAGTTGAGTACGCTTTCTGTTTGCTGATAGCACTCGGTCTCCGGGCCTCGTATTACAAACAAGCCTTTTTGCATATCTGAAACAAGAATATTGCCAGATGGTAAAAACGGATAGACACCCCAGGCTCCGCGATAATTGTTATCGAATGCCCAATTAGAAGTGTCGTAATAATATGCTGGTACAGGGCTTGAAGGATCAGAAATGTCATAGACCATGAGCCCATCATAGTAGTACGATACGTAGAGGTAGTTACAGGCAACAATCTGGTTGTGGGGAATGGTTTGTGACAAATCAGGGTTTAGCGAAGCCAGCACACCAATGTCCAATAAGTCCGTTGGGTCGCTCACATCGATCACTTTGATGGGATAGCCGTGGTTTTCATCACCGAGATAGTAGTACTGACCATCGTTGCTGGGCCAGCCCGAGTGGTTGTAACCAGAGAAGGAATAGTCCTCCATTACCCCCAATGTCTGGGGATTCATAGGGTCGGTGAAATCTACCATCGCGAAGCCATCATAACCACAATTGAGGTAGGCCAGCCCGTCGTGAACATAAGCATCGTGAACATGCCCTACCGAAAGTCCACCAAAATTGGAGTATTCGGCCAGGTAGACTGGCGTTGTAGGCTCACTGATATCGTAGATACGCATTGCTGATCCTCCTGCCGTACCCCCGTAAGCGGCTAAGCAATAGAGCTTGGCTTGTAGGCTGTCTATGAAAATATTGTGTGCTTGCTGTAAGGTTTCCGCACTATCATACACTACCGATACCGAATCTGGCAAGGTGCTAATGTCGATAATCTGCAAGGTGCTATTACCACCTTCATCCGCTACAGCATATAGGTAGCAGCCGTAATGGTGGAAATCGCGATGGATGATAGAAGGCCCCACAGAGCCACCTGCCACAAAATCCATTTGGCGAATATCATCAGGGAAGGTGACATCCAGGAAATGGGTGCCAGCAGTAGATCCAATCACGGCGTATTCTCGGCCACCAATGGCTAGGCCCCAAACATCATTGTAGGTGTTGTCATAAGCAGAAGAGCCCACTAGGTTGGGGTCGTCCCAGTTGCCAAGCATGGTTGCCTCCTGTAGTTCTATTTGAGCAGTTAGAGAAAGCGTCAGGCATAGGCCTAAGAGTAAAAATACATTTCGCATAACAGATGTTTTTCTGATCCGCGAAGATAAGAAATGCCCATTGCTATTCTCAGCCAATCAGCTCTTTTGCATTCTCCAAGGCAGAACTACTAGGTGGATTCTGACTCAGCATAACAGCGATAGCCCGCACGCGCTCTTCGGCGGCCAGCTGTCGTACTTTGGTCATGGTGCGATCGCCGTCTTCTTTTTTGTAGACAAAGAGGTGCTCATCTGCCCGGGCAGCCACTTGCGGCGAATGGGTAATGACGACTACCTGGTGGTGATTGCTGAGCTTTCGCAGGATATACCCCATCTTGAGGGCCACATCGCCGGATACGCCTGCATCAATCTCGTCAAAGATCAAGGTTGGAAGCGCCATTGCACTGGCCACCAACGATTTCGTGACCAAAGTAAGGCGCGATAATTCGCCACCAGAAGCAACATTTTTAATCGGCTTGGGGGCACTACCTTTATTGGCAGAGAAAAGAAATTGCACTTCATCCAAGCCAGTAAGGCTCAGTTGCGGCAATTCCTGGATGTCAACCACCAATTGAGCGGCGGGCATTGCCAAGTCAGCAAGGGTAATGGCTACTTCCTGTGCAAAAGTTGGGCCTACTGCCCGGCGTTTTTTACTGAGTTCTTGTGCTTGTTGGCGCAGCTTCTTTTCTGCGGTTTCGACCTGTTTGGTCAGTTGCTCGATCTGCTCGTCAACATTTTCAAAAAGACTTAAATCCTTTTGTAGCCCCTCCTGGATAGTCAAAAGCTCTTCAATACTAGTGACGTGGTGTTTCTTCTGCAAACGGTAGATCATGTCTAGGCGGGCCTGCATCTCCTGAATCCGTTCGGGATCATAGTCCGTAGCTTCGGCATGGCGCTCTAGCGCAGTACCTATATCATTGAGTTCTTCGGTTAGGCTAAGGAGCCGTTCCTGAAGTTCGGATACTACGGGGTCCACTTTGGCAGAACTCTGCAATGATTGGGTGAGCGTCTGTAGTTGATCAACGATGGATTGCTCACTTTCGCACAAAAACTGAAAAGCTTCGGCACTCGAACGCTTGGTGTCTTCGGCGTTGCTGAGGCTGGCAAAGTCTGTCTCCAGGCTTTCTTGTTCATCGGCTAACAGTTCGGCTTCCTGCAGTTCAGTAAACTGAAATCGCTTGAATTCTAGCTCCAGGTTAGCACTTGCGTTTTGGTTGCGCAACTGCTCTAGCCGAGATTTAGTTTTGCTATAAGCCCGATAGCCTTCCTGGTAATCTTTGAGTAATGTTTTGTTTTCGGCCAGCGCATCCAATAACCTCAGCTGGAAACCCATCTGATGAATATCTAGGGTGTCAAATTGTTGGTGCAGGTCGATTAATACGGCACTCAGGCTTTGCAGTAGCTTCAGGTTAGCTGGCGTATCATTGATAAAGGCCCGGCTTTTGCCACTAGGGGTGATTTCGCGGCGGATAATGAGTTCGTCTTCGTAATCGAGGTCATTGTCCACGAAAAAATCCCGTAGGCCGTATTCGCCTACTCTAAATCGGCCTTCAATCACACATTTTGTAGTAGGATCATAGAGCGCTTTGGTGTCGGCTCTCTCTCCCATAATTAGTCCGAGTGCACCTAGGATGATAGACTTTCCCGCACCCGTCTCACCAGTGATGATGGTCAGGCCCTCAGGGAAGGAGATATTGAGCACCTCAATGAGGGCATAATTTTTTATGTGCAGGCTTTGAATCATACTCCAGTTACTGGCTTCGTGCTTAATCGCGACAAAAGTAAAGCTTTTAAGACATTTATAGGCTTTTTCTGCGGTTCTTAAAATTTTTTGTTGGTCAATTGCCCGAATTGTCTTTTCTTGCCTTTCGGTTTAAAACGATGTACAGGATTTTAACTTTCGCTGCAATTTTTTGTGATCAAACGGAAACGAAAATTGTTAGTTACAGGTGCAGAGCGTGATTTTTTGACTTCAAGTGCAAAAGACATCAGAGAATCAATTTTGCGACCTCAACACCAAAAGTAAACAACTATGACCGCTTTATCTCGCAGCCTGTTTGTTGCGTTTTGTCTCTTTATGGTCTTCTCCCTTAGCAACTGCTCTGCCGACGGTCACGTTCGGGGTTGGCAGCCATTGGATTTACTGCCCTACGGAGTATCCGTCTCTGTTTTAGCACCTCCTGATGCGGAGGTAAAAGTGGGTAGCCTCAAATCAGCACTAGTAAGCGATCTTACCATAAAGGGAGGCAGTGATTACAGCATCCAGCTGTTCTATGGTCCCGCAATCACCAATGATATTGCCCACCTCAAAAATGAACATCTGGAGAATGTTCGAGACAATCGCTATTTCAATAAGATTGTCAAGGAGGAAGTGGCCGGTTTTATTTACCAATCCGTGATTGACAGTACAGCTACTTACGGTTTTCGTTTCGTGAAATTGCAAGGCGACCAGGAATTGAACTTTCAGACAGGCCTGGGCGCACTGTTTTCCCTCGAAGATGTTCAGTTGATGTACGAGGCGGTGAAGTAGTTGGTTCGATGGTCGGTTAGTTCGATGGTTGGTTTTTGGGGCCTACCCTCCTTGAGTCGGGTCGCTATGTTACAGGGCTCGCTGTTCGCTCGGCCATATTGCGCCAATGGCTCGTGCTGCGCTACTCACCAGTGGCACAATATGTCTGGCCCGTCAGCGCCGGGCCACCCTTCCACAGCGCTAGGCCGAGGCATCTAAGGGGAATCCTTCTGCTATTCTATTTAGCTAAACAAGAATATTAATGCAACGATTATTCAATGAATAAGCTAATTTCCCTATTGTTGTTGACCTCGTTATTGTTAGCCTCCTGCAATAATGATAGGAAGAAAACGGTCAAGTTTTTCACCAATTATCAAGAGGGCATCCAGGTTGCTGCTAAAAAGAATCAACCCATATTGCTCATTTTTGCTGCCTACGCAAGTCCAACTGGAAAAACAGAAGGTTTGCTCTACGCTCCCGAACTCAAGACTGTACTTGAGCAATATGTCTGTATATTGCTAATGACCGATGACCGGAAATTATCAGAAAATGGACAAACCCAAGGCGAGGTTAATACTGAATTGCAAAAAAGCTACGGACATAATTTCCAACCCTGCTTCTTGAAGTTAACCCCCGATCTACAGCCAATCGGTGCCCCTGGTGGTTACATGAAATCAGAAAAAGAATTACTCGTTTTTTTGGAGACGAAAGATTAGTGGTGATCTAATCTTGAATTATGTTAAAGAAAAATAGGAATCTCATCCAATCCGTTTTCGTCTTAAACTAATTCAAACATGCGCAACTTCCTCTCTCTTTGTTTTTGTCTTTCTCTATTCACAACTTTTGCCCAGAATTCTGAGATCAGATTAACCACAGGTTTGGTGGGCAGTGACCTGTTTACTAAAACGTCAGTCGCTAGATTTTACGAAAATAATACGCTTACCAATTATTATGCCCTTAGGCAAGATTTTAGGCTTAGCCCATACATAGGTATCGAAAAGCGTTCCGCAAATGGTGTTCGGCAAAGCTGGGGTATCCTCCGTGCTAGTTTCAATAATGGTACTGCTGAGGTCGTAAAGTCAGATTCGAGTACGGGTATTTTCGAACCTACTTCTGGTGAAAAAAGAAGAGAGGTAAGCCTGGCTTTACGATGGGCTTTAAGTAAAAGGGTTACCGCATTTTCTGGCCAGCGTTTTACAACATCTTTCGGGCTTGCTATCGATCCCTTTTTTCTGCATTACAGGTCTGTACCCAGCACCTCGGCAGGCTTTCCATTCACATTGACACAGTTGGGGGTTACGGGCAGCTTTTTGACCCAGTTTGAGTACCGTATTACTTCACGGTTAGGAGTAGTTTTACAAGCACCTATCACGTTCAGCCGACTTTACGGGCAAAAAGCATCTCTGGAGAACCCTTTACTCACAACTCAGCAGCAGTCCAATAGCTTGATTGACGCAGAGGTTAAGTTAAGACCAGACCAACTTTTGTTGGGGGTGAGCTATAAGTTGTAGGCACTTTTTAAAGTCGGAGGTCGGAGGTGTTTGATGCTATTATGAAATCTGAAACCATCAACCATCTAACCATCTAACCATCCAACTTCTCCTTACCTTTTCTTCCTCCCCTTGTGTCCTTTTCTTCTTGCTTTTACGCGGCCTTTGATGGTCTCGCGCTTGGCATGGCGTTTTTTGTCTGCCAGTAATTTTTCGATCAAATCCTCACGGTCCATACCGATGAGCTTGTCTTTGATCTGCTGGTAGTTTTCACGCTTGTGCCAGAAAAAGAACATATGCTGTTGCTTTTTCTCTTTGGGGCTACGAGCAGTGTATACGGGGCGCAAGGTATAGGGGTGTAGGCCGGTGTAGTAGGCTACGGTGGCTACGGTCATTGGCGTAGGCGTGAAATCCTGTACCTGTTCCAGGCGGAAGCCCATGTCTTTGGTTTCGGCAGCCAGGTTGGCCATCTCTTCGGCGGTAGAGCCGGGGTGACTGGAGATAAAGTACGGGATCAAAGGCTGATTCAATCCGTGCTTTTTGTTGATCTTTTCGTACTTCTTTTTGAAGGCATGAAAATGCTTAAACGAAGGCTTACGCATCATCCTTAGGGTTGCATCACTGGTGTGCTCAGGAGCTACCTTCAGTCGACCACTGATATGGCAGGTTACTACCTGTTCCAGGTATTCGTCGAGGCTGCCGTCGTTCTTCTTGTTGTAGTCATCCACGAGTAGATCATAACGGATACCACTGCCCACAAAGGCTTTCTTTACTTCAGGGTGAGCATCTACCTTTTTGTAGAGCTCTGTCATGGGCTTGTGGCTGGTGTCGAGATTACTACAAATAACGGGATGAATACAGGAAGGAGCGACACAGCGGTCACAAATTTCCTGCACCTTGCCTTTCATCTTGTACATATTGGCCGAAGGGCCGCCCAAGTCACTGATGTACCCTTTGAAATCAGGCATTTTGGTCACCACTTCCACCTCTTTCATGATGGACTCCTCTGAGCGACTGGCAATAAACTTGCCTTGGTGTGCCGAAATGGTACAGAAGCTGCAACCTCCAAAACATCCCCGGTGCATGTTTACCGAAAAACGGATCATCTCGTAAGCGGGAGGCGTACCCCGTTTCTTGTACTTAGGGTGTGGCAAGCGAGTATAAGGTAAATCAAAAGATGCATCAATTTCATCTTCGATCATCGGCGGATAAGGCGGGTTGATGACCAAAAGGTTGTCTTTCACTTTTTGCGTCAAGCGACGAGCTTGCACTTTGTTGGACTCTTGCTCGATGTGTTTAAAGTTGGCCGCAAAAGCTTTTTTATCCTTCAGGCACTTTTCGTGGGAACTCAATTCTAGTGTTTCCCAGTTTTTATTTTTGGGCGGTTCTGCTTCTCTATCCTGAAGGAAGGCGGTCTNTGGGATAGTGTTGAGTCGGTCAAAAGGTACACCACGATTTACCAGGCGGATGATTTCGCGCAAGGGTTGCTCACCCATACCGTACACTAGCAGGTCGGCTCCGCTTAAAGTCAAAATATTGGGAAACAACTCATCTTTCCAGTAATCATAATGCGTAACCCGACGCAGCGAAGCCTCGATGCCACCAATTAATACCGGTACATCGGGGTAGAGTTCTTTAAGCTTTTGAGTATAAACAACCGTCGCGTAATCGGGACGGAAACCGGCGTGTCCGCCAGCAGTATAAGCGTCGGTAGAACGCCGGCGCTTGGAGGCAGTGTAGTGATTGACCATTGAGTCCATACAGCCCGAGGTGACTCCGAAGAACAAACGTGGGCGACCAAACTTCTTGAAGTCGCGCAAGTCATCCTGCCAGTTGGGCTGAGGAATGATAGCGACTCGTAAGCCCTCACTCTCCATGATTCTACCAATCACAGCGGTACCAAAAGCAGGGTGGTCGACATAGCAGTCCCCAGAGACGAGGATTACGTCCACCTCTTCCCAGCCACGCATTTCTACTTCTTTCTTAGTGATGGGGAGCCAATCCGTCAAAGGGCGGTTGTCATCGAGCATGTTCTTGCGGCGGTGCCGTATTGAAAGTTTACAAAACAAATAGACTACAAAAGTAAGGATAAACGGAGACTTATTGTTCGCATATCTTATTGATAAGGCGGGAAATACTTTCGTTTAGAATGATAAAGCGCCGAATGCGTGAGCGATGTGGAAGGGTGGCCGACCGTGAGGAAGGGCAGACGGCTCTACCGATTTCATCGGGAGAGCCGGCCGAGCGAGCAGCGAGCCCTGTAACGTAGCGACCACGGAGTGGGCACGCCCTGAAAATGAAAATACTCAAGCCATTACATCCACAAGCAATCTTGGTAGTCGGTCAGCATGTGTAAAAGGAGGCCAACAGCGATGATGCGAAACCGAGGAAAGAAAAATAATAGCGCGTAGATGGCAATGGCGTAATAGGAGTGTAAAGAGTGAAACCCGATGCTACAACGATTGGGGTCAAACAATGGGTCGGCAAGGAGGTGATCGAGGTCTACCAACATAGTGGCAATCATGATCCACCAGGCGCGCTGCCAATTGGATCTGAAAAACAGCCATGCCAATACACCGGGCACCAGGAAGTGGCCTGAATAATGCACGATAGCTTGTGCAATGTTGATGTATTGGTGGTCCATGATGAAATTATTTTCCCTGTAGCCCCTCTGCTCTAAAAAAAACAATTCCCCACAACGGTTCACGATGCAGGGAATTGTTTTTTGAGCCTATTAAATGTCTCTACTGCTTCGACAAACGGCGGAAATTCTCCAGTCCACAGCGCAGGAACTCTGCGTACTCTTCTACGTCTGGTGTGTAATTTACCGGGTTGTTCAGTCGCTGCCCGTCAGGGCTGACCAATACGTATTGAGGCTGGGAGTTTTGGTTGAAGTAAATCTGCTGGAAATGTGCCCACTTCTCACCTACTTCATCCAGTTCGCGTTCGCGGCCGCTGGTGGTGGTGACCATCATAGGTTCTTTCAGCTCTTTCTTATCATCTACGTAAAGGCTAATCACTACGTAGTCATCTTTCAGGTAAGGATAGACTTCTGGTTCTGGCCACACGTTTTCTTCCATCTTCCGGCAGTTTACGCAGGCGTAGCCAGTAAAATCAATCATTACAGGCTTGTTGTTTTCTTTGGCGAAAGCCAATCCTTCTTCCAGGTCTTTGAAACAATCCAACTGCTGTGGACAATCACAAGGTCGCCAGAAACTGTAGCATACTGGCGGTGCCAGACCACTCAGCAGGGTCAGTGGTCGGTAGCTTTCTTTTTCTGCATCTACCCGGAAACCAGTCATAAGGTAGGCCACAAAAGCGACGGTCAAAACAGCTAGTCCTATCCGAATAGGCCCCAGTTTTTTAATAGGACTGTCGTGTGGGAACTTGATCTTACCAAACAAGTAAAGCGCAAGGCCAATACCAATCAGGATCCACAAGCCTAAGAAGAGCTCAATTTTGAGGACTCCCCAGTGATCTACAAGGTCTGCATTGGAAAGGAATTTTAGTGCCAAGGCCAGTTCTACAAAACCAAGTACCACTTTTACGGTATTCAACCAGCCACCTGATCTCGGCAAGGACTTCATCATGCCTGGGAAGGCAGCAAAAATGGCAAAAGGCAGAGCCAAGGCCAAGCCAAAGCCGCCCATACCAGCCGTGAGCTGCATTGCTCCTCCGTCGCCACTAAGGGCACCTACGAGTAAAGATCCCAAAATAGGACCCGTACAAGAGAAGGAAACCAGCGCCAGCGTGAGGGCCATGAAGAAAATACCGATAATGCCACCAGAACCTTCCGCCGAGCTGGCTTTGTTGGTCCAGCTTTCTGGAACGGTGAGTTCAAAGTACCCAAAGAAGCTGATCGCAAAAACAATAAAGATGGCAAAGAAGAAAATATTAAGCGGGACCGAAGTCGATATCTTGTTCAGTATATCCGGGTCGATGGTATCCATTAAGTGGAAAGGGATACTCAGGAGTAGGTACACCAAAAAGATAAAAAAGCCGTAAAGTAGTGCATTAGAAACGCCCTTCTTACGCGTCGTTGCACTTTTGGTAAAAAAGCTAACGGTCAAAGGAATCATAGGAAATACACAAGGCGTCAGCAGTGCGATTAATCCGCCCAGAAAGCCAAGGCCAAAAATCTGCCAGATGCCTTTGCCGGATTCTACGGTTACTTCATCGTTGCATTCGCCTAGCGTTTCTGTATTCGCGATAGCGGTTTGGAAGGCCTCGTCGCCGTATCCGCTGGTTAGTTGAACGCTCGTTTCAGCGGCACCATCCGTAGGTACGGCATCCGGATCACCAACCGTAATGGTCAAAGGATTGAAGCTGATCGCAAAATCGGTATTCATAGGGATACAGCGCGTAGCGTCGCAACTCATGTATTCGATTACCCCCTTGAGCGGATTTTCTCCGGTACTACGATTACTAAAGGTTACCGGGCCGTGGTCGTATTTTTTTACGATTACGCCAAAGACGGGGTCCATGCCTTCTTTCAAATCACCGCTTTCTAGAAAAGGTAGGATTACCTCTTCGTCACCTTGCTGAATATAAAAAGCGGTAGGAATGGGACCATTGTCTTCGGTGTCCTGACTGTAGAGGTTCCATTCTTCCTGGAGGTTAGCCGTAAAGGTGATCTCGTAATCTTTGTCGCCGTATTCGTCTACCTGTACCTCCCAGCGCACGGGCTGAAGGATGGTTTCGGTGGCGGTGTTGGCTTCGATAGCTTTGGCCGATGTGATGGGCTGACCACTGCGGCCGGAGGTTTGGGCTACCGCTTCATCTACCATTTGGGCCTCCTGGTCTGTGGTAGGTGCTGCTTCGGCGCGTTCGTTCTCAGGAGTATCTTGAGGGGCCGCAGCGGCAGGTTCCAGCTTGAAGCTGAAATCTATCTCGGTAGGAGGGAGGCATCGCTCGTCGTCGCAGGTCATGAATTCCAACCACCCGACAACGGGCTTACTGTAGTCACTAACCTTTACCTTTTGAGTGAAAACGACAGGCCCCTTGGTGAATTTGATGACCGTTACATTGTCAAACAAGGGGTCCGGCCCTTCTTTTTTCTTGCCTTTTTCAGCAACTATTCCCTGGTGTTCATAATGATCTCCGTCATCAAAGTTAAAGGAAGTCGGAACAGGACCGCCATCCTCTGTGAATTGAGAGTAAATACTCCAGCCAGCATCAATCTGTGCGGTGAAGACAAGGTTATACTCGTCGTTGCCGATTGACTCACTAGTCATTTCCCATTTTACGGGCTCCAGGATTTGGCTCCAACCAAAACTGCAAAGCATTGATAATGCTAGGGTATAGAAAAACTTCATAGAATAGGTAGCGTTGAAAAAACGTATTTACACTAGGTGATAGGGTGAATACAAAAATACGCCGCGAAGATCGGAAAGTTTATTTGCTTTAAAAGGATAAGAAAATATTAACAGTTGGTTTGTAGGAGAAACGACGAAGTAGCGCCACTTAATAACGCGAATTCTACTTGTTAAAATTTAGCTGTAAAATATACTAAATACGGTGACACCGTTTTATAGGCAAAACGCTTCTCTTATGAAAAACCAAACATTATTGACGATCACATTCGTCTTGTTATCCTTTTGTATTTACGGACAAGGACAGTTCAGTTACGGCATCAAAGCAGGTGTGAATATTGCCAATGTAGACGAAGTTGGGAGCTATCCCAATGGATTTACAGAAGGGAATTATTCTGGCGGTCTGCCAATGGCCACAGGTGTTCGGCCTCAACTAGGGGCTTGGCTTTCCTTACCGCTGACCGAAAAATTGGTATTGCAACCCGAATTGCTGTGGACCCAAAAATACCTAAAGTACCAATCGACTAACGAAGACCTTGATCATACCAATTTTAATTATCTATCGCTACCACTTTTAGCGACCTACCGCTTTCATAAACACTGGTCTGTTGAGCTAGGGCCAGAAGTTAGCTATATGCTTTATGCAACGCTAAAAGACCCAGGAGAGACTGGAGCCATGCTCAGCACAGAGATAAAGGAGAATAACGTGGAGTTTGGTGCTAATGTCGGACTTAAATATCAGAAAGAAGATTGGGTGTTGGGTATTCGTTACCACCGTAGTTTTACCAGCTTCCAAAACTTTACGGTCTTCGAACTCTCAGGTGTGCCTATTGGTGAAATAAAGCAATACCATCAGGGACTGGTGTTTTGGGTAGGATATGCTATCAAAGCTTAAACTACACGATATGAAACAGGTACTACTTCTTGTCGCAGTGTTTTTATCACTGCTTACCGCCGGTTTTGCTCAATCGCAATTTGGTGTTAAATTAGGTTTTTACCTCGGTGAAGTGAGGGGAGGGTACGAAGAGACATTCCCTGATCTTGCTATCGGAGGAGAGAAAGCAAGTGTCTTTCGCCAGCCTCAACTGGGGGTATGGTGGTCCACGCCCTTTTCCGAAAAAATTGGCTTGCAGGCAGAATTACTCTGGGTGCACAAAGTCTGGCAATTCGATGAGNAATTTTTTATACTGGAAGGCATGACTTTTGATTACCTATCGCTTCCCATTGCAGCGACTTATCGTGTCAAAAACTGGCGGTTTACTGCTGGCCCGGAAGTCAATTTTTTATTAGACCAAAGGTTTATCAAACCAATTAGAGGTCTTAATGAAGAAGGGGCCTTCTCCGAAGATTTCGCCCTTGGCATAGGACTCAACCTTGGCGTGCAGTACCATATCAAGGAATGGATAATCGGTTTACGAGCCAGTCGCGACCTTACCCCTTTTGAAGAATACATGTTTACAGATATCAATGGAGAACCCGTCAACGGCGGAGAATACTATCATCAAGGGCTCACGTTGTGGGTAGGGTATCAATTGCTATCTCGGTAGTCAGGGTAAATTCATGAATTTGCCCTGGCAGCGTAATTACTGATGTTTCCTGATATGGTTCAAAAAAAGCTATGCGCCTATGTGAAACCCTAATGTGCCTATGTGTTAAAAAAAAACAAAGCCCTTAGGTGCCCTCAGGTGCCTTATGTGGTTCCCCCTCCGCTTTCTAATACCCAAACCGCTTCAGCAGCTGATCGTCATCGCGCCAGTTCTCTTTCACTTTTACATGCAACTCCAAGAATACCTTGCTCTCTAGGAAGGTCTCCAGCGAAGTGCGCGCTGCCGTACCTAGTTGCTTGATCAATACACCACCCTTACCGATGATGATACTCTTTTGCGTAGGGCGCATCACAAAGATGGTAGCCGCGATACGAATCAGGTCTTCTCCCCGGTTCGTCTGAGTCTCTTTAAAAGAATCAACAACAACCTCTACAGAATAAGGGATCTCCTGGTGGTAAATTTCCAAAATCTTTTCCCTGACTATCTCACTCACAAAGAAGCGCTCCGGCCGGTCGGTCAGCTGGTCTTTGGGGTAGTAGGCCGGCCCTTCGGGCAGGCTTTGTGTGATGATCTTCAACAAACCGGCCGTGCCTTCCTGGTGCAAAGCCGACAGTGGGAAAATCTCCTTGAAAGGAATTCGCTTTTGCCATTCCATTATTTTGGCCACCACCTCTTTCTGGTTAGAGAGATCAATTTTATTGAGCACCAAAAAGATAGGAGCCTTTATTTTACGCAGCTGCTCCATGATGGGGTCGTCATCCTCAAACACCTCGTCTATGCCTGCGACAAAGAGCATAATGTCGGCATCATCAAAGGTGGTTTCCACAAAACGGTTCATCGCCTCCTGCATCTTGTAGGCCGGATCACTGATAATCCCAGGCGTATCACTAAACACAATCTGAAAATCATCACCACTCAGTAAACCTATAATACGGTGCCGGGTCGTTTGCGGCTTGGCTGTGATGATCGACATCCGCTCACCTACCAATGCATTCATCAGCGTTGACTTCCCAGCATTGGGCCTACCTATGATATTTACAAATCCAGATCTGTGCATCCTCTAAGTTTAATTTCCTCAAAGGTAGGCATTGTTTTGGGGAGATATAAAATTTTACGCGCGCTCGCAGTCGCATTTCCTATATTTGCAAAAAAAAGAACTTAGTTATGCACAGTATGCTCGTTCATGCCCACTCTGGGCTCCGTTGGTTGGTACTCATTTTTCTGATTTTAGCCATCGTCACCGCTTGGGGCAAATGGTCCAAACAAACCGCCTACCCCGATGGCAAACTCCCCTTATTGGGCTTCATCTTCACTCACGTACAGCTTTTATTGGGCTTTATCCTCTATTTTATCAGCCCCAAGGTTCAATTCGCTAGTGGTGTCATGAAGGATTCTATGCTGCGTTTCTATACCGTAGAGCACATCGTCCTCATGTTGCTGGCTATTGCTTTGATCACAGTAGGCTATATCAAAGCCAAAAAGCAAATCCCTTCACCACTTGGGCACCGTACCATTGTGCGTTACTATGCCATCGGCTTGGCCTTGATTTTGCTTAGTATTCCTTGGCCGTTCCGTGGGCTTGGGGCTGGTTGGTTCTAAGTAATTCGGTTTTGCCTGTATTGTCTAAATGCCCTCTCCTGCTGAATAAAACGGTAGGAGAGGGTGTTTTATATTTGGGCGCATCCCCTCCCCAATGGTCGGGGTCGGGTCGTCCGCCACTCGCTGTTCGCTCGGCCCCCTCTCTTTGTTCGGTGGCGAACTGGCTCCCACCCCTTGCGCGAGCAATCACTGAAGGAGTGTTGCCCCCCATAGATAGTTAATTAGGAACAGCACGAAAAAAAATGCGATTTTAAAACGGGCGAGAATAGTTTCTTGTAAAAATATATGTTGGCAAAGCCCCCTTTTTGCGCAAATATTATTCGCTGTTTTAGAGCCTCCGCAGGCACGAACCAAGCTTCTCTAGGTCCTATAGATATAGCGTCCCGAATTTACTCCTGAAAAAGTTGACTAGCCTTTTGGTTTTCAAAGAATAAAGCGTACCTTTGCATTCGCTTTTTCGCAAGGGATGTTCCCCGCAATAATGTCGGATACATTTTCCTTGAACACATACCGGATAGGGCGAGCTTATAATAAATTAAGTTTCAACTATTTGGTGTAGGCCTCTGGCAAGACCGAGGAACTGTGTAAAGTGACCTTTATTTAATTAAAGCAGCGTATGCCTACTATTAATCAACTTGTGCGGAAAGGCCGCACGCAGATTGTGACCAAGAGCAAGTCACGCGCCCTGGACTCATGTCCTCAGAAGCGTGGTGTGTGTACTCGTGTATACACAACTACTCCTAAGAAACCAAACTCTGCTCTGCGGAAGGTAGCCAAGGTGCGCCTGACCAATGGCATTGAGGTAATTGCCTACATCCCTGGTGAAGGCCACAACCTACAGGAACACTCAATCGTACTTATCCGTGGTGGTCGTGTTAAAGACTTACCTGGTGTACGTTACACCATTGTACGTGGTGCCTTGGATACTGCGGGTGTAAACGATCGCAAAAAGAGTCGCTCTAAGTACGGAACAAAGCGTCCTAAGAGCTAAAAACGTTTATGTTTCCTTGTCCGCCCAGTAGCTACTGATCGGGCCGCCGCCATTTATTTAACCGGCAGAAACCGCTAATAAAGAACAATGAGGAAAAGAAAGCCAAAAGTAAGAATTATTGCTCCCGATCCCCGCTATGGTGACGAGATGGTAACTCAGTTTGTAAACATGATGATGTTGGAAGGCCGTAAGAGCGCAGCATTCAAAGTGTTCTACGACGCAATGGATATCATCAAGGAGCGTACCGAATCAGACGAACACGCTGTGTGGAAGAAAGCATTGAACAATGCTATGCCACAAGTAGAAGTACGTTCTCGCCGGATCGGCGGTGCTACTTTCCAGATTCCTACCGAAATTCGCGCCAAGCGCAAATTGTCTATCGGTATGAAGTGGGTGATCAAGTTTGCACGTCTGCGTTCTGGTAAAGGAATGGCCGAAAAAATGGCCGCCGAACTAATTGCAGCTAGCAAAGGAGAAGGAGCAGCCGTAAAGCGTAAGGAAGATACCCACCGTATGGCGGAATCTAACCGTGCCTTTGCTCACTTCCGTGTGTAATTCTTTAGAACATATTTTTAATTTATAACGCCCGAACAGGGAACCATCATGGCTACGGATCTCACTTATACGAGAAACATTGGCATTGCCGCTCACATCGACGCCGGAAAGACTACCACTACCGAGCGCGTCCTATTCTACACCGGACTAAGCCACAAGATTGGCGAAGTACACGACGGTGCAGCTACTATGGACTGGATGGAGCAGGAGCAGGAGCGTGGAATTACCATCACCTCTGCAGCCACCAAAACTTCCTGGCAATGGAAGGATAAGGACTATGCGGTAAATATCATTGACACCCCAGGACACGTTGACTTTACCGTAGAGGTAAACCGGTCACTTCGTGTTTTAGATGGTCTGGTATTCCTGTTCTGTGCTGTATCTGGTGTAGAGCCACAGTCAGAAACCAACTGGCGCCTGGCTGATAACTACAAAGTGCCACGTATTGGCTTTGTAAACAAAATGGACCGTTCAGGTGCTGATTTCTTCAACGTAGTAAATGACGTTCAGGAGAAATTGGGATCCAAGGCTATTCCATTACAGATTCCAATTGGCTCAGAAGAAACCTTTAAAGGTGTAATTGATCTCATCATGAACCAGGCTATCGTCTGGAATGAAGATGACTTCGGTATGACTTATGAGGTGATCGAAATGCCTGCGGATCTAGTTGATACTGCTGCTGAATGGCGCGAGAAATTACTCGAAGCTGTAGCAGAGTACGACGAGAGCTTGATGGAGAAATTCTTCGAAGACCCTGATTCTATTACCGAAGCTGAAATGCGTAAAGCAGTTCGTGAAGCAGTAATGGACATGGCTTTCGTTCCAATGATGTGTGGTACGGCCTTTAAGAACAAAGGTGTACAAGCAGTATTGGATGCGGTATGTGCTTACCTGCCTTCACCGCTGGATATCGACGCAATCGTAGGTACGAATCCTAATACAGAGAAAGAAGAGAAGCGCCGTCCTTCAAACGACGAGCCTTTCGCAGCATTGGCATTCAAAATTGCTACCGATCCTTTTGTAGGTCGTTTGGCCTTCATGCGGGTATACTCTGGTGTACTTGATGCGGGTAGCTATGTGTACAATAGTCGTTCCGACAGCAAAGAGCGTATTTCTCGTATCTACCAGATGCACGCTAATAAGCAGAACAGCATCCCTAGTGTAGAAGCTGGTGATATTGCTGCTGCGGTAGGTTTCAAGGACATCCGTACAGGTGATACACTTTGTGACCTCGATCATCCGATCGTTCTGGAATCGATGGTTTTCCCTGATCCAGTAATCGGTATCGCGGTAGAGCCTAAAACGCAAAAAGACCTTGATAAACTGGGTATGTCTTTGGCCAAATTGGCGGAAGAAGACCCTACCTTTAAGGTTCGTTACGACGAAGATACCAACCAAACCGTTATTAGCGGTATGGGAGAGCTTCACTTGGAGATCATTATTGATCGCCTTAAGCGTGAATTCAAAGTTGAATGTAATGTAGGTGAGCCACAGGTAACTTACAAAGAAGCACTACAAGCCACTGTTACTCACCGTGAGCGCTTGAAAAAGCAATCTGGTGGTTCTGGTTTGTTCGCCGATATGGAATTCGAACTCGGCCCTGCTGACGAAGAATTCTTGGAAAGTGATGATTTCAAAGCAGGTAAGGTAAAACTGCAGTTCGATTGGGGCATTGTTGGTGGTGCGATCGATAAGAACTACCAGAAGCCGATCCGCGATGGTTTCATTGCAATGATGAACAATGGTATCCTGGCTGGTTACAACATTGACAGTATGAAAGTACGTGTCTTTGATGGTAGCATGCACTCTGTAGATAGTAAGCCTATCGCTTTCGAATTGTGTGCTAAAGAAGGCTTCAGAGCCGCTGCACCAAAAACAGAGCCTGTACTGCTGGAGCCTATCATGAAACTTGAGATTATCACTCCGGAAGAATACGTTGGTAGCGTTATCGGTGACTTGAACCGTCGCCGTGGCTTACCAAAAGGACAAGTACCTCGTGCCGGTGGTGCTGTTTCTATCTCAGCAGATGTGCCACTTGCACAAATGTTCGGTTACGTAACGGATTTGCGGACGATCACTTCTGGTCGTGCAAACTCTTCCATGGAATTTTCTCATTACGCTGCAGCTCCAAGTGGTGTTGCTAAAGAGATTATCGAGAAAGCTAAAGGGGCCTAATTAAGGTTGCTCATTAGCATACCGCTTCGGCGGATATATTTAAAATATTAAGAAGACCAAAAGTGGTTGTTCTTATCTAATTAAAATAGGACTGGTGAGCAAGCTACGTAGCTATTCAACGTGCGTAGCTTGCAAGCCGTTTTACTTCATAACTTGACAATTAGAAGCTGGCATGAATCAGAAAATTCGTATCAAGCTCCGTTCTTACGACCATAACCTCGTTGATAAATCAACTGAGAAAATCGTAAAAACGGTGAAAAACAGTGGTGCCATTGTAACTGGCCCGATTCCGCTGCCCACCGAGAAAAAAATCTTTACCGTGCTCCGTTCACCGCACGTCAACAAGAAGTCCCGGGAGCAGTTTCAGTTGCGCACTCATAAGCGCCTTATTGAAATTTACACGCCTACGCAAAAAACAGTCGATGCTTTATCAAAGCTAGAACTGCCAAGTGGTGTGGACATTCAAGTAAAGTTGACGTAGTCGGGGAATATCCCTCGCTATCAGACATTTAGATCAACAAGAATCAGTTGATCTTTATTAAAAGAATCTGTTGTACGCAGATAACAACCAAAATTGCAATAGCAATAAGATTAAAATCCAATTTTGATCTTACCTAGCATTTTTGCTTGCTTGCGTGTAACTATAAAATTCGATAACGATGAACGGAATTATCGGAAAGAAGGTCGGAATGACCAGTATCTTCGACGAAGCTGGTCGTAATATCGCTTGTACAGTAGTAGAAGCGGGTCCTTGTGTCGTAACACAAGTAAAGAACGAAGACTCCGACGGTTACTCAGCTCTTCAGCTGGGCTTTGGTGATGCCAAAGAGAAAAATACATCACAACCCCTCCAAGGGCATTTCGAGAAAGCAGGTACGGATCCCAAGCGTCGTTTGGTCGAGTTCCGCGACGCTAATTTGGAAAAGAAGGCTGGTGAAACGATCACAGTTGACGAAGTATTCGTTGAAGGTGATGTTATCCATGCTGTAGGAGTTTCCAAGGGTAAAGGTTTCCAGGGGGTAGTTAAGCGTCACAATTTCCGTGGTGTGAATGATGCTACGCACGGTCAGCATAACCGCCTACGCTCTCCGGGTTCTATCGGTGCGGCGTCTTACCCTGCACGGGTATTCAAAGGTATGCGCATGGCCGGACGTGACGGTGGTTCACGGGTGAAGGTGAAGAACCTCAAAGTAATGAAGATCTTCCCTGAGCAGAATCTCATCCTTCTGAAGGGTGCAGTTCCCGGGCACAAAGGTGCTTACGTTATCCTGGAAAAATAATTTTGAAAATGCTTTTAGTTGTTCCTTAACGAAGAACTAAAAACTAGATAAATCCGTAGTGATGAAACTCGATGTTTTAAATATCAAAGGCGAGCAAACAGGACGCTCCGTAGAGTTGTCTGACGACATCTTCGGACAGGCGCCCAACGAGCATGCGGTTTACCTGGCAGTTAAGCAATACTTAGCTCATCAGCGCCAGGGTACACATAAATCCAAAGAACGCGGCGAAATCGCTGGTTCTACTCGTAAGCTTCACCGCCAGAAAGGTACCGGTGGATCACGTAAGGGTAGTATTAACAGTCCTACTTTCCGTGGTGGAGGTCGTGTATTCGGTCCTCGTCCACGTAATTACACTGTGCGTCTTAACAAAAAGGTTAAGAACCTTGCTCGTGTATCTGCTCTTTCTTCAAAAGCCAGTGCTGGTTCGATTATGATCCTGGAAGATTTCTCTTTCGATGCGCCAAAAACCAAAGAGTTTCAGGCCATCCTAAGCAATCTGAAAGTAGACGGTCAGAAGGCGTTACTTGTAACGGCAGAAATGGAAAACAGTTTGTTGCTGTCCAGCCGTAACCTTAAGAAGGCAGACGTAGCACGCGCTATTGACCTGAACGTGTATCAGATTTTGAACAGCGACACCATCGTACTTTCTGAAAGTGCCGTGGCTAAGCTGCAAGAATCAATTGCATAATCCGGGCTAGTACCCGTAAATGATAAAGCAATGGCAAAGCCAATTTTAATCAAACCACTAATCACTGAGAAAGCAGAAACGCTTTCTGAAGGCCTGAATAAGTACAGCTTCGTTGTAGCAAAAACGGCTAATAAAGTGGAAATTCGTAAGGCAGTGCAGGATATGTATGGCGTAAATGTAACGTCTGTCAATACTGCAATCATGCCTGGAAAAGCAAAGAATAGAACGACCAAGTCGGGGGTTCTCAAAGGCCGGGTGTCTGCTTATAAAAAAGCAGTTGTCACTTTGGTTGAAGGAGAAGAAATCGATTTCTTCGGAGACATTTAATTTTTTAATCCCCGGGGTGGGGATACTCAGCCGATCCGTCTGGTCGTTGATCCTGCTGAGTCCGAGATCCCGGGATGATGAGCAAAGTTATGCCAGTTAAAAAGTATCGTCCGTTAACTCCAGGCTTGCGTACCCGTGTAGGGAATGCATTCACAGAGTTGACGAATGACAAGCCGGAAAAAACGCTGCTTGCTCCCCTGAAAAAATCAGGTGGACGTAATGGTACGGGTAAAATGACCGTACGTCAGCGTGGTGGTGGACATAAGCGTCGCTACCGTATTATTGACTTCAAGCGCAATCGTGATGGTGTTGTAGCTACTGTAAAGACGATCGAATACGATCCGAACCGTACTGCTTTCATCGCATTGTTGGAATATCCTGATGGCGAAAAGCGCTACATCATTGCACCCCAAGGGTTGCAAGTAGGTGCTACCGTTGAATCAGGTGCAGGAGTTGCTCCAGTTGTGGGTAATACCATGTTGCTGGGTGAAATTCCACTAGGATCTTCTATCCATGCTATCGAACTTCAACCTGGTAAAGGCGCAGCACTGGCACGTTCTGCTGGTACGAATGGTACCTTGATGGGCCGTGAAGGTCGTTACGCTTCGGTTAAATTGCCTTCTGGTGAAGTTCGCCGTATTCTCTTGACTTGCCGTGCTACTATAGGCAGTACCTCTAATCCAGATCACGGTCTGGAAGTATTAGGTAAAGCTGGTCGTAAGCGTTGGTTGGGACGTCGTCCTCGTGTTCGTGGTGTAGCCATGAACCCTGTAGATCACCCAATGGGTGGTGGTGAAGGACGCGCTTCTGGAGGACACCCACGTTCTCGTACGGGGATTATGGCCAAAGGTCAGAAGACACGTAATAACAAGAAGCACTCTACCAAATTAATCATTAGCAAGCGTAAAACTAAGAAATAGAGATGGCTAGATCAATCCGTAAAGGACCTTACATCTTCCACAAGCTTCTAAAGAAAGTGGAAATTTCTAAAGCGTCCAGCAAAAAGAAAGTGATCAAAACTTGGTCCCGCTCATCCATGATCAATCCGGATATGGTAGGGGAGACGATCGCTGTCCATAATGGTAAAATCCATGTTCCTGTTTATGTAACAGAAAATATGGTAGGCCATAAATTGGGCGAATTCGCTCCTACACGGAGCTTTAAAGGTCATACCGGTAACCGGTAAATTGTAAATAAAAATGAGAGAATGAAGAAATGCTGAAATTTTAGCATTCCAGCATTCCAACATTCACGCATTAATTATAAACATCATGGAAGCAGTAGCCAAACTCAAGAGCGTTCCGATGTCGGCCAGAAAGATGCGTCTGATAGTCGACAACATACGCGGGAAAAAGGTAAATGATGCCCTTGATATCCTACGCTTTAGCAAGCAGGAAGCTGCGCAATGGCTAGAAAAAGCCCTCTTGTCAGCAGTAGCCAATTGGGAATATAAATTGGATGGCCAAGAAAGTGCTGACGATTATGGACTATACGTTAAAACAGCCTTCTCTAACGAGGCAGGTATGTTGAAGCGTTTCCGTCCTGCGCCACACGGTCGGGCACATCGCATCCGCAAGCGTAGCAATCACGTTACGCTTATTGTAGAAAACAGTTTACCTCTCACTTCGGAAGAAGAAGAGTAGGGAAAACTAATTGTTAAAAATTAACGAGTCCTAGACACATGGGTCAGAAGACTAATCCTATTGGTAATCGTTTGGGGTATATTCGCGGTTGGGATTCCAACTGGTATGCTGATAAAGGTTACGCAGATAACGTTGTAGAAGATGAAAAGATTCGCACGTATCTAGCCGCACGTATTCACAAAGGTGGTATAGCTCGTACAATCATTGAGCGCACACTTAAGCGGATTACGGTAACAATCCACACTTCCCGCCCCGGTATTATTATCGGTAAAGGAGGACAGGAAGTTGATCGTATCCGGGAAGAGCTCAAGAAATTGACGGGTAAGGATGTGCAGATCAATATCATCGAAANCCGTAAGCCGGAGCTTGATGCTAATATTGTTGCAGAATCTATTGCTAAGCAATTAGAAGCACGGATCAACTACCGTCGTGCTATTAAAATGGCGATTCAATCAACCATGCGTGCTAATGCCGAAGGCATCAAAGTACGAATCTCTGGTCGTTTGAATGGTTCTGATATGAGCCGGACAGAAGAGTTCAAAGAAGGCCGTACGCCTTTACATACTTTCCGTGCTGATATTGACTATGCGCTGTACGAAGCACAGACCGTTTACGGTATTATTGGAGTGAAGGTTTGGATTTGTAAAGGCGAAGTCCTTGGCAAGCGTGACCTGAATCCAAATGCTGGCCTCACCGGCAAGGAAGGTGGTGGCGGTGGCCGTGGTCGCGGGGGTGATCGTCGTGGTGGCCGTGGTCGCGGAGGTGACCGTCGTGGTGGCGGAAATCGTGGCGGTGGCGGTGGCCGTCGCTAAAAAAAATTATTGCTGGCAAATACCCGGATTTTCCGGGTATAATTGCCTCAATTCCAGCAACTGGCGTTAATTAGTTAGGCTATCAGGTAAGATCCTGCGCTAGTCTTTGCTAACGGGTGTAATCGTAAAGATTTGTGCCCGAATTGATTTTTGATTATCAGAAAATAGCTGTACCTTTGCCAAGCTTTTTCGGAAGCGGGTTAGATTGCGGCTTGTTTTTGCCAATTAGAAGACCCGTCTGAATAGCCGGGCCTGTCCCTCTGGAATAGCCAAGGGCAGATAAAAATAATGACCAATGTTACAGCCGAAAAGAACGAAATATCGCAAGCAGCAAAAAGGACGTAATCGTGGTGTCGCAAAGCGTGGCACACTGGTATCCTTTGGCTCATTCGGTCTTAAGTCCATGGAACTTGGCCGTATCACCAACCGGCAGATTGAAGCCGCTCGTATCGCGATGACGCGTTACATGAAGCGTGAAGGTAAAGTATGGATTCGCATTTTTCCTGATAAGCCTATCACATCTAAGCCTCTAGAGGTGAGGATGGGTAAGGGTAAAGGTAACCTTGACCACTATGTGGCACAAGTACAACCTGGCCGTATGATGTTTGAACTGGATGGTGTTCCCCGCGAAGTAGCCGAAGAAGCGCTCCGTTTGGCTGCACAGAAGTTACCAGTGAAAACCAAAACGGTTACCCGCCCTGATTACGAAGGGTAGTTATCACAATAATCAGTCTGGAGCTCGTGTAATTTATTACGGAGCTGCGAAAATTTTAAAATAAGGACAATGGCAACCAAAAAATATTTGGAACTGCAAGAGTTCTCTGACACGGACCTTCAGGCTGAACTGGAGGGAACCGAAAGCAGATATCAGAAGATGAAGTTTGACCATGCTATTACTGGCTTGGACAATCCTCTAGTGTTGCGAGAAGTTCGTCGGGACATTGCTCGCTTAAACACAGAAGTTCGCCGCCGTCAATTGGCTGCTGCTTCAGAAGAAGAACTCGCTAATCGTAGTAAAATCAGAGCTCGTCGTAGACGTAGCTAGTAATTCAGCTAATAATGGAAGAACGTAATCTTCGTAAACAGCTAATCGGTATTGTTACCAGTGATAAGATGGAGAAATCTATCTCTGTTTCAGTGGAACGCCGTATTCAGCACCCCATCTATGGTAAGTTCGTTAAGAAGTCTAACAAGTTTATGGCTCACGACGAAAAGAATGAATGTAATATTGGGGATAAAGTGCGCATCATGGAGACGCGCCCAACGAGTGCTCGCAAACGCTGGCGCTTAGTTGAAATCTTGGAAAGAGCCAAGTAAAAGAAAGAGCAGGATAAAGTGGCCCTGGGCCCATTCTGTTATTCATTGAAATTAACTAGAGTTATCAACGCGATAATCGACGTTGCGCTAGCTCTGCAAATATTTTGCCGTCATGATCCAGCAAGAATCCCGGCTCCGAGTAGCCGACAATAGTGGCGCCAAAGAGGTGCTATGTATCCGCGTTTTAGGCGGATCAAAGCGTCGTTACGCTTCTGTTGGCGATATGATTGTGGTATCTGTCAAAGAGGCAGCTCCTGGAGGTATTAAGAAAGGAGCTATTTCTAGGGCCGTAGTGGTTCGTACCAAGAAGGAGATCCGTCGTCGCGACGGTAGCTACATTCGCTTTGATGACAATGCAGTTGTACTGTTGAGTGCTAGCGAAGAACCTCGCGGCACTCGTATTTTCGGCCCTGTTGCCCGTGAGCTTCGTGAGCGTGATTACATGCGTATCGTTTCTCTGGCACCAGAGGTATTATAAATCATTCACGGCCCGAATACTTGAACCATGAAGAAAGTAAATCAGAAACGCTTTGCTCCCAAGCTGAAGATCAAAAAGGGGGATAAAGTTGTTGTTATCGCGGGTGCCTACAAGGATCGTAGCAAGGTTGTAGAAGTACTGGAAGTAATTCCTGACGAAAACCGTGCGATCGTTGAAGAGGTGAATATTCGTAAGAAGCACCAAAAGCCTACCCAGGATAATCCTGGTGGCATCATCGATAAAGCAGCTCCTATCAATCTGTCTAACTTGATGTTAGTAGATGCTAGTGGAGAGCCTACCCGCGTTGGCCGTAAGGCTGATAGCGATGGCAAAATGAAACGTTATTCCAAAAAATCCGGGGAAATCTTAGACTAATGAGTTACACACCGCGATTAAGAAAAAAGTATTACGAAGAAGTAATACCTGCTCTGCAAGAGCAATTCCAGTATAGCAGCGTGATGGAAGTTCCTCGTCTGTTGAAGATTTGTATCAACCAAGGTGTTGGACAAGGTACTCAGGACAAGAAGCTGGTCGACAATGCTGTAGCAGAAATCACTTTGATCACCGGCCAAAAAGCCGTGAAGACCAAAGCAAAAAAGTCTGTCTCTAACTTTAAGTTGCGCGAAGACATGCACATTGGTGCGCGTGTAACTTTACGTCAGAAGCAGATGTTTGAATTCCTTGACCGTCTGGTATCAGTGGCTTTGCCACGGGTACGTGACTTCCGCGGAATTAACGATAAAAGCTTTGATGGCCGCGGTAACTATACCATGGGTATCAAAGAGCAGATTGTTTTCCCTGAAATCGATCTAGATAAGGTAAGCAATATCACGGGAATGGATATCACTTTCGTGACAACTGCAAAAACCGATGCTGAAGCTCTGGCGCTATTAAAAGCACTGGGTCTTCCATTCAAGAATCAGAACAACTAGAAATAATGGCTAGAAAATCACTCATCGCTCGAGAGAACAAACGTCAACGTATGGTTGAACGTTACGCTGAGACACGAGCTAAGCTGAAGGAAGAAGGTCGTTGGGAGGAATTGGATAAATTACCTCGTAACTCTAACCCTATCCGTCTTCACAATCGTTGTCGCTTGACTGGTCGCCCTAAGGGTTACATGCGTAAATTCGGCCTTTGCCGGGTGAAGTTTCGTGAATTGGCACTCCATGGTAAGATCCCTGGAATAACCAAAGCGAGCTGGTAAGCAAAAAGCAGACTAGCAATTTTGATGGTAAAAGGTAAATAGACGTTTACCATCCTATTAAGCCCGGGTATATTTTCCCGGCAGTACATTGGTGCAAATGCTTAGGCACCGCTTGTATGTTATCTATTAACAGGGGTTCAGGTTCCTGCATTTGGAAAACCGAACCACGAAATTGGCACGTCATGGCAGTTACAGATCCTGTAGCCGACTATTTGACCCGGATTCGTAATGCTCAAATTGCTGGGCACCGGGTAGTCAGTATTCCAGCTTCTAACCTCAAGAAGCGCATAACCGAGATCCTCTACGATCAGGGTTACATTCTTAAGTACAAGTTTGACGAGGAAGATAAAAAGGGTACGCAGACTAGCATTAAAATCGCACTTAAGTACGATAAAGCTACTCGCCTACCGGTTATCCGTGAACTCAAGCGTATCAGTAAACCTGGTTTGCGTAAGTACGTAGGTAGTGATAATCTCCCTCGTGTAATCAACGGTTTAGGTATCGCAATCATTTCTACTTCTAAAGGCGTAATGACCGACAAGCAAGCTCGGCAGAACGGTGTAGGAGGAGAAGTGTTATGCTTTGTTTCCTAACCACTTCTATTTAAGAACTCTAAAAGCAGAGCCATGTCAAGAATAGGTAAAGCTCCCATAGATATACCTCAGGGTGTCACCATCGACGTAAGCAAGAGCAATCTGGTTACTGTCAAAGGCCCCAAAGGAGAATTAACTCAGCAGATTGATGCTGATCTTACAGTTGGCATCGAAGACGGTGTCTTGACTGTAAGCCGTCCCACTGATTCCAAGCGTCACCGCTCCGTTCACGGTTTATACCGCTCGTTGATCAATAATATGATTATTGGTGTAACAGAAGGCTATACCTTGGAAATGGAAGTTATTGGTGTTGGTTATCGTGCGGAAACCAAAGGTCAGATGCTGATTCTTACGGTTGGTTATTCTCACCCCATTTATTTCATGATTCCTGATGAAGTTGCCGTAACAGCAATTTCTGAAAAAGGTAAACCACCTGTTGTGAAATTGGAATCGACAGATAAGCAATTGGTAGGGCAAATTGCGGCTAAAGTCCGTGCCTTCCGTAAGCCAGAACCCTACAAAGGAAAAGGTATTCGCTTCAAGGGTGAAGAGATCCGTCGCAAAGCAGGTAAGACTGCTAGTAAATAAACCGTTAATTAGCCGTTGGTTTAGTATTACTACTTCGGCGAAAAGTGGGTCTTGGGAAGAACAGTTGATGATAGCTGTTGATTCACTAAGGCTAATAAAAATAAGCAGCGATGCAATTAACAAAGGCAAAACGCAGAAAGCGCATTCATATGCGCATTCGCAAAACAACTCGGGGTACAGCTCAGCGTCCGCGCTTGAATATATTCCGTTCGAATCGTTATATTTACGCTCAGCTCATCGATGATGTTCAAGGGCAGACATTGGCACATGCAAGTTCTTTCGAGGCAGCAGTAGCCAATACTGGAAATAAATCAGAACAATCTGCTGCTACCGGTAAGCTGTTAGCAGAGCGCGCCAAGACTGCGGGTATTGAAACCGTAGTATTTGACCGGGCAGGATATTTATATCATGGCCGCGTGAAAGCGTTGGCGGATGGCGCCCGTGAGGGAGGCTTACTATTTTAATCATTAAGAAGCTTTTTGGTAATGGCAAAGAAAAATTCTAACCGGGTAAAACCGGCCGAAACAGAACTGAAAGAAAAGCTCGTTAACCTTAACCGGGTAGCCAAAGTAACCAAAGGTGGTAGAACCTTTAGCTTTGCGGCGGTAGCAGTTGTTGGTGATGGCAAAGGTACGGTAGGTCATGGTCTAGGTAAGGCTCGTGATGTATCTCAGGCGATCAGCAAGGCGGTTGATGATGCTAAGAAAAACCTTATTAAAGTGCCTATCCATAATGGTACTATCCCTCACGCACAGAAAGGGAAGTATGGTGCTGGTAAGGTGTTGATTAAGCCTGCTTCTGATGGTACGGGAGTAATTGCAGGTGGCGCGATGCGTGCTGTACTGGAAATTGCTGGCGTACACAATGTACTGGCTAAATCTCAAGGGTCTTCTAACCCGCACAACGTGGTGAAAGCCACAATTGATGCTTTGCAGAAACTGCGTAGCCCTATGGCTATTGCTAAACAGCGTGGCATCTCAATGGAAAAGCTTTTTGAAGGATAGGCTGCAAAGCCTGTAAAAAACCGTCGGCCATGGCTAAGGTAAAAATAACACAGGTTAAGAGCCTGATCGACCGTTCTCAGCGTCAAAAGGATACTGTAAAGGCGTTGGGTCTGAAAAAGATGAACGACACGGTCACTAAAGAGGTAACTCCTCAAATTCAGGGAATGATCGACAAGGTCGCTCACCTGGTAACAGTGGAAGAAGCTTAAGGTTACCTAGTAATCTAAGCAATTAACGAAGCTATTAAATCGCATAATATAATGGAACTCCATAGTCTCAAACCAGCGTCTGGTGCTGTAAAAAGCCGCAAACGTATTGCCCGTGGTCAGGGTTCTGGCCGAGGAGGTACGTCTACTCGTGGCCACAAAGGTGCTAAGTCACGTTCTGGTTACAAAAGTAAGCGTGGTTTTGAAGGTGGTCAAATGCCACTTCAGATGCGTTTACCTAAGCGCGGATTTAAGAGTCCTAACCGCGTAGAATACGTAGCTCTTAATCTTGGTCGCCTTCAGGAGATCAGTGAGAAGCACAGTGTTGATACCATTGATATGGATACACTGATGAAGCTGGGTATTGTTCGCAAGACGGATTTGATTAAGATTTTGGGTACTGGCGAATTGAACGCCAAGCTGAATGTAACGGCCCATGCTAGCTCGGAAACTGCAAAAGCAGGTATCGAAGCGCAGGGTGGTTCTCTCACTATCCTCTAAAAAAGACCACGATGAAAAGGTTTATCGATACGCTCAAAAATATTTGGAAGATTAAGGAGTTGCGCAATCGCATCCTTTTCACGCTTGGTTTACTATGGGTATTCCGGCTAGGATCTTTCATTGTCTTACCTGGTGCTGACCCTTCTGTGCTACAAGCACAAATGGGCGGCGGTGGCGATAACTCGCTACTGGGCTTGATTAATGTTTTCTCTGGTGGAGCCTTTAGCAATGCTTCTATCTTTGCCTTGGGCATTATGCCTTATATCACAGCGAGTATCATTATTCAGCTTTTAGGGTTTGCTGTTCCTTATTTTCAGCGTTTACAGCAGAAAGAAGGAGAGTCTGGCCGTAAGAAGTTGAACCAAATTACACGCTTGCTCACAGTAGCTATTACTTTGGTACAAGGTGGTGCTTACCTAACTTACGTTAAGTCTTTGGGAGCCGTTGATAACTCTGTGCCTGAAAGTATTTTCTGGTTGTCTGGTATTATTATCCTTTCAACAGGTACTGTTTTTGCAATGTGGTTGGGTGAACGGATTACGGATCGTGGTATTGGTAACGGGGTGTCTCTTTTGATCACTGTGGGTATCATTGCTACATTACCTACTGCCTTCGTATTTGAATTGCAGGGCCGTTTGCAGGCTGGTGGCTTCCTGGTCTTTGTACTGGAAATCGCAGCACTGTTCCTCGTCTGTATGGCAACAGTCATGATTGTAACAGGGGTTCGTAAGATTCCTGTGCAATTTGCCAAACGGATGGTTGGTCGTGGTACGGGTAATATTCCTGTAGCTGGAGCACGTGATTATATTCCTCTTAAGGTGAATGCCGCAGGGGTTATGCCTATTATCTTTGCTCAGGCTTTAATGTTCCTTCCTGGCCTCGCTGCGCAAACTGCAGGTGCAGATGCTGAAACGAGCTGGTTGGTACAGAAACTAAATGACTTTACCTCGGCACCTTATAATGCCATCTACTTCGTATTGGTTGTTGCCTTTACGTATGTCTATACAGCCTTAATCGTTAATCCCTCTAACTACGCAGATTACCTAAAGCGCCAAAATGCATTTATCCCTGGTATTAAGCCAGGTAAGCCTACCGAAGAATTTATTGACTCGGTAACTACCCGCATTACGCTTCCAGGATCTGTATTCTTAGGTTTAATTGCGATCATGCCTGCTTTTGCAGCAGCCTTTGGCATCAATAATTTGTTTGCTGCCTTCTTTGGTGGTACTTCTTTATTGATTCTTGTAGGGGTTGTTCTGGATACGCTCCAGCAAATTGAAAGCCACTTGTTGATGCGCCGTTACGATGGTCTGGTTAAAGAAGGTCGGGTATCTGGCCGTAGCAGTAGCCGGATGCAGGGTATTGGTGCAAATATGTAAGCATACGGTTTTAATTACCGTAGCACACAAAACAGGATAAGCTAAGAAATATGGCGAGGAAAGGACGCAAAATGATTTATAAAACCGCAGACGAAATCGAGTTAATTCGCGAAAATTGTATGCTGGTTTGTAAAACACTGGCATACGTTGGTAGTATGCTGCGCCCTGGAATGACTGGTGAGGAAATCGATACAAAAGCAGAAGCTTTTATTCGTGATCATGGTGCGCTACCTGGCTTTAAAGGCCTTTATGGTTGCCCATCTACCTTGTTAGTTTCTCGAAACGAAGCGGTAGTTCATGGCTTACCTTCGAAAGAACAAGTGTTTCAAGATGGAGACATCCTCTCTATCGATTGTGGAACTTATATGAATGAGTTTTACGGAGACGCTGCCTATACCTTTTGTGTAGGGGAAGTAAATGAAGAAACACTGCAATTGTGCCGAGTGACAAACGAGTCGCTTTATATTGGCATAGAGAATGCAGTAATCGGTAAAAGAGTGGGGGATATCAGTCATGCTATTCAGCACTATACCGAAAAAGAGCATAACTATTCAGTAGTACGAGAACTTGTAGGCCACGGCCTGGGTAAATCCATGCATGAGGCACCTGATGTACCTAATTATGGGCGTCGGGGACAGGGACCTGTACTAAAGGAAGGACTGGTTATAGCGATTGAGCCAATGGTCAATATGGGACGCCGTGAAGTGCGGACTTTAAGTGACGAATGGACGATCGTAACCAAGGATAAGAAACCGGCAGCTCATTATGAGCATACCATCGCGGTGACCAAAAATGGTCCTGATATTTTGAGTAATCACGAAATTATCGTTGAGGCGATCCAAAAGAATCCTAATGTGATTCCAATAGTTCGCGAAATGAGTGTGAATTAAGCTTGAATTTGGTGAGTGTTTTTTATCAACAAACAGCTCCTTTATAAAAAAATGAGCTCGGGTGTGGAGAATTTAGCAATTAATTGTATCTTTGCACTCCGAAAATCGGAATATGAGTAAAAAGAATCTAATAAAACAGGACGGTACTATTCTTGAGGCTTTGTCCAATGCGATGTTTCGTGTGAAGTTGGAAAATGGTCACGAAATTACCGCAACGATATCTGGTAAAATGCGGATGAATTACATCCGAATTCTTCCTGGTGATCGTGTGGCAGTGGAGATGTCTCCTTATGACTTAACGCGTGGGCGCATTACCTACCGCTACAAGTAATTGATACTTAATTGTTATAGATTCGTAAAATACGCAAACCATGAAAGTAAGACCCTCCGTTAAGAAGCGTTCTTCCGACTGCATAGTGGTGAGAAGAAAAGGAAAGGTTTACATCGTTAACAAGAAGAATCCCAAGTTCAAGCAACGTCAGGGATAAAAAAAACTAGACGGAAGTATTGCTTCCCTCTCTAAATACAGACAGACAATGGCACGAATTGCTGGTGTTGATTTACCAAGAAACAAGCGCGGTGTAATAGGTCTTACCTATATCTACGGCATCGGTCCTTCATTGGCCCAGGAAATTCTGGCCAAGATCGGAGTTAGTGAGCACACGAAGGTTCAGGATTGGACGGATGATAATATCAAGGAGATCGCGACGATGCTCCAGACTGATTATCAAGTAGAAGGTGAATTGCGTACGGAAGTCCAAACCAACATCAAGCGATTGATGGATATTGGTTGTTACCGCGGACTACGTCATCGTAAAGGATTACCTCTCCGGGGCCAACGCACCCAAACTAACGCACGTACTCGTAAGGGTAAGCGTAAGACTGTCGCAAATAAAAAGAAAGCAACCAAGTAATTTTTTTGATCCATGGCTAAAGCAAATACCAAAAAAACAGCTAAGAAGAGAAAGGTACGGGTCGAACCGGAAGGTAAGGTCTTCATCCAGGCTTCTTTCAATAATATCATCATTTCTATTACAAATAAGAAAGGTGATGTGATTTCCTGGTCTTCTGCCGGAAAATCTGGATTCCGTGGTTCTAAAAAGAATACACCGTATGCTGCACAGGTGTCAGCGAGCGAAGCTGCACGTACTGCTTATGATGCAGGCCTGCGCACGGTAGAGGTTTTCGTTAAGGGACCAGGTTCTGGTCGTGAAGCGGCGATCCGTGCCATCGATGGTGTAGGAATCAAAGTGTCTCGTATTAAAGACGTAACACCTGTTCCACACAACGGTTGTCGTCCACCTAAGCGTCGTCGGGTATAATTCCCCTACGAACCTTAATTAATTTTTCAGCGAAAATTATCCTTCCGAAATGGCAAGATATACTGGCCCCAAAACAAAGAAAGCTCGCGCATTTGGCGAAGCTATCTACGGCTACGATAAAAGTTTTGAGCGTAAGAAGTATCGCCCAGGACAGCACGGCAACAGCCGTCGCCGTCGTCAGCAATCAGATTATGCCCTCCAGCTTATGGAAAAGCAGAAAGCTAAGTACACTTACGGTGTATTAGAGCGTCAGTTCCGTAATCTATTTGAAAGTGCTGCTGCGAAAAGTGGTGTTACCGGTACGGTACTGCTACAATTCCTTGAAGCTCGTCTTGATAACGTTGTGTTCCGTTTAGGTCTTGCACCTACTCGCCGCGCTGCTCGTCAGTTGGTAACCCATAAGCACATTGTGTTGAATGGTCGTATCAATAACGTTCCTTCTGCACAATTACGTCCTGGTGATGTTGTTGGTGTTAAAGGAAAGTCTCAAGGTTTGCAAGTCGTTCGCGATAGCATGGGAACCAAGGGAGACGCTCGCCGCTTCGGTTGGTTGGAATTCAACCACGACAAACTGGAAGGCCGCTTCATGGATTACCCTGAGCGTGATGCCATTCCTGAGAAAATTAACGAACAGCTTATCGTAGAATTATATTCTAAGTAAGCTTGATGATAAAGGAAAGAACGACATCTCGGCCGATTGTCGTTCTTTCCTGTTACTATGTTTACGGAATCACGGTTTGAACCGGGTTCCGCATTCTGATGTTAAGAGAATAGCTATTCATTCCCCACCAAAGATTATACACAAGCGTATGAGCATCTTGAATTTTCAGAAGCCCGACAAAATCGTAATGGAAAAAGCCAATGATTTTGAGGGACTTTTTGAGTTCAAACCACTCGAACCGGGCTTCGGTCAAACTGTCGGCAATTCATTGCGCCGCGTACTCCTTTCTTCCCTGGAAGGTTTCGCTATTAGCGCTATCCGTATTGCGGGTGTTGAACATGAATTTGGTACGATTCGCGGGGTAGTAGAGGATGTTGTTGAAATCATCCTTAACCTGAAACAAGTTCGTATTAAGCAAATGATTGCTGACGAAGATGTTCAGGAAGAAAAAGTATACCTCACGATCAGCGGTAAAGAAGAATTCCGGGCTGGTGACATTGAAGAGCACACCAATGTGTTCAAAGTCATGAACCCTGATCTGCTGATTTGTACGATGGAGCCTTTCGTGAACTTGGAAGTTGAACTTACCGTTTCGAAAGGTCGTGGCTACGTTCCTGCTGATGAAAATCTGCCTAAGGACGCACCAATCGGTGTTATTCCCATCGATGCCATCTACACGCCTATCAAAAATGTGGCTTACACCATTGACAATTTCCGTGTTGGTCAACGTACCGATTACGAGAAACTGACGATTAGCCTCAAAACAGATGGTACGATCCACCCGGAAGAAGCTATCAAAGAAGCTTCACGGATTCTGATTCAGCACCTTATGCTGATCACGGACGAAAATATCACCTTCGATTCAGCGGGTACCCGCGAAGAGAATATCGTAGATGAGCATATCCTGCACATGCGTAAGTTGTTGAAAACTTCCCTGGAAGACCTCGACCTCTCCGTACGTGCTTACAACTGTCTGAAGGCAGCGAAAATCAATACCCTGGCTGAACTGGTACGTTACGACACACATGAACTGTTGAAGTTCCGTAACTTCGGTAAGAAGTCATTGGTAGAGATTGAAGAATTGCTTCAGGAGAAAGGGCTCACTTTCGGTATGGACTTGTCTAAGTACAAGTTGGACGAAGAGTAAGAAAAACTGTTCGATGGTTGGATTATTAGTTGGTTTGCTGGTTGATAACCTTCGAACTATCCAACAATCTAACCATCTAGCCAATAACACAGGTTCCTCATTCGAGGATAATCATTATACAATTACTGCGGTCAGCATTTAGCTAAACCTGTTAATGCTGCAGGCCAAAGTGTTGTGAAGTTAAACAAATTCAACCATGCGTCACGGTAAGAAATTTAACCATTTGGGCCGCAAAGTCGGTCATCGTAAAGCATTATTACGCAACTTGGCGATCTCATTGATCGAATACAAGCGTATTAACACCACTTTGGCTAAGGCGAAAGCACTTCGTGTTTTTGTTGAGCCTATCGTTACTAAGGCTAAAACTGATTCTACGCACAATCGTCGCGTTGTTTTCAGCTACCTACAGAACAAGGAAGCCGTAAAAGAACTATTCGGAGATGTTGCCAAGCGTATTGGTGATCGCCCTGGTGGTTACGTTCGTATCATCAAAACCGGAACACGGAAAGGTGATGCTGCTGAAATGGCCATGATTGAATTTGTTGACTTCAATGAAGTATACACTGCTGGTAGTGAAGCTTCTAAAGGAGGTGGCCGTCGCCGTCGCCGTGGAGGTAAAGGCAAAGGAGCTAAGGCTGCCGCTGCTGCAACTACTACTGCCGCTGCTTCGCAGGAAGAAGAATAGGTATTTGTTTGATGGTTGATTTGTTTGTTGGTTCGATGGTGCTTTTTGCCTGTTAACTTTCCAATAATTCAACTTTCCAATAATAAAAACTGTACAAAGCCGATGTTCCTCTAGGGAGCGTCGGCTTTGTTATTTGTACTAATCAGCTACAGGTGCTTTTTTATCATTGCTATCAGATCAGCGGTGCGCACAGGTTTACTCAAGCAATCGTTCATGCCAGCCTGCTTACAGGCTTCTATTTGTTGTGGAATAGCATCTGAGGTAAGTCCTAAGATAGGAAGAGACTGATAGTAGGAATCAAGCTTAAGACGAATCTTCTGGGTCGCCTCCATTCCACCCATCACGGGCATACGGACGTCCATAAGTACGAGGTCATAACGTTCATTGGTTATTTTATTGAGGGCTACTTCGCCGTTGGCAGCCGTATCTGTGTGTACCTCTGGCAAGTGTTTTTTTAGTAACTCTGCTGTGAGAAACTGGTTAATCGGTGTGTCGTCTACGATCAAGACTTTTAAGCCAGAAGGGAAGACATGTGGACTGCTTGCCTGAGTTGTAGCTACGCTTTCTTTTCCTACTTGAAAAGGCATATTAAAGCGGAAGGTGGTGCCCTGTCCTACTGTTGATGTTAGGGTGATTTGCCCGCCTTGCAATTCAATCAGTTCTTTCGCGATGGAAAGTCCCAAGCCTGTGCCTTGTTCCTGATAGGAAGTTGGTTGGTTATTGCCTAGCTGCTCAAAGCTTTTAAATACATCATTTAATTTTTCGGCAGGAATACCCACACCGGTATCTATTACTTCAAATTGCAAGCGGTAGGTTTCTGCCTCTTGACTCAGGGAAGTAATTTGAATACTTACAGTTCCTGCTTCAGTGAATTTAAGTGCGTTGCCTGTTAGGTTCATCAATATTTGGAATAGGCGAATGGCATCACCAATCAGGATTTTAGGGGTTTTTTCGTCTATTTCGGTACGAAGAATAAGTCCCTTTTCGCTGAATTTGTGTTCCAGTAGCCGTTCAACCTGTTGGATCAATTGCCGGAGTTCGAAAGGTTGTGGGTTGAGGCTGAATTTGCCACTTTCGATTTTTGCTTGATCTAGCAAGTCATTGATAATTGCGAGTAGTTTTTCACAAGAGAGATGAATAGACTCCGTAAAGTGCTGTTGCCTGGAGTCTAGGTTAGTGGATTCCATCAAAAGGCTATTAATGCCTAGGATGGCATTGAGTGGTGTACGTATTTCGTGACTGACATTGGCAAGGAATTTACTCTTGTATAGTGAATTTTGTTCGGCCAGCCGCTTGTCGGCAGCTAGCTGGTGGGCTTTTTGGCGGGCTCGAAAAATGAGGAAGGTAATCGTTAGCAAGCAAATTGCAATAAGGGCTTTGAACCCCAGTGTTTGCCAATAAGCAGGTTTAATCAGGATAGGTAAGCGCAAGGGAGTGCTACTCTTTGTACCGTCGGGTAAGATTGCCTCGGCGAAGAAGGTGTAATTACCTGGGGCCAGGTTGGCAAAGTTCACCGAGTGATCATGGCCCGCATTAACCCAGTCCTCATTCAGTCCTTCTAATTTATAACGATAGCTGATGTTTTCCGGATCAAGGTATTCCAGCGCGGTATAGTTGATGGTAAAGAAGTTGTCTTGGTAGGGGAGTTCGATCTGAGCTATAAATTCTGGTGCTCCGCTTAAATTATAGGGTTGATTGCGCACAAGAAAACTGGATAAGACGACATTGGGAGCAAATGTTTGGGGATTTTCTATACTGGGGTCGACAACGAGTAGCCCACATTTAGTGGAGAAGATAAGCCTGCCGTCGCTAAATTTTCCGGTACTAAAATTCAGAAATTTACTGCAAAATTCTTTGGTACTGTAAAAGGAGAACTCTTCGGTTTGTGGTGTGTATCGAATTAGTTGTTGATTACCGACCATCCAAATATTACCTGTATTATCGGCAATTGGGTTACTGAGATTTCTTAAATCATAGCCTTGGTAGGATTGTGAAAAAGTAAATTCCTTTTCTGTGTCATCGAAAATGAGAAAACCTTCCCGAAAGGGGAGGTATAATTGGTCATCAGACCAAACGATGTCAGACAGGTATTTTAGCGCTATTTTTTCCTTCGTTTGTTTGTCTAGAATGGGATAGCAGAAGAAGCTTTGGGTGGTTTGTTCATAACTGCACAAACGACTGGTATTCATAAACCAGAGGGTACTGTCTTTGCTAAGGATAAGTTTCGAAACAAAGTCTTCGGCGGCAGTACTATCCAGTTGGGTAGGGCGGACCCAACTAGTGTCATGGGTAACCGAATTAAAATGACAAAGCCCGCCATCGGTTGCAATCCAAAAATACTGTTCGTTGATTGGATCTACTACCGCTTGCTTAATGGCATAGTTGTAAAAGTAGGAGATGTCTTTGACTAGCCTCCCCTCCAGTGATTGTGGGTTGACGGAAAAGAGACCTATAGATCTGGATGTAAACCATATTTGCTCTTGGGAATCTTCAAAAATATATTTAAAACTATTAGGGAAAGCAGGTCGGTCGAGTTGAACTTTCTGGAGCGAATCTGTAAGGGATTTTTGTTGGTAAAGGTTGTTTTCAGAAAGATAGAAGAACCATAGATGGTCGGCTCGATCGAGGGTTAAGACATTTCGTGAATTTGCGGGATTACGTTTTTCACCAGGATGAGCATAGAATCGAAATTGGCTGTTGTTGGGGCGAAATAAGCTTATTCCTTCGTCGGTGCCGATCCATAAGCTTTTATCCTTACTTAAACTTAAGCAAAACAAAAAAGTACTGGGGAGGCCTTTGGTAGAACCTGTTGAAAATTTATGATGTTCAAGAAGTTGCTTCGTTCTAGCATTCCAATGAAGAACACCATGGTCTTGAGTGGCAATGTAAAAAACGCCATGCTCGATTTCGACAATGTCGGTAATACTAATTTGTCCAAACCCCGGGATTTCTATTTTGGTGTAGATTTGTGTTGCAGCATTAAAATTGTACAAGCCATCATCTGTACCTAGCCAGAAGTTGTTTGTTGTATCTATGTGGAAGCAAAAAACCTTAGGGCAGATTTCTGGATTATCCGCTATGGGGAAGTAAGATAGATTCTGGTTGGGTTGGAATAAGTACAGCCCATACATATTAGCAGACCAGATATTTCCTTGCATATTTTGATCTGGGAAAATACCTTGAAGTTTGGAAGGGTGTTTCGCTAAAAAGGTGGTGCTATCCTGCCAGTTGATTTGTAATATCCCTTGATCTATAGACGCATATAGGATGCCATCTGCTGTCTGATAGCAGCTCTTTGTTGAATAATTCTCCCAGTCAATGGTTTCCATCCCGAAGCCTTTGAAGCATTCTGCTGTACCTGTTCGTTTATCAAAAAGAAACAAGCCATTATCGGCACTCAGCCATATTTGTCCTTGGTTATCTTCAAAGAGATCCCAAATAAAAGGTAGCCGATCTTCTTTGACGGTGCTGTCTCTGACATGCGGCACATAAGTAGTGAAAGTCTGCCCGTTGTACTTGCTTAGGCCAGCGGGGGTGCTGATCCACATCAGGCCATCGCGATCTTCCAGAATGTCGATGACGAAGTTGTGAGGCAGGCCATCATCGGTGTCTAGTGTGCGGAAAAAATGCTGCTCCTGTTGGGCAAAAGAGAAAGACCAAGCAAGCAAAAAGTGTAGAAGAAGAAGGTGTTTTTTCATGACGCCTGTTTCGGAAATAGGATTATCAATTTAGGTTTTTTTATCCTTTTTATCCTTTTATTAAACGAGAAATGCGACAATAAACCGAAATTGAGGAACTCAGAGCAAGTACTATTATGATCGATAAAAAAGCCATCGCCCTTTACTTTGACGACGACCACGAGTTGTTTAAGCGCTTCGTAGCCCGTTTTGTGGAACAAACACCAGGGCTGATGAACGCTATAAAAAAAGATATTTCGGCCGGGCAACTGTCTCAAGCTGGTACGGATATTCATGCGCTCAAAGGGCATTTGCGTTACTTGGGGCTGGATAAGTTATCCAAACAGTTGGAGGCGCTCGAACGATTGGCGGTGCCACAAGGAAACAAAGAGATGCTGTTGATTGGTTGGCAAAAATTTGACCGCGCGTTTGTCCCAGCCTTTAGGTTTTTAAAAGCTTATTGAGTATTGCGCAGAAAATAAAACGCGATTTTGTTTTCGTGCTGTTCCTAAGTTATTCCCTGATGTGCAAACGGTAGCCAGTACCGTGGATATTTTTGATCTCAATATTTGGATCCCCTTTCAGCAGGTGACGGAGCTTGCTAACGTAAACATTGAGGCTACGGCCCCGGAGGTATTCCTCTTCTCCCCAGATGGATTTTAAAGCGTTGTCGCGTGAAAGTACGCCGTCAGGAGCAGTAGCAAAAAGAAGCAATAACTTGGCCTCTGTACCAGTCAGTGATTGAACGTTGTCGCCTAAGGTGAGTTCCTGGTTTTGGGGATGGAAAGAGAATTGGCCAATCGTATATTCTGCTGCTTCTGCAACTTGTTCTTGCTCTTGTTGACGGCCTACACGGCGCAATACCGCCGCAATTCGCAGGTACAACTCTTCCATGCTAAAGGGCTTGGGTACGTAGTCGTCGGCACCAAGGGTGAGTCCTTTGATACGATGGGCTTTATCTGCATTAGAGGAGAGGAAAATAAAAGGAACCTCAGTGTCTAATTCTCGTAATTCGGCAGCAAGGGTGAAGCCATCTTTGAAGGGCATTTTTACATCCAGTATGCACAGGTTGAAATGCCCTTGTCGGAAGGTGTGCAAGCCGTCTTCTCCGCTGTAGACCAAGGTGACCTTCAGCCCTTTTGACTCGAGGTATTCCTGAATAAATGGGCTGAGCATTTTATCGTCATCCACCAACAAAATATGAGCATTCAAAGTCATGGTTTGGAATTAGATAAGGAGAAGAAGTCTAAAGAGGCGGGATTTTTGCGGAGATTTTTTTGAATCATATAAGGGATTATAAGATCATGTGAGAAATTTTTAAAGAGGTGCTTGTTAGTTCGTAAAGGTGAAATAACGATTAGGGGCAGCTCCCTATAGTTCTTCAAATTTACATATTTTATTTTTTTGAAAGCATAGGCTTTACTCCCAGCTCTCCTGTGCTTTTTTTTCTAACTCGGTCATCGGGTAGCGATCTACCAATTGATGTTGGAAGCTGGGGGCGCCCTCTCCGTAGTCGCGGGCATAGAAAACGAGCCCCAAGCCTTTGGCATAAATCTCTTGGCCGGTAAAGCGAGGTTCAATATCACCGATGATGGAATCGCGCTGGTCGACGGAGCCGCTGAGTGAAAAGTGGATAGCAGGGTATTCCTGTTCCTCGTAGGTATAAGTGGTGTCGCCCTGGAATTGGCGATTGATCAAGATCGTTGTGCTGCCGTGCGGCTGCGAGGGGAGTTGAAAACGAACTTGGTAAATGTACACCTCGCTGCCATCCTCTTTGACTTGAAAGGGAAAGACATTAGAACTAATTACTTCGCCGATGACTTGTTGTTGCTGGTTGGTACTATCTGTTTCAAACAGGTAAAGGTTACGCAAGAGGATGCCATTATTGACCATCTCCTCGCGGTAAAGGCTACTAGGCAGGAAGTCGCTTTGGTAATAAGCTTTGGTGAAATAATAAGCCGAATCGGTAGGCAGAACACGGTAGTACCAATAATCAGCAGCGAGAGCGTCGTGCTGAGCATCTCGGTATTCGTAGACGAGCCCGTCAGTGAGTTCTCGTAATGGGAAATAGTAATCGCGAATATCACGTAGGCCGTCGTCTTGGCAGCTGGTGATAGGGAATAAGGTTATTGATGCAAAAAATAGGAAGTAGATATTCGTTTTCATGGAGTAAAGATAAGGGCCAATGATGTTCTTGTCGAATAACGAACTTCTATTTTCTACTTGAACCATATAAGTTCATAAAAGGAGATATAAGCTCTTTTTTATCTACTTAAATGGCCTTATATTTCTTGAATTGGTTCAATTCAATTTACTTAGAAAGCCCTTGGGGACAGCATAAATAAAACAAAGATGGCAGAATTCTGGGAATCAAACTTCAGAGATAAAAAGACAATGTGGGGCTTGGCACCTGCTGATTGCACAATGGAAGTGTTGGACTTATTTAAAAGAGAAGGACTGAGTAACATTTTAATACCGGGATTTGGATATGGAAGAAATGCGAAAATATTTACAGATAATGGGTTTAGTGTTACGGGCATAGAAATTTCAGCAACGGCCATTGACTTGGCAAAAAAGCACTTCGGAGGAGGGGTCAAGGTTCATCATGGAGCTGTTGGAGAGATGCCATTTGGTGAAGAATTGTACGAAGGGATTTTTTGTTACGCCCTGATCCATTTGTTGGATTCGGAGGAGCGAGCGAAGCTTATTCGTGACTGTTACGCTCAGCTTGAGCCCGGAGGGTATATGGTTTTTGTGGCTATCTCAACGCGTTCGGCTGCTTATGGAGAGGGGAAAGAATTGAGCCCTGATAGGTTTGTAACCAAGCATGGGGTTAATCTGTTTTTTTATGACAGAAATTCAGTAAAAAGGGAATTTGGTAAATTTGGTTTGGTGGAAGCAAAGGAAGTCAATGAGCCAGTAAAGGTTGTTGAGGGTAAGCCTTATCAGCGGTTTTGGCAAATCAGCTGCAAGAAGAGTACTTAAGTGAGGTTGCTAAGTGATGCGTAGCGCATGAGCGCGAAGCTCGGCGCAACGGAGTGAGCAGCAGCAAGGATGGTAGTGGTACCGAAGGTGAGAGCGGACAGCCTGGCACCGAGGCTTCGTACGAAGGTGGCTGCCAAAATGATGATTTAAAAGACCCAGATCCTGCAATAACGTCAGGTGAGGGTGACAATATTATGACATTGTGGCGCGGTAATCGGTTTGGTATAATATCTGCATTAAAGGGGGAATAAGCAAATGATTACCCAAAGTTGATCGTTAAGAGCTTGTTTGGGACTTGTTCCTACTGCGAATCAAGGCTTTACGAACCTGACTTCGCTGCTAAACACTCATTTGGCCCGCCAAACTCGAATTTAGCAGCTTCGCCAGAACCGCAAATCCTTGATTCTCGTGACGAAACCGTCCCAAACAAGCTCTTGAAAAAACGATTAGTGTTATCTTTGCGTTTTTATTGAGTCTGCCATTAATAGCGCGTACTTTAAGGAACAGCACAAAAATAAATTTAGCCGACGTTTTTCGAATAGTTAATTAAGCGCTCCATTTTAAGCATATTAGCTATTTGAAAAACCCAAAAGAAGGATCAATTTATTTTTTGCGCAATACGGACGAGTACCCAATACAAGATATATGTTTAAGAACATCACCTCCGGACTAAAGAATATGTTCGGAACGAAATACGATCGCGACGTGGCCATTTACCAGCCCGTGGTGGAGGATATTAAGGAAGCTCATGAAGGGCTAACCAAGCTGTCGAACGATGAGTTGCGCGCTAAGACCCAGGAATTTCGGTCTCGTATTGCTTCTTACCTCAGTGAAATTGATGCTGAACTAGCGGAATTGAAGAAGGAAGCTGCTGAAGGCACTGATATTGAGGCCAAGGAACAGCTCTTTAAAGAGATCGATGCTTTGTTGAAGCAACGTGACGAAGAGCAGGAGGTGATTCTGAAAGAAATTTTGCCAGAGGCTTTTGCAGTTGTGAAGGAAACGGCGTACCGTTTTTCGAATAATGAAACATTGCGTGTAACAGCCACGGAGCATGACCGTAAATTGGCTGCCCACAGCAAAAAAGGCTATGTGAGCCTAGATGGAGGGGATGCTATTTGGAAAAATAGCTGGCTGGCTGCCGGTGGTGAGATCACCTGGAACATGGTACACTACGATGTGCAGTTGATTGGTGGTATGGTACTGCATGATGGTAAAGTTGCGGAAATGCAAACGGGGGAAGGTAAAACCCTGGTAGCGACGCTGCCGGCGTACTTGAATGGCTTGTCTGGCCAGGGGGTACACGTTGTAACAGTGAATGATTACCTTGCTCGTCGTGATTGCGAATGGATTGGGCCAATCATGGAATTTTTGTTCCTGACGATTGACTGTATTGATAAGTATAAGCCCCACTCGCCAGAGCGTATTGCGGCTTATGGTTGTGATATTACCTATGGTACCAATAACGAATTTGGTTTTGATTACTTGCGTGACAACATGGTACGCAACGCTAATGAACGCGTACAGGGCAAACACCACTACGCGATGGTGGATGAGGTAGACTCTGTACTGATTGATGATGCACGGACACCTTTGATTATCTCTGGGCCAGTACCTCAGGGCTCTGATGATCAGGAGTATATGTCACTGAAGCCTTTTGTCGAGCGGTTGCTTGCTGAACAGCGCAAGATGGCTTCAGAGTATCTCAACGAAGCAAAGAAAGCCTTTAAAGAAGGTAACCTGGGTAACGAAGAAGGGCAGGCCGGATTGGCGCTGCTGCGCTCGTACCGGGCATTGCCGAAAAACCGGCCCTTGATTAAATTCCTGAGTCAGGAAGGAGTACGGGTAATTCTGCAAAAAGCGGAAAACTTCTATATGCAGGAGCAGTCGAAGCACATGCACATTGCTGATGAGCCACTGCTATTTACGATTGACGAAAAAAATCGTCAGGTAGAACTGACGGAGCGTGGGGTAGAATACCTGTCCAAGGGAAAGGAAGACCCTACGTTCTTTGTGATGCCTGATATTGCCATGGAAATGGTAAATATAGACAAGGATACTAGCCTTGCAGATGACGAGAAAGCGGAAGCAAAGAACCAGTTGGCACAGGATTATTCTGTAAAGTCCAAGCGGGTGCACTCGATGAGTCAGCTGTTGAAAGCTTATACCCTCTTCGATCGCGAAGAGGACTATATCGTGATGGACGGCCAGGTGAAGATTGTAGATGAGCAAACTGGCCGGATGATGGAAGGACGCCGCTATAGCGATGGTCTGCACCAGGCATTGGAAGCCAAGGAGAATGTGAAGGTGGGGGATGTAACCCAAACCTATGCTACCGTAACGCTACAGAACTACTTCCGGATGTACCACAAACTTGCTGGTATGACGGGTACTGCCGAAACGGAGGCCAGTGAATTGTGGGAAATCTACAAACTGGACGTTGTGGTAATCCCTACCAATCGCCCTATTCAGCGTGATGACCGTGAGGACATGGTGTACAAAACCGAGCGGGAAAAATTCAACGCTGTTGCTGAAGATATTGTAAAGTTGAGTGAAGCAGGCCGACCAGTGCTGGTAGGTACGACGACGGTAGATGTATCAGAAAAACTAAGCCGATTGCTGAATATGCGTGGCATCAGCCACAATGTGCTGAATGCCAAGCAACACCAGCGAGAAGCAGAGATTGTAGCTGAAGCGGGTCGCGCTGGCAATGTGACCATTGCGACCAACATGGCGGGTCGTGGTACGGATATCAAGATCAACGATGCGGTGAAGGCTGCTGGTGGTCTGGCGATTATTGGTACAGAGCGCCACGATTCGCGGCGGGTTGATCGCCAGTTGCGAGGGCGTGCCGGACGTCAGGGAGATCCTGGTAGTTCGCAGTTTTACATCTCACTGGAAGATAAACTGATGCGACTGTTCCAATCGGAGCGGATAGCTAAACTAATGGATGGCATGGGCCACCAAGAAGGTGAGGTTATTCAGCACAAGATGGTGACCAAGTCGATAGAGCGCGCACAGAAGAAGGTAGAAGAAAATGCCTTCGGTGTACGTAAGCGTCTTTTGGAGTATGATGATGTAATGAACATCCAGCGTGAGGCGATCTACAAAAAGCGTGACAATGCTTTGGAAGGAGAACGCCTGAGTGTGGATTTGAATAATATGTTTGGTGGCTTGGTTGACGAGCTGGTGTATGCGCACAAAGAAGGTGGGTCATTTGAAACCTTTGAGCGGGCGTGTGTATCTACCTTGGGCTTGGACCCTAAGATGGACGCTGCGGACTTTAAGGAGCGCAAGGCTGAAGAGCTGGTGGAAATGGTAGAAGCGCAGTTTAAGGAATTTTACGAGCGGAAATACCTGAAGATTTCGGAAATGATCATGCCTCAGATCAAGCATGTTTACGAAACACAGAGCGACCGCTACAAGCGTATTTTACTGCCCTTTACGGATGGTAGCACCCATCCACTAAATGTGACTGCTGATCTGGAAGAAGCGGTGAAAAGTGACGGGAAGTCGGTCGTTCGGGATATTGAACAAGCGGTAACCTTGGCCATCATTGATGAAAAATGGAAGAACCATTTGCGGGGCATGGACGAATTGAAGGATTCTTCACAAGCAGCTTCGTTTGAGCAAAAAGACCCCTTAGTTGTTTACAAAATGGAAGCCTACAAGCTATTTGAAGGTCTGATCATTGAAACGAATGAATCGGTGACCAGTTACTTGGCTAAAGGTGGTTTGGCGCTCAACCAGAACGTACAGCAAGCAAAGGAACAGAAAACGAACTTGAAGGCTACTCGTACCAATAAAACGGCTGATGAAGGCGAACGGATGCAGCGCGCAGCTGCACAGGGTGCCGGGCAGGGCGGACGGAGACAGAAGCCTGAAACCTTCAAGCGAGAAGAGAAGAAGGTGAAGCGTAATGATCCTTGTCCATGTGGCAGTGGTAAAAAATACAAGCAGTGCCACGGGCGTGGTGCGTAATTGTTAATATACCCAAGTTTCTAATAACATGAGTCATCCCGAATTTTGATTGTCATCAAAATCCGTGCTGACCAACCGCAAAACCTATAGTTAAAGAAGAAACCCCATGATTTCACTAATAGAAATCGTGGGGTTTTTCTACAAAAGTCAGATAAATCAATCTTTTCAGCTATTTAATGACTCATGTTGTTGGTTTTATATAGAAATAGCGAAAGTCAATAAAATTATTATTCTACCTTAAAGCGTTGATGCCTAATAAATTGGGTGTTGGGGCGTAAAAGGAATCTTTCTTCAATATTAAATATTTATTTAATTGCGCTATCTTGCCTCTTAATAGTATGACTTTCAGGTTTACGGATTTAAATTTAGGTGTCTAGAATGGAGCCGAATTTTTCGTGAACGACCCGTGAATTAACCCCAGTTTTTGATGAACATCGCCTCTTTTATTGACCATACCGTGCTCAAGCCGGATACAACGCTTGCGGAAATCAAACAGATTTGCCAGGAAGCGATTGACCATAGTTTTGCAGCCGTGTGTGTACCTCCTTTTTACGTTGCCCAAGCGCGCCAAGCGCTGGATAGCAGCCCTGTTAAATTAGCTACGGTTATTGGTTTTCCTCTAGGTTATTCTGCTACCGTTGCCAAGGTTGAAGAAATTAAGCGGGCCATTGATGAAGGTGCTGATGAGTTTGATATCGTTATCAATATTGCCGCCGCTAAAAATGGCAACTGGAGTTTTGTGCGTAGCGATATCGACCGGATGCTAACAGCTTGCCATCTACGGGGAAAGCAGATGAAAGTAATCATAGAGACGGCTTTACTCACTGAGTCGGAAATACTGGAAGTCTGTAAAATTTGTAATGATCTCGTACCTGATTACGTAAAAACATCAACGGGCTTCAATGGCACGGGAGCTACTCCCGAGGTTATTCGTCTTTTGCGGTCTACGCTAAAAAAAGAGATCAAGATAAAGGCTTCCGGGGGCATTCGCACACTGGAAGATGCCGAGGCATTAGTTGCGGCTGGTGCAGACCGATTAGGAGCTTCCAGAGGCGTAGCAATTGTGGGCGAAAAATAAGTAAAGTTTCTTCCTTATCTTTGTCTGGTTGCTTTGTATTAGGTTAAAATCAATCGGACATTCCTTATGAAAAAATATCTTTTCCTCCTGCCATTAATGGTGTTCAGTTGCTTCCTCATGGGGCAAAGTGTTCAGGTAAAAATGGATCCTATCATCGGAGATATGCTGGATCAGTATACGGCCGTGAATCAGTCACAGAATACGGTCTCCGGTTGGAGAGTGCAGATTTTAGCAACAACCAGTCGTGAGCGACTGGAAAGTGTTCAGCAATCCTTTCGTTATCATTATCCCAATATTCCTGTAGAGTGGGAGCACAGCCGCCCTTACTACAAGTTGCAAGCGGGGGCTTTTCGTACCAAGCGCGATGCGCTGCGGTTGAAGTATATCCTTAGTCGTGAATACGAAGGGCTGTACCTGGTTCGAGACGATGCAATCGCCAAGGGCGAGCTACTGAATTACTATTAGAGACAGCACAAAATACTTAGCATTAAGTAAGCCGGTTTCTATTACTTGACACGCTCTACCTTCTTACCTTATACTCTTCACAGCAAAGACCATGTCCGATAATCGGCAAACGTATTTACTGAATATTGATTACATCACGTTCTGTTTCTACCTGGCACTGGTGGGGATAGGAGGGATTTTTATTTATTCAGTAGATGTACAGCAGTCGGGCGCGCCAGAGAATTTGGCAGATTTTCTCTTCCATATGCAGTCGGGCAAGCAGGTTTTGTGGATTATTATTTGCTTACTGGTGTTTTCATTTATCTTCTTCTTTCTCGATTACAAATTTTGGCAAACCTTTGCTTATTTGATCTATGGCGGAGGGATAGTCAGCTTGGTGCTGGTGGTGCTGATAGGTACGACGATCAAGGGGGCGACCTCTTGGTTTACCTTTGGAGGCTTTTCTTTTCAACCATCTGAATTGGCCAAATTTGGTACTTGCCTGGGGGTAGCAGCCTACCTGGGGCATTGGAGTATTGATCTGCGCAATACCCGACAAGCGATTCAGGTGGCGGGATTATTTATACTACCAGCGGGCTTGGTGCTTTTACAGCCAGATGCGGGTTCTGCGCTGGTCTTTATGTCGTTTTTTATAGTCATGTTTCGAGAAGGGCTTAATCCTTTGCTTTATGTTATCGGAATTGTAGGTGGAGTAACCTTTGTCTTAAGTATCTTAGTACCTCCTCTGGTGATGATTTTGTTGTTGGCCTGGCTGGTTATTATGATCTACATTTTATATGAAAAGGATCAAGGCTTACTTTGGTTAGGTGGCCTGTTGTTGTTTGGGGTACTCCTGATATTTGGTTATCGGGAAGGTTACGGAACATACAGCCTGGGGGCTGCACTCATTGCCTTAATTGCGATGACTTACCGGCAGTATCTGAACTTTAGGACCAAGATTATACCAGTAATGATGGCTGGGTTTTTACTCACTGGCGGTTTGGCCGTTGGTAGTAACTATGTCTTTAATAATGTACTACAACCCCACCAGCAGCAACGTATTGACGTTTGGTTACGCCCAGCAGAAGCGAAAAAACGAAATAAAGATTCAGTGATGAATCTCGAAAATTCTATGCTAGCTATCGGTGCAGGAGGGATCACAGGAAGAGGAGTTTTCTCTGGGCGAATGACCCAAGGGCGCTGGGTGCCGGAACAAGATACAGACTTCATCTTTTGTACAATTGGAGAAGAACAGGGATTTTTGGGCTCAGCAGCAGTAGTGGGGTTATATTTATTACTCATCTTGAGAATAGTCATGCTTGCCGAACGCCAGCGTACCGCTTTTAGCCGTATTTATGCCTATGGTGTCGCAGGAATCCTTTTCGTTCACGTTGTCGTTAATATAGGCATGACGATTGGATTGGTGCCGATTATTGGTATCCCTTTGCCATTTCTTAGCAAAGGAGGTTCCAGTTTACTTGGATTTACCATCATGATAGCTGTACTTCTTAAACTCGATAAGCATCGGGGGCGGATAAAGAAAAATGCTATTGTAAATTTCTGATTATGCAACAAGCTATTGTACTCACCAACGGAATGTTGGTTTCTTCCAATGCAAAAACTTGCCATGGGCTTCTCCGTGGGAGCGAACGTTTCAAAATTTTAGCGGTCATCGACGAAGCTTTTGCTGGCCAGGACGCAGGAATGGTACTGGATGGTAAAGCGCGCAATATTCCGGTGATGGCTTCCGTAGCGGCGTATTTTGCCCAGGAAGGTGCCGTACAACCTGATGCTTGTATCGTAGGAGTAGCACTGACAGGAGGGCGCTTGCCTGAAGATTTTCGTGCCGCGCTGTTAGAAGCCGCCGGGCATGGCTGTAGCTTGGTGAATGGTTTACACACTTTCCTTAGTGATGATCCTGATTTTCAACAAGTAGCTGCCGCTAAAGGGATCGAGTTGGTGGATATTCGCAAACCCCGCTCACGGGAAGCGCTACAATTCTGGACAGGCGATATCTATTCCGTAAAAGCCCCAATCGTAGCGGTATTGGGTACTGACTGTGCCCTGGGCAAACGTACCACTACGCGCTGGATGATGGAAGCTCTACGTGCTAAAGGTAAAAGCGCAGAAATGATCTACACGGGCCAGACCGGCTGGCTACAAGGCTCCCCTTACGGTTTTGTGTTTGACAGTACGGTTAATGATTTTATCGGTGGCGAATTGGAAAAAGCAGTGGTGAACTGCGCTCGCGAGGCCAATCCTGATTACATTTTGTTAGAGGGCCAATCATCGCTCCGCAACCCTAGTGGCCCTTGTGGTAGCGAATACCTACTGAGTGCTAATGCTAAAGCAGTTGTGTTACAACACGCGCCTGGCCGAGAGCACTTCGAAGGTAGTGATGTAGTCATCGGTTCCATCCAAAAAGACATTGACCTAATCCGCCTTTATGGTTCAGAGGTTATCGCTATCACCCTCAACGGCGAAGAACTGACGGCCGATGAGTTGGTGGCGGCACAGGAATCCCTTCGCAAAGAAACTGGTCTGCCAGTAATAAGGCCATTGGAGGAAGGAGTAGGCGAAGCCGTTGCTGCACTTGAGCAGTGGGCTGCTAAGCGGTAAGTAAAAAGTCATCCCCCCTGGAGGAAGGATGACCTTTGACAAACAAAGTAGATAGTGATTGTTTTTTATTCCGCAACCTCTTCTTCCATTTGCTGAGGCAATTCTCTTGGGTTAATCAAGTCACCTTCTGTTGTTAACCAAAAACTAAGCTTTTGACCGCCTTTGCGCAGACTGATATGGAATGCCTCCCAATCATTATGCAATGACCCCACTAGTGCAGCACCCGTAGGAGTATAGTCGGCATAATCCGTATTAAGTGTTTGAACAATAGCAGGAGGAAGTGCCTGGGGCCGGTAATTTGTATAAGTGGACATTCCTTGTCCATCAGCCAGGTAGCGAGCACGGGTATTTTTGCCCTCATTGTGGAAAACAGCCAGATAGTTTACAGGAGCAGTGCGTGAACCTTGGTATGTTTGCATTTTCCATTGGCGGACAGTCATACTTGGGAAATGTTGTTCCTGGCTAGCTTTTACTGCTTCGGGTACTTCGCTGGCCTCAATGAGTGTTACGGTGGCTTTTGCACTGAATTGCTGAGCCTGTAAACCATTTACTGCAAATAGGCAGAACGCTAAAAGAGAGAAATAAAATTTCATGATAATTAAGGTTTTAAAATGATGAAGTTGTTATAAACTTCGGTGAATAAATAGTTGAATTGCCAGCAAATGTATGAGTAGCGTAAAGGCCTTGCTATTTTATTCAACCGCCGGTAGGAAGGCTTCAACAAATGGTTTTTTCGTGTGATGTTGGAAAATTATTTGGCGGATAACAATTTGTTGTTTATATTTGCTATCGAAATAAACAAATATTTGAAATAGTCGGAAGATTTTTTGTCTACTTCCGTTAAACAGCAGCATATGGCTAACGATAAAGATGCTAAACTGAAAGCACTAAAGGCGACGATGGATCGCTTGGATAAAACTTACGGTAAGGGCACAATTATGTTCATGGGTGACTCTAAGGTGGCGGATATTGAAGCCATTCCTTCTGGGTCCTTAGGTTTAGATATTGCCCTGGGTATTGGTGGTTTTCCGCGTGGCCGTGTCGTAGAAATCTACGGACCGGAATCATCTGGTAAAACGACGTTAGCCATACATGCGATAGCGGAATGTCAGAAGTTAGGTGGTATTGCTGCCTTTGTGGATGCAGAACACGCTTTTGATCGCTACTATGCGAAGAGCCTTGGTGTAGATACAGAAAACCTACTGATCTCTCAGCCAGATAACGGAGAGCAAGCTTTAGAGATAACGGAAAACCTTATCCGTTCTGGAGCAATCGACATTATTGTTATTGACTCGGTTGCGGCATTGGTGCCTCGCTCGGAGATTGAAGGCGAAATGGGGGATAGTAAGATGGGCTTACAGGCTCGTCTGATGTCACAAGCCATGCGTAAGCTTACAGGTACGATTGGTCGTACAGGATGTTGCTGTATTTTCATCAACCAGTTGCGTGAAAAGATTGGGGTGATGTTCGGTAATCCTGAAACAACAACCGGTGGTAATGCCTTGAAATTTTACGCCTCGATGCGTTTAGATATCCGCCGTTCTGGTGCTGGTATCAAAGACAAAGAGAATACCGTAATGGGTAACCACGTGAAAGTGAAAGTGGTAAAGAACAAATTGGCACCTCCTTTCCGGATCGCCGAGTTTGATATCATGTTTGGAGAAGGTATCTCTAAGGTCGGTGAAATCGTTGACCTTGGTGTAGACCAAGACGTTATCCAAAAGAGCGGCGCTTGGTATGCCTACGGTGATGCCAAAATCGCTCAGGGACGAGAAGCTGCCAAACAGTTTTTACGGGATAACCCGGAAGTAGCTCTTGAGATCGAGCAAAAGATCAAAACTGCGATTATGGGCAGTAAGGAAGAAGAAGAGGAACAAACACCTGCTGCTGCAGGGAAGTAAGATATTCTCTGACAATAGTTTTCAGAGAATGAAATAATGTAGTATCGGCAAAAGCTGGTTTTACCAAATAACAAAAGCCATTTCTCATCCCTGACAGTGGGGGTGTAGAAATGGCTTTTTTAGTGCCTGGTACGGTAAGGTGAAGAGGGAGCTGATAATGAGCTTGTTACGCTCGTCGCGAAGCAGCTGCGAAGTAAAGCCTCACGTTAGCCCTGGAATACGTAGACTACCATCCAACCATCCAACCATCCAACCATCCAACCATCCAACCATCCAACCATCCAACCCAAATCTACTTCCACTCAAAAGTCTCAATCAAATGCAAGACATCTTCTCGTACAAAGTCGATGACAGGGCCAAGCGAGTCGGCTTTAACTTGTGTATTAAAGTAGAGTGCACCACGGACAAAATGCTGTGTACTGTCTGTTAGGAAAAATTGGAAAGGGCTGGCTGCAGGGCCATCAATGTCAAAGGCGATACCGCTGACACCGTTGGGTGTTTTTATGATGAGTTCATCAATGAAGTTGGCACGTTTGTTATGCCAGTCGGCCATACTGAAAGCTTCCTGTCGGAGTGCTTCCAAGTTGTTAGTGGGTTGGCTTAGGTCAACATACGTGAAATGCACTCGCCCATCAAACGAGGGGTAGTAAACGTCAAACCAACAATCATCCGGAGGCATCTCTTCGAAGAATTTGGTGTCCTGCTGAATTTGGGCGTATACCGGGTATTCAAAAGTGAAATTGCAATAATCTTCGGTGAAATTGCGGAAGGCTTTTTCTGGGAAATCTACTCTGGGGTAAGATCGTGGTTTGGGCGTGTAAACCGGATCGTCACAGCTGTGCCAAGTGAGGGCTAAAAGGATAAGGCTAAAAAGTAGACTAAATTTACGCATTGCGGGAAGAGAATTTTAATTGCAAAGATGCAACTTTATCTAAGACAGCTTTTGGGTACTTTTTTAAGGTAACTTCGGCTAGTAATCGACAAAAAAACTTCCTACTCAGGATAGATATTATGTGAGTCTTGTTCTTTCTGGTAGGATAATTTTACTAAACCACGAGATGTGCAGGATAAAGACTTATTTTTGTACCAATATTAAAGACCACTTAGATGACGATGACACTGCACCAATTAGCCATTCACGAATTGGTAAAAAATGCTGATAGTAACGAAGCGGAATTGCGGCTAAGCGATAACCTTTTGCTAATTGACGAAAAGGCAGAAGAGCTGATTGGTAAGCTGAATAAAACCTTTGTCCAGAAAAACGAAGTGCTTAATGGTCATCTAGCGGCGCCAGAAGATGCACTCTTCCCCGGTTACTTTCATTTGCTTGAAGAAGATAAATTTTCACCGGAAGCGTTTTTACAGTTTTCTCGCGACAGTATGCAGGCCCTACAGTTGAGCTTGCAGGGCATTGTTGGTGCCAAGGGGGGGGTACCTTGTGTATGCTTTTTACAGTACAGGTGAAGGTGCCCATGAACAGCATCTATTGGGGATTTTCTTGGTGAGAGACACAAATGGGCTAGTCTTTACCACTGGTAATAGCGGCAGTTTTCAATTAAGCCCTTCTACTTATTTAGATATTGACCGGATGGCCCTGGCTTGCCGAATAATCCTCCGAAAAGGGGAAGGCCGTGAACAACCCCACTTGGAGGTGATCAAACATGCCCGCACACAAAAAGAAATTTCAGATTATTTCCTCAGTTGGCTGGGGATAGAAGAATCGGTTTCGAATAAAGAGCTAACCCACCATTTTCTGGAAGCCGTAGCGGCAGTTCCTCTGCCTGTAGATGAAGAAACTGGGGCACAGATGGAGACGGGCGTATTTCGAGAGCAGTTGGCTAATTTTGCTATGAAAAGCCCAGGCAAGGTGATCAATATTCCTGCCTTTGAAGAAAAATTTTACGGCGAAGAAAAACCTATTCAGGCTTACCTGTCAGAGCAGGAGGTCAACATACAAGATGAATTTCGCTTTGACCGACAGGCCGTCAGGGAATATAATTTCCATAAGTTTAAAGGACAGGGGCTATATTTTGGATGTAAGCACGCCTTTCTTGTATCCGGAGAAGTGAGGGTAGAAGGGGAACAGGTGATCATTGATAACCCTGAATTAGCGGAACAAATTATGGCCATTATTCATGACCTTTAATAAAGGTACTGTCTGTGAATTTGCCAATAACTTTTCTTCTTAAACGTTGTTAGATATACGAACCTTACCGATTACCTGTCCGGGGCGACCAGTGGCTCATCGGCGATTATTAACTGCTGGTCTTCGGGTATATTTGTGCCCCCGTAGGTGAATAATGCACCTGCAGAATTGATATTTGTAGACCATGAACAGTATATTTCTTCGTTTTTACATTCTCCTTATTGTTGCGGCTTCTCCTTTTGCAGGAACGACCCAAATATTAGCACCCAACTTACAATGCGTAGTGAATGATTCCCTCTTCTGGGAGCCAGCAACGAATACTTGTGGGCCTTTTGTCTCCTACGAAGTTTTCGGAAGCACGCAGGCCGATGGGCCTTATAGTTTACTTTCAACGATTACCGACCCTGCACAGACGGTTTACTTCCATAGTACGGCCAATAATCAAGTGTGGTATTACTACCTCACCAGCCCGCATAATTGCCCTGGCGAGCAGTTGATGACTTCGGATACCTTAGATAATCTGATTCCGTTACCTGGCCCATTGGAATACGTGAGTGTTATTAACGGAAATGTAGAAATCAGTTGGACGCCAAGCCCTTCGCCAGAAACGATAGGTTATATCATCAGTAGAAATACGGCAATGGGTACGACCATTCTTGATACTGTATACAATGGGACATTCTATCTAGATGTTACGGCTACTCCTGATCTCCAATCCGAAACCTACTTCGTGGTAGCTTTAGATGCCTGTGGTAATAAGTCGTTGGTGCCCTCGCAACATCAAACCATTTTGATGGGATTTACCCCTCCTGATGCCTGTAATGCTGGTTTGACGATCAACTGGAGTGCCTACCAAAATTGGGGAGATGGCGTAGATCGCTATGAAATTTTTGTAGGCGTGGACGGAGGATTACCCGTTTTAGAAGGTACAGTAGCAGGAACCCAAACTAATTTTGTTTACAATGGAGGTAATGATGGCGAAGAACTCTGCTTTTTTGTTGAAGCAGTGGAGGCTACGACTGATTTTCGTTCTCGCTCGAATGTCCATTGTTCAACGATAAGCATCTTACAACCCATTCGCGAGATTAACCTGTTGGGAGCTTCTGTAAATGCAGATGGTTCTGTGAGCTTGGAATGGTTATGGGATCCTACGGCTTTACTGACGGAAGCTTTTCAGGAAAGTGGCCGTGTAAATGATGATGTAATTGTCGTAACACCTCTACCGTTAAGTACACCTCTGGTAAATGACAATCTTCTTCAGGATGTCACTGCCAACGCCCAAAACGAGGCTTACTTTTACCGCATCAGTGCGACGGACGAATGTGGGAATATGATTGTTTCTAATGAAAGCACAACACCTTTCCTACGCGGTGAAGCCCTCACGAATGGCAACCGATTGAACTGGGATGCCTATACGCACAATTTGGCCACTGATATCATCTATGAATTGGTAAAGGTGGAAGGAACATTGGAGACGACCGTCTTCACAGGGACCAGTACCGATTTGCAATACCTTGATCCTCAAAGCCAGCAAGTTGGTGGGGAGGGAAGCTGCTACTTTTTGCGGGTAAACGTTACTTACGAATTGTCTACAGGAGAAGAGCTTAGCAGAGCAATCACCTCTAATACCGTTTGCATCATCCCTGCTCCTAAGGTATATGTCCCCAATATTTTTGCCCCCGAAGGCGTAAATTCTACATTCCGGCCGCAGCTGTCTTTTGGAACGCTGGCAGAATACGAGCTACAAATTTTTGACCGTTGGGGAGGGCAAGTCTTCCAAAGCAACAGTATAGATAAAGGTTGGGATGGCAGAAGAGAAGGAGAGTTGATGCCAATGGGGGTTTACCTCTACTACATTCAAATGACTCCTAACGGGGGGGGCACCTATCGAGTTGAGTGGCGACGTTATGCTACTCCGCTAGATTTTGGACAAGAGGTATTTTAAACGAAGACGGAACTTTTTTTGCAAAAAAGCGTATTATTATAACGAAAGCTTTATATTTGCGTTCCCTTCGAAGAACATCTCTTTTTTAGCGTTGTTTTAGAAGAAATGGTTGCGTGGCCGAGTGGCTAGGCAAAGGTCTGCAAAACCTTGTACAGCGGTTCGAATCCGCTCGCAACCTCAACCATTAAGCACAACTTACCATCACGGTTTGTTGTGCTTTTTTCGTTTTAACTGGATTCTCCTGAGGTGTTGAAAAATAAACCACCAAAGGCACTTAAGGAAAAAACTTAGGTGCCTTTGGTGGTTCAAACCCCATCATGTCGGGCGAAATCATGCTGCTACCCTAGCAAATATCCCCTTCTTATAATTCCTTATGATCTCTTTTGGGGTTCAAAAATCACATCAAGAGTCTAGGCTCGTTTAAATCCGTTGTCGATCTTTTGCAAAAAGATACCTACCTTAGATCATCATTGTTTTCTCCCCTTAAAAATGTAGTGTTTTCTTTCGGTGTACACCAGCGTGTACACTTTCTGTAGTATTTTAAAGTTCACCATAACTCATATTCAAATGGATTTAAAAAAAATAGACACGGTGGCCATCTATCCGGCTATCGGTATTGCGAGGGTAGGAAATGCCCCTGACGAATATTTTGTGGGGCCTACCATTCCCGGGCAGACTGCCAAAGACAAAGATGATTTTCGTGACGAACAGGGCCGGATCAAGCGTCAGGCTGCAAAGTTTTTCGTTTACGGCCTTGATAAGGATGGAAACTTCCTAGGCGAACTGAACGAAGACCATGGCGTGAAGATTGATTGGCGGGTAGACGTCGCTAATAAGAAAGCTTCTTGGTATAATTTTGATATTGCTCTTGATACGCCCACTGCTAAAGGAGAATACGACGAAAGTGGTAACCCTACACCTGGTGGCCCTGAAGTGCTAAGCTTGCGGAGAAATCCGGACTACGAATGCGAAGGTCGCAAGCAACTGATGATTGAAGCACGCGCTCAGCACATTACTGGTCGTAACACCAACCCTGATGGAGCGCGATATCACTTTAAAGGAACTATTGGCCATATCGAAAAGGAAGTTTATCTGGGCGAGTTACGTACCGATGACCAAGGGCGGCTCCTCTTTTTAGGAGGCCGAGGCAAATCAGATTCCTTTCGGGAAAAGCCTGCACCATTGACGACATTTGCCAATAACCAAGGCTGGCACGACGATACTTCTGATGGTCCTGTAGATGCTAAAGTGAGCTTGCCCGATGGCCGAGAGCTTGACGCTAAAGGGGCTTGGGTACTTACTGCTCCACCAAATTATGCGGTAGGAGTGCAGGCTTTTTCTACTGGTTACGAACTTTTGGAGGATGTAGCAAGTAGAATACACCCTGGTGTGAAAAAAGATTGCCCTTCTTTTTATACGGATATTTATCCTACCCTCAAGCAATTGACGGAGAACCAATGGGTAAATGCAGGCGTAAGTCGTGACTTTGGTTGGGGCAGCGCCTATGATTTTGAAAGTGAGCAAGTGATCGAACGACTGATTGATGCCAGCGATAAAAATCGCCCTTTTCGGCAGGTCATTTTTGAATCATTTCGCAACCCTGCTTATGAAAAACTAGAACCAGCAGCTTGGCCACCACTTTACGGCGACGGTGTGACATTTAATATCAAATCCACGAATCCGCGTGCCTGGTTTGCTATCACCCAGCTGAAATACGATTACCTGGAGCAGTGGGCCCAAGGGAACTTCGTAGTAGAACCTCGACCGCACCACCGCAAGTGGGAAGAAATGACTCCGGCGGAACAAGCCAATGGCCTGACAGAAGCTGCATTGGAAGAAACCTTAGGTGGTCCCTTTCACCCCGGTTGTGAATTCACATGGCCTATGCGGCATGCTATTATGTACAGTGGTGATGACCCTTTTCGTATCAAGCGCCGGAAAACGCCTAAAGAAGATTTTGGGTATGCTATCAGTAACAGTGTAATTCATGAACCGAATGGCCCGTTGGATGGTAGCTCACCCGGAGATTTAACGAAATGGATGGCAGTACCTTGGCAATCAGATACCTCTAGTTGCCTGTCTGCATATCGGACGTATGCAGGGGAATATTTGCCGACCTTCTGGCCTGCACGTGTGCCCAATGACGTACTTTCGGAAGATGACTTTGCTACCTTGAACGATCAAGAAAGCAGCGTTGATGATAAGTTTACAGCCTTCGGCCCCAGTAGCAGGAAGAAGTGGTTACGAGGCTTTATTTACAATGAAGATGGAAGTATGAAACCTGGCGGTAGCTCCATCGCCGACCGTATGAAGGGCGTAACCAAGTTTACGGAAGAGTGGTATAAAATTGGCATTATCCTCAAGCGCGAACTAGATGCTGATGATCAGCTGTTTCCTAAAGAAGTATGGGTAGAAACGGGCCGATCGGTAAAAGAAGAGCCGCAGCCTATGGCCAGCAGATCGTTGGATGCTGCTCCATCTACTGATAACGAAAGACCAGACTGGGTAGATATGAATCCCCGTAAATGGCGGTAACAACTTTTAAAATACTGATTATTGGCGCCGGACCGGCGGGTACAGCAGCAGCCATTTTCGCTTCCCAGCAAGGTTGGGAGGTGAGCTTGCTTGACCGCCGGTCTGATTTGTTTGTAGCAGAACAAACTCAACCGAGAGTAGGAGAGAGCCTGCCTCCGACTATTCAGCCTTTGCTACAGAATTTAGCTATTTGGGAGGACTTTCAGAAGGCTCCTCACTTGCCCACTTATGGTATTCAATCCCGATGGGGAAGTGATAAGGTCGTTCATCGTGATTACCTGGTGCATCCGCTAGGGCATGGTTGGCACCTGGATCGGCAGATGTTTGAACAACAATTATTACGAAAGGCAATTGATGGCGGTGCTACCTTCATCGAAGGAGCTGTACTGCAAGAAGCAACCCTTGGCGTAGACAAATGGCAAGTTACTTGGCAGGCAGCAAACCAGCAAAATGCGCAAAAAACATTTGACTTTATTATTGATGCCAGTGGCCGAAATGCATGGTTGGCCCGCCGGCAAGGTATCGACCGCTTGTATGAGCATCAGCAACTCGCCTTAATCCGCTTTCTGAAAACGCCCCCTGATTTCTCGGATAGCACCGGGTTAATTGAAACTACGCCCAATGGTTGGTGGTATACCGCCCAAATACCTGGTGACCGCTTATCCACTGCTTTTTTCTGTCGCCCCGGAAAAGAAACTAGACAAGCATGGGGTACTGAGGCAGGCTGGGAGGCACTTTATGCGAATGCACCATCCACCGCAGCGCGGATAGCAAAGACCAACGGTGTACTAACTTCCCCGCGCTTTGTAGCAGCAGATAGCAGTCGGTTGGAAAACTTTTACGGGCCTGGTTGGGTGGCTATCGGAGATGCTGCCCTCACCCTCGACCCCGTCTCCTCGCACGGAATCACGATGGCCCTGGTGACAGCCCGAGATGCCATAAAGGCTATTAAAGGAAACCAAGATGGTCTAGCAGATGCTTTTGCCAGCTACGATGCAGTGCTCACCGCTACCTTTTACCAATATGCTCAACAACGGAGGCAATTGTACCAAAGCGAGCGGCGGTTCCCGGATAGTATTTATTGGTGATCTCTCCTGTTAAATTCGTGAATTTAACTTATCTAAGATTCCATCTTATATGCCCTTACATGGTTCAGAAAAAACATCCTTAGATGCCTTCGGTGGTTCAAAAAAATATACCTTAGATAATTCAAAAATAACCCCTTCACCACCAAATACAGATTGTCAAATGTATACCTCTTTCCTCGTTCACATCGATCAGCATATCGCCACAGTTAGCTTCAATCGGCCGGATAAGGCCAACGCGCTTCATGAAAAGGCTTGGGAGGAGATGCCCGTTATTTTTCGTGAGTTACACGAGAATCCTGAAGTAAGGGTAATTATCCTACAGGGAGAAGGCCGCAATTTTTGTGCAGGGATCGACCTCACCGTATTGATGAACCTGCAACGCTTTAATACCATCTCTTGCGAAGGGCGTAAGCGTGAGGCACTGCGCGGGTTTATCTTCAAATTGCAAAATGCGATCTCTGCCATCGAGGAATGCCGTAAACCGGTGATCGCCGCCATTCACGGTGCTTGTATTGGTGGGGGAGTGGATATTGTGGCCGCTTGTGATATGCGCTACTGTACGGAGGATGCCTATTTTTCTATCAAGGAAATCGACTTGGGTTTGGTGGCTGATATTGGCACCTTGCAGCGTTTACCTAAGATTTTGCAGCCGGGGATTGTTGCCGAAATGGCCTATACCGGCCGCAATGTACCCGGAACAGAAGCTGCGACCATTGGCCTTTGTAACCGAACCTATACCAGTCAAGAAGATCTCCGGAAAGGGGTGCAGGAACTTGCTGCGACTATCGCTTCAAAATCTCCACTTTGCATACGTGGTACCAAAGAGATACTGCTCTATTCGCGTGATCACACCGTAGCAGAATCCCTCAACTACATGACGGCCTGGAATGCTTCTATGTTTTTCTCCAATGATCTGGTCGAAGCTTTTTCGGCAAATATGGAAAAACGAAGCCCTAAGTTTGAAGGGTGATAGGGAAACTTGCCTGTGTGGGACTTTAAAGTGGTGTTTGTGCAAGGCAAGCCTCACGGTATTAGGTACTGGGTATTTGGTATGAGGATTAGATTTTGCCAAAGTCAACCTATATCCCATCTTATATGCCCTTGTAATCCCTTACATGGTTCAGAAAAAACATTCTTAAGTGCCTTTGGTGGTTCAGAAAGGCATGGTTGAAATCGTGAATTAACTTACCGAGCATCCCATCTTACATGTCTTTATAATCCCTTACATGGTTCAAGAAAACCCCTTAAGTGCCTTTGGTGGTTCAAAAAAAATCAGGCAGGAAACACCAACAGGTCCGGTTGCTGATAGACGGTGTTGGCGGGTGGTGGAAATAAAGTCTCCGGTCTGTAATGCGTCAGGAGCAAGCCCTTGAAGTTGTCTACTAATCGCGGGAATTCGGTTAATAATTCCGGGAAGGTCGTCGTGGTGCTTTTACTCATGAAATGCCAAACGACCTGTATGGAGGCTTCGGTAAGGGTACGGTGATACTTGGTGCCATCTCCGAACGTTTGGTCGAACGTTTGAATTTGGGAACACATTAACTGGCGGGCTTCCTCCAAAGGGTGTTGCTGTAGAAGAATATAGGCTAACCGCAAGTGGGCCGTATGGCTAAACCACTGCGGAGGTAAGGTACAGTCGGCAAATTGTTGGCTAAACTGCTCGTTGGTAAGTTGGTAGTGGGCTTCCATAATTGTTGGTTTAGGTTAGACGAATTGGGGGCATTGCGTAAGCGATGTGAAAGGGTGGTGCGCAGCACCAGCCCCGACCGCAGGGAAGGGGCCAAGTGAATAACGCGCCCTGCAACGTAGCGACCCCGTAGCTCAGCGGAGGGGATACGCCCAAATAATGACCAGCCAAGCACCTGAGCGAGTACTACTCTGCAACGATTGTCAACACTTTCTCTACGACATCTTCTACATTAGGCTTGCTGATGTAGTTGCCATCGTCGCCATAAGGGGGGCGATAAGCCGTGCCCGTCAGCGTACTTGGGGTAGCGTCTAGTTGGAAGTACCCGCCCTGGTCTTCGAGGATGTGTTGCATAATGTAAGCGGCAGCACCACCGGGAACATCTTCATCGACGACCAGCAGCCTGTTGGTCTTGCGCAAGCTGGCACTGATGCGGTGCTCAAGGTCAAATGGCCAGAGGGTTTGCACATCAACGATCTCGATGTCTACGCCCATTTGGGCCAATGTTTTAGCTGCTTCGGCCACGATTCGGATACAGGAACCGTAAGTGACAACGGTGAGGTCGGCACCCTCCCGAATGGTCTCAGGGACGCCCAACGGTACGGTTAAGGTGTCGAGATTATCGGGCAGGCTTTCTTTTAGTCGGTAACCGTTGAGGCATTCAATCACAATGCCGGGGTCGTCACCTTGCAATAGGGTGTTGTACATGCCGATGGCCTGCACCATATTGCGAGGGACACAGAGGTGCATTCCGCGCAAGCCTCCGAGCAATACGCTCATAGGAGAACCGGAGTGCCAAATACCTTCGAGGCGATGCCCACGGGTACGAATGATGAGCGGGGCCTGCTGGAGACCGTTACTGCGCCACCGCAGGGTAGCAGCATCATCGGAAAGAGGAGAAAAAGCGTAAATCAGATAATCGAGGTATTGGATCTCGGCTACTGGCCGCAAGCCACGCATGGCCATACCAATGGCTTGTCCCACGATGGTCCATTCCCGAATGCCAGTGTCAAAGACGCGGTGCTCGCCGTATTTTTCTTGTAGGCCCGCCATGCCTTGGTTGACGCCGCCAATTTTACCAACGTCTTCTCCAAAGACATATAGTTCGGGGATACGCTCCAATGCTTGGTCGAAAAAGCGATTGATGACTTCAAAGCCATTGATCTCAACAGCAGGCTGGGGGTAGGTTGCGGGCACCATAGGTACTCGGAGTGCAGCCTTGGGGCTTTCGCTGAGGTGGTGACTGCTATAAAGGTGTTGGAGGTGCTGCTTTTCTTCCTTAATGAAGCGCGTAAGTTCGGGCGTTTCCTGGTCGTGGTAGGCAAATTGTAACCGGCGGGCGATACTCAATAATTCCGAACGGCTGGGTGTACGCAGTTGCGTCAGCTCTTTGAGGTATTGATCTTTTGCGGTACTGGCAGCTAAGCTTTGGACGACCTGTCCGAGCTTGTCTTGTAGGGCCTTGATAGGGTGGCGGAAATTTTCCCAGGCGCGGGTTCTCGCTTCTGCGATAGCCGCTTTTGCCTTGGCTTCTAGGTCGACTAACTCTTTTTCTTCTGCTATTTCAGTTGCCAGCATCCACAGGCGGAATTGTCGGTTACAGTCGTATTCTTTTTCCCACTTCAGGCGCTCGTCGCTCTTGTAGCGTTCGTGTGATCCAGAGGTGGAATGACCTTGTGGTTGGGTCAGTTCTTCTACATGAAACAGTGCTGGTTGGTGCTCGTCGCGGACTTGTTCGATACCTTTGGTGTAAACTTCGCAAAGCGCAGGATAGTCCCAACCTTTGACGCGATGAATGGCCATGCCGTCTTGGTCCTCTTCGGCGGCAAAACCTGCAAGCGCTGCACTGATACTTCCCTTGATGGTTTGGTATTCGGTGGGTACAGAGATACCGTAGCCGTCGTCAGCCACGGTTACTGCTAAGGGAATCTGTAGTACGCCTGCCGCATTGAGACTTTCCCAAAATGCACCCTCGCTGGTACTGGCATCACCGATGCTACAGAAGCAAACCTCTTGGCCTTTTTTGGAAAAGGTAGGTGCTTTCATGTGCTTGGCTTCGCGATACNCTTTGCTGGCGTATGCCAAACCGGTAGCTCGAGCCATTTGCCCTCCAGTGGTAGAAATATCGGAGGATAGGTTGACTTGTGCGAGTTGAGAAATCCAGTCGCCCTGGGCGTTTGTGTTGGGGGTCATGTGGTGGCCAACCATCTGTCTTCCCGCACTGAAAGGGTCGTTTTCAGGGTCAGCATACAATTGAGCCAAAATATCTTCTGGCTTAGCCAGGTCAAGGGCGAGTAGCAAGGTGTGCCCTCGATAATAATCTGCACGCCAGTCACCGGCTTGATAAGCTTTGGCCATCGCTACTTGAAACAACTCTTTGCCATCGTCTGAAACGCCAAATTTGGCGCGCCCTGTCAGTACATCTCGGCGAATAACCAAGCTGAGTTCACGACTGAGACAGCAGATGTAATAATCACGCAAAATCTCTTGACGTTCTGAAGGCATAACAGCAGTAGAAGTTGTTGTCTTGTTCAAAATAGCAGCAGTATTAATTAATAGACTCCGTAAGGCTTTCTTACCAAGTTGACAGGTAACCTATCGCTACAAAGATAAGGAAATGAACGGTTAGTTGGTCGTGGAAAATTTCGTAAAGGAAAGGAATAAGTGATTGAATAGGATGAAATTACGATGAGCAATTGTCTGTATCCTCGCAGATTTTGGATGCTTATTATCCAGGAAATGGAAAAATGAAGCCTTTGTAAAATCATTGTAAACTAGATAGAAAAATTAAGAATTAGATCAGTTCCCAAAACAGATTTGTGAGATTATCCGTTTGGCCGCATATCTTTGGGGAGCTGGAGCAAACGCTTGTTAAAGCAACTATTGGTGGCAGCGTTACTTGATTTACTGTGTTTGAGAGGTTAGAAATGATCAGGAAAAAATGACAAAAAAGACTATTTTTTTTTCAGAAACCTATGTAAAGCCGGCTGTTTTATTGCTGTTTTGCCTTTGGTTTGTTCAATTAGCAGGGCAGTCTGATAGCCCCCGAAAATTCCGTTTACCTTATGATTTACGAGAGGTTTCCGGCTTGGTAGTAGCTGATGCTGACAGTCTTTGGTGGCATAACGATGGTGGCAATGCTGCCGAGTTATTTCTGACCAATGGGAGGGGAGAAATTCAGTCGACCATTAACCTTTCCACGATTATTAATCAAGATTGGGAAGACCTGACGCAGGATGATCAGGGCCGCTTGTTTATCGGTGATTTTGGTGACAACCGTCGTGTACGATCTGAGGTGAAGGTATACTGCTATGACCCCAAACAGGAAAAGTTAGACAGTATACGTTTTTCGTATTCGGATAACCATTTTTACGATGTAGAGGCCTTTTTTTGGCACCAGGATTCTTTGCATCTTTTTACGAAGAGTCGAATNCAACGTGCCGATCTAACGACGTATCATTTTGTAGTTTCGGCTAGGCCTGGGCAGCATACGGCGGAGTTGCGAGATAGCTTGCAATTAAGGAAAAGAGCTGTTACTGCTGCTGCAATTCACCCCGAGACGGGACAGGTAGCTTTATTGGCTTATTATTTCAAGTTCCGTTTAGGTTTTATTCCTTACTCTGCGGCCAATGTTTATTATTTTACGGACTATCCAGAGGGGCATTTTTTAAAAGGAAAGGTGCGCTCGCGGCGTATTTCTCTCTTTCTGGCGACCCAGTACGAATCACTCGATTTTCTCACCGCTGAAAGATTATTGGTTGCTTCGGAGCAGACGGTGTTTATCAAGCCCAAGGCAAAGAGGATTCGTTGGAAGAGGTAGTTCAAGTGTAAAGGTGTAAGCGTTGGGTAGGTGTAAAAGTTGCTTATATTTTATCCGGATTATAAAGGGTTAATCATTTTATTTTGGAAAGCATTGTCTAATGCTCCGATTCGCCACGACGATGTCTTGATAGGCTCAATGTGGAATAGCCCTACTTTTACACCTACCTAACTTTTACACCTGTAAAGCCTGCTTAATCGCTTGTGCCATTTCCTTAGCCCGGGAGGAACCGATGAAAATTTGTTCACCATCTTTGGTTTCGATGGCCAATCCATTACGGCCGTTGATCGACCACATTTCTTCGCTTGGCAGTTCTATATTCATACCGTGCCACTGTGCGATAACAGGCGTTTGTACAACCGTGCAGCTTTTAATGTCTTCCAGCGCGATCTTCTTTTTATCCTGGTACCAGGAGTCTACCTTACAGATGATTTTTTTATCCGTAACGACATTTTTTTGTTCACGTTGGAACAATGCTTTGATCCACCAGCCTAGGCTAATGATCACTCCCAGGCACAAGGCGCTATTCAACCAGCCTTGCTGATGAGTAACAAATACATTATTGATCAACTGATAAGCAAGGATCAGCATGATGAGGATGATTGCTGCTATAAGGTCCTTGCCTTGATATTGTTGTTTCTCTTTAAAAAGCTTCTTTTTCACGGCGTTAATCTTTAATTAATACAAAGTTAACATTAAATTTACATTGATAATAACATTAGAAACGAATTAATAGTTCTTTAACTTTGTGGGATGAAGTACCATCCTATATCTGCGGAACTGTTCGCATTCAATCGTCGTCGTTATGCTCAATTGCTAAAAGTTGATAGTTTGGCGATCTTTTATGCCAATGATTTATTACCTCGTTCGGGGGATACTTTCTTTCCTTTTCGGCAGAATAGCGAGTTGTTTTACCTCACCGGGATTGAGCAACCGGAGACGGTACTCGTTATTTTTCCCTCTTGTATTAAGGATGGTTTTGAAGAAGTTGTGTTTGTTCGTCGAAATGAGGAACGACTGTCTCGTTACGAAGGAGATCAATTGAGCAAGGCAGATGTTCGACGAATATCTGGGGTCGTGCGGGTTCATTGGTTGGATGAAATGGATACTATCCTGCATGAATTAATGCTATTGGCAAAAAGAGTGTATGTAAATCTTGATGAACACGACCGGTTCCAAAGTCCGGTTCTCACGAGAAATCAAAGATTAGTGCAGCAATTACAGCTACATTACCCGGCGCATAAATACCACCGTTCCGGCCCGTTGCTCAAGCGATTGCGAATGATCAAGTCTCCATTAGAGGTAGAGCTTATTCAGCAAGCCGTTAATATTACAGGAACAGCCTTCGAAGAAGTGCTAAAGATGGTAGAGCCAGGGGTACATGAATATGAAGTAGAAGCTGAGATTATGGCTACTTTTCTCCGGCAGCGAGCTACGGGGCATGCCTACGAGCCTATTATCGCGAGCGGGGCTAATACCTGCGTACTTCATTATACCCAAAATAATCGACCTTGCCGCGACGGAGATTTGCTTCTCCTTGATTTTGGGGCTGAATACGGTAATTATGCCGCTGATCTTACCAGAACGATTCCGGTCAACGGTCGCTTCAGTGACCGCCAGCGCAATGTTTATGATGCAGTATTGAGGGTGCAGCAGGCGGCCATAAAGATGTTGCTGCCAGGAGTGAGCTTGGAAGACTATCACAAGGAAGTAGGAAAACTGATGGAAGGCGAATTACTTCAGTTGGGTTTGCTGGATAAAACAGAAGTGAAAAACCAAGACCCGACCCGACCTGCATACAAGCGCTATTTTATGCACGGTACCAGTCACCATTTAGGTTTAGATGTTCACGATCTCAGTGAGCGTTATTTACCGGTACAAGCGGGTATGGTGTTTACGTGTGAACCTGGTATTTATATCCCTGAAGAAAAGATCGGTATCCGTTTGGAAAACAATATCTTGGTCACGGATCACGGTCCTAAAGATTTAACCCAACGCATTCCCATCGACGCAGAAGCCATCGAAGAATGGATGAATAGCAAACTCGTTACCAACCATCTAACCATCTAACCAGCCAACCATTTTTATGAAAATCACTAAAGTAGAGATCATCCGGGAAAACCTGGAACTCACTCGTCCATATACCATTGCTTTTAAAACTATCTCTGATGTAGAGAATGTCTTTCTAGTATTGGAACTTGCCGATGGTACCTGCGGTATCGGTTGTTCTGCTCCTTNGCCAGGAGTGACAGGTGAAAGTGTAGACGAAAGTTTTCGGGTACTTAAAGAAATAGCAGAGCCTGCCTTACACGGAGCCACAATCGAAACCTTCCCTGCAATTTTGGCGGGCTTGCGCCCATTGATGTTTAAGCAACCTGCGGCCTTGGCGGCGGTAGATGTAGCATTGCACGATGCATTTACCCGACACTTGGGGGTACGTTTGGTCGACTGGTGGGGCCTTCGGTATAAAAAGCTACCCACTTCTATTACAATTGGTATCTTATCCGTAGAAGAAACACTGGAACAGGCAAGAGAACATATCGCCGAGGGCTTTCGGGTCATTAAGCTAAAAACAGGAAGAAGCGTAGCAGAAGATGTAGAGGTGTTTACAAAGCTCAGAGAAACGGTTGGCCCTCATATTCCTATCCGCATTGATGCCAATCAAGGGTATAATCCTCAAGATTTGATTGATTTTTCGAGCGCAACAGCACATTTAGGTGTAGAATTTTACGAACAGCCTTTCCCTGCTGGCCATGACCGTGGTAAGGTGCAGGCTGGTGATGCTCTAAGTGGCCCTGCCGCTCAGCTTAAGCTACCTGCTGATTTACGGAAGCTTTGTGCTGCAGATGAGGATTTACATAATGCTACGGATGCTTTACTTCTCGCGACGGAAGCTCAGCCTTATGGTATTTTTAATATTAAACTGATGAAATGCGGTGGCGTTACGGAAGCCCGTCGTATAGCCTTCGTTGCCGAACGTTCTGGCATTGAGTTGATGTGGGGTTGTAACGACGAATCTATCGTTTCCATTACGGCTGCACTCCACGCAGCACTAGCTAGTAATGCTACTCGTTATCTCGATTTAGACGGTAGCCTCGATTTGGCGCGTGATCTTGTTACGGGTGGGTTTATTTTAAAGGATGGTTATTTGCAAGCAGGCCCAGGCCTAGGGCTCGGTTGTCATATGGCAAATTCATGAATTTGCCATATGACAACCGAGCCCCCTGGCATTAAAAGAAAAAACCTCCTCCAACGAGCCAGCGCAATTCTTCTCCATTCCCGGAATAACATCCGATATGGATGGTCATTAAATCAAACGGGGTGAAGAATGCGCCGCCACCATAACTATAATGTATTTTTTCGCTTTCAATATCTTCCAGGCTTACTTTACCATAATCAAAGGAGGCAGAAAAACCTATAGACATCGGTATGGCATTATTGCTCCAGTAAAGTGCTTTCCAGCGTAAGTCCGTATTGTGGTAGAAGGCGGTTCGCCCGGTAAAGCGATCTCTCCGAAAACCACGAAGGTTACCATCCGGGCCCAAACCACCGAGCTGGGCACCCAGGAAAAAGGGATAGTCCTCGGTGAATCGATGAGAAACACCTAGCTGGGTAGCCAAAACCAGCTTGCCACGGCTGTCAAGTTGCTGATACATGGCCAGCTCACTTTNCAGAAATGGGAAGTTGTATTCCTCCTCATCTAATTGATCAGCCCAGCCGGTGTTCAATTCAAAACGTAGACCACGCGTGGGGAAATTTGGTTGGTCAACATTGTTGAAACGTAGACTGGCTTCGAGGTTAATCATTTCGATACCGTCAAAAATTTCCGGGTGGAATTGATCAGCTACAGCATCGATATATCGCCCTTGTGTACGCTCAATGCGGGTAGAAGTTAAGCGTGGCCCCAAGAGTAGTTCGAATTGATCATTGGGGCGCCAAGCTAGTTTTAAGCCTGCGCTGACTCGTCGTTCTCTCAAGCGATTGTAATCACGGCCTAGAATTTCTTCGGGATTGATGGTTTCATTGCCTAGACCATAATAATTGCTGGCGTAGAGTGGTGTCTGCAACTCTCCGGCGAATTGTAAGCCCCAGCGTCCAATGATGTTTGAAAAGTTCCCTGTATAATTGGCTCGTATTCCGCCGGTGCTCACAGAGCCCATTAGGCCATAATAATGCTGACTGGCATAAGGATCTTTTCGAAAGGCATAACGAGTATACACTCCTTTGAAACCAATAAAAATGCGATCATCTGGATTAAAGCCAATGAAAGGCAATGCTTGATTAAAATTGTGCAAATAGGCTTTACTTCGACGATTGTATAAATTCTCCTGTGGGCGTTTACTCCGTCTATCCTTACTATCGCTGGTATTACTCAACTCATTTTTTTCGCTGATGAAATCGTAAATGGTGACTAACCTACCTGACTTATTGGTAATAGATTGGTCATCAAATTCGTCTTCGCCCTCTCCTCCGATTAAGTGAACATTAACGCCAAAATTTACTTCTCCTCGGATTTCAAAAATATCATCATCGCCTAAACCGTAGCAGTAAATATTTTTAGTTTCACTACTCAGGAAAATCCGGTCGTAAAGTAGGCCTTCTCTTTTTCCTTTTTTATTTGTGTCGAATACCCTGATGCGAGTATGTGCATTATCAATGCGTTCAACCAAAAACAAATCTTTTTTATCGGTACCTAGAACATCGACCTGTTTGGCCAGGAAGGTATAGTAATCTCTGGCGATATCCACGAGTTTGTCTCGTCGTCCTTTGATTGTTTTTATGATCGCAGGTGCATCTCTGCTAAGGAAGGGTTCGGGCCAAGCTTGAACAAAGGAGGCTTCAATAATAGAGTCCGTCATGGTCGTCTGTAAATGACGGATAGCTTCTTCCCAATCCTCCCAACCTAGATCGGTCAGGAAACTTTGGTCAAAAAGGAAAGCATTATAGGTGGCCCAATGGGTTCGCCCAAGGTTATCTGTAAATGGCCTCCATTGTTTACTCTTTGGAGATACAATGCGAGCAATATTAAAGATAAAGCCATCATAATTGGCAAAAGCCTGATCCCGATCCCGAGGAATAGGGCGATAGTATTCGTTTTTACCTTTGTCTATCTTGGCCCAGCGCCACTGATCATCATGGCGGTCCCAATCTCCGATTATGAGGTCGAATAAGCGAGACCTAATGGTCCAGCGTTGATCGATACGTTCGTCATGGCTCTCACGGACCTCCTCGATCATGTTAAAAGTACTGACGATATCTTCAGGGTTGCCGAAGGCAGCAGCATCTTCCCATACTTCGTCATCAGGTCTTTCCTCGAAAAGGTAGATTGCTCCTGCATAATCTTTATTATAATCTCCCAGTGCTTTTTGAGAAGGCAAGTAGACCACTTCGGGATTGGCATGATACACGCCTGCTGCTTCGGCTAATGGGGCAACAGCTACTGCTGCAATAGGGTGAGAGGCGGAGAAATTGTCCCGCACTACATCAAGTATCAAATCTGTATTCAGGGGATAAGGAACTGTTCGGCTAGGGTCTTTGTCGATAGAGCGAAGGGTATACTGACGTTTAGTCGTTGTATCCTCCAAGCGAAGCGAATTGGTTTGAAAACCACCACCTCTCTTTACCGGAATTAAGCCACGTGCGGCTAAATCCAATTCCCTGATGTTCATTTCAGTGGCGTAGGCCTGGCGGTAGTGCTTGCCCCAGATTGCCTCTCCAGCATTTGTTCGGGTAAAATCTACCGTACTGAGGGGGAGTGTTTGCTGCAGATTCTCATTGAACTCATCTTCTATAATCTCTTCTTCTATATCACCTCGCTCAGCGTAACTGGGTTTTACTTGTTGCTGATAGGCAAGGTGTTGTTCACCGAGGGCGTTGACGGCAAAATACTGCACCCATACCTGGCCGTCAGGGTAGTAGTTCAATTGAGCATATCCGTAGCCACCATAGGTGAAAAGCGCACCGTTGCCGGTTTTTGCAGCACTAGTTTTTGATCCCGCACCGCTAACGATAAAATGTTGTTGATCGAGGTCCCAGTACTGTAAAGAGTGATCATGACCGGCTGCAAAAATAACATCGCCAATGGTATTGGCCTGATTGAGCATTAGGTTCCTGAGGTCTTTGTAAGTAGAGTTGGCTAAATCTTGCCGCGTCCCGATTGAACTTTGTAAAAAACGAACGAAACTTCCCACTACAGGTAAGGGGACATAGAGGTTGTCATTGATTCCCCGAAGCGGGAAGATGTGTTCACTAAAAGTGAATTTTCCGCCATGCGGACCATTGCTGTAAATAGGGTGGTGCATGGCCACTATCAATTCTTTTCGGCGATTACTTTTCATCGCCTCTTGTAAGAGGAATGCAAAATCAGCTCTGCTTTTTGCTTCACAGCCCTCGTTGATCTCTTTTTCCCCTTCCCAATTGGTCAGCCACCACTCACTATCAATCAAGAGGAGGGTAATGTCGTCTGTAAGCTCAACCTCTATAGGATCGCCACAACCAGGACGAGGTAACATTTCTGCTTGTTCATTAGAAACTTTGTCTAGATAATTGGCCTGCCTTCTTACTCCTTTTACGCCAAATTGGTCCCAATCATGATTGCCCGCAACAAAGAAAACCTTCCCTGGGTAGTTAGCAAAAATGTCTACCTGATGATTGAGGGCAACTTCTGCTTGCTCTCTTTGAAGGGGGGATGATTTGGGTGCCATCCCATCGGGGTAGGTGTTGTTTCCTAGGAAGACCAGTGCACTGTTTTTTGTTGCACTATCGAGGGTGTTTTTTAATGCGCTTAGGGTTGGTGGTGTCCAGTTGGAGGTTCCTGCGCCTGCGTCACCAATAAGATAAACGGAATAACTGGGTAAGGTGTCAGGAGGGAGGTCTTGCTCCCAATCTTGCGCTTCTAGCGCATAGTTGAGCTTGTAATTGGCACAACTATTTACTAATAGCAAGATTAAGACAGGGAGAAAATGAGTAGGTTTCCACATAGTAGGTAAGACTTCAATAAAGGATTGTTCCTTTTCTAAAAATACTAAAAGCTAGAGAATATAGGCAATAGTAAGAAGTAATGCCTTATTTAACGTGGTAAACGCAGAGAGAGTTGAGTGGAGGTAGAGGGCCAACAAAAAAGAAGCCCTGCGGATATTACCACAGGACTTCAACTTTACACTCACTAGTTATGAAACTTAAGCCAACATTAATTCTAACTCTTATTTCTGCAAAATGTTACGCAGAATGATTTTTTTAAGGCGTTTTTTCTGCCAAGGTTGTCTGGCAGACATTTTTTGGGGTTATCAGCTACTTCTTAAAATGAGTAGTTGAACAATTTACCCCTTAAAGAGTAGAGGTAGTTGAAAATGGTTGTATGGGGTGCTTAAATAATGGTGAACATCTTATTTTAATTTAAGATGCTCACCATTCTGAATTACTGTTTAATCAATTTAATGACTTTAAGTTTATCTTGAATAACGGTTTTCAATAGATAAGTTCCACTAGGAGCGCTACTTAGGTCAATGCTTAATTGGTGATCGTCTCGTGTATAGTTTACCTTTTTGATCATTCTTCCATTAAGATCAAAGATTTCGAAATTACCAGCTTTATGATCAGTAGGTAGATCGATCAGGAAAAAATCAGAGAACGGGTTAGGAGATGTTTTCAAGTTCAATGACTGTCCGGACAACGGTGTACCGCCTGAGGTGAGCTCGATTAATGGAGCATCTTCTCCCTGCCCTTCTTCATAGGGGGTGCTTTCTATGGTGCCACTTTCTGATTCAGTATCTCCTACACTACCACTTTGAACGGTCTCTGACTCACAATCACATTTTACATAACGGAATATTCGGTAGAGAGTACCACCAAAAAACGTCCCATTAGGAGAACCTCCATTGTAGCCAGGGAAAGTTGTAAATGTTCCCCAGTTGGGATCACTCAAGCAATTGATGTAGTTTCCGTTATTATCAACCTCGCAAATTTCCCACCGGCCCTCGCAATCTGCAGGTAAGGTTTGGGTAGCTGCAAATACAGATATCAATCCATTATTAAGTATTGAAAATCCTCCTCCAAAGCTTGCTAGACTATTAGGGGTGGGTGCCACTTCACGAATCGAAATATCATCGACTACAAAGTCATTACCATCACCTATTCCTGTTTCATCTAAAGTAATGGTTAAATTAGTTGGGTTCAAAGCACCTCCACCAGGGTGGGTAAAGGTACCTGTGATTGTCTGGTAATCACAGTTGCCTCCACCAGCATTAATGGTCGTTGCAGGTGTTTGGAATACAGTATTACTGCCAAGTGGTTTGAATATATTTACTCTAACAACTGGCGTAACATTAAAGACACATTGATCGAGTTGCTTTACCCGTACACAAACCTGATATTCGCGGCCTGCCACCAGGGAGCCATTCAAGTTACTTGAACGGTAGACCATATTGTCTCCTGTCTGCCCTGTACGACCATTTATGGCTAGGAAGTTAGCCGTTGGACTACAAGTTCCACTAGCATCAAACCCTTGTACAACCCAGCCATTGTTACTCAGAGCACTTGCTTGCGTACTATTAATGACTTCATAGCTACCAGGCATTGCTAATTGACCGGTGGAATAATTACTGGAGAAAAAAGAGAATCCTTCAAAATCTTCGTTCCAGGCTTCTTCTATATCCTGATCACAACAATCATCAGATGGTGGTGGTACCTCTTGGATACAATTTCCAAAAGTTACAGAGGTCGTTGCGCCTGATATAATAGTGGTTTGTAGCTGACCACCTATTGGCGTAGTAGGTGTCCAAGGGGCTTGGATAACCTCTTTAATGATATGAACTCCGGGAGAAAAGTTATTGAAAAACGCCTGCCCATTGGCATTACTTGTAGAAGTAGTGATGATGGCTTGTGTATTAGGGTCAATAAGCTGAAAGTCCCATCCAGCTAATGGAGGCTCATTGCTTTGACGTTCTCCATCACAGTTGATATCGTGGAATTTATTGACGATGATATTGCCCGGTTCTGGTTCTACATTTGATTCACAGCATCCTGGCTGGTCAGACTGTAGGCCTATTCCTTGAACATTGCCGGTAACTAAGCAAGCTACTGGGGTAACTGGGTTCATTTCTTGGGGGATCCAAACATCTACTTCAATACAGAACTGGCGCGAACCAACATCTTGCCATGCAGGGGCAACAAAGGGGGTAAATGCATCCTGAGCACCAGGCAGACGTGGGTTGTTCAGCGTCTGAGACCCTGGTAGGGGTACACCATCTATTCTGACTTCTCGAATGGTTCCTGATGCATAAACATTTAAGTCTTCAATGAGGACGTCTTGGGTGCAGTTGCAAAAGCAACGCTGAAAGGTAAACCACTCGTCGGTATTCTGATTAGGGAAGATACCGGAAGGGTCAAAAGAAATCCATTGGCCTCCTTGAAACCACCCTCCAGGAACATTACCTAGCCGAAAAGCATCAGTTACACCTAATGGGCTAAAGGTGATGGACCAAGAAGGATCAAGCGCACCTGGTGCGATAGGAATACTGCCAGGGTTCAAGTTGGTGACTCCAGTACTTAGGTCGATCATTCCATCAACCATGAAGCAACCATCATTGTCACAATTTATTTGAGCGTTGACGGCCCCGGTTGGTAGAATAAGTGCGCCAAAAGCCAGGAGAAGAGAATAAAAAAAGCTTTTCATTTTTGTAGGTTTTTTCTGAATAAAAGTGAATTTTCACTTGCGAATATCAGTCTTACTACAATTCGTTGAAAGCTTATATAAAGGGCGTTTTCTGGAGGTGATTAATAGGATTTAGACTTGTGCTTTATTTGCTTGTTTGTTTAAGTGGTTGTTTTTGAGTGGGTTGTAAATGTAGTTTTTGCTACAGAAAAATTGAATTTTATTTTAGAGGGACAAGTAACACGCTCTTGTTATCTATGTTTTTTGTCACTTTTTAAGTAGCAAGAATAGTAAATCCAATGAATTTAACATTTAGCTTTTTTGAAACCACAAATGAGTTGCAAGGTAATACTGACCTTAAATAGTGGAATAGCTTCTATTTTAATTAACCAGTCTTCCTTTTTTCCACCAGATCTTAAGCCAGAAGAACGGGCGGACAAGTTGCTTGCGGAGATCAAAGTCTGTATACATTCGGCAGAGAAGGTCGATGATTTTGGGGTTGTTGGCAATGAAGCCTGTAATTAGGTTGGTTAGCCAATCTATGCGCATGATTCGTTGCAGTTGGTAGCTTAGTCGCATTTCAGCGCGAAGCACTCTGTCTACTCGCACATCGTAAGCCTTTAGGTATTCGGCATCAAAGCGTTGTTCCGCCAGGCATTGCTGTATTTGTTCAGCTGCTATGAAGCCACTATAGAAGGCATTGCCAATCCCCTCGCCAGTAAGTGGGTCAATGAGGTGGCCAGCATCACCGAGCAACATGTAATTATCGCCAGATAAAGAACGCCTTTTTGAGCCTAGCGGTAAGCCATAGCCGACTACTTTACCCTCTAGTTTAGCATCCTTAAAACGAACCGCTATTTCAGGGTGATTTTGAATAGCCTGCTCCAATAACTCATTAAGATTTAAACGACGTTTTTGGATGAAATCACTGCGCATCCCCAAGCCTATATTCGCACCACCATCTGGTAAGGGAAATATCCAGAAATACCCTGGATTAAGTTCAGGGAGAAAGTGAAGTTCAATAAAATTGTCATCGTGGAACCCCGTAACACCCTTGTAGTACGCCCGTAGTGCTGCTGCATAGTGGGCATTGTCTTTGGTGTGGCCCGCAATGTGTCGACTGAAATAAGAGTAGGCTCCATCGGCTACTAAAAGGATTTTACAACGTATTTCTAATTCGCCGCTTTTGTCTTTCAATAACCATCCTTCTGCGGTGCGGGTGTAGCTGCTGATTTCCGTATTTTCCCGTAGGTCGATATTTGATCGGAGACGTACTTCTTCCACCAGGAAATTGTCAAAATCGTTACGTTTCATCACATAGCCTGGTGAATCTTCTTGCGTTTTGTCGTAGTTGAGTTTAAAAGGAAGTTCTAAAGCACGCCCACTGGAAGGGATAAATCGAATGCCCCAAACATCAATGTTGGAGGCGAGTGTACGAAATCGTTCCAGTATATTAGGATCGAGCCGCTGTAAAAGGGTGGTTACTTTGCCACTGATGGCGTCTCCGCATATTTTGTCACGAGGAAAGGAAGCCTTGTCGACTACCAAGGAAGGGATACCTAAATAACTTAATTTCAATGCTGCTCCTGCTCCTCCCGGGCCAGCTCCGACAATACATACATCCGTTGTTATCATCTCTAATTCAAACTATTTTCGCCCAAGTTAAACCTTTAAGGACAGTACAGAAATAAGTTGAGCCTTCGTTTTTCAAAAAGAGGGCTCATTCGAAATATAAAATGGGAAGCCGGAATACATTATTTCCGACTTCCCACTTCCTGTTTTCGACTTCTGATTTTTAATTATCAGCCACCAATCCGATAACCAATAGATAATCGGCCGTAAGGCAAAACGCCTCCATCAAAACTTCGGCCGATACCTAAACCGACGTCAAAAAGAATCCTGTTAGAATTAGAGACAATTTTTTGACCAATCATAAAGCCTAATCCCGGATCAAGGTCGGTAACAGCACCTGCAAAAATACCAATGTGGAAGCGGTCAAGTCCCTGACGTGGATTAAGGTAGTATTTACCTGCCACCCATACACCGCCGCCGCCTTCGATAATAAGTGCATTGAGATCGATTCCGAATTCGTCACTGACACCGTATTCCACGCCTACGCCAATGCCGACGAAAAGGAGTGCAAGCGGATTTACTTTGATTTCGGTTTGTGCGCGGAGGCTAAAAGTGGCACAAACGAACAAGAGGGAAAGCAGAATGAATTTCTTCATGAGTAGTAGGTTTTTTAGTTTGAACAGCTGAGGCTTTAGCTAATTGCCGAACCAAAACTGCTAAAAAAAACGGTCGACTACAATAGGTAGCCGACCGTTTAATGGATTTTTAACGCAATCCTTAATTTATTCTAAATTAGGTTTTTGCGCAATACTATCTTAGGATAGTGATATTTCCTTTCTGTACGAGCTCGTCTCCATTCGGACATAATACACGCAGGTAAAAGCCGTATACATCAGGAGCTAATGGCTCACCACGGTAAGTGCCATCCCATCCCTGGTAGGGGTCTTGAGTGCGGAACATTTCCTCGCCCCAGCGATTGTAAATTAGAAGCTCCATCTCTGTAAGTTCATGAAGGAAATTACTGCGTAAGTGCAATACATCATTGTCACCATCATTATTAGGTGTAAATGCATTGGGTAGGTATACATGATCAACATCACAGGTGCCATCTATGACAAAGACACTGGTGTCGAGGATTAACTCACACCCGAAAATACTCACTAGTACATCGTAAAAATTGTCTCCTGTCTCATCTGGCGTAACAACGATGATTGGGCTATTATCAGCTGGCGGATTCCAATCGTAGGTACAACCAATACAACCTTCTACCGTAATGGTCGAAGATTCACCAAGTAAGATGGTGTCAGGATCAACGCTAATACTAAGGTCTCCCAGAAGGTCAATAACAGTTACGCTGGTATTCAAGACCGTAGAGCAACCGAATTGATTGGTCACCGTTGCACTAAAGCTGGTCGTGATGTTAGGGTCAACGGTTACGGTAAATTGATCCAATGCTGTCAATACGCCTTCTGGATTCCATGCTACGGTAAGTACCTGATCGGGGTCGCCATTTAGCACAGATAAGTCTACTGTTGCTGTAGGCTCACAGATAATCAGCGTGTCAGTGATGGTCACATCCAGCGGGAAGTTATTGATATTGATGGTGTCACGTTCTGTACAACCAGCATCACTGGTAGCAACAGCGTATGCTTGGCTGGCACCTGCTGGCGGTGTAAAGGTGATCTCGATACCACTGCCCAAAGGCGTGTCACCTGGTAATAAGAACCAAGTGATACTCTCTGCGTGGAAGTCGGTGTTGGCGGTCAAGGTTACGTCGCTGGGGTCACACAGTATGATACTCTCAGGGCTAATCGAAAGATTGAGTTCAGGAGAAATATCAATGTTGATTGTATCAATAACGGAACAACCAAAACTCGTGTCCACTACGGTTACAAAATAGGTGAGCGGCATCCCCGTCGTTACAACAGGGTTCCATGGATTCGTTAGATCAATAAACTCATCGTCTGGTGTCCAGGTATAAATGAGGGTAGAATCACCACCCGGATTGATGGCTGTAGACTCATTTGCACAAACAATAACATCCTCCAGCGGAAGTTCATCTGTGAAGATTTGTAGGCAAATTTCCTGGCTACTGCTTTGCGCACAACCCGTAAGTGGATCGGTAGCGATAGCAGTATAGGTGAAGCAGCCATCCAGATTGGGTGGCGTAACAGTGACCGTATTGCCCATGCCAATGGAATCACCATCAAGGTACCAGACAATATTTGCTGTTAAAGCGGTAGTAGCGGTTAAGACTACCGGTGCCGCTTCGCAAAGTTGTGTACCGCCTTCCGTTTGTAAGTCAATATCTGGCTGCACGATGACGGTGATCGAATCGCTATCTGTACATGATGTTGTAGGATCAGTAATCGTGACATAATAGGTCTGGTTTTCTGTAAGGCTCGCTATTGGATTAGCAGGGTTACTTAAATCAAGGCCTGTCGTCGGTGACCAGCTGTACTGGTAATCAGGGTTACCACCTGGATTGATCGGTGTAGATTCATTGTAACAAATGAATAAAGTATCAGCAACCTCTCCTTCAAATTCCTGTACGTTAACGGTAAACATCACTGTATCTTGGCAATCAAACTGATTGACCACAATCGCAGTGAAAATAACGGTGCCTGGTTCATTGACAATGATATTTACACTGCTGCCATCAGTTGGCCCGATAATGTTTTCTTCGGGGCTCCAGCTGTAGGTGAGGATATCATCTTCATCAAGGTTAATAATGGTAAGCGTAGTATCCACACCTTCACAGGCTGTTATCTCGCCACCATCGCCCAGTTCTATATCTACACCATTATCGACAACGATGATCGTGTCCATGGCCATACAGCCAAATTCATCCGTTGCTTTTGCAATAATTGTATCTGTACGGAAAGGATTGATATTGATACTACTACCTGTACCTATCACGCCATCGATGGTGCTACACCATTGGATGTCAACATTAGCATTAGAATTGACGGTTGCGTTGATATTGACCGTTTCGCCACAGGTAATAACAACGGGTTCTTGGTCGAGCTCCAACATGATGTCTTCTGGAACAAATACCACTACGGAGTCGGTCACGAAGCAAGTGTCTGCTCCAACGGTGGAGTAAGCTGTTGCAAAGTAAGTCGTTGTTTCCAGTGGCGTTGCAATAGGGCTGGTAGCTGTAGGGTCATCCAATCCAGTGATAGGTGCCCAACTGTATGTAAGGTCAGGGTCACCGTCCGGGTTGAGTTGAATATCATCACCAAGACATACCACGAGGGTATCCGAAAGCGAAATATCCAAATCAACGAAGTCTATCTCCAGTATTTCTGTAATGGTATTGCTACAGTCGTTAGCTGTTCCGATGGTTAGCGTTACCGTTAGTGGCCCTTCTGTAAAGACGGTTGTTTGTGGATTCTGTAAAACACTCGTCGGAGGAAGTCCGTTGTCGAAAGTCCAACTCCAGCTATTCGTATTGTCAAGCGTGTTGGTGGAAGTGTCGTAGAACTGTATCACGGCCGAATTAGCAGAGCATTCCGTAATTTCATAAGTGAAACCAGCAAAAATCTGTGGCTCTTCCACTTCTACCTCCATCGTAAACGCTTCTGAACAACTAACATCATAGACGATGTCTAAAGTGACGGTATAAGTACCGGAGTTTGCATAAGTATGTACGGGATTCTCTTCATAATTAGGGCCCGTTCCATCTCCAAAGTCCCAGACGTAGCCGAAAGCGGAAGTGCTGGTGTTAGTGAATGAAACAGTGCCACCATTACAGTCGATCATACTTGTAAAGCTCAGGTCGATAGCGGGATCAACCACAGCCAAATGAACCGTCTCTTCTACTGTACAACCAAACTGATTGGTCACGACAACAGTAACATCCTGCTGTCCGATAGTTTCTATGTAATCTGGTGTAGCAGAGGTCTCGGTGCCAGGCACAAACACTTCTGCAGGAGACCATAGGTAAGTCAAGTTATCATTAGGGTCAAGATTGGTAACACTTAACAGTAGCTCTTCCCCTAAACAAACAGCTAGGGTATCTGCTACGCTAATATCCACAGGTCCACCACAAACGGTGACCTCCTGGCTCTCGGTAGGACAACCTGTACCATCATCTGCTATCACAGTGAAAGTATGGCAACCTGAAAGTTCTACTACATAGGTGCTTTCGTTATTGACCAATACGTTGTTTTCATCGTACCATTCAAAGGTGGCAGGAATCGCAGCGCTGGCTGTTAAGGTAGCTGTAGGCGTACAGAAAGTACCTTCGCCTACTACTTCCAAGTCTATTGCAGGAGGTACAATAACCAGTACGTTTTCGGTCGTACTACATCCAAACTGATTGGTGACTAGAACACTGACGGTTACTTCTCCGCTGGCTTCGATATAGTCCGGAGTAGCAGAGGTATCGGTACCAGGCACAAACACTTCTGACGGTGACCACAGGTAGGTCAGGGTGTCATTAGGGTCGAGGTTGGTAACACTCAAGAGTATCTCTTCTCCCAGACAAATAGCCAGGGTGTCAGGGACTTCAATGTCGACCAAGCCTCCACTGACGGTTACTTCTGCTGTTTCACTACATTCGTTGGCATCTGTGGCAGTAACCGTATAGGTAGTCGTGCCTGATAATGCGGGTGTAAAGGTTTCGCCGGTAAATACCAAGGTATTGCCATCAAACCAATTGAAAGTTGCAGGTACTGCTGCCGTAGCAGTCAAGGTAGCTGTTGATGTACAGAAATTTCCTCCTCCGCTTACGGCTAAATCGATCACCGGAGGTACAAATACTTCCACCGTTTCGATAACGATACAATCATCAGTACCAGAAGCGGTAATGGTAACGGTATAAGTTGTGCTGACTGCCGGATTGAAAAATGGCTGCGGAGAACTGGTGTCACTTATACCTGTAGCTGGGCTCCAACTATAAGTAAAGGACGGGTCTCCGCTTGGCATAATTTGAATAGAGTCACCAGGGCATACTAGGTATAAATCCGGAAACTGATCAGTAGGTGGCCCCAAATTGATGGTAACATCTTGGGTAGCACTTGCTGATGTACAGCCATCCACTGTAGTAATAGTTAGTACGGCAGTAAATGTTTGATTGCCGGTAATTGTGAGTATTGGATTTTCCAAGTCGCTGGTACCGTTGCCGTTGCCGAAAACCCATGCGTAGGTGTCTGTATTGTTAGCACCATTGATAGAAGTGTTGGTAAACTGAACCTCTACAAGATCAGGCGTACAACTATTGTAGCTAACCATGAAGTCTGCGCTTAAAGGTACATCAACGATAACAACGTCCTGCGTAACCATTGCTACACATCCGTCGATACTTGTAACAGTAAGGCTTACAGTGTAAGTCCCCGCAGCTGGATAAGTATAGCTGGGGTTTTCAAGGGTGCTTATATCTGTTACCGTGGTAAGGTCGCCAAAGTCCCACACGTAAGTGCCTCCATTAGTACTGGTATTGATAAAATTCATGGTTAGTCCCTGATCACAACCCGTCATGGTCGTGAAGCTAGGGGCTGGCTCCATTAAGCCGGTAATGTCGACCGTTTGAGTATAAGAACAATCGGTATCCAGGTCGGTAATCGTAACCGTATAAGTGATGTCTCCGCCAAAGGTAAATGTTGGAGAAGGGCTGCTAGGGTCATCCAAGTCCGTAATTGGACTCCATTCAAAAGCGTAACCACTTAAATTTCCTGTTGGAATAATCTCGATGGTTGATCCTAAACAACCGCTAAGGGTAGTAGGGTAGATCAGGCTTCCATCATTGGGGTTGAGTACGGTGAGTTCTTCACAAATATTAGTAGAACAACCTAGGTCGTCCATAATAGCTACACAGTATTCACCAGCAACACCTATTGATATTTCAGCAGTATTGGCGGTGAAGCCATCCGGTCCAGTCCAACTGAAGGTAACATTGCCGGTTGCGCCAAGGTCGCTGGCAACCCAGGTCGTTAAATCACCTTGGCAGATTATATCAATGCCTTCTACTGTTCCTTGAACGATAGGAACATTGATTTTTCTGGCAGTAGTCGTATTGGCAAACCACCAGGTATTAATCGTGTTCTTGTCTCCATAACCAGTTGTAGCGTCATCATTGAAACTATCACAATCAGAGGAGTTGATATTGAAGTTGTCCCAGTTTCGGCAGTTGGTTTCACACGCACAGCCATTGCGGCCATCTTTTACGGCTCCGGTACCGGGATCATCCACGATATTGCGGTCATCCCAATAGAGGAAATTGGAGGAAATATTAGGTTCACAAGTAGGCCGAATGGTTTCAATACAATAGCCATTTTTCATAAATTCCACATCGTAGGCTGACCAGTGCTGGATACCTTGCGAATAGAAAAATATGAGGTCGATCGTGTCGCCAACTGAAATAGGGGTGCCGTCACCACGCAAACCATCCCATGGAATACAGTTACTGAGGTTCCCTTGCGTGAATTCGTATACTAAAGTGACATCTTCAGAGTCGGGGTCGAGGATGCCATTTTGATTAAAGTCTAAAACCACTTCTACTTGCCCCGGTTTAGTAACGGCAACCTCAAGGCAGAAGCTATCTTGGTTGATACAGTTAAAAGAGTTGGGGGTTGTCAACTGGCCACAGACACCACTAGGGAAAAGGGTTATATCTGGTTCTGAAAGGAAAATTTGGTGCTCTGCAGAATTAAGCGTTGCGTTGACACCGGGGATTGATTTTCGATCTTCCGTCAGGTCACCAGACATGCCCGGCCCTGTACTATTGAAGGTAATATTAAAGGATAGCCCTTGCATACCAGCATCGGCAAAGTCGATACGGGAAACGAACCCGTCCGTTGTATACGAGTACAGCGTTCCATTGAATTCCCGGTTCCAGTCACAATCAGGGAGGTTGGTGATGTCGCGTTGGGGAGTACGAAACGCCCAGTTGCGCGACCATACACGGCCGTCAATTGGTACTCCATTGTTGGCTACTGTGATATCCCAAAAAGGAATGTTTACTTGTCCTGGGTTAGAGTCAGGAAAAGAACCATCAGCGAATTCTACAATGTAATTACCTAATTGAGTAGGCTGAAATTCATACATCAGCTCCCCACTTTGTAGTGTGGTAATACTATAGTTGCCAAAAGCCGTCTGGCCCCAGTTGTTAGCGTTGGCATTACTTGGTGTAACAGTGAAAGGACCGTGGACAACTGCACCGTCGATGGCCCGTCGAATACGGAATCGGTATTGTGGAGCAAACGTACCCGCAAAGATAATACCATCGGCGTTGTACTCGGGAGAAAGTGCCAGGAAGACCTTTTCATTTAAGTCGCCAATGGTCACGTATAAGCGGCTGCTTTCAGGACCATCGAAGATGGCGAAATTTCCGAAATCAGGGTTTCCTGTTTCCAGCATTACCGGAGAATCATCTTCGGTAGGAGCTACCTTTTGTACCCCTTCCGCAAAAACATTGGAAAAGGAGAGTAGGGAAATTATGCCGAGCAGTAGCCAATGGCGGCATTGAAGACCAAGTGATATGTTTGTGACAAACTTCATGGGGTTTGCGTTTTTCAGTTTTAGTCGTTGATTATTCCTGTTTTTCATCCTAGTTTTCTTTGTTGGATTCGGCTGAGCGTACTTCTACGCGGCGTTCCAGTGAAGCAAATAGGTTGAAAATGGAATTCTTGGGATCGTCCAGTTTATCCGTAACCCGTGGATCAGCCTGGGTTTCACCCAGTGGTTGTTCATTAAATCGTAGTGCTCCAATTTTTCTGTAGTCTTCAAGCTCACCATCTTTGTACTGGTCAAAAAAGTTCTTTACGGCTTGAATCCGGCGTGCACTTAGTATCTCATTATAAACAGTACCGGCCCGTGGACTAGCGAAGCCTTTAAGGTCAAGTTCAAAGGTATTTCCTGCATCCAACCAAGCGAGCAAGCGCTTAGAGAATTCTTCCAGGTCATAGCGGCCACCACGGACCTCTAGGTTAAAGAAGTCGTTGAAGCGGCGGCGGGTACGGAAGGCTTCCTCCAATTCCATCTCTGCGGTGAAGTTTTGAATAAAGTCTTGCTTCTTTTTGTAATACTCCACGTTGGTACTTACATATTCTACATTGGTTGTCGGGCTTCTTGACCCTGGGTTAGGGTAGTCATTGTCATAGTACAAGTATAGCGGCAACATAGAATTAGGATCGTCGTAAGGTTCGAGGTAAACATCGAAGCTAATCTTACCTCCTCCGGCATCTAAATCGGCAGGTGAGAAGGAAATGATATCCATAACGGGCTTGTAACCCTTACGGGAAACTTCGAGCTGATAAGGATGATCCAGGTTGATGGAAAAGCGGAAGTCATTGCCTTCGGGGTTGATTTTTTCCGCAATCACTTCGCCTGTTTTGGGGTCAATTAAACGAACCTCAGCACCAGGCAACGGGAGTTCTGTATTCGCATCGAAAGTGAAGATTTCGAGCAATTGCCCAAGGTAAAGGTCTTTGCGGTAGGTGCCTGTTTCGGGTACTTCGGGGCCAGACAAGTCAAGTGAAGTAAGCGCAGGGCCATAACCTTCGCGTTCGCCACGAATGACGTAACGCTTGCCTTTTTTGACAATGAAGCCAAATTGGTGTGCCTGAAAGTTAGTGGTGCTGTCCACCAATACTTCTCCTTCTTCGTCGGTGTATTCATAAAGGTAGACGGTGCTGCCTGTGAGCGGCAGTTTGTCGAGTAAACGATAAGTGTATACTTCTAAGACCAAACCCGGTTCGAGGTACAAATCACGGCGTATCGTGGATACCTCTGCCAATTTTGGATCATTGGTGTCAATAGAGACTTTTGTTGCAGGAAGGTAACCGTCTTTTCGGGCAAAAACTTCGTATTTATTACCGCGCTTTAGGTTGAAATGATGATCATTTCCGCTGGGGTTCACAATGCTATCTACCAAAGCTAATTCTCCATCAGGAAGGTATTCGTAAAGATAGACAGTAGTTCCGATCAAGGCGGTTGAATCTAGCTTGTTAAAAGTAAAAACATCCAGCTTTAAATCTGGCGACAGGTACAAACGCCGTTCTATTTCTTTCTTGCTAGCCAACTCAGAGTCTGTGAGGTCTAGCGTATCACGGTCAATCGTAAACCCTGGTTTAGTGGCTACCAGTTCATACTGCTTGCCGGGGATGACAAGGAAGTTGAAGTCGTTGGCCGTAGGATTTTGTATACTATCGACGAGTCGACGACCACCAGGGTTCAGTTCGTAAAGGGCAACGCTGGCACCAGGGAGTTCCGTAAGCTCCAATGCGTGGAAGGTCAGTGCAAGGAGCTTGATTTCATCCGTGATTCCTACGCTGTAAATATCATTACAACAAGCGTCGTTGCCATCATCCCAAAAAATGGCCAGAGAATCCGGGCGATTGGAGGCAAAATAAGCTTGTTCTCGGCCAGGAAAACGCGAGTAATACAAGTCGTTGTAACTACTGTTTACAGGTATACTCATGTGAGTAGGGCGATCCCATCCACGGCCATTCCAAGAGGTGCGGTATACATCATAGCCCCCCATGGTCAGCCGTCCATCTGTACTGAAGTACAGGCTTTGGGTAGGTGCATAGTAGAATGGAGTTACATCATTACCATCTGTATTGGCAACATCAACAGCTTCTACCGGGCCGCAAAGACCACCAGGTAGGATTTCTGCCCGATAAATATCCAGTCCACCTTTACCTCCTTGGCGATCAGACGCGAAATACAAGAAGGGATTGTTGGTGGCGGGGTCTACACCAACGCTGGGTTGAGTATTGGTCGCTAATGCGTCATTCAAAGGTAATCGCTTGGGGGTACCCCATTCGCCGTCATTAGCGACCATGGCTGAGTATATTTCACACCGAAAATCTTGTGTTCCTCCTTTATAATCACAAAGGGTGAAATAAACGGTGTTACCCGTTTTGTCGTAAGCGCTATGAGCAGCCATACGACCAGGTTGATTGATCGACTTAGGGAGTTCTTCTACTTTTTCGGCACCAGGCTCCTGGTAAAAGATACGAGCCAGGCTGCGGCGTGGCAGGATAGAATCTTTCTTGATGAAATATCGCAAACTGGAAAAGAAAAGCGTGTCGTTTTGATAAAAAGGAGCAAAGTCATTATTCGGAGAATTAATTTCATCTCCTTGGTGGCGGACGGTTGTCTCTGCGGGCCTGGATGCTACGTCGGCAGCCCATTCTGCATTGATACGTTGTTTCTCTGCTTCATCCAGAAATACAGGGTCTACACCATCAGGGTCACTGGTTACAAACTGTTCGTAAAGATTAGAAGCTTCTCTATAGAGCCCTTTCTTTTGCAAAACCTGTGCTATTCGATAGTTAAGTAGCGGGAAAGAATCACGTTGTTCGCTGGAATGAACCCTTAAATAGGCCTTTTGGGCAGTGGTGTATGCGGTAAACTCCTGTGCACTTTCGCCAAGGCGATACCAGAGGTCCATGCGGGAGGTGTCATATTTCAGGGCTACGTCATAATAACGATAGGCACTGTAGTAATCTTCTTTTGCGTAGGCTGCATCTGCTGCGTTGATCCATTCGCTCAGTTGTTGAGCCATTACACTGGAACCAAAGAAGAGGAGTAAGGTAAAAAGGGGAAGTAATCGTTTCATAATTCGCTTGCTCATGTGGAGGGATTAGATAAGTGGACAGAACTTGAAGTTAGGTAATGGGCATACCTTCTTGATGAGGTAACGAACGTTGAGTTCCAGTCCTCCTCGGCGGTTGGTTGCAATGTTAAAGTCAGAAATGTTAATATCGTAGCTCAAGCTGGCTCTTAGCATCTCATGATAGTGGATTTCAAGTGCGGGATACCAAGCGTCGCCAAATTCGTCGAAGCGGTAACCAACGCCCAGTAAAGCTGACCATTGTTGCCCAGGATCGCGATTGATGTGAAGCTTTATGCCTGCGGTGCCCAGGTACTGGCGATAGGTGTTTTGAAACTGAGCCATTGCGGCAAGCTGTATATCGACGGGGTCGCCAACCTGAATAGTGCCGCTAGCATAAGGGCTCCAGCGGACAGGGAGGTTTACTTTTTCATCTTCAATGAAACTCATGTCGGGGCGATTGAGGTGATGAATACCGATGCCCAGGTCGAGTTTTGAACGCTGATCAAGCAGGTCAATCAAAGCGCCACTTTGCAATTCTTGCCAGCGAAAGTTGATGCCGATGCCAGCATCCATGAAAATATGACTTTGGTTAGCAAACGTTTCATTGCTACCAAGGTTGCTGTTAAACTGCCCTACGAGAATGTCGAACTGACGGTCGAAGCGCAGGTCGTCGGTGTCGAAGGCACGTTGTCCTAAACCGAAAGTAAGCCCTCCTGTAAAGAAAGCCTGGTCATTTAAAGGATAAGTATAGGAACCATATAGACCTACCTGCGCCATGGAGAGCCTTGACGCCCCGGCCTGATCATAATTTACAGCAATGCCTGAAGCAAAAAAGCCCGGACCACTACGACCACAGGTGTACTTGTGGTCAGCGGTAGCGGTAAATGTTTTGTAGGATACAGGAACCTGATTCCACTGGCTACGATAACTGGACGAAATTCGGGTTTCTCCTGCAAAAACACCCGTTAAGGCTGGATTAAGTTGAAGAGGAGCATTGGAAAATTGGGAGTAGTGGAAGTCCTGTGTATGGCCTATTACTATATAAAGTAATACGATACAGAGTGATAGGAGTATTCTTCTTACCATCATTTAAAGTTGTTTCATGTTCATTCCAGCCTCAAGACTGGAGGGATTATTATAGGTATAGTGTTCGAGTATGCTTGGTCCTGTTCTTAGCAATGGTTGTTTTTTAAGACTTTAGATAAAGTTTTAAGTCACGTACATTGGACATATTGCTTCCACTATTTACGTGTTTACGGAAATACTTGGATTTTGTTCTGCTTCTAGACAATTTGCTATACTTAGCATATCACCTACAGCACAACGCTCTGTGTAAACCTATAAATCTAGGTATAAGTAAAGTTGTTTCGCGAAATCCGGTAAAGCAGTTGAATGCTTTGTAAACGTAGAGGCAAAATGATTCTTATAAAAAGAAGCGTTTTGCAAGACGTAAATAAAGCAGGCGCTTTTTTAGAGGAGAAGTTATGATTTGATCAAAATGCCTTCAGAAATTTTCGGCGATCAGTTGCATTGCGAAAAATAACGCTTTCCTACCGTAAAATAAATTTTCGGCCCGTTTTTCGACTTTTATTTGGTGAAACGAAATCTTTTGCGGTTATTTACGGAAGAATTTAGCTTTTAAACGAAACTAATCTGATTTAGGGCCGTTTACAAGCACAATCGCAGCTAATACTTACTTTTTATCCCACTGGTAGGTATTTAGCACACATTACAATCCAACACGCCAATAAACCAAAGGAAAAATTTTTTCTTTTGGGGATAGTTTTGTAGCTTTATCCCAAGCTGTTCAACTATCTATTGAACTGGCTAATTAACTGTCATCCCAGTTGATTATTCAGAGTTATCCCACCAAGTTTGATTTTTGTTTTGACGCCATCCATTACGGAGGGTGTTAAATCGCTTTCAAGTAATTCGGTCATCCCATCGAGTACTATGAATCGACTAACTACTTCCCAAATGATTTTGCGGAGAAAGGAACTTTTTTGTCCCTGCCTTCGGTCTTTATCAAACAACTCAAAAGGAATTTAGGCGTGAAACAAATTTTACTAACAACGATGATGGTTTTTCTGGGAGGGCTCGCAATGAGTGTCCAGGCAAACAATCACTACTTCGTGCAACTAGAAGGGGAAGGTGATGGAACCTCCTGGAAAGATGCCACAAGTAACCTACAAGAAGTACTGGCTAAGGCGAAAGCCGGAGATGTCATCTGGGTGGCAAACGGTACTTACACTCCTACTAATGAGGCAGATCGTACAGCAAGTTTCATCATCCCTGATGGTGTCCAAGTATACGGCGGCTTTATTGGAGAGGAAAAGAAACTAACGGATCGTGTTTTAGGCGAAGCCAAGACCATCCTAAGTGGAGAAATTGGAACGGAAGTTCCTGAAGACAACACTTATACCGTTGTTTATTTCCAAAATGCTAGTGCTGCCACTATCCTTGACGGCTTTATTATCACTGGAGGTTATGCCGACGGTTTGGTAGAAGGAGCTGACTTGACAACCTGTGGGGCCGGTATTTACAACAACGGTGAATATGGAGTGTCTTCTCCGCTTATTCAGAATTGTATTTTAATGAATAACTTCTCTCGGGAAGGTGCTGCAATCTACAACTACGCGAACGATGGTGAAACATCACCAACAATCAGCGATTGTCAATTCGTTTACAATCGCTCCGACTTCAACGGGGGTGCTATTTTCAATGATGGAAATTTTGGCACTTGTAATCCAACAATTAAAAACTGCAGCTTTAAGGGCAATGAGTCAATGTATGGTGCCGGTGTTTTAAACCGCGGCCTATACGGTGAATGTCTGCCAGTAATCACTGACTGTGCATTCATTGACAACTTCTCTGTTGTTCGGGGCGGTGCTATCTACAACCAGCGCGAAGGTCGCGGCGTTTGTGAAGCACAATTGGAAGGCAATATTTTCGAAGACAATGGTTCTACCATTGGTGACGGTGATGTTGACCAGACCAATAAGTTCCTGAACGAATCGCCAGATCAGCCATCTAAGGCTGGTGTGCGCATGAGAAGTGCAGAAGCTATTTCTTACTAGAATTAAGAACTTGTTTCATTTTGCCTGATAAAAGCGGGCTGGTAAGTATAAACGCTTATCAGCCCGCTTGTTTTTTGTATGGGATCAATAGACTTGTTCTGCTGGGATCATATCGTGGCCAAATTGCGCCTTATCTTCCCACACTGTGTCTTTTTTGAGTCACTTAGCTATGGCTAGGCTTCTCAAAAAAGACTTCGCATAGTCGATAATGCATCAATTTTAGCAGCGCTGATCGCCTTTGGCTCAGAGTTCCCATCACTCTGCCCCAGCAGAACAAGTCTAATGGTTTACAATCAGAAACGGATTTTATTCGTTTCCATATTTATGATCAACATTTTACGTATGCTTCCTTATCGTTTATCTCTTCTTTTGTCCATTTTCTTGCTGGTATTTAGCTGTGAAACCGCAGTTTCTGATCCCTGGCCGCCAGCATTAGGCGATTTAACACAGGGAATCCAAGCTCATTTTGTGCCGGATCGTCGGGTCAACCGCCTAGATGTAGACGGCGCAATAATGGAAGACGGTAAACTCTACCTGTGGGGAGAGACTACACTGCCAGAAGCCAAGGATAGTTTATTAAGGGCATTGGCTTCGGTAGACTATCAGATCGTTGACAGTATTAAGGTATTACCCACTGTGGAATTAGGCGAAGCTACTTATGCTTTAAGCCGGCATTCGGTGGCTAATTTGCGTTCTGAACGTGGGCATTCTCAAGAATTAGCTACCCAGGTATTACTAGGTACCCCGCTAAGGGTCTTGAAACAAGAGGAAGAATGGTTCTTTGTACAATGCCCGGATGGTTACCTGGCTTGGTTGCATGGCGGCGAGTTGGTTCGGATGACTTCTGCTGAATTGGCTGCTTGGAAATCTGCTGACCGAGTGGTTTTTAAAGCAGAAAGTGGTTATAGTTATCAAGCTGCGGCTACAGATAGCAGGCGTATAGGTGATTTGGTCAAAGGAGGTATCCTTGAAAGAAAGGGGATAGAAGGTACTTTTACCAAAGTACTTTATCCGGACGGACGAGAAGCCTACGTGTTAAGTGAAACCTTGGAAGGATTTGGCAAGTGGCTAGATGGACAACACTTTTCTTTTTCAGAAACGCAAAAAATCGCTAAAGCTCAGCTGGGGAAACCTTATCTCTGGGGAGGCACAAGCCCTAAAGCGATGGATTGTAGTGGATTTACTAAGACGGTATATTGGCAGCAGGGGCTTATTATTCCTAGAGATGCCTCTCAGCAAGTTCACGCCGGGGGGGCGGTTGATTATGACGAAAACCTGAAAGGGTTACAAGCAGGCGACCTTTTGTTTTTTGGGCGCTATCGGGAAGATGGTACAGAGAAAATCACCCACGTTGGTATTTATTTAGGTGATGGTGCTTTTATCCATAGTGGTTCGGATAATGGAGCCAATGCCATCCAACAATTATTTCCGGATCGGCCAGATTACGCACCACATCGGCGTGAAAGCCTTCTCCGAGCCAGACGACTAGCGCCAGAGACAACCGATGTTCAGCGAGTCACAGCTCATCCCTGGTATTGGTAAGTTGGTCGCGTCCTGTTGCTAATTGGTAGCTTTTGCTATAAGTTGGTACAACTTTTCTTACTTTTTGGGCATTTATTTAAGTAGTTTATTCGTTTGGGAAAAGCATTCGCAGATCAGCGAGTACGCTTTACTCCTACTTAAAGAATTGTTCTTGATTTTAAGAGAACCAAAAAAATCGGACTTATGCAACAATGGTGGAAAACAATCCTGGCCGGCGCCGTAGGTGGTGCCATTGCCCTGGCGGGCGTTTTTTTCTTTAGCCAGCATTCGCCCAATATTTCAGCGACGGCTGAGCTTCCTGTTCGGCAAGTAAACCTTAGCCCAGGGGGGACTCCCTTCAATCCTACTTTTGACTTTAAGGCAGCAGCACAAAGGGCGACCCCCTCTGTCGTACATATTTCTGCTTCCGGCAGTACTTCTAGTTCTACGGATAACCCTTTGCGGTTCTTTTTTGATGATAGTAGCCCTTTTGGTGGCCCCTCAGGAGCTACGGGATCGGGCGTTATTTATTCTTCAGACGGCTATATTGTTACCAATAATCATGTGGTAGAAAAAGCCGAGACGCTAACCGTAACATTAAATGACAATCGCAAATTTACTGCCGAAGTAATTGGCCGTGACGATAAGGTAGATTTAGCAGTGATAAAAATTGATGCTGTCGACCTGCCAACACTTGAACTGGCCGACTCTGACCAGGCAGAAATAGGAGAGTGGGTCTTAGCGGTGGGTAATCCATTGGACTTGACGAGTACCGTAACCGCAGGGATTATCAGTGCCAAAGGGCGCAGCCTGGAATTAATTCCAGGTCGGGATGCCATTGAGTCATTCTTGCAAACCGATGCTGCGGTTAATCCCGGGAACAGTGGCGGAGCTTTGGTGGATGCTAGCGGAAATTTGTTAGGAATTAATACTGCTATTGCTACTCGTACCGGAATGTTTCAAGGCTACTCTTTTGCGATTCCTGTTAACCTGGTTACCCGTATCGCAGATGATATTATTGAATTTGGAAGTTTTCAACGGGCGTTTCTAGGGGTGAGTATTTACCCATTAGATGCAGATGCTGCAGTAGAACTCGGTGTCGAAATTAACCAAGGAGTTGTAATTGATGAACTGGTAGATGGTGGCTCGGCACAGTATGCCGGTTTACTGCCTCGTGATATTATTATTAAGGTAAATAACCGAACCATTAATGATGTACCGGAGCTTACGGAAATGGTCGGGCGTTCAAAAGTTGGTGATGTGCTACAACTAACAGTGATGAGAAAAGGAGAAGAAGTCGAATTGCCCGTTCGTATGCGGGCACAATAGGTTCTTATTGAAACATGACACTGTTAAGACTTTCTTAACAGTTTGGAATACAACAAATTAGACTTTGGTGAGGTTATCATTTTAAAGAAAAAGGGTTCCCTGTAAGATCAGAGAACCCCCACATTATACTTGTTTAAAGTTGGTTTTTCGTTTTGTTTTGATGTGTCTGCCTCTTGTTTGGGGGCAGGCATTTTTTATAACAGGATGATCTAGTTTTCCTCTTCGAGTAAAGCAAATAAGCGTCCTAGGTCATCTTGGTTGTTCAAATTCAAGTCGTGTGTACGAACCAAGCGTTTCATGGTTGCTGCTTTGCGAGGGAAAACTTTAGAGATTTGTCTTAGATTGCTTTTGATCTCATAAATGCTGGCACCATCAAAGACCCAGTACTGGTTACGTTGCATGTATTTATCGGGGCGGCGTACCATACCCAGGTTTTCAACATAGTCTTCCTTTCTTAAATATTTGATGGGTTGATGCAGTACCAAGTAACGATCTCCACGGTGGAGGACTCTATAAAAACGGCGACCATAATCCCCTTCGCCAAAAAGCTCTTGTAGGTTCAATGCATCAAAGGTGAGTGTGTCTTTCTCGCCATAAACCTGTACGGCATCAAGGTACTCAAGCGGAAATTCGCCGATGAACCCTGTCGATAGCTTAACGTAAAGTTGGTTGTCATCAAGATCAAGGAGGACGTCCAACATTTCACTGAAGTTGGGTTGCCCTTCAAAACGAATGCGGCCAGGCGTATAGGTGTCGTAGAGGTAAGGGGTGCCCTCTGTTCGATTTATTTTACCGTAATTTGAGAGGTCGTTAAGCGTGGGCCCTTCCGGGCGAACAAAGCTTAATTTGGTAATCCCTTCTGCACTATTTGGCAAGTCTTCCTGAGCGAGTAAGGGAAAACTACAGCAGCAGAGGAAGAGCACTAGGAAAAAAGCGTGATTAATTTTCATCTAGTCTTGTGATTTTAGTTTTTTTAGAAAAAACTGTTGAGAGCGTTTTTTCTACACCAACAGACATCTAATTTACCAAATAATAGGAAGGTAAATAGCGCTGTTTGCCTGAATTAGAGATAGTTTAACGTTTTACCCTCATTAGAAGGAGGTAATGCTTAGGTGTTTTCTTAAATTTGTTGCTTGCTTTTAATTTTATTGAAAGCTGATTTTTTTGTCTGTTCTCGGCCTAGTAAGTTACTAGAAAAAACGATCATCATGATAAGAGCAATTACCCCTGTCTTTGTTTGTTTACTATTACTTTGTTCATCTGCTTTAGATGCACAGTCTGTCGCTCGCGAATGGAACGAAGCATTATTGAGTGCTATCCGTAAAGATTTTGCCCGTCCGACAGTACATGCACGTAATTTATTTCATACATCGGTAGCGATGTACGATGCTTGGGCAGTGTATGATGATGAAGCTGAAACATATTTGCTGGGTAAGACGGTAGATGGGTTTGAGTGTGCTTTTACGCCACCGGCAATGCCTGGTGATATTGAAGCGGCTCGAGAAGAGGCGATTAGCTACGCTGCTTTTCGCTTGTTGAACCATCGTTTTCAAAATTCCCCTGGGGCATTTCTCACCCTCAATAATCTCAATAATGTTTTTGCTGACTTAGGTTATGATGCTACTTTTACGTCGGCAGATTATAGTACGGGGTCACCAGCAGCGCTAGGTAACTACATTGCTCAGCAATTGATAGCTTTTGGTTTACAAGACGGCTCAAATGAGCAGGTAGATTATGCCAACCAATATTACGAACCGGCTAATGAGCCGATGATTGTTGAATTTCCAGGGAATCCTGATATTGTAGACTATAATCGCTGGCAACCACTGACACTCAGTGTCTTTGTGGATCAGTCTGGAAACGTTTTTCCTGGTGATACCCCTCCGTTCTTAGGCCCGGAATGGGGAGCCGTTAGCCCCTTTGCGCTTTCCGCTGATGATTTAACGATTTACGAAAGAGATGGAAATCCCTATTATGTTTACCATGATCCAGGGCCTCCTCCCTATTTGGATACCTTGGCTGGCAGTGGCCTATCTGAAGAATACCAGTATACATTTAGCTTGGTTTCTGCCTGGTCTTCTCACATGTCACCAGACGATGGTGTGATGTGGGATATTTCACCAGGGAGTATCGGTAATATTGCTGTGGAGGACTACCCAACAACAATTGAAGGCCTTCGCGATTTTTACGATTTAGTTAATGGTGGGGATATTGGGCAGGGCCATGCAATGAACCCGGCAACAGGACAGCCCTACGAACCACAAATGGTTCCTCGCGGTGATTATGCCCGGGTATTGGCAGAGTTTTGGGCAGATGGCCCGGATTCGGAAACGCCCCCAGGGCATTGGTTTACTATTCTTAATACAGTTAGTGACAACCCTAACCTGGTAAGGAAATTTGGCGGGAAAGGTGAAATCCTGGAACCCTTAGAATGGGATGTAAAATCCTATTTGACGCTTGGTGGTGCAATGCATGATGCAGCAGTGACCGTTTGGGGTATCAAAGGTTGGTACGATTATCTGAGGCCAGTTTCTGCAATTCGGGCATTGGCTGACCTGGGGCAGAGTACTGATCCTGCTTTACCATCCTATCACCTGGGAGGAATTCCCTTGCTTGATGGGCTAATTGAACTTGTTAATGTGGGTGATCCCTTAGCAGGTAATATGGGGCAGCATGTAGGGAAGATAAAGTTAAAAGCTTGGCGAGGACCGGCCTTTGTAACCATTCCTGAAATTCAGGATGCAGGAGTAGGCTGGATATTGGCTGAAAACTGGTGGCCTTACCAACGTCCAACCTTCGTTTCTCCGAATTTTGCCGGTTACACCTCAGGGCACTCTTCCTTTTCACGGGCGGCAGCGGAAATAATGACTGCTATCACTGGTGATCCATTTTTTCCTGGTGGAGTAGGGGAGTTTATAGCGCCTGAAGATGAATTTTTGGTTTTCGAAGATGGCCCTAGTATGGACATCACCCTCGAATGGGCTACTTACCGGGACGCTTCGGATCAATGTAGCCTTTCGCGTATATGGGGCGGTATTCACCCTCCTGTAGATGATATGCCTGGCCGACTGATTGGAATAGACCTCGGTGAAGCTGCTTTTGAATTGGCAGAATCTTTGTTCTATAAAGACGAGGATGAAGACGGCTTTTACAGCTATGAAGATTGTGATGACAACAACGATACGGTATATCCCGGCGCACCGGAAATTTGTGATGGTTTGGATAATAACTGTAATGATGATACGGACGAAGGCGTTTTATTGACTTTCTACCAAGATATCGATGAAGACAATTACGGAGATGCAAGCCAGAGCGTTGAAGCCTGTACTGCTCCTGCTGGTTATGTAGCTGATAACACGGACTGTGATGATGCCGATGTCAACGAGTTTCCCGGCCAAATCTGGTACCTCGATCGTGACAGTGACGATTATGGCGACGGTAGTACCGTTGTGAGTTGTGAGCGCCCTGAATTTGGTTATTTACCAACGGAATTGGTAGCAATTGATACAGATTGTGATGATAACGATAATCAGGAATTTCCTGGGCAGGTATGGTACCTGGATCAGGATGAAGATAATTACGGCGATGGTAGTACGATAGTGAGCTGCGAACGCCCAGAGTTTGGTAATTTAGCTACAGAACTAGTGGAGTTAGATACAGATTGTGATGACAACAACGACCAGGCTTTTCCTACTCAAGACTGGTACATTGATGCCGATGCTGATGGTTACGGTAGTGGAGAAATAATCATGGATAGCTGTGAAAGACCTTCTGTAGACGCTTATTTGTCTACAGAGTTGACGGCTACCGATGGTGATTGTGATGATACCCGTAATCTGGTATACCCAGGCGCACCGGAAATTTGTGATGATTTGGATAATGATTGTAATGACGAAATTGATGAAGAATTACCTCTTTTCGTTTATTACAAAGATGCTGATAGTGATGGTTTTGGTGATATAGAAGATTTCGTTGAAATCTGTGGCGAATTACCAATAGGGTATGCACTAAATAGTGATGACTGTGATGATACCAACAGTGATATCTACCCTAATGCCCCCGAAATAGCGGATAATGGTATTGACGAGGATTGTACTGGTGTTGACTTTTTTGCAGAAGCAAAAATATTCCCTAATCCCTTTGAGCAGGAATTGACGGTTCACCTGAATCAAACAGGAACCGTGAACGTCCGGATTTTTGATCTGAGTGGCCGCCTGGCTTACCGAGGTACAGAAACCTTGCTTGATAACAGGTTTTACCTTTCTTTGGATAATCTTCGCCAAGGCGTATTCTTACTCCGGTTGGAAACCACCGATGGGAAAGAGTTATTACTGAGAAGGATCATTAAAATGTAAGTACCAGACAGGAGTCAAAAAACAACCGTGGGGGAGGATGGGAAAAAATAAGGTCCCGACTTCCCCCCAGATGCCGAGACCTAATGCTACATAATAGCAGGTATTAAACCAATTTTATATACGATGGTAATAGGTGGTTAGTTTCGTTAATCGTTAATTAAATTAAAAAACACATTTTTTGCTTAAAGGCTACGGTGATAATTCTGCTGCAAAAAAACTCATTCTGGAAGAAGCTCACCGGTTGGGTTTCAGTTTTGTGGGGGTAGCTAAGGCTGATTTTCTGGAGCCAGAGGCAAGACGTCTGGAAGCTTGGTTGAACGAGGGGCGTCATGGAAAGATGGGCTATCTGGAAAATCACTTCGATAAACGAGTAGATCCTCGAAAGTTGGTACCTGGGGCAAAATCGGTGATCAGCTTACTGTACAATTATCACAATCCTGCTTTACAGAAAGACCCTGCTGCTCCAAAGATTAGCCAGTATGCTTACGGTGAAGATTACCACTTTGTGGTCAAGGATAAATTAAAATCCCTCTTTACATACATTAGGGAAAATATAGGTGAGATCGACGGAAGGGTTTTCGTCGATTCCGCTCCTGTAATGGAGCGAGACTGGGCCCTAAAGGCAGGCAATGGTTGGGTGGGAAAGCACACTTTACTTATCCATCCCAAGGCGGGTTCCTATTTCTTTTTAGCAGAATTGATCAGCGATTTAGATTTGCCAGCTGATGCTCCTATGAAGGATTATTGTGGCACTTGCCGTCGTTGTATTGACGCTTGCCCCACGGATGCTATTGCACCAGAGGGTTACTTAATGGATGGTAGTAAATGCATCTCCTATGTGACCATTGAGTTAAAAGAAGCTATTCCCGAAGATTTTCGAGGAAAAATGGACAACTGGATGTTTGGTTGTGATATTTGCCAGCAAGTCTGCCCCTGGAATCGCTTTGCAACCTCACATGAGGAACCAAGTTTCAATCCTCCCCCTGATTTAATGGAAATGAGGCAGGAAGACTGGCAGGAGCTTACAGAAGAAACCTTCCGAAAGGTGTTTCGGCGCTCTGCGGTTAAACGTACTAAATATACTGGCCTTCAGCGAAATATCTCTTTTCTTAGAAATGCTGATGAGTAGCATTAAATAACCCGAGTGTTGGTGTCAACCCAAAAGTCATAAATACTTTTTACTGCTTTGACAAGCCCTTCTATTTCCAATGGTTTAGGGACGTAAGCATTTGCTCCTAATTCATAACAACGTACCCGTTCTTCGTTGCTATTGGTATTGGTAAAAACAATGATGGGAACATGACAAAAGTCTTCGTTAGCTCTAAGTTGGGCGATGACTTCAAAACCATTAACAAAAGGCATGTTCAGATCTACCAGAACGCAGGCTATACTGGCGGCGTATAGGCTAGGCACTGCTGCCAGTAATTCTTGACCATCGGGGTAATGGAGTAAGTTGACGGGGCTGTCAAGCTGAGAAAGTGCATATTTTAATAAACGTACGTCTTGAGGGTTATCCTCTGCGAAGAGGATAGATATAGGATTGTCCATTGCACAAATTATTACAACTTGACCAATATCTTGGAGGTCAAGCGTTGTTCATAGTATGAGTGTGTCCGTGTGTAGTTCTAAAAGTAGCCTTTCGTTTGGCTTGCTTGGAATGAGTGTATTGCCACTTATATGGTAAATAAGCTACAATTGTTTCACAAAATGCTTCTTTTTTGCGAAAGTAAAAAATCCGATGTAGAGTGCCCAGAAATAAATTGAGCCTTCGTTTTTCGAAAAGGCGGCTAATGAGTTCTTTTTTTCGAAGGCCCTTTAGGGATCATTATGTGGGATATCTTGGCTAAAGCCTGGTATAAAGCCGAGATTGTAGGCCTGTCAGCAATAAAAAGAGTTCAATTTGTTTTTCGCACAATACATGGTATTTTGCATCATGAAAATGAAGAACTAATGCACCGATATGTAATTGTATGTCGCTTAAATCTGTTTTTTTTCTTATGCTTACTAACGATGGTAGCTTGCACTCATCGAGCAGGCGATTCGCAGCATGAGAACAAGACAAGTTCTTCAAGGCCGTGGAAATTGATCTGCCTCGGTGGTGATTGGACAATAGGGGCTGGACTGGAACCAGAACAGGCTTATCCTGCTCTATTAGAAATACAATTGTCAGCATTGCAACCCGTAAAAGTCGTAAATGCAGGGATAAAAGGAGAGTTAGTCGGCAGTGCTGCTGACCGGGTCGANTGGATACTACAGCAGCGATTAGATGCATTGTTGATTCATTACGGAAGTGCATCACCAGAGGTATTGCCTGCCAAGGAATTGGAAGACTGGAAGCGGTTGTTTAGTAAAATCCGTCTGGCTTATCCAAAGGTTCCTGTTTTCGCTACCTCAAGTAATGCATTAACAAATAAGGAAGAGTACCCTGAATCCTTGGGCCTCCTTTTAGAACAGTACGATGTTCGCTGGATAAATAACAATATTCCAGACCAGGTAACAGCACCACAATACTGGCAAAGTAATAAGGAATGGCTGAGTAGAGAAGGGCAAGAAAAAATAGCAGAACAACTGTTCTCTGTGATTTCGCCGTTAGTAAAAGCATTACCGAAGTAACCGTATGAAGCATCACAAGCCTGAACATCCTCCTGTTGTTAAAGAAACCAAACATTGGCTGGCGGTAAATAAACCGGCAGGATTAAATGTAGAACAACTCTGGGATTATCCAAGTGTAGAAACGCAGGTGAAAAATTACCTCAAGGGAGCCCATTCAAGGGAGCCTTATCTTGGGATTGTTCACCGGATAGATCGCCCGGTAAGTGGTGTGCTCTTGCTGGCGAAGAGGAAGAGCGCGTTAAGGCACCTCAACCAGCAGTTTGCCGAGCGAAAAGTACAAAAAGTTTATTGGGCTATTTGTTCGGGCGTGCCACCAAAGCAAGAGGGGACACTGCTTCATTACTTACTTAAAGATCAAAAAAATAAACGTGCAGAAGCTTTCACTGAACCCCGGAAGGGAGCCATTTTAGGAAAGCTGGAATATAGGGTTGTCAAAAATAATGGAGATTCGAGTCAGTTGGAAATTCGACCGCTTAGCGGAAAGTTTCACCAAATCAGGGTTCAGCTGGCAAGCATTGGTTGCCCCTTGCTAGGAGACGAAAAATATGGTGGGCCCACAGGTAATCAGCCCAACGAAATAGCCTTGCATGCGCGTGAATTGTCTTTTGTTGATCCATTAAGTGAGCAGAAGGAAACCATTATAGCTGATCTTCCAGTCAATAATAAATTGTGGGAGGCCTGGAAGGAGAATGGTTAAATCTATGTTGTTCTATTTTATTACCTTTACAAAGCATATTGTTGAATTAGTCTGTATTAAAACTTAAATCTCTGGACATTTTTTTCTGTCGCTCTAGTTACTTGTATTGAGATTGTAGTATCGCCGTTGCTAAATAATAAGGTAAGGGAGTTCGCAAAAATAATAATCTACACCCTTTGCGTATATTATTTATTTCCTCATCCCTAAACAAAGTGTTAGAGGGTAACTAAGTCACATTCGTGCCCTGTTTAAATTTATCATCATCCAGGTGCAAGAAGGGTGTTTGATTTTAACCCAACACATTTACATAAAAGGTGGTTTTTTTTTACAATCAGTTCGTTGAACCGATTGAGGTTTTATGTTAGTAAACTATGAATACAGCAACACAATTATCTTCTTCCTTTGTTTTTGTACGAAAACAAAACATTCTTTATAAGGTCTTCCATGAGGATATCTGTTATATCCAGGCCGAAGGGAACTATTGTTACATCGTCACGCGTAAAGGAAGTAAGTATGCCAGTAAGATTTCACTAAGACAACTAGTGCAACGTTTGCCAGAAGATCAATTTATTCGAATTCACAAGAGTTACGTTGTTAACTTTTGCCAGTTGTCTAAAATTGATACGAAGGAGCGGCTTGCTTATATAGAAGAAGAGGTACTCCCTATTGGGCGTACTTTTCTTAGTGGATTAACCGATAGAGTTTTGATCATTTAAATATGGCTTTAGCATACGAGCATGCAGGTACTCAGAGAATTGGTGCAGATTATCACTCGAATAAAACTACGTTCTATTCGTAGGCTTGGTTTTCCGTTTAATCAGGACACCCAGTTGGGGGAAATGTATGAACTATTAGCTGATCAAGCAGAAGATGAGGACGTAGCTCGTGCAGTCACAGGCCAATCTAGTAAATCGGGTACGTTTCGGCGGTTAAAGTCGGATTTGGTTGATCGACTTATCGCTTCCCTTTTTTTGGTGGATTTATCTTTACCCTCCTATAACAACCGGCAGCAGGCTTATTACATTATTCATAAGAATTGGGCTGCCAGCAAAATCCTATTTGGTAAAAATGCCAGGATGGCCGCAGTAGAGCTTGCAGAGCAGACGCTGCGCCAAGCATTGCGCTATGAGTTCAATGATTTGGCTTTTGACCTCAGTAGAAATTTAAAGCTTCATTTTGGTACAGTAGCGGGGAATCACAATAAGTATAAGGAGTACGCTAAGGAATGCAGCCGCCTGCAAAAAGTATTACAGGCAGAGATGATGGCGGAAGACAACTATACTCGGTTTATCAGTGAATTTGTTCGTAAAAAAGCAGACACAGCAGTTATTTTAGAGGAAGCAAAAAAAGCCCACCTCTCTTTACTCCCCTATACAGAACAGTATGACTCATATACATTACATCTTTATTCCGGGCTCTTGGAGATGGGGATACATACGGCTGCTTCCGCTTATGAGGTTGCTGATGGTGTCTGTGATAAGTTGATTGCGTTTTTTGAAGAGAAAGAATACGAGGCAAGTGTACCACTTCAGATTGCGTATTATCAAAAACTCTTATGTAGTTTTCAATTGGGGAAGTTTGCTCAGACGACCGATTTTGTGATACGAGGGCTTGAGCTATTGCAGGAAGGGTCGTATAACTGGTTCAAGTTCCAAGAGACTTACCTGGTATTAGCACTGCATACTCGACAGTTTGATACAGCTTATGAGGTGTTTTGCAGGGCTACGGGGCATGCCCGTTTTAAAGCTCAGCAAGAAGAAATCCAGGAATACTGGAGGATATTGGAAGCTTACCTTTACTTTTTGTTTGAGATGGGAGAGCTAGAAAATGCGGCTACCGATAAACGATTCACTAAATTTAGGATTGGGCGTTTCCTAAATCAGATACCTATCTTCTCACAAGATAAAAGAGGAGTGAATGTTAGTATTTTAATCATTCAAATTCTTTTACTGGTATCCCAGAAAAGGTATCACGATACCTTCGTGAAAATTGATGCTATAGAGCAGTATTCCCGTAGACATTTATTCACCAAGGATACTTTGCGTTCGTTCTATTTCCTAAAAGCTTTACTGGAGTTGCCCAAAAACTCATTTCATAAAGTAGCCGTTCAGCGGAAAGCGGCGAAACACCTGGAGAAAATGCGTGCTCACCCATTGGAAGAAGCTGGACAGGCTAGTTTTCTTACCGAAATTATTCCCTTTGAGTTGCTGTGGGAGTATATTACGGGGCTTTTAGATAATGATTTTCATTAATTTGTGTAAAATCCTTTTTATATTAATAAAAGTATTATATATTTGTAGAACCCAAGCAAAGAGCACACAAAAGCTATTCTACCTACCTAAATTCATTGCGCCCTGCCATTTCCCGGTAGGCTCAAGTGAATTTATTTATTCTAAGTAACAGTCTAATTAATTTTCGACTTCCAGTTTTCAGGGAAGCGACAAACGATTGTGCCGTAGGCATCCCTTTTTTGGGTAATGAGTTTGTTCAACCTGAACATGAAAGAAGACAATTGGTTTTGACTAATGTTAACAGTGGATTTCACCGCTATTTTTTTCGTTACTAATCATTTTAGTAATGGAATTGACAGTGCTGTATATCCAAAGATTAGTCCCGAAACTAGCGTTAAAACACTATCCCGGTCAGCTCTTTTAAAGCTAGATCAACACAACAACACAATAGGTTTCCAGTCACTGGTTACCCTGCTCTTCGTATGCTTTGTAAACTAAGAGAAGGGGATTTCCAGGGCTAGACAGCAAGGTTTTATAAAGCTACGACTCATTTGGTGAGTTCGTCTTTTGTCCTTGTTTGCCACACAATAAGCTTTGACTTCGTGTAGCACTTTTGCTGCATTTTTTATAACGGGATAAATCACATGAAATGGAAAAATTACAATTAAACACAGTTAACTTTTGTGCAATTAACACACACCAGCGAATCATTATTGTAGAAACCACAGGGCCATCTTTTAGGCGATCTTGTGTTTTGTAAATATTTGATTTATAGTCATTAGTGATTATTTTTTGCCTTTAATTACTTTTTTTAGGTGGTTTGTTTGATACGGTTTTGTATTGTTTTGTTCTGCGTTTTACACTTATCTTTGTTCTATCAACAATTGCGTTGACTTATCACATGAAAAAACGACGACCGTAACTATACCTTTTAAAAGAATTATGAAATAGTCAATTCCCCCTAATGACTAGTTTAAAAGTCCCTACTTTACCAATAACCGAAGTAGGGGCTTTTTTCTAAAAAAGTTTGGCCAGTTCTTAAGGCCAGGTTCTATTGAGACACTACACACAAGAAATTTTAAGGAGCAAATAGCTATTGTTAATAGTTGTTTGTGCGTGAAGTGTACAAATCATTAATTGCATGAAAACTATTTTTCCCCAATTACTCATCAAGAGTAGTGACACCTGTATTGTTGGCTTTTGGGTATTCATTTCCTTTTATGTTCTGTTTCCACCCTTTGTTTACTTAATAATGAAGTAAACATAGTGACTGGCAATTCTCTTTGCAAGAGGATTGTGCTGAGGAGTTTAGTAACATAGATCAAACGATTAGGATATGGATACATTGAAAGAATTAGCGCTGATCATTACGCGCAACAAGGCTAAATCAATCGAGGTTTTAGATACTCAGAAACGCGAGGAGTCTAAGATCAATGATTTCTATTATCAGCTAACGGAAGGTTCTTTTACTTCTGATGAAGAAGCTGCGACCTATTTTTATCCAGGAAAGAAAGGAGGAAGCAATTACCGTAAGCTCAAGGCAGGATTGAAAAGTAGGATGCTCAATTCTCTTTTCTTTCTAGATGTAAAGAAAAGTACCTATACCGATCGACAGAGTGCTTATTACGAATGCTATAAGGATTGGGCTGCGATAAATATTTTGTTGGCTAAAAACGCTTATATTTCGTGTAAAGAATTGGCTAAGAAGGTTTTACGTTATGCTGATAAGTACGAATTTACAGAGCTTACCCGAGACGTTTCCCGAGTTCTCCGCTTGCACTATGGTGCCCAAATGGGGGATGTAAAGCAATACAAACACTACCGAGAGGTTTATGAAACGTATGACCAGATCTGCCGCTGGGAAGATATCGCTGAACGGCATTACACTGATATAATGATTGAGTATGTGAACAGCAAAAGCAGCAAAGATCATTTGTTGTTGTTTGTGGAAGATGCACTGCTCGAGCTAGAGAGTTACATCAAGGAGTCCGACTCCTATCGCTTAAACCTTTACTACTTCTTGATTAAGCTGGTAAAGCAAAGTATGGTAAATGATTTTCAAGCGGTCTATCTTGCGGGCCAAGAAATGGCAAATTTTTTCGAAGCTAAGAGCTATACAGCAGCTACTCCTTTGCAGATTGCTTATTACTACCAGTTGTTAGCGTGTACCCAATTAGGGCAATACCCGGAGGGGAAGAAAATTGCACTCAAATGCCTGGAGTTACAATCAGAAGGTAGCTTTAATTGGTTCAAGTATCACGAACTTTATTTCCTTTTGGCAATGCATAGTGGTGAATACCAAGAGGCTTTGTCTATCTATAATGAAGTAGTAGATAACTCTCGGATGAAATTCTTACCTGATAACGTAAAAGAGATTTGGACCATTTTCTGGGCTTATCTATATTATTTAGGCAGCATTGGCGAGTTAGATATCACAGGAACTGATAATGTGTTTTCGAAGTTTCGGCTAGGTCGTTTTATTAATGAAACACCTATCTTTTCAAAAGATAAGCGTGGTATGAATATCGCGATATTGATTATTCAGGTTCTCTTTCTAATTGAACAGAATAAGTACAATGTTGCTATTGATAAATTAGAAAGTCTTGATAAGTATTGTGCTCGTTATTTGCACAAAGAAGAAACACTTCGTTCTTATTACTTTTTGAAAATGTTACTCTCTTTCCCCAAAGGGTCCTTTCATCGAGTAGCTGTTGAGCGCAAGGCGTCCAGCTTCATAGATAAACTGAAGAATATTCCATTAGAGAATGCTAATCAGACCTACAAAATAGAGATATTACCTTATGAAAAACTATGGGAGTTTGCCATAGATATGCTTAATTTAAAGGGGTACAATACCCGAAATTCAGCAGCGAAGTAGCTTTTTTGGGCTATTGTTTATCATTCTTTATTGTTGGTAATGAGTTTTTTATGTTTTTTTAGCGACTTTTTATGATTGATTAGAGGTTGTACAAATCTGCCGTTTTTGTCTCGTTGTTCCTAGCTCCTCTCTTTACCTTGTGGCTCATCAAGAGTTAATCCCTGGTTGTTCTTATATCCTGAACTTCCTACAATATGAAAATTGTTCCCTCGAATTTTGCTCTGGGAGAAATAAAAATAGACTTACAAGTCGTTTTTGGATCACCTTCTCGCGGCTGTGCGGGAAGTGGCGTTTGTAAAATGCTGCCACATAAAACGACTATTCCGGATGCTTGGTCTTGCCGTGTGTGGCAGGGCAAGCTGCATTTTTTTGCCAATGATGAAATGAAGTTGAACCTTTCGTTGAATCAATCACTAACTGACCCTTTTCTAAAGGAATGGTTTTCTACGGAGACTTTTCTTGTAGAAGAAGACTTTCAACTGCCACTTTGGCTTTCTTCTCGTTTAGGGAGAGGGCGTTGGTTTATCCCTGCTGGTTGTTATCCTTTTGGAAGTCAAGGTTTGCTGACCGTTGAACTGAAAGTAGAAAAAATTGAAATGAGTCGAAAAGTACCTAGAGAGCATTATTTATATGGAGCCTAATTATTGAAGTAGGCTTCATATAAGATATGCAATAATGATTTGTTTTTTTAGCAAGACTACGCTTTTCGCGTAGTCTTGTTTTGTTTAAAGTACTGATTTGTAGTTTTTTATATATTAAAATATTGATTTTAGGTCTATTCTGAGGAACTCAATTCACGAGTTGCTGTCCCCACGATCCCTTCTTTACTTATGTAAATTTGTTCTAATGAGTTGAGGCACCGCCAGGTGCTGTCAGCTTGATGAAAAAAATTACAACTGTTGCATTTTTCTGATAGGAAGTTTTCTTCAGATCAATCTAATATTACCTGTTTGTCATGGTAATAATGGAGGGAGAAATGTAATGAACAAATCACATGAAATGAAAAAGATTACCCACATTCCACACCTTCCTTTTGGCAGAATTATTACTGTTGATACAGTAAGCCCTTAGAGCCAAGAAAAAAGCATTTTCTTGTTTTTTAAAAAATATTAATCATTGATAATCATCGACTTGCGATGTTGTAGTTCTCTTTAGTGGAAATACTGAGGAGGACGTTTTTGGCTTTTTTTTCTCTTTGTGTAGCGTGGTTGCACTTTAAATTTGAGCCAAAATCAGGTGGATCTTAAGTTACTTCTAATTAAAAGAAGCGCTTTTCTCTATCCAACTTCTGATTGAAATTTAAAAGAACAACAGGATTGATTCTTTTGCGACGACGACTGAAATAATTATTAAAACAAATCAATAATCACATGAATCTCTGTACACACTTAGCAAGGCAGCTAAACAAAGAGAGGGGTGAGCGTAGGAAAATTTTGTTTTCCGCGATTTCTCTCTTTACGCTGTTATTTATTCTTTTAACATCTTCTCCCATGATGGGGCAGTCTGGTACTGCCTTTCGTGATTTTAATGGTGATGGGCTCCAGACGGGCGCAGAACCAGGCGTGGAAGGTGTTATCGTAAAGCTTTATGCAAACGCGGCCCTTCCTGCCAAAGACATCCTAATAGGAGAAACGGTAACGGGCGTTGGCGGAGCATATGATTTTTCCACCTTAGTCGTAACTGGTCGAGCAGCAAACCCCGGTGAAAATATTCGCTTGGAGTTCGACATTCCTTCCGATTTTGAATGCGGGCTTGAAGGCGGCGTAGATTTTACGGGCTACAGTGGAGAGACTTACGGTTCCAGTGTACAGTTTGCTGCTGGGCAAGAATCAAACCTTAATTTTGCTATTAACTATCCTGGGCAGTGGGTTTCAACCCCTGACCCTATTACCATTCTACCTTGTTATGTATTTGGTACAGCTAATGGCGGTGTTGCTAACTCACCGGCTTTGGTTCAGTATAACTATCTAGACAATGGTGTTCCTGCAGCTCATTCCAGCGGACAAGCTGGAGTCGACCAGGCTGAATTGGTATCTACAATCAGTGAAGTAGGTGCTTTATACGGCGTAGCATTTTCCCGATCAGCTCAGAAGGCGTTTACCTCGGCAGTTATGCGTCGGCATGCTGCTTTTGGTCCATTGGGACCTGGAGGTATTTATCTGGTTGACCCATTTTCACCAAACGCAGATAAGACAGAAGATTGGTTGAACTTAGATGCTATTGGTATTGCAACGAGTGACCCTGTAGGTCCTTATCCAGCAAACCCTGGTAACAATACTAGCCCAGTTAGTGGTTACATTGGAACAGATGTAGAACGAGGGCTGAATGTAGGTGCTGATCAGCCTAGTACGGATTATGCTGCTGGCGACCAGGTAGGTAAAGTCTCTTTAGGAGATATTGATATTTCAGATGATGGTCGCTACTTGTATGTAGTAAACCTATATGATAGAAGAGTTTATGAAATTGACTTAGTAAATCCTCAGAACCCTGAAGCACCTACCTTGGCCAATGTGGCTACACGGGTACGCAGTTGGCCAGTACCTGATCCTGCTACTTTAGCTATGCACGGTGAAGAACGCCCTTGGGGATTGAAGTACTACCGAGGTAAATTGTACGTAGGTTTAGTGCTTTCTGGGCAAGATATTAACGGAGATGTGGTTTCTCCAGTTTCTGGTGCAGGTGATGGAAGAGTGGGGGATGGCCTACTAGGCTATGTCTTTGAGTTTGATCCGGTTGCTGAAACCTTTACAGAAAGACTGAGTTTTGACTTTGACTATGGCCGTGAGCGTGCCTGGATTCCTTGGGGATATTCTGGACTCTCTGGGTTAAGCCGTTATTTTGCAGGCACCGAACGGGAAGTTGCTGCGCCAATTATCGCTGATATCGAATTTGATGATCAGGGAAGTATGCTTATTGGTATTTTGGATCGTAAAGGAAACCAATATGCAATTAATAATAATAACTATAATGGTGTATTAGTCAATTATGAATATGCTTCAGCAGGTGAATTGTTGCGCGCTGATGTAAGTTATTCTGGAAACAGTTGTGTTTACAATATAGTTACACGTCCGGGAACATCGGATTTTTATAATGATAACCTACTGCACCCGGAATCGGTACAAGGAGGTTTGGCGGTATTACCCGGCGCTGGTGATGTGATGGCTGTTTGGCTCGATCCTATCTTGATTCGTTCAGGAGGGACGATTCGATTAAATAACCAAACGGGGGCTCAGGTACCTGGCTCTGCTTACGAAGTATTTGACGATCGTTTTACTGTTGGAGGTAACCCCAATCAAACAGCAGCTCCTAGTAAAGCTAATGGCTTGGGAGATGTTGAGGTAGGTGGTGATCCTGCCGGCATAGAAATCGGAAATCTCGTTTGGGCGGATTATGATGAAGATGGTATACAGGATAGTGGTGAGCCGGGAATCCCTAATGTAACCGTCGAGTTATGGTCAGGAGATGATGCCACCATGATTGCCAGCACTGTAACCAATAGTGAGGGGGGCTACTATTTTAATCAAACAAATATTATTGATGGAGACCCTGCGACACCGGGTAATCAGCCAGGCTTGTTGTCGTTTAGCAACTATAAATTATATGTTCGTGCAACTCAGTACGGCAACGGCCAGCCTTTAGGCGGCTTTGAACCAACCTTACTTGATCAAGTAGGTATAGGTAAGGTTGATTTTAGTGACCACGATGGTGTGGAACAGGGCAACGGTGATTTGCAGATTATGCTAACCATCGGCCGATCTGGTGAAAATAACCACACTTATGATTATGGTTTGCAATGTGTTTACGAAGCTGGTGCTTCGTTTATACCCGTTCCTGCTGGATGCGATGGTTTAACAGAATTGAATGACGGTTACATTGTATTAGCTTCTTTTAATACCGGAACTGATCGTTACGGTATCAGTCCAGGAGCTGGGGCTTATGCAGGCCCAATGTTCGATGCAGCAACAGCAGTACCTGCGCTTGGTGAGTCTATATTAGAAAATGTTTCTAATGCGGGTGGTACATTTGTTATCCGTGTTTATGCTGGTAATGAACTTTGTTTCCAGGATTACACGGTAATTGTTCCTCCACGTACTTGTCCTGCTGATCCAGCTGGTTATATCTACTGTGAAGATTCTGGTGAAATTATCACTGGAGGGTCTATCCAGGTGATTCCTCCTGCTGGTGGTAATGTGCTTATCACAAAAGATGGTAGTGATGGAACGTATGAGTTCTTCAATGACGGCACCGATGGTGTCTATACCATTGTATTCACTGCACCGACTGGTTATGCTTTAAGTACAACCTGTAATGACCTAGGGCAACTTAACCCAGGACCTGGAGATCCTAATCCATTCATTTTAGGAGCTGATGATGCAGATAATGATGGGTTTTTAGATAATGCACTTTGTGCTAACAACTCCTTCTATTTAGAGTTTTTCCTGGAAACAGGAGATCAGGTTCTTTTAAATAATATACCGCTTTCTTGTGGAAAGATTGGCGATTACGTTTGGGAAGATAATAACCTCGATGGTGTACAGGATGGCAATGAGCCTGGTGTACAAAACATACAGGTGGTTCTTTACGAATGTGCTGGTGGTGTAAAAGGTGCAGAACTTGGAACAACAACAACTGATGCACAAGGCGCTTACTGTTTTACCGGCTTACCCGGTGATGTTGAGTATTGTGTTGAGTTTGATTTAGTCAATTCTACCAACCCATTTGCTGACCTTTATGCCTTTACAGCTCAGGATCAAATGGGAGCAGGTGTTGATGATACAAATGATAGTGATGCTGACCCCGCAAACGGTTGTACCACCAGTGTACTCCTTACGCCTGGCCAGCAGTACGAAGATTTTGATGCTGGTTTAACGCTCGTAGATTTAGGTGACTTACCTGAAGATACAGGTTACAATACGACCATTGGTAATGGCGGCCCAGTACACTCTGTACCATCTAGTGGTGCAATTGTGAAGATTGGTACAGTCGTTGATATTGAACTAGACGGTCAGCCAAGCCCTGATGCTGATGGTGATGGAGACGACGAAGACGGATTTGATCCTAATGCTCAAATGTTCATCCGTACACAGGCTCAAGATCTGACGATCCCTGTGATGAACATGACCGGAGGCCCTGCGAAGCTGACAATGTTTGTTGATTGGAACAATGACGGTGTTTTCGAAGCCATGTACACCGATCAAGTGGAAGATGGCGAAACTACTGC
>NZ_KB903534.1 GCF_000379805.1 Lewinella cohaerens DSM 23179 | reverse complement strand
AATTCACCCGTCGTACATGGATCACCATCATCACAAGGCATCACAGAAGTTGGGCCGCTGGCACAGTCGATTGGTACTCCACCACCACAGGGGATACAAACGGTACCGTCACAGTCGAGAACCGTTTCGAATTCACCCGTCGTACATGGATCACCATCATCACAAGGCATTACAGTCGTCGGGCCACCGCCACATCCGATAGGGACTCCACCGCCACAAGGGATACAAACGGTACCGTCACAGTCGAGGACCGTTTCAAATTCACCGGTGGTACATGGATCACCATCATCGCAAGGCATCACAGTCGTCGGGCCACCGCCACATCCGATAGGGACTCCACCGCCACAAGGGATACAGATAGAGCCGTCACAATCGAGGAACGTTGCGAACTCACCGGTGGTGCAAGGATCACCATCATCGCAAGGCATGACGGAAGTAGTTCCAGCCAAACAACCCGTACCTGAACACGTAACCAAGTCCGTCTGGATAGTTACGGTTACCGTATGCGCATAGGCAACATGTCCTGCAAGAATGGCATTCTGACCGTCTGTACACCCGGTATTATAAACGGGTACGACATCAGCACTAAAGTTTCCACCAAAATCGAAAGGATAGTCGTTACAGCTGTAAGTCGTATTATATGGAGCGCCACCAGGAGCAAAATTAGGTTCATCTACTATATTTGCAGTTGGGCAAGACCCACCTGTACCGTTATAGACACCACAACCATAATATATATTATAATAAACACGGGAATGGTCACATCCAGGCGGTATATTCGCTGTATAGCTTTGAATAGTTATATCTAAATTAATAGAAACAATGCGCTCGCAAGGACTAACACTGGATCCCAGGTCAAAATCATGGTGATAACCTTGGCTGTAGGGGCCGCCAAATGCTTTCCTATCTAACCCTATTGTCGCGTCTCCTTCGTTTTGGGTTAAAACTATTGTCCTTTGAGCAGCTACTAGCCCTGGTAGTACCAAGAAGCTAATAATTAATAATTTCCTCAAAAAACAAGATGGTAGAATTTTCGACATAAATTTTTTTTAAAGAATCAGTACTTCATTAATTTAATTATCAAATAATTAGCAGCGACTCCATAAAACGCACTAAAATAGGCGTGATGGCGTAGCTTTTCACCAAGCAAGGCTTGATAATTCTTATTTGACTATCATTTGCACGCCAGACCGTTCAATTATCTAAGGTGCCATTCATAAAAACAGGTATCTGGGGCCCCTAACCATCCTCCTCATCAAGAGGTGCTTCCGACAATTCCAAAGCCTTCATTACCAATGCTATTCGTTTATTACTAGAGGTTTTCACTTCAAAAGAAGCGTACATTCTCCGCAAGGAAGAACTGACACCTTCAACACTCAAGGATACCTGCCTGGCAATCTCCTTATTGCTAATGGACGGGTTTTCAACCATCAGTTTCAAAATCCCCCAAGAAGATGTCCCCAACTTAGCATTAATCGTTTGTTCAATCTTTGCTTTATCCAAGTCTGATCCGTTCTTTTTATCAGGCTTTACTTCCTCTGCATGTATCGCTATTCTTTTTTCCAGCTCAGCCACTTTATGTATCAGTTCTTTTTGTTTTTCTTTCGTCTGAAGAATTTTCTTCCTCAAGTATAGAAATACAGCAATAAGTGACAATCCTGTTATGACAAACAGAGACCAATACACGATAGTGATTCCGACAACTAACAGTTTCATATTTTACATGCAAGCGTAATAATTTCCGACAAGGGAAATGACCATTTAGTATTTCGCCCACGCAAGCCTAAGCGTAATATTATTCTTTAATCGCACACCGATACTATTTACCACTACATCAAGGCTACTACAGCAATTTATTGGTACATCAGCACTACATCAAAACTACTACAAACGGTGTAAAAGGTTAGATGATTAATGGTTAGATGGTTGTTGGAAAAGTAGATATGTGGTACACAAAAACGGCGGCACCCTAAAGGATACCGCCGCCTATTGTTATCGCGTGAGCAGTGCCAAATTATGATTTCAACGTACTAATCACACCACCTTATATGTCCTTATAATCCCTCATATGGTTCAAAAAAAACTTAAGTGCCTTTGGTGCCCCCCTCTTTTACTTTACATCAATCATCTTAACCACCAAATACCACATCCAGCGATGCACAGATATGAGCGCTGGCTTCCTCTAGGTCAGCTGCATTATGTGCACTACTCACAAAGCCCACCTCGTAACCAGAAGGACCAAGATAAACGCCTCGCTGTAGAAGTTCGTGATGAAGAACCTTGAATTTATTCATACTAGCCACCTCTATTTCACCAGCTGCACGAATCTCTTTACGGCTAAAGGCTACCCAGAAAATCGACCCTATATGAGGAATATTGACTTCGTAACCATGCTTATCGCAATGCGCTTGAATACCAGCCACAATTTTTTTCGTCTTGTTCGCCATTGTTTCATAAAAACCCTCGGCTAAGCACTGCTCTAGGGCGGCATAACCACCGGCCATAGCTACGGGGTTAGCGGATAGCGTTCCTGCTTGATAGACCGGCCCTTCGGGCGCAACATGTGACATAATCTCTGCACTGGCTGCGTAAGCACCCACCGGGAACCCACCACCAATAATCTTCCCAAAAGTCATAATATCTGGGCGTATCCCGTAATAACCGGCAGCACCTTCAAAACCTACCCGAAAACCGGAAATAACTTCATCGAAAATCAAAAGTACATTGTGCTTATAAGCCTTGAGTCGAAGACATTCGAGGAAATGCTGATTCTGTAGCAATAGACCATTATTGGCTGGTACTGGCTCTACGATGATACAGGCTATATCGTGCGCGTGTTCAGCCAATGTTTGCTCCAAAGCCACCTCATCGTTGAGAGGAAGTACCAGGGTTTCGCGTGCAAAAGAATCGGGAACACCAGCAGAAGTAGAAGTACCAAAAGTAGCCAACCCTGAACCCGCTTTAACCAGCAGGCTATCGACATGACCATGGTAACAGCCGTCAAACTTAATGACCTTGTTCTTGCCCGTCACCCCGCGAGCAAGGCGAATGGCCGACATGACGGCTTCGGTACCAGAGCTGACAAACCTGATTTTTTCGATATAGGAATGATTTTCCAAAATAAGTTGACCTAGCTGATTGCCCATGCGATTGGGGGTACCAAAAGAGGTGCCTTTGCTGAGTGTTTCTACGACAAATTCACGGATACGATCATTGTTGTGTCCATGAATGAGCGGCCCCCAAGAACAGCAAAAATCGAGAAAGGTATTACCGTCTTCATCCGTCATACGGCAGCCATCCCCCTCTCGGATAAACAACGGCGGCCCCGATACTGACTTAAAAGCCCGTACAGGTGAATTGACTCCTCCTGGAAAATATCGCTTTGCTTCTTCGAACAAGGCCGCTGAAGCGGTGCGGGTAATACGATTGGTAAACTCCATTCCTTTTATGATTTAATGCGCTAACATTTTTTGCTACCGCAAAGGTAAAGTTTTAAGGATAGGACTTACGAATATGGATTGTCAGGGTTTGATCAAAGATTTTCGGTTTTAAACCACCAAGGGCACCAAAGAGCAGACGATTTGAATCACCAAAGGCACGTAAGGTTTTTTTGAACCATATGAGGGATTATAAGGACATGTCAGGGGCTGGCTCAATAGGCTCAATTCACAAATTTAGCAGACTAAACCACATGAGGGATTGTTAGGCGCATGTCGACGGAGGGTCCAACCTCCGCCTAACAGAGAATTCAGTAGGTCAAATTCATAAATTTGACAGTTTTCTATATTTTTTTAGATGAAGTATTGACACAAGTAAACATTAATCGTATATTTGCGATATAAGATAAAATACATGGCAATTAACAAATCGAACATATTCCCAGAAGAGGTACAAGAGCTGGCAGCATTGGCTAAGGCACTAGGGCATCCGGCACGGATTGCGATACTACAAGCATTGGCTCAGAAGCAAAGTTGTATTTGTGGCGAGATTGTTGAAATACTTCCTTTGTCCCAGGCTACTGTTTCTCAACACCTGAAAGCGCTCAAAGAAGCAGGCTTGATCAAGGGCGAGGTAGAGGGTGTAAAATCCTGTTACTGTCTCAACTTGGAATACCTCGAAAAGATGAGTCCTCTTTTAAATCAATTCTTCAAAAATATTCTAACACCAGGCTGCTGCTAACTAAAGATGGCAATAACTTCACCATCTCTTAGCCAGTAAATTAACAACATTAATAATGGAAAACAAGCAAGAAACAACGGCCAGCTTACCACTCGCCGACACCAACTGCTGTGCCAGTGATTGCTGCACAGATGACAATACAAACAAATCAGCGACGGAACTCAAAGAGCTGGTTCAGGAAAAATATGGTGCTATTGCTCGCCGTGCTGCCGGTGGTGGCTGCTGTGGCGATCAGTCTATGGATTACAGTATCATGGCCGATGAGTATGACACACTAGGTGGCTATGCACCTGATGCAGACTTGAAATTGGGTTGCGGCCTCCCTACGGAGTTTGCAAAAATCAAGGCTGGAGATGTTGTAGTTGACTTGGGGTCGGGCGCAGGAAACGACTGTTTTGTGGCTCGTTCTGAAACGGGTGATAGCGGGCAAGTCATTGGTGTAGACTTCACAGACGACATGCTGATGAAAGCCCGTAAGAACACCCTCACCCTTGGATACAACAACGTATCTTTTGTCAAGGGAGACATTGAAGATATTCCACTTCCTGCCGAAACAGCAGATGTGGTGGTCAGCAACTGTGTTTTCAACCTTGTACCCAATAAAGCTAAAGCTTTTGCGGAAACGCATCGCATCCTCAAGACAGGTGGCCATTTCAGTATTTCTGACATTGTACTGGAAGGGAATTTGCCTCCAGCCCTCCAGAAAGACGCTGAAATGTATGCCGGCTGTGTAGCTGGTGCCATTCAGCACGAAGAATATCTTGGTTTGCTTCGCCAACAAGGCTTCCAAAACTTGCAGGTACAGAAGAGAAAGCCAATTGTATTGCCAGAAGAAGTGTTGGCTCAACATTTGAGTGCCAGTGAAATCGCTGCTTTTAGTAAAGAATTTGGCATCTACAGTATTACCGTTTACGGGGAAAAGTAGATTGTCTAAGAATGAACCTCTATTATCGTGACGAAGAGTCGCGATAAATCACTGTAGCCGATCTAGCTTTATTGTTAGATCGGCTATGTGTTTTTAGATATATATAAATCATGCATGACTTTTTCGTAATTTAACGTCTACAATAGACTATGAGGAAATATCAATAACAAGTGGACAAACCTACTGATGATCAATTGGGTACAGCACTTAAGCAACAATTAGCGCTCTTGCAAAAGAAAGAGCGTCACCTTACGATTATAAATAACTTTGCGACTTCTCTATTGCGACAAAATACAATTGAAGAGATTGTCTGGTCGATCACCACTAATGTAATTGCTAAACTTGGCTTCATTGATTGTGTTGTTTATTTACTTGATGAAAAACGGCAGGTACTTGTACAAAAAGCCGCGCATGGCTTGAAAAACCCGGAAGCACATGAAATTATTAATCGCTTGGAAATACCATTGGGTAGAGGAATAGTGGGTCATGTAGCGCGAAGCGGGAAATCTATTATTGTGCCGGACACCAGCAAGGATCATCGCTACATTTTTGACGATGCCTTGCGTTATTCCGAAATGGCCGTACCAATAAGCCTTGAAGGAAAAGTTATTGGCGTTATTGATTCTGAACACCCTGATAAAGATTTTTTCACCACCGATGATTTGTACTTGTTGGAAACCGTAGCAGCAATGTCTGCAAATCGAATTATCCACGCTCAAACCCAGGAGAAGCTCCATCAGTATCGGATAAAACTGGAAGAACTGGTGGATAGCCGTACCAGTAGGCTCCGAAGACTTGTTCTTGACCTCCGTCGCTCTAATAATGATTTGGAACAATACGCGCATGCCGCATCCCACGACCTAAAAGAGCCCATTCGTACCATTGCAAGTTTTTTGAGCCTCATCAAACGCAGGAAAGAACAACTTTCTGAAGAAGAGGCAGAAGAATACATCAACTTTGCCATTGATGGTGCCCGCAGAATGGAACAGCTACTTAATGGCCTATTGGTTTATGCCAAAATCGGGGATCACAACCAAGAAATAAAGGCGGTAGATTTAAACCAGACCTTACAAAGTGTAACGCAGAATCTTTCTGTAATCATTTCAGAAACCCAGTGTACTGTTTCCTATCCTAAACTGCCTGTCGTAGATGGTTTTGAAAGTTTGCTTGTCCAGTTTTTTCAAAACCTATTGGCTAATGCTATCAAATTTAGACGCTGTAATCATCCTCCAAGCATTAGTTTGAGCTTTGCAAAAATTGGCGACATGTATCATTTCAAGATGCAAGACAATGGTATCGGCATTGAACCTCAATACATTGCAAGCATATTCAAGCTATTCAGTCGCCTAAATAAAAAAGAGGAGTACGAAGGCAATGGCTTGGGCTTAAGCCTCTGCCAGCGGATTATAGAAAAACATGGCGGCGAAATCAGTGTAGCCTCCAAGGGCCTTGGCTATGGTTCTACTTTTAGTTTTTCTCTGCCTACAGCCCAATAGAGTTTCCTCGATAATTTTGAAGACAAGCACTAACTTTGCGGGCTACCTTCCAATTCTTCCAAGGTAACTACCGCACCAGCTGCAGTACCTAGCGGCAACGCAAACAGAAACCCGACTACCGTCATCAGTAATACCACAAAGACAATACCATTGCCGATGGCGAGAGTACGGTTTGTTTTCACAAAACGAACGCTCTCCCTGACGCCCATACGCCGCTCTAGTGTGTAATCGAAATTACCAAACCCCGCATAATAAGCTTGCACCAAGATGATCATTATCGGTACTAAGGGGCTAATAATCGGGACAATAATTCCTAAGATCAAAAGAAAAAGGGTGATAACAACCTCTCGAATGATATTGCGCAAAGCTATCCTTAACCCTCGTACAAGGTCACTCAACATCTTGGGTAGACTGAAACTTGTTTTTGGTAATTCCGGATACATTTTTTGCTCTAACCTTTCAGAGAGCAAACTCATAAATGGGGCAGCTATAGCCATTATGATATAGCGAAAAACAAGGAGCGTAAAAGCAACCAGGCTTACACCACCAGTTACAGTAGCAATTTTTTCGAAGGTTGCTTTTCCCCATTCAAAAGGATAAAAAGAAATCAACCAACCGCCTAAATCGTCACTGATCCCCCAAGCCGCCTGTAGTACAACGACCCCCAGAACCAGACTCAAAAGGACCGGAATCCAAAAATAGAGCCACAAGCCATGTTTGGCAATCAGCTGAAGTCCTTTCAGGTAAGATGTTACTCCTTTTAAAAAACTTTGCATGGTGAATTACTTAATAAGTGCGCAAAAAAATGGCGCTAGATAAAATCGTTTGGGATTGAATACCTAAGACGTGGCTTGGACTTCAGTCCGAGTAGGAAAATATTGCGATTGTGGCCGGACTGAAGTCCAGCCTACGCTTTTCCACCAAACGATTTCATATAGCTCCCAAAAATAAGGTTTTGGCTTGTTATCCCAAACGCTCAGCAAGGTGAAAAAGTAAGGCCATAAAAACAAATTGATCCGCCCAAAGGCCTTACTTTTTCGATAGAATCCCTACAACTTAATCATTCATCAATAACAAATAGTCGAGCGCAAAATTAGTATATAACTCAACGCCTAGCTGCAAGCCCGATTCATCAATATAAAAATCCGGTGTATGGTGAGGAGCAGCTTCAGCAGGGTCTTGACCAGCAGGCATACCGCCTAAAAAGACAAAAAGACCCGGAATTTCCTCCGCATAAAAAGAAAAATCTTCTGCACCAGTGCGCGCTCGTGTAAGCACAACATTATCCACACCAGCTACCGCCTGCATCGTTTTGCCCATTGCCCTCGTCAGCTCTGGGTCATTGTACGTAACGGGGTACCCTTTTTCAATTTCCACCTCCGCTGTTGCTCCTGATGCTTCTGCAATATGAGTGACTGTCCGACGTATGCGTTCGTGAATCTCGCGCTGCATTTCCGGGTCGAGGGTACGAATAGTACCAATCATTTCTACTTCTTCAGGAATAATATTGCTGCGCACTCCACCTGTGATCTTGCCAATACTGATGACTGCGGCTTCTTTTGTCAGTTCCGTCTGTCGGCTCACAATTGTTTGCAGCCCCAGGATAATTTGAGCAGAGACCGTTACAGGGTCAACGCCCGTCCAGGGAGTAGAACCGTGGGTTTGTTTTCCTTTTACCCTTATCACCAGCCGGTTCACTGCAGCGAGGGCACCGCCTGGTTTAAACCTCACCTCTCCGACCGGCGTTTTGGAGTTGATGTGTATCCCAAAAATAGCATCTACAGCAGGTTCTTTCAGTACGCCTTCTTTCACCATCAGCTCTGCGCCACCTTCCTCTCCCGGAGGAGCACCTTCTTCTGCTGGTTGAAAAATAAAAACGACCGTCCCTGGTACATCTGCTTTCATACCTGCTAGTATTTCAGCCGCGCCCATAAGCATCGCTACGTGGGTATCGTGCCCGCAAGCATGCATCACTCCGGTTTCTTGCCCTAAAAAGGTAGTCGTCACTTTACTGGCGAAGGGAATATCTACACGTTCGGTTACCGGAAGCCCATCCATATCGGCACGTAAGGCAACCGTTTTACCAGGCTTACCACCCCGAAGAATCCCTACCACACCCGTAAGGCCTACTTCCGTGCGAACTTCCATTCCTAGCGCCTGTAGATGTTTAGCAACCATCGCTGCTGTTTCAAACTCTCGGTTACTCAACTCGGGATGTTCGTGTAGATAGCGGCGCCATTCTATAACTTTGTCTTCCATTTGAGTGGCCTGCTCGTGTACGAATGCCTGAAATTCGCCCTGGCCAAACAGGGTAAGACCTATTAGGCATAAGCCAATGGCTAAAAGATTTTTCATACTAGTCGATATTTGTAGTTTGACAGAAATAAATCACAAAACCTCTCTCTGTCTATTAATGACAGACAAGTTAACAGCTTGCCGGGAGATTTCATTTGGTTTGAAACGAATATCCCTATAATTCAAGGAAAAGAATTAATGCGAATAAATGCTAAAAGATAGAGGCGTCTTTTTTACGCCGATCCAGCTCTTGTTNGATAATAGAGGCGACCAAGTGAATATTTCGGTAAACCGGAAATGTCCGTCGCAAATAAAAGTGGCCGCCAAGGGCCAGAAGTAGCGATACAGGTACCATCGCCAGAAATAGAAAACTTAGTAATCGGGCATGACAAGCAGCAGCAATAAAGGCCACCGCGATCCAAAAAGAAACACTAAAACCAACTAAAAACAATCGGTGCTGCCACAGACTGGCAATCTCTTTTTGTTCACTTACTTGTCGTAAAATAATACTTAACTCTTCTGTAGAATAGCTATTAGCCCCGAACTCCATAATGAGTGCCAGGTCGTCATTACCGTCTTTTTCCAGACGCTGCAAGAGTCGTTGTAGAAAAAAATCTTTCATCCCCAATTTAGTCGCGAGAAAAATTGTGAAATAAAATTAGGAAAATATACTTACTAAAGCAAGGATTAACAAAATATTAGGACGTATTAACCAGCTATTACTTAGGAAGATAAATAAAAGGGACACGATCAACTTTCTCCTGCTCTCCTTTTAAAGCCAAATGCCGAATTACGACTTGATGTTCTCCTGTTGACAATTCCAAGCCTGGAAAGAAATACTGCAGCCCCGGTTCTGAATCATGAGGATGGGTATATACCTTCATAATCACCTCTACTGGTTGGTCATCTATTTCTATAATGATCTGTTCTTTGAAACATGTTAAACGATAATTATAGCGAGCTAAACGAGCCGCTTTGCGATCATCAATCCCCGAAGGTTCCTTTTCTGAACACGCCAGAAAGATTTTCCTTTCCTCCCGTTCCGGGATCGGTAGAAAAAGGGTCAAATCGGCAGCAGAATGAATAACCATTGACGGAATCTGGGGGTTAATAAAAGCCAACTCCTGATCCGTTGATTCAGCAAGGTAATTGCTACTGTACAATCGGTCCGTACGTTGATCATAGCGAAAATAAACATCGTCCATCAAGGCCAAGATATGGGTACGCTCAAAGACACTACCAGAAATTATAGCGACACCAATCATAACAACCGTCATAAACTTCCAGTAGCGTTTGGTATCAAGATTGGTCCGGATAATAAAACTCAAGTAAGCATGTGGCCGAAAGAAAACGTTGGCAAAAACATAGCCAATTCCTATTGTCAACGGATAATGAATCTTTTGTACCCAAGCACGATTCTGCAAAGCCTTACTATTCAAAGCTGCATTAATAAAGGTGACCAGAGCAGCTATCCCCAGTAAAACCAACGATACCTTTAATCCTACTTCTTCGGTCGAAAACATGGCAGTTATCGTCCCCAACAACAACGCTAACCCAATAAGGCACCCAATGCCTATGAAAACCATCACCAACATAAGGGCAAATGCCAAAATAGAACTCCCTACCCTATCCAACTCTCCATTAAAGTCTTTAAAACTTGGAAATTGACGTAAGAGCTGATCCATAAAATGGGGCGTATAAGTGTCATTATCTCGGCGTATCTCCGGGTAAACACTCTCTAATCCAATAGAAGCAATCCAAATCGAACGCACAATAAAGTGCCCCAAAAAGCTCATACACAAAACGGCAACCGCTATAAAAAGATAAAAACCAAGAAAGTACGCGATATACATAAAACTGCCCGGAAGACTGAAATAAAACCAATCGATCAGGCTTCTCACGCCTTCAAACAGCTGAAAAGAACCGAAAATCGCCACCCCGGAAATTACCATCTCCGCCTGCCAACTTTCCATCGAGAGCCGCTCTAACCAAGACTGTTCTTTATCTTGCATCGTATTTTGTTTATTGTGCTCGCTTCGCTCGCGGTTTTTGAACACGAGCGAAGCGAGTACCACCGTGAGCGAAGTGAACACCACCACGAGCGTTAGCGCGAGTACAGTCACAAACTCGATTTATCGAGAGAGTCTCCCGTGAGCGAAGCGAACACTAATATAATACAAAGATGCAAGATCAGTTTTTCCAAGGCCTCAAAGTAGTAGAACTCGCCAGCGTATTAGCTGGCCCCGCAGTAGGTTTGTTTTTTGCAGAACTAGGTGCACGGGTTACCAAAATTGAAAATGCCGCTACCTCCGGAGATGTTACCCGCCGCTGGAAAGCCCCCACCGAGGCTGCCAACAAATCCGACTCAGCTTACTACCAATCTGTCAATTTTGGAAAAACCACGCTACTGGTCAATCTAAAATCTACCGCAGGGCGCGAGCAGGTAGAGGCGCTGATCCGAGAAGCAGACATTGTTATCGTCAACTACCGCCCCGGAGCCGCCACAAAACTAGGCATGGATTATGATCGCCTGAAAGGAATCAACCCTAAAATCATCTACGCCGAACTCACTGGGTTCGGTGCCAATGATCCTCGTCTCGCATTTGATGTTGTGCTTCAAGCCGAAAGTGGCTTCCTTTACCTTACGGGAGAACCGGGCCGCTCCCCCGTCAAGATGCCTGTTGCTCTTATTGATATCCTCGCAGCGCACCAACTAAAAGAGGGTATTCTCGTAGCTTTACTAAAGCGGGCACAAACCGGGCGGGGCAGCAAAGTAAGCACCAGCCTCTACGCCGCAGCCCTGGCCAGCCTTGCCAATCAAGCAACCAACTGGCTGATTGCTGGCTTCGCACCGCAGCGACTAGGCAGCCAACACCCCAATATTGCTCCTTACGGCGACCTTTTCCGCACCGCTGATGGTCAGGAGTTGGTCTTGGCAGTAGGCGTAGAAGCCCACTGGAAAAAGTTAGGAGAAGTGCTGAATGTCCCTGAACTCATCAACGATGACCGCTTCGCTACCAATGCCCAACGGGTAAAACACCGTTTGGAACTGATTCCTTTATTACAAGAACAAATTGGCGCTTTCGCTAAACGGGAGGAATTGTTAGCCTTATTCCAAAAAAATAATATCCCCGCAGGCGCTGTAAGAGACTTGCCTGATGTCTTTGCACAACCACTGGCCCAAACGCTCTTGGTCAACACCTTCGACGAAAGTGGCCAAGCTATCCAATGTGTAAAAAGTGTGGTTTTTGAACTTTCGGAATAGTGAGGAAGAGGTACTTGGTACTTGGTACTTGGTACTTGGATTGTGTCAAATCTAAGGTATGCTAGCATATGCATCATGCCAAGAAAACACCATAAAAGGCAGTTACTTAAATTAAAATAGACCACGGACTCTGATCCGTGGTCTATTTAAATTTGTAGACCTCTTTATTTTTTTTGGTCTGCTTGCACCTAGGCCAATCAAAGTCCGCCTACCTAGTACTAAGTACTTTGTACCTTAAAACTCCAACGCCTTACGCAAGTCTGCGTTCGTTTTTGCCGGAGGAGTTACCGTTTCCAGTACCAGCTCGGCGCCATCATCGTGTAGTTGTTTTAGCTCCACACGAGAGATCGTACCCTTCTCATTTACCACCCACAAAAGGTTATCCGTTGCAGGCTCAATGCCGATAGGAGCAGTACTCGAAGCCAAGTATCTGAAGATAGTATTGTACTCCCGGTTTACCACGTAAGCCGTGGTATTTTCGATGGCTTGCCCTCCTTCGGTGCGGTACTGAATACCATGTACCGTAGAAGGCGCATCAATCGTCTGTGCACAGTTCCACACGCCGAATTCACTTACGACAAAACGATTCACTACCTGACGGCGAAGTTCTCCCGGTTGGCTCTGAAACTCTTGCTCCAGGCTTTCTTTTAAGGCCTCTTTTCTTGCCACAAACTCCGTCTGTAGGCGTTCTCGTTCGCTGCTTACTTCCTCTTCGCGCAAGGTGACCATCGCATCGTAAGTAGCAAGTTCATCTTGGTACTTTGCCATTGCTTGTTGGTAGTTAGCTCCTAATAAAACGGGGGCTACTATCAAGGTTTCTTCATTATCCCGGTGCTGTAGTGTCAACTCAAAGCGTTGGGTATTGAGGCGGCGGAGTTTCACTGTTTCCCAGCTTACTCGAAACGCACGAGGGTCAACCTCTGGTGATTCGGGTGCTATTTCCCAAATGGTGCCTGCATGCAGGTAGGCCAAATCTTCGGGTTGCAAGTCGCTGGCAGGATCAAGCGCCAAAGCACCTTGGGCAAAGTCAAGCTCCAGCGTAGGACGGTTGCCATTGGCTTGAGTCGGAGCGACCGGTGCTGATGGCAATGGAAAATCCATTTGCAGGTCTTGCAATGCCTTTTCATATTCTTGCTCCAGGTTACCCAACTCCCTTTGCCAGCGTTGCTGTGGGGTATTGGTACCTCCTGTGATCAAGTCTTCTTCTACAAATTGCAGCATATCTACATTGCTATACTGCCAAGTACGAGAGGCAGTATCCAACTGATATACGTGGTATTTAGGCAAGCTAAAGTAGTCTTTCACCACCACTTCACTACGCAGTTCTACCTGAATAGCTTTGCCGGGAGCCATCTTCAGGCGTTTCCCATTTTGCTCAGCATATACTTCTACCATACCGGCCGAAGTAAGGTAGCGTTGCATTCCTACAGAATCGTAGGCCAATGGAATTCCAGACACAAAAAAGTCGATATAATCATGCAATTCACGGTAGTGAATGGCTACTTCGCCACCTACCAGTCGACCGCGATCATTCATAAACGCAGCAGCAGGAATCACCAAACGCGACCCGCTGGGATAATCAATCACCCCTCCTTTGTGGGCATCCGATACCGCTTGCGTGGTGAACGCCACTTGCAGTTCCTGCTGAGGCAGCGGGATGTGTACAAAGTCCTGTTGGGCAAAGTAAGCCTCTGGGCTCAATGGTTTATTACCACTCAAAAAGGGTACCAAAAGCAGCAAAGCTACCGCAGCGGCCGCAGCCGTACTGAAGTAAATCAACCGCCGTATTCGGGCACCACCTGTGGTCTTAACCGCTGGCTGGGCTTCAAACTCTTGAAGCAAAGCATCAAAGTCCATCCGCTGTCGAATGTCTTCGCTACCCGGCTCCTTCGGGTTTCGTTTAAAATTGTAGTTTCTTTCCATAGTTGACGCTTCTCAAAGGTCAAAAATCACTTGGTTTGGCTTGTTTTTAGTCGCTTTTTTAGTCGTTCCAAGATCCGGTAGGTCTTCACCTTGGCATTGCTTTCGGTAATCCCCAGGATTTCGGCCACCTCTTTGAAGGGGCGTTGCTCAAAGAACCTCAACTCGATAATTTCGACATCAGAGGGTTTGAGCTGGTCCAAGGCTCCGATCAGGTCTTCTACCTGCCAAAGGTCTTCGTCCAATTCCATTTCTTCAGCCACTTCACCTAAGGTATGATCCTCAACACTAACCGTTCGTTTATTGCGGGAATCGCGAAAATGCTGGGCAATTTCGTTACTCGCAATTCGGAACAGCCAGGCTGAAAAGGGTACACCTCGGTACTCGTAGCCTCCAAGACGCTGCAAAGCTTTTAAAAACACTTGAGAAGAAAGATCAGCCGAGAGATCAGCATTACTAGTACGCCGATAGACGAAACGGTAGATGGGTTCAAAATAACGTTCGTATAAAGGTCGGAACCGCGCAGGGTTAGCTTGCGCAGCCTGAATTTCAAGCCACTCGGCTTCCATTGCCGATGCCGACACCGTCTTTTGGGGTTCCGTCATGAACCTGTTATTGACCGTTTTAGTATTGTCGCGACGCAACGCGACGCTACTCGTCTGCAAGATACTAAACATCCCGATGCTCTGGGTTTTGATCTTTCATTCCTTAGCATAATGCAAACGAGGTTCGAAAGTAACAGTTTTTTGGGAAGTATTTTTTTGGGGCCATGCCTTCGTGCCTCGGCACCAGGCTGTCTGTCGCTACCGCTCCGGCCCATCCCTTGTCCTCCTCCTTCGTCCGGCGCGCTCCGGCCTCCCGGCCTGCGCACTGATCTTTGGATGGTACCCGCGTGCTATCCCCGCGTGCCCGCGCGTGCTAAATTCGTGAATTTAGCCTATGCAGGCTCGCCCTTAAATGTCCTTATAATCCCTCATATGGTTTAAAACTTTAGTGCCTCTGGTGGTTCAAAAACCCCGAAACGACAAATACGCCTCCACCACCGCCGCTGGAGCCTCCATTTGCGGGTAATGCCCGATATTAGAGAGCCGCACTACATCAGCATTATTCACTGATTGCTCATAATAATCGGCGACGTGCGCGCCAGAGATCGGATCGTAAGCACCATTAATAAACCGCTGGGGCAGTTCTCCACGCACGGTAGCACCTACCCAACGAGGTTCGTGTACTTCCCGTTCCCGCATGTAGCGGATCAGGCGATGAAAAAGGTACTTGCCGTTTTGGTGCTGAATGAGCTCGTAAAACTCATCTACTTCCTGCTCTGTAGCCTGGGTCGCCGGCCCGAAGATGACGCTGAAATTCTTCCGCAACTTGGCCTTGCTCAAAAATGGCGTAAGCAAAATCCCCAGCGGGCTAGCCAATGCATTTTGGATCGGCCGGGGATGATGGGTTCCAGGAAAAATCCCTCCATTCAGAAAGCATAAAGACAACAATTCTGTCTGTTTCGCCAAATCCTCTTCTTCACTTCGCTCATAATGCCGCGCCAGCAACTCTTGGGCCACAGTAGCGCCGTAGTCATGTGCCAGCAAATGGTAACGCCCAATGCCTCTTTCTTTCAATAGCGCTTCCACCAAGTCGGCTTGATCCATCAGGGAATAGCGATACTTCCTCGGTTTATCCGACCAGCCAAAGCCTATAAAATCCAACGTGAGAACCGTATAGTGCGCTGTCAATAAAGGCCACACCTTGTGCCAATCCCAACACGCTGTAGGAAAACCATGCAGCAATACCAGTACCGACCCATTGCCTGCTTGCTGATAAAAGATTTTTTGCTGCCGATAATCAAAATACTGGCCGGTAGAATGCCATTCTTTAAAGGTCATAATTTGATGGTTTTAAATACGCCCAATACGAAACTATTTTGCAGGCCGTTGTAATATCCGTAATTTCGAGCAATCGTTTAAACTGGGTCCCAAATCTACATGAAGCAACTATCCACACTACTTTTTATTTTCCTTTTTTGTAGCACTCTAATGTCCGCAAAAGAGACGCTGTTGGCAGCAGATCGCTCGGCAGAGCTAGACCAACAGTTGCAGCTACTCCTTCCGGGAACAGGTATCCAGGAACAATCGGTGCGCGCTTACGCCAAAGAGCGTATCAGCGAAATGTTGACCAGCCTTGAAGCGCAAAATATTCGCAAAAAGAAGCCCCACAAAGCCTTGGCAATGCTAAGGGAAGAAATGGGTCAGCGTTTTCTTAAAAACCATCAGTCGTTTTCCAAAATTCAATTCTTCTTCACCCAAGGACAATACGATCAGACGACCGCTTCTGCCGTATATGCGATGACCCTAGACTACCTGGGTATGCACTATCTTTTGCAAGTGCAAGGAACAGAAGTCTCCCTTTTGGTAGATGTAGGAAAAAATACCGAGCGTATCCGCGTAAAAGGAGCCTCTCCTTTGAATGCGGAAAATGAACGCCGTTTTCAAAACGCCTACCTCGAGGTTCTCCGCAGTGTAGGCTACATCCCCACCGCAGAGTGGAACAATCCACCTGATCAGCTTTTCAATCGTTATTACCTGGGTGGAGACCAACAACTGACCCTACGTCAACTGGCCAGTTTCCTCTATTACCGACAGGCCTTACGAGCGTATGCCGATCATGCCTGGGCCAGTTCTCTCGATTGGCTCCATCAAGCTCGGCAGCTTCACCCCTGGCCAGTGCAGGAGGTTTTACAACGGGCCATCTGGTTACAACTGGCCACCGAGGATACCAAAACAACAACGTCACTGGATTACTTATGGAAAATATGGGAACGTAGCCCTGGTGCACCTTGGCAAGGACAATTGATTCACCGGTTCAACGAACTACTTCGGGATCACCCCACCCCCAACAGCTGGGTCATAGACTCTACTTATGATGCTTTTAAGGAACGTTTCTCTGATTATCCAGGTGCTTTGGGACAGCTACGGGAAATTTACTACTTGCAAAGCGCACGTATGCATGCCCAGCAAGGAAACACCGTTAGCGTGATGAACTATATGGATAGCCTTTATCGGTACCAACCCAACAACACTGCTATACACGAGGTGTTGGCAGGCATGCTCGTATGGTCATTGCGTAAGGAACGGAAATTTGAATCAGGCCTGGAGCGCATTACTGCATACAGCAGAAAGTATCCTTTCCTGACCAACAACTCCTTGTTTCAAGATCGTCACTTACTGTATCAAGCCGAAAGAGTACGCTACTTTTTTGATCAGGATGACCGTATTAAAGGCCTGCATTATATGGAAGACTTCAAGCGACTCGCCAAATCCAGCGGTAGAACACCGCGTTATGATTCCTGGGTATTAACAGCCTATCTGGCGGCATCAAATTACTACTATCGTCAAAACGACTACCGTCAAGCCCTCAATTTTATTGAGCAAGGCAGGCAAGAGTCTCCCACTGATGCGTATTTGGATCACCGGGCGGATGTATTGTTGAAATATCTGAGATAAAACTACACCAAATCATCGTTCCGATAAATCGGCTCCGCAACTTTTTCTTTGCTAACCTCCTGCAACTCTAAATGATCGTCGATATTGACGCCACTTGATGCAAGCCGTTGTACCGGTGGAGCTTCCTCTTGATAATCTTGAGGGTCTTGATAACCAGGGGCAGACTTTGCCAATTCGCGCGCCAATTCACGTTCTTCCCATTCTCGGGTACCCGCTTTGGTGAAGGGGAGGCCAAAAGTCCATAAATACTGTATCCCGATGAGGGTCCCCCAAGAGATTACAGGGTATAAAAACCAAGGGTCGTGCGGACTGTCAAGCATATTTATGCAAAAGAAGAATATGCTTATTACCAGATAAATGGAAAAATGGCGAAAGAACCACTTCTTGGAACGCACCTTGCGGCGCGCCTGCCGGACGTGTTCCGGTTCGTTTTTTCTGTTTCGTCTCATAAGTCGGGAATTCTGAACCTCTAATATACTATTATTACAACTACTAAACTAGATCATCATTGCGGTAGGAAGGTTCTTTCTGCTTTTCAGTATCGAGTTCCCTCAACTCCAGATGGCTATCCAGGTCCAGACCTGGTTTCCTTCTGTTGGGGTTGAGTCGCTTCATTTCTTTTTCTAATTCACGATCTTCCCATTCTTTTGAACCTATGCCACTACCAGGAAGTCCGAATACTTTGAAATACTGAATAGCAACACCAATTCCCCACCCCAACATCGGCCAATAAAACCACCAAGCACCAGGGCTCGTAAGCATATTTAAGGTAAAGAAAAATCCGCCCATCACAAGGTAGGTCGTCAGGTGATTGTAGAAAGCCTTCTTCTCTTTTACGCGCCGCCGCGCTTGCTCAAACTGTTGGTCTTCGTTCATTGCGATTTTATATTACACTAGCTGTTTTATACCAAGTCCTTATCTTTCCACTGAGGGCGCTTTGGGCGGCCGTATTGTTCACGACTAGGTTCGTCTTCCGATGGATAGCTTCGTGTATCGCGCTCTTCACTACCATAGATACCATAACCTTTAAAGGCCAAAATAGCACCCCATATTACGCTGATCTTCCACAAAACAACGCCTCCCATTCCTAGGATCATGAGTATAAAGATAACGAAATTGTAGCCGAAAAAGGAACGCAAGCTCTTGCGAAATTTCGCCTCACGGCTTTCATCGTCCTGATAAGATTTATGACAAGCTTTCATCTCTGAATGTTTTTTGATTTGCTTCAAAGATGCTCCTAAAGGGTACTTACACACTACTTTTTTCGACTGAATTGAGCAAAAAGGCTACTGAATTGGGGAGAATGGTTGGATGGTTGGATGGTTTGTTGGTTTATTTGTTGATGGTTGTTCGTTGATGGTTGGGGGGCGGCCAAGTATTACAGTAATATCACACTACTTGCTTTTGTGAATATTTAGAGGAGTGGAAATAGTCTTTTACTTGAGCAATGTGCTTTCCCTTCTCTTCAGGACTCAGCCAACTCGCTTCAAAGGCATTGATGGCTAATTGCATCAATTGATCCTCTGTTAAGTTTAAGGCTTTAGCTGTTTCGTAATAATTTTCATTCATGTAGCCTCCAAAATAAGCGGGATCATCTGAGTGGATGGTTGCTAATATTCCTTTCTCGAGCATTTCCGCAACGGGGTGCTCCTCCATCTTTTGGATAACTTTGAGTTCTACATTACTCAATGGGCACAAGGTCAGCGGTATCTTTTGTTCGACAATTCGCTGAACCAGCGCTTCATCATCCAAGCAACGATTGCCGTGATCTATTCTCACCACCTTCAAAAGATCAAGCGCCTCCCAGATATATTCCGCAGGGCCTTCTTCCCCAGCATGAGCAACTAATTTGTAACCGTGGCTTGCAGATGCTTTAAATACTTTGGCAAACTTGCTGGGAGGGTTGCCCATTTCAGAGGAATCTAATCCTACACCATCAATCCAATCCTTGAAGGGTAGTGACGATTCAAGTGTTTCGAATGCCGCTTCTTCGCTCAAATGCCGTAAATAAGACATGATCAGCTTATAGGAAATACCTAACTCCGCTTTGGCTTTTTCCAATGCTTTATGGATACCATTAATAACAACATCAAACGCAACGCTCCTGTCCGTATGTGTTTGCGGATCGAAAAACACCTCTACATGAACCACATTTTGGCTATGCACTTTAGTCAGGTAAGCCCATGTCAAATCGAAAAAATCTTGCTCATGGATCAATACCTGCGCGCCAGTGTAGTAGATATCTAAAAATTCTTGAAGATTATTAAACTTGTAAGCTTTCTTTAATGATTCGATGGAATCATAATCCAGAGTTATATTATTCCTTTTGGCTATTTCGAACATGAGTTCAGGCTCAAAGCTCCCTTCGATATGCAAGTGAAGTTCTGCTTTGGGAATGCCTTGAATGAAATCTTCCAGTTCCGTATGACCTTGCCCAAACAATTGCCGCCCCCAAAAGCCAACAAGACTTCCAAGGCCGCCGTAGATGCCTCCCAATAGAGCGGTAATGATGACCATGCTCCAGGCAGAGAGCCCGCCAAACATATTGCCGATGCGCGTAGCCAGGATGCTCTCATTCTGATAGTTGAGAATACCACTGTAGCCGCCCCAAACGATAGCCCCAGCCAGCAAACCATAAGCAAATGCCTCGCCCGCAGAGGACAGAGGAGCAAAAGCACCAAACAGTAACCCTGCAATAACAATCGCATACCAGGGCAAAAACTGGTGCAGAAGCACCGCCAACAAGATCAGGCCGAAAAAACAGAGTAAGTTTCGCATACGCTAAAGGTAAGCCCCTTTTTTAGATTTTTCTGGAACAATAGTGTTACTTTTGGGATCCATATATTGCGCAAAAAACAAATGGTGTGTTCGCTTCGCGTCTACTTCGTGGTCTTTGCGGTTTGTCCAATAACTGACACGCTTGAAATGAACCGCTTAGCCAGCTATTGAAAAAACGAAGACTCTATTTGGTTTTGTGCTGTTCTTTACATTTAACAACTGCCCCTACCATGAAACATCTGGAAGACATCAGCGCCAAAGTCAATGACCAGTTCGAATTCACCAATGAAGATATCGACCAGCTAGACTTTACGCCCATTGATGATCGTAATTTTCATATTCTTGCCAATGGCAAGTCTTACCGTGCAGAGCTGGTAAGTCGCAACTTCCAACGCAAGCGCTTTACCATCAAAATCAATGGCAGCAAATACGAGGTCAACCTCGCCGATGCCTATGACCAAATGGTAGAACGCCTGGGCTTAGGTGCGATCAACACTTCTGTGGTCGCAGACATTATGGCCCCCATGCCAGGCCTGGTACTACAAGTAATGGCCCAAAAAGGAGAAAGTGTCACCGCCGGTCAGCCCATCCTCATCCTCGAAGCGATGAAGATGGAAAACGTCATCAAAGCCACTGCCGACGGCGTTATCGCTGATATTTCCGTTTCCAAAGGGGCTGCCGTGGAGAAAGGGCAGTTGTTGGTAAAAATGGAAGATTAAAAATCGGAAATCGGAAGTCGGAAGTCGGAAGTAACCGCCGCCCTTCTTCATTGATTTCGTATTAATTCCGACTTCCCATTTCCTAATTCCGACCTCCTAAATCATGTCTACTCGATTACCATTCCTGTACATCAAAACAACCAATGGAAGAGGGCGTGGGGTTTTTACGGCCCAGGAGATTCCCGAAGGTAGCCATATTGAATCTTGCCCTGTTTTAGTGCTATCGGAAGAGGGCACTACACTTATCCATCAGACCAAACTACACGATTATTATTTCCTTTGGGGAGACGAGGGGGAATCGGCCATTGCCCTGGGTTTTGGCTCCCTTTACAACCATTCTTCCGAAGCAAATGCCGATTACGAGATGGACATCGAGATGGAATCTCTTGAAATCATTGCCATAAAGGATATCCAGCCCGGCGAAGAAATAACCATCAATTATACCGACGGAGAATTCCACGAGACCGAGCTGTGGTTTGAAGAGAAGTAGTTTTTTCTTTAACAGAAACACGTTCCTCTTCTTTAACATTTGGGGCCATGCCATCTCCCGTCCCGACCAGAAAAGTCGAGACGGGATCGGCACCAGGCTGTCTGTCGCTAACGCTCCGGCCCATCCTATTGTCCTTGCGCCATCCTGGCCCCGAGCTACGGCCTATAGGCCTGCGCACTAACCAAAAAGGTTCTATTTCCTTCAGGAATAAATGGCATACGTGGGGAATCTCTAAGGAACAGCACGAAAACAAAAGGCGATTCTGTTTTTCATAATAGTTGAATAAACGATTCATTTCAAGAGTTTTAACTATTTGAAAAACCTAAAGAGAATCGCATTTTGTTTTCTGCGCAATACTAATACATGAGTCACTCGTTTGAAGCACATTTATTTTGCTATCAAAGCACCCTTTTCATAGCAGAATTCCACCCTTTCGTTCCAAGGTATCCTCCTCACTTCCTTAGGTCTGCGATTTTCCCTATTTTTCGATTCCGAAAATTCAGTCGCCAAATTCACCAACTTATGCCAAGTTACAAAAGCATTTACCTACTCTTATTCCTAAGTTTTGTCCTTTGCGACCAAGCAATGGCCCAACGAAAAAAACAAACCGATCCGGCTACGGCCAAAGAAGAAACACCTCTTCACCTAAAAGCTAGCACTTATTCTGCACTCGCTTTTCGCTCGGTAGGCCCCGCCGTTACTTCGGGGCGTATTGCTGACTTCGCGGTGCATCCCGACAACAAGGATGTTTACTACGTTGCTACCGCTTCAGGAGGCGTTTGGAAAACCGTCAACCACGGCACCACCTATACACCTATTTTCGACCAGCAAAACTCCTACTCCATAGGTTGTGTCAGCCTCGATCCTCAGCAGCCCAGCACCGTTTGGGTAGGCTCTGGCGAAAACAACAATCAACGCTCTGTAGGCTACGGAGATGGTGTCTACAAAAGCACCGATGGTGGCCAAAGCTGGGAACACAAAGGCTTGAAAACCTCTGAACACATTGGCGACATCATCGTCGATCCTACCAACTCCGATATTATCTGGGTAGCTGCTTACGGCCCTGTATGGAGCAACGGCGGCGAACGCGGCGTCTACAAAAGCACCGACGGTGGTGATAGCTGGACTTGCGTAAAAGAGGTCAGTGAATATACCGGTTGCAACGAGCTGGTCATGGACCCACGTAACCCTAATGTCCTCTATGCTGCTTTTCACCAGCGCCAGCGAAAGGTATTTACCTACATTGGTGGTGGACCAGAATCTGGCTTGTTCAAAACCACAGACGGTGGTGAAACCTGGAAGCCCTTGAAAGGAGGCCTCCCTGGTGGCGATGTAGGCCGAATAGGGCTAGACATCTCCCCTGTCAATCCCAATACGCTCTACGCTGTCGTTGAAGCTGGTGACCGCAAAGGAGGAATCTACCGCACTGATGATGCCGGCGCCAGCTGGAGTAAACAAAGTGGCAGATATACCAGCGGCAATTACTACCAAGAATTAATCTGTGATCCCGTTGACATTGATCGCATCTACATTACCGACACTTACTTTCAGATCAGTGACGATGGAGGAAAAACCACCCGCAACCTCGGTGAACTCAACAAGCATATCGATAATCATGCCCTCTGGATTGACCCAGATAATACCAACCACCTACTGGCTGGTTGTGACGGTGGCGTGTACGAAACATGGGACCTGGCCGGCACTTGGCATTTCAAGCCCAATCTGCCTGTAACTCAGTTTTACAAAGTAGCTACCGACAACGCTACCCCTTTTTACAATATTCACGGCGGAACGCAAGACAACCTCAGCCTGGGTGGCCCTAGCCGCACGACCAGCATGAATGGTATTGTTAATTCCGATTGGTTTGTGACCTCTACCGGCGATGGCTTCGAAACCCAGGTAGACCCTACCAATCCCAACATCATCTATGCCCAAGCTCAGTATGGTGCCTTGAGTCGCTACGACCGAGGCAATGGAGAATACTACTACATCAAACCCATGGAAGGCGAAGACGAACCCGCCCTCCGCTGGAACTGGGATGCTCCTTTATTGATCTCTGCCCATAACCACAAAAGGCTCTACTTTGGTGCCAATAAACTATTCCGCACTGACGATCAGGGCGATTCCTGGCAAGTCATCAGCCCAGACCTTTCTGCACAAATTGATCGTAACACCCTCGAAGTAATGGATCAGGTTTGGAGCGTAGATGCCATCTCTAAAAATGGCTCTACCGATATTTTCGGTCAGCTGACAACCATTGCAGAAAGTAGCATCGACGAAAATATGTTGTGGGTAGGTTCCGATGATGGACTCATTCACCTGACCACCGACGGTGGGCAAAATTGGCAGAAGATAACAGGTCTTGCCGGTGTGCCGGAAATGACTTACGTCAACCAGATTATTGCTTCGCAGCATGATAAAAATACTGCTTACGCGGCGTTTAATCACCACCGCTATGGTGATTTCAAACCTTATCTTTTCAAAACCACTGATGCAGGCCAGACTTGGAGGCCTATCCACGCTACCTTGCCCGAACGCGGAAGCGTGTACACCATCGCAGAAGACCATGTTCAACCCAATCTTCTGTTTTGTGGTACTGAATTTGGTGCATTCTTCAGTCCTGATGCCGGCGAGCACTGGATTCCGCTTAAAGCGGGATTACCGACGGTGGGTGTAAGAGACATGGAGATTCAAAAACGAGAGAATGACCTTGTATTGGGTACTTTTGGTCGTGGGTTCTATGTACTCGACGACTATAGCCCTTTACGGGAAATCACGGCAGAAGCCTTGGAGAAAGATGCTGAAATCTTCTCCATTAAAGATGCTTTGCTTTATATTGAACGTACCGATATTGGCTTACGGGACAAAGGCCACCTGGGGAGCAGCTACTTCACCACGCCTAACCCAAAGCCTGGTGCGGTATTCACTTACTATCTAAAGGAGAGCATCCAAACGCTGGAAGACCAGCGGCAAGAAAAGGAGAAGGAGACAGACGATGACCCCTACCCCACCCTTGATCAGCTTCGTCAGGAGGATGCCGAAGAAGATCCTTATCTTATTTTCACCATCCGCAATGCTCAAGGGGAGGTTGTTCGCCACCTGACGGCGCCTGCCAAGAAAGGCCTCAAGCGGCTGACTTGGGATATGCGTCACGACACTCCCGCGCCGGTAGTTGGTCGTTACACCCCTGCTCCCGATGTACTGTTTGGTTCAGCCGAATTGGGTCACCTGGCCATGCCCGGAACTTATACCGTAGCGCTCAGCAAGTTTGAAAACGGCGAAGTCAGTAAGCTGACCGAGCCTGTAAGTTTCCAACTTAACTACCTGAACCAATCGTCCATGCCGGAAACGGACTGGGCCGAATACGATGCCTTTGTTCGCAAGGTCGCTGATATCCGCAAAGCTTTCAGTGCTGCCAACGATATTCGCCGAGAATTGTCAGGAAACCTCAACCATATCCAGTCGGCTATACTGGATATGCCCGCTGCTCCAGAGGGTCTTTTGGCCAAAGCCAGTGAGCTAAAGCTACAACTGAGCGAGCTCAGTCGAAAAATGAATGGTGATAGAAGCCTTGCGCGCCGTCAGTTCGAAACGCCTCCAAGTATTGGTGGTCGTATTGGCCGCTGTGAATATGGCCTCTGGGATGTCACTTCAGCACCAACACAAGTATACAAGGATGCTTACCGTATTGCAGCCAAGCAATTTGGGCCAGCCCTCCGTGAATTGAAGCTCATTGCAAATGAAGTGACTGCCTTAGAGAAACAAATAGAAATGAACAACGCACCGTATACTCCTGGCCGCTGGCCGGAATGGAATGAATAATACAGACGTTGCGGTGGAGGTGTTGCAATGCAACATCTCCACCGCTATAATTACATATCTACCACCATATTATACACGGGCGCTGCACTGCAACGTCTCTACATAAAAAACATGATTAAATATATCTTTTCTTTCGCCTTTCTTGTACTTGCTTTGGGGCTTTCCGCACAGGAGGAACCCTTGTTGCGGTTTCCTTCGCTAAGCCCTGACGGGCAACAGATTGCCTTCTCTTACCAGGGTGACATCTGGACAGTACCCACCAATGGTGGCGTCGCACGCCGTCTGACGATTCACGAAAGCTACGAAAGCCACCCGCAGTGGAGCCCTGATGGTAGCCGTATTGTATTTGAAGGCAACCGATACGGCAACGACGATATTTTCGTCATGGATGCTCAGGGCGGAATGCCCCTCCGGCTCACCTACTATTCCGGTAGCGACAATTTCCCGCAGTGGAATGGCAACGATGAAATCATCTTCATGAGTTCGCGCATGTACCGCCAGGTTGAACGTGATCGCGAAGTCTTCAAAGTACCTGTGACCGGTGGCACCCCGCAAAGAATGATGGATGCATTGGGCCAGATGGCCTCTGCATCCAATGATGGTCGTTATGTAGCTTATGTGGCCGGTAATTGCCGCTTTGTGCGGGAAGTATACACCGGGCCAGCTAACCGCAATGTTTGGGTATACGATACTCAAAGTGGCAACTATATGGCACTGGCTGCTCAAAATGCGCAAGAAAGTCACCCTGTCTGGGGAGACAACCAACAGTTATTCTACCTAAGTGCAGCCAATGGCCGCTACAACATCTACCGCAAAAACGGAGTACTGACCAAGGATTTGGCGCGGCCTTTGACCAATTTCCAAGACGAAGGCATCCGCTACTTTGATGTTAGTGCCGACGGAAAGCAGCTCGTCTTCGAACGGGGTAATGGCATTTACACACTACCCACCGATGGTAGTGCCAAAGCACAAAAGGTAAACATTCAAGTAACCGCAGACTATCGCTTTGATCCTGTAAAGCAGGAAAGCTTAAGTCGCGGAGCCACTGAAATGGCTGTTTCGCCTAATGGTGATTATCTCCTCTTTGGAGTACGTGGCGAGATTTTCCTACGCGTAAATGACAAGGAAAAGAAAGGCGTTGTGCAGCTCACGCGCCACCCTTACCGCGACCAAGATGCACAGTGGTTAAATGACAGCACCGTGGTCTTCATCTCAGATAGAGATGGTAATAAAGAACTCTATGTACTGCATTCTGCTGATGCAGATCAGCCCGACCTTTACCGCACCTTGAAGCGGACTGCCAAGCGGATAACAAGTACGCCTGTTGATGAAGCAAACATCAGCCTTTCGCCAGACGGTACCAAAGTTGCCATCAACCGTGGCCGAGGACAACTCGTGGTAGCAGACATTAACGCCCAGGGTTTAAGTAACGAAAAAGTACTATTGGATGGTTGGTCAACAGCACGGAGTGTACGCTGGAGCCCCGATGGGCAATGGCTGGCTTATTCCCTTTCTGACCTTGATTTCAACTCAGAAATTTACATCCACGCAGCTGACGGTAGCCAAGAACCTGTCAATGTAAGTATGCACCCTCGCTCGGATAGTAGCCCTTTTTGGAGTGCAGACGGTAGCAAACTGGGCTTCCTCTCCATTCGTAACAATGGCGATTCCGACGTCTGGTTTGCCTGGTTGCGAGATGCTGATTGGCAAAACACCAAGCAGGATTGGGAATGGGAAGAAGAGGAAGATGAAAAAGAAGAGAAGGATTCTGTAACGGTCATCGACTTCAAAAATATTCATGAACGCCTCGTACAAGTGACTCGCCTCCCTGGCAATGAAGGAGATTTGGGAATTAGTACCGATGGCGAAACCTTCTTCTTTACTACCAACAATGGTGGCCGTGCTGGTTCTCCCGGAGGCGGAGAACTGCAAAGTATAAAATGGGATGGCAGTGATGCCAAGACTTTATTAAGTGATACCCGATTACGTAGCTTGTCCGTAGGTACTGATGGTAAAACCCTGTATCTGTTGAAATCTAACGGCACCTTGGCCAGCATGAAAATCGATGGCAAAAAAGCAGACAACCTCGGCTTTTCCGCTAATATGGCCATCAATCACCAACAGGAACGCCAGCAGGTATTTGACGAAGCATGGCGAGCACTACGAGACGGGTTTTACGACCCCAATTTCCACGGCCAAGATTGGGATAAACTCCGCGCAAAGTACGAGCCGCTGGCTATGTCTGCCTCTACCGAGCAGGATTTCCGCGATCTTTTCAATACTATGCTGGGCCAACTCAATGCCAGCCACATGGGAATGTATGGTTCTAATCCTGAAGAAACTCAGCGAGATCGTACCGGTCTGTTAGGGCTGGAGGTAGAGCCTGCAACAAATGGTGTAAAAATCACCCGTATTGTCAGTCGTTCACCTGCGAACCGGGAGAAGAGTACCCTTGCTGTTGGAGAAACCATCGTCGCAGTTAATGGAATGACTATTTCGGGCAATACCAATCTGTACAGCCTTCTACAGGGAACAGCAAATGACCGTACCCTATTGAGTATCATTGATGCAACGGGAACCGCTCGTGAAGTAGTCATCCGCCCTGCGAGCAGCCTCCGCACCGAACTTTACGAAGAATGGGTAGCTGAACGCAAACGCCTGACCGAAGAATACTCTGGCGGCCGCCTGGGGTACATCCATATTCAGGGAATGAACTGGCCTAGTTTTGAACGCTTCGAGCGCGAACTCACCGCCAGTGGCCTGGGTAAGGAAGGCATCGTCATCGACGTACGTTACAATGGCGGCGGCTGGACCACCGACATGCTTATGACTGTACTCAATGTCCGTCAGCATTCCTACACCGTACCTCGGGGAGCAGTAGACAAACTGGAAGGTAACCACCCAGACTTTGCGGACAACTACCCTTACGGAGAACGCTTGCCTCAGGCAGCACTCACCAAACCAAGTGTAGCGCTGTGTAACCAAACCAGCTATTCCAATGCCGAGATTTTCTCGCACGCCTTTAAGACCTTGGATCACGGTACATTGGTAGGTATGCCTACTTTCGGAGCCGTTATTTCTACTGGCGGACAAGGATTAATCAACGGCAATTTTGTACGTATGCCTTTCCGGGCTTGGTATGTAAAAGCAACCGGAGAAAACATGGAACTAGGGCCTGCCGTTCCAGATGTAGAAATAGAAAACAGTCCAAACAGCAAGGCCGAAGGCCGTGATGAACAATTACAGAAAGCAGTAGAAGTACTGTTATCAGAATTGAAATAAAATCGGTTCCATGTTCAGGGCAGGTTCATGAATCTACCCTGAACATAGAATATCAAGCCCCTGATTAACCAGACAACAATGGAAGAAAAAGACCAGGAAAGGCCTGAACTAAAATGGTTGGATACCACGACCCAGTTATTGGATAATCGGTTCCGTATTCCGGGAACAGAAGTTCGGTTTGGGTTTGATTTCCTAATTGGGCTAATCCCCGGTATCGGTGATGTAGTTTCCTTAGGCATCAGTGGTATGTTGGTAACCGTGATGGCCCGAAAAGGAGCTAGTGGGATGGTGATCGTTAAGATGCTATGGAACATTTTCTTAGATGCGATCATCGGAACAGTTCCGATAATAGGAGACCTTTTCGATCTTTCTTATCGTGCCAACCGTAGGAACCTTGAACTGCTGAAAGAACACTATGAAGAAGGAGAACACCAAGGTAGTGCAACATTCGTAGTCATCATGGTACTCCTGTTTGTCATCGGAATATTTATATCCGCAATTTACCTGATTGGGTGGATTTTAGGTACCTTTTGGGCCTTGATAACCGGAACAACATAATCGAAATCATTAGGGAGTATTAGCTAGATCATTTCCTAACACCCCCATTAGCACAGATAATTTAAACCCTTTTTGTATGAAAAAATATTTCTGGCTATTGCCACTATTCGCACTATTCGCTTGCCAACCGGCTCAGGAACCCACTGAGACAGTTGAGGAACTAACCGTTCCAGCGGACGACGAATTTGTTTGGAGCCCTGAAAGCTTCGCCGACAAAAGCATCGTCCGGTATCAGGTACCAGGTTTTGATCAGTTAAGCCTCGATCAGAAAAAATTGGTCTACTACTTAACCGAAGCTGGCCTTGCAGGTCGTGACATTATCTACGACCAGAACTATCGCCACAATCTTGCGATCCGCCACGCTGTTGACGCCGTCATGGCCAATTATTCTGGTCAGCGAAACAATCCTGACTGGGAAGCATTTGAACTTTACGCCAAGGAAATGTGGTTTGCCAGCGGTATCCACCACCATTACTCCAACGACAAATTCAAGCCCGGCTTCTCACAGGAGTACTTGGCTGAGTTATTGAGTGACGTTGGTGCCAGCCTCACCGAAGAAGAATTAGCCGCCATTTTTGATCCTACCAAGGACAACAAAAAAGTAGCCCAAGAAGGGGACGATCTGGTTTTGGCTTCAGCCGTTAACTTTTACGGGCCTGATATCACCCAAGCAGAAGTAGAGGCTTTTTACGCCGACTTGAAGGCTGACCTGGAAGACCCCAGAGTCAGTATAGGCCTCAATAGTAGGGTTGCCCGCAATGAAGACGGAAAGCTTTACGAACAGGTTTACAGCGCAGATGGACTCTATAGTTCTGCAATTCAGGAAATTATCAAATGGCTTGAAAAAGCAGTAAGCGTTGCCGAAAACGAACCACAGGCTGATGCTTTGCGCAAGCTCATCGAATACTACCGTACCGGCGACCTAGTGACCTGGGACGAGTACAACATCGCTTGGGTAAAAGCAACCAAAGGAGATATTGATTACATCAATTCTTTTATTGAAGTCTACCTCGACCCTATGGGGCTCAAAGGTAGCTACGAGACCATCGTACAGATTGATGACTTTGATGCCTCTTCTCGCATGGCAAAAGTTGCTGAAAACGCACAGTGGTTTGAAGACAACAGCCCAGTGCTGCCCCAGCATCGCAAGCCTACCGTTACGGGAATCAGCTACAAAGTAGTGACTGTAGCCGGTGAAGCGGGTGACGCCAGCCCTTCAACGCCCATTGGTGTAAACTTGCCCAATGCGAACTGGATCAGAGCAGAATATGGCTCCAAGTCTGTTAGTTTGGGTAACATCAGTCATGCGTATAGCGAGGCTAATGGCCCCGGCTTACTCACCGAATTTGCCAATGACGAAGAAGAAAAAGCACGTGCAACAGCACATGGTCAAATCGCCGGCAAGATGATCACTGCCCTGCACGAAGTATTAGGTCATGCTTCTGGTCAGCTAGAAGAAGGGGTCGCTACACCAGGGGAAACCCTAAAAAACTACGCTTCGCCACTAGAAGAAGCGCGCGCCGATCTTTTTGCCCTCTATTACATCACAGATGCTAAGCTTCAGGAACTCGGCTTGATTGAGACCGATGAGGTGGGCAAAGCAGCTTACGACAATTATCTCCGCAATGGCCTGATGCTACAATTGCGCCGTATAGAACCGGGGCAAAACATCCAGCAAGCTCACATGCGCAATCGCCAGATGGTAGCTAGCTGGGTAATGGAAAGAGCCTTGGCCAGCGGTGCTGTAGAGATGCCCGTACGCGATGGCAAAACCTACATTGATATCAAAGATTATGGTACGCTGCGGACTCTTTTCGGAGAATTGCTACAAGAAGTACAGCGTATCAAGAGCCAAGGCGATTATGAAGCCGGAAAAACCCTTATTGAAGGCTACGGTGTACAAGTAGACCAAGCCATCCACCAGGAAGTTTTGAAGCGGAGTGAATCGCTAAACATCCCGCCTTACGGTGGTTTTATTAATCCTCGATTGGTAGCCGTGCAAGATGCCCAAGGTAATATTACGGATATCAAAGTGGAATACCCGGATGACTTCACGGAGCAGATGCTCGAATATGCCGGCAAGTATTCTCACCTTAAGTAAGCTGTATTTACTAACAGCCATCCTGACCCCAGACTTTGCCTATTGCAAAGTCTGGGGTTTTTATTTTTTGACCACCTTTTTAGCTACGACACCCTCGGTATGGTCAATAATCAGGGTGTAAATTCCAGCAGGAAACCCTTTAACATCCACCGTCATTGAGGAAGAAAGCGCAGAATTTGTAGCTTCCCAAATCGTTTCACCCACAAGGTTCACAAGACGCAACATTGTTATTCCTGACAACTGTTCTGGTGCAATAGAAACACTAAATTCGTCTGTCGTCGGATTTGGGTAAACACTCACATTTACTAAGGCTTCTACATCAACCGTGCTTACCATAATTGGTGTTGGTGTAAACCAATAGATCGTCCCCTCTTCAGGGTGGCTGCTTATGTTTTGGTAACATACTCCGGGTTCACAAAAGTCAACGACCGAACCTGGCATTGTACCATCACCAACAGGGCCGATAAAGGTGTCATCAATGAGTAATTTAATCCCCAATACGGACGAATTGACCAACGAATACACTTGAGATTCTGAGCTGATTTCGCTAGTACCAAAATGGATACTGATGATATTACTATTCTCATGTAACCAAACTTGGAGATTCAGAAAATCTTCTGGTATACTCGTAGAATTAGGTCCAGCTACAACGCCAGCATTTCTCCATTCTATCTTAAAAACACCCCCTGCATCTGTTGGTGAGTTTTCTATTTGATAAGTAACAGGAGATTCGGACACCGCTTCTCCTCGATCTTCTAAAAGTCGGTAAAAAGAAAAGAGACGCCTAGACCTACTTGAACCCACTTCGTAAAAATCGACACCACCTGACCTGACCTCAATTCGATCAAACGATGTACCTGCAACTTCAATTTCGAAGCCTAAATCTAATAGCCGATAAAAATTGTCGGACCAAATTTCGTCTCCGTTAAGATCAATCGGATTGACCAGGTATTCAAAATCACCAGAGGAGTAAGAAAAAGAGTAGGGAATTTCTTGCCCAAAAGCGAGGCTACTCAAAAAGACAAAGAAAGAGAGTGCTAAATTCTTCATGGTATACTGTTTCTACCAAATTACAAATTCATGGGCACACAAGAATTTTTCTATTTTCCTTGTGTAAAGTAGTGTACAAAAAATGATTGCTCAAAGACCTACCCTACCACGCCGGCAATTCTACAAAAAAGGTGCTTCCCTGCCCTGGCGTGCTCTCCAACCATATTTTCCCTTGGTGTAGCTCTACTATTCTGCGGCAAATGGCCAACCCGATGCCTGTTCCATCAAAATGCTGCTTATCAAGGCGCTGGAAGATGTCAAATATTTGTTTCTGGTATTCTTTTTCAATACCAACCCCGTGGTCCTTGATTTGTAATTGATGGTTTTTTCCTCTTAACTGATAGGAGACTTCCACCTGTGGAGCTTCGGCCTGATCGAATTTCAAAGCATTCTGAAAAAGTTGCTCAAACAAAATGCTCAGCAATTCGGGATGACCTTTAATTGTTTGTAATTGCTCCATCACCAATTTAGCGTCGGGCTTTCCCTGCTCTTCTGCCTGTTTTTTAAAAACCTTTTCCAAGAGAGGCTTTAAATCAATAGATTGAGTCGTAGACTTGACTCGGTTGGCCAAGTCTGTAAAGAGCTGCAAATCACCTAGTAAGTCATTCATCTTCCGGGCACCACCCAGAATAAACGCCAAATATTCCTGCCCTTCCTTATTCAGTACATCGCCTTGCTTACGTTGTAGCAAATTAGCAAAAGCGCCAATATTCCTTACCGGTTCCTTTAAATCGTGAGAGGCAATTTTGGCAAATTCCCGCAAATCAGCATAACGGGCTGCCAGTTCTTTGTTTTTTACTTCCAAGGTGTTAGAAAATGCAAACTGTTTGCGATAAGCACGAAAAAAACTCCCAGCTAGCACCAATGCTAGAAGTATTCCACTGAGCAGCAACCCAAATAATAATCGATTGTTTCTTTCTGACAATTGCTGCCCCAGCTTTTTCTCCGCAGCCAATTCTTCTTCAGCTTGTCGCTCAAAAGTGTAACGTTCCTGGATAGCCGTGATGGCATCATTCTTACTTTTCTCCACCAGTGCCTCTGCTAATTGCCGATAATGAGCCTGGTAATAATAAACTTGCTTAAAATCCCCCTTCAAGGCCGACAGTTGCGCTAATAACATTGCTGCCTCCGTCTGTAAATCCAGTGCGCCGGCAGCAGCAGCTAGGTCCAAACTCCGACGAGCATAATCCTCCTGTAAAGGAAGTACTTCTTCCTGATTGAGCATCATTAATCGAACGACCTCCTGTAAACAGCTGGCTATCAATCTACGATCTGTTGATTGTTCTGCAAAAGACAAAGCTTCTTCCCAGTGTTTTTGGGCAGTAGCCTGATCTCCTAACTGTAAAGACAGCTTACCTAAACGGCCCTTGACATGAGCTATAGCTGTAACAACATTTTCTCTACGAGCAAGCTTTTCACTTTGATTGTAATACTGTTTCGCCTTCGAAACATCATCCATTTCCAAGGCTACATCACCAAGGTTACTCAGTGAATAAACCAAGCCCTGGATATCTAATAGTTTACGACGAATATCCCTTCCTTGCAAATAATAAACCTGGGCGGAATCATAATTTTCCTGTGCAAAATAGACGTTGCCAATATTATTGAATGAGCGGCCTAAACCTAGTGAATCAGTAATAGCCCTCCTGATGAATAAAGCCTGAAGATAATAATCCAAAGCACCAGCGCGATCTCCTCGAGACCACTGAACCATCCCCAAAATATGCAGCCCGTCTGCAACTCCTTTGGGAAATTCAATTTGTTCTGCCAGTTCTATCGCCATTAAAGCTCGCTGACGTGCTGTATCAATGGCTGTGTTCTTAAACTTCCAGGCTTCCTCATTATAGCGTTCTACAAGTATAGAATCTAACACCTTTGGCATAGGCTTAGACTGTGCAGCTACGCTAAATTGAAGCTGCAAAAAGAAAAATAGCATCCACAGTTTAAAAATATTCCTCATAATTATCTTCCACACAATACAACAGACAACAAGATAACTATTTAGGCACTCCAGCGTATGGGAATTAGAGATAAGTGATGGTATAAAGGTAAGAATACCTGATTTCCATCAAAATACTAGCAATTGCAAATATATGTAAAAGACTAATGAATTTAGAGAGCGCGTTTTTTTACTAAGCATTGTGAGAAAAATAAGTTGAGCTATTCCTAATTATTGCTTTTCCCTGGTAGTTTGGATTGTAACAACCCACCGAAGACATTCATATCAGTACCTGTGGGCAAGACGGCAATTTCTACATTACCAGCTAATTCCCGGTTTACCAAAAAGGACGCATAAGTAGGGTTTTCCTGACAAAGACGAGCGAGTTCCAGCTGCTGCTCGAAACCGACTTTATCCATTGCACGCTGCTTTTCTACCGCTATCATTTCTATTTCACGCTGCTTTTCTACTTCTACTACTTTGAGCTGGCGTAAACGGTCAGCTTCAGCTCCGGCTTGCGTACGGGCGACGGCGGCGGCGGTCTCTGCTTTAGCCATCTCACTCTTGCGGCGGTTACTTTCAGTGCGGGCCTGGATGGCTTGCAAACGGCCTTCCGCCTCTGCAAGCGCTATCGCGACTTCGCCATCAGCAACTGCTTTTTTCTCATTGGCAGCTGCCTGGGCCAAGGCCAACTGGTTTTGTTTTTTGATTTGTTCCTCCCGCAAATCCTGTAGCCCGATGTCTTCGAGTGCCTGAGTAAAAGCTTGCGGAAATTTTACATCTAGTACAATTACATCCCGTACCGTTAAATCTGGTTCTGGCAAACGCAGTAGCAACTCTTCTTTAACGGTAGCGATAAAATCATCCCTGCGGGTACTAAAAACAGAATCAACTGGTGCAAACTGATTGGTAATGTCACGGATGGTTTCCATGCCGCGAGCATACAACAGTCGGCCTAGTATTGTATCTGGCCGAGCAGGGCCAACTTCAGTATCCTCGCCTTGCCAATAAACAGCAATGGAGATATCCAACGGGACACCATCCCCGAGGCGTACATCCGAGAAACTGATTTCACTAATCTGTTCGGTACGTAAAGCCGCCGCTTTTTGGCCACAGCTACAACAGAGCAGAGCGATAATTAATCCGATTAAAACAAATCCTAATAGGCGCATAGTAATGAGGTTTTCTGTGTGAAGAATAACCCAAAACTAAGCGCTCTTACTCCTTATTAATTAAGACAATGCGTAAGCGTAGCTGGTAAGCGCGTAGTCGTTAGCTGAGGTTGATTATTTGTAAAAAAGCGAGAGATCGTGGGTTGGCAGACTGTAACAGCTTGTCTTTTCCTAAAAACTTTCATCAATCAAGTCCTTATTCATCACCGCGCCCGACATTGAACCCGCTGCTACTGCATTTGAAACAGACCGGAATAAGGTCGTATTGTCGCCACATGCATACACCCCAGGAATGGTTGTTCTTTGAAACATATCTATCTCGATGTACCCCTGCTCCGTCAATTCGCAACCTAGCTTTTCAGGAATATCACAATGCTGAACAAATGGAGCTTTCGCATAGACCGCTCTTATCGATTCTTTTGTTCCACCCTTGAAAATTATGCTTTGCACCATGCCTTCATCATGATTAAACTCAAGGAGTTCTTTTTCTATTATCCTAACTTTATGCTGATCTAATTTCGCTGTTTGCTCCTGTGTTAAAGTCGACTTGCCATTGGTAAATAGTGTCAAGTCATCTGTCCAATGTGCTATCATCTTCGAAAACTCATATCCATAATCCCCATTTCCTAAAACTCCAGTTTTCTCGTTTTTTACTTCATAGCCATGACAGTAGGGGCAATGGAGAATAGAAATGCCCCAACACGATGAAAACCCCTTAATGTCAGGCATAATGTCCTTTACGCCCGTTGCAAATAGAACTTTCGTACCCATAAAAGTGTCGCCTGACTGGGTAGTAATTTCAAACCCTTTACTCGTTTTCGTCCCTGTTTTTGCAAATCCACTGTGAAGTTTCACCGTATCATATTCCTCAACTTGCTGTTTTGCCAGACTTGAAATTTCTTTCGGTGTTCTTCCGTCTTGGGTAAGAAAATTATGGGAATGAGGAGTCTGTTGATTACATGGCTTCCCACTATCTATGACCAATACCTTGCGTAAAGACCTTCCTAAAGCAAGGCTCGCCGATAGGCCAGCATAACTTCCTCCTATAATTATTACGTCAAATGATTGTGAATCCTTCATGAATCAAGCGTTGATGGTGATTTTATTACGCAAGCGAATGTATTACTGACCTTATCAGTCGTCCTTGCCTGCTTGTGAACCATCACAAAGGTAATACATTATTCCTTAAATGCAACAATGTTGCATTTAAGGAATAATGTCAACAATCACTGATTCCGCAAAGCATCCACCGGGTTGCGAATGGCGGCCCGCCAGCTCTGCCCCGCAATGGTCAGGAATGCTACTACCAGCGCCGTTCCACCAGCCAGGCCAAACACCCACCATTCGATATCGATGCGGTAGGCGAAGTTGGTCAGCCACTCTTGCATAGCCCACCAGCCTAATGGGACCGCAAGAAGCACGGCGATGAACACCAGCCACAGAAAATCTTTGGAAAGCAATAACACAATACCGCCAATACTTGCTCCCAAGACCTTACGAATACTAATCTCTTTGGTACGCTGTGCCGCCGCGAAAGTCGCCAAGCCCAGCAAACCAAGTGCCGAAATAAAGATCGTTAGCAAAGTAAAAAGCCACACGACCTGCGAAAGACGCGTCTCATTATCATAAAAACTTGCGACCGTCTGATCCAGGAAAGTATAATCAAAGGCCGCTTCTGGCAGGTGCTCTCTAAACAGGTCTGCCAACTTCGGCAACATCCCATTTAACGCACCCGGGCGCACCCGAACCAGCAAAAAGTTAGGATTGGCCTTATCCTGATCGTTATGTAAAACGTAAGCCCCGATGGGGTGATGAAGCGATTCAAAATGAAAATCTTTGACCACGCCGACGATTTGGGTGCCAGGGTCAAACAAGTTGCCAGGTGTTTGGCCGATAGCCTCTTCTGGCGTCCATCCAAAAATGCTGATCAATTGCTCATTGACCACTACATCGATCGTCGTATCCCCTTCGGCCTGAGCAGTGATAAACTTTCCGGCCAACAACTCCAGGCCTAACAAATCTTCCGACCCTGGCTCCGATAAACTCGCTAATACCCGATGAGGAATCTGCGGATTGTCGGGATCAGAGATGGAGTAACCACTGGTACCTATCCCCGGAAATGCTTGCGCTCGGGCCACTTTTTCTACTCCTACTTGTTGGGCGATATTCTTTTCTAATGCCGTCTTTCCTGCTTCATTGTCCGAACCAGCTAAATTGATGGCCACCACTGCGTCAACACCATAACCAAGCTTTTTCTGCCCCAGGTAAGTGATCTGTTTTTGGCAAAGCAAAGCCCCTGCAATCAGCGCTATACACACCACAAATTGGCCAACCACCAATACCTTCCTGAAGATGGCGTGCCCACTCCCCTGCCGTGCTACGGGTTGTAGCAATTGCTTGGCGTTATTCATTCCCAAAGCCAGCGCCGGGTAAATACCAGCAACCAGCGTAACCGTCAACCATGTTATAGGAATTGACAGCCACCAGCCGTTTTCCAAGAGCTGTTGCCATTCCAAATCACGCTCAGTAAGTGCCGACAAACTGGGAGTCACCAACGTCAACAAACCAATTGAAAGTACAACTGCCAAACCGGTGAGCAGCGCCGTTTCCGTAAGAAACCGGCTAACCATGTGCCGAGTAGAGGCACCTATGGCCTTGCTAATACCAACTTCCCGCAATCGTTGCTGGGAACGAGCTGTAGTCAGGTTGATGTAATTGAAACAAGCGAGCAGTAAAACCACCAGCGCTAAAATCCCCATCAAACGCACTTGCTTGGCATCACCAAGGCGAGTGGCGTACCCTTGTAGTACGCCCGAGGAATGCAAGTGAATATCCGTGAGTGGTTGCGCCCAAAGACTGAACCACCGGTTTTCAGGTGGAGCAGCATCTTCTAAAACAGCCTGTATTTTGGTATTAATATCTGCCAGGTCAAACCCAGGGCGCAGCAGCAAGAACGTTTCATAACTCGCATTGCTCCAATACAAGCGATTGTACGCCCAGCCCACCGAGCTGAAAGAACCAATAATATTTGGTTGCCAAGAAGAATGGTCTGGAAAATCATCAAAAACGCCTGTAATTTCTACGCTTGATTTATTATCAATCAGCAATTCTTTACCGATAGGATTTTGCTCGCCGAAAATTCGTTTTGCGGTACTGGTGTTGACCATAGCGGTAGCCGGACGGTCGAGTACCGTGGCACGATCCCCTGCGACCAATGAGACGTCGAATACATCGAACAAAGTAGAGTCTGCCCAAAAAAGGCGTTCTTCATTCAACCGTTTGTCACCAAAAGCGACGGAGGCTGTGCGGCCAAAGTTATGGTGCAGCAAACGCACGAAAGTCTTCACCTCCGGTATAGCCTCTACGAGTGCAGGGCCTGCTATATTGGGCGCGGTGGCCCAATTTTCATCCAAATCTCCATCTGCTACCTTCAGGTTAACCCTTACGATTTGATCTGCATGGTCATGTTGGCGATCAAAGCTGTACTCTTTTTGCACATATAAAAAAAGTGCCATCGCTGCTGTCATTCCCACCGTGAGCCCCAAGAGGTTGAGAAGCGAGAAAAAGCGGTGTTTGCGCAGTTGGCGCCAAGCTAATTTCAAGTGTAACATAAGCTGAAATTTAGTCGTTTTTTAATGCTTCAACCGGGTTGGCCAGCGCTGCTTGCGTGGCACGAACTCCTACCGTGACGGCCGCCAAGAGCAGCACTCCAATACCTGCGCCTAAAAGCGGCGTGGGCGTGAGATCAATTCGGTAAGCGAAATTTTGTAACCACTCCATACCTCCGTACCAAAAAAGCGGAACGACCACCACAAAGGCAATCACAAGCAAGAATAGAAACTGACGGCTCAACAAAAGCACAATCTGCCCCAACGAGGCACCCAATACCTTGCGAATACCGATCTCCTTAACCCGCTCCGTGAGTAATAAACTCACCAAGCCAAACAAGCCCAGCCCTGCAATGAAACACGCCAAAAGCGTGAAGACACCAAATAGCTTACTGAGTTGCACTTCCGATTTGAATAATTCATTATAGTTCTCATCCAAAAAACTGTAGCGCAGTGGTACATCCGGTTCAAAGGCCGACCAGCTATTTTCTACATGAGCAATGGCTCCGGCAACATCCTCATCACTCAATCGAATGCTGATGTAATCCTTGAAGACGAAATCCTTGAAATAACAAAAAGCCAGGGGTTGGATTTCCTGATGCAGCGATTGCAAATGAAAATCTTTGACGACACCCAGTACTTGTAGCCGTTCCTCGTCGTCATTGCCTTCGTTTTTGATAAGCACGTGCCCGATGGGATTCGTAAGTTCCAGCTTTTTTACTGCTGCTTCATTGAGAATCACTCCAAGTGAATCGCGGCTGTTGAGAATTTTGAAATTTTCTCCAGTCAACAATTCCAGGTCCAGGGTGGGCAAGAAAGTATCATCTGCCAATATCCAATTCAGGCCAGTCCCTTCGGAATTCCCTTCGGCGCGAAAGTCACGCATTTGGTAGCCTGACTGACCAGGTAATCCATTAGAAAAACCCACTTCTGTGATCCCAGGGTGGCGCAGGAGTTCCTCCTTGAAAACATCTTTTCGTTCCTCAATCTCTCTATCATTTTCGATGACGAGAAGGTTGTTTTTTGCAAAGCCTAACTCTTTATTTTGGAAATAGTCCACCTGCTGATAAATGAGCCAACTGCCGGCCATCAGCGCCATCGACAACACTAACTGTACCACAAGCAGGCTATTGCGCAAGCTATAATCTGAAATCAACTTCACCTGCCTCCCGCGCAAAGCATTCATCGTAGTAGACCGACTCAAAAACAAAGCCGGATAAGCTCCAGCCGCCAAGCCGGTAAACAAGCACAAACCCAGGAGTTTCGCCCAAAATATCGGTTGCGTAAAAGCATCACCTTTTATGGTTGCTCCCAACCATTGTGCGGCTCCTTCTTGCCAACCAACGATCAAGACCAAAGCCAAACCGCCAGCCAACACAGCAGTAGCCACCGACTCCGACAAGTGTTGCCGTACCAAACTACCGTAGCTCGCTCCCAACACTTTGCGGACACTCGTTTCGGCAGCCCGTCGCGTAGCCTGGGCCGTAGCCAGGTTGATGAAATTAATAATCGCCATAAATAGCACCAGGTAGGCCGCCCAAAGGAAGAGCCCTACGTAAGTAGCATTCCCATTGGGCCGCATCTCCCGCAGGTAATTTGAAGTCAAGTGAATATCAGTGATCGCTTGTAGTGGATAATTGAAATTTGCTTTTGCCAACAGCTCCGGATTCGATTCCGCCATGGGCATATTCGGAAGTGTTTTAGCCTCCGCTATGTTTTTGAGTTTCGCTTGCAATTGCTCGCGTGCGCCAGGAGTAAGGGCTTTGGTGCGCAAGTAAGTGTGCATCACATTCCAGGTCCACACCTGATTTCGATACAAATCATCAGGATAAGAACTCGCGGAAATCAACATCGTAAACTGCAAGTGACTGTTGGCCGGTTGGTCTTCCATTATCCCGGTAATCGACCAAGGTGTACCGGCATCTTTACCTCCCAGCAACTGACGGCCCAATACTTTGCCATCACGAACAGCTTCCTCTCCGAAGTAGCGTACTGCTGTCGAACGTGGCAGCACCACACTGGCAGGTTCAGCAAAGGCTGTTGCTGGGTCGCCGGCAATCAGTCCGTAGTTTAAGACCTTAAAAAAGTCTTTATCAACGGCAAAAGCTTTGGTTTCCCGAAAAACCTTCTCCAAATCATTGTCTGCACGCATGGTAAAATCCGACCAGTAAAACACCCGGCAGACGGCTTCTACTTCTGGCACATCACTCCTGACAGCCTCAGCCAATGGGGGCGGTGTGGTGGCATAGCGCTCCTCTTCTCCTTCAAAGCCCCACAGGGTATTTACTCGAAAAACTTCATCAGCTTCCTCGTAAAACTGGTCATAGCTACGCTCGTATTGCACATGGTCTGTGATCAATAAAAAAGTAGCCATCCCCACCGCTAAACCCAATACATTGAGTAGCGTAGTTCGGCGATTTTTCAACAGGTAGCGAAGGGTGATTTTCATTGTTTCTTTTTTTATGTTCGTTCCTCACCGTTGTGCGATCCCGACAAAAGGTCGGGATCGCGAGGGTGCTCATCCCGATAAATCGGGTTCGCGGTAGTGCTCGCTCCGCTCGCGGTTTTTTGTATTACCTATAGTCTCCCCCCCCGTGAGCACCAGCGAACACTAATCCTTCCTAATCGCATCCAACGGGTTGGCTACTGCTGCCCTGAGGCTTTGTAACCCTACCGTCAATAGCGCGATTCCGGTGGCTAGCCCGCCAGCTAGGGCAAACATCCACCAACTTAATTCTATCCGATAGACGTAATCTTCTAACCAGTTTTGCATTAGCCAGTAAGCGATAGGCGTTGCAATAACCAGCGCCACAATAACCAACTTCAGAAAGTGAGCAGAAATCAGCTGAACGATGCTGTAAATGGTGGCTCCCAATACTTTGCGAATACCAATCTCGCGGGAACGACGCTCGGCCACGTAAGCCGCCATTCCAAACAGGCCAAGGCAGCTAATGAAAATGGCCAAGATCGTAAAGAAGCCCGCCAAGCGGCCGATCCGCTGCTCCTCGCCAAATTTTTGCTCGTGCATCTCGTCCAGAAATCGATAGTCGAAGACGTTGACCGGATCGTACTTAGTGTAGATTTTTTCCACCGCAGCCAGCGTTTCCTCCGTACCTGCAGTGGGTTTCATTTTGAGGGTAGCATACTGCGAACGCTCGTAGTCGATAAAAAAGATCGTTTGCTTTACAGGCGTATACGGCGACTGCGTAATCATGTCCTCTACCACGCCGACGATAGTGTAAGTCTCGTCTTCTCCCCACTTTATTTTTTGACCAATAGGGTCGGTCAGTCCCATGTATTCTTGTGCTGCTTTGTTGATCACAAAGCCCATCGAGTCGGTCGCAAACTCTCGGGAGAAATCTCTGCCTTCTACGATATTCCAGCCCATAGTTTCCCCAAATTCGTGCGAAACGCGCAGCGTTACAAACTCATCTTGAAAACCTTCCGCTTTGCCCGGCCAGGATAGCCCGCTGTTGGTCACGTAAGTGCTGGTCAGTGGAGCTTCCGACTTGGCGACTTCTTCAATAAAGCCCGTACTCAGCAAGTCTTCACGAAAAGTATCAAAGCGTTTATCGAGTTCAGGGCTCCGCAAATTCAAGCCAATCAAGCCTTCGTTACTAAAACCTATGGGTCGATTTTTTGCAAAATTTATTTGTTGGAAAACAACGATAGTTCCTACGATCAGCACCACGGAAACGGTAAATTGTAACACAACAAGTACCTCCCTCGGGCGATTATTGACAGCACCCTTTTTCATCACCCCTTTCATGGCGTTGACGGGTGCAAAGGAAGACAGGTACAAAGCCGGATAACTACCTGCCAAAAGGCCCGTCAAAACACAAAAGCCAGCACACAGGAGCCAAAAAAATGGCGAGTTCCATTGCACGATCATTTCCTTATCTGCCAACTGGCTGAAGAAAGGCAACAGCACGGTTACCAATACCAACCCAACCAGACCGCCACCAAAAGCCAAGAGCAGTGACTCGCTGTAGAATTGTCCGATCAATTGGCCTCTGCGCGAGCCCATCGTTTTACGGATACCCACCTCGCGGGCGCGTTGCTCAGAACGAGCTGTACTGAGGTTCATAAAGTTGATGCAAGCCAACAGCAAGACGATGAAACCTATCAACGCAAAGGAACGCACATAAGTAATCCGCCCGCCAGCGCTCACGCCATTTTCAAACTCAGAGTGTAAGCGCCACTGCGACATCGGGTGCAAAAACAGTTCTGGCTTGAACCGTAGTCCCTCTGCTTCGCTCATCCGTTCCTGCTTCAGTTTCTCAATCGCGGTGGAGACTTCCGCAAAGGTTTTACCTTCTTTCACTTCCACTAGTGTCTGAAACCAGCTGTTCCCCCAGCTTACCCATTCGGGAAGGCCTTGCTCATAGAGCAGCCAGCTACCCATAAAATCCATATCAGCATAACTGGAATTCTTCGGCAGATCTTCGTAGACCCCGGCGATCGTGACCTGGTTTTCTTCATTCAGATTTAACACTTCTCCTACGGCATTTTCAACGCCAAAAAAATTGCGCGCCGTTGTTTCCGACACCAGAATTGCATCAGGGTTATCCAGTACCGAGCGGGTGCCGTGTATTACATTTAGTCCTAGTAATTCCGGACCACCGGGTTCACTGAAAATGCCATTTTTATTAAGTAAATTTTCTCCTTTGCGTAAGGTATTTACATTGTTAAAAGAGGTCATCACCACAGCCTCAAAATGACTACCATAGTCGTCACGCAACACGGCGGCCGACTGCTTAGGCTGGCTCCACCAGGTTTCTACCACGCCTTCGAAAGTATGATTTTGCATCACGCAAGCGATCCGCTCGTACTTGTCGTGGTATTTATCGAAGGACACTTCCTCCCATATCCAGATGCCAATAATGATGGCAACTGCCATACCTACCCCCAAGCCCATAACATTGAGTAGGGTAAAAAACTTGTTGTTGCGTAAATGCCGATAAGCAATTTTGAAATAGGTATGGAACATGATTAACGGATTTAGAGTGAGTGATTTGAGGGTAGGACTATTCATTACGCAATGCCTCCACCGGATTCGTCAATGCCGCCCGAAGGGCCTGCCCACTGACGGTCAACAACGCAATGAACAACAGGGCTACTCCACCAATGACAATCGTCCAGATATTCATACTGATCCGGTAGGCAAAATTGTTTAGCCAGTTGCTCATCAACCACCAAGCCAACGGCCCGGCAATCAGCAGGGAAACAAGAATCAGGCGAATCATATCAGAAGAAAGCAATGCCCAAAGGCTCGTCACCGAGGCCCCTAACACCTTGCGCAAGCCGATCTCTTTGCGGCGCTGGCGCACCATAATCGCCATCAGCCCAAACAGCCCCAAACAAGCAATAAAAATCGCCAACCCTGCAAAGCCTTGTAATAAAGTATTGGTACGGGCTTCTGCCAGATATTGGTTCAGTACATCTTCTTCCAGAAAAGAATAGTCAAACATTTGGTCGGGGTAAAATTCTTGCCAACTGGCTTCCAGGCGTGGCAAGGTCGTCGCTATCTGAGCAGGGTCCATCTTCACTCCTATTTGGTAATAGAGCATCGATAAAGGCAGGATAGCCGTCGCGGCTACTTCATCATGCAACGAGCTGATATTAAAGTCCTTCGTGACACCTACAATATAGCCTTCTGCATTATTAAAGCCAATGATAATGCGTTTATCAAGCACTTCTTCATAGTTGGTGTATCCCATCTCCTTGGCCAACGTCTCGTTGACGACCAAGGGCCATTCTTCTCCTTCCATGGGAAAGCTGTCCCCTATTCTGGCCGTTTCTTCTGCTGAAACAAATCGCCCCGCCAATAATTCCAGATCGTAATTTTCCAGGTAACGCTCATCAGCAGCCTTCAACTCTATTCTGTTTCGGTGCTCCTGTGGGCTACGCCCTTTAGGATAATAATCCGAACCGATATTATTTCTGGAGGTAGGTGCCCCCAAACTGAAGGTAACCGACGACACCCCCGCTTCCCGCTCCCATTCTTCTTGTAACTGCGGGTTTCGGCCAGTTTCATTGCGCGAAACCTGCAAAATCGCTTCCTGCCGAAAGCCCAGGTCTTTATTTTGAATAAAATCCAATTGCCTTGAAACCGTAATCGCACTGCATATCATTACCAGCGTGATCACAAACTGGGCCAAAATGAGTCCCTTACGCAAGCTCACCTGGCTCTTATCGCTCACTACCTTATTTCCTTTCAGTACCTCATTCGCCTTCTTGCGTGCAATCACCCATGCAGGATAACCACCAGCAATCACACTGATAATCAAAGTGATCAAAAAGACAAATCCAATCAATGAATAGTCTTGCCAACCTTGATACGAAATTTGCTGTTGCAGCTTTTCTTGTAGGTAGGGTAATCCTATTTGCAACAATAACACACTCACCACACCAGCACTCAGTGCAAGCACCAGCGCCTCGCCCCAATATTGGGCCCACAACTGAATGCGACTGGCACCCAACACTTTACGCATCCCTACTTCTTGTTGCTTGCTCAAGTTTTGCGCCAGCGACAGGTTCACAAAATTGAAGCAAGCCATCAACAAAATCAACAGCCCCGTTGCACCTGCAATCCACAAGTACACTGGCCGAATGGCCTCTACTGAAGCTAACCCATCAAAGCGAGGGTCAAAGTGTATCATACCCAATGGCTGCAACCACAACTCATTAGCGACCCCTTCTTCTTCTCCATTCATATACTTATCAACCAATGCCGCCAAGCTGGCCGAAAACTGCGCTGGAGTTTGCCCCTCAGGCAAGCGCACATAAGCGGCACCGCCAATACTATTACCCCATTGATCAGTCGGGAAGCCTAAAAAATCTTCGTTCAGCGAAGCCAACGACACCAACATGTCTGCTGACAGGTGGCTTTGTTTTTCATCTTCATAGGTACCTACTACCGTCAAGTCTAATTTCTCGTCTAGTTTGATCGTCTTCCCGACAGGGTCCTCCGCTCCAAAAATCATTTTTGCGGTTTCCTCCGACAAAACGGCTTTGCCAGGGGCCGCCATCACAGCAGGGTCCACTCCTTGGGCAAGGCCAAAATCAAACATCTCCAGAAAACTACCATCTGCGAAATACACGTCTTCCAGGCGGTAATGGTCCTTTCCGGGTATCCGTACAATGCCCCGACCACTACCGTGTATGCCACTCACCATCTCCAGTTCTGGCACCTCCGCACGCAAGGCATCCACCAGCGGGTAAGGTGTACCTGCACTATATTCGACGTCACCCTGGCTCGTCCCGATATGGGTTACTCGGTAAATACGGTCAGCCGCTGCATGATGTGTATCATAATTAATCTCGTGCCTGATATACAAAAACAACAACATCGCACAACACAACCCTACACTCAACCCCAAGAGGTGAATCCCGGTAAAGAGAGACTGCCGCTTCAGTTGCCGAAGAATCGATTTTAAGGTATGTTTTAGCATAACGGGTACTTCTTTAAACGACTTTCGTCGATGATTTAAATTGATTTGAGGCTGGAGTATAAAACTGTCATTATCAACAATCGACAGATATCCAAGCTCCTTATTTGTGGCCCTGCCCACCGCTCATCGCGGGGGCACCGCGCTATCCGTGGGGATNCCCCCCCACTCCTATCCCTGGTCCTTGCGCCCTCCGGGCACCGCGCTCACCTGTTCGGTTCGCGCCTTAATGATCAGATGTTATTGTACTGAAGGAAACATGGCGCATCCTAGTATTTTGATTCTCCAAACCAACAACCATCAAACTATCCAACAATCAAACTATCAAACCATTATCCATTATCCCGCAATCGTTTCGCCGGATTCACCAGCGCAGCTTTCAGGCTTTGAAAACTGATAGTCACCAGCGCGATCAACAATGCAATCCCAGCCGCCAAGCCAAAGACCAGCCACGGCAATTCAATCCGATAGGTGAAATTATCTAGCCAGCCCTCGAGAAAATACCCCCCCAGAGGTACTGCGACCAATCCGCCTACCAGGATAATCCACACAAACTCTTGTGATAGCAGCAGCCACAATTGGCTTACCGATGCACCCAATATTTTCCGAATGCTTATTTCTTTAGCCCTGCGTTCAGCCAGATAGACAGCTAGCCCCAACAGGCCGAGTGCGGAAAGGAAAATGGCTAAGCCTGCAAAAAGCAAAGCTACTGTACCAATAAAATTGGTGCCACTGAACTTATTTGAATACGCTTCTTCTACAAATTCATAATTGAAGGGAGTTGAGGGGTCGTGAGCTTCAAAGATGGTTTTCAGGCTGGCCAGGGCCTGATCCGTAGGTTGATCGGGGCGTAGGCGAATAAAAACAACACTAAACCACGTTGGCATATTGACAAAAATAGTAGGTCGGACAGGTTCGAATGGTGTTTCCATAATCACGTCTTTTACCACGCCTACTACTTGAAAAGGAGCTTCATCCCAGATAATTTGGGTACTCAGTGGATCTTCCAGCCCCATCCGTTTCACTGCCGCCTCGTTCAAAACAAAAGCCGAGGTATCTGCTCCCGCATAATCCCGAAAAGGTCTACCTTCTATTAATTGAAGGTCGATAGTTTCAAAATAGTCAGGCCCAGTCGCCACAAAAGCTACGCCCAGATTATCGTCTGCTGCTTTTCCAGGCCAACTGATGTTGCTCATGTTTGACCATACAGAGGTGATAGGGCTACCTGATCCCGTTACATTTTCTACCATATTGGAGGCCAATAGCTCTCTCTTAATCGTAGCAAAATTTTCATTAATACCCGGTGTATTCATCACACTTACCAGGCGTTCCTGGTTATAGCCTTTATCTCTTTCCTGGGCATATTTTACTTGCTGGTGTACTACCAGGCTGCCTGCAATCAAGGCAATCGATACCGCAAACTGCGTACCCACCAAAGTTCGGCGGCTCCAACTATTACGTCCACGCTCGATTTGATACGTTTTTTGTAATACTTCTTTTGCTTGATAGCGGGTTAAAAAAAATGCTGGATAACTACCCGCTAGTAGCGTACTAAGTGATAACACCGCCAGCGAAACGCCCCAAAATACTGGCGACTGCCACGGGAGGCTAATACTTTCGCTGACCAACAAATTAAAATAAGGCAAGAGCAATTGTACTAAAATCAAAGACAATACAAAAGCTAGTATGACTGTAAAACCAGCCTCTCCCAGAAACTGCGCCATCAAGTTGGTACGGCGGGCACCTATGGCTTTGCGGACCCCTACTTCCTTACTGCGCTTTTCTGCCCGGGCGGTAGAGATGTTTACAAAATTGATACAAGCAATCAACAGCACCAGCAAGCCAATAATTCCAAACAACTTCACGTAACGAATCAATCCAGTAGTAGCTTTTCCGTCTACGAATTCACCATAAAGGTGCCAATCCTGTAAAGCATGGACGGTAAAAAGAGAGGTATTGTTAGAACTATGGGCTGTTAATACCTCGCGATGCTGGGCCTCTATCTTAGCAATATCTGCAGTAGGTTGCAGTTTGAAATAAAGCTGGAAAGAATTATTGTCCCAGCTCTCTTTAGCTTCCGCTACCCAAGGCTCCCTTTGTTCTTTCAGGCTGAAAGGCAAAAGAAAGTCGAACGCTAAACTTGATTGCTCAGGAATGTCTTGCATCACTCCTGTTACCTGTAAGCTCACCGTATTGTCAAGGGAAATAGTTTGCCCCAACGGGTCTTCTTCTCCAAACAGAGTTTTGGCAACAGATTCACTAATGACAATCTGATTAGGAGCGGACAAAGCCGTAGCTACGTCTCCTTTGAGTAAAGAGAAACTGAAAATGTGTAAAAAGTCCTGCTCTGCGTAAATGCCTGCCCTCAGCAGACGTTGTTCTCCCCGTACAAGGCTGTAATTTGCGCCCCAATCTGTTGCTGCAACATAGGCGACACCCGGAGTCTCTTCACGCAACACCTGGGCTAATGGCAGGCAAAGTGCACTAAAAACAGATGCTTCGCCATCCTTAGGAGTATACTCCTGCATCCCTCGATAAATCAACTCACTATCCGTATAGATACGATCATACTGCCAGTGATGATGCACCCACAACCCACTCAGAATGGCAACTGCCAAACCTACCGATAAACCCAGAATATTGATCGCACTGTAGCCTTTGTTCTTCCAAAGCTGGCGCCAAGCGGATTTTAGGATAATTTGTAACATATCGGGTTTGTTTTAAGGGTAAAATAGTGGGATATTTTTTCAGATGTGGTCGCAAAAAGGCATAAGGACATAAGAGTTAGGGTGCTTGACAACAGTGAACAGTCTCCTGTTTTCGAGTCTATTACTCCTTTATACTCCCCCAACTTTTACACCTATCCAACCTTTACACTTTTACACCATCTAAAGATATTGCTGCACGATATTTTCGGTCACCACTTGGCCATCAAGCATCCGAATGATGCGGTTACCAAATTCGGCACAGTATTGCGAGTGAGTCACCATAATGATGGTCGCTCCTTCCTGATTCAGTTTCACGAGTGTTTTCATCACGTCGTCACCGTTGTTACTATCCAGGTTACCCGTAGGTTCATCCGCCAGGATCAGTTTGGGGTTGTTGATGATTGCACGCCCTACGGCTACCCTTTGTTGTTGCCCGCCTGAGAGTTGTTGAGGAAAATAATTGCGGCGGTGCATCATGTTCATTTTTTCCAGCACCTCTTCTACACGTTCTTTACGTTCGGCACTTCCTACTTTGGTATAAATAAGGGGAAGCTCTACGTTTTCGAAAACTGTCAATTCATCAATCAAATTGAAACTCTGAAAGATGAATCCGATATTGTTTTTTCTCAGGTCAGAACGCTGCCGTTCCGAGTAGCCCGACACTTCGTGCTCCAGGAAATTGTACTTACCGCCCGAAGGGTTATCTATCATACCCAGTATATTCATCAGGGTAGATTTCCCACACCCGGAAGGGCCCATAATGGAGACAAACTCTCCAGCTTTGATTTCGATGCTTACTTCATTTAGCGCCGTTGTTTCCACCTCGTCGGTGCGGTAGACTTTGGTTAGGTTTTCCGTTTTTATCATTGTTGTTTATTTTATTATTTCAGTATCAATTCTTCCTTGTCTCCATAGTTTTCATAACTAGAGACAATGACGACTTCTCCGGGCTGCAAGCCCTCTATCAGTTCGTAATAATTAGGATTCTGGCGGCCTACGGTAATGTTGCGTTTACGGGCAACACCGGCTGCCGGGTCAAGTACGTACACCCAGTTTCCACCAGTACTTTGATAATAGCCTCCTTTGGCCAATAGCATCGCCTGGGTATCATCACTCAGCGATAGTTTTAGCGAAATGGTCTGTCCTCGTTTGATCCGTTCAGGGCGTTCGCCTACAAAAATCAGGTCAACTGCAAAAGAACCATTTGTAACCTCAGGGTATATTTTATTGATTCGCAAGGTGTAGGTTTGCCCTTCCATCAGGAAAGTACCTTCTTGCTGGGGGAAAATCCGGTTGATATAAAACTCGTCAATATTGGCCCGGATTTTAAACTGCTCCAACACATCAATCTGAGCAATCCGGTTTCCTCTGATAATCAGCTGACCTACTTCGGTATCAAGCGATGAAATCTGGCCATCGATCGGTGCTTTAATGATTAGGTTTTCCAGGCTATTTCGGGCAAAATTCAGGTTGCGTTGCATTAAATCCAGGGTAGAAGCCATCTGGTTCTCTTGCATCACCTGGAATAATGAATCCTTTTCAATCGTATTGGACAGCAACAACTGACGACGCTTGAGGTGCTCAAATTCATCACGCGTATCCTCAAACTCTACTTGAGAGATCACCTTGTCGGTATACAAATCTTGGTTACGACGGTTTCGTTTTTCGATAAGATCCATTCGAAACTGTACATCCAAAGCCTGGTCTTTTAAACTCAGGCTTTGCTGATCCATCAGAATACTCGTCTGCCGAATATCGTTGATTTGATTCACTATTTGAGCTTCCTGGTTCAGTACATTAAGCTGTAATTCGAGGTTGGACAAGCGCAAAATTTGCTGTCCTTTTTTCACCATCGAACCATTCTCTACAAACACTTCCTCTACCCGGCCACCTTCTATCGCGTCCAGGTAAACTGTCTTGATCGGTTCTACTACACCAAACAAGGTGATGTATTCCTTAAAAACACCACGCTGAACGGTGTCTAGCAACAAACGTTCCTTTTCGACATTGAGCCGGCTTGTACCAGCATCCTTATATATGGTAGCGATTAGTACCGATGCCAAGGCCAGTCCTGCACCTATTAAGGTAAGCCGTTGCCAAGTCCAGGTTTTCTTTTCTATTTTGCGATCCATCGTTCTTAGTTAAAATCGTGTCGGCCCGGTAGTAGGGTTTTAAGGGGTCTATGCGAGTGAAAAATGCTTTGGTCGGGTGACAATATTTCACTACCGGGCGACACGTCTATAGCAAACAGTATATTAAACTCTCTTTATTTAAGGCAAGGGCTGTGCCACAAAAAGTAAACACTGACAATCAAAGACTTACCTTTAACAAACTTTCCAAAAGGTGCAAATAATTGTGCAATACTGGACAACAAGTGTTCAAAAATGAACACTCTCTTGCAACTTTAAGCATTCGTCTTGTATCTTTAGAGCGCATTCTTTTCACCAAGGTCATTTTCACTTCATGAGTAAACAAGTTGCCCGTATTCTCATCATTGACGACGAGGAAGATATCCTTTTAAGCTTACGCCTATTACTGTCACGACATTTTAGCGAAGTCGTTACCGAAAGTAACCCTTACCAGTTGCCTCGCCTTTTACGAGGCAAGACCTTTGACCTCGTGATGTTGGACATGAATTTCCGTACAGGCGACACTTCCGGTAATGAAGGCATGCGTTGGCTGGAAAAGATCACAGAACTTTCGCCAGAAACCGGTGTGATCATGATGACAGCTTATGCTGACGTAAAAACGGCAGTTGAAGCAGTAAAGGTAGGCGCGATAGATTTCCTGGAAAAACCTTGGCGTAACGAACGCTTACTCACTACTATAAAAGCAGGACTAGAGCTAAGTCAATCTCGTAGAAAAGTTCAACAACTCACCGATCAGCAGCAGATGCTTGCCAATGATTTGGAACAACCCTTTAGTGAAATCATCGGTGAATCACCAGCTATGCAGCGCGTATTCACGCTGGTTGAAAAAGTAGCCAAAACTGATGCAAACGTCCTTATTTTAGGTGAAAACGGAACAGGTAAAGAAGTAATTGCCAGAGCAATTCACCGGCAATCCCTCCGAAAAGAGAAGGTCTTTATTACAGTAGACTTGGGCGCTATACCCGAAAGCTTATTCGAAAGTGAACTCTTTGGCCATAAAAAAGGCGCCTTTACCGATGCAAAAGCAGATCGAGCGGGTCGTTTTGAAGTAGCCTCCACCGGCACCCTCTTCCTAGATGAAATAGGCAACCTCTCTCAGCCGCTACAATCTAAATTATTGAGCGCGTTACAAACTCGGCAAGTAACACGAGTAGGCGCCAATGACCCAATAGATATAGATATTCGGTTGATCAGTGCCACCAATATGCCGCTATACGATATGATTAGCGAAGGCAGCTTTCGTCAAGATGTATTGTACCGTATCAATACCGTAGAAATTAAGCTGCCACCATTACGTGAGCGCCAGGAAGATATTCCTCTATTAGTAGAATATTTCCTCGCGGAGTACGCTCGTAAATACCAGAAAGAGAATTTGGAGATCGCTAAAGCAGCATACCCGCTTCTTCGCTCCTACGCCTGGCCAGGAAACATACGAGAGTTGCGCCATGCCGTAGAGCGAGCCGTCATTTTAGCGGATGGCAATCAACTTACTGCAAGTGATTTCATCCTCCAGTCTCCAAGCGCTAATAGCAAAAGTAAGGGAGAGCCTCACACCGTTAATCTGGAAGAATTAGAACGCTGGGCTGTACAAAAAGCGCTCACAAAAAATGCAGGCAACATCAGCAAGGCGGCGGAAGACTTAGGCCTTACGCGTGCTGCACTATATCGTCGCATGGCCAAATACGAATTATAACTATTTTGTTTTTTATTAAAAATAAATAAACAAAAATTACCTAATTCCATATAATCCCCCTATCTTCGCTTTCGAGTATTGATGACTATATACTCACTATCAGCGGTAATTAATCTTGCTTGGTCGGCAAGAAGTCTCATCGGTTTTTTTTACGCAATGTTGGCCTCTTTTGGTTCTACCAGGAGAGGGTGTGAAAGCGTGTCTCCAGTCTTCATTTCAGGCTGAAGATGTGTGGTGAACCGGACTAGAATTCTAATCTAGTTATTAAGGGTGGGCCCGCCGTGCGGACTATGGTTCACAATCACCTAAACATTACTGCCCCAGTACTATTTTAAGCCAATCTGAAGCCGCCACTTTCCATTTCTTCCACTATCTTCGTGCAAAAGAATACTGCTTGGCTACTTCCGTTCCAAAAATTCTCATTATCCGCTTCTCCTCTATTGGAGACATTGTACTCACAACACCCGTCATTCGTTGCTTGAGGCAACAACTTGGCGCAGAAGTCCATTTCCTTACCAAGACTTCCTTTGCCGGAGTACTTAAAGCCAATCCCTATCTCAGCAAAATCTGGACAATTGATAAAAAGGTAAGCGAAATACTTCCTGATCTCCGTGCAGAGCAATTTTCCTCCATTATAGACCTCCATAGCAATCTCCGCTCTCGCCGTCTTCGATTAGGGCTTTTAGGCATTCGTGCCTATACCTTTAATAAGCTCAATTGGCAAAAATGGCTACTTACCCGTTGGAAGGTCAACCGTATGCCGGACCTACATATTGTAGACCGATACTTAGCGGCAGCAGCGCCACTTGGTATTAAAAATGATAAAAAAGGGTTAGACCACTTTATTCCTGAAGAAGATAAGGTTACCCCTAATGTATATGGTATTACTACATCTTTTGTAGCACTAGTTATAGGAGCGGCACATGCGACTAAACGGCTCCCTATGGAAAAATTGAGGGAACTCTGCCAATCATTAAATATTCCAGTGGTTCTACTCGGTGGCCCTGGTGATAAGGAGACGGGCCTACAAATAGCAGACAAACTGGAGCACGTCTATAACTTATGCGGTGAGTTACGGCTGCACCAATCTGCTGACATGCTCCGACAAGCAGAAGTGGTTATATCCCATGATACCGGATTAATGCACATGGCGGCAGCCCTCCACAGACCAATTATCTCCATTTGGGGAAATACCGTCCCTGATTTTGGCATGTACCCCTACTTACCAGGCCAACCCACATTGAATATTTCTTTTGAAGTACCAGCACTTTCTTGTCGCCCATGTTCTAAAATCGGCTACAACAGTTGCCCTAAAGGACACTTTAAGTGTATGGAACTCCAGCAGATACAGGCTATTGCCCAACATGCCGTAGAAAAAATGACATCCTTAAGATGACTAATTATATGTCATCTACCCGCATTATTTCAATAAGATTGTTGGTCATCAAAGGTATTTGCACTATTGTTGTCTTTGCTTTAGCTAAAAAGATTTATCTTTCGGCTTAGAGCAAATAAATTACGCTAATCTTGAAAAATCCTTCTATGAAGCTCAGCAGACTTTTACCCATTTTAGTACTGCTCTTTTGCTGGCAAGGCCTCTCTGCCCAAGATGTACACTACACATTATTCGACTATTCCCCTTTACGCAGCAACCCTGCATTAACAGGAGCCTTTGAAGGTTCTGTGCGTATTGGCGGCATTTACCGTAGCCAATGGTTTACAGTAGGTGATGCTACGGAATTCGGAACCCCTTCCTTTTATGCTGATGCACCGATTATTCGTGGCTTCAGAGAACAAGACTGGATCGGGGTAGGATTATTTGTAATGAGTGACAAATACGGCAGAAATGACCTTCAGACCTCTGGCGGTCAACTCTCAGCAAGCTACCACCTGGCAAATAAAAAAAGAACCAGTATTCTGACTTTAGGTGCACAATATGGTCGGATGCAGCGCAGTATCAACTACAACAGTCCTATCTACGAGCAAATCATTGCTGCCAATTCAGGTGGTCTTGGTTTACCTCCTGCCGATGGCGAATTTGGCCAGACCCAGGAAGAAATGACGGACTTTACCGACATTAACGTTGGCCTTCTTTACCGTGCCAAGATCGACAAAATCTCTAGCATAGAGATTGGTTTGGCGGGTCTTCACCTCAATACGGATGACAATGCCTTATTGACCGCAGGCGGCTTACCTAGTAAGCGGGAGATAACCGCTATTGGACATGCCATCTACGAAAGAGAGCTTGATAACGATTGGAGTATCAACCCCAAGTTATTTTGGCAAACCACAGAAGCTGGCGGTAATGAAATCCAAGTTCAAGCTTGGGCCGGTAAACAAATGAATGCTGATTTTAAAATCAACTTCGGCCTTGGTTACCGTGCTGGTGATGCTGCCAATATTCTTTTTGGTATCGACTACAAAGACTTGCGTGCAGCGCTTGCTTATGACTTGACAGTAAGCAGTGCCAATTCTATCACCAACTACCAAGGTGGCTTTGAATTAGGTGCTTATTACATCATCAAGATTTACAAGCAACCCGAGTTGCCACCGACCATTTTGTGTCCTCGCTTCTAATTGCGAGTCTTAAAGTGGAGCAGCTGCACCCTAAACAAGCTGCAAAAACGTTTTACTACTATTACAAAAAGTCAAGCTTTCGAGCTATGAAGAATATTTTTAGCCTGATTTGTTGTCTTGTGCTGAGTACTGCTTTTCTCTCCGCACAACCTATTGGAACCTCTTCCTACGAAACCATGCTGGAACTCGGGGAAACGGCAATGGCCAGTAATGATTATTACCGTGCCTTGGAACAGTATGAACTGGCCTATGAAGAGCGCGAGGATGAAGAACTCATCCCTATTCTTGCTGAACTTAACTACCAATTGCGGGATTATCGCCAGGCAGAACGCTGGTACAAGCGCTTATTGCGCCGCGATACCGAAAATGAGTTCATCGAGCAACGCTACAAGTATGGTCGTACTCTCAAAATGCAAGGCAAGTACGATGAAGCCATGCAGGAATTCCAACAGTATCTGGACGCCGGCTCTGATGCCGATAAAAAGCGTTTAGCACAAATGGAACTAGCAGGTGCAGAACTAGGCATGTCTCTACCAGGGAATGCCCAAGGAGTAGCTGTGGAAGCACTGGATCGTAAAAAAATCAATACTCCCGTGTCTCAGTACACACCTGCACTTAGCCCTTCTGGCCGTACCCTTTACTACGCCTCTTGGGTAGGTAAAAGCGTAGGAAAAGAAATAATTGAAGCAGATGATCAGGATGATCCCGAAAAATTCGCGCGTATCTTCCAATCGCAGATTACTGTAGAAAAAAACCGTGAAGGTGAAGAGGTAGTAGAATATGGAGATCCTGAACCACTGGGTGTCGAGATCAACCGTCCTGGCTATCACAGCGCCAACGTATCGCTGTCTCCTGATGGCCGCCGGATGTTTTTCAACCGGATTCTATTGACAGGTAATGTACCTTCAGAATCAAAAATCTACCTCAGTGAGGGCGGTGACGGCGCTTGGAAAAGTGCAAACGAAGTAGTAGGTGTCAATGGTGAATACCTGGCCTTACAACCTTCTGTTGGTGAACTCTACGGCAAAGAAGTACTCTTCTTTGTAAGTAATATGGATGGTGGCGAAGGCGGCATGGATATCTACTACGCTACTCATCAAGGAGAAGGTGTATATGGTGATCCTGTAAATCTTGGCCCAGGTATTAATACCCCTGCTGATGAGATGACGCCATACTGGTTTGATGGTACCCTTTACTTCAGTTCTGATGGCTACCCATCTTTGGGTGGTTTAGACATCTTCTATGCTGTTTGGAACGGCACCGAATGGTCGGAGCCCAACAACATGGGCAAAGCCTATAATACGGAAGCAGACGAAATGTCTTTCCGTCTTTATGACGAAGGATACAAAGGCTTCTTTACTTCTAATCGCCCGGAAGGACGTTCTGTACGAGGTAAAACTTGTTGTGATGACATTTACGGGTTTGCTATCGCTCGCCAATTCGTTGACTTGGTAGTAGGCGTATTCAATGAAATTGACGAAGCACAGAAAATGCCTAAACGCGAGCCCCTCAAAGGAGCAACCGTTCAGTTGATCGACAATGGGCTTGCTGCAGGAGCAGAAGGAACACAGTCGCTTACCATGAACAGTGGTAATCGCTTTGATTATGGCCTCAATTTCGAGCGTTCTTATACCGTGATTGCCAGCCACCCTGACTTTTTCCCAGATACGACGACCTTCACCACAATGGGTGTTGTGGATAGTAAAACCTTCGAAGAGCGCTTCTTCCTCAAGCCTCGTGAACCAGAACCTATATTCGATACGCTTGTAAATAATATTCCAATCGTAATGGAGAACATCCTTTACGATTTTGATGATGACCGTATTACGACCTCCGCAGAAATTGATCTTACCTTGATCTACGAGATCATGACGCAGTACCCTGACATGAAAGTAGAGTTGGGATCGCACACGGACTCTCGTGGGGAAGACAATTACAACAAAGACCTCAGTCAGCGCCGGGCAGATTCTGCGCGCCGTTGGTTGATGCGTAAAGGTATTGATCGTACGCGCATTGTTCCTCAGGGTTACGGAGAAACCGTACCACAAACGGTATCGGCAAAGGTAGCGAAACAGTTTCCCTTCCTGAAAGAAGGAGATATTCTCACCGAGGCATTTATTCTTACATTACCTGATGAAGAGCAACAAGAAGCTGCTTTCCAACTAAATCGTCGTACCGAATTCAAAATCCTGGAAGGACCAACCTTTATCCAAGTCAAATCTACTCGACTCAGAAAGCAAGACGAGAATGATCGCGGCAACAACATAGGTGCTCAGGTAGAACAAAATGACCCAATAAAAATTTCTCAGATGTCTACCCTTTATGGGCAAACCAACCTGAAGAATGTACCGATAATGCAGTTCACAGAGCGCACCAAAAAAATTGGCGTTGTAAAGAAAGGCGAGAAGCGTACCTTCAGCTACACCTTCACCAACCGTGGAGATGCAGATTTGATCATCGATCTTATTTCTGCCTGTGATTGTACAGCTACCAATCAGGACGATCTGGTAGGTAAGCGTTTCAAGCCAGGTATGTCTGGAACAATCGAAGTTGTTTTTGACAGCGCTGATAAAGACGAAGACGAAACCATTGATATCGACATCTACCTTCGTAATAACGATAATCAAGGTAATCCTATCGTGGAAATGTTGAACTACAGCTTTGGCCTGAAGCTCTAAATCCCTTCGGGTTTATTACTACAACGACAAAAGCCTTTTCCTTAACGGGAAAAGGCTTTTGTCGTTTAGCACAGAATGAAAAATTCAGCTTCAGCATAAAAAAACATAAAGACCAGTTAACCAATTAATTGGTTTTTATGTTCCTCAACCTCCCTAAATAAACTTCATCTTTCCAAGCCAATCATCGCTCAAACACCAATCGCTCGCGGGCTGGCACTTCCTCGGCTTTACGATACAACGATAATTCAAAATATTCGCCCTTACTCCATTCTTCTATGCCTTCCGTATAAAACGGGCTACCTACATTACCAGAAGAACCTCCTGGCAATACTCCCCAGGCTCGCAAAGGCTTTTCTAAAGAAACCACCATACGCCAAGAAGGTCCAAAGTTACTAGATAGTGCATTTGGCGTTTCTCTTGCGCCGTCTGAATGAATTAGACCAGAGTCAAAGCCAGGAATACGCGCTAGGTGCCGAATACGTGTACCTCTATGCTCACTCCAGGTTGTACCTGCATCAATGATGGGCAAAACAGCAGCCATAGCTTGTTGGTAAGCTTGTAGAATAAGGTCTTGCGCTGTTTCTTGCACTTCACTAGCTTGATGATCGAAAATTAAGTCTTCAGGCTTGTCCCGCAGCAATTCTAAAAAGCGCCATGTTTCCGGAAATAATACCGGGCGCTCTTCTGAATTAAGGGCATACACCTCATCAAAAGTCAGTTTATACAAACTATCAATCCAGCTGTCAAATACAATAGGGGCTTGGGCTTCAGCCCTGTAGACAAAATCCCACTCTTTCAACAAGTCAATCCCTCTTTCGGAAAATTTCTCTCTTTGGGGACTAACAGCGAGTGCCGCTAATAAGATGGGTACTGCCTCTTCTGCCCGCAAAGAATGAGCATCGTACTGCAGTGCCATCATGTCCTTCGGACGGGCGTCTTGAACACCTTGCAAATGACGATTGATATAACGCCCTCGATAATCATCGAAACTTCCCAAGTAGTAATAAGGATAACTCAAATCAGCAGACCGCTGATTTGCCGAAGCTACAAATTGCCGTTCGGGGTTGACATCCCGGGGAATCTCACTATAGGGAATAAATCCTGGCCAGGCATTTTCAGAACGACTACCATCCTGTACAAAACGGCCTTGCTCCGGTCGGCGGGCGGGAAAATGCCCCGTAACCGTTAGTGCAATATCATTATTCTGGTTGGCATAAACCACATTTGAACCTGGATTATCAAAAGCTCGCAACGCAGAAATGTAACCATCCAGATCTGCAGCATCAGCCAAATTAAGGAACACTTCTACATTATCAGAATTTTCGTCAAAGGGAGCATCATGCGCTGCCCAACGCAGCGCCAGATTGTAATACTCATCCTCTGGTTGATCATAGACCACTGGCCCGAAAATAGTCCAAGGAGTTTCAATAATCGTTAGCTGATCCATTCCACGTACTTTGATCGTATCCTTAACCAAATCAACAGCAGTCGCCTCATCATCCAACCAATAATGAGTACGGGTAGAGTCCGTCCAATTGATTTTATACCAATCAGCAACATCTTGGCCTACATTGGTTATTCCCCAGGCAGTCGCCTCATTAAAACCAATAAGAATACTCGGTAACGACGGCAAAGAAACACCATAAATATTGTGCTCCCCATATACCAGGTGAATCTCGTACCAGATAGAAGGAAGCGTAAGGCTTAAATGAGGGTCATTACTCAAAAGCGGCAACCCACTGGCTGTTTTACTACCAGATAAAGCCCAATTGTTACTACCAATTCCTTCTGGTGATTGAGGTAACTCAGGGAAAGAAAGCGCCCCTATTTTTTCTCCAACTAAATCTTTGGGGGTATTCTTTACCTGATTTAACCAAGGGGTTGTTGCTATAACCGGTGACTGTGCTGGATTGTGTGCTGGATATAAATGCTGAAAAAGACTATCCCCCAACAAGGCCCGCGCATTCGTTGTGGCAAGGTCCCTGTTACGAAAACAAAGTGTCTCTGCCATACTTTTGGAAAACAGCGCACTTTTTAGAGGTGTCCATAATTCGGGAGCAAAACCAAGTAGTTTAAACTCAACGGGGTAATCCTTGGGTGTCAGTTGAGCTATATAAGCATTGGCCCCATCACAATAAGCAGCGATAGCTGCTGATGTCTCCGGATTTTGCTGCCAAGCCTCGACCGTCCGTTGGGCGGCCACCAGCATTCCTTTTCTTCGCTGGACACGATCACGTTCCAATAAGTCAGCACCTAAAACCTCTGCCAATCTTCCGCTAGCTGAACGGGTCGAAACTTCCATTTGAAACAGGCGATCCCGCGCGTGGAGATACCCCTGTAAATAAAGCGCCGACGCTTGGTCGGCTGCAAAAATATGGGGAATACCCCGCTCATCAATAACAACTTCTCCATCTACACCAGCTGGAACAATTAAGGTAGAGGGATCAGATACTTCCGAAGCATCTGCCTGCTGCCATACACCTGTGAAAGGGTTAAAAAAAGCAGCCAAGCCTGGAAGGCGAGGGCTTATAGTACCGTGTGTATTACCTATATAGATCAGCGATAACAATACCAAGACTCCTATTCCAAACTTTATTAAGCTTTTCATTCCGTTTATTATTTCTATTGTAACCCCTTCCTGTAGCAACCAAGTTCAAACTTATGAAATTTTCATCAATACTGTTCCAACTCAAGTAGATAGCGCTTGGCAAAAAACAAGGTTCCTTTTTCCTGACCAAATCCAAACAACGAAACAACACTTCTCTTTCGGCGACTTAGCCTAAAGCGAACAGCATTGTTCCTTCTCTTTCTAGCTGACAAAGTGAGAAGCTCGTCCCTAACAACTCCACATGATTACAAAAGCAGAAGAAAAAAAATCACAAACAACTATTAATCAACAACTTAAAACAAAATAAAAATTCAACCATGTCACATTTTTCGTTTTTTTACAAAAAAATATAAAATGTCACTTTGTAAAAAATAGCAACAGTAATAAATTCCATGTCATTACATTATAAAAAACAATAATTTATCATAAAAAACTGATTACAAGCAACTTAACTACAGATAGCCAAAAACTTCCATGTATAAAGTAATGTAAATTGTTGCATGGTTAAAAAAAAGGCTTTATTATTGTGTCATCAAAAAGTAGTTTTTGTGTTTATTTGTTTGGGTTAGAGGCCCTTGCTTCCCTTGAAGCAAGGGTTTTTCTTTTTCTAAAACCTACCTGTTTGCAAAAAAAAATCCCGGATACAACCACTTTCATGGCCCTATCCGGGAAATTATCTGCCCCAGCACTAGCTAGGTAGACCCAACAACAGTAGCTTACTTGCCACCACTGTTAAACATACCACCTTCATTGGTAGGTACACCAGCTGGTTCTTCTGGCTTCTTTTCTACTTTCCCCTTGATGGTTAGAACGATTGGCTCTTCACCTACATTGGTCGTAAGCGTTACACGCTTAGTAAAAGGACCAACACGGTTAGTATCGTAACGAACCTTGATTTCAGCAGAGTTACCTGGCAAAATAGGCTCTTTTGGGTAAGTAGGAACAGTACAACCACAGCTACCTTTAGCATTGGTGATTACCAATGGTGCAGTACCAGGGTTGGTGAACTCGAAGAAACGGTAAGGATCTGAACCTTGTTCGATCGTTCCGTAATCAACAGTAGTTTCTGTAAATTCCATTTGAGGACCGTCGGTAGAAGGAGTTTCAACTGATTCTTCTACTGGTGCTTCAATCACCTGAGCAGTCAGGGAAATGCTCAAACCTAGAGCCAAAAATAAGAAAAGGGATATACGCTTCATGAGCTAAATTTTATTGATTGGTTTCAATTTGTAATTTGATCTCCACAAAAATAGGTGATTTAAACCCATTTTAAAAGCCGAAAGACCAGATAGTGGGGTTAATGATTAGTTAATAAGCTATTTGCAATTCTGACGATAACATTACTAACGAGTCACTATTCTTCAAATGCCGATCTGAAAACGAAAGAAAGATATATTAACAGCTCATACAGTAGCATTTTAACAGAATTTTAATTATTTTTGAAGCTAGAAAAAACACTCATTCGGAATTTAATTTCGATACACTGCAGTTTTTCCGTTAAAAAATTGCATTATTTTCATTTTACTTACTTAGTATCGATATTCTTAATTTGGACTAACCACCCATCCTACCTGAATGACAAGTATATCGCTACCAGATTTTTCTAATAGCCTATTTAAACCACAGCTAGCCCTTGTTGTTTATTCCTAGCCGACCAAATACGATAAAACCATGTTTAAGCCCGATCTTGCTGCCCTGGCAGAAAACAAGCTACGACTCACTGCTGACCTAAGTAAGGAAGAGATTCTAAATGATTTTAGTATTTGTTGTATTAGCCGAGAAGTAAGCTTGCTAGCCCGCCGCGAAGTACTCACAGGTAAAGCTAAATTTGGTATCAGTGGGGATGGAAAAGAAGTTCCCCAGGTAGCCATGGCACGCGCTTTTCGCAAAGGTGATTTCAGATCTGGATATTACCGCGATCAAACCTTTATGTTTGCCATGGGCTTGTTGGATATCGAAGCTTTTTTTTCCCAACTATACGCTGACACAGACAACGACCCTTTCTCTGGAGGCCGCCAAATGAATGCCCACTTCGCTACGCCAACCATTGACAAAGAAGGAAATTGGTATGATACGACCACATTGTACAATGTAAGTGCAGATATCGCACCTACAGCAGGTCAAATGGCTCGTGCACTTGGCTTGGCTTTAGCCAGCAAGAAATACCGCAGTAACGAAGCACTACAAGAAAATAAATTCTCAAAAACAGGCCAAGAGGTTAGCTTTTGCACAATTGGCGATGCCAGTACCTCGGAAGGCGTCTTTTGGGAAACGCTTAATGCTGCGGCCGTACAACAAGTGCCTTTAGCTGTTTTTGTTTGGGATGACGGCTACGGTATCAGTGTTCCCAAAGAACTACAAACTGCCAAAGGCAGTATTTCGACAGCCGTGAGCGGTCTAGCCACAGAACAGGATAAAACAGGGTTTGCAATTCACAACCTCCAAGGTTGGAATTACGCGCACCTCGTTGATCAAATCCAACTGGGCATCGAACAAGTAAGAGAACGCCACGAACCAGCTCTTTTCCATATAGAAGAATTAACCCAACCCCAAGGGCACTCCACCTCCGGGTCACATGAACGCTACAAAACCAAAGAACGCCTTTCGTGGGAAAAAGAATACGATTGTATCCTGCAAATGGAAAAATGGATCACCGCAGAAGGTATCGCCGAAAAGGAAGAGATCAGTGACATTCGCAAGCAAGCTAAAAAAATAGCCAAGGCTGGTCGAGATGCCGCTTGGAAAGCGTTTAATATACCTGCTCGAAATTACACCAATCAGTTACAAAACTGGTACCAACAGCTACCCGCAGACGATACTACGATTCAAGCTCTCCTGCAAGGTTTACAACTCCATACACATCCCCAGGTACATGAAGTATGCAGTAACGCAAGGCGCTTGACATTTCACCTCCGCAGAACGAACCACCCGCTATATACTGAAATAAAGGCTTGGCTTGACCCTATTGAAAAAAAATATCATCACAAGTACAGCCAACATTTGCACAGTGAGGGCAATGATTCGGCACTCCGAGTGCCAGCTATTAGCCCCCGATTCTCTCCCGACAGCCCTTCGCGCAACGGTTATCAAATTCTGAATGCTTTTTTTGATTACGCATTGGAAAAGTACCCTGAGCTATACGCTTTCGGGGAAGATGTAGGTCAGATTGGTGGTGTTAACCAAAGCTTCTCAAAACTACAGGAAAAATATGGCCAGGAACGTGTCTTCGATACCGGCATCCGAGAGTGGACAATTATGGGCCAAGCCATCGGAATGGCCATGAGGGGTTTGCGGCCAATTGCCGAAATACAGTACCTCGACTACCTCCTCTATGGCCTTGAGCCTTTGTCTGACGACCTCGCTACCCTAAGGTGGCGTAGCAACGGAATACAAAAAGCCCCCGCCATCATTCGTACGCGAGGGCATCGCCTTGAAGGGATATGGCACTCTGGCTCACCAATGGGTATGATCATCAATGCATTGCGTGGTATTTATGTATGTACCCCACGTAACATGGTTCAGGCAGCAGGCATGTACAACACCTTATTACAGAGTGGCGAACCCGGCCTCGTTATCGAGTGCCTAAATGGATACCGCCGCAAAGAACGTATGCCTGAAAACATAGGAGAATACACCGTCCCCTTAGGTGTACCGGAAACACTGCTGGAAGGCGACGACCTTACGCTACTTACCTACGGTAGCTGTGTCCGTCTGGCAATAGAAGCTTGTGAACTATTGGCAAAAGATGGGATTCGCGCTGAACTGGTAGACATCCAAACATTACTGCCTTTTGACCTGGAACACCGCATTATTGCCAGCTTAAAGAAAACCAATCGCCTCCTTATTGTAGATGAAGATGTCCCTGGTGGTGCTTCCGCCTACATCCTACAGAAAATTGTAGAAGAGCAAAATGGTTACTGCTATTTGGATGCCGCTCCGCAAACACTTTCTGCTAAAGCTCATCGCCCTGCCTACGGCTCCGACGGCGACTACTTCAGCAAGCCTGGTGTAGAAGACATCTACGAGGCAGCATTCGCAATAGTGGAAGAAGCTGAGCCGGGTAGATTTTAGCCAGAGTAAAATATCAATAAATGATAATAATCAGCCACTAACAAGGTTAAACCTACACACTACCTCCTCGGCCTCATCAAGCCTTCTTGGGCCACACTAGCTACCAGCTCCCCCGACTGGGAGAAAACCTGGCCGCGAGTAAAACCACGCGCGCCTGAAGCCGATGGGCTATCCAGTGCATAAAGCAACCATTCATCCATCCTAAACGGGCGGTGAAACCACATCGAATGATCGAGGCTAGCCAGCGTCAAGCTGCGAAAATCGGCAGCAAAGCCGTGAGGTAACAAAGCCGTCGTCAACAAATTATAATCGGTCGCATAAGCCAATACTAAATCATGTAAACGGCGATCTTCCGGCATCTCCCCCTTGGCCTTCATCCAGACGTGGCGAACAGGGTCGTACTTTTCCTGTACCATCGGATTAATGAACTCCACCTGGCGAAAATCCAGCGGGCGCTCAATATCCAACATCTTTTTCAGATTAGGCGGAATCATATCACCAAACTGCTTGGCGAGGCCTTCCCAACTGGGCAAGTCTTCCGGAGCAGATACTCTCGGCTTCTCCATCTGGTGCTCATAGCCTTCCTGGGCAAGTTGAAAAGAGGCAGAAAGATGAAAAATGGCGGCACCGTGCTGTATCGCTTTCACCCTGCGGGTAGTAAAGCTCCCCCCATCGCGAATGCGTTCTACCTCAAACACAATAGGTACTTCGAGATCTCCAGGAAGCAAAAAATAACTGTGCAGGGAATGTACAAACCGGTCGTCAGGTACCGTTTGCATCGCAGCGCTAAGCGCTTGGGCCATCACCTGGCCACCAAAAACCCGCTCACTGCCTACGCTTTTGCTTTGTCCGCGGAAAAGATTGACTTCCAGTTGCTCCATCCGGAGCAGTTCGATCAGTTGACTTACCTCTTTCATAGCGCGAAGATAAAAGCAAAATTGCATTATCGAAGTTTTTCGACAATACGGTTTTCATTCCGTCTTCGTTCAGCCTTGATTGNACCTATGCCTCATTTTCACTCCTGATTTAGCGTATCCCTCCATAAAAGATAATAAGAGCTAGTATATTGTGACTGTAAGTCAATGCAAAACTATAAAAGCTCTCTAAACCTTAGCCTTAATTATAATCCAAACATGAAATCAATCAAGCTGCTAATAATATTACTCATTACGTTGGCACTAAACGTATCCTGTAAAAAAGATGATGATATAGTAGTCATAGAAATGGACCTTTGCGAAAATGTTACTTGCTTCAATGGAGGCAATTGTGTGACAGGAACCTGTGAATGCCCATCTGGCTATTCAGGAGAGCAATGCGAACTGTATACGCCAGTCGTTGTACGCTTGCTAAATGAAACACCTTTGGAATTGGTCGAAAGTGGAATATCTATTGATAGTTTACACGGTAAATTGTATGCTGGTGGGTATATCTTCTACATTGACACCGAAGATATTATTGAAGGCAAAGAAGGTTTAGTCTGCGCACTAACTAATCTCGACCAAAGGTACAAATGGGGCTGTGACGAAGAAGACATTGACCTTTTCAACCTTACTTCAGACCCTATTTATCCAGAAGAAACAGCACAAGGTGCCAGGCCGGGAGATGGCATAATGAATACCCTCCAAATTTTAAATTCACCTTGCGCCAGTGGGCATGCTGCCGATGCCTGCGCCAACTATTCTGATGGCGTTTATGATGATTGGTTCCTGCCATCAAGAGGAGGAATGTTTCTCATTTACTACAACCTTGAAGCAAGAGGGCATGTCGACAATTTTGGCAACGATTCTTACTGGACTTCAAATGAACAAAGAGACATAGGAGCCTGGGCAGTATCATTTGCCGGCGGGACTCCCACAGCGTATTTGAAAGCAAGTTCTCTCAAAGTTCGCCCCGTCAGGGCCTTTTGATTAAGAAGAAACAGCATATAGTCCTCCAGGTCAGAATTCACAAATCCTGCCTTGGAGGACTATACATCTACCGCAACTTAGCATAATGCACCAACTTCCCATCCTGGCGAAAACCTTTTTCGTCCGCCAAGTCAGCCTGTAAGCCATCAACGAAAGCCGCTAAATTAGCAGACTTTAGCTCCTTGTCGTTGCCCAGGGTAAGTGCATCCGTAGCGTAGCTACTCAATACAGCTGCAAATTGACGGTTTAGTAATGTGGGGTGACCGAAGACATCTGCACCCAAAATCTGATTACCACTCACCGCTACAAAGCCTACAATGGTTTCGTTCTCTGCCAACTTATCGCCAAAGAAACGTTCGTAGCTGGTACGGTCATTCACAAATTCTTCGTTACTCTCCAAATCGGCATAAGCCTGTGTGCCCGCATCAAGGCTGTAGCGAGTACGAATATCCGCAACCTGGTCCCATACAGCTTGCTGGTTGCCCGTAGCTACCGAACGGCGTACTTCGCTAGATGCTACATTATAATAACCACGGAAGGCAAAAATCTTCTTATCCCCTTCATTCAGCGCCTTGTCGCCTTCATAGGTCCAGCGACCGTGTTCAACACAAAAAACGGGCATATCCTGAATGCTACGGGCAGCAATAACAGCATCTTCGGCGATCACGCGATCCTGATTACCACCTTGCACTACTTCGCCAGCCATCAAGAAAATAGGGTCTTCGGTTTTGTTTTGCACCGTTAGCGTATTCACGGCACCGGCATCTGTAAAGCGACCGTAAGGCTTTTTTTCAGAAACCCGGAAACGCTCATTTTCCAGAGCTTCGCTTAAAACCTTATATTGCGCCACCGATTGTTGTTCATCCAGATAAGCCTCACTGGCGACAATGGGCAAAAGGCGTAAATTGTCTTTTTCCCACTGTGGATTATCCGACAACTGAACCTCCATCGGGGAATCGTTCGTCAACTCCTCTTGCGAAACAGTATTGTTATCACAAGCGGCGAAAAAGAATAGTAAAGAAAAGAGTGTTAAGAAGCGCATAAGCTGTTTATTTTGAAATACTAACGTTCGATTAAGCTTTTTCGTTTCGGCCCGCTGGCTTTTTTTTGCCCTAGGGAAAACACGAAATGATCCCCACAGAACAGGTCTAATATACAAGATACATAAAAGCATGCGTAAAGGCAAGACTGTTACTCCCCCACTTCCGCCCCCCCCTTCTTCTCGTTATCGCTTCTTTTGCTGGGCGGTCGCATTTTTGGCGGTAGCCCAACTACTGGTGGGCTTAGACTATATCAATATTTGGCCATCTGCCGAAGCAGAGCTTATCTGGTCGGGGGTACAAACCTCCCCTGCTACTACCTGGGTAAGTGCTTTTATGGGCACCATCCCTGCTGAGTCGCCCTACTGGCTGCTGGCTTACAGAGTACCCGGCTTAATATTTTACCTTCTCGGCATTACACTATTTTTCCAATGGGGCAAAGCCCTGTTTGGTAATCGCTCCGTAGAACTTACCTTACTTGTAGGGGCGGCCTCCCTACTACTACCAGTATTGGCCAAAACGGCCAGCCTCGACATCTGGCGCTTTGGCCTGGAGCTGGGCTTTTGGCTATCGTTACTGCATTTCACAAAGACACCTACCCGCAAGTGGTTGGTACGCAGTAGCATACTCGGAGCATTGGCTATCCTGGTGGGCAGTTGGGCCAGTCTCGTCTTGTTTGTCATCTGGCAGGTCGCTTATTTTCGTATCCTAGTGGCCGAAAATGAGGACCTTAAAAAACAGATAGGCAAGCCTTTTGTCATCATCTACCTTGTTTTTGGTTTATCGCTCCTCTTGAATTGGGCACTGGGTTATCATGGCTCTTTAGGAAATTATTTCTACTTCAACTTTCTAAACCTGGGCCACCTCAAATTCTTCTTCTACGCCTTACTCGGTATCGCTCCATTCATTGGCTTCACGCTGGCCGCACTCCGCGACCTTTTCTACAAAGTAAAAAGAGGGGAAGAACTCTCTCAGTTACTGCTCATTGGTCTGCTGGGTAGCTTTCTTACGCTTTCGCTCGTATTTCCTTTTTTACTAATTTTTCTCACAGCCAAGCAACTCGAAAACTACTTCAAAGCACCCAACTATCCCTGGCAAGACTGGGTAAAAACGGGGCAGGTACTACATATTATTCTCGTCTTTTTCCTCGTAGCACTTACCCTACTTGGTGGCTTCATCCAGTTCCAAAACGATGGCTTCCGGGCCGTCCTGGGTTGCTCTGCCGCCTATTGGATGTTTAGCTTCGTGGGCGTCATTGGGCTCTATGGCAACCGCCGCGACTATGTCCTGGGTGGTATGACACTCGCAGGCCTGATAGCCCTACTCTTTTTCTGGATACAGGTCTACCCCTTCATCCACCTACAACGCAACTGGCCACAACGACTACAAACCCAAATCGAAAAAACACTTCCCAACACCAAAGAAATCGGCCTCAACGAGAGTGATCCGCTCACCTTACCTATAGCACCATACCTCCAACGCGCCGGATTCCAACTGCGCAACACAACCGAGATTGCTCCCAACAGCGAATCATTGACCATTCGTAGACTAGCGCCCAACGACAGTATCAGTGAACCAAGGATAGAAATCAGTGGTTGGCCCTGGCTATGGAGCGAAGAACACTGGGGTGGATTTTAAATGTTTATTGGGCCCTGCCTCCTTCCCTAGCGGTCATTGGCACCGGGCTGTTTGTCCCTGCGGTCCGTCCATCCCTGGTCCTCCTCGTCTCTGCGGCGAGCTTCGGGCTAACGCCCTACGCGATAATATCACTCCCCTCCCAGCAAAAGCACATCTCCTTGCAGCGCAACTTGTTCCCCATTGACCAGCTCTACCACTGCTGACCAAACATAGATGCCCGCCGTGGCTAGCTTGCCGCTCCGGGTGCCATCCCAGCCTTCTTTGGCAATATCCGGCGCAAAGTTGGCATTCGAGAACACCAGCCCACCCCATCGATCAAAGACCTGAAGTTGTACGATCTGTTCTATACTACGGCGATCACTGAAGAAATAAAAATGATCATTGACTCCATCCAGATTGGGGCTGAAAGCATTGGGTGTAAATAGTTTATACCCCGTTTCCTCCGCTATCGTCCAGGACGCAATACCTGGGCAGCCATTTTCGTCTGTGATTGTAACTTGGTAAACCGTGGGGCTATCTACCGTAATCAGCTGTGTCGTTCCTCCAGTAGACCACTGGTATTCAGCATAAGTTTCCAGAACGCGCAAATTCACTTCCTCACCAACATAAATTGATGTTGGCCCCTGGATGCGTGGCAGTGGTAGTGGGTACTCTTGCACCGTTAACTCATCAGCAAAACTGCAACCCGTTGCATCTGTCAATGTGAGACCAAAAGTCCCCGAGGTCCTCACCTGCAACAAGGGGACCGTATCTCCCGTCGACCACAGGTAATTATCGGCCATTCGGTCGGGTTGCAAATCCAGGCTATCTCCAGCACAAAGGTTTTCCGAACCAAGGATACTAAAAACAGGCAATGGGTTAACGACCACCTCTGCCGTAGCAAACTCAACGCAACCCTCCACATCCGTAATCGTTGCGGTATACTGAATTATCCCACTAAACGAAGCTGGAATAGTCGCCTGGGTGGTGCTGGCTCCTGGGTTTGACAAAAAGGCTGTTCCCCCATTAGTCCCCGTCCACTGGTAAACGGGGCCGTTGGCCGTAGGAGTAGCTACCGACAGCGTGAGTACTCGCTCTTCTCCATTACAAAACTCATAATTTGTTTCGTTAATGGTCGTACCAAAACTAGGGCACAAATAGGTACAGCTACCATCATCTACACTGGCTACCGGGTCATAATTATCGGCAATGGGGTCCGTACAGCCACAAATCACTGGGTTTGGGAAGAGAAAAGTAATATTGGAAGCCTCCCCAAAATCAGAACCTGCATGATCTGAAATACATAGTACTGCCGATATTTCCTCGCCAGGGTCAAAGGTATCCCACAAGTCCATAAAAGAATTTATCCCCGGAGTTCCCAGGCCACAGCCATCATCTGCTGTGATCCCGTAGCTTCCTCCATTAGGGCTCATACCCAACTCGGGATCGTTCCCTCCTGCATCAGAAAAAGTGTAGGTTGCAGGGTTAGCCTGCGTCCCTAAATCGCCACTGTCGCCACAGGGGCAGCCACCATCACAACTTTCCAATACGCCAGGACGCTGTACGATATTGAGGTAATTACCATTGGCCAAAATCCAAATACCTAAATCTCCTTGCCAGGTATGCCAAATATCCATCGAAATGCCCGCAGGCAGACCTGTCTCCATCGGGTCAAAAGTAAGTGTGACACAATAGGCATTAGCCACATCACCATCCACAGGAATACTTACATCCGGTAAGGAGATAGTAGGATTTGTACATTGCCCCCAAAGGGAGGAAGGGAAAAAGAAAAGAAATAGCAAAAAAACAAAAAGAGCAGGTACTAAAGATGTCAAGCCCATCTGGGCAGAAGGTTTTACATTAGGCATAGGGTAGAGATTTTGCGCGAAAGTATTCCTAAAATAAGCCTATTTCACGACAAAATCAAGGTGGATCAAAAAACGTTTTTTAAACCACCAAAGGCACCTAAGTATTTTTTCTTAAGTGCCTTTGGTGGTTGAAATTGAAACAGAAAGCGCGTAAGCCTTTAGGCCGGAGCATGGTACCAGGATGGCACTTAATACTTCAATCCTGCTAAATCAATGACAAAACCTCTAATTTTGTAACGACTAGCCAAGCTCGCCTGATAATGTTGTGCCGTTTTTTGATCATCAAAGGGCCCGAGAATAACCTTGTAGCTACTCTTACCTCCTTCTCCTGGTTCAATACTAATCAGGATATTATCAAACCACTGAGCTTGTAGATCGGCTACGCGCTGCATGACATTTTCGTAACTGGTAAAAGAGGCCACTTGCACGCCAAAACCCGTTTGAGCATCCGGCTTCTCCAAGACGATACGGTAAAGACCATAAGGATTATAATCTTTTCCTACCGGTGAAAATCGATCTTTAGAGGCATTCACCGTTGGGGTCGTTGTTGTGGGCTTAGCTGCCACAGGGTCTGCTTGTTTAGCAGTGGTCTCTACCGGGCGTTCTGCTACTTTTTCTGGTGTAGGTGCGGGGGTGGTAGCGACAGGCTTGGGTTCCGCAGCTGGTGTAGTTGCAATTCTTTCAGGAGTCGGTTCGTCATAGGAACGAGGCGTCTCTACGGGTGTCGACCTTACCTGGGTTTCTTCCTCAGCAGGGCTACTATTGCCGCTGCCAACTTTCTCGACTTTTACCTCTACTGATCCCATTCCTACAATGCCCAGCACTTCGGCAGCACGACGAGAAAGGTCTACAACGCGGCCTTTGATAAACGGCCCTTTGTCGATAACTTTTACCCGTACGGATTTTTTGTTGTCGAGGCGGGTGACTTTTAGAATCGTACCATAAGGAAAGCGCTTATGCGCACAGGTCAATTCATCTTTGTTGTAAGTGTCTCCGTAAGCAGTAGAACGCCCTTCGAAATCATCAGAATAGTAAGACGCCAGGCCGTACTCTTCCTCTTGAGCAAAGGTCATGCTACTCAGTAGTGTTAGGCAAATAAAAAGGCTAAAGGATAGGTATTTCATATTGATGTGGAATTTTGATTTCGCCAATATCGGTCATTTTTTAATCATTTACAGGTGAAAGGTGTTCGTTATTGAGCTAACGTGTTCTTACAGAGAACTATTTCGAGGGTTAATTTGTATTTTTGCAGCACAACGTCTAAACATAACGAATGAGTAAGCACGGAAAAGTACTGGTAGCGATGAGTGGAGGCATTGACTCTACAGTTACTGCTATGTTACTCCACGAGGAAGGCTATGAAGTGGTGGGGATTACGATGAAAACCTGGGACTACGCCAATAGTGGTGGGTCAAAGAAAGAAACAGGCTGCTGTAGCCTGGACAGCATCAATGATGCACGCGAAGTAGCCGTAATGATGGGCTTTCACCATTTTATCGTTGATATCCGAGAAGAATTCGGCGATTATGTGATCGATAACTTTGTGGACGAATACCTGGCTGGGCGTACTCCCAACCCCTGTGTTCTCTGCAATACCCATATCAAATGGAACTCGCTACTGAAGCGGGCTGATGCACTGGACTGTGAGTTTATAGCTACGGGGCATTATGCCAAAATCAAACATGAGAACGAACGCTACTTTGTTCAAAAAAGTGCCGATCTAAATAAAGACCAATCTTATGTCCTTTGGGGTTTGAGCCAAGAATGTATGGCTCGAAGCCGCTTCCCCCTGGGAGGAATGACCAAACCGGAAGTCCGTCAATTGGCCGCAGATCTTGGTTATGAGGAATTGAGCAAGAAAGCGGAAAGCTTCGAGATTTGCTTTGTCCCCGACAATGACTATCGGGGGTTCCTGAAGCGCAGGGTTCCTGAGTTGGAAGGACAAGTAGCCGGTGGCAACTTCGTTTCAACCAGTGGTGAAGTCATAGGTAAGCACCAAGGCTACCCTTTTTATACGATTGGGCAACGTAAAGGACTGGGCATGGCTTTTGGTCAACCTATGTTTGTGACAGAAATCAAGCCAGACACCAATACCGTTGTGCTGGGCACCTCTGACGAACTCATCCGTAATGGTATGAATGTTGGACAAGTGAATAACCACAAATATGCGACCATCCCCAGTGACTTGGAGTTGGTGACAAAAATCCGCTACAAAGATCCTGGAGCACTCAGCACCATGGTACAAACAGGTGATCATGTTGCCGTGAACTTTATGGCCAACGTTAAAGGTGTTGCGCCTGGACAATCAGCTGTTTTCTACGAAGGCGATGATGTTGTGGGTGGAGGTATCATTTATGGTGGGCATAAATTTGGAGAAAACTAATTCCACCTAAGCATGAAAGGAGCCAATATTTTTTTTACTGGTCTACTTTTCCTCACTACAATTTTCTTACTCACCTGCGAAGGTGAAACGGCCGAACCCCGTACAGATAAGGGGTATGATTATTTTCCTTTGAAAGTAGGTATGGAGTGGAACTACTTGATGGACAGCATTGTGTTGCGCCCTCAGGTGGGAGGTATCCTATTTGACTCCGCGCGCCTAGATGTCAGGGAAACCCTTGTGGATACCTTGCGCGATTTGGAAGGGCAGCTTTGGTATCGCGGCGAACGCTATGATCGTCGTGTAGACAGTACAGCCTGGCGTTTTAGCCAAACTTTCTTGCTCCGACGCGACGATCTCCGCGCCTATCGGCAGGAAGATAACCTGGAGTTTGTAAAAATGGTCTTCCCGCTACGTGCTGATCAGAACTGGGACGGGCACGTTGCTTTTGACCCTTTCCGGGAAATCGAAGTGGCTGGCCAACCTATCCAAATTTATGTTGATTGGAATTACCGCTACCTCAGTTTTGAACAAGCAGGGACGGTGATGGACAAGACCTACGACCAACTAACGTTGGTGGAAGGCGCTGATTATGAAAACCTGCTCAACCGACGTCTGGCTATTGAAGGCTATGCCAAAAACACAGGGCTGGTGTACAGAGAATTAGAAGTGTTTGAAACCCAATGTCAGCTTTGCTGCAATGGTGATACCGGAGCCTGTCTCGATCTACCTTGGCGCGAAAAAGCAGAAGGTGGTTTTATTATCAAACAATGGTTGGTACAATGATGAAAGGCGAAATGACCAAGGTAGGCCGTATGGGTCGCCCTCACGGCCTTCGTGGGGAGATGAAAGTCAGTATTGAGGATGTGTACTTTGAAGATGTTATCCAGCAGGATAGCCTACTCATTGCTGTAGGCAGCCAGTATGTTCCTCATTTTGTAGAAGCTTGGCGCAGTGGAGGAAACCTGGTAAAACTGGAAGAAGTTGACGATAAAGAATCTGCCCAGATGCTACAGCAAAGGGATATTTATCTTCCTCAAAACCTCCTTACGATCGCTGTCGAAGATATTCCGGCAGACAATCCCTTTGAGCAGTATGTCGGTTATACTATTGTCGATATCACTAATGGGATAATTGGCAAGATCAAAGAGATCATCGACTTACCAGAGCATTATCTAGCGGAAGTGAACTACAAAGGCAAAGTAATCATGATCCCGTTACATGCCGATCTTATTGAACAGGTAAATAAAAAAGAGCAAGTACTGTTCATGACCCTACCAGAAGGGCTGCTTGAACTTTAAGGGGTCGGCGAAAATAAGGCACGAATTTGCTAGCCTTTATGAAGAATTACACGCCGGCCTTACCCAGTTTCATCATGAAATAAGTCTCAAAAGCCGTAAAAACAAAATAGACCAAGAAGAAAGGGATCACGAAGAACTTATCGGTAGGTTCTGCCAGCTGTAAGTAAGCATAGACAATCATGATGGCCAACATCATTTTGCCCATCGTAAATATCATAATCGTATTCGTGAATGTGTTTTTATTGGCACTGTTAGCAGCGCTACGGCCTATCAAGAACATCACGACCGACAGAAAGACGAACCCGCCAAGGCTGATCCAGCCCAACAATTGATAAGGAGCTAACTTGGGCACCTGAAACAAACCCAGCAGCGCCGCAACAGTAATTAGTATAACGCCTCCCAATTGCAGAAAAAATGTTTTGTTAGTCATATTGATTTGTAATAAAACACATCCCGAACTCTGAGTACTTACTCAAAATTCGGGATGAAGGATTAATTTACACCGTCTATTACAGCAAGTCTTTAAGCGTACTGTATAGCGCTGCAAAAATAGAAAGTAAAGCCAGCGTCACTGTCAGGAAGGGAGATGTTTGAAAATATTCATCCAGCTTTTGGCCAGCAAAAACTCCTAAGAGAATAATGATGCCCATTTGCATTGCCATCCCCGAGTACTTCATATAATTTTGTACCCGCTTCCTGCCTTGATCGTTCTGATCTGGTTCTTTATCCGGCAACTTTCTCTGTTTTTTCAGTAGCAGCCTTTTTTGCACTGCCTGCTATACTATTTTTTCCACCTGATGCCATCGTCAGGTTACCATCAATGGTGCCTCCTGGCTGTACGATCAATTTGCCACAAGTGATATCACCATCTACAGCTGCTGTTTCCCTGATATTAAGTAGTTCCTTAACCGTCATCGTTCCATCAAATCGGCCTTCGACAACAGCATTCGCGCACCGAATTTCACCATCCACTTTACCCGTAGGCCCGATGATTACTTTCGCATCACAGAAGAGTTTACCTTTGATTGCTCCATCCACTCGGATATCGCTATTAGCATTGACTGTTCCTTCAATTTTTGTGCCTTCTACAATACTGTTCAAAGAGTGCCCGCCAGAAGGCGACGGAGAAGGGGATGACTTACTACTCATTTCTTTTTTTCCGCTTTTATTAAACATTCGTTTTAGTTTTTGAGCAGACTACCAGATTGTAGTCTATACACGGTTTATACGTCGGGGATTGGTTTTCTAAACCGATGCTAAGGTAGCACCTATTCGCTAATATACCGAATCCGATATTATCCAACGAACATATTACAATAAAAAATATCCAAAGCGATCCGTTAGATCACTTTGGATATTAGTCCGTAGGCATTTGTGCTGTTCCTTAGAAAGAAGGACAGTAAACGCCACGGCGAGCAGGGCCACAAATTTTGTACTGCATCGCTAATTCGAAACTACCATTGTAGTTAGAAGCCGCTTTCAATGGTGAAACATTGATATCATAGCTAAACCCAAGGGTAAAGGCATCGAAATCGAAGCGAGTAGACAAAATCACAGCATCATTTAAGACACCAGAGTTGATCTTGTTGGAAACACGTGTCCAAAGACCAAACTGCCAAGATTGTGTTCCAGCCTGACGGCCAGTACCCAAAAGGAATTTGAAACTGGTACCTGCGTTTACCTGGAAGGAAGGTCCTTGGCTCATCACAATTACACCGGGAACCAGGCCAAAACGGTTGGACACCAGGAATTCACCACCAGCGTGTGCAGTAAAGCGGCTGTACAGTAAATCCTGATCCTGGCTACTGAACGATTGATCAGCACGATTAAGGTGATGGAAAGAACCACCCATGTAAAGGTTATTGTTCTTGTCGAAGGTCATAAACCATAGCAAACCAGCTGCCAAATCTCCAAAGAGAAATTCGTCGCGGTCAAAGCTGGTTTCACCGGGGTCAAGGTTAGCATCGAAGCCACCTTCACCGTCGTGCTGAAGCCCCCAACGCAAGTTGAGAAAATCAAGACTCCGTTGAGCAACGCCGGCCTCAGCACCTACAACGAGGTAGTGACCATAGTTACGTGAGCCTCCCATTTTCTTGGAGTAAGAAGCAGAAAGCTTACCCGTAAGGGTTGCAAAATCAGCTTCACCGGCACGGTCTCCCCAAAAGGTACCACCAATACCGAAGTAATCATTACGGCCAACAGGAATACGTTGATCGTAAGAAACAGAGTAAGTCCGGAAGGCATTGGAGCGTAATACGCTAGCCCACTGGTTACGATAGTTCGCGACGAGGCGAACGTTACAGTTCATTACACCTGTCATCGCTGGGTTCAAATTCAGCGGTGAAAGATAAAACTGTGAGAAATGGATATCCTGGCCTCGTGCTGAAAGCATGAATGTCATCAGGATAGTGAACAGTGCTAATTGTCTAAGTCTTTTCATAGGAGCCGGAGGTTTGTTCCGCGACAGATTTTCCAAAGAATTACAATGATACGTAAAAGAGCCTGAAAGGCCGAAATAGATTCTGTTAAAAATAAAATTTTACCCTATCGGCGACAATTGCTAATAGTACAAAATTTATGAGGTGTAGTAGTGTGAATCCTTATTAAGTGCAGAAGGGCATTTTCGCATCCGCTGTTGCTGTATAGATACGAACAAAGCCTTAAACGCTGCTTTATTCAAGAATATTATCCAGCAACTTTTTTTCTCAAAAACGATACCACCATAAACAATGGCACCGTTTAGGCTAGTTGTTATCAGCAAAGTTAAATAAAATAATGTAAGTATTGTGCAAAAATTGAACCTCAATCTGGCTACGCTTAGCAGAGGCTCAATTCATTTTTATGCTGCTCCAAGCTTCCCAGCATAACTTTATAAGTTCCGTTTCTTACAGTGGTCGCTCCATTTCGTACTGATCAATGATATGCTCCCACCCTAAGGTATCCATCGCTGTGAACAGTTTTGTAGCTTGGTCATCAATATTCACCCAAGTTAGTTGGGCATAGGAGTTTTCCAGTGCCCCCAAGAGTGTTTCCCACGCTGGCCCTTCAGGATGAACGCCAGCCTGGGCAATTCTCCCTACTTTATGAACAATCGCATAAGCTAAGGGAGCCTCGTTTACCATTCCCCATTCATAAAAAGTATAATCAACGATAAGTCCTTCTACACCGGCACGGGTATAATCCCAAGCACTCGTAAACGCCCTTAACGAGCTGTAATACTCCCAATTGGGCACGGCCACTTTCCGCAAGGGGGAAGGCTTTTCAGCGACAGCATTATCCGTGTTTTTCTTAAATGCCCTGAGCTTACGACCTATTTGAAAACCTACGCCTTCATAGGCCTTGATTGCTCGCTCGTTTTCAGTAATCACTTCCAGGCTAGCTCTTTGGCACCCTGATTGCTGCCACAAAGGAATGGCAAAATCATACATCTGCCGTACCATGCCCTGTCGTCTAAAAGCTTTGATTACGCCTGTACCTGCATTATATGCTGTTAGCAAACCTCCTTGCTCGCCAATTCCCGTAAGCATGAAAGCGACCAGCTCTCCCTTGTTTAATATCCCTACAGATAGCGTAAGGTCAATCCTGGTTCTCTTTATTCGCTCCATCATCCCTTCTTCTGTAAAATTGATGGGAACATAATACCCGGTAAAGGCATCATTAAATGTTTGAGTCAATACCGCGATAGGCATATCGCCAAGCGTAATCAATTGTTGTTGTTTCAAGTCTTTTTTCTTTTGAAGGTGGTGCTTAATTAGTGTACAATTCAACACAATAAGCTCAAATACTGTTCCGTTATTTAATCCTACCGCTCAAAATATACTCTTCTGGCCGCGTTTCAAATAAAAAGACTCACCAACGCAGGCTTACTCAGACTACTCACAAGATTTTTGATTTTTTTCAAAAAAAAGATAAATGCAACACTTTCTACGGTTCTTGCTGTGTCTGGTTGGCTTGAGTTTAGTGACGAGTTTTACACAAGCAGAAACCAGGCATATTCACCTCATCAAGGTTTTTGATAACGAAAACCACGACTACATTATTAGAGAAGGCTGCCGCAGTATTGGCTTTGGCATCGACCAGGAAGTCCACCTTCTGGCGGCCAATCTAGGCATTCTCAGTGTTATAGAATACGACTTGAGTGGGCCAAATTTCACGCTTAAGCGCCTAGATGAGGTGCTCAATTACGAGATGTCCTACCAAGAGCGAGACATCATCATTTTTGCCTACGTTGGCCATGGTTTCCGCGATCCTGGTACTTCTAGCCCCTACCCGAATCTCTATTTCCGCTCTTATCAGGAGTCTGTTAATTTTGGAGATATCATGGAGCGTATTCAGGAAAAAAATCCGTCCTTACTCCTTAATATTGTTGTTGCATGCAATGTGACAATTACTGACCAGAGTATACCACCTCCTTACCAGTCCATTAATACGCCACCAGAAGTGGTTTCGTTGCCAAAGGCAGGGCGTTTTGGCACCATCTACCAAGGGCTTTTTTCGGATGAACCCGGTGTTACTAAAACCGTCAACCTTTTTAGTGCCGAGCAGGAGAACTATACTTTCATTTCTAACGATGGTGGAATTTTCTTTAACGAAATTCTCTATACCTTACAGGAAGTGCTTGGAGGTGCGCCTTACAACAGCTGGGCAGAAATTTGTACAACAATTTCCAACCGTACGATCTCTCGGTCTGAGCGTAAAGGTATGCAGCAAAAACCATTGTGTGAATACAGTGTTCGTCTAAGCCCAATTACCGTACCGGCCAGTAGATCGCGAAGTCTTTTTGAGCCCTCAGCCTGCGAATTAGCAGCACGAGACCTCCGAAAAAACCAAAGAAACCAACTACGCAACCTCCGGCGGCAACACCGAGAAGGCATGCGCTCGGCCAGAAGCAGTAATCAAAACAGAGCTGATCGGCGCTTACTAGCACAAGAGCAACGTGTACAATACGAGAATCGTAAATTACGCCACGAAAAAGAATATCAGCGACATTTGCAACAATGTCAATAAGTAATATGACGGAAATAAATGGAACAACTTTCTTTTGAGGTTTCTGAAAATTTTCACACACCTTTCTTTCAGTCAGTTGCTTAGAAAATTTTAAAAAATCGAAAGCTGTTACACTTATTTTTTCTCCGTCCCTAAATCAANACTTGTCAATGAGAACCACGATCATCATTCTACTCAGTTTTTTGGCTATCAGCCTTTGGGCGCAGCCAGAAACATTGGAAACAGCAGTCAATACACCACCACCAGCCGCAACGGTTACTGATGGTGTAAACTTGCCTCCCGTAAGCACAGACTTCGTTCCTACGAAATCATCACAAGAAGTGTGGCTCTCTCTGGGCGTACTCGTTTTTGGAATGATCATCGTATTGGCGCAAGCCTGGATTATCAACAGCAGAAAAGAACCCCTAAGCCAATCGCTGAAATACCTCAGTGTAACTCTGATTATTGTTGGCTCTCTTTTCTTGGTAACAGCTGGTTATGGCAATAGCCAGATTGCACCTATTATTGGTTTACTAGGTACCGTCGCAGGTTATTTATTAGGGCGTACCCAGTCGCCAGCAGAAGCAGCAAGTGGAAAATAGAGAAAGTCGGAAGTAAGCTGGTGTAAAGGTGTAAGTGTTGGAAGTGTGTAAGGGCTAGATGACCCAATTTAGGAAATTACCTCATACACTGCATCCAAAGCAGGAAGTAGTAGGGGACACACGTAAAGACGGTAGGTCGACTTTCCTCTTAATGTAAGAGATGGAAAGTTTGCTACTAGCGGATACACACTTCCGATCTCCGACTTTGAAAAAATGAAACACAGGAAAAGGAAATGAAACTTAGGATCGCGCTTATTTGTGGGTTGATGGCTATTGGGCTGTGGGGATGGGGACAGGTGGAGCATCAACCTCAGCGTCTTCACTATTTTCCAGATAATGGTAGAAATTACTCCATTCTTGATCCTGGGCAGGAATTACTCCAACGAAACTTAATGATCAGCAACCAAGCAGGGGGCTATGGGGTATCTTTTGCTTTGAGTTTTGATAAAAGCAGCTGGAATGGTTTCGCGCTGGGGCCTCGTTACTCTTCTATCTTTAGTTTGGATGGGGAAGAAGGTTGTTACATACGTATTCGTACACAGTTTGGGGAGACGCCAGAAAGTATCACTGAAATTGTCTATTTCCTGATTAGAGGAAAATGCTACTCTGTTTACTGGAATACGACTTTGAAGCGGTGGGATTTGGTAGAGAATGCTTGCCGGGCGAATTAGTGCTAAAACACCAACTGTACTACGGTCCCTTCACCTACTACTGATTGTACTTCAATCGTCCCTTTATGGGCACGAATGATCTGTCGAGAGAGACTTAACCCTATGCCAGAGCCATCTGCTTTGGTGGTAAAGAAGGGTACAAAAATTTGTTCTAATTGCTCCGATGGAATCCCTGGCCCATTATCAGCTACCTGGATGATAATTTGCCCTTGCTTGTTTCGATTGGCGTGCAAATGAATCGCCGGAGCAACAATTGGCTTTTCTACTCCGCTCAGTGCATCTAAGGCATTTTTGGTAAGATTGATAATTACTTGTTCCAGTAAATGAGGATCTGCCTGTAAATTGAGATCAGAGGGGTAGCGATGCAAATGAAAGGCCACACCCTGCTGCTGTGCTTGTGTTTGGAAGAGCGCTAATACCTGTTCCAGGAGTTCATTAGCCGAGACTTCCTGAAAATTTGGCGGGGGAACCCGTGTTAGGCTACGATAGGTTTCTGTGAAGGCAAGTAGCCCTTCTCCCCTGCGTTGGATCACCTGTACCGACTGGCGAACATCCTGTAAGGTTTGAGCATCCGGAACGGGTTCGTCAGAAAGCATAGCATCAATAGTTCCGCTTAAGGAAGTGATTGGTGCTACGGAATTCATAATTTCGTGGGTCAGAATTCGGATCAACTTTTGCCAAGCTACCAGCTCCTGCTCCTCTAGTTCGTTTTGAATATTTTTAATACTCACCAAAAAGAGTCGTTCTTCCTGTAGGCGCAATTCACTGGTGAGTACAGCCAACTGCAACAAGCGGTTATCTACCTTTATTTTCACCAAGTCACGCTTCCCCTCGCGGCTGTCACGGATAGCTTCCAGTAGTTGTGGGTCTACCTGCTCCAGGCCATCGACGTGGAGTAAAAAAGACTTATGCAGCATCCTTTGGAGGGCTTTATTCATCAATCGAATTTCGCCCGCTTCATTATAACACAAAAGTCCAATTTCAATTTGCTCTACAATCGTTTGTAGAAATTGATGGTTGGCCTCTTTGTCTGCTCTGACTTCCTGAAACTTCCGATTGATCAAGTTAAAAGCTTCGTACAACTCACCGAATGATTTCCCTCTATGCTCTGCTGTAGATGTGGCTGTAAAATCATTGTACTTGATAGACGTAAGAAAGCCCACCAAGTCGCGGTTGGTTTGATCAACAAAATACATAATGCTCAACAAACACCCTAGTGCTAAAAGGCCGCTGAGTACTGCCAATAGCTGATTTCCCGGCCAGGAACTCAGCATTCCCGCCAGGCCAAGGCCTAGCAACAAAACCCTAATCACCAAATTAGTCCGAAAACGATAGAGCATAGCGCCAGTTTAAGGGTTAAAGGCGGATATCCTGCTTAATATTACCATCCTCCAGTTCAATAATGCGGCTGCCATATTGGGCATTTTTTTCACTGTGAGTGACCTGAATAATGGTCATCCCTTCTTCATTCAACTCCTTGAAAAGGTCCATGATTCTTTCTCCTTGTTTGGTATGTAGATTACCGGTAGGCTCATCCGCAAGTAACAAGCGTGGCTTGTGAACAATTGCACGTGCGACACCGACCAATTGTTGCTGCCCGCCCGAAAGCTGCTCTGGAAACAAGTCTTTTTTTCCTACGATCTGAAAGTTATCCAGCATATCTGCAACGATACTTTTCCTTTCTTTGGACTTGACTTGTCTATATAACAATGGTGTCTCGATATTTTCATATACCGTCAGGTCATCGATGAGGTGATAAGCCTGAAAGACAAAGCCCATATATTGCTTATGCAACTCATTGCGGCTACGCTCATTTAGTTTATGAACAGGTTCGCCTAAAAAATGATAGTCACCTCCACTCGCACCATCCAACATTCCAAGGATATTGAGGAGAGTAGTCTTTCCTGCCCCGCTAGGCCCCATGATGGTTACAAACTCTCCTTTTTCAATGGTCAAATTGATTTGGTTGAGCAACCATACTTTTTGTAAGCCATTGCGAATGGATTTCTCCAAATTGGTGAGTTGTATCATTTTAATTTCTTTATGTCAGGTTACAATATAAGTCTCTCTCTTCCAAATTCCGAAATACTCTTAGTCGCATAAGAGTATCCTTATTTAGAATACTTGAAAAAGGCAAGACTTATGCCAAACACCTAAACTACTAATTATCAAACGTATAACCACCCAAACCGAACCTTTCAGCTGTTCAACACTGAACAAAGGTGTACGATAACGAACGGTTTAAATCATTTTACGGCTCTTCTAAATTGTCCTCAAAGTATAACATTTGTGAATATTAAGCGGGGCGTTTTTTACCATATAGACACAGAGGCTTACAAGATCTCAAAACGAAACCTAAGCCATTTCTATGTGGCTATGTGATTAAACCAAGATATTCTTCAACACAGAGACACAGCGGTTTTGATGAGCCATCGTACTGTACGATAATGAACAATATTTTCCTATTCCGAACACTTCCAGGCCTCTCAACTCAAACACAAACAACTATATATCAATCAATTAACAAAACGGCACACACCTTGCAGTTTTATAACGCAGACGAAATCACCTGACTATGTTTTTACAATACCTAAAATTAGCGTTAAGAAATTTCCGATCTCGCCCAGGCTATTCCTTCATTCATCTTGTTGGGCTGGCTACTGGTATGGCAGCTTGTTTATTGCTGCTGCAATATGTCAGCTTTGAACTAAGCTTTGATCGTTTTCATAGCCAGGCCGACCAAATTTATCGCGTGGTCAATGAGCGTTTTCAAAATGGAGAAAGCGTTCAGCGGGGCACGATAACCTATCCGACTATTGGTCCTACCCTACTTAAAGACTACCCCGAAGTTACTAATGCTACCCGCTTCTTCTATGGCGGCGGCGAGTGGATTAATCCCAACCAGGAAGACAGCTACCACCTCGATCGTTGTTATTATACAGATGCCCATTTTTTAGAAATTTTTGATTTCCCGATCCTTGCTGCTGCCAATGACAGCCTCCTGGCCAACTCCAGAGAGGTGGTGCTTACCGCAAAATATGCCCGCGACTGGTACGGGATCAAAGATGGTGACTACAATAAGGTGCTCGGTAGAGAAATTGTTGTTGATGGTGCTCCTTTCTCCTTTAAAGTGGTGGGCGTTTTGGATGATATCCCAACTAATTCTCATTTACAGATTGAAATACTGGTGTCTTATGCCACCATCATCGAAGCTTTTGGTGAAAATGCAGATAACAGCTGGACTTGGTCTGATTTTTACCATTATGTAGCATTAGCTCCTGGAACAGATGTACTTGCCTTTGAGGAAAAATTAGAAGGCTTCTCAAAGCGCTATTTCCGAGGCGACGAAGTCTCAGGCAGCAAGGAGGTTTTTACTTTACAACCCCTGCTAGATGCTCATCTAAAATCTAATGATTTGGAGTACGAAATGGGTAAAACCGCTAACGGAAAATCCATTTGGGCTTTATTGATCATTGCCTTTTTCATTCTACTTATTGCCTGGATCAACTATGCGAACCTAACTGCCTCTCGGGCATTGGAACGCGCACAGGAAGTAGGCTTACGTAAGGTTGTTGGCGCCAGTAACCGGCAATTAATCAATCAATTCTTTACAGAAGCCCTATTAGCGAACCTTATAAGTTTTAGCTTGGCCGTAAGTCTGGTTTTATTGATTCAACCTATCGCTCATGAAAAACTACAAATAGACCTCGGTGAGCTGACCGACACCAATATATTGGTCCAACACCCTCGCTTATGGGGCACGGCTGCCAGTTTGTGTTTACTGGGGTTAATACTCTCCGCCTTTTACCCCTCCTGGATTTTGAGTAATCAGAAAATGGCGTCGGTGCTTAAAGGCAGCTTTACCGGAAAAGGGCGTGGACGTACGCTGCGCCAGGGTTTGATTGTTTTCCAATTCGCGACTTCTATTGGCCTAATAGCAGGTACCCTTTTGGTTTATCGCCAGATCAATTTCCTGCAAAAGAAAGACTTGGGGGTAAATATCGACCAAATGATACTGGTGCAAGCCCCGGAATTATCCCAATGGGACAGTACGTTCATTGACCGTATGGATGTATTTAAAGAACAACTAACCCAGCTCACCGGCATACAAGCGGCTTGTACCGCCAGTCGGGCACCGGGCGAAGGTATCGGGCGAGTTTTTGGACTCACGCTTCCCGGGGCCGCCGATGATCGCAATTACACTTTTGGCTTTGTCCAGGCAGACCACAGTTATACTAAAACCTATGGCTTAGATATCATTGCCGGCCGCAGTTTGCGACCTGAAGATCATAGCTCCAACATCGACGAAATCAATTCTCTATTAATCAATGAAGAGGGTGTCAAAACTTTAGGTTTTGAAAAACCAGAAGAAGCGATCGGGCAAATCATTAACACTTCTGGAAAAGACTGGACCATTGTGGGGGTTATTCCTGACTTCCACCAATTGTCGCTCCATCATCCGATATCGCCCCTACTTATCCAGCCTTTTTATGGCACAGGCCATCCTATTGCTATTCGGTTTTCCGCCAGCAACTTAGCTACTACTTTACCACAGATAGAGGCTTTATATGATCAACATTTCCCTGGCAATACCTTCCAATACAATTTTCTGGATGAACGATTTGCCCAACAGTACACCAGTGACCGGCAGTTTGGACAAATACTGCTCTTCTTTACTTTGTTAACCATTATGGTGGCTTGTCTGGGATTGGTTGGACTAGCTGCTTACGCAGCACAATTGAGAACCAAAGAAATCAGTATTCGAAAAATCCTGGGAGCAGGTACCAGTCAATTGGTCCTATTACTCAGCGGAGGGTTTATGAAATTGATCCTTATTGCAGTTCTGATTGGTCTGCCATTAGCATGGTGGGGCGTGCAACAGTGGATGAACAACTATGCCTACCGAGTAGATTTTGCTTGGTGGCAGTTGCCTCTGGCGGCCATTTTAGGCTTAGGGCTGGCATTTCTTACGGTAAGCTACTACGCTTTACGTGCTGCTTGGGTAAATCCGGCAGAGCAGTTGCGGGGAGAGTAAAAACTCGAAGTAATAGAGAGTCAGCATTGCCCCCCTACTCTCCATCCTACGATTTTTGACCAATGCCATGATGTAACATATGCAACAGTCAAAATCTCTACATCCTGTAAGAAATACCTAATACGTATTTACTTCGGAACTCGTATTTCGTAAGTCTTGCCACTGCGGTTAGTCAGCTTGTTGTCGATCAACCAGGGGTTGTATACTTTGAGCATGCGGTAGCTTGTTCCCTGCTCTTTGGCGAAAGCACCCCAATTTTCTACGGCTTCACTAACCTCTTCTGTACGGTAATCATCAAGTGCAGGGTAGTAATCCTCGCGGTCTACATAGAAGCCGAATTCCCTTGGGTTTTCCATGATCTGTTTGATGGCCACCAAACGAAAGTAGTAGCGGGAGGTTTCTTCGTTCAGGTTCAGGTCAAAGTAATTATCAGCTTCCTGCTCACGTAGGTGTTTGTTCATATTGCCGCCGCCCATGTTGTAGGCTGCAGCTGCATTGGCCCAGCTACCAAAGCGTTGACGGAGGGACTTAAGGTATTTAGCAGCGGCGTGGGTCGCTTTTTCCAGATGGTAGCGCTCATCTACTTCGCTATTAATTTCCAGGCCATATTCATTACCGGTACCTTTCATAAACTGCCAGATGCCTTTGGCACCAGCAGGTGAAACGGCATTGCGCAAAGCACTTTCCGCCACCGCAATGTATTTAAGGTCAGTAGGTACCCCTTCCTCTTCTAGAATTCTATCCATTACAGGAAAAAAACGCATCGTTGACTTAATCGACAGAATAGTACTGGAATGCCAGTAGGTATTAACGGTAAGTTCACGATCCAGTCTTTCGCGAACATCGAAATTATCCATTGGTAAGGCTTCGTCACAAAAACTAAAAGCTTTGTCCAAGTCTACACTTTTGACAATCTGGGGAACATTTTCGGTAGGCTGCCAATCGTAATCAGGCTTTTCTGTATTACTCATCTGTGAGGCTACCAGAATAAAAATGCAGGTCAATGCCAGCAGGATAAGATTGATGCTCCAAAGTTTTTGCTTGCTCATGGGGAAGAGATTAAGACGTTTGTATTGCGCAAAAAACAACTTGCGCTTTTTTTAGTATTGCGCGAAAGATAAAGATAATAGAAAAAGAATCAGCTCGTAACAAATTCTGCGATCCCTTCGTGTAGTACCGGAAAATTAACAGAATTAGCAATAAAACAATACTTGTTGGCTTTGTGGTGAAGTTCAGGAATTTTTTCCAGCATTGCTTCCGTCGCTACTTTTACCCTGGGCCGCAAGGTCACTTCTGTAAAATGGCCGCTCCCCGATTTCGTTTCCAGCATTGTCCCTACAGGTTCGTCTTCGTAAGCAACCACTTGTATCTTATTGGTGCTACAAAGGTGTAAAAACCATAACATGTGGCAACTAGAAAGGGAGGCCAAAAACAGTTCTTCGGGATTATAACGGGTAGGATCACCACGAAAAGAAGGATCTGAAGAACCAGGAATGACGACTTGCTTTCCGGCCGCACTGAGTTCGTGATCGCGTTCGTAGGCATCGTAAACCGAAGTGCCCTGGCCCTTATTGCCGGTCCAGTTGAGTTTTAGCGTGTATTGGTGTGTTTTTTGTGGCATGTTTTTGTTTTGTAGACAAGTACTTGGTCGGCCTTCGCCTTTCCTACATCTGTACAAGTAGGTGACGTAAAGAATAACTAACCCATCATTAGGCATCGTGTCTTTTAAAAGCCTTTTTTAAACCTAATGTGGGTCATTTTCTGAATCCAACATTCAACAAAATATTCATCTCCTTCCACTGCGGTTGGCCTACTAAAGCAGCTTCTAAAATGTTCTCCCGTAGGCAAGTAATCACTGTACCGCTCTATTAATATCTTTGCTTCCCTCTTTTCTTCTTCACCTGGTTTTGAAATTGATTGTTCCCACTCGTCAATTGCAGCCCAAATTACGCCTTCTTTAATATTATGCAAATCACCTTCCTGGCATTTTTCTGCACTCGAAACATACGATTTACCAATGAGCAGATGCGTTTTCGATAAATCAGGATTTAGATCATTAGCAATTTCACACAATTCCCTTGATTTAGAAAATTGACCGTTTTGATACTCAACTTCAGCAAAAGAATAAACAGAATCGGCTTTTTCAATAGGATCCAATTGGGATGTAACTAAGAAATCAGCGTACGACTCCCATCGATTTAAGTCTTCTGCTAATACAGGAAAGTAACTGGAATGCACGATTTGAGCTTCAACAAAATTGATAAAGAAAACACCAAGCACAAATATTACTATGCTATTTCTCTGTTTCATTTCTTTATTTTTCGTGACAACCTACCTGAGCATACGCACGGTACTGACGCAAGACAGCTACCTCCTAACTCTGTTATAGCATGCTCTATTTGCTCATAAAATTATCAATTTCACCAATAGCCTCATTTGAATGCTCTTCCTGAACAAAGTGTCCACAATCATATTCTACAACGACTGATTTGGGCAGTCGCTTTTTCCACTTCTGTAGGTCTTCTAATGAAATAAACTCATCCTTTGTCCCCCAAAGAATCAACCATGGTTTTGAATCCAGATTATCTAACCGTGTCCACTGGTTTTGATACCAATCTGAAGAACCAATCAGTGATTTTCCAATTTTCAACAATGATTGTCTCGATGATTTATTTGGGAATGGATAGATGTATTGTTTGTGTACTTTCTTGGATAGATTCTTTTTATCATGGACTCCTTTTTTTAAAAGAAATTTAGGAGAAAAATTCATTCTAAGGTACAAGAATTTCCCAACGCTACTATTTAGTACGCTATCAATTTTCTGTGCACCTGGATTGTTTTTAGTTCCCCATAACCAAGTGTTAAACATTACTATTCGTTTGATGCTATCGCTATTTTCAATAGCAGTTCCGAGGCCAATTGGGCCACCAAAATCATGCACGACAAGTGTAATTTCCTTTAGATTTAGTTTCTCTATAAACGCTGTAAGATTCTTTGAATGGGATTGTGGCTTCCCATCAAAATCATTGGGCTTTTCTGACAACCCAAAACCGATATGGTCGATTGCTATACATCTATACTTTTTTGACAAGGATGATATAAAGTCCCTGTAAAGAAACGACCAAGTTGGAGTTCCATGTACGAATAATATGACATCTCCTTTTCCCTCATCAATGTAATGCATCCTACCCGCATCTAGCTGAATATATTGATTATCAAAAGGGTACAAGGTTACATCCAACCATTTTTGAGCATTCAGAGGCAAATTCATAATTAACAGTATTGGTAAATATTTAATGTGACAACATTGACACAAAATTCAATTAATACTATCAATCAAGTCTTGGTTTATACCAAGATTTCAAATTTTGATGGTTCCAATTAGTTTACTGAAGTTACTTGAATCCATCCTCAGATAAGAAGCCAGGTCTTTTTGTGTAACCATTTGAAGAAGATGGGGGCTTCTTGATGTGAAGTTTTTAAATCGGGTTTCTATATCAAATGCCATTAGTTCATAATAGCGATTTAATGTGTCGATTAGTAAGAATTCCGTTGCTTTTCTGAATAGCGTCTCAATTGATCTATTTCTAGTCATTAATTCTTGATGTTGCTCATATGGCATGCGTAAGAATTTACTATCTGTTATTGTCTTTAAAAAATACTTAGAAGGAGATTGAGTTAAAAATGACTCAGGAATTCCAGAAAGCGAAGGAGGATAAGTAAAGGCTATAATGTGTTCTTTACCGTTAGCTGTATAATATGACTTTTGAATCCCCTCAAGTACAAAGTACATGTACTTCTCGGTCTCCCCTTCCCAAGTCATTATGGTATTTTTGGTTACAGTATACTCGGTCCAATAAGAAATATATTCATCAAGAATATCATCTTCTATTGCATGTATTTTAGATAAAAAGCTTTTCATTTCCTTCATGACACCTTGCTTATTCAAAAGTGCAACTTCATTCCCTCATGAGAAGCTTTAAAGCCTAGCTTTTCATAAAAACGCAGGGCATCAGGCCGTTTTTTGTCGGTGGTAAGTTGTATCAGGTGGGCTCCTTTCGCTTCAGCCTCCGCAATGGCCCAACGAAAAAGTTGTTCGCCAATTCCTTGTCCCCGGTAGTCTTTATGGATACGCACCGCCTCTATTTGAGCGCGAATACCGCCTTGGTAAGTCAGGTAAGGAATTAAGGTAAGTTGCAAGGTACCGATCACCTGCCCCTGTTCTACCATGACCATCAGGGATTGGTGAGGGTCTTCCTCAATCGTTTTAAAAGCCTGGTAATAACTTTCTGGAAGTGGCTCACGAAAATCTTCGCGCAAGCGACCCAATTCATCATCCGCCAGCATTGCGACAATTGAAATTACATCTTCTTTATGGGCTTGGCGAATGGTCATGATGGTAGGTTCTTATTTCCTAGGCTGCTTATACACTGGCACGGTACTGCAAGGCTCACCGTACATGATGCTTTTGACCAATGGCTGAAGTTTGCGAGTAATCTCTAAATAAGCAGCCGGGGGTACAGGGTGATCGCTACACCCTTTGATGACCAAGCGTTGGTCACGGTATTGCTCCGTGTCGAGTTGATCCAATTGGCGCAGGAAATAACTCCGGTAAAAATCATCTGCTGTTCCCTGAAAAATATCATGTGCATAAGGTGCTGCGTAAGTCGCCACCAGCATGTATGCCCAAACCGGGATAATCGCATCAGCAGAACAGTAAACCAGCAGAATTTTGTCTTGGTACTGTTCCCAGTTATGTTCTTTTAATGCTTGGCGAAAGTCTTTCTCTTTCAGGATCATTTCCATGAAGAGATAATCCTTCAAATCAAAGATAGCCAGCTCCTGCGTCGGAAAAAACTCCTCCAACTTTAGGGTAATCAATCCACTATTTGCGACCCGATTTACGAGGGGTTGATCCATAATTTAATCTGAGGTTTAATGAACAGTCTCCAAACCTTTACACTTGGTGCTATAAAGCTTACTCTTCCTCTTGTTTGCCTGGCGTGGCGGCTCCGCTCCTATAGTTTTCAATATCTTCTTCAATGGGAGCATGCTCGCCGATGGCATTCTCGAGGTTGCTAAACTCTTTGGGCTTGGGCAGGTCATCCATGCTTTTGAGACCAAAATAATCCATGAATTTCTCACTGGTAGCATAGAGCAGTGGCCTACCTGGCCCCTCGCTACGACCTACAATGATAACAAGCTCCTTCTCCAATAGTTTCTGCATGGCGTAATCGCAGCTCACTCCTCGGATGGCCTCCAGCTCCGATTTTGTAACCGGTTGGCGATAAGCCACGATGGAAAGTGTTTCGAGCGCCGAGCGCGATAGCCGTTTGTGGGTGGTTTGCCGCAGAAAGACCCCTACCGTATTGTGATAAGCGCCTTTGGTAAGAAACTGATAACCGCCACCTATCTCTACGATCTCAAAAGCGTAGCCAGGAGCAGCATAGCGTTCTCTCAGTTCTTCTATTGCTTCAATAATCTGCTCATCAGGAAAGTTGAGCCCGAAGGCTTCTTCCAGCACGCTGTCGATTTCTTCCAGGCTGATCGAGTGATCGGTGGTAAAAATGAGGCTTTCAATATGTTGTACAAGATGATCCAAAGGCTAAGAATTTGGACAAAGATAAGCGGAGCGACTGTTTTTTGGGTCTTTTTATGCCCGAACCTTTTTCAATTTAATGATTCTCAGCTTATCCAATATCCGGATAATATAATAGGTGGGATCGATCTCGTGCCAGCGAATACCTCCAAAATTGGCACGACTGCCGTGCATGTGGTGGTTGTTATGATAGCTCTCTCCCATCATTAAAAAATCAAATGGAAGGAAATTTCTAGATGTATTCTTTAATGGGAAATTGACGTAACCATACTTGTGCGCGAACCAGTTGACAATGGCGCCGTGGATCGGAGACAACAAAAATTGCACAGGTAGTAATAGCCACAACCACCACACATCTGCGTAGAAATAATAAACGGCCACATACATGGCACCCCACATGATACGCGATGCTGCAGAGCGCGCAAATTTGTCGAACGCCAACCACTGAGGAACCTCTTGGGTAAACTGCTTATCGATCTCTACTTGTCCCTTATTTATTTGGGAATAAATGGTCTTGGTTTTCCACATCATTTTGAAGATCGACTCATCATAAGTAGGCGAATGAGGATCCTTTTCGGTGTCGGCAAAGGCATGGTGCATACGGTGCATGATGCCGTAGCCGTAGGCACTCAGATAGTTGGAGCCCTGAAATATCCAGGTCAGGACGAAAAAAACGCGTTCCCATGCTTTAGACATGGTGAACATTTGATGGGATGCATACCGATGGAGAAAGAATGTTTGAAAAAACAGCGATGTATACCAGTGTATTAAAAAAAAGGGGATGATGACTTCCATGAGTTGTTTGTTTGTCTTTAGTCTAAGACAATACAAAATCAACTTTGTGACAAAAGAGGTTTAATTTTCTTCAAAAAGGTCTGCGTAGAGATCGCTGATCAATGGGGCGAGGTGGCCTTTTTGGCATGCATTCCTAAAACTTTCCAGTAGGTGCAATTGAGGTAGAGAGATCGGCAACCTTGGAAACTCGGGTGTTTTCAATTTCTCTTTTGCGCGAGAAACAATCTTGCGGCAGTTGTCTGCTTTTCGGTCAAAGATTACCTGTAGGTCTTCATAATCTACGTTGAAGAGCTCTCGCAAAACAAAGATGCCGCGCTCGATGGGTTCTAACTTGCGATGCATAAATGTCCAGGCTTCATTGAGCTGGTTTTCTACATCAAAGAGCGTCAATGTATTTTCGACGTTCTTGTCTTCCAACACTTCCTGGAACTCCTCCAGTGGTGCATTTTTCCTTCTATTGCGTGCATTGATGATGTTCAGACAAGCATTGGTCACCATGCGCACCAGGTAGGCCTTGATGTTCTCGATCTTGGTGGTATCTATAGTCAACCATTTCAGGAAAGTATCGTGCACGGCATCCTCCGCATCGGTCATTGACCCTAGCATTCTGACTGCAATAGCTTGTAAAGTGGGCTGATAAACAGCAATCACTTGAGTTTGTGTCACAAGATTAATGTTTGAACGTAAGCTAGTTCATAAAAACACAAAGATACCAACAAGAAAATATTTTGGCGTGACCAAAATCACTTGAGTAGAGATTTGTGCGTTGTAAATTCGTTTTATAACAGTTTTGAGGAGGTTTCTGTTTTGGGAAACATCAGCTTGTCCTTACGCCTATTTATCTAACCACTATTTTTTCCACTTTTTCAAAATTACCTAAAACGATAGAGACCATATATAGACCACTCTCTAAAAGTTCTAAATCAATTATCGTATTACCGTGACAACCCCTTACAAACACTCCTTCACTCGCTGCTTAAACTCGGTGCCACGTACCAAACGCAGGTAAGCATCTCTATTGTATTCCGACTGATTCTGTTGGTCTTGGTGATAGAATTTGGCCAATCCTGCCGCACCTTCCAGTGCTAGTGCCAACTGCAGCTGGCACAATACCTGGCGGGCCGCAAGCTCAGGATGCTGTTCTGCATGCAGGGCCATGGTCAATTGAAAATAGCGCTCTAACTGTGCAGGAACGAGGTTGTGCCAGTCGATAAAAACAAGGTCGGTATCTGTGGGGGCATAGCGAGCGTTGAAGCGGTCTCCCACCGCCAGTGGGAAGCCAAGGGGAGAACGGTCACCTAATTCAGGCAGGGCTACTTCTTCCACTTCATTGTCTACCCGATAATTGGCATACCAACGATCTTGCTTTTGAAAAAGGCTCACTTGAGTCTCTGCTCCTCTACCCTCTGCCAGGCCCGTCAGTAGCGCCGCCTCTTTAGCGGGAGCACGAAAATAGAGTAAAGAAAAAATGATGGCGATTAATATAACTAAGCCTACCCCGGCTATAATGCTTCTGCGATCGCTCTTTTTACCCTCTTCGCGGCGGCGGTTATGAGGGCTGTCGATTTCTTCATTGTGCACCATATCGTAAGCGTAGGTGCCGTTTTCTTCTTTTAAAATTTTGACTTCAAAAAGTTCATCATCCAAGAAGAAGGAATAATCTTTAGAGGTTTGTACACCAAAATCTACCAACATCACCTTGTTGTTACAATGTACCATAAGGTGACCACTGTCTTCTCCGTGATACAAGCCCACGAGATAGGTTTTGCCACCAAAGCCAGGAACTGTCCATTGTAATTGTGCCAAAATCAGCGAAATTTAGCGATGTTGATTTAGCTCTTCTAATTTTATAACCCAAAGCCTACTCAAAAGATACACTTCCAAACGTATCAATAACTTTAAAACACAAAAAAACATCATTTACCCTTTCTCACTTTTTTGAAGCTTTCATGCAAAAAAGCACCTTAATCTTGAAAAATCTACGTCATTAATTGCATTTTTGCAATATTCTGCAAGAATTAATGCAGGATTTATCCAATTTTAACTATTTTTAAGGGTAATCATTCAGTGCAACGCCATGAAAAGAATAACCGAGGCCACCAGTGAATATAGGCATCTGGAACGTATGAGCGTCAAGGAGCTTCTGGTTAATATTAACAAAGAAGACCAAACCGTTTCTACCGCTGTAGAACGCGCTATTCCACAGATAGAACCCCTTGTAATTGCTACGGCGGAACGCTTGCAAGAAGGTGGTCGTTTGTTTTATATAGGAGCCGGCACCAGTGGGCGACTAGGCATATTAGATGCTAGTGAATGCCCCCCTACCTACGGCGTGCCAGACAACTTGGTTATCGGCATAATTGCGGGTGGAGATACAGCCATCCGTAATGCTGTGGAAGCCGCAGAAGACAGCCCTTCACAAGCATGGACCGACCTGCGGGCTCACTATGTAGATGAGCAAGACATGGTCATAGGCATTGCGGCCTCTGGCACGACCCCATATGTCGTCGAAGGCCTCGCTCGTTGCCGTGAAAATGGCATTGCTACAGGCTGTATTACCTGCAACCCAGGAGCTCCCATCACTGAGCATGCCGACTTTCCGGTAGAGGTGGTGGTTGGCCCTGAATTCGTGACAGGCAGCACGCGCATGAAAGCTGGCACCGCACAGAAACTAGTACTCAATATGATCAGCACCAGTGTGATGGTTCGTCTGGGCCGTGTATTGGACAACAAGATGATCGACATGCTGCTGAGTAACGAAAAACTGATTGACAGAGGGGCTACCATGCTGGTACAAGCTTTAAAAATACCTTATCCCGAAGCGCGCACATTACTTTTAGAAGCGGGCAGCGTGCGCCATGCTATGGAAACCCATCAGCGTATTTCTAAGCATTGAAAAACTTCCTCCTACTAGAAAGCGGGGCAACCAAGCTGGCTTGGGTATTGGCCTCCCCTCACCAAGTACTTCACCAGGGTGAGGTCTCTGGGCTACACCCCTTTCTCAGTAGCGCAGCAGAATGGCAACAAAACTTACAACTTATAAGTGCCCAACTTGGTGATAACTCATCGGTGAATAGTGTTTATTACTATGGTACTGGTTGTTCCCAAAATGACGGCCAATCGCTAGTAAAAAAACATTTCTCCAACTTCTGCCCAACATTACCTTCCCCTATTGTGGCTACGGATTTGCTAGCAGCCGCCCGAGCACTTTGCCAACAGGAGGCCGGAGTTGTAGGTATTCTCGGCACGGGCTCTAATGCTGCACGTTATGATGGTAAGCAAATTGTAGACCAACGCGGGGGACTAGGTTACGTACTCGGTGATCAAGGAGGAGGTGCCAATCTGGGAAAAATACTGCTACTGGCGTTTCTCCAACAACAACTACCTACTGCTATCCAAAAAGCATTGCAGGAAGAATACCAACTCAGCAGAGATGCTATTATCAGTGAAGTTTACCAAACGACCAACCCCAGCAGGTACCTCGCCCAGTTTGCACCAGCGTTAAAAAAATGGCTTCCTGAAAGTAGCTTTTTACAAAAAAAAGTAACCGCCGACTTTGGGCAATTTACGGACCTGTATCTATTGCCTTTAATGACTGGCCATGATCATTCCGCCATCGCTTTCACCGGCTCTATAGCCATACAATTTCGCTCCTATCTGGAGGAAGCACTGCTGCAAAGAGGCCTTTATATCAAAACAATTATTTCCCCTCCCCTTCCTTCTTTGATCAACTACCATCGGTCTATCCTTTAGCATGAGGTTCTTCTAACAAAAAACGCCCCACTCAAAGAGCGGGGCATTCAAATGGATTATAGAACAATCACTAGACCAAAAGTAGTAAGGTAAGACATGCTTACCTTACTGCTTTTAAATCTCCGGATCATCAGGAGTATTAGGGTTATTATCGCGTTCTGAGAACGGATAAGGGTACCAGTTTCTATTTCTTTCAGGATCAGCATCATTAGGGCCAGCACGATTGAATCGCTTGCTGTCACCGAGGCGTAATCCAGACATCATCATCTCCATACAACGGTTAGCATAGATCGCAGCCAGTACATCTGCCTGGGTTTCCGGGCCGCTGTAGGCGGGTAATCCTGCACCAATACCAAAGGCATCATCATCTGCTTGCTTGGTCAGTACTTCGTCTAATGCACCGATCGCATCGCTCAGCTGATCTTGCCGCGCATAAGCTTCTGCTTTGATGAGTAACATTTCCCCCGGCAGATAAATAGGAATACCGTCCTTATTATCATCAAAAAAGGCAGCTGCCCGGAAGTCATTCATCGCAGGATTCAAATCCTGGAAATAAAAGGCCAGGCGTTGGTCTGCAGCGTCTGGCTGAAGATCAGTTGGTAAACCCAGTGTCAGGTCAACAGGCTGATAGACATTATTGGTCAGGATCGATACAAAAGCAATGGGGTTGGTGCTAACATCATCATAAGTATAGGTAGAAGTCACACTTAGGTCTACGGCATTGGCAGCATTAATCGCATCACTATACCGCTCATCAAGCAGATAATAGCGTGCGAGTAATGCCTGCACCGTATTTGGGATATCAATATCTGCGGGAATGCGCTCCTTCAGCCCGCCATCATCACTGGTGAGCACATCGCGCGCTTTTTCAAGCGATGAAATTGCTGCCTTGATGGCTTCTTCACGGCTTGAGAAAGTAGCATTCTCTTCTGTCGCCAAGGTAACTTGTTCAAAAAAGTCGGCCATTGTTCCGTTAGCGAGTGCCTGAAAAATCGAGGCATAAGCTATCGTCCAGGCACGTGTATTCGCATCAGGAATAATATCGGCATTGGCAATTACCTTATCAGTTTCATTGCGTGTCAATAGACACTGCTCCCAGATATTGGTAACAATACCATTGCTACCTGGCAGGTCTGCATAACCTAGAGAAACACCATTTTCTGCTGCATTGCCAGGGTTGATAAGCCGCAGCTCTCCGGTTGTAAACCCAGCACCGGCAACGGTAGCATAAACAGGGCTTTGCCGACCAACAGAAAATCGGCGCTGTGCACCAGCCGCCAAACCAATCACACCATCAGGTGTACTTAACACCTGAGCTTCTGTAGCAGCCCCAGGATTAGTAAAATCCTTTTCACAAGCAACAAAAGTGAGTAAACTGAGCAGCAAAATACCGCTGTGTTTTAGATATATTTTTAGACGATTCATGTCGTAATATTTTAAATTCTTTGACAATTTGTGCAGTTCCTAAAAGTTGGTCTTCAGGGTCACGGTGTAGACACGTGGAATCGGAACCTGGCCGAAGTTCACGCCACGTAGCAAGTTACTTTGTCCACCAGCATTCACTTCCGGATCATAACTGGTAAAGTCATCAATAGAGAAGAGGTTTCTTCCTCCTACCGTTAGTACCGTATTGTTTAAAGCACCATCAAATAATTCATCAAAGGTATAGCTCAGAGTAAGCTCACGCAGTTTAGTAAATGAGCCATCACTAATCCGCCACTCCGAAATTGGATAGATCGACCATACCCAACCACGAGGTAGTTCGCCACTCAATTCCTGCTCAGCAAATTCACCAACTCCAACTCCCTGGCGTGTTCTTTTATCGGCATCAAAAACATCAACACCTTGCACGGATTCAAACAAGAAGCCCAAGCTTAATTTACCTATATTAATCTGTGAGCCCAAGCCTAGTATAAAATCAGGGTTAGGATCGCCAATCACACGGCGTAGAGGATCACCTGTTGGCTGACCATCAGCATCGCGACTAGGAGTATTGGTCGTTACATCACCTCGTTCTTGCTGACGCAAGCCGTCAGGTGTCAACAACATTCCATCAGCATCAGTAGCTTGGTACGTACCGTAGAAAACGCCTATGGGTTGCCCTTCCACCAAGAATATTGGCGCACCGGCTACATTATTGATTCCGATTAGGGTTTGGCCAAGGTTAAACACCTTGTTACGGTTGCGGCTAAAGTTGGCAAAGATGTCCCAACTGATCTTGCTTGTCCGAACCGGAGTCGCTGTCAGGGCAATTTCCAAGCCCTTGTTTTCCATATTTCCTACGTTGGTAGTAATTTCCTTACCTCCTTGCGAAGCAGGAAGGACACGTCTTACCAACAAGTCTTCAATATCCTGCTGATAATACGTAGCAGAAAGGCCTACCCGGTCATTGAATAGCGATAAGTCTGCACCAATTTCCAGTTCTGTCTGGCGTTCTGGCTTCACATCGGGGTTGGCGAGGGTATTACTGGCATTGATCGTCAAATCACCACCAATGTTACCGGTACTGAAGTTGTTGAACCGATCATAAGGGCCAATCCCTGTAAGGTTACCTGCCTGCCCCCAAGAAGCACGTAAGCGGAAGGTAGAAACAGCATTACTAATACCACTGCCTTGCCAGAAATCTTCGTCAGAAATCAGGTAACTACCGCTCACCTTTGGATAAAACTGGTTGCGATTATCAGGGCTGAACGAACTTGCACCATCCACACGCCCAGCGAGGGTAAGGAACAAGCGATCTTTCAGACTGAAGGTTTGCTGGAGGTAATAACCCCAAATTTGCAACCGCGAAATATTAGATTGTGGGGCAAACGGATTGGCCGCACCACTCACTGTTTCTACAAAAGGCGCTAATGCGCGGCCGTCAGCAACCGTATATTGGTTTTTCGAAAATTGAGAAGAAAAACCAAACTGAGTTGTAGAGCTGATATTATCGGTAACAATAGTGGTGTAAGCACCATTGATATCGTGGTTCATTTGAAACACCTGGTTGGTAGCCGTAGAAGCATAACCATCATCGAAGTAACCAGGATTTACCGGGCTGTAAGGATACGGGGGAATGAAGGTGTTACCCAACTGGTTGTAAGTATCCGCACCTGCCAGATAAGTCAGACTAAATCCTTCAAAAGGAAAAATAGAAACCTTCACATCAGCAATGGCGCGATTTACCTCCTGGTTGATATCAAAATCTTCGATAACACTCAGTGGGTTTACACGAGTAGGCTCTACGGATTGCAGGTTGCCCAACTCATCACGCTGGGTGATGTCCCATATATTATTGGTAATATTAATGGTGTTGATCGGACTCCAGAATACGTTACCATCCGGTTTCTCATTTGAGTAAGAATTATTGTAATTCAAGCCCATAGAGATGCTCATCCAGTCGCTAACGGTTTGATTATAACGTAAGCGGGCGCCGTAGCGGCGGAAATCCGTATTGCGTACAATCCCTTCGTTAAACGTATAATTAAGGGCCGCGTAGTAGTTCGAGCTTTCATTTCCGCCTTTGATGGCAAGATNCTGATCTGTGCCCATACCCGTGTCAAAAATTTCGTCTTGATAATCATAACGCGTAACGGGTACTTTGTCGGTAGAGAAATTAGCACCAACCGTAAGACCGCCAGTAACGGGGTCAGCACCTGCGATAGGATACAGTCGTTGGGTTGCGCTACCAAACTGTTCACCTCTGAGGTTGATGTAAACCTTTTCTCTGATTTGGTTGACATTCAGGCCGGAGCTAAGAGTAATTTGTGGCTTACCCGCTTTTCCTTTTTTGGTAGTAATCAACACTACTCCATTAGAAGCTCGTGATCCGTAGATCGCAGCGGCCGCGGCACCATTGATTATTTCAACACTTTCAATGTCATTGGGATTAAGATCCGCTATCCGGTTGGTACCAGGCTGTGCTTCTCCTGCGGAAACATTGGTATTGGTAACGTTGGAAGTTGCGGCACTGATAACGACCCCATCTACAATGTAGAGCGGGTCAGAGCTACCAAGAATGGAACTAGAGCCACGTAGCCTAACCGAAAAACCACCGGCAGGATCACCAGAGTTTTGTACGATTTGGGCACCAGCAACCCTACCTTGTAGCGAACTGAGTACGCCTTGAGGGTTTGCGTTGGTAAGTTCCTCGGCCTTGACAGAGGTGATGGAGTTGCCTAAAGAACGACGACTAGAAGTTACGGAAGAACCAATAACCACTACTTCATCCATTCTCAGAACATCGGTTCCCAAGCTTACATCCATTGTAAAAGTTTGCCCAGTACGGGTTACTTCTATTCTTTCGGCAACCGTGGTAAAGCCTACATAAGAGTACTGAAGTTCGTAAGTAGCCGCCGGGCCACTAGCTTCGATGGTGTACGTCCCATCGACATCAGTAATAGACCCCGTACCTAGAGAAGGAATAAGGACAGTTACCCCAATGAGGGGTGTTTTGCTTTCATCAACTATTGTACCGTTAACGGTAAAGTTGAGATTTTGTGCCTGTAGCGCAAAGCCGGCTAATAAGCAGCATAAAACCGGCAGCAAGCGGTGTAAAGTGTAAGATTTTTGCATAGCCTCCAATTTTTGTATATCCTTCGGGGCTAACCTGCAAAAGCTGATATTTTAGATTCTAAGAAGTATTAGATTCTGTTGAGTGTTGGCAAAAGTAAAACAGCTACGAGTACAAGTTAGGCGATAGAATTTGGTATACGTTTGGTTAGGATTGTAATTAAATGCGGTGAAATGAACAAAAGCTTGCGACTTAATGCTTATTTCATTGCATATTTAAGCATAATTTCCCAACTTATTGCCAGAACAGGCTAAATAAATTGCAATTTATTGCAACAAAAACCAGCACAACTTCGCAAAACCGGCACAACTGCTATCATTATGCATTTTTATGCAATATTCAGCCGAGTGTTCTTTTTCTATCCAAACGCCCAAAAAGTAAACTTCATGCTAAAGAAAGAAAGACAGGCGCTTATTCTAAGGGAAGTCAATATTCACAATAAAGTTTTATTGAGTGACCTTAGCGAAAAGTTTACGGTATCAGAGGATACTATCCGAAGAGACTTACAGGAATTGGCCAACCGCAATAAGCTGATCAAAGTTCGAGGAGGAGCACTTTCGCGCTCTTATCATTCCTATTCCTATCGAGAAAATGATATTTATGCCTATCAGGAGAAGACCGTTATTGCCCGAAAGGCCATTAGTATGCTTAGAGATGGAATGTTGGTATTAATCAGTGGTGGGAGTACCAATAAAGAAATTGCCAGAATTTTACCGCCAGAGTTAAAAGTCACCTTTTTGACGATGAGCCTGTCTACCGCTCAACAGCTGCTGGAACACCCCAACTGTGAGACCATCTTTCTGGGGGGCTTACTTTCCCCTACCGCCAAAGTGAGTATTGGGGGAGAAGTTATCACACAATTGCAACAATTGCGTCCAGATATCTGCTTTATGGGTGCCAATGCTATTGACCCCGACCATGGCCTTACAGATTCTGATTGGGAAGTAGTCGTTGTAAAACGAGCCATGCTCAAGGCTGCTACAAAGACGGTAGTACTATCTATTGCAGAAAAACTGGGGAGTACCCAGAAAATTCAGATTTGCGAACTAAATAACATTGATTACCTCCTTACGGAATTGCATCCAGAGCACGACGACCTCAAGGGATATCGGGAACGAGGCGTAAAGGTATTATAGCAGACTACATTGACAACAACACCTCTGTTATTGTCTTTTCCTTCCTCTTCTGTCACAAATATGTTCAACAGAAAAAGGTGCAGGGCCTTTAATAGCAATTTGGCCAGTATCCTGGTGAATTTTTCGTTCGTAACCAGGGCAACGTTTACAAGTATAAACGATCCAACTTCCTTCCTGGCGTGCTTCGCAATGATGGACACTTTGCAGTGCTGTTTCAGCGATGGGGAATACCACTGTCATAAATATTGTATGTTCAATTGGGAATCCATGCCAAGGCTAGGTATTTATGTATGTGATGGGTACCTCAGCAGTTATATATTTTTTCCTTATACGTAGGCTTTCCCCATAGGTTTCACCCTATCGTTATTTTTTACATAGGAGATTAGTGCTGTGCGTTCAAAATTTCCCAACAAGCGCTTATCTTTGCCGCCATGAATACGACTACCCCTACCATCCACATGGTTGATTTGAAGACGCAGTATGAAAAACTGCAAACTGAAATCGACCAGCAAGTAATTGATGTGATCCGCTCCGGTGCGTTTATCAACGGTCCAGCGGTCAAGAAATTCCAAGCCGACTTAGAAACCTACCTTGGTGTAAAGCATGTTATTCCTTGTGCCAATGGAACCGATGCCTTACAGATAGCACTGATGGCATTAGGCCTTCAGCCTGGTGATGAAGTCATCGTTCCTGCCTTCACTTACGTAGCCACAGCCGAGGTCATTGCCCTGCTACAGCTAAAGCCAGTGATGGTAGATGTTGATCCTCACACCTTCAATGTAACAGCAGAACTCGTGGAGGCAGCCATTACCGATAAGACCAAAGCCATTGTTCCGGTTAATCTTTTCGGTCAATGTTGCGACATGGCTCCTATCCTGGGGGTTGCCCAAAAGCACAATTTGTTTGTCGTCGAAGACAATGCTCAGGCTATCGGTGCCAGATATACCTTTCCCGACGGTACCGTAAAAGCGGCAGGTGCCTTAGGTGATATTGGTTGCACCTCTTTCTATCCTTCCAAAAATCTTGGCGCCTATGGCGATGGTGGTGCTATCTATACTGATAACGATGAACTAGCGGCCAAGCTACGCATGGTGGCCAACCACGGCCAAAATCGCAGGTACTACCATGATGAAATCGGTGTCAATTCGCGGCTTGATTCTATTCAGGCGGCTATTCTGGGCATCAAACTTCAGCACCTGGACAGCTACAATGCAACTCGCAAAGCAGCTGCCGACTACTACGACCAAGCCTTTGCAGGCATTGAGGCACTGATAACACCGGCCCGTCAGGACAACAGCACGCACGTTTACCATCAATACACGCTTCGTGTTACCAATGGCAAGCGCGAAGAATTGCAGACCTTCCTTAAAGAAAAAGGTGTGCCGAGTATGATTTACTACCCGGTACCTCTTTACGAACAGAGCGCCTACAAAGGAACAGCAGCCAATGATGTAGATTTTCTACCAACAACCGACCTCCTTTGCAAAGAAGTGATCAGCCTGCCTATGCACAGTGAACTACAGGAAGATACCCTCGCATATATCTGTGCCCAGGTGAAAGCCTTTTTCTCTTAAAAACCACCCCATGAGTGCAACCTACTATGCTCACCCCACGGCGATTATTGATGAGGGCGCACAAATCGGCGCGGGCAGCAAAATCTGGCATTTTTGCCATTTGATGCCAGGAGCTGTTATTGGTGGATCTTGCTCACTGGGGCAAAATGTGTTTGTTGCCAATAAAGTCCGGCTGGGCCGCAATGTAAAGGTGCAAAATAACGTCAGCCTATATGAAGGTGTCATCTGCGAAGATGACGTCTTCATTGGGCCAAGTGCCGTATTTACCAACGTTATCAATCCCCGCTCTGGCGTCGAACGCAAGCACGAATACCGGCCAACGATCTTACGTAAAGGCGTAAGTATCGGAGCCAATGCTACCATTGTTTGTGGCGTTACTTTAGGCACTTACGCTTTTGTAGGAGCTGCCAGTGTCGTCACCAAAGATGTTGCCCCCTATGCATTAGTAGTGGGAAATCCTGCCCGGCAAATCGGATGGATGAGCGCCCATGGCGACCGGCTGGAATTTGATAAACAAGGCAAAGCTGTTTGTGGGGAGAGTGGGGTAGAGTACTCATTAAGGGATGGGGTGGTAGAATCTGGGCGGTGAATTCAAAAAACATATTAACCAGTTAAACATTCAAAATTATTGCATCCTTCCTAACAAACTGGCACACCATGCACAAATATTCGCTTCTCTTTTTCCTGACAGGGTTACTCCTTACGACCTCCTGTCAACCAACTTCCTCTGCCGAATCTACAACGGAAGACACCACCCCCGAGATTACAGACGCTATGCTAGGGCAGCTGATCATGCAGGGCTTCCGGGGGTTGGAAATCGACAGCGTGAGCCCAATCGTTAAAGATCAGCTAGCTAATGGAGAGATTGGCAACATTATTCTCTTTGATTATGACGTAGGCCTCAAACGTTACGGTCGAAATATTGCCTCACCTACTCAGGTTGGTCAATTACTCACTGACTTACAGGCATTGGCACCGGGCTTTTTACTTACCGCTATTGATCAGGAAGGAGGACGTGTAACACGGCTACGTCCTTTTTATGGTTTCCCTGAAATTGCTGCTGCCCAGGATATGGGAGCTAAAGAAAGCACCGACTCCACCACTTTTTATGCCACCCAAAATGCGACAAACCTCAAAACGCTAGGCTTCAATGTCAATTTTGCGCCTGTGGTTGACCTCAACGTCAATCCCGATAATCCCGTGATTGGAAAAATCAAGCGAAGTTATGGCGCTACAACCGACCAAGTTGTCCGTCATGCCCGCGCCTGGATCACCCCCCATGCAACAGTAGGTATTCTTTCTGTGCTCAAGCATTTTCCTGGTCACGGTAGTTCACAAAGTGATTCCCACAAAGGCTTCACCGACGTCACCGCTACCTGGACGCCCAAAGAGCTGGAACCTTTTGAACAACTACTCGCCTCGGAGGAAGCCTTGGCAGTTATGACGGCACACGTTTTCAATCGCACCATTGACTCTATCTACCCCGCTACCCTCTCTCCACATTACATTCAGGGGATGCTTCGAGACTCTTTCCATTATGATGGCGTTGTTTTTTCTGACGACCTGCAAATGAACGCCGTAAATAAACTCTACGATTTTGAGACCATCATCAAGCAATCCATCCTCGCTGGGGTTGACATGCTCGTTTTTGGCAACAACCTCGAAGATTACGATGAGACACTCGCCCGTCGTACCATTGCCACTTTACGCAAGCTGCTCGATAGCGGAGAGATTCCCGCAGAACGCATCTTGGAATCCTACCAGCGTATTACTAACCTCAAAGCGCAATTGTCTAAATAGTTAAACTTGTATTAATCCGGGGTACAGAGCTTGCTGTAGATCATTTTCTTGCCGAATTTTAAGGAGTTGAATCTTTTTCAAACACCTACAACAAAATTCTCTGAGATGAAAACGACAATGCTCTCCCTCTTTTTTCTGCTCCCTGTTTTATTATTGGCACAAAAAACGACCGACCAGCGCGTCATCTTTGGCATTGCCCAATCGCATTTACACCTGTTAACAACGGACCATTACGAAACTTACAGTAGTAATAGCCGCAGCACTAGTATTCGTAGCGAGATCAAGAACAGCCGTGGACTGGGGTTCAATTTAGGCTATAGCCGCACCATTCACCCACGTTGGGAATTGAGTGCCCGGATCAATTACGCTGGCAACAAAGTACAGGATACCATTTACCAATATTACCGTTTACCTACCAACACCTTACCGGATACCCGCACTAGATCTTACCGCGCATTTTGGTCGGAAGCCATGGTCTTTTGGCGAATGATCGGAGAACAAAGTCTAGCGGACCTACAGTTGGGTACGGGTATAGCTCATATCTATTATCGACAGGAATACAACTCTGGCTACGTATTTAATCTCGACTTTGATCAATTCGATGTAAAATACCACACCATTGAGCGAAAAGGAAGTTTTGGCATACCCATTCATCTACAATTCCAATACCCTATCAACTACAACTGGAAAGTTGGTTTCGCTGCTCAGTTCAACTCCTTTTTCAATGGTAATCAACAGTCTGGCGTTACGGCTTTTGCGGCATACCATTGGTAAAACACAGGGCGTTTTTACCACCTACCCACACAAGTAAAAAACGATGTAACTAGGTGGTAAAAACGCCATATCTCATGTCTACTACTCCCCTATCAACTCATACAATCCTTCCAGTTTAGGAGTCAGAATAATTTCGGTACGTCGGTTTTGGGCCTTACCTGCGGCCGTATCGTTGGTTGCTATAGGATAAAACTCTCCCCTGCCTGCTGCGATGATACGCTCGGCAGCGACGCCATTAATCGCCAGTTCCTTCACCACGGTGGTTGCACGGCCTACGCTGAGGTCCCAGTTGAAAGCGGCCTCTCCATCGGTGTCAGTATGGCCTTCTACCGTAATGTTGATGTCCTTATTGGCTTTGAGTACTGTTGCTAGTTGTGCAATAGCTTGTTTTCCCTGGTTATTAATGGTCTTACTACCGGAGGCAAAGAGCAGGTTTTGGCTTAAGGAAACGTATACTTTACCATTCTTTTCCCGTACAGTAAGGTCTGCTTCTGAGAACCCTAGCAAAGCCTGATTGACCCTGTCGCGAATTGTCCGCAAGCGGGCTTCTTTGTCAGCAATTGCTTTCTCCAACTCGGCTACTCTTGCCTCCCTGGCTACGAGTTCCTGCTGGAGGCGTTGTTGATTTTCCTCTTCGTCACTCAATTGCTGCTGGAGGCCTTGCAGCTCTTTTTGGCGTTGGTTCAGCTCTTGTTCTTTCTCATTGAGGCGTGCATTGAGACTTGCATTTTCATCACCCGCCGCAGCCAATGTGGTACGGTTCTGTTCGAGGATGCGATCATAACGTGCAAGTAGATCGCGATTAGTTGCATCTAGCTCTGCATACCGTTGGCGAGAACGCTCCAAATCCGTCGCAACTTGTTGTCTTTGTTCCTGCTCCGCAGTGAGTTGAGATTGCAATTTAGCTGATTGATTGCGGTAGCTATCCAACTCCGCTTCCGTTTCATTAAGCCGCTGGGAAAGGCGGTTTTTGGCAATTTCGAGGTCAGTATACTTTTGTTGTGAAACACAACTCGTTAGGAAGACCAGCAGCAGCATATTCAGGAAAAACAAAGAATTACGCATATTTTAAAATAGTTGTTCAAGGGTAAATGAATCAATAATTCCTTTAACGTAATCTAGTATACCTAAGGTTCGTCAACTCCCTTTTTTTCGACCAAAAAAGCAAATAAAAAAGCCCTTTCTACCGAGGCAGAAAGGGCACGTATACGTTACTGAATTACTACGCATTTTAGTATTGGTCAAAAATTAAGTTCCCTCTTTCAGTTTCGGTTTTTAGCTTGAATAAACTCATCCCGACTTTTAGTACGGGATCGTTTATATCTTCACTAAAACCGAAAGTCGGGAATTAATTATTCGACCGTTACTTAACTGGTTAATTTGCATCAATGACTTCACCGCTACCGGTGATCGACACATCCAGCAGGGGCTGCCCCTTGTAGTAGACATCGCCGCTGCCCGTAATCCGCACATCCAGGCGGTCTTCAACCCGGACTTCAGCATCACCACTGCCTGAGATTTTTATGTTTCCTTCGCGCACCGCAATATCGAAAGCCTCTAAATCACCACTACCCGTAACATCTAGGTCCAGTTCATCAGCTAAACCTTCCAGGTATACTTCTCCGGAACCGGAAATATCAACCTCTATATCATCGGCCTCCAGTGCCATATTTATTTCACCAGAGCCAGAAATACGAAGCTCTATATCACCTACTACGAAGGTATTGGTGCTTATAATCTTACCAGAACCGCTGATTTTGATCTCATTTAAATCAGGAACAGTAATGTAGAAAATGAGGTTATCCACGTCACGGACACAATCTTCGGTTCTAATCGTCCAAATACCACTGTTGCTTATATCCAGATCCAGTTCGTCAAAAATATCTGACTTCCCTTCAACCGTTACCGATTGTTCTGGCCCTTGAGTGATTTCAACCCTGGCGTCCATCGCCAACGAGATTCCGGAAAAATCCGGTAAATTAAGATCAATAGTACTTATCGGGCCATCCGCATCCATGCAGCCAAAAAGGCCGTCATCATCATTGATATCTACAAAACATCCACTTAGGAATAAGCTGCCGGTACATACCAGCGCGAAAATAAATTTAAGATTATTCATCATTTTTGATTTTTAGGGTTAAGTATTGGGGTACTCTCCCGATTGCTTGGGGTCGCGGGGTGTTCGTTCCGATTTGTCGGAACTCACGGTTGGTGCTCTTCCTATAAATCGGAATCACGATAGTGTTCGCTGCGCTCATGGGGGTGCCGACTGCGTCGGCGGTAGCCGCGCTAACCGCGAGCTTTCGCGAGGAACGAGCACAAACGTGAGCGCAGCGAACGCTACCTGCCAAGTGTGGAAGGGAAACACAAAGTTTCTTCCTTATCACCTAACTGTTGAACCAATAAATTAAGGTTACCAATTATTGCTTCTTCTGCGACCAAACCAGCCGAAACGCAGGGTTACTCCTGCAACAGCACCGGAAAAGTCTTCGCCTTTCAGCCCGCGGTCTTCGTTAACGCCAGTCACATAGCGATAGCCTACTGTTCCGGCCAACCTAAACCAGCGGGTAATATTTAATTCCATGCCTATTTCTGGGGTTGCCACAAAAATCTTGTCCAACTCACGGTAAGGGGTATTGCCATTCAGATCAATATTAATAGCTCCCCAACCAAGGCGTGCGCTACCGTACATGTGTACCAGGCGATGTGGTTGGTAAGTCCCCCCTAACCAAAAGCCGCCATGACCAATATCCAGTACATCTACCTCCCCATCTTCGTAAAGTTGATCAAAATCTACACTGGCCAGGCCGTAACCGCCAATGAAGAAGCTGTTGATCACGAGGGCACCACCGCCACCTACCGAAGTGCTCAGATTGTTGCTCAATCCATATTCCGTAATTGGGCCACCAAAGGCTCCAACGACTCTGGCCTGATTAAAAAGGGTTTCATGTTGGGCTTGTAAGCCAATTGTTGCAGTGAGTAACACCGCCAAAAAAAGAAGTTGTTTTTGCATTAAATTTTTCATTCGTCGAGTGTATTTAAGACTTAAGTGTTGTCTCTTAATTAATTTATTGTTTGGACATGGCACTGCCAGTACTTAGTGTGCTACACTAAGCGTCTGGTACGCTACCAGTTGTAATTAAATCCTTGATTTAAGCTTGATAATACTACAGGCGAATACCAGCTGAAAAGCCTATCCAACCTTGAAAATTCGTTTCTCCCTGCTGCTCATTCCACAGCGGATTAACCGGAATACGTGAACCGTAAGTATCGGTAGACGCATCATATAATTGAGACCACATCACATTGAGTACAGGCCCGGCATAAAAGCTCATTCGCCCATTCAATTGATAGTCTAAAGTTGTTCTAAATTGCCCCAGTAGGTTAAGTTTACTTGTCCAGGAGTCCATCTCATTAACATGCATGGCTACTGCCTCTATGTTCAACAAAACTTTCTTTCCTAGTCGGGGAGCCACACCCAAACCGTAACCTACAGACCAAGTGGTGTACACTGCTTCGGAGGTGAGGTTGTCAACAGTTTGCTGCTCCACAACATCCCAGCGTAAGCCTAGGTGAACAATATTGTAAAGCTTGCGCACCCCAAATTTAGCCCCTAGGTTGACATACATATTTTCTGTAGCTCCAACCTCTACTCTATTGTAACCGTACTTAACAAAACTCAGTAGTCCCAAAGGGGCTTTGCCAGTCGTATCACAAACATTCAGCAAACCTACCTGCCGTTTTTCTACGTATCGGGCGCGATTGTAAAAGCTACTTACCTGGCGTTCCACATCACCTTTGGCCCAGTTAAAAGCGCCAGCAGTCTGTTTACCATCCAAATGGTGCTTGGAAATATTGAATAATCCAGCAACCTGTGCGCCTGTCATACTATCCAGCACGATGTTTCCAACGCCTGCTACTTGCGCACCCTCCACTGTTCCTCCTGTATGATTGACCAAGCCGGCCAGTTGGGTACCAATAACATTTCTTCCAACTTGGTTAACGCCGCCTGCCATCTGGAACCCCCGCATGTCTTCTACAACGGAATTGGCAAATCCGCCAATCTCAAAACCATCTACAGCTTTACTGGTTCCCCAAAAAACGTTAATCGAAACGTTGTTAGTCACCTCATTACTACGGTGCGTATTGGTGCCGAAATAAGGCAATAATGAAATCTGCGCCAGGCGGTGGGTGGCATCATATTCTTCCATGGCCATTTCCCGCTTATGGTTTTCCATAGCGATGGCAATTCTTTCCAAGTCTTCTTCTTCCAGCTTATCGCTTAGCCATTGGTCGCCGCCAGAAATTTGTTTGGGTTCTTGTGTCGGAATTGCCGTTATTGCCGGTGGCGTTGGCCGTGGTTCCTGATACAAAGGTGTTTTTTGACGGGGCTGTATCGCTTTGGTTTCAATTTGCCCAAGTCTTCCAGGGTCAGATCTCAGCACAATTTGGTCACCAATAAAGGCGTGCCTGATCGGGCTAGTAGCAAATAGATGATCCATTGCATCCTGCACTGGCATTTTATTTGCGGAAGCATTGAGGTGGTAATCCATCGGCAACCGACTCGGGCTGTAGGTGAAATTGAGATCAAAACGCTGCTCCAGATCCACTAGTGCATCCCCTAAAGTAGTTTCCTGATAGTGGTAACTAACCTGAACATTACCTTGTTGCGCCCATGCGAAGCACGGCAGAACAAGCAGGCATCCGATTTTTAGCAGGTGTTTGTACAACATGGGGTCTTGGTTCTATTGACAAGCTTCTCCCGCAAAGCGGTAGATGCCTTTATTTTCATCCAATTGCAACTCCATCGAAAACTCAACAGCCTCCAACAGGTCATTTAAGGCTATGTTCTCGTACTTGCCATTCAACAAGCACTTTCCTAAGCCTTCTGTAGCCAACTCAATCTCTACTTCGTAGTAGCGCTCCATTACTTTGATCGCTTCGGAGAGTGGCACATCTTCAAAATCTAGTTTCCCATCCTTCCAGGCAGTACTATTTTTGGCTTCTTCCTCTTTTGTGGCAATCGCAGCAGTTTCTTTAACAAACACCCCTTTANCACCGGGTAGTAACTCTACTTTTTGTGCTACTTCTTCAGCCTTCGGAGCTTTCGTTTGGGTTTCCAAAGCAACTTTTCCTTCCTTGACACTTACCTCTACCGACTCTTCCTCTGGGTATGCTCGAATATTGAAGGAGGTGCCCAAAACAGTAGTAATGGCCTCTCCTGCATAAATCCGAAAAGGCTGCAAGCTGTCTGTCGCTACATCAAAGAACGCTTCTCCTTCCAGTTGCACCCGGCGCTCGCCGTTTACTTCTTCGTAGGTTAGATAAGTGTTTTCATTGAGCCATACCGAAGTACCGTCTGGCAAAGCCAGTTCCGACTGTTCGTCATTCAAGGTACTGGCAATGACCGCCGTATTACCAGAAGGTTGCAACGTCCACCAGCCAGCAACGAGCAACAAAGCTATCGCTGCCGCTGCCATCCATCGACGGTAGTTGAAGGAAACGATAATTCCTTTGCCTGAGCCTTTCGCCTGTGTAACGGGTGCATCGGTTAACCTTGCATCTACTTTTTCCCAGGCATTGCTTTTTTGCGCTGAAAAATCAGGATAAGCCATTTGAGATGTCAAATCCCACAGTGTAACCGCATTATCAAAGAACTTTTGACCTTCAGAAGAATCAGCTACCCATGCCAACAACTCCTCCTGCTCAGCAGCAGCAATATTGCCACTGAGATAAGCTGCCATCAACTCCTCGGCCCGGGTATTTTTCATAATTCTTTCCCTTTGTCAATGTTAGGATGTGGGTACACTTTACTCCCCCCTATTCCCAATGAATATTTTTTTAAAAAAAACTAAGTAACTCCTTTAGGCTGCTAAACAACAGCATAAAAAGTAAAGATAAGGCTTTACCATGGCATTAAGGTTCCAAGCATATCCTGTTAAAAGGTTTTTAAAAAGCTGTAAACAGGCTCCTCTTTAATTATCTTACCTTATCATTACTTTATTGAAATGGTTACTCTTGTCTTTCTTGAACAATCAACTCTAAAAATCACTAACCTTGGCTTTACCTCCCTTTAGTTGCCAGTACACTCCTGGATTCGCCGCTACCTTGCATCAGCTGGGCATCAGCTTAGCCCTTAGCACTTACCAGGCTGGCAAAGTGGTCTTACTAAGCCCGAAGAATGAACAAAGCATTGTGCAACTACCCCGTTCTTTTGGCAAGGCGATGGGCATAGCCCTTCATGAGGACCGCATGGCCATTGCAACAAAGGACGAGGTAATTGTCTTACGCAATTCACCAGCATTAGCACATCACTACCCTGCGAAGCCCGCCGTTTACGACAATATGTTTATGCCCCGCGCTAATTTTTATACAGGAGCGCTAGATATTCACGACCTGGAATTTGGCAAAGGAGGGCTTTTCGCCGTCAATACCTTTTTCTCTTGTCTATGTAAAATTGACGCTAACTACAACTTTACACCGATCTGGCAGCCTCCTTTTATTAGCAAACTAGCAGCGGAGGACCGTTGCCACCTCAACGGCATGGCTATGAAAGACGGACAGCCAGCCTACGCTACTGCTTTTAATCAAGGCGACACCCCCAAAAGCTGGCGACCAACAGTTACAACCAGCGGAGTTGTGATGGAAGTACCTTCCGGAAAAGTCATTGCATCTGGCTTAGCCATGCCGCACTCCCCTCGTTTATACCCCGAGGGGATTTTCGTACTCCTTTCAGCAGCAGGTACGCTTTTAAAGATTAATCCGGCAAGCGGACAAAAAACAACGGTCTTTCAACACCCCGGCTTCCTTAGAGGTATGGATCGCCATGGCGATTACCTCTTTATTGGAGTAAGTAAAATTAGAGCCAGCTCGAAAACCTTTGCTAAAATCGACGATAAATTCAAACAATCCCCGGCAGGAATACTTGTTGTTCACCTACCCAGCGGGAAGCTCGTTGGCCAATTGGCCTACCAAGAATCCGTAGAAGAAATTTACGACATCAAGGTCCTCCCCGGCATGTTACGCCCGAATATAATGAGCACCTTACAGGACGATCACAAGCGAGGCTTGGCAACACCCTTTGCTACTTATTGGGGAAAAGAAACAGAAAAAAAACTAAACCCTCTATAACATTTTTTATTACTAAAACTTTACTCACATGTACCAAAGAAAACAACAAATTTCAACGACCCGCCGGCAGTGGCGCTACCTGAGCAGCCGGGTAAAACAATGGGTCAAAGATGGCAGCTTTGCTAATTTTACTTCCGCAAAGCAATCATTCTTGCGCGACCGTCTACGGCAATTGTTTCAGCAAATGTTACGATTGGAAAAAATGAGCAACTTGCGTAAAGCCCTCGGTGGCGCTATTCTTTTGCTGGGCTTAGGGGCTACACCGGCACAAGCTCAAGTGAATTTCGCACCATTAGAAGAGAATCCGTTCGGGTTGATGACCCACAATGACATTCGCTTTGAAACCTTGGCCGATATTGATGGCGATGGCGATCTGGACATTATCAGTATACGCTATGAGAATGATGGCGAGTATGAGGATAACCAAATTCTGGAATTTCGTGAAAACCAAAGTACTAATGATGGTACCTTGGCCAATTTCACGAAGCCTGTATTTGACGCATTTGGGATAATACTCCCAAGTATTGAAGACGGTAATATGCTCAACCCAGTTCTTGCAGATCTGGATGGTGATGGCGACCTAGATCTTCTAATCGGCTCCTATATCTATGGAGAGAATGCTGATGGCGACATTTTCTATTTCCAAAATACAGGGGATGCCCAAAATCCAGTTTTTGGAGAACCACAGATCAATCCTTTCGGGATAGACAGCGATGGTTCTACTGCTTTCACCCCTAAATTGGCAGACATTGATNGTGACGGGGACCTCGATTTATTCAGTGCTTTTTACGACTACAGTGAGTATATTGAAGAAAACGGCATCATGTTTCAAGAAAATACGGGTACTGCTACCGCTCCTGCTTTTGGTGCAGTACAACGGGATATTTTTGGGCTACCGACTTCTTTTGAAGACGTCATCTTCCTAGAATTCGGCGATATCGACAACGACGGCGATGTGGATATCCTCGCGGGTTCTCCATATTATGACGACTATGATTATAGTGTTTCTCATCAATATTATGAAAACATAGGAACCGCTACCTCTCCTTCTTTTGCAGATGTGGCCATCGATCCATTTGGATTAGAACCGCAATCATCTTTGTTCCTCTGGCCTATGCTGGGTGATCTAGATAACGACGGTGATTTAGATGTTCTTACAGGAGCTACCTATAATGAATTTACCGAGGTCGCAGGCTGGGGCTACCAGGAAAATCTGCTCCTAAATGTAGCCGTTGAGGAACTTGCCGATGAGTTTACACAAATAGAGGTATTCCCTACCGTAAGCAAAGGAATGTATAATTTACAACTCCGTACAGAGGAATCTTCTTTAGCCTTAACACTCAAAGTGTTTAATACCAATGGCCAGTTGTTACAGCAGCAAGACTATCCAGCTACCACCCAGTTGGATGAGCAATTACAGCTTGACAGTTACCCTGCCGGCACCTACTATTTGCAGTTGCAAAGCGGGCAAAAACAATGGACGGGCAAGGTGATTAAGCAATAATATGTGGCTTTCGCCAATAATATGTAGAAGCGTTTAAGGCGTGATCACACAATACAGGGAAGCTGAAAACATAATTTGTTTTCGGCTTCCTTTATTACTGGTAGCCTTATTGGTGTTCTAGCAAAACAGTATCCACCGCTTGGTGAAAAGCAGTTAAGTCTTGGTAATTACTCAATACTACTTTTACCCCCTCTCGACGCAATACCTCCTCATCGCCCTGCCGACGCAGGCCAATCAGTGGTAAGTTCATTTGCTTCGTCGTTGTAACATCCCATATGGCATCTCCAATATAAACCACATGGCTGATCTCATGGGCAGCACGCGCCAGATCAATTGCCGCCTGCAATATATGGTCGCGTTGCTCCATTCCATCCGCATAAGCAGCATAAGGAGGCGCTGGATGAATCCCTACATGCTGTAATTTCACCTGCGCTGGGGCCCGCCAACCTCCTGTAGCAATACCTAGAACAAAGCGGTCATCTTGTTCCAACTGCCGCCAGCAATCACTTGCACCTGGTACTTCCTGAAAAGCTTCCGGTTGTTTTTCACGCTCTAATTGTAAGCGGTTGACGTAATGATCTTCAAAAAGCTGCCGTTCCTCATCCGTAGCTGCCCGCTGAAAATGGCGGGTAAAGACAGTCCTAAAAATAACATGATCGGTCACATGCGGATATTGCCGCCAGTCGATACTGGGAAAAGATTCGCCAAAGACCTCCTGGTAGCTTTCAGCAAAACACTGGCTGTCAACAGAATTAGAAAAAAGAAGGGTTCCATCTATGTCAAAAAGGAGAAATGTCTTCACGGGCTTTGTTGCTTCGGAGGTAGGAGTAAATAATCATTGGTAAAACCGCCAAAGGGCTTTATAGTTGGACAAAAATAGTGGTTCTTAAAAATTCTCCCGATCTTTCCTCTTCATCAAGGGAATAAACCGTTCAATCATGCCTTCCATCTATCTTATCATGGGCGTTTCCGGCAGTGGGAAAAGTACCATTGGCCAAGCTCTAAGTACACGTGCTCACCTCCCTTTTTTCGATGCTGATGATTTCCACCCCGAAGCCAACGTCGCAAAAATGGCCGCTGGTCACCCTCTCAATGACGACGATCGCCAGCCCTGGCTAGAGGCCCTGTCCACATTGCTCAAAAAGCAAAGTCAAAATGGAGAAGGTGCTATTTTGGCCTGTTCAGCACTCAAAGCCAGCTACCGCAACACCCTCGAACAAGACCTCTCCCCCCCTCCCTTAGTCGTTTACCTCAAGGGTAGTCCCGAGCTGATCGCAGCCCGAATGCAAGCCCGCACCGGGCATTTTATGCCGCCTGCCCTACTTGCTTCTCAATTCGCAGTACTGGAGGAACCCCAAAATGCACTCATCGTCTCCATTGATCAAAGCATCGATCAAATCGTTGATGATGTCCTGGCAAGTACTTAGAAACAGCACAAAAAATGGCTCAACTCATTTTTTTGCATAATTCTTAGCTTGACTTTCGGCATTCGCCGAAAGTCGTAGAAGGATTAAAGGTATAGGGATTTGAAACTGAAGGAGGATAGCTACCGTTTAATTTCTAACTTTCGCTTTTCTACGCCCTTGTTGGGAATTCATCCTTCTGCGTCTTCTGATCCCTGTACCCTGTACCATAGGCGCGCGAAGCGAGCCGAACTCTGAGGACTGAAAGGACGATCACCGAAGGTTATCACTCTACGGACTTTTGCAGAAAGTCCAGCTTAGTGCCTTTAATTTTCGTAATTTCCATTCTTTTTGATTAGACTACTCCTTATATGACCGCCCAGTTATTCATAGCTATTTTCTTCAGCATTGCGCTTCTTCTTCTTTTAGTACTACAATTTCGGCTCAACGCCTTTTTGGCTTTACTGATCGCCAGTATTGGCTTTGGTCTTTCGGCAGGTATTCCTACTACCGAAATCATCACCAACATCACTACTGGCATGGGCGGCACATTGGGTTTTGTTGCCACCATTGTGGGCCTGGGAGCCATCCTGGGAGCAGTCTTGGAACATTCGGGGGGCAGTCAAGCACTGGCCCGGTTTCTACTTTCACGCCTGGGCGAAAAACGGGCCTCCTTGGCGTTTGTCCTTACCGGTTTTCTGGTCGCTATCCCCGTTTTTTTCGATGTCGCTTTTGTTCTTCTAGTACCACTGGTTTACGCCTTGGGTCGGCGCACCGGGCGTTCGTTACTCCACTTCGGCATTCCTTTATTGGCTGGCTTGGCCACTACCCACGCTTTTATACCTCCTACGCCCGGCCCAATCGCCGTCGCAGATATTTTGCAAGCCGAACTGGGCTGGGTCATTATGCTAGGCTTTGCAGTAGGCATCCCCACAGTTACCGTAGCCGGACTATGGTGGGGAAAGCGAGTAGGAGATAAGTTTTTTATTGCCGCCCCTCCTCTTGGCGGCCCAGAGCTGGAAGATGCACAGCTACCTCCCATCAAACTTATACTTACGCTGATTCTATTACCAATCATTTTGATTCTGGGCAACACCCTCACGACAATGCTGACCAAGGCAGATGTCTTGGCCTCCACGGTCCTCACAGATGGCATCATATTTCTAGGTCATCCCTACGTGGCGCTATTGTTGTCGTGTCTATTGGCACTTTACTATCTGGGAACCAAGCGGGGTCTAGACAGCAAAGCATTACAAAGTCTGGCCACCAAGGCATTAGCCCCTGCGGGTGCGATCATCCTGATCACCGGTGCTGGCGGAGTTTACAAACAAATGTTGGTCACCAGTGGCGCGGGAGCCTCTCTTGCCGAGGTCTTCCTCCAGTTCCAGCTGCTTCCGCCATTATTGGCTTTTATCCTGGCAGCACTTATCCGCATTCTTCAAGGGTCGGCAACTGTCGCTATGATTACGGCTGCGGGCTTACTTGCACCTGCCCTCCCGACACTGGGCTTGAGCCCACCTCAATTAGCACTATTGGTACTGAGCATTGCCGCCGGAGCAAGCACCCTCTCTCACGTCAATGACAGTGGATTCTGGCTGGTAAAAGAATACCTCCACATGGACGAAGCAACGACGCTACGGAGTTGGTCGATGATGACCGTGTTACTTTCTTTAACAGCACTGGTGGTCATTGTGGTTCTTTATCCGATGGTGTAAATTTGGGGCCCTGCCTGCGTTCCTGGGCACCAGGCTGTCTGTCCCTTCGGTCCGCCCATCCTTTTGGGCCTCCTCTCCCGATGAATCGGGATCCGGCGTGCTCCAGGCCTTGCCTTCCGCACTTGATTACTATTTGAAAATCTAGTAAGGCAAGGTATAAGTACGCGTATTGTTGATTTTATTCGAAATATACCTCAATCGTATAAATACATTCATGCATACACACACCACTCTTTCAGCAACAAACTTATTGCTAGCGACAACATCCATTACCTACAAACACAAAAATCATACGTCTCCAAATAGCTAGATGAAAAATCTACTACCTTTGCCGCTCGTCAACACTCCATTCATGGATCTTCTGCTTTACGCTCCCGAATACCGGCCCAATATGTCTTCGATGATTCGCTCTGCGGAGTTCTTCGGGTTCAAGCGCATTTACATTTACGATCAAAATAGTTTGCTTACCCCGCCAGACAACAAGAAAGGGCGAGCCAACATGGAGCACATGGCCAGGGTGTGGACCGCAGGAGCTGTCAATCACATTGAGATCATTATACTGGAAGACGCTATTGATTTTTTGCAAAACTATACGGGCAGAAAAGTAGGCACCCTCGTCAATGAGCAGGCCCAACATTTGAATGATTTTAGCTGGCAGGCCGAGGACCTTATCCTTTTTGGCAGCGAAAAAGACGGCCTGCCAGCGGAAGTCATCCAGTCCTTAGACGCCACCGTCTATATCCCCAGTTTTGGACATACCGATTGTCTCAATGTGGCCGTAAGCTTTGGTATTGTGGTAGAAAAAGCGATGCAGCATCACCAAAGGTGATGTACTTCTGGTTGGATGTATTCCTCATAAATTGCATTCATCGCACTCACCTGTGCAGAACTCAGGGCAGGGCGGTCGTAAACAGAGAAATTGGAGGCCAAGTGCGCCAATTTAGAGGCCCCCGGAATAACGCAGCTTACCTCGGGGTGAGTTAGTATCCACTGTAAAGCGATAGGTGCCAGGTTCTCCTCTTCAGGAAACAAGGCTTTCAGTTTTGAAACAGCAGCCAACCCTAAGTCATAATCAACGCCAGAAAAAGTCTCTCCTTTATCAAAACCAGCACCATCGCGGTTAAAGTGACGGTGATCATCTTTCTCAAACGTGGTATTTTCGTGATAAAGACCAGTGAGTAAACCACTCGCCAAAGGTACGCGTACAATGATGCCTACGTCTCGTTTTTTTGCTTCCTGGAAAAATAGTTCGGCTGGACGCTGCCGGAAAAGATTGAAGATAATCTGTACTGTACTTACGTTTGGAAACTCGATTGCTTTGAGGCCTTGTTCTACCTTTTCTACGCTTACGCCCAGGTGTAATATTTTGCCTTGTTCCTTAAGTCGGTCAAACGTTTCGAATATTTCCGGGCGGTAATACACCTCTGTGGGCGGGCAATGCAGTTGAATCAAATCCAAACATTCCAATCCTGTCCGGTGCAAGCTGTCTTCTACAAACTTCACCAACACTTCAGGTTGGTAGCCCTCATTGGTATGTGGGTTGATTTGCCGTCCACATTTGGTAGCAACGTAGATGCGCTCGGAACGTTGGCGCACTACTCTGCCGACCGCTGTTTCGCTCATGCCGTTTTCATAAACATCAGCGGTATCAATAAAATTGACGCCAGCATCGATGGCCGCATTGAGGATTTCATCCGCGTTTTTATCATCAAAACCACTCCCCCACTTGCCCCCAACCTGCCAGGTGCCCAGAGAAAGCTCAGAAATATTAAAACCGGTTTTTCCTAATGTTCGATACTGCATGGTGAGACGGACTTTTTTTATTCTTTTACGAAGGTAAGGTTACTAGTGGGCGAAATCAAAGAAACTCTCAATTAGACGATAGGCCGCTGCTAATAAGCTGTACAAAGGAACTACACTGAAAAGTATAGCGGTGAATATTTGCGTTTTTAGATTCCTAATTTTTAGAAGACCACGAACACTAAAAATCAATAGTGTGAAGTAAATAGGAATAAATACATTCCATGTATAAAAGCCTTTAATAACCCTTGCACATGGTTCTTTAAGCTGTTGTCCTCCTGAGTTAATCATAATTAACACAAAAACCACGAACACCAAGACACTATTTTCAGAAGGTTTCTTGTTCATGACAACACTTTATAATTTGAACCAATTATTCATCTCGCGGTAGTCTGCTACTCACAAAACAAACCTCCCCTACTCCACCATCCCCCCATCCTTCCAAGCCTGTAGCACTGAAATCTGCGCGCTCGTCAATGGCGCTTGACGCATTTTGTAGGGCATAAACTTCCGGTTACTAGGGTCCAACTGTACTCGAAACAATATATCATCGATCTTTTCTTTAACGGAGCCATAAGTATAGAGCTGGCGCTTCTTACTTACCCTTTCACCATGACAGGAAAGACAATGAACCTCAAAAATGGGAAGAATATGCTGCTGGTAAGTAACAAGAGCAGACTCAGAATTAGCATTTGACAACAGCGCCGCGGTGTTACTCAATGAAAAGGCAGCTAGTCCAAGGGTGACAACAAACAATATTTTTTCCATAAAAGAAACCTAATTCATCCTCAACAAAAAGCGCTCTATCTGACGACGATGGCGTAAGATGTGAACAATCGCATGCTCAAAGAGTTGCTCTACATTATAACGCTGGCCCCAACTTACTTTGATTTTTTTATCCGGGTCTTTTTCCTCCAATTGCAAATTGGGATAATCGGCAAAAAGCTGTTCATTGTAAGCAAACATCCGCTGTAGCTCTTCCTGATAAGGAGCAATCGTATCATGCGTTTGGCGTTCCATATATTCTAGTGCTTCTCCCTCATGTCTCCTGATGGCAATAGCGTAACCGTACCCAGCACGAACTACGTGAGCCAGTATGGATTGAATAGAACGACAATCTGGATCATCCGTGTGCGGATCGGCAAGGTATACGAGTTGATCATTAGAAACGGTCGCAATCAGGGCTTGTAGTTCTTTTACAGCCCGTTCGTATTCATCTAACAAGGCGCCAACAGCGCCATTATCTCGGTAAATTTTCTTCATGATTCTTAGCTTTTTTCCGCTTCCATTATTTTCTTCATTTCCGCCATGACCATTTCCCAGCCTTGGCGAATATGTGCCAAACGTTCCTTATTACCATCAAAGGTCTCATTAATAATAGTTAGTTCGGTAAAGCCTTCCTTTTCTTTCAGGTGGTAACTTACGTGAATGTAATTTTCAGGCACGTCCTCCAAACCAAAATTCGGATCAAACGTAGAGTATTTTAAAGAACGCCCCGGCTCAATAGCCAATACATTTCCTTTCTGGTAAGCCTCATACCCTTGGTAATTCCCCTGCCAGATTACAGAGCTACCCATTGCCCAAGTCGATTTCACTTCACAGTTAAACATGTACTGTTTTGTGTAAACAGACTCCGTCAATAAACGCCAGCTTTTTGCAATGGTGGCAGGTAGATCTATTTGTTGTTTAATACTTTGCTTTTGCATAATTTATGCGCTTTTTGCCCGATACAAAACGGTTTTACTCGGGCTGGCATCAAGCTGCATGCTCGTGATTTGGTGCTGAAGCAAGTACAGTCCGTCTTTTATAGCATCCTCTACAAAAATCAACTCAGTAATGGTCGCCCCCAAGCGGGTAGCATAGGGATATTGCCAAAAGGCCTTGTGCGCAGAGAGCGCACCACCATCCTCCTCTCGATCCACAGAAGGGAGGTCTAATAAGAGGTGTTCTACACCATAATCCACCAATAATTGGGCCGCATCTGCTGCCAAATACGGAGGATTGGTCCCGGAATAATTACGTTCCAACTTTTGGTCATCATTGGGCAAGGTCCGGATGACTACTGCGGCGGTCTCTCCTGGGCGCAGTACTTCTGCCAATTGATCTCGCTCAATTACGCGGTCGCCATCTTCCAGTTTACATGGATAGATGCTTATCAAACGAGCGGAATGGTGGTATTTCTCCAGGCAGTTACTCAGATAATAGGGCTCCTTACTGATGTGGCCTACGCATTCGGTGTGCGTTCCGTTGCCGTGGGGATTGAGGCGCACATTCTTAAAGTTCACCAAGCCCCCCTCGGCGGTAGACCCTACAAAATCGCCTGCTTTTACGGGAAAACTCTCCGCTAGTGGCGCGTAAAAACAATTTGGCCCACGCCCATCAAAACGTAAAGGGATACTAATATCCAAAGGCTGGGCAAGGTCTGCTGTAAAGGCTTTTCCGCTTATTTGAAATTGCGCATTCATAATGGTCTTCTTTGATTATATCCAATCATAGCTGTGCTTCGTAAGCTCATGCTCTACCTCCCCTGTATGCTTGGTACTGTGGGGTTCTACTAGCATTAGGTGTACCTCCTGACCGTCCTTAGTGCGCGGGCGATGCTCGACACCTGCGGGTACAACAACCATATCACCAGGCCCCAATTCCACTGTATGCTCAGGAAAATCGATATACAACTCTCCTTTGATGATGTAAAACATCTCGTCTTCCTGCGCGTGGTTATGCCAGACGAAATCGCCTTGAATTTTCGCCAATTTCACTTGCTGCCCATTTAGTTCAGCAATGACTTTTGGCGTCCATTGTTCCTTGAATAAGGATAGTTTTTGCTCGAGGTTGATCTTTTTCATCGGTCGGGTTATTTTTTTGCCTAGTAAATGTAGCATCTAAAAGCAAAGTACGCAAAGACCAGCACTATATATCGCCGATCTACCAACTCAGCTTAGCCCAAACAAGCATTTCTACCTATTCCTCTCCTCCTTTCTACCCAAATCTATGAATTAGGCAATTCCTACCTTATAACAATCACCATTAGGGGCCACCTTTGTGAAGTCAATTATCAGGACACTAAGTCCTCTTACACAATAGATTACTCACTACACAAACCCTAAATTATGCTTACCAATCATTCCATAATGAACAACAGAACATTATTTCCCACTTTAAAAAACGCCTTGTGCTTCTTAGTTTTTCTAATCTTAATGAGTGGATGCTACTCGCCGGTTATAGCTCAGAGTAATAATTTTTATTTCACCAACAAAAATGGTTGGAGTATGACCCGCCATGTCCGCACTACCGGAGATATAAATGGTGACGGCAAGGACGATATTATCGGTTTTGGAGAAGCAGGCGTTTATGTCTCCTTTTCAGATGGCTTTAATTTCTCCGTCCCTCAACTTTTATTGAATAATCTTGCTATTGGAGCCGGTGCCTGGGAAGCGAGTAAGCATCCTCGTATGGTTGCCGATGTAAACGGTGACGGGAAAGATGACATCGTGGGCTTTGGCGGCGCAGGCGTATTTGTTGCGCTATCGCAAGGTCAAACATTGGGGCAGCACACGATCTGGATCAACCATTATTTCACGGAAGCCAACGGCTGGAATGAAATGGACCACGTCCGTACTACCGCCGATGTAAACGGTGATGGAAAAGCCGACTTAGTAGGCTTTGGTGGTGGCGGTGTCTTTGTATCGTACTCTGACGGGAGTAAATTTTCAGAACCTCGTATGCTCATCGAGAACTTTGCTATAGGTGCTGGCGGCTGGAACAAGAGCGTACATACCCGCTTAATGGCTGACATCAACAATGACAACCGAGCAGATATTATTGGTTGTGGTGGAGAGGTCTATACGTCGACTGCCAATGGAAAAAGATTTAGTGCAATTCAAAAACATGACCTTTCCTTCTTTACCAATCCAAATTGGTGGAACCTACTAAGGCACCGCAGAATGGCTGCCGATGTAAATGGTGATGGTTCAGCAGACCTGGTAGGATTTACGGAGAGTAAAGTTTACGTTTCCTTTATGCGAAATGGTTCGTTCGAATCTCAACAAATGAATTTCAGTGAATTCAATTATGCTCAAGGCTGGTCACCCGAAAAATACCCCGTATTGATGGGCGATTTCAACGGCGACGGAAAAGCCGACATCATTGGCTTTAAGGAAGATCTAGTGTATACAGCATATTCTAATGGTACTTCCTTTGACACGCCTCGTTCCATAGTCTTTAGATAAAACCCTAGTGCTAAACCAATAAGTTACTAGTGGATCACCCAACACGCTTAATCATTACGCGTATCTTGCCCCCAATTGAGCTTGCCCCTGAGGGTATCAAGGAAATCAATATCCTGCAAATTGACCAACCTTACACCGAAGCCATTTTTACGAACAGCCAACTGATGAGCAGCCGTAATGGTCTCAAAGCGGGAATCAAGTGTACAGAGGAAGTTTTCCGCACGCCCCTCAATTTCAAAAGAGATAACCGCATCGTCGCTCATCACAATTGGACGCACATTGAGGTTATGCGGTGCCACAGGCGTAATAATAAAGTTACCAGAACCAGGAAAAATGATAGGACCTCCACAGCTAAGGTTATAGCCTGTAGACCCTGTAGGCGTAGCCACAATAATACCATCAGCCCAATAAGAATTCAGATAGGCACCATTGATATAAGTATGAATAATGATCATACTGGAAGTATCCCGCTTAAGGATAGTAAAATCATTTAGCGCATAAGGCATATCGTCAAAAAGAGGCAAATTCGACTCTAGGTATAAAGTCCGCCTTTCTTCAATCCGATACATTCCACGCTGGAGCTTCGTGATCGCATCTCGGATAAGCTTTTTTTCAATTGTTGCCAAAAAACCAAGTCGCCCAAGGTTAATCCCCAGCAATGGCGTTTTACTGTCTCTGACTTGGGTGATAGCCTCAAGGATGGTACCATCACCGCCTAAAGTAATACAGTAGTCGAAGTGTTTTACCGAAAAATCGACATACCCTTCAAAAACACCTACGTCACGTTTAAACGTTATTACCCCTTTCAACACCTCCAAATATGGGGCATACACGTAAGTATTGATTTGAAAGTCAGCAAGTACATCGAAGAGTTCCTGGATATAAGGAACATCTTTCTGCTTTAATTTCTTACTAAATACGATGACTTGCATGGCCTTGGGGGCTTAATCTTCTCCGGTACGGAGCAAGGTGATCAAAATCCTTTCTATTCGTCTTTGGCTTATTTCCAAAACTTTAAAACGGAAACCTTCCAACAGCATTTCCCTGTCTTTTTTAGGCATCCTACCGAGGCGTTCCAAAAACAAGCCTCCTAATGACTCCGACTCCCCTTTTATAGTATCAAAAGAATCTGTATCAATGCCAATGATTCTACATACATCATTGAGGAGGGTCTTGCCTTCAAAAACGTAATTCAGGTCATCAATTTTTTGATAAACGACATCTGGTTCGTCATCAAATTCGTCCTGAATCTCTCCGATAATTTCTTCAAGAACATCCTCCAAAGTAACAATGCCCGATGTACCGCCATATTCATCAACGACAACAGCCATGTGTAAGCGTTCTCGTTGAAAGTCATTCAACAGGTCATTGATTTTTTTCGATTCAGGAATGAATAGCACATTGGTACGAATGAGGTCCTGCCAGTTGAATTCGGCTGCTTCATAGCGGTGCATCAAAAGATCTTTTACGTAAAGGATACCGATTACATTATCAGCATCTTTTTCATAAACAGGGAAACGAGAATATCCTGCATCCTTAATCGTAGCCAGCACTTCAGCATAATCAGCAGAATCGTTCAGCCCAATGACATCTACCCTGGCTTGCATTACCTGACGAACACTAACTTCGGGGAATTTGATGATTCGCTTAAGGATATCCAAATCCTGCTCACTATCTTCTTCCTGGGAAACGGTTAGTTCTATAGCTTCGTCAATTTCCTGTTTACTGGTAAGCCCTACACTGGATTGTTTGCTAGCCAGGCGCTTTTCCATCCAGTGTGACCAATTGACCAAAAGGTTACTCAGTCCGGCAAAAACCTGCATTAAAAGGCTGAGTGCAAACGACATAATACGGGCCAAGCGAATACTATTGAGCGTGGCGTATACTTTAGGGGTTACTTCTCCAAAAAGTACCAGCATAGCGGTAATTCCAATAACAGTAATACTAAAATAAACAACGGTACCAATGCTCTCTGCTTGGTAACTCTGCAAAAAGGCAAAGCTCTCTTGAAGGCTCGCCGCCCAGATCAAAGTACTTTCCTCCGGGATGATTTGCCGAATTACAATTTCAGCCAATAGCACTATCGCAATATTGATAAAATTGTTACTGATAAGAATCGTAGCCAGTAATTTTTCGGGCTGCGTGAGCAACCAAAGTACACGGCGACTATTACTCTGCTCCTCCTGTTCCAGGCGTTCCAGGTCATTGGGTGACAAGGAAAAATAAGCGATTTCCGATCCGGAAACCAATGCGGAGCAGACAAGCATTACGAGCAAGCCTACAATACTTAAACTTATCTGCCATTGTGGACTAATCCACAGCAAAAAGTCTAACATTCCTAGAAGGTGAATGATACTGTCCGGTTCGGGTTCCAATAGATTAACGTTAATCTAAAAAATCAGACGCTGCTGTATTAGAAAGGTAGGTCATCATCTGCGTCCATTTCCGGTGCAGGTGGTGTAGTCTGAGCCGGAGCACTCTCTTTAGCTGGAGCTACATTTGTTGTGCTACTAGGCGCTTCATCATCAGTAGATGGGAAATAACCGTTATTGCTATCTCCTCCTTCTCTACGGTTCAAAGCTCTGAAATAGCTCGCAACCACTTCCGTTGTTTTGCGATTATTACCGTCCTTATCCTGCCAGGTACGATGAGTGAGCTTACCTTCTAAATAAACCTGTGACCCTTTTGAAAGCTGGGTTTCGGCTCTTTCAGCCAGATTGCGCCAAACGACTACATCATGCCATTCTGTTTGGGTTTGCCATTCGCCAGTTTTGTCGCGATAATTTTCGTTGGTAGCAACTGAAAACTTAGCAACGACAGCACCATTTTCGAGGCGACGAACTTCTGGATCACGCCCCAAATTTCCGATAAGGATAACCCGATTAACCATAGACTAGATAAGATATTGTTATTAAAATAAATATAGCGAATTATCATCGAAGTACCAACTGATGACTTTCGGGAAGGCAAATTTACTGCAATTTTCCGGCTTGATAAGATTAATTCCTTCCGGGAGCTTATCTGGACGGTTTCCGATATACTTAAATTCCCAAAAATTGGCAATAATACGTTGATGCGTAAGCTCTTGCTTACGCGGCCCAAGCTTGCGAATCAGCTCTAAATTTTCGGCTGACAACCAATCTGGCCAGCTCTCCTCTTCAAACAACTGGGGGAGCGTATCAAGGGAGGCATTGGTTTCCACCAGCGGGAATTGATAAAGATTACGCCAGATATCCTTTGCTGTCCTTTTTTGAATCATCCTAAAATCAGGATGCTGAATCACCAGGTAATTGAAATAACGCGTGCTACGCTTGAGTTTTTTCACCTTTACGGGTCGTTCTGTAATCGTTCCATTGGCCAATCCCTGACATTCACTATTTAATGGGCAAGCTTCACAAAGTGTGTTTTTCGCAGTACATATTGTCGCTCCCATGTCCATCATTGCCTGATTATAGATAGCTGCACTATCCTTGGGAAGCAACTGTTGGGCCAGCCCTGCAAAGTGTTTTATTCCTTGGCTGGTATCAATTGGCGTAGCATCATCAAAAAAACGCGATAAGAGACGATATACATTCCCATCGACCACCGCATAGGGCAGTTGAAATGCAAAAGAAGCAATAGCTGCGGCCGTGTAAGGCCCTACTCCTTTGAGGGCACGAATACGTTCGTAATCATCAGGAAAAACACCACTATACTCCGTATGAATAAACTTTGCGGCAGTGTGCAAATTGCGAGCGCGAGAATAATACCCCAGGCCTTCCCACATTTTCATCACTTCATCTTCGGCTGCCTGTGCCAAATCACTTACCGTTGGGTAACGCTCACTAAATTTTTGAAAATATGGCGCACCTTGCTCTGCTCGTGTCTGCTGAAGAATAATTTCCGACAACCAAATCAGATAAGGATCCGTAATATGTTTCCAAGCCAAGGGCCGGCGTTCTGGTTCATACCAATCAATTAATGTACGCGTAAAAAAAGGAAGGGAAGAAGAAGCCATAAGGCGAATGTACAAATAAGCTGATTGAAAAAAGGAGGAGCGTTTTCAAAATAAGTAACGGTCGAATAATTAATTCCCGACTTTCGGTTTTTAGTGAAGATATAAACGACCCCGTACTAAAAGTCGGGATGAGTTTATTCAAGCTAAAAGCCGAAATTGAAAGAGGGAACTTAATTTTTGACCAATACTAAAAATGACGACAGCAAAAACTCGTTTTGCCGCCGTCATTTCTTGGGGTTATCAAAAATGGAAAGTTATACTACTGTACTGCAATTTCTTTTTTGAAGAAATTGAGTTGTCCATAACTCCTCTTAATCTGCAATTTTAAATCCTTGCGAGCAAAGAAAATACGACTTTTCACAGTACCCAAAGGAAGCTCCAGGTAGTCTGCTATCTCTTGGTACTTATAACCTTGATAGTGCATAAGGAAAGGAATGCGAATACTCTCGTCCAACTTATCGATCATTCGGGTAAGCTCTTTCATCATTATGCTACTTTCAGCCTTATTATCAATAGCGTTATCGCCAGAATTGATGTAATACTGGTTATCGGTAGAGTCCATGATGGTATTGGCCTTTACCTTCTTACGATAATTATTAATGAAGATATTTTTCATAATCGTAAAGAGCCAGGCCTTTAAATTGGTGCCTGTACGAAATTTCTCCCGATTAGTAATTGCGCGATAAGCGGTCTCTTGATACAGGTCACGAGCATCCTCATTATTCTTAGTCAAACTGTATGCAAAAGAATGCAGGAGGCTGGCCATTTGATTGAGACGATCATTGAATTCGATGCTGGACATAATTATTAGGCTTCTAGTTATGATTATTAGAACTAAACAGTTGCTTTCTGTTGTTGAACCAAATTTACGTCAAGTTTAAACAAAAAACAAGCTATTGGTCAATAAATCTTCCAAAATCACCTCGCTATTCCACCTAAACAAACCAAATACCCAGCACAAAATACTGTAAATCAGAATTTTGCATTAAAAATAAATGTAATTACATTTATTTAATAATTTCAATAAAAAATGAAAGAACATTGATTTTGTTTAGCATTACACTTATAATAGCCACTGTTTTGTTAAACAAAACACCTAAACACCCGCCTTTTAGAAAAGAAACAAACCCTAATAGCCGTAGATTCCAGCTATTTTTGCGCTTTAGCAATCAACAAAACTGCTATTGCTCCAAAGAGAATATTGGGCAACCATACACTTATGACTACAGGTAAAGCATTCCCTGCTGCAAAAACGGAGGAAAACCGGGATAGAATAAGAAACAGTGCTCCCAGTAAAATGCCAACCGCTAAATGTATTCCCAATCCTCCACGTACTTTCCGGGCAGCAATCGCCACACCGATCAAGGTAAGAATAAGCACAGTGATAGGTTCGGCTGTTCGTCGCCATAGCTCCGCTTCGTACTTTGCCGTATTACCTACGCCGCGCGCCCTTTGTTTATCTATATAACTGGAAAGTTCAACTGTCGTCATCATCTCATGCTGCTCTTTATATTCAATAAAGTCAGCAGGCTGCATATTTAACACCGTATCCATTTGCTCTCCCTGACCAGAAACGATGGTTTCTTTGAGGCCGTCAAAGGTTCGAATCTCATAGTTGACCAAGCGCCATTTATCTGGCGACCCCAACCACTCTGCACTCGAAGCCTTTAGTAGATAAACAAGTTCATGGTTTTCAAACCGTTCTAGGCGGAAGCCGCGGATAGTACTGTCTCTCTTGCGCCAGAAATTAACATAAGCCTTCGTTTCCGGGTCAAGAAACATGTGGATATTGCGTTGTTTACCTTGATCACGATTAGGATCAAAGTATTTGCGCTCCAGTTTCAGCCGTGTTTTCGTACCCTCTGGGATAAAATAGTGGGTCCCTAACGCGTGGATGATGGCAATAAAAATTGCACCAATCATATAAGGCCGCAAAAGGCGCCGAAAGCTGACCCCTGCATTGAAGATGCTCAGGATTTCCGAATTATTGGCCAGCCGTGATGTAAAGAAAACTACAGAAATAAGGGTAAACAAGGGAAAGAGGAGTCCGTATATAAAAATGACAAAATTGGGGAAGTAGCCAAAAATGATCTCCGACTTGGTAATGTCTGATTCGATAAACTTCTCTACTTTTTCACTAAAATCAATGATTACTGTGATCATCGTAAAGATCAACACGGTAAAGAAAAAAGTAGAAAGAAATTTCTTCAGTATGTACCAGTCTAGTAATTTCATAACCTTGTTTGCAGCTTCGGTACCATTTCCTCTTTCCAACGTGCGAAATCACCACTTTGTATATGAGCGCGTGCTTCTTTAACCAACCACAAAAAGAAAGACAAGTTGTGAATGGATGCCAATTGCCCACCAAGCATTTCACCACTATGAATCAAATGGCGTAAAAAAGCTTTGGTATGATAGCGACTGGTAGCACAGGGGCCATCTTCATCGATAGGACTGTGATCATCTTTCCATTTCAAATTCTTGATATTCATCACGCCATGGCGGGTATAGATCATACCATGCCGGGCGTTGCGAGTGGGTAATACACAGTCAAACATATCTACGCCCAGCGCAATGCACTCCAATAGATTCACGGGAGTGCCTACGCCCATCAAGTAACGTGGTTTATCAGCGGGCAGAATATCGCAGCACAATTCCGTGATACGGTACATTTCATCCGACTTCTCCCCTACCGACAACCCTCCGATGGCATTGCCTGGCATATCGTAACCGGCTACAGTTTCAGCACTTGCTCGCCGTAAATCTTCAAACGTACTGCCCTGCACAATCGGGAACAAATTTTGGGTATATCCATACTTGTCCGGCGTCGCTTGAAAATGATCAACACAACGCTTCAACCACCGGTTGGTCAGCCCCAAAGAATCCTTGGCATAGCGATACTCACAAGGGTGTGGGGGGCATTCATCAAAAGCCATGATGATATCTCCACCAATACTCCGCTGGATATCCATCGCACGCTCGGGCGTGAAGACGTGCTTTGAGCCATCTATATGCGATTGAAAAGTAACGCCCTTCTCTTCAATTTTTCGGCGATGTGCTAAAGAATACACCTGATAACCACCACTATCGGTAAGGATTGGGCCTTGCCAGCCATTAAACTTGTGCAAGCCTCCGGCGTTTTCCAATACTTCTGTGCCAGGGCGCAGGTACAAGTGGTAGGTATTTCCCAGAATGATCTGGGCTTTGACATCATCACGCAACTCGTGGGCGTGCACTCCTTTTACAGAGCCTACCGTCCCAACGGGCATAAAAATCGGCGTTTCGATCTCTCCGTGGTCGGTAGTAATCGTTCCTGCCCGGGCTTTAGAGCCTGGGTCTGTATGTTCCAGCTTAAATTGTAATCGTGCCATAAGTCAAATTCGGGCAGCAAAGGTATTGAAAGAATGGGAATAAGGGCAAGAAATGAAGCTTCAGCTTGCTATTGCAAGTTAAAAATGATATTTTGGTTCATAAAAGAACTAAAATAGTTCACTTTTGGTTCTATTAATAAAGATCAGAGAAATGAAATCAATTACTATTCATAATCTTGACACCGTAACTGCTCAAAAAATTCAGCAATTGGCCAGTGAAATGGGATTAAGCCAGAATAAACTCATCAAGAGGTTGTTAAGACAATCCCTAGGTTTGAGCGATGCTCCTTCTCCAATGAATGACTTTGAAAAATTCTGTGGCTACTGGTCCGAAGAAGAAGCAGAAAGTTTCACAGCAAACACTTCTACTTTTGACGCTATCGATACCGAGTTATGGGATTAACAAAAATAATTCTGGATACCAATGCCTACGCTGCTCTCATGAAGGGGGACAAAAAAGTACTCAAACTTATTAAAGAAGCTGAGGAGGTTATACTTCCTGCTTTCGTCATTGCTGAGTTATTGTTCGGTTTTAAAAAAGGAAACCAGACAGAAAGGAACCTCGACATTCTCGCGGACTTTGAAAATTATCCCAAGGTAAAAAGGCACTATCCTGGCGCTGAGACACTGCTGATTTTCGCCGAACTTATGCTCCAACTAAAAACTGCTGGTCGGCCAATACCTACCCACGATGTTTGGATAGCAGCTATCAGCATTGAGCAAGGCGGAACCTTGATAACTTACGATCGACACTTTGAACACATCATTGGCCTACGACGCTGGCAAGCGTATTGAAATCATTCTTCCTCTTGCCGCGCCAGGAACTTCAGAACCTGCTTGTAAAACTTCAACGAAGATTCCTCCAATTGATCCTCTTCGATGGTTAAGCCTGCGATAATCTCTAGCAATACATTCATCCGGCCTTCCGTATCGTAAAATTTATTGATCACGGCCACCTTCCGATCCTCGACGACACAATACCCCGAGTTGAAATTCCCCTTTTCGTATCGAACGGTGTATTCGATCTCGCTGAAAAGTGTTTCCAGTTTTTTAAGGGTATGACGGGTATATTTCATGATACTTAGTATTGCGCAAAAAAATAAGTTGAGCCGTCTTTGTGGTTTTCCAAATAGCTGACACGCTTAAAGTGAACTGCTTAGCCAACTTTTTGAAAAACGACGATTCAACTTATTTTTGTGCTGTTCCTTAACAACTAATTAGAACCACAATATTACGAAAATTGTAAAGTTTTAAGATCGAACCTCAATAAGGTACCGTAACTTTACACTCTTAATTAAGTAATCAGATGATGAAAACAAACACGCTCCGCAACCAAGTATATTGCCTTTTATTCCTTGCAGGACTATTAAGCGGGCCACAGGCATCCGCACAAACCTTCTCCGCCATGTTGGTTGGAGGCTTTAATCTTTCCCAAATCGATGGCGATAAACTGGGAGGGTTCAATAAAATCGGCTTCAATACCGGAGCCCGCGTCAGTGCTAAATTAAGTGACCGTTGGTCACTGAGTACAGAATTCCTTTACAGTCAGCAAGGAGCTAGTCGTGTACCCACCGACGATATATCTTCTCAGTACGATAAAATTAGGCTCAATTTTGTGGAAGTACCATTTATGATCAACTTCTCCGATTGGAAAATCCTCGCCAGTGCTGGGGTAAGTTATAATCGGTTGATCAACTATGAGGTCATAAATGACGTCGGGTCTGATATTTCCGAATTGGAAGATTATCGGACAGATATTCCTTCAATCGTACTTGGAGCTACCTATATTTTTTCAGAAAAGCTTGCGCTCAATTTCCGGTGGTCAAAATACCTACGCAGTTTAAAAGCACCAGATAACAACCCTAATACTGAAGATATTAACTTCATAGGCCGTAATCTCGGCGTTCGTCTTTATTATATTCTTTAGGCTTATAATATTGTCCCAAGCTGGATTCCCTATCTTTGGGGAAATGTAAATTACCTTATACTATGCGATTCATCTTTCTTTCTCTTTTGCTAGCAAGCTTACTTTTTTTACAGTGCGAATCCGGTACTACGGATCAAAATCAGGAAGAAGCTCAAACGGAAGTTGAAGCTCCTGCGACCACCGCTCCTGTCACTACTGAGACAACCACCTCTCCCTACCCTAGCATTACGCAGGAAAAAATGATGTACCTCTATGACAACTGCGACTATATTGATTTCGTTTTTTACACTACTAATTTTTCAATGAGTCAGAATGTACAGGGGGCTATCCGCACCACCTTGGGCACTATTTCTACTACGCCGGCTAAAATAGTCAGCTCCTGCCAACCTATAGGCCGCGTTTTCTTTCAGGTAGATGGCCAAAATGCCGAAGAGGCCGATCTGTTTTTCGGAGGCGCTTGCTTGTACTACCTCTTCCTCGAAAACGGTACCTACACCTATGGCAACCAAATGACCGAAGGTGGTTTTGGTTTTTACCAGAAAATTTTCCAACAAGCTGCTGGACAGGGAGGACAGTAGGGCGTTTTGAAGTCGGAAGTCGAAGGTGGAAAGTCAGAAATCAGCGCATTTCCCCGTATCAAGCACCACTGAATGGTGTAAGGGTGTAAAAGTGTAAGGGTGTAAAAGTAGGTAAGTCCATGAAGCAACGCCTTGTTATCTTGTCAGACCTTTGGGGAGCTGGTCGTTCACAATGGTGGTCCTGTTACGAACAACCATTGCGGCAGTATTTTGAATTAGAGTGGTATGATTGCTGCGAACTTGGGGAGATAGATTTGAGTAATTATGAACAAGATCAACTTCATCAACAATTTCTGGAAAACGGCATTGAAAGAGCTATCAATAATCTTCTAGCAGCAGAAAAGCAACACCCTCCAGCACCTATCCTAGCTTTCAGCATCGGCGGCACCATTGGCTGGAAAGCCATACAAAAAGGGTTCTCTTGCGGGTATTTTTGCGCCGTTTCGGCTACCCGTTTACGTAAGGAACAAGAAGTGTTTCCTGTAAAAGGAACCCTCTACTACGGAGCCGATGACCCTTTCCGTCCGGATGAACAGTGGAGCCAGCAACAAGTCAATCTATCTTGTAAATTATTATCCTGTTATGGGCATGAAGCCTACACCAAACCGAAGGTTGCAAAAATAATTATTGACGAGCTTTTTCATTTTAGGCATGAGTGCCTAGATAGTGTTCAAAGAGGCTAATCGTACCAGTGCAATCATACATTCAGCATCAAAAATCAGAAGTCGGAGTATTACACCGCACCTCGCACTCCACCGCACACCGCACCCAATCGTACCAGTGCGATCATACCTTCAGACCATTCCGCCTAATCACCTCCCGGTACCACAGTGCCGATGCTTTAGGCGTACGCTTCAACGTTTCAAAATCAACGTAATGAATACCAAAGCGTTTGGCATAACCAGAGGCCCATTCAAAATTATCCATGAGCGACCATAGCATATAGCCTTTGAGCTGCACCCCGTTTTCCATTGCATCATGGCAAGCTCCTAGGTAACCTTTTACATAAGCTAGCCTGTCCTGATCGTCTACAACACCATCTTTCATCTCATCGGGGAAGGCACCACCATTTTCGGTGATTACAATATTTGGCCCATCATAGCGATGGTGAATCCATTCCAGTAATTTCTGACATCCCCAGGGCACAATTGCCCACCCCATCTCTGTTTTCTTCCAGGTAGGATCTACGTGAAGGTTTACATCCTGGTCTTCAGAAATACCACCATTACCATAGACGTTGCCCTCGAGAATTTCACCATTGGCATCAGAAGCCAACATCGTGGTATAATGGTTCAAACCAAAAAAATCTGACGACCCTTGTACCAATAGTTTTTCCTCTGCTGTAAATGTTGGTAGTCTATCGCCCAACCGATCTACCATTACTTGCGGGTAGCTCCCCTTGTAGATCGGGTCCGTAAACCATGCCAGGTAAAACTCTAAAGCCCGCTGTGCAGCCGCCTGGTCTAGCTCCGAATCCGTCAACGGTTCTCGCCAGTCACAGTTGTTCGTGATTCCTATTTTCCCGCCTTGGTGTGCAAATTCTTCTCGATAAACGGCCGCTGCTTTGGCGTGTGCTAGTATAATATGGTGCCCAGCCAGATAAGGCTCACTATTGGACACTCTCCCCGGTGCGAAGATTCCCTGGCCATATCCCAACATAGAGATAACCCAAGGCTCATTGATGGTGATCCAATTCTTTACCCGATCGCCGAAGTACTGAAAACATACGCGGGCGTAATCAGCGAAGGAATCGGCAATGTCTTTATTTAACCAACCATCTTTCTCCATTTCTAAAGCCAAAGGAAGATCCCAGTGATACAATGTTATCCAGGGTTCGATACCATTCGCCAACAACTCATTAATGAGTCGATTATAAAAATCAATCCCCGCTTGGTTAATTTGCTTGGTTGTTCCATCAGGCAAGATGCGAGGCCAGGAGATAGAAAATCGATAGGCGTGCAAGCCCAACGCTTTCATCATCTGCACATCCTCCTCCATGCGATGATAATGATCACAAGCCACATCGCCATGTTCATTATTCTTCACTCGCCCAGGAATATGCGAAAATGCATCCCAGATAGAAGGGCCCTTACCATCTTCCTCTGCTGCTCCTTCAATTTGGTAGGAAGAGGTTGCTGAGCCCCAGATAAAATCAGTTGGAAATTCTTTCATAAAACCACAAGATTACCCTTCGACCAATGTACCAACTCGCTCTCCTTCCACAATCCGTTTGAGGTTGCTCGGATCATTAATGTCAAAAACGACAATCGGAATATTATTTTCCTGACAAAGCGTAAAGGCCGTCATATCCATCACACTGAGGCCTTCACTGATCACTTTAGCAAAGGTCAGTTCATCAAAGCGGGTAGCAGTGGGATCTTTTTCCGGATCAGCACTGTAGATACCGTCTACACGGGTACCTTTAAGGATAACGTCGGCTCCTATCTCATTGGCCCTTAAGGCTGCTGCCGAATCTGTCGTAAAATAAGGGCTACCGGTACCTGCACTAAAAATCACCACACGTCCTTTTTCCAAGTGCCGGATAGCGCGTCGGCGAATATAAGGTTCTGCCACTTGGTTTATCGTCAGGGCAGAAATCAAGCGAGTAAAAACACCATTGTTTTCCAAAGAACTCTGCAATGCCATACCGTTAATTACGGTAGCCAACATCCCCATATAATCACCCTGTACGCGTTCAATACCGGAATCTTTAGCTTGTAATCCTCTGAAGATATTTCCGCCACCAATAACGATGGCTACTTCTACGCCCAAGCCAATGAGCTCTTTGACCTGCTCTGCGTAATGCTGCAACATTTTGGAGTCAATACCAAACCCTTGGTCTCCCATGAGGGATTCTCCACTAAGCTTAAGGAGTACGCGACGATATTTGATCATAAAGTGATGTGTATGTTATTTTGGCAAAGATGGTAATTCTTAAAAGAACAGCACTAAAATGAATTGCAAAAAAAAAGGCGAACCGTTTCCGATTCGCCTTTCTTATTAATTAACCTAAAGTTACGTGTTTGAAGTCCGTAACAGTAAGGCCTTTTTCAACGCTGTTTAAGTAACCAGCGATATTTTGTTTGCTGTCCTTCACAAACGCTTGATTTAACAAGGTGTTGTCTTTGAAGAACTTGTTCAATTTTCCTTTGGCGATCTTGTCCAGTAAGTTTTCTGGCTTGCCTTCCTTGCGCGCCAGTTCTATACCGATCTCGATTTCTTTGTCGATGATAGACTGGTCTACACCATCCTTATCTACCGCTACCGGCTTCATCGCTGCTACTTGCATAGCTACGTCGCGGCCAGCTTCGTAAGCAGCATCACCAGCAGCCGAAAGGCCTACGATAACACCAGCTTTGTTGCCCATGTGGATATAAGGAGCTACTACAGCAGCTTCCAAACGCTCATAAGACAACTCCATCTTCTCAGTGAACTTAGTCACCAAATCATTCAACGCAGATGCAACAGTACCAGTAGCAGTAGCAGCTTCCATCAACTCCTCCTTACTTGCAGGGAAAGTCTTTAGGGCAGCTTCTGCAATAGCATTAACGCCATCTACAAATCCCTGATTCTTAGAAACGAAGTCGGTCTCTGAACTCAACTTTACTATTACACCACGAGTTTTGTCTTCGCTTACCAGTGCTATTACAGCACCTTCATTGGCTTCATTCTCTGCACGTTTAGCAGAAACTTTCTGGCCTTTCAAACGAAGAACTTCAATGGCTTTATCAAAATCGCCCGCTGATTCGTTCAGGGCTTTTTTGCAATCCATCATCCCTGCGCCAGTCATGTCGCGCAGTTTCTTAATGTCAGCAGCAGTTACGCTCATTTTGACTTTAAATTTTAAAAGATTAAGAGTTTGAGAATAGTAGCGGTTTAACCAAATCTGTCAATCATTGGTTCCGGCAGTATACTATGATTTCTCTTTCTCCGCCTTGTCGCTCTTGCGGTCTTGCTGTCCCAACTTAATCATCTCAGTGATGTAGTTGGTAATGATAGCAATTGACTTAGAGGCATCATCGTTGCCAGGAATTGGGTAGTCCACTTGGTTAGGGTCAGAGTTAGTATCAACGATACCAATCGTACGTACACCTAGCTTGTGAGCTTCCGCAATAGCAATGTGCTCGTGGTGAATATCCACGATAAACATAGCAGAAGGAGTACGGTTCAGGTTCGCAATACCACCTAATACTTTATCCAACTTAGCATGTTCACGCGTCAGCGTCAAGCGCTCCTTCTTGGTGATACTACTCAAAGAACCATCTGCCAACATCCGCTCGATGTTCTGCATTTTACGTACAGAGCGACGAATAGTAGCAAAGTTGGTCATCATACCTCCCAACCAACGATCCGTTACGTAAGGCATGTTTACGCTACGTGCTGCATCAGCAACAATCTCGCGCGCTTGCTTCTTGGTGGCAACGAATAAAATCTTCTTACCCGCTTTGGCCATCTGACGAGCAGCTTGTCCCGCACGCTCCAAACATTCGCTGGTACGGTTCAAATCGATCAGGTGAATTCCTTTGCGCTCCGCAAAGATATAAGGAGACATCTTAGGGTTCCACTTCTTCTTGAGGTGACCGAAGTGTACACCAGACGCGAGCAACTCTTTATAATTAGGCTTTTCCATTATTAATTTTTGACTTTTTTGAACACTTGCTTGCCTCACAGGCAGCGGCCAGTATTCATCATCTAATCATTTTAGTTTTCTGAAAAGCAAGCAAAGCTGCCTTCCAAAACACCAAATATTAACGCTTAGAGAACTGGAAGCTCTTACGTGCCTTAGGCTTACCGTACTTCTTACGTTCAACTACACGTGCATCTCGCATCAAGAACTTCTGGTCCTTGAGAGCCTTGCGGAAGTCTTCGTTAAGCTTCACCAACGCACGGGCAATCGCCATACGAATAGCTTCAGCTTGTCCTTTATAACCACCACCGTCTACGTTTATTTTGATATCGTAGATCTTGCTATCAATCTCAACAGTGCTGAATGGATCAAGCACCTTGTGTTGAATATGAGACTGGGGAAAGTATTCGGTCAAAGTCTTACCATTAATGGTAACAACACCAGTACCCTGCGTCAAATAAATGCGGGCAACAGCTGCTTTTCTTCTCCCGATCGTATTGATCATTTCCATATTATCGTAGAAAATTTACGTTCTATTATTAAAGTTCCATCGCTTCTGGCTTCTGAGCAACATGAGGATGCTCTGAACCAGCGTAAACGAACAGTTTCTTGTATTGCGCACGACCTAGCTTGGTCTTAGGCAACATACCTTTTACGGCAGTTTCTACAATCGCAATTGGCTTTTTCACCAACAGTTCTTTCGCTTTGGTTGCTTTCTGACCACCTGGGTAACCAGTGTGACGCAAGTACGTCTTCTGATCCATTTTCAGGCCAGTGAAACGAACCTTATCCGCATTAATCACGATTACGTAATCCCCATTATCAAAATGCGGAGTGTAATCAGGCTTATGTTTACCACGCAGTACGCTAGCAATCTTAGTAGACATACGGCCTACAATCATCCCCTCAGCGTCGATGATGTGCCACTTACGATCTACCGTTGAAGGCTTTGCCGACTGTGTTTTATAGCTTAATGTGTTCACTATAAATGACTTTATTGTTGTTAAATATTGGGCTTTCTTCCAGTCTTCACTACCCGCCGCTTAAAGCTAATCGGATAACTCCTCTTTCAAAAGCCGTGCAAAGGTAATACCCTTTATCAAAAAAAAGAAGCTTTCTTCAAAAAAAATCGCACACCACCCTTCATAAGTCACTGAAAAACAGTTAAAATATCGCACAAAAATTTTAGTGGCTACGTTCAACGCGCTACAAAAGCTCCTCTCTCCAAGACTTTGGTTCATATTAATACCCAACCCAAGACGAATTCAAAAAACACATTTTATCTCATGCTTCTTTGCTGGGCGCCTCCCTCCACTAAGGTTCCGGGGCGGGTCGTCCACCACTCGCTGTTCGCTCGGCCCTCCTAGCGTCGGGCTGCCCTCATCGGGCCTGGTTCCCACCCCTGGCGCGAGATACCACTTTAGCAGCAAGTATACCTTATTATAGTAGCAACTAGCCAAAGGAACAATAAAAACACATTGTTTACCCTAATATTAATGAACAATTCTGTACTTCTATCATTAAACAGATAACACAATTGTCATGCAGATTCGTCCTACTATTTACACGCGTTTGTACCGTGATTTTTTGGCCATCGAGCCAAAGAACTACCATGCTGTCATTCGCTTTTATGAACAATGGGAGGAACAAATTGCTAAACTCGACGATGATCAACACTATGATTTGCTTTTCGCTTTCACCAATGCACTCTTTGAGGTTGGGGCTTACCGGCAATTTCTAGCGGTAGTCGATCAAGCCGTCTTGATCTCGCTCGATGAGTCGTACCGCAAGGAACAGCTCCAAAAGCAACACCTCTTCGAACAACTGCTTTTCCGCAAAGCCGCCGCCTTCGTTCAAACCATCGAACCCGCCAAAGCCGAACATGTTGTCCGAGAACTCCTGCGCATCAACCCCAATCATGCCCTCGCTGCTCTCCTGCTTCGCAAGACCCTGCGCCAGCAAAATACATCCATCAATACCGTCACCCGCGCCACCGCCATCCTTATGTTTGGCCTTTCTGCGCTCATCATCCTGATCGAGATACTGATCATCCGCAGTTTCTACGACATGTATACTCTGGGAGTTGAGCTCAGCCGCAACCTCATTTTCCTCGGAGGCCTTCTCATCCTGATTATTGGTGAAGTCCTCACCCGCTGGCGAGCTTACCGCCATGCTCGGCAATTCCTAAATAAATAGCCCCGTGTATTTCTTTTTTCAACCACCAAAGGAATTCTCCTTTGGATCACGATAGGAATAAAAAACCTTAAGGAACAGCACGAAAATACTAAGTGTCTTTGGTGGTTAAAAAAAAACATTCCGCTCCATAAGTGACTCCAAAAAAGCTACCTTTGCAACATGATTGAAGCCTTCAAATCGTCACCAGTATTATTACTTTTTGTGGTCTCTGCTATCGGCTACTGGATCGGCAATATTCCTATCCGTGGTGCCAAGTTAGGCGTCGCCGCCGTCCTTTTCGCCGGCCTGGCTGTTGGAGCAATAGACCCTGGGCTGGCGGTGCCTGATATTATTATCGTTTTAGGGCTTTCCATGTTTGTTTACACCATTGGACTTAGTAGTGGGCCCAGCTTCTTCTCTACTTTTCGAGCACAAGGGTTACGTAATTTTGCCTTCATCATTGTCATGCTGGGACTCTCTGCATTGATCACTATCGGCATGTACTTCCTCTTTGACCTTGATGCCGCTACCGCTGCCGGGCTTCTCGCCGGTAGCTCTACCAATACGGCTTCTCTTGCTGGCTTGCTAGACCTCATCCAGCTTTCGCAACCTGCCGAACTGCAAGAGGCCATGTCCAATGCTGCTGTGGTGGGCTATTCCCTCTCCTACCCCATGGGTGTTCTTGGCGTCATGTTTGCCATCAACATCATGCAAAAATGGCTCAATATTGACTACAAACAAGAGGCTGCTCAACAGGCTGGCGACCTCTTCACCAGCGAAGATATTACCAGAAGAACCATCGTTATTACCAATCCGGAGATGGAGGGAAAAACCATCCGTGCCATCTTTCAGCACTTCCAGCACCGACTTGTCTTCGGTCGGATGCAACGGAGTGGTATTGACGAACTTCCAAATATGGATACCCGCCTACAATTAGGTGACCGCATAGTACTTGTCGGAAACGCCAAAACCATAGATGAAGCTATCGTCTTATTAGGCAGAGCAGATGTCAAGGAGCTTTCTTACGACCGCAGCTCCTATGATGTTCGCCGTTTGTTTGTTTCCAACCCCAATATTGCTGGCGAAAAGATTGCTTCGCTCAATCTGACCGAAAAATTCTCTACCATTATTACCAGAGTCCAACGTGGTGACGTAGACCTACTGGCCAACGGCAATACAGTGCTGGAGTTGGGAGACCGCGTACTACTCGTCGCTCGCCGTACCGATTTCGACGAACTGAAAAAGCTTTTTGGCAACAGCTACGAGGCCCTCAACCATATCAATTTGCTATCTTTTGGCTCCGGTATGGCCTTGGGGTTACTCCTGGGGATGGTCACCTTCACGCTGCCTGGAGGCGTTTCTTTCAATCTTGGTTTTGCTGGTGGCCCGCTTATTGTGGCCTTGATATTAGGAGCCTTGCGCCGAACCGGGCCTATTGTATGGACACTCCCCTTTGGTGCCAACCTCGTGCTGCGACAACTAGGCCTTATTTTACTCTTGGCCAGTATAGGTATCCGATCAGGGCATACTTTCCTCAACACCATTTTAGCAGGTGGAGGTGGGTGGCTTTTCCTTGCAGGAACGATCATTGCCACCGGAACTGCTTTTCTCACCCTCTGGTTGGGCTACCGCTGGCTACGGATTCCCTTCGGATTATTAACAGGAATGGTCGCTACACAACCAGCCATTTTAGAACATGCACTCCATCAGGCAGATAATAAATTACCAACACTGGGCTATACGTTGATTCTTCCCATTGTGTTGATTACAAAAATCCTTTTCGTCCAACTCTTATTTGCCTTTTTGAGTTGAGACTACTCAAGTCTTTGAAATCCATTTATATTTGCCTCAGCCAGTTATTTACTGGTCTAGCAATCCTGTAGAATGCGGAAAATACTAGCACGCATCATGGTTTTTGGTTTATTCTTGCTGCCCTTTAATGTGGTGGCACAGCTCACTGTTATCATAGATCAGCTACCAGAATACACCCCACAGGAAGACAGTATTTACCTGGTTGGAAGTTTTAACAATTGGAACCCTAATGATCAAAATTTCCGTTTTCACAAACTTAGCGATGGAAGCTGGCAGTATAGTTTCCTTACCCCCATGCCCGATTTTGAATTCAAAATCACTCGTGGCTCTTGGGTAAAGGTCGAGGGGGGGCACGTCAGTGAACCCATTGGCAACCACTCTTACACATATACCAGCAAACAAAAGGACACCCTGAGGATTTCGGTAGAAGCCTGGGAAGACCTCAAGGAAGAAATCCCCTACCGCGACACACTTCCCATCAAAATTGTTAGCCTCCCGGAAAACACGCCGATAGATGCAGCTCTCTATGTAGTAGGCTCCTTTAATGGTTGGTCGCCGGGCGATCCAGACTTCAGAATGGAACGCGACTCTAACGGGTATTTTCGAACGACTATTCCTATTAGAACCAACATTACGGAATTCAAAATTAGCCGTGGCAATTGGAATACCGTTGAAAGCCGAGAAAACGGTCTCTCCCGCCCCAACCGCCTTTTCAATTATACCGAAGACAACAAGGAGGAACTACTCCAAATTGAAATTGCCAACTGGGAAGACCTGGCTGGCAATCGGATCAATTGGTATGCGATGGTAATGTTGCTAGCAGCACTACAGGGCCTTTTGCTGGTCATTGCTATCAACAGTTTCAAAGAACGGCATCGCCGCACAAACCGTATTTTATCTTTACTGATTATTGTTTTATCGGCTACCTTCCTGGCGCGTATTGGTGCCTTTGACCGAGATATCTTTCAGCAGTATCCAAAAATTGTACTGCTACCCGATTTGATTTACTTTGCCTACGGGCCTCTTTTTTGGCTTTACCTTCGTTCCCTTACCCCAATTACACCTTACCGGTGGCGCTGGTTTTGGCATTTCCTCCCATTGGCGCTGGTTTTTCTAATTTACTTACCCCAAGTTTTAAAAACCAACTTTGATTTCATCACGCAGGTCGTCAACCTTCAGTTACGTCCTATATTTATCAGTGTTGCAGCTATTGGTCTATTATTTAATTCGTTTTACTGGCTACGTAGCCGGCGGTTTCTTCAACAATTGAACACCAATTACGCCGCAGATAAGCTGCCTATTCTCAGTTTTTTGCGCACCGTATTTTATCTCCATACTCTGTGCTTGTTAATTTGGCTAAGTACCTACCTCGTAGGAGCTGCCGGACTTTGGCTGGGATTCAACTGGACTCCTATTACAGACAGGATGATCGACGCTACTTGGCTTGTACTGGCTATTGGTGCCTACACCATGGGGTATTACGCTATGCGGCAACCACAAATTTTTCGGAGCGCTCAACTCAACTTCACTCCCCCCCCGGCACAACCGCACATTTCGTCAGAAGTACCAATCAAAGCTGCTGTCTCGACTCATTTGGCTACTTCAACATCTTCTATCTTGACAGCACCACAAGAAGAATTCCGCTTATTGGAAAAACTTATGGAGGAGCATCGGCCTTACCTCAACCCAGGGCTTAGTTTGGGAGAACTGGCCGATCTTGCCAAAACACCTAGTCATCAAATCTCAAAGTTGATAAACGATCAATTTGGGAAAAATTTTTTCGACTACATCAATAGCCATCGTATCAAAAGCTTTCAACATCGCATAGAGAAAGGAGACCATAACGAACGCACCATTCTTAGTCTAGCACTCGAAGCAGGTTTCAATTCAAAAACGGCTTTCAATCGTGCCTTCAAGAAGCAAACGGGCATGACTCCTCGCGAATACCTTCGCAAATACGACAATTCGTAAAAGCCTGTCAATCAGCGACTTAAAAGTACCACTTTCCAAAGTGCCACTTTTCAACCACTAACTACGACCACCTTATAAACTGGTGCGACATAGCCGCCTTATTAACTTATGTTTACAACAGCTTAATTATCTGAATAAAGCAGTTAGAATACAGTAGATAAGTATAAAGGCTATTGCCTTTTATATCTATATATTATCGCCACTTAAAATACGTCTATAAAACGGATTGTCCTGCCGTAGTTTTTACACTACACAATTACCAAAACATCCGGGACCATCGGTTTTAATAGGATAGGACGGGGGAGTAATGAAACGTTCATTACTCCCCTTCTTTTTACCCTAAAATAAGAATCCCGAACCTCGCGCTGGGCGAGACTCGGGATATCTAAGCTTCGTTACAAGCATTAATCAATTGGATGGTGCTTAAATTTGTCCTTCCAGTGCTGTTGAACAGCTGTAGTTCATAATGCGCTGGAGACTACGCTTGGGCGCTGTAAATTTCACTTTAGGAAACTGACGTTTGCTCATGCGCAGTTGTTCTAGTTCTTGGGCCAGTACCGGATCACGACGAAGCGCATCCTGGATGGCCAATCGTAGTGAAAGACTGGTTTCGGCATATAGATAAGCCATCAAATCTTCAGGTGTAAAATTTTGCTTCATGAAAGGCATTTATGGCGTTGAAAAATTTATACTAAAACAAGGAAAAGGTAGGTCTTATTGTTTGTTAGGTATATATTTTTTTGTTAAAGGGCTGGTTACTAGTTATTGACTATGAAAACAACCTTTTATTCTATTCGATACCATACTTGGGTACGATAAAGCCCTGTCCAATGTTTTCCACGAACTTGTAGCTCATTTGGCTTACCCTCTTCAAACCAGATACTGCAGCCATAAGTACTGCCAGATTCCGGGTCTAGGATCGTTCCATTTTTCCAATAGTCTCGGTATACCTCCAAGTCTTCAACAATGACCATACCTACAATCAATTTATTCTTTTTGTCACCTTCGCAGGCCTCACAGAGCGTATCGTTTGGTTTTAGCAACAGGTCGGTGATTTTTCCGAATAGTTTACCGTTCCGTTCGTAGATTTCTATCTTGGATCTGGCTTCGCCCGAATTATCATCGATTGTCTTCCAAACACCAATTGGAGATTGTGCCTGTGCACATACAAAGGTCACCAATAATAGCAGCGTACTTAATCCGTACTTCATAATAAGAATGTTTTATCGGTAAACGCCGGAGTCCGTTTTTTGTTATTAAAGACCTTCGAAGAAGTCTTATTCTTTCTATCTTCCGCAAAAATTAGCCCTTACCACAATTATGGATTTCCTTACTATCATTCGTTACGCCTGGATGGCCTACGACAGTACCCGCCCCATCAGGCGCATTACCGATATCAGCGCCATGGTATCCACCAACCATGTCTACAAAATTAGGTTGGAGGATGGCAATAATATCATCGCAAAGCTTTCCTATTTCGGAAAATATGAACATTTCGTGGAAGACCACACGATCATTAATGCGCTATCTAACAATCTGCCTGTTCGCTACGAGAATTTCCTCTCTCGGGCGTTGATGAAAGGTAATCAATTGTTTTTCCATCGTTTCCAGAACGACATCATTGATGCCTGGGTAGTTTTCTTTCGCCCAATTAAGATTAAGAAGAGCCTGCCCCGCCGCCTGGAAGACCAAGATATTGCCCAGTTGGGTAAAGAATTTGCGGAGTTTCACAAAAGCTGTAGCCTGATTCGGCACACGCTACCGATTACCTCCAAAAACATGACTACAGACATTAACCAACTGCTACTAGAGGTCGATGATGAGTTTCCTCAACACGCGGATTACATCAAAAAGCAATGTGACCTTTTTTTAAACAATACCTACAAGATCAATGTACACGGGTTTGAAAAAATCCCGGTGTTTGTTGACTGGAACATCGGAAATTTCTCCATGTCTTCGAATGGTAAATTTTATTCCCGCTGGGATTACGATTGGTTCAGGATGAGTTCACGAATCGTTGACTTTTATTTTATCAGCAGGATTGTCTCCAATGTAGGAGATCGTACACTATTCACCTACAATGTAGACACCCTGATGGAAGATCGCTTTTTATTATTTTTAAAGCATTACCATGAAATTTACCCACTCACTAAATCTGAAGTTTTATTTTTGCCGGAAGCTTATCGCTTTTTCCTATTGAATTACGTAGTGCGCGAAGGCAATTATTTCTTCCGTAAATCGATTGCTACTCAACTTCAACGAGAAGTTTTTGAGCACCATTTACCGAATATCGAGCAGGTATTTTCAGCCGAAAAAATCTTACAAACGCTCGCGCTATAAATTATCACCTTCTCTAATTGTTTTTCGCCATTAAGCATAAAACTTGTCAGAGAACCAAAACTCAAAAATGCATAACGCTTCTTTTCTAGATATTGCAGACGGCTTCAAAGCGATCTTTTTAGATTCTTACGGGGTGGTCAAAAACCATCGGGGCCTCATTCCTGGAGTGGAAGCCAACATCAACGAATTACGTCGGCGGGGCAAGGTCATCAGAATCCTGACCAACGATGCCTCCCGCAGCCCAGAGCAACAAGCTGAACGTTTTGCCCATCAAGGGCTGCCAGGTATTCTGCCTGAAGAAGTGATCACCTCTGGCATGATGGCCAAGATGTTTCTGGCCCAAAAAGTCAGCAGCGGTCGAGTCGCTTACCTTGGAACTGCCAACTCTGCTCATTATATTTTAGATGCCGACCTCCGTGCCGTGCCAGTAAGTTCGTTGGATCTCGACAACTGTGACGATGTCACTGCGATGGTTTTTCTTGATGACGAAGGCTTTGACTGGAACCACGACATAAATACAACGGTTAACCTTCTGCGCAAGCAAAACATTCCGGCTATCGTTGCCAACGGGGACAAGCTCTACCCTGTCGCTAAAAATGATGTTTCGATTGCCACCGGTGGTATTGCCAAGTTGGTAGAGAGTATTCTCAAACGGAAGTTCATCCATTTTGGCAAACCTGACACCCAGATGTTTAATCATGCTTTTGAAAACATCAATCAATACGGGACTTTTGACAAAAGCGACATCCTAATGGTAGGCGACACCCTGCATACCGACATTTTGGGGGGCAATAAGTTTGGGGTAATGACCATGCTCGTACTTTCTGGTAACACCAGCGAAAAAGAAGTAGATATTCGAGTTCGCTCAACCGGGATTATCCCCGACTTTATTTGTGAGTCGATTGTGGCGTAATCCTATTTTATTATTGAAGCTATCTAAAGTTTTCCGTATCTTTGCGGTCGCAAAAAAGTAAAGTATGATGTTTCCTGCCATTTGGTTCTATTAGCTGTTTTGACAGTCATCCTATCTTGTAACCCCATGGTTACCCTATCTCTTTTTTGAATCACTACTTTACTTTACCCCTCCAATTTAATATTATGCTAGATAAATTAGCTGCCATCCACCATCGCTTCCGCAATTTGGAAGAACAGTTATCCGACCCTTCCGTCATCACTGATATGGATCGGTTTCAGAAAGTCAATAAGGAGTACAAGAAGCTACAACCCGTTGTAGAGGCTTACCATCAATACCAGGAGTTGCTTGGTAATATGGAAACCGCCAAAGAGATGCTTCGTGACCCGGAGATGAAAGAGATGGCGGAGATGGAGTTGGAGGAACTCAGGCCCCAAAGAGAAACACTGGAGGAAGAGATCAAGGTCATGCTCATTCCTCGTGACCCCGAGGATGAACGCGATGTTATCTTTGAAATACGCTCCGGCACGGGTGGTGACGAAGCTAGTATTTTTGCAGGGGACTTGCTACGGATGTACTCTCGTTATTTCGATGAGATGGGCTGGAAGTACGAGTTACTCTACGAAAACGAAGGAAGTGCTGGTGGTTACAACAAAGTAGTGGTAGAAGTGAGTGGAGAAGATGTATTCGGGCGCCTCAAGTTTGAGTCTGGTGCACATCGGGTACAAAGGGTTCCTAGAACAGAGTCTCAGGGCCGGGTACATACCTCGGCAGCTACCGTTGTTGTCATGCCCAAGTTGGAGATGGAAGATGTAGACATCAAGAAATCGGACCTCAAGATTGATACCTTCCGGGCCAGTGGTGCGGGTGGTCAGCACGTCAACAAAACAGAATCCGCCATTCGGATTACCCACTTACCTACAGGTACTGTTTCTGAAAGCCAGGACGGCCGTTCTCAGCACAAAAACAAGGAGATCGCAATGACTCAGCTGCTTCGTCGTATTCAGGAGCAAAAGCGGGAAGAACACGAAAACAAACTGGCTTCTAAACGTAAGAGCCTTGTAGGTACCGGCGACCGTTCCGACAAGGTCAGAACCTACAACTATCCTCAAAACCGGGTAACGGATCACCGTATCGGTCTTACGCTTTACAACCTCGATCAGATTATAGAAGGGCAGGTAGGCCCCGTAATCGAAGCCCTTCAGCTTGCTGAAAATGCGGCCAAGATGGAAGAAGGCATGGTTTAATGCGCCCAGTAAAGCCACATGGCATGAATCGTAAGTAAGACAAACAGCAAAGGAAAGAGGAGAATAATACGGCTTTTGTTTTCCATAAGTAGGTCGTTTTGATTCAAACCTACAGGGAATCGTCCTTCTTTTCTACCCCGTTTGCGTAAGCGTTGGGGCTTAATGAGTAAGTGTTTTGACCACATCGCCATATTGTTCAAAAAACATTTGACGATGTGGTCAAATACTAAAAGTCCAAGCCTAAAGAAATATGCAACTTGGGATCTTGCACGAGGCGGGTTTCCAAGCCCCAGGCGTAATCAACACGAATCAAGTACCCAAAGAGCAGCATTCGCGCTCCCACTCCGTAACTAAACACCAATGGATCGCGGAAATAAACAACCCGAGCCGTTACCGGTGTAAAGACCGTTGGGTCTTCCGGAAAAGTAGTAGTATTCAGCGGATTCTCGTCACTATAAGGGTCTGGTCCACTCCAGGCAGTACCTGCGTCAAAGAAAGCTACAGCCTGGAAGTTGCGGAAGAATGGAGACCGAATGCGTTCGGAGAAGTAACGAAAGACCGGCACCCTAAGCTCTGCATTGGTCAAAACATAAGCATTACCATTACGGATATTAATATCAAAACCCCTCAGGTTATTAGCTAAAGTAACAAAACCGGCAGGGTCTGATGGTGTTGGAATATTATTATTGAACGAGGGCAACAACCAATTGTCTGTACCTCCCAAATAATAAAGCACCTTGTCTCGTCCAAAAGAAACAGCACCTGCCAGACGGAAGGCCAGTATGGAGCGTTTGTCAATTTTAAGATAATGACGAGCATCGATCCCAGCTACGCCCATAAAGCCACGCGCTACATCAAATTCAAATTTAGGGTCTAGGGTAGCACTAAAAGACTTGTAGTACTCGGTATAGAACTTCATTCGTGTCCCCTGGCGTAGGTTAAGTGCAAGGTCAAGTGTATTATCGAATACATATTCCAATCGTAAACCAATCCGTTGGGTCCGATCCGGGGCAGGAGCATCTTCCAGCGCCGTTTGATCAGTTGCTAAATATTGAACTCTGTCCCGGCGGATTGTACTTGTTGCACGCAAGCTTTGGAAAATATCCAAAGGAAAGCGTACACCATACTGGCCTAGCACCACATTATTCTCCTTCCTCCACGGAACAAAAGATTCCCCTTCTTCTGAGAATCGTTGATTACGACGATAAACCGCATAATAATGGTCTAAACGGCGCTTACGACTCTGCATGGTAAGAAAGTATTCAGTACCATTAAAACTGGTGGGTAAGCGCACCCCTCCCTCTACCACATAATCCTCAAAAAGGTCTTTAAAGTTGGCTTTTAGTAATAAACTTAGAGGCTGGGTATTGAATCCGTTAGGGTTTGCAGCGTAGCTATCCAAACCTTCAAACAGCAGACCATTGTCCATATTAAAGGTCACAAAATCTGTCCGAAAGGTCGTACGATAAGGAGTAATTCGCCCTGGCCGGAAGCGATAAACATCACTATTTGTTTTGTCCCTTACGGTAGCCATCTTTTGTGGAATGGGGTCAAAATTATTGATATCCTCCAAAGAAGACGCTGGGGCTACAGGCGCAGTATCCGTCTCTGGTTTTGGCTCAGCAAAAGTCTCTTGTTCCGAAAATTCGCTCTGAAACAGATAATTATCAATATCAATGATCTCGGTACTATCAACCGCAGCTGGAGCTGGAGGTAATTCTGGAATAAATTCTTCTGGCGGTGGTAGTGTTTCAATGTTTAGTTCTTGCTCACTAGGGGGCAAATCTTCCACCAACTGTGTATCGACTAAGCCTGATGGTACAAGCGTCATTTCCTGCTCTGCTAAAACAACTTTTCGGTCATTTTGGAAAATCGTGTTATTAACAGCAGGAGTGGTAGCAGCGTCCAACTGGCGTAATAATATTGTCCCTGGGGCTGTACCTGGGCTGGGGAAATATTCGAGTACCCTCCCTGTGCGCAGGGCTACATTTTGGTAAAAAATGTTTTTATCATAGTTCGTGGACGCTGCCACTACTGCTCGTTCTTTGACAATAGGGTAAACGACAATTGTATCAATCAAGGTAGTGTCCAACATGGTGAGGTTCGAATCAGCGTGCAGAACGATTTCTGTCCCATCTTCTAACTCAATACGTTGCTCGTAATGGTCAATATAATCTTCCAGATAACCAACTTCACGATTGTAAAACCCGCTTCGGTCAGAGAGGTAAGCAAAATAGGTCGTATCAATACCAATAGGCTGCCGTTCATTGGCCAGTGGTGTATCTGTCACTCGCACCAACTCACCTGGCCGGTTGGTAAGGTCATAATAGAATAAATCAAAAGTGGTAATGGGCAGGATGGTATCCAAGCCTCTGGCTTCTAGAGAAGTCGTTGCCCGGTTGGAGGCAAACAATATCCCGGTACGGTCCCTGACTTTCACTGGCACAGCGTCGAGGTCATCCCAAAAATCAGTGGTAATCCGCTGTGATTGGCGCGTAGCTGGGTAGTAAAGAAAGATATCAGAAAAGCCCCTTACTGTTGCCGAGAATACCATCGTCGAAGGGTTGACGTATTCAACGCTATACACCCGGTGGTACTCTGTACTTAGCTCTTCCGTTATTTCTTTCTTTTCCAATAAATTATAGCGCAATAAGCGAGGACGGTCACGGTTTTCATACAAAATGGCCAATTCTTGCCCGCTGGGGTTCCATGCCAATAGCGGATAATTGTAATCCGTTGCCTGGATCGCGTTGCGGAAGCCACTCTTGAAGATCATTTCCCGCTCACCAGTTTGCACATCCTGCATAAAGACCTTGTAGCGGCCAATCTCATTAATCACATAAACCACTCGCTGCCCATCCGGACTAATTTTCAATTGAGTTAATGGAAGCTCTTTCTTGTTCTTTATCACTACCTCTTGTCCCTCTGGAGCATTTCTGTTCTGGGAATCAATGGCATATCTTTTTTCAAAATAAACTTGCCAATCATTGAGCGTAATTTGATAGGGTGTCCCTAAAACATAGAGAAAACCACTTTCGACACTGCGGTTAATCCGGGTCAGATAAAGCAAATTGGAGACTGTAGGCTTGCCATACAATTCCGCGATATAATACCAAAAAGCATGACCTACCAGCTTGGGGTAGTCTGCTGCCATTTCTTCAAATCCAGGGTAAAGCCCTGAGCTTAGCAATTGCCTCAATTGATCATCTTGCTCGGTATTCCATTCTTCGCCAATATAGCCTACCAGACCTTCTTTAAACCAATCGGGGAGATTCAACAGGACTGCATTTTGTACGATCTCCTGCAAATTTGCACCAAAAAGCATGGCTTCCAGGTAGACCGAAGCAATACCTTCCCGAATTTGCCGCCGCAGATCATTATGATCGCCATTGAAGTAGACAAAGATTTTATTACCTGCTATTTTTGTTTGCCCCGCTACATTGGTAAAAGCCTCATCATTCCCGATATTGCTCTGCTTCAAATCCGTCAGATCGACGTAAGTGATGATCTGGATTTTTTCATTCATCCTATGTTCCAGAATACTTTGGATATACGCAAAATCGTATTCTGCCATCTGTACTACCGACTGGCCAATGTTCCGTGCTTCTCCGTACCAATAAGTAATAAAGTTATCACTCTCGTACTCCATCCACTCATCAAAATCGCGGTGATGCTGTACCCTGTTTTTCCCAAAGGTCACCTGAGAGGTCTGCGCCATGAGCAGCTGGCTAGTTGCCAAAAGGCAAAATATACTTAAATAAGAGAGGAAAGGATAGCGTAGTTTGCGCATAGCAGTATTTTTACAAAAATAGGGGGAAAGCGGAAGATGCTAAAAAATCAATACCTGAACGAGGCATTTTGTTTAGTGACCTACAGTATTTGGCTACTTTTGTAGGAATATAACTGAGGCTTGGTCTTAAACAAGACTTAAGATATTCCTTTTTTCAATAAAAAGGAAGTCTAAAACTTTAGATCAGCCACTATAAAACAGGAAAACTATGGCACAAGTTGTGCAAATGACATTTAATGCTTTTCAGGAAAACACCTATATCGTATACGATGAAACTGGAGAGTGTATCATATTTGATCCCGGTTGCTTTGAACCGCACGAAAAGCAGGCACTTCGCACGAAAATTGAAGAACTCGGATTGCGCCCTGTTCGTCTTATCAATACTCATTGCCACCTGGATCATGTATTTGGTAATAAGTTTGTTGCAGAGACCTACCAACTTCCCTTGGAAATTCACGCATTAGAAGTTCAAGTCTTGGCTGCTGTGCCCATGGTTTGTCAGATGTACGGCCTACCTATCCCCGAAGAAAGTCCAGAGCCCGGAAAGTTCCTTAAAGAAGGAGAGACTATCACTTTTGGAAACACTAGTCTGGAAATGTTGTTTACACCGGGTCATTCACCTGGCAGTTTGAGTTTTTACTGTGCAGCAGATAAATTTGTGATTGCAGGAGACGTCCTCTTCTACGGAAGCGTCGGCCGGAGTGATCTACCTGGAGGAGACCATGCAACGCTTATCAATGCCATCAAAACACAGTTACTCCCTTTGGGTGATGACATCACTGTTCACCCTGGGCATGGCCCAGCTACCCGCATAGGCTATGAGCGCAAGAACAATCCGTTTTTGAACTAAGCGCTTAGCTGGATTTTTATCGAACACCCCGTTAAAGGTCCTCAACTCAATCTCCTACCAATGACACAAGATACAATAACCGATCGCCTCTCAGAAGCTTACAACCCCGCCAATTTTCGGGCACTGGGCCACCAACTCATCGACTTATTAGCCGACCATTTGAAAAAGGCCCAAGATCCAGAAAATCAGCAATTGATTAATTACCGAGAGCCAGAAGAGGAGTTGAAATTTTGGCAAAATGACTTTACTAAAGCCGGACAAGAAGGAGCTTCTTTAACTTTTTTTGAGGATATACTCGAACATTCCATTCACTTGCATCACCCTCATTATATTGGGCATCAGGTGTCGGTACCTGCGCCGGTAAATGCCTTAGCAGGGATGGTCTCGGATATCCTCAGCAACGGTACAGGTGTTTATGAAATGGGCATGGCCTCCAATGCCTTAGAACGAGTAGTTACCGATTTTACTGCCCAACAGATTGGATACACCACGACTGCTAGCGGCTTTATTACCTCTGGTGGAACACTTGCTAATCTCACTGCTTTGCTTGCTGCTCGTGCTGCTAAAGCACCTCAACAAGTATGGACGAAAGGCCATGAGGAAAAACTGGCCATCATGGTTTCTGAGGAAGCGCATTACTGCGTCGATCGAGCCGCCCGAATATTAGGAATGGGCAGTGAGGGAATTATTAAAATCCCAGTAGATGAACAGTTTAAAATCCGTACAGAATTACTCGAAGGTTACTATCAGGAGGCTATTGCTGAAGGGCGTATTCCCATTGCATTGATCGGTTGCGCCGGCTCTACCGCTACGGGCTCTTACGATAACCTGAATACACTGGCAGACTTTTGTGAGCAGCATCAACTTTGGTTTCATGTTGACGGAGCTCATGGAGGTGCAGTGGCCTTTTCTGAGAAATACAAATACTTGGCAGCAGGGATGGATCGGGCTGATACGATTGTGCTTGATTATCACAAGATGCTGATGACACCTGCGCTCAATACAGCTCTCTTGTTCAAAGAAGGCCATCGCTCTTACGACACCTTTATCCAACGGGCACAATACCTTTGGGAGACAGAACAATCGCCCGAGTGGTATCACTCTGGCAAGCGTACTTTCGAGTGTACCAAACTCATGCTTTCCATAAAAGTATATGCTACGCTAAGGTGCCATGGGCCTGGTATTTTTAGTGACAACGTCAATCGGCTTTATGATCAGGCACGAAGTTTTGCTCAAATACTAAGCGAGGCCCCAGACTTTGAGCTGGCTGTTCAACCAGAGGCCAATATCCTTAATTTCCGGTACACCGGAATACCGCGTGAAGAATGGGACATAAAAAACGGCCAAATTCGACAACGATTAGTAGAGCTCGGCAGTTTCTACATTGTGCAAACCGTCATCAATAACGAACGCTGGCTTCGAGCTACGGTCATGAACCCATTTACAGACGGCCAGCATTTTCAAAAATTATTAGCGATCATCCGTACCATTTAGCAAAACATGAGATACCAAACTATACCCCGCACCGATCTTAACGTAAGTAAAATATGCCTCGGTACAATGACCTGGGGTGAGCAAAACACTGAAGCTGAAGGGTATGCTCAGATGGACCTTGCTGTTGACCGGGGTGTCAATTTTTTTGACACAGCTGAACTCTACCCTTCTCCTGTAAAACCCCGCACTCAGGGTGATACGGAAACCTTTATTGGTAACTGGTTACAAAAAACAGGCAAGCGTAAGGATTTGATCCTGGCTTCCAAAATTGCTGGTGATCGCCCATTTGCCCAGCATATTCGTCCCCAGCTCGGCTTTAGTAAAACTAGTCTTGAGGAAGCATTGGATCTCAGCCTAAAGCGGTTACAAGTGGACCACCTTGACCTTTACCAGTTGCATTGGCCAAGCCGCCAGACCAACTTTTTCGGCCAACGTGATTACAAGCATGATAAAACCGACGAATGGGAAGATAATTTTTTAGAAATACTTACCAATCTAGACAGTATCATCAAAAGTGGAAGAGTCCGGTACTTTGGGTTGAGTAACGAAACACCTTGGGGAATGATGCGGTATTTGCACCTTGCCGAAACTCATGGTTTACCTCGATGTGTAAGTATTCAAAACCCTTACAGTTTGCTAAATCGAACTTTTGAGGTTGGCTTATCGGAAATGAGCATCCGCGAAGAGGTTACGCTTCTCCCCTACTCTCCTTTGGGAGCCGGTATGCTAAGCGGTAAATATCATCTAAAAACCGATGAACCAGAAAACCGGCTGAATAAATATAAGCATGTAAAACGCTACAGCTCGGAACAATCCTGGGAAGCCACTCGCCGCTATCTCGAAATTGCTCAAGCAAATGACCTAACCCTCACACAAATGGCCCTGGCTTTTGTGAATGACCAGCCATTTGTTACCAGTAACATCATCGGTGCAACCAACCTACAGCAACTTGCCGAAAACATTGATAGCATTGACATACAACTTTCTGAAGAAGTGATCAAAGCCATTAATGAAGTGCATGCCCAAATTCCAAATCCGGCACCTTAATGAGGCCTAGATGTAAGTATCTTGCTATTCAACCTGAAAACTTTACGTATCATGGTTCTGATAGAAAGTACTTGGTATAAACTTATGCTATTACACGCTATACTTACCAATGTGCAAAGCAGTTTGTCTTGTACCCAGCCTACGGGCTTTGGTTACAGCTATAGTCGGCAAACAAAAATAGCTAAAGTTAAAAACTTACAATTATTTTGTTTTTAAATCAAAAAACATATATCTTTACAAAATTCTAGTGTACTGACATCACACCAAGATAATCAGCGGTACTACCCCCACTTTGTCATGTGGGAATTTCAACGGTTTTTTTTAGCGTATTGCTTGGCTGTTGCTAACTTAGCAGCAGATATAGGCGCACGCCCGTTATGGTCGATTGGCCAAGGGGCGGTTTCGGCGATCTGGCTGAGGGTGGGCCCTCCACTTGGGGCTTCTATGCCAAGTCTCCAGTTTACACCCACAAAACATACTCCACTACCTCTCTCTATTTAATCCGTTAAAATTCCTAAAACAACAGTATGAAACACTATACCGTCTTATTATTTAGCAGTATTTTCTTGCTCTTCACAGCCTGTACTTCTACTCTGGATTCGGATCTTCCCACTAGTACATCTACAGAGACTCCTCTATCTAGACCAAGCCTAACCCTTGAGCCCAATCGCTATAACGTTGCTTTCCTCATTATGGATGGTGTATACAACACAGAACTTACTGCTCCTTACGACATCTTCCAGCACACTATTTTTCGTGACAGTATCAAGGCTATGAACACTTTCCTAGTAGCCAATACCCTTGAACCCATAACGACCTTTGAAGGCTTGCAAATCCTCCCTCATTTCGATTACCTCAGCGACAGTCTTCCCTCTATCGATATCCTTGTTATCCCCAGTGCTGAACACCACCTTGACAGTAATTTAGAAGATAAAACAATGCTTGATTTTGTTCGTCAGGTCGCCAATGAGGCCCAGTTTATTACCAGTCATTGTGATGGTGCATTTGTACTTGCCGAGGCTGGATTACTCCAAAACAAAGTAAGTACCACTTTCCCTAGTGACATCCCAGCTATGCGAGAGCGCTATCCTGACCATGACATCCAAGAGAACGTGCTCTTTGTTCATGATGGTAAATACATCACTTCTGCTGGTGGTGCTAAATCTTTTGAGGCTGCCCTGTACCTCTGCGAATACCTCTATGGTGCAGAAGTAGCCCAAAGACTAGCAAAAGGCTTGGTTATTGACTGGGAGTTAGAAGAAATCCCTCATCTAATTATTGAATAATAGTCAAAATTAACACTGTGGAAAACGCCACCTCTCAAGAAATTAAGGATCAAGTCTTCATTTCGACAAGTGCCTGGGTGATCATTGTTTTTTCTTTTATCGCTCTGTATTTTTCCTGTTTCCAATGGATTTCTTTTCAGCAGGTCACAGCCACTCAAGAAATGATGTTTCAAGGCACTGAAGCCTTTGAGCATGATTTTATGGACATAAAACAAAAAACGGAAGCACTCTTTACCATTATTTTCACAAGCACTACCATTGGTTCGTTTTTACTTATCCTTACTGCATTGAATTTATTAAGGCGGCGTAAATCGGGGCGGATATTATTTACCATTACCGTTGGAATCCTGCTCGTATTGCTGCTTTTTTTCCTTTTCTACAGTAGCAAAAATTATCAACATCAACTACTAAGCATCCTTCCTAATTTCCCAGCAGAAGAAGGAGGACTATCCAGCCAATTCCTAAAAGTAGCGAGGTTTCAATTCCTAGGAGTAGGTGTTTTTTTGCCTTATCCTCTCTTGGGCTTTGGTCAGGGTTATGATAAAAATAAATAGCAAACGCATCCGCACGTATTTTTCTTAAAAAGAGTTTTAAACCATACACATAACTCAAAAATCAATAGCTAGTAAAGGCCTTCACTCAAAACTCCCCACCCATTTATTAATTATCCGTCAGTTATTGTGCCTATCTTTGCGCCGTGGCAAGAATTTTAGCAATCGACTACGGCACCAAACGCACCGGCCTGGCAGTGACAGATCCACTCCAGATCATCGCTAATGGGTTGGATACTGTGGCAACGCAGGATCTACTTTCTTATCTGGAAAAGTACTTTTCAGAAGAAGAAGTTGAAACCGTCGTTATAGGAGAGCCTCGTCATGCGGATGGTAATCCAACCAAAGTTACACCCCATGTTATAGGGCTAAAACGAAAATTGGAAAAATTATACCCTCAGCTTAAACTCGTCTTGCAAGATGAAGGTTATACTTCTGTGATGGCCAAAGAAGCCATCATGCAAAGTGGCCTCAAACGCAAAAAAAGGCAAGAAAAAGGGCTGGTGGATAAAATCGCAGCCACTATCATTTTGCAGGAATACCTCGAAATATTGCGCAGAAAATAGATTGCGTTTTTTTTCAGATTTCCCAAATAGATAACACACTTAAATAAAGTGAACCGCTTAGTCATCTATTATGGAAAATAAAAACGCAATCTATTTTCGTGCTGTTCTCAAGCGAATAATTATTAATCCTTCTCTGATATTTTTCGTAGGCAAGCTAAAGCAAAAATATTAAGCGACTGATAAGAAGCGTGATTTTTGTTTTCGATTGACTTCAAACACAAGAAATATTAGAGAATCTTATTAATATGGTTTTATGTTATTGTCAGTTTACGCCTACGGGCAACCGGTTTTAAAAAAAATGGGTCAACCCATTACTCCTGAGTATCCTAAGCTGGAAAAACTCATTGCAGACATGTGGGAAACCATGTACCACGCCAATGGCGTAGGACTGGCTGCACCACAAATTGGTAAAGCCATCCGGCTTTTTGTCGTCGACACGGTCCAGATGATGGAAGAAGGCAAAGAAGCCGAAGGTATAAAGATGACCTTCATCAATGCCGAAAAGGTAGAAGAATCAGGCGAAGAATGGCCTTATGAAGAAGGCTGTCTCAGTATTCCCGACGTGCGCGGTGATGTTGAACGCCCCGCTAATATTCGCTTACGCTGGGTAGATGAAAACTTTGAGGAACAAGAAGCGACGTTCACTGGCCTCAACGCCCGTGTTATCCAACACGAATATGACCATACCGATGGTATACTCTTCACAGAGTATCTCAAACCCATCAAAAAACGCCTCATCAAGCGGAAACTTGAAAACATCAAGAAAGGCAAAGTGAGCGCCGATTACAGAATGAAGTTCGTCTAATCGGCTAGTATTTCCTTCTTATTAGCTTGATGAAACTCTCCGCTACATCGGTGCGCTCATCCTCTGTCCAGTCATTCTTTTCGGCAATATCAATGAGCAGCTCGCGAGCTTCCTCCATACTTCCCAATTTATTGAGCTGTTGGAGTGTTTCGTTCATCGCAGCCATATCACGGCCAAATAGTTCATTGGAATAAAGCAACTTATCGTTGATAGACATCGCACGAGTGAGGTCAACAATCGCCTGCTGACTTAATTTCTCAGAAAGTTCTTTGGCTGCTTTATGCTTAAAAAGTGCTTCAACACCATTACTAGCTACCTTTTTTGCAGGCGCTGGAGGAGGTGGCGCAGGGGCTGGCGCTGGAGGAGGTGTTTCAACAACCGGCGCAGGCTTTGGTGCTGGAGGAGGAGGTGGTGGTGGCGCAGGAGCTGGCTCCACTTCCACTTTAGGAGGCAATGGCTCCGAAACTGTTTTTTCTACCGGTGCCACAGGTGCAGGCGGTGGCATCGCCTTTATCACTGGCTGTGGTGCAGCACTGGTATCCGTATTGAGGTAAGCCTCATAGAATTGGCGAATATAGCTGAGCATCAAATCGCGCTCAATATTGGAAACATCTCCCTTATCCAGACTAACGGATTTGTGAAGGGCATTGATTTTTTCTAGTAGAATTTTCGCTTGTTGTAAGTCCATGTAGTTGGCTAACGTCTTAGTAATTTGACGGGATAATTTTCAGAACGAGCCCAAAAATAAAGGCTTATCTGTTATTGTGCTAAGGATAACCCGTTTTTCTTGGGTAAAATTGTGAAGCTACCCTATCTTTCGGGCTAAAGCTTACCTTATGTTTCTAGAACCTTTCTTTCGTGGGCAGCGCAGTGGCTGGATTGAAGTAATTTGCGGCTCCATGTTTTCGGGAAAAACCGAAGAACTCTTACGCCGCCTCAAACGCGCCAAATTTGCTAACCAAAAAGTAGAAATCTACAAACCCCGCGTTGATACCCGTTACGACAATGTCAAAGTCGTTTCACATGATGAAAATTTCATTCTGGCAAGCCCAATCGATCATTCCGAAAAAATCCTAAAAGTAGGGGACGACGTTACCGTTGTAGGTATTGATGAAGCCCAATTTTTTGATCAGGATTTGATTCAAAACGTTCAAAAACTCGCCCTTTCGGGTAAAAGAGTGATCGTCGCCGGGCTGGATATGGATTTCAGAGGCTTGCCCTTCGGTCCCATCCCCGGACTGCTAGCTGTAGCTGAATATATCACCAAAGTACACGCCATTTGCTCTCACTGCGGCAACCTTGCCACTCACTCTTACCGTCTCTCGACCGAAGATTCAACCGTAGTATTGGGAGAGAAAGACAAATACGAACCGCGCTGCCGCTCTTGTTACAACATGGGGAATATTCTGGATTTGAAATAACAATGAAAAAGCCTACCACTCCTCAGCTCTTTTTATGGTTAGCTATCCTTTTTGGAGCCTTCCAACTGACAAGAGAGGTATTCGGATTAGGTACTTGGCAATCAAGGGGATATATTGAACGGTATAAAGGAATGGAAAACTTGCTTCCCTTCCTCCTCGAATCACCAGGAATATGGATTATCATTTGCAGCTTTAGTTATTATCGTCTTCATAAAAAGGGTGGCCAACTTCTATGGGGACCTATTGCTATACAAGGATTCTTTTTATTAGCCATGTACCACGTACCTATGGCAAAATTTTGGTTTTTCATAGTTTGGCCGCTATTTGCTTTTATCATGTATTATGGTAATCAGTACGCTAAAGCGAAAACCAAGCGTACAAACTCCGATATTCTTGACGATCCTGATTTTTGAATTTGCTCTTTCCGGGGAAGACGACGGCCATCGTACTAGTGCGGCCTACCGTTGGGACACATCTTCAACAAAATAAAGAACAGGATCAAGAAAAAACACCTCGGAGAGGTGGAATATTGGTAGAAACCAATAAATAAATGAGAAACGACCTCGGATGAGGTCGCATAATGGGAAATATAGCCCTCCGCTTTGATTCGTTCGGCCCTCTCATCCAATAGGAATTGATATTCGACCTCATCCGAGGTCGTTTTTAATCCTAATAAACATCGTTCTACCAATAGATGACCTCTACTGAGGTCAAAACACATAAATGTGTCCCAACCGTAGAGTGCGATCATACGTTTCGAGTCGAAGTCGGAGGAAGTAATCTGGTGTAAAGATATAAGTGTTGGAAGCGTGTAAAAGTTAGGCCACCGAATTCAGGTAATCACCTCGCACTAGGGGTGGGAGCCCCTCATTAGTGTAAAAGTTAAAAAGGTGTAAGAGTGTAAACGTTGGTTGTTTCTCGCACCGCACCCCGCACAAAAAGTCGGAAATGGGAAGCCAGAAGTCGGAAGCGTTCAGCGCACTCCGCACCTCGCACTCCGCACCCAATCGTACCAGTACGATCTACGATCAGCCCTCCCCTCTGCCAGGTTCACCGCACTAGGGGTGGGAGTCAGGCCCGGGCACCGGGCAGCCCGCAGGGCCAAGCGAATAGCGCGTGGCGGACGACCCGGCCCCGTAGCTTTGCGGAGGGGAAGTGCCCAAATACGAAAACAAACTATCATAAAGCAGCGTCTAACTCCCCTGATGCAGTGAAACATTTTGCAGAACTGCCTGTTTTGCTTTTCTTTACCAACGGGAAGAATCCCTCTTGTAAACCTTTAATGAATAGGCCTTATAGCAACAAAAATGTTGCGATATAATGTCTTTTATCTACACTAGTATGCGACAATTTACAAACCTTGTACAGACATTGCATCGCAACGTCTTTGCCCTTATCATTTTACAGCTGCTCGCTTTCAGCCTGGTAGCCCAGGAACTACCCGAACAGAAATACTTCGGCGACCTGGCGCCTCGCAACATCGGCCCCGCCGGTATGAGCGGTCGTGTCACCGCCATTGATGTTGACCTCAGTAACCCGGAAATCATCTACGCGGGTAATGCCTCTGGTGGTGTCTGGAAGAGTACCGACGGCGGTATTGCCTGGAAAGCGATCTTCGACAAGCAACCACTACAAGCCATTGGCGCTATCAAGATCAACCAGCGCAATCCCGACGAAATATGGGTAGGCACCGGTGAAGGGAACCCAAGAAATAGCCACAATACCGGGCAGGGCCTCTACCGCAGCCGCGATGGTGGCGACACCTGGGAACTCGTAGGCCTGGAGAACACACGAAACATTCACCGCATCATCGTCCATCGTGACAATCCCGACATCGTATACGTAGGGGCCATGGGCTCCATTTGGGGGCCTAACCCCGAGCGGGGCGTCTTTCGTACCGAAGATGGTGGCAACACCTGGGAGCATGTACTCAAAGTAGCCGACGGTGTAGGTATCGCCGACCTGGTGGTGGACCCTACCAACCCGGACAAACTGCTGGCTGCTATGTGGGAATTTGACCGCGACCCTTGGTACTTCAACTCTGGCGGCCCACAATCTGGTCTGTACATGACCTACGATGGTGGCGACACCTGGGTGCAACGCACTGCCGAAGACGGCCTTCCTAAAGGTGACCTTGGCCGCATTGGTTTGGCGATTGCACCTAGCGAACCGAACATCATTTACGCACTGGTGGAAGCCAAAGTAAACGGTTTGTACAAAAGTACTGATGGCGGCAAAAAATGGAACCTCGTCAGCGAAAAGAACATCGGCAACCGGCCGTTTTACTATGCTGAACTATACGTAGACCCCATCAACGAAAACCGGATCTACAACCTCTACACCTATGTAAGCTTGAGTGAAGATGGAGGTAAAACCTTTAAGGTGATTCTGGATTATGGTACCAACGTTCACCCCGATCACCATGCTTTTTGGGTACACCCCAATGACCCCAACTACTTGATTGAGGGCAACGATGGTGGTCTAAACATAAGCCGCGACCGGGGCAAGACCTGGCGTTTTGTGACCAATATCCCGGCAGCACAGTTTTACCATATCAATCACGACATGGACATCCCCTACAATGTGGGCGGTGGTATGCAGGACAATGGCTCGTGGGTAGGCCCCAGCCAAGCCTGGAAGAGTGGAGGAATTACTAACCACGATTGGCAAGAAGTATTTTTCGGCGATGGTTTTGACCTGTTTTTCAAGCCTAGCGACAACCGCTACGTATATGCTATGAGCCAAGGTGGTAACGTAGGCTTGGTAGACCGCAAGACTGGCGCGACAACCTTCATTAAACCTGTTCACCCAAAGGGAGAACGGTTACGCTTCAACTGGAATGCTGCCATGGCGCAAGACCCACACGAAGAAAACACCATCTACTTTGGTAGCCAATACGTACATAAAAGTACAGACTGTGGCCAAAACTGGACTATCATAAGCCCAGACCTAACGACCAATGACCCCGAGAAGCAAAAGGCCGATATCAGTGGTGGACTGACCTATGATGCCACGCAAGCCGAAAACTATACCACTATTCTGGCCATTGCTCCTGACCCTTTTGACGCGCAAACCCTGTGGGTAGGCACCGATGATGGCAACCTGCAACTGACGCATGACGGTGGTGATTCGTGGACCAACCTTGCAGCCAAACTACCAGGTGCGCCAGCCGGAAGCTGGATTCCTTACATTGAAGTATCGCAAAAAAACCAGGGCGAAGCTTTTGTGGTGGTGAATGATTACCGCCGTAATAATTTTGAGCCAATGGTGTACCACACCCGCAGCTACGGCCAAAATTGGGACCGAATAGTAGACGCCGATGATGTGAGCGGATACACCCTCAGCATAGTGCAAGACCCTCAGGAACCTGGTCACCTATGGCTGGGCACCGACCACGGCCTGTACTTCAGTATCGACTATGGTAAAAACTGGACCAAGTGGACAGAAGGATTCCCCGGTGTGCCGGTGGCGGATATGAAAATCCACCCGCGTGAGCAAGATTTGATTATCGGCACTTTTGGCCGCGCCGCCTGGATTTTGGACGATTTGCGCCCGATGAGGGAAGCCGCTCGCACGGAAGGTGCCATTTTGGAAAAACCATTCGCCACTTTCCCTTCTCCTGATGCCTACTTGGCAGAACGCCGTAGCTATCAGGGAATTCGCTTTATTGCAGATGCTGAATTTGTGGGAGAGGATCGCCCACGTGGCGCGCTGCTCACGGTATGGGTAAAACCTAAAGACAAAAAAGCAGAAGAAGCTCCCAAAGAGGAGATGAAAGATCAGGAAGAAGGGGACGAAGAAGCGGAAGGACAACCTAAACGCAAGAAAAAAGGTGGCAGCGACAAGGTGAAAATTCAGGTTATCGACAGTGCTGGTGATACCATTCGCACCTTTACGAGGAAAGTGGAGCCAGGGTTTAACCGCTTCACCTGGAACCTGCGCGGTGATGGTTTTTCATTCCCGAGTCGCCGCGAGCGCAGGCCCGATGCAGACCCTCCAACCGGCGCGAGTGTTGCCCCCGGCACCTACACGCTACTGATGACCTATGGCGAAGAAAGTGGTGAGACCACGGTAAACGTACACGCTGACCCACGCATTGAATATGCTGCCAGCACCTGGGCCAATCGTGATGCTGCCAATGCCGAACTGGAAAAAATTGTAACGGCTGCTACCGAAGCTTTCAACCGCCTGCAAGAAATGCAAAAAGACATGAAACTGGTAGAGCAAGCCCTCGTACACGCTCCAGATTCTACCCAGCAAGAAGTCAAAAAATGGGGCAAAGCCCTGCGCGACAGCATCGCCCAAGTAGAAGAGCTCTTCATGGAGCCCGAAGACGTAAAAGGCATTAAGCGCGACCCCAATACTTTAATGAACAGCCTCTGGGGCGTACGCCGTTACATTGGCGACATCAACGGCGAACCGAGCCAGATGGTAGGTTTCACGATGGAGAAAGCCCGCCAACACACAGCCGAAGTTCTGGAAAGCGTAAACAAGTTGGTAACGGAAGACTTTGTCGATTACCGCACCAAAGTGCAAGCCATTACAGTGAAGCTCTTTAGGGAGATGGAAGCTGTGAAAATGGAGTAAGACAATCATTTGGGCGCATCCCTGCCCCTTCCGCTGGTCGGGGCAGGGTCGCTCCCTTCCGGGGTTCGCTATTCGCTCCGTGGCCCTTCTCCCGACTGCGACAGTCGGGAGAAGGGCCACTGCTTCCCTGCGGTCGCACCCTCCAGGCAGCTTGCGCGGGGGGAGGTACAGGAGTAGCGTGTCTAGCTGGTAAAGGAGCGTGACACTTTTAGAGATGTATTATTCATGACTCGCTGGTCCGGAGACCAGCAGGATATATTCCCGACCAAGAAGGTCGGGATAGTCTGGGGACTACAAGGAGCCTTCTTTATTTTTCCATCTCGATCTCTTGTCATAGTGATCTTTTTGGGAGACTGTTCAAAAATGTGTGTCCAAATATTTTACTATGCTCTCTACTAACTCAACAAAAATCGCTCTTTGTGCGAGTGCGCTTATTCTATTTGGGATACTCCCCAATTCAACGATTGCCCAAAATTCTCATGGCAAGGAATTTCATTACCTGTTCCACCAGGCCGATAGTTTATTTGACTTGGGGCAATATGCCGCCGCAGGTGAGCGGTGCGATCAAGCACTGAAAATGAAGGGAGGGCAGTTTCCTGATAGTGGTTTTTATACGTATGGTTTTTCCTATTGGACCGAAGCGGGCAACCAGGAACGCTCTATTTTTTATCTCGAAAGAGCCTTACTACTGCGCTGGCAACCCCAGAAAATTTTGGAGAGCTTAGAAAACGATCCGGAATATGAGTTCCTCCGGCAGCACAAACGCTTTCGGGAAATAATGGACACCAACTACGCAAGAAGAGAAAAGTACAGCGGGATAGCCGACACCTTACATCAAATTAAGGTCAAAGACCAAACCCTAAGGCAACTCCTCAGCTGCGCCCGCGAAAAATTTGCGGATGATTCGCTCCAGTTGAATGCTTACTACGACCTGATGGAAATGCAGGATAGTTTTAACCTCATCTATGTCGCATCTGTACTAGACCAGCACGGCTGGCTGGCCATCAACAAAATAGGAGAACCGGCAAATCGGGCACTCTGGCAGGTGGTTCAGCATTCCCCGCTTGAAGTGCAGGAAAAATACTTGCCGCTCCTCCGAGCATCTGCCGAAAAGGGGGAAAGCAGAATGTCCAGTTACGCCTTCCTTCAAGATCGCGTGCTGATGAGAAGAGGCCAAAGGCAGCGTTACGGCACCCAAATTGCCAAACATCCGGTAACGGGCAAGTCTGCCGTTTACCCCGTCGAAGACCCTCTCAACATTGACAGCATCAGAGCGAGTGTCGGTTTCGAGCCCATCAAAGAATACGCTGCCTTTTTTGATATTGAGATTACTTCGCCCGCAGACTTGGATGATGAGCGGGTGCTGGAGGATTGGTGGGAGAGGCGGAAGAAGAAGAATAACAATTAACACCTTACTTTTATGCATCAAAATAACACCACTACCAAGGCTATTTCCCACCTCATAGCGCTATGCTTCTTATTATTTACCCTTTTTCAAAGTTGCCGTGAACAGACAGAACCATTTATTCCAGAAAGACAGGAGTCGATCAGGGAAGATCAATATGAAACTCGTCGAAAAAAGCTTGTAGAAGCTTACGAAGCAAAAAATTATTTTTCAATATCTTTTTATCTGGCGACGCTTCAATCTCCCTCTGAAGCAATTTATGATAATCTCAGAAAAGCGGTGAAACATGATTCATCAGCCTGCACTAAAATCTTTGACGTAAGGTATCTGGCCGAGCAGGGCTTTTACAGGTATGTTTATAAAAACCATCAATTTATGGCAACTGAAAGAATGGTGCAGTAGTAGGGAGTATATTTGAAATGTAGTATTGTGAAAAGCATCTGTTGTTTTAGTCACAATAATTAGTCTTCTAAATCGATAAAATTAATTTTCATGAAAAATTCTAATGACAAACTGTTTAAACAGTTTGAGGGGAAGAAACTTGACACCATTCTGGTAAGTTCTACTTTTGGTGGATGCCATACCAAAGGTGGAACCTTTGATGATGATGGTTGTACACAACATTGGATAGATAGAGATGGGGAAACAATTTCTCATACCGAGGATTATGGCTCCTCCAATGACTAAAAGGCTTATCTTTTAACATTTTTAACAATAAAAAACCTATACAATGAAAGATGTATTATTAAAAAAATTTAATGCAGCGAAAATCACCCCCAATGAAGTTTTCAACACCAAGGGAGGAGAGTCAAGTTATTATCTTGAACGTTGTGATGATGGAACTCATTATACAACAGATAACGGCTCAGAGGTTATAGCAACCTCCGACTACTCTGCTCCAGATACCCCTGTAGTTGCATAGAGAATTATTTACGCCAACTATTGCAGTAGCCTCTTTAGTTAATCAAATAACAAGAGAGGCTACATAGTCATTATTACTGCTCAACGCTATTCATTGAAGATACTGATTCATGGACAAGATTGAATATTGATGAGTGTTTAAATATTTTTTTAAAAAAATTAAGGCTTAAGGCCTTTCTTAACTTGTAAACAGTCAATGATTACAATTTTTTCATCAAATTCCGATAATTCTACTAACAACGTAATTGACTGGCTTTATTTAAACTGTCATCCTTATACAAGAATAAATGGTGATATTAATAAGTCATGGAATTCATTTACAATGTCTATCAATTCGAGTAAAGAAGAAGATAGTTCTTTAAATATCGGCCAGGTATGGTTTCGTCGGTTACCTCAATCTTTGCCTAAAATTTCATTTTCGGAGGCTAGGGGGCAAGTAAACCTGGGTGATCAAGATCGTTTCAATAGGTATTTCCATAAGGAAATAGAATCTGCTCGTAGTGGAATAATATCTATGATAAGAAATAACTGCTTCTGCATAGGCAACCCTAAGGTTCACAATATCAACAAATTAGAAACTTTGATATTAGCAACAAAATGTGGCTTTACAATCCCCAGCACTTTAGTTACGGAAAAGAAAAAGGAGGTTCTGCGTTTTTTGATGAAAAAAAAGAGGATTGTCACCAAACCCTCTTATGAAGGGATCGGCTTTAATATTGATAATATACCGCACATGGGTTATACGGAGGAAATTACCCGTGAGCACATAGATGATTTCCCTGAAGAGTTTGCATTATCTTGTTTTCAAGAACTGATAGAAAAAGAAATTGAAATAAGAACTTTTTATTTGGATGGAGAATGCTATTCAATGGCAATATTTTCACAACTAGATTCTCAAACGAATATAGACTTCAGAAGATACAACACTAAAAGGCGGAATCGAAATATTCCATTTCAGCTTCCACGTGATGTGGAAGAAAAAATTAAAACACTAATGCAAGAAATTGACCTCAACTGCGGCTCTATAGATTTAATTTACAGCAAGAATAAAAAATTCATCTTCCTTGAGATTAATCCAGTCGGGCAATACGGAATGACCTCCCATCCCTGCAATTACAACCTTGACAAGGTTATTGCAGATAAATTAGCGAAGGGGATATAGTTTTAAATCGTTAAAAAAACACTTTTAAAATTAATAATTAAGAAATGATAAAACAGTCTAAAAAAAACAGTAAAAATATTACTGATTCAGAAAACATAAAAGAAGTGCTTTTATTATTTAGTAGACCAACAAGTCAGCTACCAATATGTATGCAATTGACTAGAAAAGTAGATGTTTTTAAGTCTTCTAAAAGGATTGGAAAAAGTGACCTTCACCACTCCTCTAGCTATCAGGTTGGTTTCCTAGCTAAACCAATTGCAAATATTGTTAAAAAATGAAAAATTCAACTCTTGCTATTTTTTTAAATGTATTTGTCTTAACTCTGATATTCTCTTGTCAAAGCATTAACAGTGGTGCAGAATATTTTACAGATGAAGATGGTATGGAAATTGAAATAGTCGATTCCTTACCCACTTCCAAACACAATTCATATAATGATGATAATCGCATCTATATTCCAGGAAGAGAGTATATTTATAGTTGCTCTTTTTTCAATACCGATAATGAAGAATATAAAATTTCTCGGGAAGGTTATTCATTAACGCCAGTTGACAAACTAACTACAAAAACTATTACGAAAATCTCTGTAACAGCTCAAGAAGAGGCTACATTTATTGAATACTTTCCGGACTACAAACAAACAGAGCTTTTTTATAAGTACTATTTGATCGGAGACAGCCTGTCTTATCCTATTGAATTTTCGGGAGTAGTTGAAAACGCGAAAAACATATGGATGCACCCCTGGCGTAGGCCAAGGTATTTCCATTATCTTCAGATAAATCCCTACCCATACATTAAAATGCCTTGTAAGGTAGGACGAAAATGGAATTGGTCTTTTAAAGTAGGAGACCAGTGGAGTGATAAAGAATGGGCTATATGGAAAGGAACTGTTGATATATCTCACTCTTATGAAATTCTCGGTCAGATTAAGGTTGACACAGGCTTTCTAGGAATATTGGATTGTCATGTTGTGTTCGCTAAGGGAGAAAGTTCGCTTGGTACCAGTAGTTTAACTTCCTATTTTAACGAAACTTACGGTTTTGTTAAGTTAGACTACGTCAACATTGATAGTTCCCGTTTCACTATGAATTTAATTGCTGTAGAAGATGCTAAATGACGCGTTATATTTTAAATTATTTGCCTCTTGCATTCCTGTTAAAGGAAGTGTTGAGTGCTTAATCTATGACACAGATAGAGGGCTTTACCATGTCATTGACCCTTTACTTTTTGAAATTATTAATGAAAATAAAAAAAATGTTCTTAGCATTGGTGAACTGAAAAAAATGTTCTTAAATCAATATGATAGAGGTATTGATGCCTATTTTCAGTTCTTTGTAGATGAAGAGATAGGTTTTTTTACAGACAATCCTCAGTTTTTCCCCGAAATAAACATGTCTTGGCATTCTCCTCTACGCATTCAAAACGCAGTAATTGAGGTAGATGAATCATCACCTTACGATCTTTTAGATGTATTAAGACAGCTAGAAGGCTTGAATTGTCAATTTATACAACTTCGCTTTCTTAGTTTTACTCATATTGAGGAGCTTAAAAAAATTCTGGACAATTTCGATAGTAGTTGCATTAAAGGATTTGAAGTGTTTATTCCTTATTACAAAGATGTAAGCAGTACTCAGATAATTGATTTCACATCTACGTGTAAAAGAATTGCACGATTGCATATTTTTGAAGCGCCAGAACAAGAAGATTTGTCAAAGTATTACGATCAAAGTTCCACTCGAGGTTTCTTTATACCGCAAAAGATTACATGTTCAACTCATGATGTGGTTAGTGCTGAAAACTTTTTTCTTTCTCTAGATACTTTCCTGGAAAGTCAACAGCATAATATAGGTCTAAACAGAAAAGTTTCAATTGATAGAAATGGGTTTATAAAAAATTATTTATCACATGAGACTTTTCATGGTAATGTTTGTAGTGAATCAATTAAAGATGTAATTTCAACCTCTTCTTTTCAAAAGTGTTGGTTTCTACACAATGATATCATCCTTGTATGTAAAGATTGTCAATACAGGTATATGTGTGTCGACAATACAGAAATCATCAAATCGGAAGGCGGATACAGGAAGAATAAACAATGCTCGTTCAATCCCTACACAAATAAATGGTGATCATTTATGATGGATGATGTTCACCTTCTCCTCATTAACAACTAGCAAAAAAATTATGCACAACTGGGCTGATCGGACGTTTACATCTCCCCCGCTATATCTACTATTTCCCGGAGGCCATAGTGGTCTATGTTTTTTTGTTTCAGGGGGTTGGTACTCCATTCTGACCAATCCCCAGTGTAAGGGTTGTATCCACATTTAAGCGGTTTACTGAATATATCCTCGGGGTCTTCGACGTACGCACGGCAATCCGTACAGATATGCCGAAATTCACAATCTTTGCAGACGTGGATTTTATCTTTGGTAATATCCCAATATTTCTTAAAGCCAGGCTTTAACAGTGCTTCATCCAGTGTAGTTTCCCGTATGTTACCGAAGGATTCCGCCATTGAGGGGCAGTTTTTGATATTGCCGTCCACGTCTATCGCTATCTTGCGGTTGAGACAAGTGTTGTGGTGGAGGGATTCGGTGAAGAGATCTATGCTTGTGGTAAAATAAGCTTGCGTAATATTCCCACAACATAAACTTGATGTAACCGAGCGTTCATTTAGTAAAATGGTTTGATTCGGGCTATATTTGCTACGATTGAGTAACGTATGTAACGTAATATCTTGTACCTTTTGATATTTGTCAGTCCATTCAGTGAGGATGTCGTTCGATAGGCCAGGGCTGTCTTTTATGAGTATACTTAGTGCCCGTATAGAGGTTTCTGCACACAAATCCAAGACATATTGGATATTTGCCAAATCGGTTTCATCAAAAAAGCGAATCTGTATCGCATAGCATTTTAATGCACTCAGTTGTTGTATTCCTTTCGAAACTAGGCCTTTATCAAATTGTTTCCCGATGTCAATCACCGCATTCGTCAAAGGTAGAGGCGTTCGCCATTCTGTAGATATTTTAGGAAACATCTTCTTTTCTTCCTTTGGTAATCGAATTGCAAGTTCATTTTCTACTAAAAATGCAAAGTATTCGTCAATATATTCATGATACACCTCATCAAAGCTGTCCTTGATTTCGTTTATACTAAAGTCGTCATAGCTCGTGAGGATAAAGTAGAGTGTATTCGGAATGAAATACAATTGTCCCCTCTGAACATCACAAATTAATGCGCGGGAATGTCCCTTCACAAGCATACAGCATTGGAAGAGCATCAAGCAATCATCATTCAGGTTGCCCATATTCATGTCTGTCTAAATCTTAGTGATGGGTTTATGATAGGGAAGGCTATGGTCAAGAAAGGCTTTGTAGTAGGGCAATTTGACTAAATTGTATTCAGCAGGTAAAGATGGCTTACCCTCCGACAAACCAAAGCCAACTGGGAAATGAGGTTTGATTCCCTTCGACATGAGTGCCTCTTTTAATGTTGGAGCCGTGTTATTTTCCATATTCTGACAATGTTTGAGCTACCTTTTCTTCAAGGTAGTAGTTGCAAGGATAAGAGACCATTCCAAACTGACCAACAGGATTGACCTCAAGAAATACATACTCATCATTCACCGATTTTATCAAATCGATGGAACCGTGTTTTAGATTTAGCCTTTCCATAAGGTCATTGATTTTCGCTTGTATAGACAGCGGCAACTCGAAAGGCACCATTCGGTTGCTATTCGAAAAATCATACTGGCGAAAATCAACCTTGGTTTGTTCTGACGATTGTGAGAAAATAGCCATCGCATAGATTATCCCCATCAGATAGAAGGCACGTATTTCATATTTTTTTTCTATTTTTTCTTGGAACAGTGATGGGAAGAACGTTTCAGGAAGCGTATCAACAAACTCTTTTGTGACCACAGCCGTATAGTTCATAAAAAGCGTAGCATCAAAAAACAGCCCATGTGCTTCACTAATGTGTTTGGTGATTATTTCGCAACCCGAGAAAGCGGCTATCAGACTATCTTTTTTATTGGTTACAACTGTCCTTGGTATCTTCAATCCAACTTTACTGGCGCAATCCAAAACGCTCAATTTATTAACATTTGTTGCTCCTGGAGTATCCAACCAGAAGCAATCACTGAAAAAAGCATACGTATAGGCATGTACTTTGCCCACCTCGGCAATCAATAACTTCTCCAGCCGAGCATTATTAATACCGATGTCTGATGTATCAGAATATATCCAGTGCCTAATCCGGTTAAGGCCATGAAATCTTCGATCCCAAACGGCCGTTACTTGGTGGTGGTCTACTCCCTCCAATAGCGTACAAAAAGAAAACTCATCGTTTGCTATTTTCAGAAACAGTTCATCCTTTGTTTCATCAATATCCTCCCCATTTACGCGTTTCCACCGACTACCCAAATAGTCCAACCAGTCTATCACACTGATGGTTGACACATCAGATTCCATACTGAGAATTAGTACCATCGCATAGGCAACTTCAAATTGTGAAAAATTATTCCGCTTCTTCCCCATATCCATTATTCAGGGATTGCCCAAAAGACTTACAAAGAACCAATTTCAGTTATATCCAATATTGGCTGATTGTTTTCTTTTGTGCAATCCCTTTCAGTTTGGGTACTTGTACCTGACTAGCAGAAATAGTAAGCACTACTACTAATTAACATTACCATCGTGTTTTATTCCTGCGTCACTAATGGTACCATCTCCATCCTTTTTAGCAGAAACCATGTATGTATCAGTACCGCCTTTTACAATCGTTTTACTTTCTTCATTCAACTCCACTGAGTCAAACTTAACCAAATTAAGTTTCTCGAATTTCATAAATAAACTGATTTAAAAATGTAATGCCTACTTATTGAAGGGGTTCGGCGATTCCCTATGCCTTTATATTATTGGTTCTTTGAGAAAAGAGATGAAATGCTCGGCCTAGTGATGTGCAAGGATGGCTTCTTCCGATTAAATAGGGAGAAGCCAGATGCCGACGTAGAAGGCAGCCGAGCGAAGCAAGTCTTGGAACGTAGCACCCGTAGGGAGGCCCACCACACAAATTGTCAAAGAACCATACTATTCAGTCCACCGCTCCAGCAGGTAGTCCAACTGTAGCTCATCGGGGCTATTGATTTTAATGTCGAAAAAATTCAAATATTCAACCAATGGCTCGAAGTTGAGCTTGGCACGGCGGGCATCCACTTGATCGGGGTCTTCGATGGGGAATACCCGGTAGATTTCGCCATCCTTGATGACTTGGGTACCGTATATTTGGTAGCGTCCTTGGTACAGTCGGATGCGGTCTTCCAAAAAGGCGAGTGACGTCGCATCTGTCTGTCCCTGCTCCACAGATGCGCGTATCAGAGGGAGGTATTTTTCCTGCGTAGCCAAATCGTTGTGCTGAATGACTTGCATCAGTATGCGGTTGCCATCCTCGCCAACCTGATAATTGCCCAACCAGCCGTGCTTTTCGATAATGGCCTCCACAGCCAGTAGGTTGAGGCTATCTTCTTGGTTCATCAGTTGGTAGAAGTAGCGAATTTGGAGCGAATCTTTGAGTTTTCCCTCCGCGCACTTCATCATCTGCCGCAATGCTTGGTCGCGCGCACCTATGTGTAGGAGTTCTTCATAGACCTCGCCGTACGCCTTACGTTTGCTATCAATTTTCGACAATATAGCAGGCCACTGGGGATGGTTGCGGAGAGGAGTAAACTTTTCGGCTCCCATCAACAATCTATACTCCTTTTCATTAACTATGCAATCGTTTGTATATTTACCTAAATAGAATATTGCTTTATCCCATTCACTGGAATTGTAAGCCACATAAAAAGCCGATGTGTAGATAGGTGCTGTGGGAAAGTCATCCCCGAACGCTCCAAATGCCGCATCATACCTTGCTAACGCAAGGCTGTAGTCTTCGGCTTCTTCGGCGGCTACCGCCTGCTTGTAAAGACTATCAAACGGCTCGCCGTAAACATACCGCAATTGGGCATAGGAAGATGGTACGATAAACACCATAGAAGGTACAATCAAAAGCATCCATTTATATCGCATATTCCTCTTTGTTTTTTGTTAAGCCTAATAGCGTTCATCAACCCTATTGCTGGTGATTTCTCCTATTCTTTACAAAACAAAGTTATCTCCCCTCAATACACCATACCTGCATCGTCTTCAAAAAAGTAATACTTCTTTCCACTTTTTATCAACAGTGGATTCATTGACACAGGTCTGAGGAAATATCAGTTTTCGGCATCCCCTTGTACTTCTGTTTTAATTACGTATAAGAGTACATCACCAAAACAGTACAATACAAAAATATTACCAATCACTGAATCAATCTTGCAGCATAAAATTTCCCATCAACATTTTTAAATATTTTTTTAGCTAAGTAGTTACCAACACCTCCCCCCTTCACCCTATCCCCATCAAAAACCGGCAAAAAATTCAACACCACCTCCTCCTCATAACAATAACTCTCCTTGTCCTTACAGTAGGTGATTTCTGTGCCTAATCCCCGGAGGGTATCAATCAAATTATAAACCGTACGTTCCGAAACGTCCAGGCGATCGGCTAATGCTTTGGGGTTACCCGTGCCTTTTCTACGAATGAGGTGATGGAGGCGATCCAGTAAGTAAATTTTTTCGATCTGTGTCATAGGCCTTTGTATTGCGCAAAAAACAAATTGAGTCTTAGCTTCGCTGCTTCTTCGAGGTCTCTGAGGTTTTTTAATAGCTGACACGCTTGAAATGAACCGCTTACTCATCTATTTAAAAAACGAAGTCTCAATTTATTTTTGTGCTGTATTGATTTTGAGAAGCGCGTTAATTTTGGTTAATCAAAGAGAGTAGTTGTTCAAAAACTCTGGAGAGTATACTTCGGTCTTTGGTGATGATGGTCGCAGTGCCCGTCATCTGAAGGCTAAGTGGTAGGTGTTTTTTGTAGGTCGTTTCCACTGGTTCCCGCAGGGCGGCGATAAGCTGGTAAGTAGCGCCCCCTTCTTTATCGACGGAAGGCATGGCCCTTATTTCATCCACCTGTGTGCTAATGGTACCATACTCCTTCTCGGGGTAGGCATCTAATTGGATGATTAATCTATCGCCAGTGGTAATTTTACCTAGCCCGGTGGCTGGAATACTAATCTTGGCCAACAAAGTGGTCTGATCTGCTCCTGTGGGTTCTACATACAACAAAGGAGCCGAAGAAGAGACTTGCTGCTTGGTATCAACAGCTTCTGAAAAAATGATCTGTCCAGCAATTGTTGCGCGGAGTAAATAGGTGTCTTTCCACTCTTGCATCCGGCCGCTCAATTCTTCGGTAAGCTGGCGATAGGATTGTTCTAGTTCAAAAAACCGGTCCTTATTGTCCAATACCAGCTTTTCGATTTGCTGATTCAAATTATTAATTCTCAGCTGGTATTCGATCAATCGTGCATGGAGCGTTTCTCTTTGTTGTTGGAAGCCTAACCACCGTTTTTCTTTTTCTTCCAGCTCCTGGATACTGATCACCCCTTCCTTGGCTAGCCCCCGCTGTCTTTCATAATCGTTTTTTTCTAATGCTATTTGTCGATCCAACAAATCCAATTCATCCCTGGTGGTTTGCATCAAATCGCCATTGTATTTGATGTCCCGACGAATATTTTCTTTGTTCTGGGCGGTGGGGTTATTTTTGGCGTAATACGCATATTCTCTCTTGATGGCTATCCAACGGCCATAGAGCGATTGCAAGGTTCCCAGTTCCGTAAACGCTTCCAAACCTTCTTCCTCCGAATTGCTTTCCAAAACCAGGCTAAGTGCCATCATTTCCTGCCAATTTGCATCGCTGTGCAATATTGCCACGATATCCCCCTTCTTCACCTCGTCTCCATCTTTCACAAACAGGGAATCAATAAAGGTATTGATAGTAGGAACCAAAGCTACTGGCGTTCTTTCTCGCTGGATAACGACCTGTCCATTCAACCGATCAGGATAATGGATAAATGCGGAAAGCAGCAAGCCCGAAAGAACAATGACAAAGACAAGGCTAATACCGGAGCGTAAAAGCCAACCCGGTGGTTTTCCCAGCAGGTCATTGACCGCAATATGTTCTGGATGATGTGGCATAAGTATATTCTTTTCAGTTTATTAATTCACGTGAGGTTTGAATGTAAGGTTCTCATTATTAGTGAACTGAGTTGCATCAAACCCCAACGTACATGGTACTTGGTATAATCTCGAATCTGGGGTAGTCAAAATCCCTCTACCCTATACTAAGTACCTAGTACAGTGAGGTTTAGCTTGCGTAAAGTATCCTCTGGGAATACACAAAAGCAAACCTCACGTTAATTCCCTAATTCAAGTTGATTTTTCACCAAGGTGTAGTAAGCCCCTTTCTTTTTTGTGAGCTCCTCGTGCGTACCCTGCTCTGTAATTCGGCCCTCATCCAACACTACTATTTGGTCCGCATTTCGGACAGTACTCAACCGGTGGGCAACGATCACCACCGTTCGCCCACCAAAGAAGGAATTCAGGCGTTCGACAATTACTTTTTCGTTATTGGCATCTAAAGCATTCGTGGCTTCATCAAAAAACAAAAACTGAGGATTTTTATATACGGCCCTCGCAATCAATAGGCGCTGTTTTTGCCCCTGACTGAGGCCATTCCCTCTGGCACCAATCATTGTTTGATACCCAAGCGGTAGCCCTTCAATAAAAGTATCAATGCTGGCCGCGTGGACTGCTCCCGACAGTTTTTCGTAATCAACCTGGTCATCGCTTTCGGCAATATTATTCGCGATAGAGTCAGAAAAGATAAAACCATCCTGCATGACGACCCCACACTGCTCTCGCCAGTGATCCATGTTCAATTGTTTCAGGTTAAACCCGTTGACTTTGAGCTGGCCTTTTTCTACGGGATAAAAGCCCAACAATAGCTTTAACAGGGTGGTCTTTCCGCTGCCACTGGCTCCAACAATAGCGGTTACTTTACTATCTGGAATAGTAAGTGACAAGTCTTCCAATACCCAATCATGCAATTCATTGTACCGGAAGGAAACCTTATCCAACACCAAATCTCCTTGAAAGGAAGACTGCCCCAGTGAAATGTGATGATCGGTAACCTCTTCCGCTTCTGTATGAATCTCTCCTAGCCTTTCCAAGCTGATCTGAGCATCTTGTGCCGCCCGAATAAACGTGACCAACTGTTGTAGCGGAGCATTCAATTGGCCAATAATGTATTGTATCGCCAGCATCATCCCCAAAGTCAGTTCTCCTTTAATCACAGCGGTAGCGGCGAGTACCGTAATTAAAATATCTTTTAATTGATTGATAAACGAGGCTCCCGCTTCCTGGTATTGAGCCAATGCCAAGCCACTTATTTGTACGCGAAATAAACGAGCTTGTATTTCTGTCCATTTCCAGCGTCGCTTGAATTGACTGCCTTGTAGTTTGATTTCCTGCATCCCCTGGATGAGCTCTATCTGAGTCTCCTGGTTTCTCGAGAGTTGTTGAAATGCCCGGTAATCAATCTCCTTACGCTTTCGCAGAAAGAAAATAATCCAACCAAAATACAGCACTGCCGCCGCGAGGAAGACCAAAAAGATGGGAAGGGAATAGATCAGCAAGACGATACTGAAAATGACCAGATTGAATACAGAGAACAGCACCGACATGGTCGATTGTGTCAAAAAGCTCTCTATCCTTCGGTGGTCACCAATTCGCTGTAGCAGGTCTCCGGTCATCTTGGCATCAAAAAAACCTAGGGGTAAGCGCATCAACTTAGCTAAAAAATCACTGATCAGTGCCACGTTCATACGGGTACCAATGTGTAACAATATCCAGTTTTGAATAAACTGTACACTCAGTTGTGACGTAAAGAGAAAAAGCTGACCAATAAGAATCAGGTAAATGAACCCTACATTTTGATTCTGAATCCCGACATCAACAATAGCCTGGGTAAGAAAAGGAAAGATCAAAGAAAGCAAGGAACCTAACAACAAACCAATACCTACCTGACCAAGCAGCTTAGTATAAGGCTTGATGTAAGATAACAAAAAGGAGAAGCCTATTTTCGGGTATTCGGGTGCTTCTAATTCTTCAAAAGAGCCGCTTTTTTCAATCAGTAGTGCGATGCCCTGATTGCCATCCTGTGCCCAGGCGTTTAAAAAAGTTGTCTTATCTACTTTAAACTTGCCTTGAGCAGGGTCAGCTACCCACACATGTTTTTTATCTAATTTATAAGCTACAACAAAATGGTTTTGGTTCCAATGTAGTACAAGTGGCAAAGGAGCAGTTTGTAAACTTGGAAGATTGGAAGGAGCTTGGTAGGGTATTTTAACCGCCAGCGTCCGGTAACCGATGCGCTCTGCACCAGTAGCGATACCCTTCAGGCTTACCTCTTCTCGATCTAGGTGGCACCAAGCACGTAAATCAGCAAGTCGATACGACTTACCATGGAATTTAGCAATCATTTGCAAACAAGCAGGACCGCAGTCCATGCTATCCATTTGCGGATAGAAAGGAAAACTATTCAGAGTCATTAAGCGCGTATGTTTCAGAGAGTCAAAACAAATTCGGGCTTAAGGTAGATAAAATAATTACTCCTGTCAACCCCTTCCACTGAATCTTAATATTCATCTCGCCATCACATCCCCCCCCTAAAAATACTCCAAATACTCCTCCAACGACTCCAAACCCAAAGAGTCTCGGCGTTGATCAACCGTCTTTGCATTTTCGATGGGGTACAGTTCTCCATTCAATAATTGTGAGCCGTAGACTTGGAGATAATCGTTATTCATCAATAGTCGATCAGTGGTGAGTGTGAATTTTTCATCGTGATGCGCGTTAGTTAACAAAAGCCTCAATTTAACTTTTCCAAGAATACGGTAACAGCCCCAAACCGTTAAACCCTCGTTAAAGCAGCACTTGCGCGACAACTCTTACCCTCACAAGGTGTATTTTTAGTACTGTTTTAGTATCCAAATAAAACCCCGACGATCATGAAACACCTAGCAATTTTAGTAATCCTAAGTATTATCACAACCACTTTTTCTTGTACGCCCGATGCGCGGCTGGAACGCCGCGAAGACAAACTCGAGGGCGCCTGGGAATTTGACAAAGCCTTCTACCGCAGCGATTGGGATCTCTTCCGAGACAATGTTATTGATGATTTCCGTGGCGATGTGATTGAATTCTACGGCGACTACGCCGCCGTCTATGAAGACGCTTCTGAAAATACCTTCTTTGATGGCGCATGGGAAATGTTCTACGAATGTGAATGGGATTTTGTCGACGATGAGGAAGAAGTAGAATTTTATCTCGACATGTATTTCTACGACGCGGACAATCGCGAGTCTTTCGCCTACTTCACCTCCATCAACCTAATCACAAAAAACAAGTTGAACTTGAAGGCACACACCCGTGACGGCGTGTATACCTTCAGGTTGAGAAAGCTGTAACCGCCCCGAAGGCCTAATTCTATTCGTCACGGAGGTACCGAGACACGGAGGTTTTTAGACGCGAAGACATGAAAACACAAAACAGCAGCGTTTATCTTATTGCCAAGTCGTCTAGTGTCCTGTGAGCTGGTCGGGGGACCAGCTTGATATGACATCTTAGTTCGGAAACTAAGATGAGCCTAGTACTTTTTTGTGCATTTTAGTGTTTCGGTGCCTCTGTGGCTAATTCCCCTATAAAACGAGAACTAACTATCTTTACCGGGCAAGCTCCTAGATAATGGCATCAGATAAACCCCGCCTGGCAAGATTGACCGCAATTATTACCCAATTACAATCCAAGCGGATTGTTACCGCCAGGGATATTGCCGAAAAACACAAGGTTAGTATCAGGACGGTATACCGGGATATCAGAACCCTCGAAAGCTCGGGGATTCCTATTCTTACAGAGGAGGGAAAAGGCTATTCCATTATGGAAGGTTACAAGCTGCCGCCCGTCATGTTTTCCGAAGAGGAGACCCAAGCCTTGATCACCGCAGAACTCCTCCTCCTTAAAAACAAGGATCAATCGCTGGCAAAGCATTACCAAAGTGCGCTTACCAAAATCAAGTCTGTCTTAAAGATTAATCACCAGATCAAGACGGAATTTCTGGCTGATCGCATTCAAATACGCGATAACCCTACCCAGGAAAAAACCAGTGACCATTTAATCCAGCTCCAATCGGCTATCGCTGATTTTAAGATCGTCACCATCAATTATCTGTCGCTAAATAATTCTCGTACGGAACGCAAGGTGGAACCCTTTGCGGTATACACCACCAAAGGCAACTGGATATTAATCGCCTTCTGTTTGCAAAAGGAGGATTTTAGGGCTTTCCGGTTGGATCGCATCCAAGGTTTAGCCTTCACTGGCAAAAACTTCACCCCTCATTCGCTTACGCTTGATGAATACCTGGAGGACTGCCGAAAAAAATGGGAAACTACCCCTGACACAAGGCTGTCACCTGATGCCGCTACATTTGCACTACATCAAAAAAACAACGACGTGCAAACAGTAAAAATTGAGCCTTTTAAGTTTATCGGAATCGCCATCAGAACAACCAATGAGCATGGGCAAGCCGCTCAGGATATCGGCGAACTTTGGGGCAAATTTATGGGCGAACAAATCCTTGGCAAAATTCCCAACAAGGTAGACAACACCGTTTATTCGCTTTACACCGATTACGAAGGCGACCACAACAAGCCATACACCGCTATGATTGGCTGTAAGGTGGTAACGTTGGAGGATATTCCAGCAAGCATGGTCGGAAAATCCCTTTCCGGAGGTAATTATATAAAAACGACTACGAAGGGAAACCTGAATGATGGCATCATCGTCAAGCAATGGACAAAAATTTGGGAGATGGACATCGATCGCGCTTATGATGCCGACTTTGAGGTTTTTGGAGAGAAAGCCCAAAACCCCTTAGATGCAGAAATTGAATTTCTGGTTGGGGTCAAATAGTACAGCTGATGAACTTAGATATAGAACATTTCTACTCGAACCAGACAGAACCGAATCAAAGCTGTCTCTTGGCCTTGCGAAGTATCATTCTTGAGCAAAATGAAAATATTTCGGAAACGCAGAAGTGGGGCATGCCCTGCTTCTGCTACCGCAAAAAGATGTTTTGCTTTCTTTCGACTGATAAGAAAACGAGGCAGCCCTATCTACTTATGGTAGAAGGTAAACACCTTGATCATCCCGAATTGGATCAAGGGACGCGAACCCGAATGAAGGTGCTTAATATAAATCCTGATGAGGATTTGCCCATTGCAACCATCAAACTCATTATTAACGATGCACTGGACCTATATAAAAATGGCATCATAAAAATAAAATGAAGCGACCGCTGACGGACAAACACGCCCAATGTATCAAAGCCCTGTGCAACCAAAATTTTCGTGCTTACGTTTCTATATCAGACTAATCTCGTATCATGAAACAGGAATTTACGGATCGTAAGCTCGGCGCTATTTTTGGCTATACAGATCATTTACAAAAAGATGCCAGTAGCTTCTCCATCCAGGAGAGCGTCATTCAATTTCTGTGGAATCGTAATGACGAAGCTGTTTCCCTTCATCTTGATGATCTACAAATCCAACTACAACCTGGGCAGTTACTCACTACGACCTATTTTCAACACCTTGGTTTCCCTACCACCGCCCCTCCGTTAACCGCTCTGCTATTCAACCGCGAGTTTTATTGTATTGCTGATCACGACGAGGAGGTTTCCTGCAACGGTATTCTCTTTTTTGGCACCCAGGATTTACCTATCATCACCATTCCAGAGAAACAGGAGCGCAAGTTTGAGTTGCTACTGGAAGTCATTCTGGAAGAATTCCGCACCGTTGACAACATCCAGGGAGACATGTTGCAAATGCTGCTCAAGCGGCTCATTATTATCTGTACCCGACTGGCCAAAGAGCAGCTCATCGTCCAAGAACTAAATGATGGACAAATTGATACCATTCGCCAGTTCAATGTTTTGGTAGATATGCACTTTCGCACCCTGCGTAAAGTAAAAGACTATGCCGATCTCTTGCACAAGTCACCCAAGACCTTATCCAATCTATTCTCTACCTACAACCAACAGTCTCCCCAACAAATTATTCAGGAAAGGGTCGTCTTGGAAGCCAAACGCCTTATCCTTTTCACTGATAAACAAACCCAAGAAATCGCTTACGACTTGGGCTTTGATGACCCTGCCTATTTCAGCCGTTTTTTCAAAAAGCAGGCGGGGCTAACGCCTTCGGCTTTTCGGGAGCAGCATGTCTTAGGGGGCGGCGAAGAATAACTTCCTCCCTTTAATACTGATCTTCTGCCGCTGAACTTCTTTGCTCATCACTTGCGTAGCTTTGGCTATGCGCGTTCTTCGCGCCTCGTTCAACACCAAAATCTCTAGTCTGAAATGGGAAACTTATTCTTCGTCGCCCCCTTGGGGTGATTTTTTTTGAACCACCAAGGCACCAAAGTATTCAAGCGAAAATAAAACTCCGTGTTTCTGCGTCTCTGTGGCTATTATTTTTTCACCAAAAGGAAAATTGTACCAGCTGCCGGGAAATGCATCCTAACCTTTCCCGCTCCCCTCCCCTCATCTTTGTACTGTTCAACGAAACAAGATATTAATAATTCAAAACAGTATATCATGAGTGTATTACAAGTTCCAACCCGCGATCAAGTTTCTACTGGCAACCAAGCCATTTTTGACAACCTGGAAAAAGGCCTGGGTTTTGTCCCTAACCTCTACGCTACCTTTGCATACAGCGATACGGCACTAGCAGACTACCTGGCTTTGCAAAACAGAAAAAGCAGCCTTAAGGCCAAAGAACGCGAGGTTATTAATCTGGTCGTAAGCCAAGTCAACGATTGTGACTACTGCCTGGCAGCACATACTACGCTAGGGAAAATGAACGGCTTCAACGACGATCAAATTTTAGAGCTACGAGGCGGCTCTGCTTCTTTCGACGCAAAGTTGGATGCACTTGCTAGGTTCGTAAAAGATACTACCATACAGCGTGGCAAACCAGCTCAAGCCAATGTTGATGCGTTTCTCAACGCTGGCTACACCAAAGCAAACCTGGTAGATGCCCTCATCGTGATCGGTGACAAAATCATTAGCAACTTCTTGCACGGCATCGGCCAATTCCCTGTGGATTTCCCTGCAGCCGTAGCGCTGGAAACCGCTAATGCTTAAATATAAAGTGTGATTGAAATAGTCGATGGTTCTTCCTCAACATTGAGTGAGGGAGAACCTCTTTTTATATACGTGTGTTTTAGAAACAAAACCAACTAACAATGATCTTACGTACCCTTATTTTTTCAACATTCCTCTTTACTCTCTTGGCTTGTGGCCCAACAGCAACGGCTCCGGCAGAAACTACGCCCGAAGTAGAAACTCCAGCGCCCCTCACTTTCGCCGAAAAGGTAGAAACAGCTCACCAGAAAGAAAGCTTCCGGTCGCACGAGGCTATTCAGTTTGACCTCCAGCTTTTCTTTGGTGGCAATGAACGTCTGAATGGCACCTTAACTTTAAGTACTGATTCGCGACAAGCGCTGATTGCCTACAAAGACGGTAAGAAAATCTATGTTCAAGATGATAAAATGTTTGTTGCTCCCGAAACCGAAAACCTCAAAAGCACCCGCTTTGCAGCATATACCTGGTCGTACTTCTTTATGCTTCCCTATAAACTCAACGATAGTGGTACGGTCTGGAACGATTACCCCAACACCAATCTAAATGGTGATACTTACGCTACCGGTAAATTGAGTTTTGCACCCGGCACAGGTGATGCTCCCGATGATTGGTATGTTGTCTATGCCGATACGGAAACACTACTAACACAAGTGGCCGCCTACATTGTCACTGCTGGAAAAAGTCAGGAAGAAGCGGAGGAAGACCCTCACGCTATCCAATACCTCAACTACCAGAAAGTAGACGGTATACCAATTGCCACTGAATGGAAATTCTGGGGCTGGCAACCCGACCAAGGATTGACGGAGCAATTGGGAGAAGCAACGTTACGCAATATTTCGTTTGTGACACCGGCGGAAGGGTTCTTTACGCCGCCTGCGAATTTTATTGAAGGGTAAACGCCCGTTTGTTCCGTAAAACAAAAACTCCGAACGATCACAAGTACCGTTCGGAGTTTTTATTTGTAATACTAAGCTTAACCTACGCCTCCACAGCTTCGCCAGCAAAAAGCGGAAACTTAGCCATGTGAGCGTTGATCGCCTGTTTAACTTTTGCAAGTTGCTGCTCATCTTCCGGTGCGCTAAGCACCGTATCAATCCATGCTACCGTTTGCAGGCAGTCTTCTTCGGTAAATCCGCGTGTAGTTACAGCTGCTGTACCTATCCGGATACCACTGGTCACCATCGGAGATTCTGTATCGAATGGCACCATGTTTTTATTCACGGTGATATCCGCCAGGCCTAAAGCTGCTTCAGCTACTTTCCCGGTTACGCCTTTAGAGCGTAAATCAATCAACATAAGGTGGTTGCTCGTGCCACCACTGATTATTTTGTAACCTCTTTCAACAAAAGCCTGGGCCATTACCTGAGCATTCTTGATAACCTGCTCTCCATAAGTTTTATAGCTGGGTTGCAGACATTCGCCAAAAGCTACCGCTTTCGCTGCAATGACGTGCTCCAGAGGGCCACCTTGCATACCAGGAAAAACACCACTATTCAGTACCGCCGACATTTTTAGTGGCGTGCCTTTGCGGGTCGTACGTCCCCAAGGGTTATCAAAATTCTTACCCATCATAATGATACCACCGCGTGGGCCACGTAACGTCTTATGAGTCGTAGAAGTTACGATATGGCAATGTTGCATCGGGTCATTCAGCAACCCGGTGGCAATCAATCCAGCCGGGTGAGCAATATCTGCAAGCAGCAAAGCGCCTACTTCATCAGCAATCGCACGGAAACGAGCATAATCCCAATCACGAGAATAAGCAGAAGCACCACAGATAATCAGCTTAGGCTTTACCTCTCGGGCTTTAGCTGCTACCTTATCCATATCAATCAGGCCAGAGTCTTGCTCTACACCATAGAAATGAGGCTTATAGACTTTTCCGCTAAAATTGACAGGAGAGCCGTGTGACAAGTGGCCACCGTGAGCAAGGTCAAAACCAAGGATATTATCCCCTGGCTGAAGTACTGCCAGGAATACAGCAGCATTGGCCTGAGCGCCCGAGTGTGGCTGTACATTTGCGTATTCTGCGCCAAAAAGCTCCTTCAGGCGGCTGATAGCCAGGCGTTCTACTTCATCGACTACCTCACATCCACCATAGTATCTGCGGCCAGGATAGCCTTCGGCATATTTATTTGTCAGTACACTTCCCATCGCCTTCATGGTAGCGGCACTGGTAAAGTTTTCCGAGGCAATCAGTTCGATGCCGTGTAATTGGCGTTCTTTTTCCCTTTGAATAAGGTCGAAAAGTTGGGTATCGGTAGCCATTTTGCTTACGCTGTTAGATTAGAGTTTGTTGAAAATCAGTTTGCAAAATTTCCCAACAAGCTCTTAAATTTAAAAAAGCTGAATTCCGGGCCGAAGGTACAATAATTTACCTTTGGTTTACCTTTATAAGGGTGTCTACCCAAAGCCAGAAGTGCCGTTTTTTACAAATTGCAAACTTAGTTATTAGCTTTGTCTTCTCGTTAACGCCAAAAATCACTGAAGCCTATGCCGCAATCGGCACTCCTACGTTCCTTTTTACACACTACCGGCCTGTGGCTAGTAGTCCTTGGCTTATTACTCCCCTTATGTGCTTTTAGTCGCGTAGAAAGACTACGAGCAACCTGGCGCAGCAACCCTGCAACCAGCATGGTCATTGGTTGGGATCAGGTATCAGGCGGGCGACCGGTCATTTTTTATGACAAAACCGATCACGGCCAAAATACAGCGGCTTACCGGTTTCAATCTCCTCCTTCCCGAGCGGCACGCGCCAAAGCGATGAACAATGTTTTTGCCCGATTGGAAAACCTCCAACCCAATACGGTTTACTATTTTGTCATTCAAGACACCGATGGGGTGAGTAAGCGTTATTCTTTTAAAACTGCTCCTGATTCTCCAGGTGAACGTATTTCTATTATTGCAGGAAGCGATTCTCGTAATCATCGGCTTGCCCGCTGCGATGCCAATCGGTTGGTCAGTAAATTACGGCCTCACTGTGTAGTCTTCGGTGGAGACATGACCGATGATGACTCTGATACCGAATGGCGCGAATGGTTTGATGACTGGCAATTGACCATTGGCAGCGATGGCCGCATCTTCCCAATCATTCCCGCTCGTGGCAATCACGAATCTAGTAACGATCCATTGATCAATTGTTTTGATGTCCCCAGCCCTGATGTGTACTATGCACTTACCATGGGCGGAAATTTATTCCGACTGTATACCCTGAATACACAAATCCCCGGTGCTGGCGAACAACGCGACTGGTTGGGTCGTGACCTTCAGGCCAATCAAGGAGTCACCTGGCGGATGGCACAATACCACCAAGCTATGCGCCCACATACGGCTGCAAAGCGCGAGCGCGAAGATTTGATCCCACAATGGGCCACTCTTTTCCACAAATACAAGGTACAGCTAGTGATGGAGTCGGATGCCCACGTTGTAAAAAGCACTTGGCCCATTCGCCCAAGCAAAGAACCCGGCAGCCATGAAGGTTTCATTAGAGACGATGCCAACGGTACCGTATATACTGGCGAAGGTGGCTGGGGCGCTCCCCTCCGAGCAGCCGACGACCCCAAGCCCTGGACACGCAGCTATGGCCGCTTCAATCAGTTCAAATGGATTTTTGTAGATCAAGATAAAATCGAAATTCGAACCATAAAAACCGAAGGTTCGAACCGGGTAGCAGAAGTAAACCCCAACAACATTTTTGAACCACCCTACGGCCTAGTGATCTGGAGCCCCAAGGAGGGAGATGTCGTTAGAATCATGAACCCCAATTCACGCCCTCAAACATCAGTCGGTAATGACATCACTCTTAACACCAACAACAGTAACAGTAACGTTGCCAATATCAGTCCTGATATCAATGGTAATGTTCACATTGATTATAGCTTAGGCGAAACCGCACAAGTACAAATTATTCTGATCAATAGCAGAATGCAGGAAATGGCTCGCCTCGAATACCCAAGCCAAATCCCTGGCCCTTACAAGAAATCGCTCGATCTCAGTAACGCTCCTTCTGGAGAATACAGCTTGATTGTAAAAGCGAACAACAAACTCAACCGAAGGTTTGTTATTACGATTCCTTAGGAGGTGTAAGGGTGGAAAAGTGGAAGGGTGTAAGGGTTGAGTGACCTTCCCTAAAATCGAAATCGGAAATCAAATCCGACGGAATCTGCTTATCAGTGTAGCTGCATGAATGTATTTATACGAATGCCCCTGGCCCCACAATCAAACCATCCAACAACCAAACTATCAAACCCGCCCCCTAAGCTCCCGTACGATAAGCCACATAAAAACCATAGCCCAAGCCTCGCGAAGCACCAAAACTGCCCATATTGAACGAGCCCAACAAGCCCAAACGGATGGTATCTGTATCCGTAAATCCTCCCTGCAAAAGGTAGCCTACTTGTAGCGCCAACGTCTGATTGAGGCTATAGCTCAAGCCGCCCCAAAAAGCTTTGGGGTATTCTATATTCAGATTAAACTGGCTATTGCTGATGTTCTTTCCGGCAGTATTCAACCAAAAGGAGGGCTCTATCACGAAGTTAGTACCCGCCGAGCGGTAACCGATGGTGGCATTGGCATGAAAGGCACGTTCCAAGTTGCCTGTGGGCAGGGCTTCTCGAAAGGTAATGTCCTGAGGCAGTATCTGGTTGGTTCCCGCTCCAACATAGAAGAAGCTTTTGTCATTAGGGCCACTGGGCCGGGAAGCGAAAAACACGCCTACGCCTATATTCGGCATAAATTCATTCAATTCTCCAACTGGCTGCAAGGGATCACCAGCATCGCGGATAATGTACTCGCCACCGTCAATGAATACCTGCTGCATGGCCAGCATTAATCCCAACGACAGTTGAGCCTGCGTTCTTGGGCCTGAACTACGTCGTTTCCTTCCTCCAAATTTCAGCTTATAAGCGTAGGTCAGCGCCAAGGTATTGTTACGGATCGGCTTGATCTCATCCAGTACCAGGAACCCTCCTAAGCTAAAGTTTTGCTTCAACACCGGGTATTGGCCATAAATGGTAGTGGTTTCAGGTGCGTCTTCAAAGCCGACCCATTCTTGTTGGTGGGTCACGCCCACTTCCCAGTAATCTTCGACGGCCGTCATCGCTGGGTTCCAAATGAAGTTATTGGAGGCAAAGGGGCTGCGCGCAGGTAATTGCTGCGCACTCATGTTTGTAACAGTCAACAGCGCTATCGCTACTAGCAGACCCAGTCCCAACTTATTCCCTCTACCCTCTACTTCAAGGGCGCGAAGCAGAAGCAGCCCGCATCCAACTACGGACTTTTGCCGAAAGATACGCTTAGCTAAAAGGTCTAAAACCCAAGACAGCTGTGTTTTATACTTTATCATTCCCATACGATGGTTAAGGTTTGCTTGATTTCGCCCTGGCGGAAAGCCAACACGTAGAAATAATTCCCCGCAGGTAAGCGAGCGTCTTTGTAAAGCCCCACAAAACGATCTTCATCGCTCTGGTAATTGAGCTTTTGATAGACCAAATCGCCCCAACGGTTATATACTTTCAGGGAATTGCTACCAAATTTTGTAATTGGCCCAAAGTCCAGCTCATCGTTTAAGCCATCGCCATTGGGGGTAATCAGATTATAAGGAACAATACTCTCCACCGGGTTATTGGCCACCAATACCGTCACCTCATCCAGGGTTTCACAGCCATTGATATCGGTGATAGCAACGCGATAAGTCGTGCTATCTTCCGGGCTCACCGTGGGGTTGGGCACAGAGGGGTCACTGACAGGAAAAGGATTGTCTTCCCAAGTGTAAAAGATGCCGCCTTGGGCCATCAGTCGTGCTTCATCACCAGGTGCAATACAGGTATCGGCCCCTGCTGTTGCCAGAACGTCGTACACCAATAAGGAAAACGCCAGGGTATCCAAACCACAGTCATTGCCTACTTCTACTTGGTAATTGGTGGTCGTATCAGGAAAAGCCAGCGGGTTGAAGATATCCATCGCGCTCAGGCTACTGGTGTCTGCTAACCAGCGATAATTGCTTCCTCCGCTTACATTGAGCTGCAAGCTATCGCCGGGGCAAATTTCCGGAAAGTCCGTTTCTAAAACACCAATCGGTATCATTCCCGGCAACACTTCGATGGTCGCCTCGGCGCTACAACCAGCAATATTGGTGACGGTCACCGCGTAACTACCGGGCATCGTTACCACAATACTATCCGTCGTTTCTCCTGTCGACCAATTGTAATCCCCCACCCCTCCAGGTACAAGTGCGGTACTCTCCCCGCAAAGCATTACCGAAGACGGCAGGCCCAACACTGGTGCTCCCGGTGCTGTAACCATCGTATCCAGACTGATGGTGCAATCATTGGCGTCCTCGATTATCAAACTATAATTTCCGGCCGCCAAGCCCATAAACGAGCCGGAGCTGTTACTAATCCCATTGAGTTGGTAAGTAAAGGGTGACGTACCTCCCGTAGCTAACACGTTCAAGCTACCATTGGGCGCATCACAATCGGCTTCCGTTACCTCCAGGTTTTCAATAGAAAGTGGAGCGGTAGCTTCTTCAATGATTAATTCATAAGAAAAAACGTCCGTACCATCCTGATCTGTGATCGTCAATAGATAGGTTCCTCCGTTAAGGTTGGTGAGGTTTAGGCTGGTTGCCGAAAAGTTGTCTGGTCCCGTCCAAAGGAAGGAGTAATCAGCGGGGTCCACTGCTAAACTTACGGTAGCATTGCCATCTGCCAATCCAAAACAAGAAACGTCACTGCTATTTATACTGAAGCCCAAAGGTGAAGCAATTGCAATTCTCCCTGGGTCTTGTTCCAACGCTACCGGCTCAAATACCCCTGGACTCATGGTGGATTTAAAAATTTGGATCGCTAAAGGGTCACCCGTAAAGGGTAAAGTCGTAAAATCACCGGGGTCGCCCATCGCTGTGAAAGTTAGACGAGCAATGACCGTCCCGTCTGGCAGTGATTCTCCATCGCCTCCGTTATCAAACCAGCTGAGGCGAAGCTCACCCTGGTCTGCCTGAAAATCGCCAATCGCCAGTAAAGGCAGGGCATCCAATTCAAAGTCTACATAAGTAGCGACCTCCGTATCCCAGTTGATAGATAATTGTAAACTTGCAATACTATCAAAATCCGTAACGGTGAGTGGCAAGGTGACGGTTTCGCCATCTGCTACTGTCACCTCCGGTAAGCTTAGGCGCACACTCTGCCCAGTGAGGGGGAAGGAACAGAGCAAGGCCAATATAAACCCTACGAAGGTGCTTCGTTTGATATTGGGTAATTGACCAATAAGCGTAGAGGGATGCGCAGCGATTTCATCGCTACCTGAAGTAAAGGATAGAGGGACTTTAGTCCGCCTTAGCCATAAGTGTAGTTTCATAGTTTTGGGATGTTACTAATCCTCCCCAAAGATAGGGGCCACAAAGTAAAAATCCCCCAGCAAGGCAAACGAGTGCCTGACTGAGGGATTACTTTCATATAACAAACAAATCTTATTTCACAACTACCATCGTCCGGGTAGCCATGTCTGCACCTGCCCTCAGTGTATAATAGTACACACCAGCTGGTAGGTTCAATTGATTCAATAGTAAACGGTTTTCACCTGCACCGTAACTGTTTAGTTCACGGTAAACCTCTTTGCCAAAGGCATCGTGAATCACAAAGGCGACATCAGAAGCTACTGGCAAACGGAAGTTAATCACCGTAGCGCCATTGAATGGGTTCGGTGTATTCTGATCCAGGCGGAATTTGCTTTCCGTCGGTGCATCGGTACCTGTTACAACTTCTCCAAAATTGACCTCTGGGTCCAGTGCTTCGTCATTGTTATTGTAAGCCTCTGGCAGCATTGATCCGGGATCAAGACGCAGAACAGTATTCCAATCTTCAATATCCGTCAAAGCGCGGAATTTGATTGCAAACAGGGCTTGATCAGCGCTGGAGCTATGGCCTTGCCCATCAAGACTGAACCAGCTAAGGCGCAACTTGCCTTCATCGGCACCATCATCACCAATCACCACTGTCTGGAATGGCTGCTCTTCAGCAGGGAAAAACTCCAGGTACTCGACCTCCCCAACCGGGAACTGCAAGCCAAACTGATAACTTACAATATCTGCAAATTCAGCACTACGGAAGTAAAGCGTTACTTCTTCACCAGCAGCTACCGAAAGGTTTTCTGCCGTAAATGGTAACTGCCCTGTGGTACGATCATCATCAAGTCCTCCGAAGTTATCCGGATTGGCCTGACCAAGGATATCTCCCACTTTCACCCCTACAAAGTTGGCCGTTTCCGGTTCCATAAGCATCATCGTACTGGTAGAAGCGTATGGGAATACATTGTAAGCATCAAAGTCGGTAGGCATCTGCTGCCCTTCGGTGACAAACACCCATGACGGGCAGTTATCAAATTCCTCCTGCGCGCCGATAATCAGACGTTGGATGAGGAAGAGGTCAAGTGTAGTGAAGGCATCATTACAGTTAGCATCACCAGCAATTACCTGGTAAGGAGATGTGATCTGTGGCGGATTCATTCCCAAAAGAAAACGCTGGCCTATGAACAGTGCATAAGTTGAAAGTCCGTTGCTATGCTCCAGGTCTTTTTGTGCACTTACGGTGTATTCCATTCCTGGATTCAGGTTCGGCAAATTGTAACTGCCACTTTCCCCTGTAGTCATGGTTTCTTCCATACCTGGGCCGGTAATGGTCACATCGGTATTTATAATACCGTCGCCCCAATAAGTCGAGATATGACCATTCAATGCAGCCATCGCTGTGATCGTTGCTGATCCCATCGACAAAGTGTAAGGAACGACCATCGGTGCGCCATCAGTCACTACTCCTACTTCAATCGGTAGTGGCGTTTGTACAAACTTGATAACGGTTGATTCCCCTATATCACCGACAAGCAATACATTGAGATAAAACAGTACATCTCCGCTATTTACATCAAGGCCATCGCCAGTATTATTGAAATAGCTAAAGGTATTATTAGACACATTGTATTGAGGAGCAATGATACTATTGGTCACGCCAGTAATGACAGCAACTGATTCGTTCATCACTTCAATGCTACCCGCAAGAGAGATAATGTTTTGAACGTTTTCAATTGTCACTGGCACCTGTATTGTTGCATTGGGACCACCTTCTGATTCGCCGATATCCAAAATTGCCAGATTGCTCTGAGCGGTTATCGTAATCGTTTCACAGTGCGTAGCTGAACCGCAATTACCGCTCACCGTCAGACATACCTCATACGTACCAGAGTTGGTATAAGAATGATCAGGGTGACGAACACCGTCAACATTTCCATCACCAAACGTCCAGCTGTAAAATCCATTGCTGGACATATTGGTAAAGCTGACATTCAATCCATCAACTTCGTAATCAAACCCGGCTACCAGGCTGCCTGTTGTTGTTCCAGGCACCGTAATATCCAAGGTATTTGTACAACCATTGGCATCCGTTACCGTCACCTGATAATCACCGCCGTTGAGGGCACTCAGTAGATAACTATTGGTATTAGAAACAGCGGTGCCATTTTGCTGGCCGCTCCAATCTATCGTATAAGGAGCATTTCCTCCTCCCATGATCAAGCCAATAGAACCTAAGCTGGTACAACCCGGGCCTACGACTGATGTTTCCAGCTGTAGGAGGTTTGCCGGTGTTTCCACAGAAACGGTAGCAGTACGTTCACAACCATTGTCATCCGTCACTCGTACGTAGTAGGTGCCTGCTTCCAAGCCATCAATCGTATAGTGATTAGAGTTGATGTCGATCTCTCCTTCTGGAGATTGGTCAAGGTACCAAGCGATGGTATACCAGGGTTCTCCCCCTTCGACATATACATCAATGGTGGCCAGTTCTCCACAAGAACCATCATGTGGAACGACTGACACATCAAGTGTATTCAAAATATTATAAACCTCTACCTGCTGCACATCCACACAACCATTAGCATCTGTGATGATAATGATGTAGATACCTGTAGGCGCGTTTTGAATATCGTAATAATCATGTGGTGTGGTATCTGTACCGCTGCTTGGGCCTATCCATTCAATGGTATAAGGTCCTTCTCCGTTGAAGAAGTCCATCCAGATGTTGTTCAGAGCACCACAACCATTATTGCTGACAGTGTGAACGACTTCAAAATCCGTCGGACCACTTACCACAGTGATATTACCAGAAGTAATACAACCATTGGCATCCTGCACCGTAACGATATAAGGGCTACCTGGCAAATTAGAGATGGTATAGTTAGGACTGTTAGACGTCGCAAAACCTTCCACTTCACCTACCCAACTAATCTGGTAAGGCCCCGTGCCGTTCGATATGTCGACAAAAATAGCGGTGTTATCACCACAGATTCCGTTTTGGGCTGTAAGGCTAAGGTCAATGTTATTACTTCCTACCGTTGCAATCGTAGAAATTGTACAGCCATTGGCATCTGTAAGCATGAAGCTGTACAAGCCTGTTGGCACATCGCTCAAGGTGTAAGTCGTAGCATTAACATTGGTAAAACCATTTTCAGGCCCTTGCCAGGTAAGTATATATGGCGCTGTACCGCCACTGAAGGTCAGTACAAAACCAGGATCAGACAGACAGGTGCCATTTTGAGGGGCCGCTGTAATACTGATGTTATTACTTGTATTATTAATAGTCGTTGTAGCACTACCATTACAGTTGCCGCTGCTCACCGTGACCGTATAAGTACCAGGGTTGAGGTTTGGAATCTGGAAACCGGTACTGCTTGTTGTCGTACTACCACTGCTTGGGCCTGTCCAGCTAACAGTGTAAGGCGCTTGTCCGCCAGAAAATCCGACGTTGATGCTACCATTCTGGTTACAAACCGCGTGTACAGGTGTGGCGTAAACCACAATATTGCTATTGGAGTTATTGACCGTCACCTGGGTGATGTCTGAACAACTGCCATTATTAGCGGTGATGGTGTAGCTGCCATTAGGAAGGTTAGGAATCACCAAAGAACCTCCGTTAATGACTTGGTTACCACTCTGCGGGCCAGACCAGTTGATGGTCGTACTTCCCACAAAGTTGGCAAGGCTTACATTAATACTACCACCAGCTCCACAAATTGCAGCTGTGGAGGTCGCCGTCACTTCCAGATCAGGCGCAGAAGCAGGCAAAATACTACTGACTGCACCATTACAGTTACCGCTGACAACCGTGATGGTATAACCACCTGGCAACAGCCCTGGTATTTGTACGTTTGCGCTATTAGCCGTGAGCGTTCCAGAGCTAGGTCCCGTCCATGAAACCTGATAAGGAGCGTTACCGCCAAAGATATTCAGGAAGATATACCCCGTTTGTCCACAAACACCAGCGATTGGGCTCGCTGCTATGGTTAGCGCTCCTCCTGGGTTCGTGAGTACAGTGCTTGTTGTTTCAGAACAACCATCATTGCTCACTACCGTCACATTGTAAGCACCTGCTGGAAGGTTAGGAATCACCAAAAACTGTCCTGCGATATTTGCACTTCCACTGCTTGGGCCTGACCAGCTAACGGTGTAGCCAGGTGTGCCGCCCACAATGGTTACAGCAATCTGTCCATCGCTATCACAATCACCGGGGGTAGGTGTAAGATTGACTTGCAGGTCATCTTCCGGTGTCGACAGCGTCACGCTTTCTACATCATCACAACCATTGCCATCGTTGACCGAAAGGGTATACGTACCGGCAGGTAGATCGGAAATTTGGAAAGGCGTGTTACCTATGTTGGCACTACCACTTTCTGGCCCCGTCCAGGTCAGCAAATAAGTTCCATCACCACCAGCTGCCTGCGCGGTGATTGATCCATTGGTGATACAGTTACCGTTGTTGCCGCTCGCTGTAAGGTCTACATCATCTTCTCCCGTACTGACAATAACAACTTCTGTTTCCGTACAGCCATTCATGTCTGTGAGCGTAAGCGTGTAGGTGCCAGCAGGAAGGTTTTCGATTGTGAAAGTATTACCCGAGAAAGTAGTCGAGCCATTTTCAGGGCCTGTCCAACTGAGGTTAAACACCGGTGTACCTTCTAATATATCAACAATAATACTACCTGGGCCGCTACATATTCCACTGATCGAGGTTGCAGAGAAGAGGTTTACAGGGGCTGGATAAACGATGATGTCCTGCTCCATGTCCATACAGCCGTTGGCATCTACAACAATTACCTTGTAAGAGCCCGGAGGTAGATCCTCTATTTCAAAACCTTGCGTAGTGGTTGTACCAGAACCATTTCCAGGGCCTATCCAGGTGACTGTATAGGGAGGAGTACCTCCTATGATATCTACCCAGATGGTATTGTATTGACCACATTCATTGTAGATCAAGGCCGTAACAATTTCTACCGGAGTCCCCGTGTTGATTACGGTGACTGTCTCGGTCTCGGTACAGCCATTCGCATCCGTCAGCGTCAGTGTATAAGTGCCATTGGGTACATCCGTAAGCACCTGAAGCCCCATAACCACATTGATCGTCCCAGAAAGCGGGCCGGTGTAGGTAAGGGTATAAGGGCCTGTACCACCTGTAACATTGATATTAATTTTTCCATCGTCTCCACAAAGACCAGGGTCAGCAGTAACGGTGAATATATCAACCGGAGCAGGATAAACGATGATATCCGGCTGCATCACCATACAGCCGTTGGCATCTACAACAATTACTTTGTAAGAGCCCGGAGGCAAGTCTTCGATCTCAAAACCTTGCGTCGTCGTTGTACCCGAGCCACTTTCAGGGCCTATCCAGGTGACTGTATAGGGAGGAGTACCTCCTATGATATCTACCCATATGGTGTTGTACTGACCACATTCGTTGTAGATCAGTGCCGTTATTATCTGTACGGGTGTACCTGTATCCAAGACCACGGTTTGGGTTTGGGTACAGCCATTGGCATCCGTTAGCGTAAAGGTATAAGTACCGCCAGGGAGGTTATTCAACACACTAACACCTGAACTATTATAGTTTTGGGTGCCACTCACGGGGCCATTGTAGTTAAGCACATAAGGTGCTGTACCGCCATCTATATCCACTTGAATGCTGCCTGTTTCACCACAAATACCGTCATTAGGCGTGACCGTAAAGAGGTCCATCGGCGCAGGGTAAATGATAATATCCTGCTCCATATCCATACAGCCGTTGACATCTACGACAATCACTTTGTAGGTACCCGGAGGTAGGTCCATGATTTCGAAACCTTGGGTATTAGTCATACCAGAGCCGTTCTCTGTCCCTTGCCAAGTGACCGTATACGGAGGGGTGCCCCCGATAATATCAGTCCAAATGGTATTGTACTGTCCACAAATATTATAGATCAGTGCAGTATTTACTTCAAGGCCACCATTGGTATTGGTCACGGTCCCTGTCAGAGTGCGCGAACAACCGTTGCTGTCGGTAATCACCACCGTGTAGGTGCCTGAAGGCAAGCCTGTAATAGCATATTGGTTACCCGCTACTACAATTGATCCGCTTTCTGGGCCAGACCAGGTGATGGTATAACTCGGGTTACCTTGCGTCACGTTGACCAGAATACTGCCATTACTACCACAAATGCCATTGTAAATTTGCAAATTTGCTAATAGTGTATTCTGCACCATCACCTGCACTGTGCCAGAAGTAGAACAACCATTGGCATCTGTAACAACTACATTGTAAGTGCCCGCAGGTGTATTCGGGATTTGATAAACCGTCGTTGGTGAAACGCCAGAACCGCTAACCGGCCCGCTCCAACTCACCTGATAAGGTGCAGTACCATTGGCAATGTAAACACCAATATTTCCAAACTGAGAACAGATACCATCGTTGCCTAAAAGGCTAATATCCAAGTCACTGCCTACGTTGAGAATTTCTTCTGTCGTCGATGCAGAACAGCCATTACCATCTGTTACATAGAGGGTATAGTTTCCTGCGGTCAAGTCACCAATTGTAGTAAAATTGGTGCTAAAAATCTGGGAACCCGTTTCCGGGCCACTCCAACTCAACTGATAAGGAGGAACACCACCAGCAAGGTTCACAAAAATAGCACCTTCTGTACCACACTGCGCTTCTGTAACACTGGTATTAATTACCAAATTAGACTCTGCCGTACTCACCTGTGCTACTGCGTAATCGGTACAACCATTGGCATCCACTACTTGCACGGTATAGGTGCCTGCCGGTAACCCTGGTATGTTGAGAATATTGGTAGCAGTGGTAGTGGTACCACTTACGGGGCCTGTCCAAGTGACCGTATATACCGGAGAACCGCCATTGAGGGTGACCAAGAGAGAGCCTGGTTGCCCGCAAATACCATTCTGCGGCGTCAGGTCGAGGTCAATTTCTTCACAACCACCTAACTCTACGGTTTGTATCCCACTACAACCATTCATATCTGTGATAACGAGGGTGTAGGTACCACAAGGCAGGTTAGGGATATCAAGGCCATCATTGCTAGTCGTCAGAACGCCATTTTGTGGGCCTGTATAACTGATGGTGTAAAGAGGAGATCCGTTATAAATATCAATCCATAAGGCACCATTTTGGCTACAGCTGCCCGGCAATGGAATAACATTAAAGGTTAGTCCGCCACCTTCACTATTTGAAAGTGTTACTAATTGTGAATCGCTACAACCATTACTATCTACGACATTGATGGTATAAGTACCTGCCGTAAGGTTAGGAATAACGTAAGTAGCACTATTGGTGATGGTAGAACCATTTTCGGGCCCCGTCCAACTAATCGTATATGCAGGGCTACCGTTATCTACGTCGACCGTAATGCTTCCTTCCTGCCCACAGACACCGGAATTGGGGTTGGCGTCTACTGTAAGGTTACCATTAGGAATTACGATGGTACGGGTGTAAGAACACCAATTGTTGTCTTCCACCGTCACTTGATAAGTTCCTCCAGGTAGATTGATGAGGTTGAAGCTGTTGGCATATACTGTTGCGCTACCGCTAATCGGCCCACTGACGAGAATATTGTAAGGTGCCTCCCCATTGTAAGTATCTACATGAATAGCTCCATAGCCGCCACACGCTGCTGGCGTAACGGTATAGTTCCAAATAAAATTACCGCTGGTATGGTCGATGGTTACCTGCTGAGAAATTGAGCACCCCAGGGCATCCGTGATATGGATGGTGTAGGTTCCTGCATCCAGGTTATTGATGGTAAAATTATTGCTATTGGAAGTGACGTTACCAGAAGTAGGCCCGGTAATATAAACCTGATAAGGAGCCTGGCCGTTGCTGACATAGACACCGATAGAACCCTGATCCATACAAACGGCATCATTAGGCGTTAGCGTTGCCGATAGATTGCCACCGCCTAGAATGGTGACAGTGCCGCTTATGCTACATCCCTGGGCATCTGTCTTCGTAATGGTATAAGTGCCCGGAGGCAGGTAGTAGATCGTGCAAGAATTGCTACTCGTCGTAAAACTGCCGCTGAGGGGCCCGCTGTAAGTCACCAGATAATTTGGGGTACCTCCACTGGAAGCGATGTGAATAGAGCCACTGTTTTGGCCACAGCCGCTGGAGGTAGCGGAAAGATCTGTAAAGTTAAAATTACAGCTGCTGCTACTGCTACAGTCTACCAGCAAGGTGTAATCGCTCACTGCACCGTTGTAGCCATCAACGACCACATAGTAGGTGCCTGCGGGGAGGTATTCGTTGATATATTCACTATTGTTTCCCGAATTTTGGCTGTATTCCATACAGTCACCGCGATCACAAGAACGGAGCAAGAAGAGTTCCAGGTTAGCAGAAAGCCCTGTCAAGCTAATGCTTACCGGCCCTGCCTGCGTCGTAGTAAAGGTATGAACGATCTCCGGTCCGTTGTTTTCTACATTGAGCACATTGCCACAAGTATAAAGAGATACGTCATCATGCCCATTAAGGTTGGTCCCCTGGTAGGGCTGGCCACACTGAAGAGGCACGGAGTTTCCGCAGAAAAGATAGCCACAGCTTACCTCCAAGCGGAAAGTTCCTTCTGACTGTGCGTACTGGCCATCTACAACGATGTAGTAAGTGCCAATAGGCGCATCTTCAAGGATAATTCCTTCGTTATTTGTATTGGTATTACTTGTTGTACTTTTTGCCAAACAAGTCAGTTGGCTACAGTTGTCAGCCAATAGGAAAAGATCAAGATCCATTCCCGGCGTCAGGATTTCCAAACCAATCTGGAGATCACCTGCCGATTGTTTGTTGATCACATAAACACGATCCGGGCCGTAAAAAGAAGTACTGGTACATCCTGGGTATTGGAGGATATTGTTACCTGCACCTACGGTCGTTTCGTAAGGAAGGAAGTCACCACATTGCACCGGTATAGCCTCACTACACCAGGCTGACCCACCATTACACGGGCCATTGGTGTAGCTGGTTACCCCAGCTGCATCCGCAATACAGGCATTAGAATAAGTAACATCATTACAACCACAAACGGGGTCGTATACCGTTGGGCAAACCGCATTCAAGTCCATCTGAGAAGGATCAACACAGGCACTTTCGCAACTTCCCTGGGTGTATACCGTAATCCCTGAAGCTTCCGCAAGGCAGGCATTGGCATAAGTAACACCATTACAACCACACACAGGAATCCCCGCAGTGGGGCAGTTGGCCGTAATCACACCGGTCGTAGTGTTCAAGGTTGTCGCCTGACTGGCAACGATATATTGAGGGTCATAACAACTACTAGGTGCACATGGCCCAGGGGTAGTGCTTTGTACACCAGCTGCATCCGCAGCACATTCGTTGGGGTAAGTAATATCATTACAACCACAAACAGGCTCGTACACTGCCGGGCAAACGGCATCTGGGTTAATCTGTGTCGGATCAATACAACTATCATCAAAGCAAGCACCGGGAGTGTAATCAAAAACACCCGCTGCTTCTGCATAACAAGAGTTCAAATAAGTTTGACCATCACTGCCACAAACCGGGCTTACCGTGTTGGGGCAACCAGCAGTAACTCCCTGGGTAGAAAAGCTAAAGCTTCCCGGCTGCATCATGATCATATTCATATCATGATCAATAGCCAGTACATCACTGATCGTAAAATTTAGCTGATCTGGTGTACCGGGGACAGTAAGGTCTGCAAAATTCAACAGAATTCGAGCGACCTTTCCGCCACCGTCTACATTATTTTGGTCGGTACGAACAAGGGTAATGACCGCTTTTCCTGTAGCGGAATTATTATTCACAAACGCAGCTACATCACTATTGTCTGGATTAAAAAAGGTATCGGCAATTAGGCCTATGAGCACACCATCATCAGTAGCCAGTATCCCTGGGTGGTAATTTAGGGTAAAAGTGATGCCATAAAAAGCACTAAAAGGCTGTTCTGGAGCAAGTACTAAAATGACTCCACCCGCTTCATCTGAGGCGACTTCCTCCTCAGATAGTCGCTCAAAAGATATAGCAGGCTCTTGGTTGGAAAGTGGTCCTGTTTGAAAAGCATCAGGTATAAGTGTACCGTGATTACGATTAAAATTACTACCCAATGCATCTGCATCCGCCGCAGTAATCTGCCCATCACCATTGACATCAGCATAAGCGTGATTCATTCCTCCTATGGGAAACTGGTTGCTCCAGGCAGCACCCATAGGTTGTTCTTCCCATTCGGTAGTAGCATCGGGGCGTGCAGGTCCATTATTCTGATTAACTACCCCCCAATAGAGGTAATCCATGCCGTTGACAATACCATTATTATTGATATCACCTGGCCAAATCATTTGGGCGGATAGCCAAAGAGGAAACAAAAAAGCTAGTGTAGTAAGACTGAAGACCTGTGTAGTCGTCTTGTTCATAGTGTATAAATTTTACTGGCTTGTAGACGACAGAAAGTTCAGGAAGTAACCCTTACTTCTGAGCTTTACTATCAAAACGAACGCTAGTCACCAATCACTCGGTGCAACAAAAAATCCAACAGACCAGTAGATGTTACTAAGGATACATGCATAACGCAGTAAGTAAGTGCGCATGCCACAGGTAGGTAGTTAAGGGATGTAGCGTAAAACTACTAAAATTGCCTTGCAAAACCATCTCTTTAGTTGGTCTTAGCTCATATTTTTTTTATCATAATCAATTGACTACCCTGCAATTAGTATTTTATTATTTCCGGGCAACCAATTGATATACGATAACGTTCAGATTATTGGATGTTAATTGATGTAAAAAATTCACGCAATCATTTTTCTATGAAGACCGTTCTTTCCCTTTTCACTTCATTGGTTCTTATTTCTCTGCTACTCATTTCTTGCGATTCCCCACCAGCACCCCCGACAGCTCCGGAGGAAAAAGAACCACTGGCTTTTAGTGCACCTCAGCCTGAGTTTACTGTCACTGTTACAGAAGCAGAATTGGCTAGCCCTCGCAAAGAATTGAAAGGAGAACTCAATGGCGTGGATATCACTATCGATTACGGCAGCCCCTCTACCAAAGGGCGGGCTATTTGGGGCTCACTCGTCCCTTACGGAGAAGTTTGGCGGACAGGTGCCAACGAAGCGACGCGTATTACATTCGACGAATCCATTCTAGTCGGAGAAGATATCCTGGCCGCTGGTACCTACAGTCTTTTTACAATTCCTGCCGAAAAAGAATGGCAAGTCATTTTCAATAAAGTTGTTGATCAGTGGGGGGCTTACGAATATGATGCAGCTCAGGATGCCCTCCGTGTTCCTGTCAAGCCCGTTGGTGTAGATTCCAGCAGTGCTACCCTCGAATTCCGTTTGGCACCAGGAAAAATAGTAATGCAGTGGGATAAATTGGTATTGCCCATTTTCCTTACGGAGGCGTAAGGAGGGGATTAGAATGGACCACATCTCTCTACAGACATTTTACCGAAAGTCAGGATAAGAACGTAATTTCTCCTAGAAGGTGCTATTTTTGCGACCTCTAATAGCAACCAACAAGCATGAAGAAGTGGTACCTTAAGGCCATTGTCCAAAAAATTATTTCTTTTCTCCCTTTTCGGAACCGGATTAATTTTTTCTTTCAGAAGTACGTCACCAAGGGTGTTGATCTACATGAGGAACATTTTTTCAACAAGTTCCAGCATTTACTGGATCACTTGGAGCATTTTTCTGCCACCAATGGAAAAGATCAATTAAAAGGCGTTACCTGCCTGGAATTGGGTACCGGCTGGTATCCTATCATTCCGATTGGTTACTTTCTTAAAGGGGCCGATAAAATTTATAGTGTTGATATTTCTGCTCACCTGACTACAGCTACCCTCTTGCGTTGCCTCGAAGAAATTGATCGCCACCAGGAGCGTTTTCTCGCTGGCCTGGGAGCTATTGATCAGGAACGTTGGCAAACTCTCCAGGATATTCGGGAGCAAGCTACCCTCACCACCCCACTAAACAGCCTGTGCGAACGGTTGAACTTTATCCCGATTGTAAAAGATATTCGTGCGCTTGAGTTGCCCGAAGAAAAAATCCTTCTCCTTTCCTCCAATAATACCTACGAGCACATTTATCCGCAAGTACTCGGTGGTATTGTCGAAAAACTTTGGAGCCTGACAGCCCCTGGCGGCGTGATGAGCCATTTCATTGACATGTCGGATCATTTTGCCCACATGGACAAAAGCATTACGATCTACAACTTCCTTCGTTTTTCGGAAACACAATGGCAGTGGATCGACAATCCTATCCAACCACAAAATAGATGGCGGCTACAAACTTACCGCGAGCTTTACCAGCAATTGGCTATCCCATATTCCGAAGAGAAAAATCGTGCAGGCAATCTCGCCGAGGTCCGGCAGATTCCTCTTGCGGCTCCCTATGCTCAAATGCCCGAAGAAGAAGTGGCCATTAGCCATGCTTATCTGGTGAGTAGAAGGCCCGCGTAGTTACTAGACTTATTCTACTATCCAAACACTTTAATTTCATCTCCCTGCCCAACAATAACCTGGGTAGCCAAGCCTAAGAAAAGGCCCGTCTCTACGATACCAGGCACCAAGTGGAACTCCAGGTCTAGCCGTTCTGGATCGGCGATTTTTCCCAATTGACAATCGAGGATATAATTCTGATTATCGGTCAGGTAAGGCGTACCATCCTTTTGGGTTCGTAGCGTTGGGCGGCAACCTTTCTCCGTCAGCACGCGCTCTACCAAGCGGATTGCCTTTGGTAATACTTCCACCGGTAGCGGAAACGCGCCCAAGTGCTCTACCTCTTTGGAGGCATCCGAGATCACCAGCATAATGTCTGAAGCAAAAGCCACCAGTTTTTCCCGAAAGAGAGCACCACCGCCACCTTTGATTAACCGCAGGTGAGGGTCAAACTCATCGGCACCATCAATGGTGAGGTCAATACGGTCAACATCGGCCAGCTCCACCAGCGGAATACCATAACTCCGTGCCTGGGTAGCTGTAGCTTCTGAGGTGGGTATCGCACGGATATCCGTAAGCGTGCCCGCTTGCCATTGCTCACCAATTGCTTCGATAGCGAAATAGGCGGTACTGCCTGTTCCTAGCCCCAGCGTCATACCAGACTGCACCTGCTCAACAGCTTTAAGAGCCGCGTTTTTCTTTTCTTGTGTCTTACTGTCCATAGTCCTTTTATTGCGCAGAAAATAAAACACGATTTTTCACAAGGCTTTCAAATAGTTAACCCGCTTAAAATGAAACGCTTGGCCAACTATTATGAAAGCCAAAATCGTGTTTTATTTTCGTGCTGTTTTTTTATTATTGCGCAAAAAGAAATTCAACCCTATCCTTTAATCATTCTTGACCATCCCAAACGAATGACCAGCATTAACCCCGCAAAAATAAGGAGTACCGTCTGAAACGGCATATAGCTGAAGACCACAATTCTGGTCCGGTCAATAAACCACATAATAGCCAGTGCAGCGCAGATCATCATCACCAAACCCGATAGCTTATCAAAGCCGGGAATCCGATCCATGTTCACGTTTTTCCGCACAATAAGTATCGTAGCGATCATACTAATCACTGGCAGTACTTCCAATAGAATATTCATATCAAAAATACTCCGTCGTTCAAAAAGGAAGAGGTAAATCTGGAGGCTTATCGCAAAAATACCGGGCACACACACCAGGTACAACAACGCACTATAAAGGTATTTCCAAGGACTGTCTTCGCCTTCGCCTTTGGCCAACCAGCCAGTAAGAAGTGCCACCAAGACAATCATGGTAAAATAAAATACAATGTAAATGGGTTGAGCCGAAGTGGCATCGAAAAAATCGCGCAGCGTCATCCTGATAGGTTTTGATCAGCGCAAAGATAAAATAGTAAGCTAGACTTTGGGATAACCTAACTAAAAACTAATATCAAGAATCCTCAGACGCAAGCGGTGGCCTTCGCCAAATCGCAACCGCCTCGTTCCAAACAAAACAGGCAACAACAAGCCTGTGCCAGCAGCCACCCCCGTCACAATGGCATCACTGCTTCGGTATCCTGTCTCAGGATCGCCATCGGTAGCTGTTCCTAATAGTGCAAACCCCGACCAAGACACCCCAAAAGTGATCAACATCATACCTATGTTACGTGCCCAAGGTTTTCCCTGGCGCAGCATCGCAATATCCTCAATAGCCACATAACGATCAGGAAAAACCAAGGCCTGGGTATCATCACGGAGGTCATAGATTCGCTCACCGTACCAATCCTTCTCCCCTACGAGCTGGTATTGAATATAATCACCAACGTATAATTTTGTCGTATGAGCACTGTTGAGTTTCTCAATAAGTAAGACACGCTGAGCTGAAAGGGTACTCACCGTAAGAAAGCAAACAAACAGGTATAGGTAGCGCATAATTTGGGGGTTTATGTATCACACTTTCGGCATTCCGCATAGCAGTTCTTTAAGACCGTAGAGGGATGCGTGGCGATTTTATCGCCACTTTGGGTAAAAGGTAGAGGGACTTTACCTTTGGTGATCGTCCCTGCGGTTCTCGGAGTTGATAACGCTAGTAGCAACCTATTGAAAAATTTTCACCATCAGATTTTCTTGCCCAAGTTGGATATTAATTCCTAATGGTTTGTTATCCCTCTACCCTATACGCTAAAGGCGCGAAGCAGCCCGCATCTTTCTACGGACTTTTGCCCAACGTCCAACTAAACAAAGACCCCTCTCTCACCCTAACCGTTGGTCTGTGATAAGGAATATTGTTTTATAAACTTGGCGATCAATTTACGCATCGCCTTATCCACTTTGGCGTATTCAGGCAATTCTTTACCTATAAAAATGATCATCCAAGCTAGCTGAGGGCCTTCTTCAGGCAAGGCATCGTATAATTCGTGCTTCCGCAAACGGTAAGCTTCCCGCACCAAGCGTTTTACTCGGTTGCGGTCTACCGCATGCTTAAAGCGACGCTTGGAAACGCTCACCGTAAACTGTATCGGAAAACTACTACGTGCCTCCTCCACAGGGCGCCACACCAGGCGCAAAGGGTACTGCATCAGCGCACTGCCTCCCGGCTCAAAAAGCCGTTCCAGCTCCTTTCTGCTCTTTAACCGCTCACCGCGTTGAAAACGAAAATTATTCATAAAAGCGAAGATAGGTAACCTGTTTTTAATTTTATCTTTATCTTTGAGAAACACCGATCCAGGATGGGTCGGAAATACGCGTACATCAACGCACGGAAACGGAACACGACTTATTCTCTAGTCTCCTTCCTCCCTCTTAAATTCCGGGTAAGCATTTATTTCCTTCAACCTCTTTTGTCTGCGACCAGCTAGCGTGCAGGCAAACCTAATGCTATACCATGTCCGTTATTCCAACATTCAACAACTACTCCTCCAATTCTTTAGCGATTACTGCCTGGGCAGAAGAAGACCGCCCCCGAGAAAAGCTCCTCCTCAAAGGCCGTCAACAACTTAGTGATGCCGAGTTGGTAGCCATTCTGCTAGGTTCCGGTAGCCGTCAGGAAAGTGCGCTCAGCCTCGCCCAACGTATATTAAAAGCAGTAGACAACAACCTGCACCTGCTGGGCAAACAAACCTGTGCTGATCTCCTAAAGTTCCCCGGCATCGGAGAAGCCAAAGCGGTGACCATCATCGCTGCCTTAGAGCTGGGTCGCCGCCGCCAACTCACGCCATTAAGTGATCGTCCGCAGGTGCGTAAAAGCGCCGATGCTTACCATTGCCTTGCCCCCTTGATCGCCGACCTCGAACACGAAGAATGCTGGATGCTCTGCCTCAATCGGGCCAATTATATCATCCACCGGGTAAAGATCAGCTCCGGCGGCCGTGCCGGTACCGTCGTCGATGCCAAGCTCGTCTTCGGCCGCGCGCTAGCGCTCAAAGCTTCCTCCATCATTCTGGCCCACAATCACCCCAGCACCAACCTCCAACCTAGTCAGGCCGACTGTATGCTCACTCACAAACTATTCCTGGCCGGCAAACAGCTCGACCTGCCGCTACTCGATCATCTCATTATCAGTGAAAAGGGCTTCTATAGCTTTGCTGACGAAGGGGAGATGGAAGGGTAAGGGTTAGTGTTCTCCCGGTCTTTTGCCGGGGTCATGGTGGTACTCATCCCGAATGCTCGGGATTCGTGAGGGTACTCGCTTCGCGAGTGGGTTGTGCTCGCTTCGCTCGCGCGTAGCGCGGCTACCGCCAGCTGCGTCGGCTCTACCGCAAGCGCAGCGTAGCACGACCTATAATTAGTAAAAAAACACCAATAGGTAACCCGCAATTTTAATTTAGACCACTACCCCTTCACCAACCGCCCACTAGTCACTTCCTCTCCATTTACGATCCGGTAAGTGTACGTCCCCGCTGGCAAGCTTGTCAAGCGTAGATATACACCGCCCTCAAAGCGAGTAGTACGTAGCAGGCGGCCTTCCTGATTGAACAACTGAAACACATTTTGTCCTACCAACTGGCTCTCTATTCGCAATTGGCCATTCACACCAATTGGGTTGGGAAACACACGTGCCCAGGCATCTGCCAACGGTGCTTCTTCCGTACCCACTATGATCAACGTCTCGTCGCCACCCAGCGCAAACTGACCCAGTTCCTCTATCTCACTATCCGTACTAAATACCAAGCCACTGGTTGCTTCATCAGCCATATCGGCCTGGTCGACAAAAGAGCCCCACGCCGTAACGTCGGCATTGGCCCAGCGTTGGTACAGAATAAACTGCTCTGGCGCTGCCGCCGTGGTAGCATCTACTTCTGAAATCCCTGCAAATACCAAGCTTTCCAGTGCACTAAATGGTGTTTCACCATAGTTATTTACAATCCAATACTGTTCTGTAGGCAGGCTATTTTCTGGCAATAAGCTCGGTGCATTTTCCAATCTCGTCACCACCACTTCTTCTCCAGGATAGCTTCCTGCCGAAGGGAAATCAAGCATCAATTGCTCTGCCGTAAAAGCGTAACTACCACCAGTATTCACCGTTTGCTTACTGCTGCTACCGTCGCCAATAGGTGCACTCGAAGGTGTCCTTTCTGCAATACCTGATAAAATTCCGTGGTTATTGTTGGCACGATCATATACCGCTCCGCTAAACTCATTGAATTGGTAATACCCCAACAATGTTTCATCGTACAGTTCATGCGCGGGGTCCACCTGTCGCTGTTTGGTCAGGTGCCGCCAGGTGCGGATCTCGTCCCTATCCAGTGCCCGGTTCCAGATCACTGCTTCGTCAAGCTGGCCACGGAAGTTGCGTGAGCCCCATCCCTGATAGCTTCCTATCCGGAAGTTACCCCAAAAAGCAGGTTCTATCGGGTCGTCAAAAACACGCGTCACCTCCTCTTCATTCAGGTAAAAGGTCACTTGCTCGGGGGTGATCACCATCACCACAAACGACCATTCATCTTCCGGCACACGCAGGCCGCTGCTCCACGCCCAGNGGGTACTGCCTCCTGGCCAGTGGTAGCCCAATTCATTGTTTCCACGCAAATTCATCCCTGCACCGGTCGCATCATTAAAAACAAGGCCAGTATAATCATCCTGCACGCCTTCCGGCCGAACCCATGCCATCAGCGTCATTGTATTCGTCGTAACATCCAGCGATGTCGAAGAAATGAAATGCCCATTATCGCCAGCACATGCCAAAGCCTGCCCTGCTAGCAATTGTGGGCTACAATCGTCGCCCACTTCAATAAATGCTTCCAGGTTTTGGCTTTCCCCATTTACCGTCAGGCTCACATCGTAAGTACCAGCAGTACTGTAAATCACCATCGGGTTGCGCTCACTCGTACTGCTCACCCAGCTTGCCCCCGGAAATTCCCAGGCAAAGGTTGCATCAAAAGGCGCCGTCGAGTGATCCGCAAAACGGAAGGTATCCCGGCTACATCCCGAAAAGTATTTGTCCACAGCTATCTGTGGCTCCACACTACTGATTTGTGCCAAATCCGACTTCCACACACTTCGATTTGTCGCATTAAAGAGCGTCCCATTACGGTAGCTGATCGCCAACTGGCGCGAACGGGCACTCGCTGGCAAATCATCCGCAAACAACTCCCAACCTGCATACCCCGTAGGGCTCTGGTACACCGAGCGCGTTGTTCCCAAATACAACTGGTTATCCGTACCGCGCTGGGTAATCACATTCGTCAGCACCTCTCCCGCCAGGGCAGCACCACTGATGTCGTACCAGGTTTCGCCACCATTGTCCGAGCGCAAGATCTTGTTGGTATCATCTGTTGATCGTCCAATTCTCGCCGCCCAGATGATCTGTGCATCGTTGTAGCTCACTTCTATATCGTAGGGTACGCCGCTACTAGCGGTAGCTGCTGGTGTTATGTTGGTCCAATTCAGGCCACCATCCGTCGTTCTGTAAATTTTCTTTGCCCCCCAATAATCAGGAAAGGTCGTCACATACATGGTTTGCGGGTCCGTCCAGGCTACTTCTACATCGCCTACTTCTTCTCCAAAATCATAGAGTTGCGATACGCTGCGGTTATCGTCTTCGGTTTTGTACAGTCCGTTTCCATTACCAAAATAATGAACATTATAATTATCGCTGGCAAACTCTATTTGGCTAAACCGCCCGGTCACGTAGGTCCACGATGGCTCCATAGCATACCCTCGAGTTGTAGGCGCCACTGTTCGGTCGGCAGGCATCCGCTTGATGTTGTAGTTACTATACACCTGGTCTTCACGAATGGGGTTCACCGCGCCGCCTACACCATCACCACCATCAATACAAGCCCAATCGTTGATGTATACATTACCGTTTTTTACCAGAGTGCCGTTGTGGTAGGCTCCACCAATCATCAACTCGTCGTTATTGAACCCAAGCCCAAAGCCCCAAAAATCAGACCCGGCAATACCATACATACTGCGGTCAAAATTCTCTCCACTATCCGTCGAATAGAAGATACCACCATCATTGGCTACCCACAGGTCGCCGTTGGGATAAAAGTTAATATCATGAATATCGGCGTGTACATAGTTCGGTTTATACGAATGACTCCACTTCGACGGGCAGGTAAACGTATTCCCCCCATCATTCGACACCCACATATTCACACCTCCTACAAATACCTGATCAGCATTAGTGGGCGATACCGCCAGTGCCAGATCGTAGTAGTATTGTCCGCCATCATCGGTGCCATCATCGGCCCAAGCCATCATGTTGATATTATCCAGCGATGCTGGCCCTCCTGGCTGATCACCACAGCAGCTAAAGGTCCAGCTGGTGCCGAGGTCTTCACTCACGTATACGCCGTACAGGCCACTGCCGTCGTTTACTTGTCCCGTCAGTAGCGCATATACTTTGTCGGGAGCCGCCGGGCTCACCGCTATTTCTGCACGTTTATTCTCAAAACCACCACTGGGTACTGGCCAGCCTCCAGCCTGCAACATAAAGTTCTCTCCACTATCAATCGAGCGATAAAACTCCGTGCGGCTACCCGTTTGGCGAATCACATACATCACTTCACTGTTCACAGGGTGGAACTCTATCTCTTGAAAATCACCAAAAAGCACCTCCGTCCAGGTATCACCGTTATCCATAGATCGGTACAGGCCATCATTAGTGGCAGCCCATAAGGCACCACTTCCTGGAGCTATTTTTATATCTTTTGTCGACAAGTCTAGCGCCTGAAAATTGGCATTCCCTGTTGGTGCCCAGCTGTTACCACCATCCGTCGTACGGTAAATACTGCCCATCATAGCTGCGTACACCCGGTTATTATCTGCGGGGTCTATTTCTACGGCATACACACTATTGGCCACTTGGTCCAGGGTCACATTCGTCCATGAGCTTCCCCGGTCGGTACTTTTCCACAGGCCGGCGGTAGCTGTCCCCGCGTACATCAGGTTGGCATCTACAGTACTTTGTTCTATCGTATATACATGGGCAGCACCGGGAGCATAGCTTCGTCCACCCGCATCATGATCCCAATCATGCGGCCCTATACTTGTCCAGTTGCCCGAACGGCCTGCTTGTTGCTGCTCATACTGTTCCAGATAGCGCTCCTCTGCTGTTTTCATGGCTTGCCGCTCGTCAGCCGTCAGCTCCGGGTTCGTCAACTGAAAGGCATAAGTTTCCCGCTCTCGCAGCAGTCGCTTCAGGTATTGGGTATGCCCGTTTTTCACGAAAGTGTTTTCCGCATAATAGGCCTTAAAAGCCGCCAATACAGCTCCTACATCAGCGTTATCTGCGTATAGCATTTGTACCCACTGTGGCAGGTTTTCCTGGCCTGGCTCACCATAAGGAGCCTCTACCTGACTAAAGCCAAAGGTTGCAAATGCGCTCAAAAAAAAGCATAGTAAAAGCGTTCTCATACCGGATAAGTTATGATTCTTGACAATATTTGTAAAAGGATTGGATCATTGGGGCCTCCCCTTGCCGTAGGCGGGGCGCTACGTTTCAGGGCTCACTGTTCGTTCGGCCAGCGATCCCGATTAAATCGGTATCGCTGTCTGTCCCTGCCAAAGCAGGGCCACCCTTGCACATCGCTAGGCCAAAGTGTCCACAAAATAAGCTTATCTCCGTCAAACTACTGTATAGTAGTAAGAGAACTGTCAGCTATACTTCGGAAAAAGGGGGAGGTGGGGAAAATCACCAATGATTTGGTCAATTGAATTTCATGAAATTTGCAATGCTCAGGTTCGCCCAATAAGTCTACGGCTCTTGAACAATCTGTTTCTGTGAGATCGCCTAAGTTGGGCTTTAGCCAAAAGTCCAGCTAAGCGCTTGTTGCTTTTTTCATGGTCAATCTACAGAATTTTTTCTCTAGATTACTATGCAAAAAGAAGGTCAGTGTTTCAATAAACGTTTTGCTATTAGCTAAAAACCGATACACTTCAGCATATTCTCTAAATGATTCAGGATGGACACCCCATAACTCACCAAGGTGCGTCTTGACGTAATTATCGGCCAGTCTTTTCCCTTTGTTACTCATATACTAGTGTATAACGACCTGTTTAGTCGTGATTTTTTTCATTCTCTCATCAAATAGGGATAAATAGTAGCCCCCCGCTGGTAAACTCGATAAATCCAAGGAACCTCCAAAAGAGGAAAGTACTATATCCTCATGCCTTATGAGTTGCCCAAGTTGATTGTGTACCAGGTAGAAATACAATCCCTCTCTCTCTATATCCAAAACAATATTGATTATTCCATTACTAGGATTGGGATAAACGTGCGCATCTGAAAGCTCTTCATTATTGCACTCCAAAAAAGGCTCGATACCAAAATAATCAACCATTTGTGCCTCCATTTCACAAGCTCGTAAAAAGACAAACTTAGCAATATGCGTAGAGACATTATTTCGCCAAATCGCTGCTGACTGCCAATTGCTCCACCTTCTAAAATGTTCCTCCATTTCGCCTTCGTATTCAGCGGTCATTTGCTGTACCAAAGGGTATAAGCTTTCAGGATTGAATTTTTCCTTCAACAAATATTTTGCTCGACTGACAAACTGCTCTTTAAAGGTCTCGTTTTTTATCAAAGTACTGATCAAGGCATTTGTCCAGTTGTCTTCCCCACCAGCGCTTTCACCTCCTAATAACTCTGCCAACAAAGTATCGTAAATTCGATGTTGTCCCATCCCCCCATCAAGATCATAGAATAACCAACGAAATTTATTGTCGTAGGTGTCTGAGCGCCACATTTTTGAATTATTACCAGGCCAATCGGGATTGTTGAAAAAAATCTCTGTGAAGAAATAGTCGATAAGATGATCTATATCAAACCGCTGTTTAATATAGTCATAAACCTGGGGGTCCGTGATGTCGTTCTGCACAAGATATTGATCCCTTAAGTATATAAATTCTGTATCTGGCTCCCCTTCAATAACTTCACCGTAGGAGTTGTATATATTGATAGCATCTTTATCCAAGCCATAATCATCAGCAATTTTATGCTCATCAAAGTGCTCTCTTAGTTCATGTACCCCCCAATATTCTCCGTTAATAAAAACAATAACGGGTTGATACTCCTGTATATCAAGATTTAACTCACGAGCCGCCTGATGAGTAAAGGCATCTGCTAAAATAGTATTGGTCCATGCCCCCATTGTGGTACGAAGTAATAATCGTTTATAACTGGATTGTTCTTTATTGCTAAAAAAGGGGTAATCGAATCTCTTTTCACCATAACTTGAACGGGCGTACAGGCGCATTGTCTTTTGAGCTGCACCTCTGGTCTTACCACCATGAATTCTTAGTCCTATTGCTTGATTAACGACTGCTTCACCATCATCAAAATATTCGAAATTTGACCTTCTTTCCCAGTCTGAACCCATATTAAAATAATTACCTGACCATACAAGGTTATCGGCTTGCAGCGCGGCTCCAGGTACATAAACCCCTCTTTCAAAAGAAAAAAGACTATCAAGAGGACAAGCAATTGAAACCACTGGAAAATCATACCTTTCTCTGCCTTCAGAAAAAACGAAATAAGTATGAGTAGCTACCCAACTGATCCTTTGCCCCGCCAAGAAGGCCGCTGCTCTGACGACCCTTCCTTTGGCTACCTTTTCTTCTGGCGGACTCCATGCCGGGTAGTAATTTTCGCCATCCCAGTCTGCGAAATCTGGCGTGCAGGGAATATTTGCTAACAGGTTTTCTTCCTCGGAGCTATCATCAACTAAAATACTGCTTGTAAACAAGGCATCAGTACGGCTAGGCTCATCCCCCGTAAGGGTATACCTGATTTCCAAGTCACTCAAAGCGGGCTCGTCAAAATTTAGGGATAGCGCAATCACATTTTCATAAAATCCAGCTTCGTGTGAAAAATCTACTTCTAGATCTAGTAAATTAGGGCCACCAGGGCTGGCAATAGATGTGCTTAAGAAAGTATAGTTTTCGCCAAAGAAACCGGCAAAGGCAATATCCTCCTCCAAATCGACGGGTAGGATATGTTGAATAATCTCATCGTCTTTTACCAAAAGAATGTCTTCGCCTTCAGCATTAAGTTTGAAATTAGTATGCAAAGGCACATCAACACCTGATCTATTTTTGCTCGAACAAAAGATGATCAAGTAGCTTTTGGGAGACAAGACGATCGCGGGAAAAGACCACTTATACAAATCTTCGATATCGTCACTTAAATAATACCCTGCCAAAGAAACAGGCTCACCACTGGTGTTAAAAATCTCTAACCAATCACTGGAATCTCCATCTTCATCAAAAAGCGTCTCGTTGTTAGAGGACATGAATTCGTTAATGACAATTTGTGCCTTGGTTGAAGAAAAAGGCATTAAATAAACGAATCCTAAAAGCAAAAATAAAAAGGTAGAATTTTTCATGGGGTTTTAGTTTTTCATAAATAGCGCGTACACTTATTTTAAAAAACTATCCCTTGAAAAATCCTATATCAGGTCGTTTATTTTTAACGACTAATTGCAAACTGTATGACTAATTTAAAACAAAGTACATTTTTTACCAATTCAATATTTTATGAAAATCATAATCAGCAGGCTCCTCCAATAAACCTTCCGTTCTTGAATAATCTGCTGTTGTGATATAGTCTAAGCTTTTGAAAAACAAGCGTGAAATCTCTGATTCCATATTCACCAAGCGAGGTTTCACTTTTCCGTTTTCATCCTCGTGGTCAGATAGATAAACAGGAGCAATATTGCCCTCTGCATCTGCACTCACAATGCAACCACTAATGCCTGACTTATAAAGTTTTTGAACGCCGATTCCCAAAAGAGAACAAAGCGTGAGGTCAAAACCAATCGGGCGACAACACCTCAGTTCGTATCCTACATCATTTGGGCGGGTCTTGATATTGATATTTAGCGCTTTCAGCTTTTCTTGTAATAAAACATTGAAGAAACTTGCTTTACTAACATTCCCTAGTTCCGGATGGCCATGCGAATCAAAGGTAAATTTGATGCCCGCATTTAGTATCTCCTCTTCTGTAATCGCATGAAAAACACCTTCACTGATAATAATTACACCATAGTGAATGCCCTGAATCCGTCGTTTTACAATGGTCGAAACCATTAAATTAATGATCTTCTCTATTGTTGGCGTTGATTTATCAAACATCTCTGGTATGATAATCATCGGAAAATGACAGGCAGTACCGATGCCAAATGCCAAATGCCCGGCAGACCTCCCCATAGAAGACATGATGTACCACATTCCAGTAGTACGCGCATCCTCATAAAGGGTATTACCGATCTTTACCCCTTCATCTTTGGCAGAATGAAACCCGAATGTAGGATTACGCCCTGGCAGCGGCAAGTCATTGTCTATTGTTTTAGGCACATGAATATTAGCAATACCCAAGCCTTTTTCTTCCAAAAACTTAGTAATTCTATTGGCAGTCGAAGCGGTATCATCACCTCCGATGGTGACCAATAGTTTCACGTTTTCTTTCTCAAAAAAAGCCGTTCTAAAGTCCGTGTCCTTTGGCTTGAAACGACTCATGATGAGCGTAGAGCCACCACGACTAAAAATTCTATCTGCATGATCAAAATCAAACTCTTTAACAGGTACCTCCTCTGAAAAAAGGCCTTTATAACCATATTGCACACCAAGCACCCTATAGCCATCTTTCAAGAAGACTTTGGCCACCGTACTAACAACCGTATTGATACCCGGCGCTGGGCCACCAGCACATATAATGGCAACTGATTTTTTCATTTTTATTAGATTTCGTGGTTTAGAGCTCAACTACATACGCTTTACTACAAACTACATATTGTAGACACCACCATTGATGTCAAGCGTAGCACCGGTAATAAAGCCGTCGTATTCCGACGCCAGGTATAAAACCGCTCGCGCTACATCATCTGCATTGCCGGCTCGCTGGATTGGAATGCCAGCCGTTGTTGCAGCCGCTGACTCTTTTGTTGTATGCGTATTGTGAAAAGAAGTTCCAAGGATAAGCCCCGGGGCAACAGCATTAACTCTAGTCCCTTGAGCCCCAAATTCCGTAGCGAGCGCTCGTGTAAATGTTAAGATAGCACCTTTGCTGGTAGCGTAAGCTAGTGAACCTGGGTGCCCGCCTTTACGCCCGGCGAGTGATGCCAAATTAACAATACTGCTGTTCTCATTTTTTGCCAGATAAGGAGCTGCTGCTCGCGTCACAAGCATCATGGAGGTTAGATTAATGTCCATTACCTTGTGCCAGAACTTCGTCTCCATATCGCTTAGCAGGTTACGCGCAACAAGTGAACCTGCATTGTTGATCAGTATATCCAAACCACCAAGCGCCGCTACTGTTTTTTCGACCACTGCATTCGCATCAGCTTCTTTTGTTAAATCGCCACCGATCGCAACCGCTTTTTGCCCTTTACTCGTTGCGTATTCCGTCAATTGGTTCGCGGTATCAGCACTGGAGAAATAGTGGACCGCAACATTGGCTCCGCTATCAATAAAATGCCTGGTAATGGCTTCGCCAATGCCTTGAGCACCAGCAGTGACGAGGACCTTCTTTCCGGTTAACTTACTATTGTTCTCCATGGTATTTTTATTCCAACTATTCAATGCAAATATAGAAACCACGGTCATAAAGATTGGCGAAAACTCAAATCCGTGTTCTTTCCAGCCACCAATTATTTACCTTAAATACAATACATAGCCTTTTATTCGATTTCTTCTCTTGTCTTCGCATCGTTTCCTTTTCCTAATGGTCTCAAGCCATTATTACCTCGCCTCAGACAACCTTCGTACGTTTATAAATTCTTTCTTAACCCAATTCGACTACTTCCATCGGAATACCAATTTTCCATTTCCGCAAACCTTTTATAATCCTGCCTTTCATAAAACCTAAGTGCTTTATCACCTGAGGTCCATAGCCAAATATGCTTCACTCCTACCCTTATAGCTTGTTCTTCTATCTTTTGCAATAATTTTTCTCCAAGCCCTTTGGAGCGATACTCCTTCTCGACAAACAAATCTGTCAGAAAAAACCACCCTGAATAGTTTCCACCGTTTTTATAGCCTAAACCAGATGAACATCCTATAAAAGTGTTTCCTTTTAATGCTACATTACTGAACCTATCTGAGCTTTCTATTTCTAAATCTTCCTCAAGTGCAAGTTCTTCAAACCCTAAATCCATTCTCTCAACTTCGCCAGCTGTTAATTCACGATTTACTATAGTTATCTCATCCATTTCAAGATACTTTTTTTGTTCTAATTGGGCTTAACATTCTATACCCGTCACCACTATTGCGCTTATTGTACTCCCTACGTGGACAAAATACGTCTGTTTTGGTTGCAGCTAGCTAATCGTCAAAATGAATTATTGCAGATAAATAGCCGAATTACACACAGCACCACCTATACATTCACCTATAACCCCATATAAAAGGCTGACCGTTCCTCGTAAACATCAAAGCCCACCATCGCATAGCGATAGTGGGCTTTGAGACTCCTTGTGTCTATGGGAAGCACTTAGTTCCTAATATTCAATAGCTCTTCTTCTAATGCTGTTTTAGCATTTACCGCTTCTGTTGTTAAAGTCCCAATAACACCTTTGGCTCCGGTGCTCGGAGTTGTCGTTCCGCCTCTGAGTTGGGAACATTATCGCAACGTCATTTTCTGTTCTAATAAGGCTAAACCTCGAAGAAGCCGTAAATCGGAATTATTCACAATAAGATTCATACACATCCATGTATTCAAAAATGTTATTTACAGCCCCTTCTCTCATATCTTGTTTAAGGGATAAATCATTTCGTACTTGATCAGTCAAATTATATGCTTTACACCAATTATGCATACCACTATGCATAGCTATTTGTGCTTCAATAAGCGCACAAATAATACTAACGGTATAGCTATTGCTATTTTTTGACCTAGCCTTTCTTGCTAAAGACATTGCACTCCTAACGTTAAAATAATCATCTAATGCATCTAAATAAGCCATGCAAATTAATAAGTCCCAGGGAGCATTACTCGTAAAATCATCATAATCAGTAAACATTCCAATTCCTTCCAAGTACGCCAGGAAAATTTCTGCATTTTCAATTCCTTCATGCCCCCATGACAATGCATTTACAATGGCAATTCTAATGTCTATATCATTTTCAGAGTCAACAATATAATCCATTAACTCATCCGTCAATTTGCCCTCAGCTTGGAATGCCAATATGACTATTGGTACATCTTCATAGCTTTCACTCATATAAGTAGAAGTCAGTGGAGAGTCGGCATGTAGATGGTAACAACCGCCCCAAATGATTGCAATAAGTACTACTAATTTAGTTTTCACAGTCTGTATTTTTTTATTTAAGATTTGTGAACAAATTATCTTATCAAGAAGGATCTCAATTTAATCATTGGTAAGACAAACGTATCAAATAGTAAAGTACCCAAAAGATAGCTATCTAGGAAGGATAGGCCACTATAACTAGACCAAGACCAACCTTAACTTCTCCATTAGCACATCCACCTCTGCCTTGCCGATACCTAGCGGTGGAAGCAAGCGAATCGTCTCTGCCTGTGCAGCAGAGCCCGTAAACACACCATGCTCAAAGAGTAATTGCTTACGTAATGGGCCCGCTGGTTCGGCAAGCTGTAAGCCTAGCATCAGGCCTTCTCCTCGTACTTCTTTGATGCCAGGTAGTTGTTCCAGCTGCGTTTTCAGATAAGCACCAACTTTCCGCGCGTTCTCTTGTAATCCTTCCTGCTCCATCACTTCCAACACCGCCAAAGTCGCCACACAAGCCAAGTGGTTCCCCCCAAAAGTCGTCCCCAACAAGCCATAATTAGCCTCAAAACGGGGATGGATTAATACTCCTCCTACCGGAAAGCCATTGCCCATTCCTTTAGCAATGGTAATTAGGTCGGGTTGGATATTGGCGCGCTGGAAAGCAAAGAAATTGCCGCTGCGACCAAAGCCAGACTGGATCTCATCCATAATCAGACAGGCTCCATACTTTTTGCACAGCACTGCTACTTCCTCCAAAAAAGCCGACGATGGCACATAAATGCCAGCAATCCCCTGGATACCCTCTACCACTACGGCGGCAACATCCTCTTTCTTCAATGCTCTTTCTACCGCTGCCGTATCATTTAGGGGCAAAAACGTTACCGGAAAGGTCGCATTGATGGGTGCCTTTATTTTGTCGTTATCCGTAATATTCACCGCCGCCGAAGTACGACCGTGAAATGCCTTTTCAAATACGACGATCCGCTTCCGGTCTGTCGCAAAACTGGCGACCTTCAGCGCGTTCTCATTGGCCTCAGCGCCACTATTACACAAAAAAAGCTGGTAATCATCGCAGCCAGATAGCTCGCCCAGCTTTTGTGACAACTCCACCTGCAATGGGTTCTGCACGGAATTAGAGTAGAAACCGATTTTCGCAACCTGCTCCTGCAAGCGTCGCACATAATGAGGGTGGCTATGCCCTATAGAAATGACAGCATGACCTCCATAAAAATCCAAAAACTTGCGATCATTTTGATCGTAAACATAGCAACCTTCGGCCCTTACGGGCTCCAGATCAAAAAGGGGGTATACATCGAAGAGATTCATCTTTTCCTATTTTTAGCAGCCATATTCAATTGACTTTTTAAGCCACGAAGGCATAAAAACACAAAATTGCACAAAAGATTTTTTCTACCGCGGAGACACGGAGACACGGAGTTTTTTTTTAGAAAACCCTCTAAAAAACCATAGCCTTTAACTGCAGCCCCGTCGTTTCCTCTAACCCAAGGGCCAAATTCATGTTCTGCACCGCCTGCCCGGAAGCGCCTTTCAGCAAATTATCAATCACGCTTATGATCAGGGCACGATCACCGTGTTTGGTTACCTGTACCAGACACTTGTTCGTATTCACCACCTGCTTCAAATGAGGGTTTTCGGCAACTACGTGCGTAAAAACGTGTTCGGCATAATAGTCATGAAACAAAACCTGAAGTTCTTTTTCTGAAAGCTTCGTATCAAGGTACAAGCTAGCAAATATGCCACGAGCAAAATCGCCTCGCAAAGGCAAGAATGCCAAGTCTGGTACTGCTTCTCCTTGCAATAAATTCAGGCTACGGCCAATCTCTGCCAAATGCTGATGCTGAAAAGGTTTGTACACCGAAAGGTTGTTATTTCGCCAGCTAAAATGCGTCGTCTGCTGCGGTTGTTGGCCCGCACCTGTCGATCCTGTGATGGCATGAATATGCACTTCATCTTGCAGTTTCCCAGCCGCCGCCAAAGGCAGCAAGCCCAACTGGATCGCCGTAGCAAAGCAGCCTGGATTAGCAATACGCTTGCTAGCCTTTATGGCTGTTCTGTTCATTTCCGGTAAACCATAAACGAAGTCATCCGTTAACCGAAAATCTGCACTCAAGTCTACGACCAGCGTTTCTGCTGGCACTGCATTTTCGGCCAACCAGCCGCGAGATTTCCCGTGGCCACTACATAGAAAAATCACATCGACTTTTGGGTCTACCTCGGCGGTAAAGTCCATAAAGAAGTCGCCAGCCAAATCTTGATGAATACTGCTCACAGGCTTACCAGCCTGGCTATTACTATGAACAAAACGGAGTTCCACTGCCGGGTGGCAACGTAGAATTCGGATCAATTCGCCGGCCGTGTATCCGCCGCCGCCGATAATGCCTACAGTATGTTTCCTTGTCATGGTTTGCTTTTTTCGCTAACGGGTATATGCCATGGCTTTGCCAAAACCCGTCGCTATCGAGCTTCTATTTCGAGCTTCCTTTGGCTGCTGCCTGCACCTGCCCGGAAAGGGCCAGAATACGGGTAAAGCCTTTCACATCGCTACCGCTCCAACCGGTGTTCATTTCGCCATATTGGCCAAAACCAGCACCGAGCATGTCGTACGGAGAATCAATACCATCCAATACAAACCGGTAAGGGTGTAATGTTATAAACACATCTCCACTTACTGTCTTTTGGCTGTCTTCTAGAAAAGCTTCCATATTCCGCATGACAGGGTCCAGAAACTGGCCTTCGTGTACCATCATCCCGTACCAGTTGCCTAATTGTTCTTTCCAATATAGCTGCCATTTGGCAAGGGTATGCTTTTCCAATAAGTGGTGCCCTTTTATAATCAGCATCGGAGCCGCCGCAGCGAAACCTACCCGCCCTTTGATCCCGATAATCGTATCTCCTACGTGAACATCGCGACCAATTCCATAAGGTGCTGCAACTGCCTCCAAGGCCTGCACCGCCGCTACAGAATGATCGAAACGCTGACCATCAAAACCAACAAACTGACCTTCTTTAAAATGAAGTTTCAAGGTTCGTGCTTCGGTGGCAGTTACGGGTACTGGCCATGCTTCTTCGGGCAGATTCTGGTGCGAAGTCAGTGTTTCCTGTCCTCCTACCGAGGTACCCCAGATGCCTTGATTGATGCTGTACTTGCCTTTTTTATCTGGCCATGAAACACCATGCCTTGCCAAATAAGCTACTTCTGCTTCTCTGCTTAATTGCTGGTCGCGAATAGGAGTGATAATCTCTACCCCTGGCGCCAATAGCTGAAAAGTCAGGTCGAAGCGAACTTGGTCGTTTCCGGCGCCGGTACTTCCATGTGCAATGGCATCAGCGCCAATCAGGTTGGCATACTTGGCAACTTCCAGGGCTTGAAACATCCGTTCAGCACTTACAGACAGTGGATAAGTTTGGTACCGCAGGGAATTTCCATACACCAAGAATCGCAAACATTCCTCATAAAGCGCTTCGGTCACATTTACTGCTTGATATGACGTGGCGCCTAATGCAAAGGCCCGCTCTTCCATTTCTTGCAATTCCGCAGGAGAAAACCCACCTGTATCTACAGTCAGGGCATGTACATCATAACCATGTTCTTTGGTCAGGTATTTTATACAATAAGAGGTGTCAAGGCCTCCGCTATAAGCCAATACTATTTTTTTAGGCGTTGTCATTATTCTGATGGTTGATTGGGTAAAATAAGATTACTGAGATCGGTAGCCATAGTTGTGGTTTCTTCCAATGCTGGTGCCAGCATGGCTGTACACAGGCACATCCGACGTTCATTTCGTTCGAGGATATCGAAGTTAGGGCACGATTGGCAGCCTTTCCAAAAAGCCTCATCCTGGGTGAGTTCCGAGAAGGTTACCGGCTCGTACCCCAAGCGAGAATTAATTCGCATAACAGCAAGACTCGTGGTGATGCCGAAAACATGAGCAGTTGGGTATTTTTCACGCGAAAGCTGAAAGACCCGCTCCTTGATCTTTCGAGCCAGCCCTAATCGCCTAAATTCTGGTGCTACAATCAAGCCCGAATTGGCAACATAACGGTCGTGACTCCATACTTCGATGTAGCAAAAGCCCGCTAGCTTGCCATCACAAAGGGCAATAACTGCGTTGCCATTCTCAAATTTGGTACACACATACTCCGGCTTACGCTCGGCAATTCCTGTGCCTCGTACTTTTGCCGACTCTTTGATCAATTCACAAATAGCCGGGGCGTAGTGGAAATCGTTGGCATCAGCCACACGAATAATAATTTCCATTGAAAATTAACTTGATAAGTAAGTAAGAAACACCCTACTTTAAAAGGGGTGCCTAGACTAGCTCTGGTTCTGTAACAGGAAAACTGCTCAAAATGAGGGAAGGAAGACTTTACTAAAAGCCCACCCGGTGGGATAATATGACAGTGTTGCGCCCCAAAGGGCGACGACGCTCAAGGCGGCGACGGTTCTCAAGAAAGGTAATATTTTGAACCAATTTTTTCATATTGTCCGTAAATGTACAGGCCTTTAACCAACGAAGCAAGATTAAATAGCGTTTATTCTACGATACCAAAAGCAGGAAAACAATGTCTCTTCAATTAAAAATAACCGGAAGCTTGCTATTAGCAGCCTTATTCATTGCCTGCTTAAGGGGAGGTAACAACAGCGAATTAGACGGAAGTCCTACTATCATAAATAAAACAACATCTGCCCAAACTGTTCTGGTAGAACTATTTACTTCCCAAGGATGCTCTAGTTGCCCACCAGCAGACCAGGTATTACAACGACTCGTAGAGGAGGCCGAAGAAGGCAACATGGCGGTAATTGCACTTTCCTATCATGTCGACTATTGGAATCGTCTGGGTTGGGCAGACCCCTACAGTCAAGCTGTTTTTTCCGAACGCCAACGCCAGTACGCTCAAGTATTACCCGATCATCGGGTTTACACCCCTCAAATGGTTATCCAAGGCCAACGTGCTCACGTTGGGTCACGAGAAAAAGAAGTAAGAGCAGCCATTCAGCGTATTTCTCAACAAGCTCCAACAAGTAACCTCTTGGTCTCCCTAAACCCAGCCCAAAACGACAGAAACAGCAGAGAAATAGCTTATGAAATAACCGGAAAAACCAATGATATTGTATTGCAAATTGCGCTTATTGAAACAACGCTGGCCAACGATGTCCCTCGTGGTGAAAATAGCGGACACCACCTCACTCATACCAATGTAGTAAGAGCATTAATCAGTGAGACCAACCCTAAGTCGCAAGGTGCTTTAACCGTAGATACCAGCGTATTGGGTACTTTTTCCAATGGCAAGATCATTCTCTTTATACAGGATGCCGAGCAGATGACCGTTTTAGCAGCAGCTGAAGTAGCGTTGTAAAACAGAAACATAAGTCATCCCGAATTTTGGCTAAGGCCAAAATCCAGCCTGACTTTAAGTTAGAAAACCCCATGATTTCACTAATAGAAATCATGGGGTTTCGTCTTTAACGGTAGGTTTTGCCGTTGGTCAGCACGGATTTTGATGACAATCAAAATTCGGGATGACTCATGTCTTAAACATGCTTATAAATACTTTAATGATCTACCTGCAAAACAAATTTGATAGGAAGGTTAAAGTAAACCGGTACATTACGGCCTCTTTGTTTCCCTGGCGTCCATTTTTCTGGAAGATTACGCATTAATTTCACTACCCGAAGTGCTTCAGCACCACAATCTGCGCCAATATCTCTTAGGATTTCTGCATTCTCAATAGAACCATCATCCTGGACAACGAAGCGGACAACTACTGTACCAGAGACATTATTATCACGGGCGATAGCTGGATACTTGATATTATCATAGATAAACTCCAGCAATTTCTGCTGAGAACAAGCCATTTTTTCCTCTTTCGTTCCAACATCTTCACAACCAGGGAAGCGGGGCATATCCTCTACAATTTTGAAAATTTCTTTCACTTCCAATGCTGGAGGAGGTGGTGGAGGTGGTGGAGGTGGGGCAGGCCCTTCATCCACTTTTGCCACAGGCGCATTACTCACCGCTAAATTTGCACTAGCAGACTGATCGGAAAACGTTTCCTGCTCGTCAAGGAGAACAGCATCAGAAGGTACCTCTTCAATGACGGGGGGCGGTGGAGGGGGAGGAGGGGGAGGTGTTGTGGTCTGCGGAGGTGCTTCCATCTCAATATCAAAATCCATATCCATTGCACCTTCCGGAATATCGACTTTATTTTCAAACTGTGTCCAGTTAAAGGCCATTACCGTAAGGGCCAAAACAACGACTAACCCTAATTTCCAGAAGATACCAGTATTGTGTAATACATCTACTTCAGGATACTTATTCCGTGCCTTAATTTCAGCACCTACAGGATCGTTTGCGTGTTGGGATTTGAGATTAGTTTGGGCAAGGTTCGATAAGCGATATCGTCCCGCAATGATTATTCCGATGACCAGGGCAGCCAGAAGGCCGAGACCAAGAAACACTTCGGAGCCGGTGAAGGAAAAGTTAGTAAACATAATATGCTGGTTTTAATACCGATCAAATGCTTGATCTTGGTACTAAATTCCGCATATATTGCACTCCTTTTCCTGACATTCGTCAGTAGGAAAAGATAATCTTTATCACAAGGGCTATTATTTCAACAACTTCTAACCTTTAAGCATTTCCATCACTGGGTGTATCTGCCAGGGGAGCTTGGTAAAGAGTGAGAGGTCTGCTACCGCGCCAGAACGATAAAAATGGTATTCGGCCTGATGTGCGGAGCTAGCTACTAAGGCTAAATTCCCCAACCGCCTGGCTACCTGTCGAGCCACAGCTGGGGCCGGGTCAATAATTTTGCAATCGCTTGGTACGATGTCTTTTGGAAAGGGAAGTAAAAACGGATAGTGCGTGCACCCCAAAACGATGGTATCGACGTCCTCTTGCAGCATGGGAATCAAAATTTCTTTTAGCTGCTCGATGGTATCAGGGTGATTAAGTTTACCTGCTTCGATAAGGGGGACGAGGCCGATGCAAGGGTTTTCAAAAACTTGCACATTTGCGGCATAGCGGCGCATCAGTTCTGCATAGCGCTCACTTCGTATGGTAGAGAGCGTGGCCAGCACGCCTACCTTGCCTGAGCGGGTAGCTTCTGCTGCTGGTTTTACGGCTGGCTCCATCCCTATGAAAGGAATTTCGGGCCACTGTTTACGCAAGGATTCTAAGCCTGCCGCAGTAGCTGTATTACAAGCTACGACGATCATTTTGCATTGATGATCCAGTAGAAACTGAGTGATTTCTGCTGAGAAATCGGTAATTTCTTTGCGCGACCTTGGCCCATAGGGAACCCGGCCGGTATCCGCAAAATAAATTAGACTCTCGTTGGGCAAGAGACCAGAAATAGCATTGGCGACCGAAAGGCCGCCAATGCCGGAGTCAAAGACTCCAATCGGATTATTATTTCCGGAAGACAAAACTAGATATTGATCTTAGCCTTTACAGCTTCGCTCATATCCTGGCTTTCTTCGCTGTACAGTAGTACTTGCTTGTCGAAGATAAACGTGAAACCATTTTCTTCCGCAACAGATGCAATGGCTTCGTTTAAGCTATCATAGATAGGCTCCAGTAATTCGGTGCGCTTATCCTGAATTTGCTGAACCATGCCTTGCTCCTCCTGAGCTAATTCCTGCTGGCGTGCTTCTAACGCTCTCTGCTGCTCTTCCTGCTGTATCCGTGAAAGTTCTCCACGTTCAACTTTTTGCTGGAAAGTTTGAACATCCTGCTGGAACTGACTAACACTAGCCTCCAGTTTCTTTTGCAATTGTGCTTGTAATGCTTCCAAGTTAGCTTCTGCCTGCTTTACAGCAGGAAGTTCTGCTAAAATAGCCTGGGCATCAACGTAACCAAAGGTCTGCTGGGCTTGACCAGTAAAAGCAAAGGCGAACATTGCAAGGGTTAAAGCGCCTATTTTAAATACATTCTTCATCTCTTCTAGTGATTTTGTGTAACTCTCAAATGTTGTGATCAATGAATTGACCGGCAAAATTAGTTGTTTTTTTTCAACCGAGTATTGCGCAGAAAATAAAACGCGATTTTCCTTAAGTTTTCCAAATAGTTAAAACACTTTAAATGAACTGTTTATTCAACTAATATGAAAAACAAAATCGCGTTTTATTTTCGTGCTGTTCTCAATTAAAGTCTGCGGAGAATATCCTCCGTTTTATTGTACTGGGGGTTAGAGAAAATCATCCCTGAATCGCTAGAGCGATCAAAAATAAAATCATAACCTCGCTCATTGGCATAACTTTCGATAGCAGCGTAGACTTTCTCCTGAATTGGTTGTACAAGCTGCTGGCGGCGACTGAACAATTGCCCTTCGGGGCCAAAGCGTTCGCGCTGCATATCTCGTACAGCTTTTTCCTTATTCATAATCTCTTCTTCACGCTGCTTTCGCGCATCTTCGCTAAGAAGGACTTGTTCTGCCTGGTATTGGTTGTACATGCCCTTAATTTGATCGTATTCTTTGGCAATTTCTTGCCGCCACTGATTAGCTAAACGATCGAGTTCTGTTTGCGCTTCTTGGTATTCTACGATGTTTTCCAGGATTTCCTGAACATCAACGAAAGCGATTTTTTGTGCATTGGCCGAAAGGCTGAAAAAGAATAGTGCTCCGAAGAACAGTGGTAATATTTTGCGGTACATCATAACGGGTAATGAATTAATTGCTTTGAATTCAAGGCCAAAATTAAAATTTATCTTCACCTTGTGGACGGATTAACAACGAAAAAGATACAAAGAGGGCCGAAGTTAGCTACTGTCTTTAACTATTGTTTAACGGCTATGGATTATTTTTATAATCCCTTACCTTTTTTTTAACAAGGTCTATAGCATTTTCGTTGTTTGCCTACGTTTAATAGTCTACAGCTAACAAATTACTTTTAATGGGTGTTTAAACCATTAGTATTTGTGCTGTTCCTTATCAACCAACCTCAAACGTGTTATTATATGCGATATTTCAGTTTTGCACTCATTGGTACCATGATCATCTCTTTTTTTGCCATCGGCTGTAGTGGTAGCGGAGGAGGCCTCAACTTATTTTCTGTTGAACAGGATATTGAGTTGGGTCGGCAGGTAAGCCAAGAAATCAATACCAACCCCTCTGAGTTCCCCATTCTTCCAGAGCAAAGCAACCAGGAAGTCTATCAATACATCAGAGGTATTACTAATAAGATTCTTAATTCGGGTAAAGTCGCTCACAAAGATGAATTCGCCTGGGAGGTAAAGATCATTGACGACCCTGAAACACTCAATGCTTTTGCGACACCGGGGGGATACATTTATGTGTATACCGGATTGATCAAGTTTCTAGACTCAGAAGATGAGTTAGCAGGCGTAATGGGCCATGAGATTGCCCACGCTGCTCAGCGCCATAGCACCCAGCAGATGACTAAACTTTACGGTCTGCAAATTTTAGCCAGTGTCGTTACCGGCAATGCTGAGCCAGGTATGATTGAGCAAATTGCTTTGGGGTTGGCCAGCTTGAAAAATAGTAGAGGTCACGAAAGTGAAGCCGACGAGTACTCTGTCATTTACCTCTGCGGCACAAGTTATAATGCCAACGGCGCTGCAGGTTTTTTCCGCAAGATGGAAGATTCCAGCGCCAGCCGTCCGCCTGAATTCATGTCTACTCACCCTAATCCAGGCAACAGAGTAGCAGATATTGACGCCAAAGCGCAAGAGCTCGGCTGTCGAGGCACCGCTGACAACCGCGGAGAGTATATGCGGATAAAACGCTTACTACAGTAAACATGAGTCATCACGGATTTTGATTGTCATCAGAATCCGTGATGACTCATGCATTCAAAAAATCAACGATTGACTTTCACAAAACGCTTAAACCCACCGTAAGCCCCTCTGGTATTCAACAAGACTATATACGTTCCCGAGGGCAGCAACTCAACGTTGAGTCTCAGGTATTTCTCGTCTGTTGCTGAATAAGTAAGTACACAGTTTCCAAACACATCAAAAATCTGTACGGCTCCTTCATAGGGTTTTGCGAGAATCAAGCGTAATTCTCCTGTAGTCGGGTTGGGATAGACTTCCTCGACATTATTTCCAGTTACCTCAACTCCCGTGCCCTCTCCTCCATTGATGGTATCGTCACATTCATCAGGAATATTATCGTGGTCATTATCTAATAAATCATCCCCTCCAGGGCAAAGGTCACAGCCATTGGGAACGGTATCTTCGTCAGTATCTACCAGATCATCAAAACCAGGGCAGATATCGGCATCGTCACATACACCATCCCCGTCGCTGTCTCCTGTCGAAGAAGTGGGGCAAGCGTCACA